>NZ_JAFNLL010000099.1 GCF_017368795.1 Arthrobacter cavernae | reverse complement strand
TGTTGCATGCGCTGTTGTGTTGCGGCCGTGTCCGGCAGTTGCTGTGGGCGGTCAGAGCGGGCGGATGTTCTCTGCCTGGGGGCCTTTCGGGCCCCGGACCACATCGAATTCGACTTTCTGGTTCTCTTCCAGGGAGCGGTAGCCGCTGCTGGCGATCGCCGAGTAGTGGGCGAAAACGTCTGCGGACCCGTCGTCGGGGGCGATCAAGCCAAAGCCCTTCTCTGCGTTGAACCATTTAACTGTGCCTGTGGCCATGGCTGCGTTCCTTCGTGTGGCTCTGATCCGCCGCCGCTGGGCGGCCGGTGGCTGCGGAGACCGTCTTCCGCTGCCCCCAAGGTACGGGGCGGGGATACCGGGTGCAAGGGACACGCTTACACCGGATCCGAGGTGCGCGCATGAGGCCACTAATGCCGGCACGGTCATCAGAAAGGCGCTCTGCGTCCGTTCAGGGTTCCTCAAACGGGATCGCGGAAACCGCCATTGGAAGCTGCGATTAACCGCCAAACGAAGGGTTCCGGCACGAATTTCGTGACCGGCGACGGATCGTCGCTGCGGTGGGATCGTTGCGACAGTGTGGGGATCTGCTGCGGGTGGTGTTCCCGCGCTTGGACAGGATGCCGGCGGGGCGGGTGCGCCGGGCGGGCGGGACGGTGCGGCTGTCGGCCCGCCCCCGCCACATCCTCGCGCTCACCGGCGGACTGGAAACACTCTCCCGCGCCAAGAACCCCGCACCAGTCAAACCCGTCATCAACCACGCATGGAACGCCTGACCTTCCCGGAGGTATTGACATGAGGCAACGGGGCCCGTCAGCGGGCGATGATGGCGATGTTGCGGGACGCGATGACCGTGTCAGAGGTCCATTTCATAAGTTCGACGGTTAGCACATAATCGCCAGGGGACGGTGGATTCAGGATGATGTCGTAGCGCTCGGCGGCTCCGACGTTGATGACGTCCGTCACCAGGGGGCTGTCGGTGTCGCAGGTCGGCGGACAGGCGCCGGTTGGGCTGGACGTATCGCGGTACGGCCGGCCGTCGTGGGAGATCAGTTCAGCCATTTCCACCGGCTTCCCGGCTGCGTCAGTGAAATGGGCGTTGACCCGGATGAAGGTGGCGTTGACGAAGCGCAGCAGCGTCGGTTTCCTGTCTGCGGAGGTGACATTGGCGCGGATGCGGGAGAGCTGGCGGGGGCCGTCCTCTTCCTGCGGATGGGCAAGCTCCCCGCCCAGCAGGTAAAAATGTGACGGCTCGAATTTGTCCAGCCCCACATCCTCGCCGGAGAGACCCGCCGCATGGCCGAGTTCATTCCACCGCGGATCGACCGCGTACGGCGCCAGGATGGCTTCCGTGTCAATGTCGTATTCCGGCCCGTCGACGAAGGCCCGCCGTGCCCCCGGTGACACCGGGAAATCCGGGTGGGCTACGGGATCTATGACCAAAGGTCCGAACATTCCCAACTGCACATGCAACGGGGTGTTGACGTGGCAGTGGTAGAAGTAGTTGCCGGCCGCCCCGACGTTGGGGTCGCCGGGCCGGCCGGGCTCGGGCTGCCACTGGTAGGTGTATTGGCCCGTGACCTCGAAGGAGGTGTGCCCCACGCCGTCGTTGCGCGGGTCCGGTTCCACCCCGTGCCAGTGGATGGTGTGGACTTCCTTGCCGGGGTGCACCGTGCCGTGGAAGATCTGGCCCTCGGTGACGCGCGCCAGGGGCGCCGGGAATTTTCGTCCGGACGTCTCCGACTCGAACGTCCAGATCTCGAAGTTGCCGCCGTCGTCGAACTTCATCGTGCTGTTGAAGAACTTGAAGTCAAGCTCCTTGTCCGGACGCTGGCGGAACTCTGTTTCGGGGCTTCCCTCGTGGATAACGGCGGAGCTGAAGTCCACCTGGCTGCGGTATTCATGATGTTCCAATTCACCGCCCGGGGTAGCGAGGATCCAATCCCCCACCAGCCCGCCCGGATACATGCCGCCCATCGCAACCT
>NZ_JAFNLL010000098.1 GCF_017368795.1 Arthrobacter cavernae | reverse complement strand
CCGGTCGTCTACCCTCCGGCCAACCCGCCGGTCGTCTACCCGCCGGTGGACTACCCGCCGGCGAACTACCCTCCGGCGCACCCGGCTTCCGTGGCCAGCACCTCCGGGGCCCACGGCATCCTGTCCGGAACACAGAGCGTGGCCCCGATTTCGATTCCGATACCCCGGGGCGCCACCTCGCTGGCCGTGCTGGGCGACGCAACGGCCATCAACAAGGCCCCGGCCCCTGCCCCGGCCTACCCGCCGGCCAACCCGCCGGTCGTCTACCCTCCGGCCTACCCGCCGGTCGTCTACCCTCCGGCCAACCCGCCGGTCGTCGACCCGCCGGTGGACTACCCGCCGGCGAACGCCCCTCCGGCCCCCCCGGCTTCCGTGGCCAGCACCTCCGGGGCCCCCGGCATCCTGTCCGGAACACAGATCGTGGCCCCGATTTCGAGTCCGATAACCCTGGGCGCCACCTCGCTGGCCGTGCTGGGCGACGCAACGGCCATCAACAAGGCCCCTGCCCATGCCCCGGCCTACCCGCCGGCCCACCCGCCGGTCGTCTACCCGCCGGCCAACCCGCCGGGGAACTCCCCGCCGGCCGACCCGCCGGTCGTCGACCCGCCGGCCAACCCGCCGGGGAACTCCCCGCCGGCCGACCCGCCGGTCGTCGACCCGCCGGCCAACCCGCCGGGGAACTCCCCGCCGGCCGACCCGCCGGTCGTCGACCCGCCGGCCAACCCGCCGGGGAACTCCCCGCCGGCCGACCCGCCGGTCGTCGACCCGCCGGCCAACCCGCCGGGGAACTCCCCGCCGGCCGACCCGCCGGTCGTCGACCCGCCGGCCAACCCGCCGGGGAACTCCCCGCCGGCCGACCCGCCGGTCGTCGACCCGCCGGCCAACCCGCCGGGGAACTCCCCGCCGGCCGACCCGCCGGTCGTCGACCCGCCGGCCAACCCGCCGGTGGCGTACCCGCCGGTGATGTACCCGCCGGCCAACCCGGCTTCCGTGGCCAGCACCTCCGGGGCCGACGGCATCCTGTCCGGAACACAGATCGTGGCCCCGATTTCCGTTCCCCTAACCCTGGGCGCCACCTCGCTGGCCGTGCTCGGCGACGCAACGGCCATCAACAAGGCTGCCCATGCCCCGGCCTACCCCCCGGCCAACCCGCCGGTGAACTACCCGCCGGCCAACCCGCCGGTCGTCTACCCTCCGGCCAACCCGCCGGTGGCGTACCCGCCGGCCAACCCGGCTTCCGTGGCCAGCACCTCCGGGGCCGACGGCATCCTGTCCGGAACACAGATCGTGGCCCCGATTTCGATTCCGATAACCCTGGGCGCCACCTCGCTGGCCGTGCTCGGCGACGCAACGGCCATCAACAAGGCTGCCCATGCCCCGGCCTACCCACCGGCCAACCCGCCGGTGAACTACCCGCCGGCCAACCCGCCGGTCGTCTACCCTCCGGCCAACCCGCCGGTGGCGTACCCGCCGGCCAACCCGGCTTCCGTGGCCAGCACCTCCGGGGCCCATGGCATCCTGTCCGGAACACAGATCGTGGC
>NZ_JAFNLL010000097.1 GCF_017368795.1 Arthrobacter cavernae | reverse complement strand
GCACCTCCGGGGCCCACGGCATCCTGTCCGGAACACAGATCGTGGCCCCGGTTTCCGTTCCGGTAACCCTGGGCGCCACCTCGCTGGCCGTGCTGGGCGACTCAACGGCCATCAACAAGGCCCCCGCCCATGCCCCGGCCTACGCCCCGGCATGGACAGCAACCACCTCCGGGGCCCACGGCATCCTGTCCGGAACACAGATCG
>NZ_JAFNLL010000096.1 GCF_017368795.1 Arthrobacter cavernae | reverse complement strand
TGACTTCAACTTGGTTTGGTTCTGGCACGAATTTCGTGAATGGTGACGGATTGTTGCTGCGGTGGGATCGTTGCGACTGTGTGGGGATTTGCTGCGGGTGGTGTTCCCGCATTTGGACAGTGTGCCGGCGGGGCGGGTGTGCCGGGTGGAGGGGATGGTGCGGGTGTCGGCCCGGACCCGCGCGGACAGTGCGTTCCCGGGCCCGGGCTGCGGGGTGCTGTCGCGGCGGGTGCATAGCCGCTGCCGGCGCCGGGTCGCGGACACCGCTGTGGGCGGGCAGCCGGTGGCCGCCGGGTTGTCGGTGCGGCGCCTGTTCTGCGGCGAGGCGGGCTGCTCCCGGCGTACTTTCTCCGAGCAGGTCAAAGGCGTGGCTGCCCGCTACGGGCGGCGCACCCCGGCGCCGGTGAAGGTGCTCCAGGCAGTCGGCCTGGCCCTGGCCGGGCGGGCCGGGGCCAGGCTCACCGCCGTTCTGGCCGCGGCGGCGAGCAGGAGGACCCTGCTCCGCCTGCTGCTGCCCGCCCCCGCTCCGGCCGGCGCGCCAAACGTGCTGGGGGTGGACGACTTCGCGCTGCGCAAACGCGAGGCCTGCGTCACGGTCCCGGCCGGCTGCGGCTCCCGCCGTCCCGCCGGCCTGTTGCCGGACCGGCAGTCCGGCACCTTCGCCGGATGGCTGCGCGGGCACCCCGGCGCGCAGATCATCTGCCGCGACCGGGCCGGGCCTGTGCGGAGGGCGCCCGCGCCGGAGCGCCGGAAGCGGTGCAGGTCGCCGACCGCTGGCACCTGTGGCACAACCTGGGAGAACACGTGGAAAAGGAGGTCGCCCGGCACCGGTTGTGCCTGGCCGGGTCCGCCGCGCAGCAAGTCCCCGATGACCGTCAAAAGCCTCCCGGGGAGGTCGGCGAGGCTGCTGCCGGCGACTGCGCCGCCAGCCATGTCCTGCCCGGGCGGACGCACGAACGCTGTGTGCGCGGGCTGGTCGGGCAGGGCACCAGCATGCAGGCAGCCGCCCGCATGCTTGAGCCTGGCCTGGCCTGCAACACAGTGCGCAAGTATGCGCGCGCCGACAGCGCGGACGCGCCGGCCGCGTCCTGGGCCAATCGGGTGACGATCCCCAGTGCCTCCAAGCCCTGCCTGCACCAGCGACCGGGCGAGGGCCCGGTCAGCACCACCGAGCTGTACCGGCAGATCACCGCGAGCCGGTTGCCGGGGCAGCTACGGCACGGTATCGGCCTGCCTGCGGGGCTCCGTGCCACCGGAATCGTCCCCGCGCCGGCCCCTGCGCCGCCGACAGGCAAGTGGCCGCTGGATCATGTCTGCCCCCGGCGCGCCGGCGCGGGAACGGGCGGGGCCGGCCCGGGGCCGTGCCGGCCCACTGCCCGGAGCCCGGGTCAGCCACCGCGCATGTACGCGGCTTCGCCGCCATGCTCGCCGGCCTGCGCGGCGACCGGCTCCGGGGCTGGCTGGGCAAGGCCTGCATCGGCACCCTGCCGGGCCTGCACTCCTTCCCCAACGGCGTCGGCCGGGACCGGGACGCGGTCATCACCGGGCTGACATTGCCCTACAGCTCCGGCATCGTTGAAGGGCACATCAACCGGATCAAAATGATCAAACGCCAGATGTTCGGCCGGGCCGGCTTCCAACTCCTCCGACAAAGAGTCCTGCTCTCATGACCGCAACCACGCCCGATCCCCGATTCACGAAATTCGCGCCAGAACCACCAAGGGTTCTGGCACGAATTTCGTGAACGGTGACGGATCGTCACTGCGGTGCGATCGTTGCGACTGTGTGAGGATCTGCTGCGGGTGGTGTTCCCACGCTTGGACAAGGTGCTGGTGGAACAGGTGTGCCGGGTGGACGAGGCGGTGCGGATGTCGGCCCGGACCCGCTTCCAGCTCCTGAGGCAGAGAGTCCTGCTCTCATGACCGCAACCTCGTTCGATCCCCGATTCACGAAATTCGTGCCAGAACCAAACCAAGTTGAAGTCA
>NZ_JAFNLL010000095.1 GCF_017368795.1 Arthrobacter cavernae | reverse complement strand
GAGGGTGGGCGTGTTGTGGTGCGGCCGTTGGATACCTTCGCGAAGCGTGTGATCCGGATCCGGGAGACCGTGGAGGATGACCCGGAGATGCCTGTCGCGGTGAAAGCGGGCGTTAGTGCTGCGTTGCGGGCGATCATGATCCAGACGATCGGTGCGTTTGCCTCGCGGGGCAGGGCTTCAACGGTGGTGGCGTGGAACCCGCGGGATGTTCCGGCAGAGTTTCTTTCGGGCATGGAACGTAAGGGCGAGGCTTTTGTGTACAGGGTCTCGGCCCCGGTCTCTGCCCGGCATCGTCCTTTTTACCGGCCGGAGTTGGCGGTGCAGGTCTGGGCGAGGGGCCGGGCGAAGGTCCTTCTTGGCCCGAGTGGGTTGGGCGCGGACACGGCCGGGGCGTTGGCGGTTCCCGGGAACACGCTGCTGGGTATTAATGGCGACGCGATCTATACGACGTTCGTGCCGGGGTGGGCGAAACCGGCCCGGTACGGGGGAGGGGACGACGGGCGGATCGGGCGTCTGCGTCTGCAGGGGGTCTTGGAGAACGTGAAGACGCCGCTGTCGCGGGAGGACCGGGACCGCTTGCGTGTCCGGGCGGTCCGCGCGGGCACGGATGCAGCGTTTTTCGCTTCTGAGTTCCTCACCCCGGAGGATTGATCCATGGCCGTTATTGATCCGGGCTTGATGGGCCCGGGAGAGCTGGTCCTGCATTTGAAGGCCGTGTATGGGTATACGTGGAAGGAGCTCGGTGAGCGGCTGGGCCGTTCGGAAAGGATGTTGCGTAAGGTCGCGACCGGGCAAAGCCGCGGCGAGGCGTACCGGGAGGCGTTGACCGAACTGTTTGAGCGCGGTGAAGTCACGCACATGCCCTCGCGGCGGCGCGGCAGGGACGGGCATCTTGTTCCGGTCCGTGCGAAGGCCGGGGTGGAAACGAAAACGGTGGTCCCTGAAGACACCGGGGGCACGTTCGCACGGCTTTCCCGCCGCGGGTCCTTCCATAGCACGAGCACTGATTTCCCCGGGGGCGGCAGGCAGTACAGTGTCCAGATGCCCAAGACGGCCCGCGCGAAGGGCCGCCTGGCGGGCATTCACGAGCTCCATCGGCGCTTGCTGTCAATTTCCCGTTCCCAGGCCCGGCATGACAAACGCGTGAAGTTGCAGCTCGTGTACCGCACGGATGGGCGAGGCCGCGTCATGGAGATTGGTTCGAAGTCCGGCTACCACGCCTCGGATATCCTCACCGATGTCCGGGACCTGCATGGCGGGGACATGGTCTCCTGGATTGTCTCCCAGAGCCGGGAGCGGTATGAGAACCTGGACCTGAAAAAATCACCGTTGGTGTCGGTGACGATGACGGTGTTCAACGCTATCCGGCCCAAGCCTGTCCGCAAGGCCCAGGACGCCGCGGGAACCCGCAGGCGGCGCAGACGCTGACCCGGATGCCGTGCCGCCAGGGCAGGCGCCCGCCGCCGGAGAGCACCGGGCGCTACCTGGCACCACTGGACACCGGGCAGTGGGGGGAAGGGGGCCGCCGCCGGTTGGGGGCTTCGACGCGGGGCGTAGCCGTTGCCGGCCAGCTGCCCCCCCCTTCTGGGTGGCTCCGGCCGGGTCTGCCAGAGCAGCTCCCCCCGCACCGACCGCTCCCGCGTCAGCACCTTTCCGGCACCGGTTCCGGACACCGCGCCAAGGCGTTGCGGCGAGCGTCCCAGCGCACGGTCAAGAACCGCACGGAGGAGAACCGCACGGGCAGGGAAAGCAGTACTGCAGGTGCCTACCCGGGCACGTGCTGCTGCGGCGAATTCGAGCAGGGCAGCATCCGCAGCGCCCCTTGGTGACCAGCACGTCCCCTCGGCGTCCGTCAAGGGAGCACCACCGGCTCGGGGCCCCCTCTTGCTTCCGGTCACGTGGCACACAACGGGGTCACACCCCGCGATCCGAGCCTCACGAGCGCCGCTTCCAGCCCCGGGCAAGGACTCGGGGAAACAACCACCGAGGGGCGGGCCCGTCCTGACGCAGGACGGCGTGCAGGCCAAGGAACCCTCCCACGCAGTGAGGTGCCCCTGACCGGCCGGGCCCGAAACCACCGCCGTGCGCTCGCCGTGGGGGCCTTTGATGTTTATGCGCAGGTGCGCGGTGCCGCCCGTTCCCGGGGAGTGCAGCAGGGAGCCCCTGGTGGGGGGGGG
>NZ_JAFNLL010000094.1 GCF_017368795.1 Arthrobacter cavernae | reverse complement strand
GCGGCCAAGGCAGTAGCGAAGGCACTGCCGGAACTGCTGGGCAAGCTCACCGGCAACGCCATCCGCGTCCCCACCCCGGATGTCTCCATGGCCATCCTGAACCTCAGCCTGGAGAACGGCACCACGCGGGACGAGGTCAACGACTACCTGCGTGAAATGTCGCTGCACTCCGATCTCCGCAAGCAGATCGACTTCACTGACTCGCCCGAGGTCGTCTCCACCGACTTTGTGGGCTCCCGCCGTGCGGGCATCGTTGACAGCCTCGCGACCATTTCCAATGACAAGCACCTGGTCCTCTATGTCTGGTACGACAACGAGTTCGGCTACAGCTGCCAGGTAGTCCGTGTCATGGAAGAGATGGCCGGCGTGAACCGGCCCTTCTTCCCCACGACGAATGTCGTTGAGGAAGCCATGTCCGTCCTGGCCGCCCTGGCATAGATTCAACCGCTGCTTGATCGAGCCGCGGCAACCACCACCTGCCCGCCGGAGATGTTACGGGCGGGGAAGAAGAAAGGTAGATCCAGATGAGCATTACTTTCCAACCCAGCGAACTCTTCGAAGAGGACCTAGAAAAATCCTGGCTTGGCCCGCCCTTTGCCGACGTGCTAAGCGACGACATAGCAGTGAGGATGTCCGTTCCCTTCACCAGCGATGACTCGCGCATCGTCTCTGGAGTCTGGGAAGCCGCACCAGGTCTCTCCCGGTGGGAGTTCCTGGAGCGCGGTGAGGTGATTAACGTCCTTGAAGGCCGAATGGTGGTTACTGAGGACGGCCGTGATCCCATCACACTGGAGGCCGGAACGGCCGCCGTCTTCCCCATCGGGTGGCAAGGAACCTGGGATATCCAAGAACGGATCAGAAAGTTCTTTGTGATCTTCACGGCTTGACCGCGAAAACTCTGCTGGTTCAGGCCCGGGGCACACCCCGGGCCTGAACTGGTTGTGGCCATCGCGCTGGCCGGCTGTCCGCATTCAATCCCTCCCTATGATTTGAGCCGAAACATGAAAATTGGAATTCTCACCAGCGGTGGCGACTGCCCCGGACTTAACGCCGTCATCCGAGGCGCCGTATTGAAGGGAATCGCCATCCACGGCCAAGAATTCGTCGGATTCCGCGACGGTTGGCGAGGCGTGGTGGAGGGTGATGTCATCGACATCCCCCGCACCATGGTCCGCGGCATCGCCAAGCAGGGCGGCACCATCCTGGGCACCTCGCGCACCAACCCCTTCGAAGTCGGCGGCGGCCCCGAGGCCATCAAGGCCCACATGGACCGCCTCGGCATCGACGCCATCATCGCGATCGGCGGCGAAGGCACCTTGGCCGCCGCCAAGCGCCTCACCGACGCCGGCCTGAAGATCGTAGGCGTCCCCAAGACCGTGGACAACGACCTTGACGCCACGGACTACACCTTCGGTTTCGACACCGCGGTCCAGATCGCTACCGAAGCGATCGACCGCCTCCGCACCACTGGCGAATCCCACCACCGCTGCATGATCGTCGAGGTCATGGGCCGCCATGTAGGCTGGATCGCCCTGCACGCAGGCATGGCGGCCGGCGCCCAGGCCATCCTCATTCCGGAGCAGAAAGCCAGCATCGAGCAGATTGCCCAGTGGGTGAAGGAAGCCCACGCCCGCGGACGCGCACCGCTGGTAGTGGTTGCCGAAGGGTTTGTTCCTGAGCACATGGAATCCCCGCACTCCGAGCGCGGGCTGGATACCTTTGGACGTCCCCGTCTCGGTGGGATCGCGGACCAGCTGGCCCCGGAGCTGGAAGCCCGGACCGGCATCGAAACCCGTGCCACCATCCTGGGCCACATCCAGCGCGGCGGCGTGCCGTCAGCCTTCGACCGCGTCCTGGCCACCCGGCTGGGCATGGCCGCCACCGACTCCGTGGTGGAAGGCCGCTGGGGAACCATGGTAGCACTCAAGGGGACCGACATTTCACACGTCGGCTTCGAAGAGGCCCTCGGCAAGCTCAAAACCGTCCCCCAGCACCGCTACGACGAAGCCGCAGTATTGTTCGGCTGAGCCGCCCTCACCGGCCTCTTCGACGGCGGGATGACAGTTAGAAGGTCTTGCCGACCGAACCGAGCTGCTGTGCGGCTTCGACGATGCGCGCGGCCATGCCGGCTTCGGCGGAAGCGCCCCAGACGCGCGGGTCGTAGCTTTTCTTGTTGCCCATTTCGCCGTCGGTCTTCAGGACGCCGTCGTAGTTGGCGAGCATGTGGCCGGCCACGGGGCGGGTGAAGGCGTACTGGGTGTCGGTGTCCACGTTCATCTTGATGACACCGTAGGAGACGGCGTCGGCGATTTCCTGGGCGGAGGAGCCGGAGCCGCCGTGGAAGACGAGGTCGAAGGGGTTTTCCTT
>NZ_JAFNLL010000093.1 GCF_017368795.1 Arthrobacter cavernae | reverse complement strand
CCGAAGACTTCGTCGGGGTCGAGGCGGCGGAGTTCTTCGGCGAGGCAGTCCTTGAGGCTGCGGCGTGGCAGGGAGATCCGTTGCGTGGGCTGGCCGGGCTGGGTCAGTTCCGCCACGGACAGGCCGGGGCGGAAGAGCTGGACGTCGCCGCTGGAGCGGGTGAGGCGGACGCGGCGGATGCCGGTCCCCGCGGGATCGGCCACGATCGTGACGGGTGCTTCGAGTGCCCGGGTGAGCCAGGCCGCCAGGAGCAGGGTGCTGGGGGAGTCCGAGGCGCCTTCGACGGCGATGGCCGAGACGGGGTCTGCGTCCATCTGGTCGAAGACGGCGGCCAGCTGCATGCGCCAGTTGGTCAGGCGGGTCCAGGCCAGGTCGGTGTCGCCGGCCTTGTAGGTGGAGCGGATGTTCTCCAGGGCCTGGGCCGGGTCCGGCTCGTTGGCGGAATCGGTGATCCGGCGGTGGGCGATGCGTCCGATGGAAGTTTCGCAGGCGCTTTCCGGGGCGCCGTGCGGCCACCAGGCCACGATCGGTGCGTCCGGCAGCAGCAGCGCGGCCACGAGCGATTCGCTTTCGTGGGCGAGCTGGCCGAAGCCGCGGAGCACGATCACCTCGGAGGCACCGGCGTCGCCGCCTGCCCGGATCTGGGCGTCCAGGCGGTCCGGGGCTTCGGCTCCGGCGTCGGCGAGGACGATGATGCGGCAGGGGTGTTCGAGGCTGGCCTCGTTGGCCGCCTCGATGGCTTCCTCCTCCAGGCCGGACTTGGTGACCACCACGAGGGTGAGCACCCGTCCCAGGGCGATCACGCCGCCCTGCTCGCGCAGGGCCGTGATCTTCTTGGAGATCTTGGAGGTGGTGGTGTCGGGCAGGTCTACGATCATGGCCTTCTCCAGGTTCGTCCGTCGCGGGCAAGGAGTTCCTCGGCCGAGGCGGGGCCCCAGCTGCCGGGGGCATACGGCTGCGGCTGTTCATCCAGGCCGGCCCAGTAGTCCTCGAACGGGTCAAGGATCTTCCAGGACAGCTCCACTTCGGCGTGCCGCGGGAACAGCGGCGGCTCGCCCAGGAGGACGTCCAGGATCAGCCGCTCGTAGGCTTCGGGGCTGGACTCGGTGAACGAGTGGCCGTAGCCGAAGTCCATGGTGACGTCGCGGACCTCCATCTGCGTGCCCGGGACCTTGGAACCGAAACGGATGGTCGCACCCTCGTCCGGCTGGACACGGATGACCACGGCGTTCTGGCCGAAGTCGTCCTCGCTGTGGTCGCGGAAGAGCAGGTTGGGGGCGCGCTTGAACACCACGGCGATTTCCGTGACGCGCCGTCCCAGGCGTTTGCCTGCGCGCAGGTAGAACGGCACGCCGTTCCAGCGCCGGGTGTTGATGTCCACGCGGATCGCGGCGAAGGTTTCCGTCTTGGAGTCGGCGGGGATGCCGTCCTCGTCCAGGTAGCCCTGCACCTGCTCGCCGCCCTGCCAGCCGCCCGTGAACTGGCCGCGCGCGGAGTGCGTGGAGAGGTCCTCCGGCAGCTTGACCGCCGCCAGGACCTTTTCCTTCTCGGCCCGCAGGTCGTCGGCGTTGAAGGAGATGGGCTCCTCCATGGCGGTCAAGGCCAGGAGCTGCAGCAGGTGGTTCTGGATGACGTCGCGGGCAGCGCCCACGCCGTCGTAATACCCGGCGCGGCCGCCCGTGCCGATGTCCTCGGCCATGGTGATCTGGACGTGGTCCACGTAGTTCGCGTTCCACAGGGGTTCGAACAGCTGGTTGGCGAAGCGCAGGGCCAGGATGTTCTGGACCGTTTCCTTGCCGAGGTAGTGGTCGATCCGGAACACGGCGTCCTGCGGGAACACGGATTCCACGATGTCGTTGAGCTGCCGGGCCGACTCGAGGTCGTGCCCGAAGGGCTTTTCGATGACCACGCGCCGCCACTGCCCGGATTTCGCCTGGGCGAGGCCGTGCTTGGAGAGCTGCCGGCACACCTGCTCGAAGGCCTTGGGCGGGATCGACAGGTAGAAGCCGTGGTTCCCGCGGGTTCCGCGGGTCTCATCGAGTTCATCCAGGGTGTCGCCGAGACGCTCAAAGGCGTCGTCGTCGTCGAACTCTCCCCGGACGAAGCGGATGCCCGAGGCCAGCTGCTCCCAGACGGCTTCGTCGAACCTGGTGCGCGCGTGGGCCTTGACGTTCTCCTTCACCTCGGCGGCGAAGTCCTCGTTGTCCCACTCGCGGCGCCCGAAGCCCACCAGGGCGAAGCTCGGCGGCAGCAGGCCACGGTTGGCAAGGTCATAGACCGCGGGCATGAGTTTCTTGCGGGCGAGGTCGCCGGTGACTCCGAAGAACACCAACGACGACGGCCCGGCGATGCGGTTCAGGCGCCGGTCCCGCGGATCCCGGAGGGGATTGCGGTACCCGG
>NZ_JAFNLL010000092.1 GCF_017368795.1 Arthrobacter cavernae | reverse complement strand
AATGGGTCTGATCACGGACCTGTGCCCGGACGTCCCCGCCCGCGGATCACCGGCAGGGCCCCACGCCCCTGACCGGCAGAACGCCCGGCCGTCCACGGGCAGCCGTTCCCCGGACGGACTGCAGCGGACGGCCGCCACCGGACCGCCCGGCCTTCCGGCTCCCCGGCGGGCCCCTGCCGCGCCCTGCCCGCAGAAGGTTGCCTGAACCGCAAACCGCAACGTACCGGGGGTCCCCCTGGAAAGCGGCGACGACTCCGCGGCACTGAATCCCCTCGCCCGACTCCGCAGAGATTTCCCCGAAGACCCCATCACCGCGTCAGCCGACGTCGCGGGCACTTCACGCCGCGCGCTGCACCTGGGCGTCAAGATCGGCACGGCCCAGGCGCTGGCAGAGTATTTGAGGGCAGCCATGTCGTATCCCACCACCGTCGAAACGGTGTGCGGCGTGTGGCCCGCGGACGGTCCGGCAGACGCTGGGCTCTGCGCTGCCGCCAGCGCTGAAGACCGTTGAGCGTTGGCCATACGGGATCGCAGCCTGGGTTGACGGTTCCCTAGTAGCGTAAGCCGAACCCTGAGCGGGCGCCTTCTCGATTCGTGTCAGCTGTGCGCGGCTGCTGCTGCAACAGTCAGCGGATCCACCAGTTCCCTTCCCAGAATGTATGTGATGTCGGTGGCGGTTCCGTCGAGGAATCCGCGAGCTGCAGCGGTGTGGATGGACAGCAGCATGACGGCGTTCTCGTGCCGGTTGATGACGACGTCGTCTTCGGCGGTCCCGGCAGAGATGAGGACCAGCGTATGCACGCCGGCGGAGTCGAGCGTTCCGGGATCGTTAAAGTCCAGCTGACGTAGCTGCCGGTTACCGGCAGGGTTGCGGCTTCCCCTGACAGCCTGCGCACCGGATTCCGTTAGATGTTCGAGGACTGCTGTGGCGGCATTCACGTCGACGGGGCGGCCAACTAGGGAGAACCACCATGGGTTTGGGTGAGAAGATCCATAACGCTGCCGAGAAACTCCACGGCAAGGGCAAGAAGCAGCAGGCGATGCCACCGGCAACGACCGGCTGAAGGCTGAGGGCAAGGGCCACCACGTCAAAGCCGGCCTGAAGCAGGCCGGCGAAAAAGTCAAAGGCGCCTTCAGGAAGCACTGATCCACGGGGCCGGGAGGCGGGGGGTGCGGTCCGGCCGGCCGCACCCCCGCGTTGGCCACGCCGTAGCAGCGCCCCGGCTGGATCCTCAGGCGTCATGGAATCCTTCGCCTGCAGGGCAGTGTGGTGAGACACCGGACTTCAGTCCGCCTCAACGGTGGTCGGACGTGATTGCTGTTCAGGTCGCGGCGGGCAGTGCGTCGGGGATGCGCGGTTTCGCGTTGCCTGCGAAGGTGAACTTCGCTTCGTCGCCGGCGCCGTCAACGTCCACCATCACGATGTCGCCGGCGTGCAGCTCGCCGAACAGGATCTTCTCGGAGAGCTGGTCCTCGATCTCGCGCTGGATGGTGCGGCGCAGCGGCCGGGCACCCATCGCGGGGTCGTAGCCGCGGGTGGCCAGGAGCACCTTGGCGGCCGTGGTGAGCTCGATTCCCATGTCCTTGTACGCCAGGCGCTGCTCCAGGCGGCCGATCATCAGGTCCACGATCTCGATGATCTCGTCCTGCGTCAGCTGTGGGAAGACGATGACGTCGTCAACACGGTTCAGGAACTCGGGGCGGAAGTGCTGCTTGAGCTCTTCCGTGACCCGGGCACGCATCCGGTTGTAGCCGGTCTGGGTGTCCGTGCCGGACTGGAAGCCCCGTCGCGACGCTCTTGGAGATGTCGCGGGTACCCAGGTTGGTGGTCATGATGATCACGGTGTTCTTGAAGTCCACCACCCGGCCCTGGGAGTCGGTCAGGCGGCCGTCTTCCAGGATCTGCAGCAGCGAGTTGAAGAGATCCGCATGGGCCTTTTCCACTTCGTCGAACAGAACCACGGAAAACGGACGACGCCGGACCTTCTCGGTCAGCTGGCCACCCTCGTCGTAACCGACGTATCCGGGAGGGGCGCCGAACAACCGCGAAACCGTGTGCTTTTCCGAGTACTCGGACATGTCCAGGGAGATGAGTGCGTCTTCATCGGCGAAGAGGAACTCGGCGAGGGCCTTGGCGAGCTCCGTCTTACCCACACCGGTGGGGCCGGCGAAAATGAACGAGCCACCGGGACGCTTCGGGTCCTTCAGACCGGCACGGGTACGGCGGATAGCCCGCGAAACCGACCTAATCGCCTCATCCTGGCCCACCACGCGCCGGTGCAGCTCGTCTTCCATCCTCAGGAGGCGACTGGACTCTTCCTCGGTCAGCTTGAAGACCGGGATGCCGGTGGAATTCGCCAGTACCTCGGCGATCAGTTCCTCGTCAACCTCGGAAATGTCCTGCAGAGTGCCCGACTTCCATCGGAGCTCCTTCTCTCTGCGCA
>NZ_JAFNLL010000091.1 GCF_017368795.1 Arthrobacter cavernae | reverse complement strand
GGGCGAGGACGCGTTCGCTCTCCTTGAGGGCGTCCGCGATCTTCTCATCGAGTGCGTCCAGCATCTGACTGATGTCCTCGAAGCGTTCCCGCGTGTACCCGCACGGCTCCTCCCGCTCGTCCGGGGCAGGGGTGGGCCGGACGTCCCGGGCCCGGGACGCCTGCACCGGGTCCTGCCGCCGGGCCAGGACCGCGCTGAGGGAGCGGGTGCTCAGGGCCAATCCTTCGGAGGTCCAACCGTGCCGGTCGATGCCCGGGATCAGGGTGAACGCCTGCTGCCAGCCCGGGGTGGGCGGCACCTCGCAGGCATGCACCGGGGAGGGTCGGGCAAGGGCCAGGTACTGGCGGGTGCCGCCCCTCCAGTCCTTCTCCAGCCGCCCCAGCACGTCCAGCCACCGGGTGACCGCGCAGGCGGGGCATCCGGCGGCGTCCTGGCCGCGGCGGACCGTCGTCCCGGCAACAATGGTGTGTCCGGGCCCGGCCTCGATGTCCCCGGCGCCGAGGTGCCTGATCCGGGTGCGGGACAGGCCCAGTTCCCCGGCGGCGACGAGGATGAAGCCGTCCCGGCGGCCGGTGAGCCCGCGGGTCCAGCCGGTCGTGGGGATGCAGGCCAGCGCCTCGGGCAGCCCCAGCCAGCCCTCCCCCGTCCGCCACGGCAGCGGCGCGGTGTCCTCCCCCAGCGGGGCGAAGGCTATCCCTGCACGGTCGTGCATGAGGCGGATGGCGCCCAGCCTGGCCACGGTCAGGGCCCTGGAGGCCGGGCACTGGCGGAGGAACGCCTCGAGGGTCCCGGCGTCCGCCGGCAGGGGCTCGCGTCCGGTCGCCTCGCACCAGTCCCGGTACAGGGCCCAGTGCCGCAGGGCGGCGTGATGCGGCGCACCGGAGTGGTGCGGCGTGCCGGGCCCGGGCCGGGGCCGGGGTCCGGGGCTCACAGGCCCAGTCCCAGGACGGCGTTGCCGCCGGCCAGCGGCACGTACTCGCGGTCGTAGACGTCGACCATCGCGTCGGAGCGGTGTCCGGTCTGCAGCCGGATGGAGCGGGCGTCGAAGCCGTTGCGGCGGGCCTGCGTGACGAATCCGGCGCGCAGCGAGTGGAAGCCGATGTCGTCGTGGCCGAACCCGGCGGAGGCGGCCCGGCGTTTGGCGATGGCGTTCAGGGCGTGGCCGCCGACACCGGCGTCCCGGATGTCCCCGGCCTTGCTCACGGCGCGCAGCAGCGGGGTGTCCGGGTCCAGGTGCCAGCGGCGGGGCCTGCGGCAGACGTGCGTGTTCTCCTCCCAGGCCGGGGTGTCGAAGACGGTTCTCATCAGGGCGGCCCGGCCCTGCCGGGCGGCCTCCAGCATGTCCATCCACCGGGTCCAGGCGCAGACCGGGCAGGTGCCCGGGTGCTGCCCGTACGGCAGGGCCCGGGTGGTGCCCCGGCCCTCCTGGTCGGTTTTGGAGGAGGCGACCCTGACGTGCAGGCCGTCGTGGACGTGGTGTTTGACCGCGCCGACGGTCAGGGCGGCCAGTTCGGAGCGGCGGAACGCCCCGGCGAAGCCGGAGAGCAGGATGAAGGCGTCCCGGGCGGCGGCGACCCCGTGCGGCCACCGGTCCCGGTCCAGGCCGGCGAGGATGATCTTCAGGTCATCGAGCAGCAGCGGGACCATCCGGCGGACCGGGGCCTGCCGTTCGCGGGCGATGCCGGAGAGCACCAGGGACACCTCGGCGGTGCGGGTCGGTGAGGGGTGGCCGTGGGCGGCGTGCCGGCCGGCGATCGCGGCCATCCAGCGCTGCAGGGTGGAGGGCTTGTAGGCGTGGGCGCCCTGCCCGGTGACGAGCCGGGCCCGGTCGGCCAGGTACATGGCCACGGTGTCCGGGCCGGCGGGCAGGGAGACAAGCCCGTGCAGGGAGCACCACGCCTGAAACTTCGCCCAGTCGCCGCGGTAGGCGCGCTCGGTGTTCGCCGAGACCGCGTGCTCCCGGTGGGCCCGGGCCAGCTCGCGCAGCCGCTCCAGTTCCGGGCTGATCCCGGCCAGGCCGCCGGGCCCGTGGCCGGTGACCCGCCCGCCGGGAGCGGTGATCCGCCCGCCGGGGGCCGGGGCCCCCGCCGCGCCGCCCTGCCCGCTGCCGGGGTGTTCCGGAATGCCTGCCTCCGCCATGCCTGCCTCCGCCGTTCCCGTCCGCTCATCAATCTTCACCGTCCGCGTCCGTGCCCCGGGCGCCCGGGACGGGCCCCGGACCCCAACCCGCGGACCCCCAATTGCCGCCTCGTCCCCGTTTTCCGCGTTTTCCGCGTTTCCGCGTTGTCCGGCGGAAAGCGGGGCCGGCCGGGGATGTGTAGCATAACTGTCCCTTATCGTAGGCAAAAACCGGACCCCCTGAAGCGACCACCGCCCCGCGGCGGCGCGGACCTCCGCCCCCTGCCCGTCCCGCCACAGTCCCGGACCGGCTTCATGACCCGCGCCGGGCCGTGCCGGAATGTGACTGTTCGTTGGGAATGG
>NZ_JAFNLL010000090.1 GCF_017368795.1 Arthrobacter cavernae | reverse complement strand
GCGCCGGGCCGTGCCGGAATGTGACTGTTCGTTGGGAATGGTTCTGGCACGATTTTCGTGAATCGGGGATCGGTGTCCGCGATCCGGTGCCGGTAGCGGCTGTGCGCCCGCCGCGACAGCACCTCGCAGTCCGGGGCACGGGAATGCACTGTTCGCGCGGGTCCGGACCGACACCCGCGTCATCCCGTCCACACGGCGCACCTGCTTCACCAGCGCCTTGTCCTGGTGCGGGAACACCGCACGCAGCGACGATCCGTCACCGTTCACGAAATTCGTGCCAGAACCCCGGGGATGGCGGTTAAATCGCAGCTTTGTTTGGCGGTTTTCAAGGGCGCCGCCGATCAGAAGGCTCAGGCAAGTCCGGGGACTGCACCGGGCGGCGTCCTGCCTCTGACCAGCTGCATTCAAAGGCGGAGAGCCCAAGACGCCGTCGGGCGGTGCGCTCCGGGCTTGCTCAGGCCGCGGCTGGAACGGCGCCGCCCTGGAAGCGGGCGGGCGGCTCGGGTCTGTGCGGGTTCAGGAATGCTTCGAGCGCCGCGAATGCCCGCCCCGTGCGGTCGAGCACGGGGTTGGTGCGGTGCAGGCGCCGCTCGAACAGCCCTCGGTTGTGCTGGAGACGCCGCCTGGCGCCGGTGACGGCGCCCTTGGCCGCTGCCAGGTCTCCGGGTCTGAGGGTGAGGGGGGTGATGGCGCCCTGGATCGAGCGCAGGGCGACGGCGAACGCCCGTGCGTCTTCCTGCCGTGCCGCGGCGCGGTGCTCCTTGAGCCCGTCGGCGCACTCGTCCCAGATACCGCCCGCCGCGATGCGGGCGACCTCCGTGCGCGATTCGTCGTCGGTCAGGCCGGCCCGCACGAGCACGGCATGGAGGCGGTCCCATCGGCCCAACAGATCTTGCTCTCCGGCGGGCACCTGCGCCGTCGTGGGAACGTGGCTGGCCGGATGGAAGCGCATCGCCTCTCGCCGGACCCTGTCGGCCGTGCGCGGCGGGAAGACGCCGCCGAGATCGTGGTTCATGACTGGTTCTCCGTTCGATCCTGGTCCTTTCGGACCACCTCGCAACAGCCCCCAGCCAGCGCGCGGCCCCCTCGAACAAGGAGGACATCCGTGTGTCTCCGGCCCCGATCGGCGGGGACCCGGAAGGCAGCACGACCATTACAGGATTCCCGGCGGGCAGCGAATTTGTCAACCATCTTGAGATATTTGTGACAGGATCAGGAGGTCTGTCTGTGAGCATCGATCCCTCACGGGAGCGTGTGCAGTCGACGTCGATCATCCGTGCAGCCGACTTCAGCGGACACGCCGACGTGAAGACACCTTGGAAACCCAACGGTCAGGAAAATGATGGGTCACACCACGACAGATCAACATCAAGCCTGCCAGCGGGTACCAGACCTGCCAAGAACCATTAGAGGAAAATGACATCAGGATTCTGCGTCCGGGACGCCGAGCCGCTGGCCAGCACGGCAGGGTCCGCCCGCCGCCGCCCACCAATGGCAAGGCCAAGCGGCACCTCGGAGCACCGTCATTGGACACGCTGTGTGCCACCTGCCCTCCGCCCTCGGACAGGCGTACTCACGTGCACGAGTACGCAGGGCTCCCCGAATTTCGTGATTGAAGGAATTCGCCTGATTTCACGGTGCCGGTCTGAGTTCCAGTGTTAGCTGCAACTTTAAACTGACCGTAGACGGCATTTTGGATTGACCGTTCAAAAATACTTGCCGCCAACGGTCAGCCCATTGCAGCCACCGGTCAAATCAAACTGCAGACAATGGTCAGTTCCACGTTGCAGTTGACATTGCAGTTCTGGCATGGCGACGATTTCCCGGACAGTCCAAAGACCGCGCCCGGTCCCGTCGGGAGGAGATGGCCTGTGGACCATGCTGCGTGCAGCGGCGGACCGTCATCTCCGCATCCACGCATGAAGGGTGTGCCACTTTTTAGGCAAGCTCGCCCCGCTTCCGCGGATTGGCGGGCTTAGCTGTTTAACAGGCTAAATCAGCTCCGGCGGGGTGTCCGAGAGGTAATCGCGATACCAGCCCCACGCGAACTCGTTTCTCGCATGCCCAGCAGCTGGAACACAACGACGACGGTCACGATGGGCAGAAGGTTCTTGAGCGCCTTAAGGAATTCGCGGGCGAATCGGCTGAGGTGCTCCATCGGGTCCTCTCCCTGTGATGATCCTGTGAGTACCTGGCCTTTCAGTTTGCCGGTCCGGCCAAGAAGTGTCTACCAAGCCGGAGGCTCCTGTGTGGATCAACAGACGCGCACGGGGAAAGGGGACCCTGGCCCGTTCCCGTGCAAAGGCAACTCCACTGCTCTGCTTCAAGTCACAAAGTCAACAAGCCCGGGCCGCGGAACAAGTCTTGGAGCTCTTGGTGGGGCCAGATACAGCCGTCCAGCCGGGGCCAAAAAAGGTTGACATAGTCACTCAT
>NZ_JAFNLL010000009.1 GCF_017368795.1 Arthrobacter cavernae | reverse complement strand
AAGGGGACCGGCTCGCTCCGGAGCAACTTTCCAAACCTACCCGAATCATTCATCTTGTGCAAATCAGCTTTTTCGACTGAATTCACGGAACAACTCGAATTCCCCAAGGGAAGTCCAGCAGCATGCACACTAAATGTGAACCAAGCCGGTTTCCATGTGAAGGGGATATTGCCGCCATCCGAACCAGTTATTCACTGTTCCGTTCCCGGCGACTCAGAAAACAATACACGCTCCCCCGGGACCGCGCAAGTCGGCCCTATAAGGAGCGTGCATGGGGCCCGGAATCCGGGCCGGCAAAAACTGTATAACTAGGCAGAAACCTCAATGGTTGCAAGGTTCTTCTTACCGCGGCGCAGCAGGAGGTACCGGCCGTGCAGCAGCTCGCCCTGCTCGATCACGGCGTCGGGATCCGACACCTTGGTGTTGTTCACATAGGCGCCGCCTTCACCGACCGTGCGGCGGGCAGCCGACTTGCTCTCGGACAGACCCGAAGCAACTAGGAGGTCGATGATCCCCAGACCGTCGGCGCCGATCGTCGCGGACGGCAGTTCCGCCGTCGCGGCTTCAAGTGTGCGTTCGTCTAGAACGGTGAGGTCGCCGCTGCCGAACAGGGCTGCGGATGCGGCAATGACCTTGTCCGTGGCATCGGCACCGTGGACCAGGGACGTGACTTCATACGCGAGCTTCTTCTGGCCTTCGCGGGCAAACGGACGCTCGGCGACAGCCTGGCCGAGTTCCTCGATCTCGGCACGGCTCAGGAAGGTGAACACCTTGAGGCGGTCCACGACGTCGGCGTCCGCGGTGTTGAGCCAGAACTGGTAGAACGCGTACGGGCTGCACATGTGGGCGTCCAACCAGATGGCGTTGCCCTCGCTCTTGCCGAACTTGGTGCCATCGGAGTTGGTGATCAGGGGCGTGCCCAGGGCGTGGACGACCTTGCCTTCCACCTTCCGGATCAGCTCGGTGCCGCTCGTGAGGTTGCCCCACTGGTCCGAGCCGCCGGTCTGCAGCACGCAGCCGAAATCGCGGTAGAGCTGGAGGTAGTCCATGCCCTGCAGGATCTGGTAGCTGAACTCGGTGTAGCTGATGCCCTCGTCCGAGCTGAGGCGGGAGGCCACGGCGTCCTTGCGCATCATGGTACCGACACGGAAGTGCTTGCCGATTTCCCGAAGGAAGTCGATGGCGGTCAGCGGCGCGGTCCAGTCCAGGTTGTTGACCATCCGGGCCGCGTTCTCGCCGTCGAAACTGATGAAGCGGCGGACCTGCGCCTGCAGGTAACCCACCCACTCGGCCACGGTGTCCTTCGTGTTCAGGGTGCGCTCAGCCGTGGGGCGGGGGTCGCCGATCAGGCCGGTGGAACCGCCCACCAGGCCAAGCGGCTTGTGCCCGGCCAGCTGCAGCCGGCGCATCACCAGCAACTGCACCAGGTTGCCCAGGTGCAGCGAAGGAGCCGTGGGGTCGAAGCCACAGTAATACGTGACAGGGTCCCCGGCGAGCAGCTTTTCCAGTTCCGTTTCATCAGTGGAAACATGGATCAGGCCGCGCCATTTGAGCTCTTGCCAGATATTGGCAAAGCCCGGGTCGTTGTGCTGGGACTCGAGGTTGTTTACGTGTGACACGAGATCTAAGTTAGCAGGATTGACGGGCCGGTTTTGCCTAGCGCTCGATGCCCGCCGGGAGCGGCGCCGCGGTGATGAGCCGCAGGCGCTGCGTGGGACGCGTCATCGCCACATACAGGTCGCCCACCTTGCCGTGCTCGTGGTTGAGCATGGCGGCCGGTTCCAAGACCACAACGCCGTCGAATTCCAGGCCCTTGGCTTCCTTGGGGCTGATGACCACGATGTCCTGCTCGTAGCTGCCGGCCCCTTCACCGATGCGGTGGCCGTAGACCGCACGGAGTGCGGCCGTGGCTTGCGGCAGGAGCTCGCCGTCGGCGATGACCGCCAGCAGGCCGCCGTCGATCGCTGCTATTTCCTCCGGCAGGACCTCAACCAGACGGTCTACAATCCCCGAGGCGTCCACACGGTCCACGATGGGCGACCATTTGCCCTCGCGGACGGCCTTGGGTGCCGAGACGACCAGGCCGGCGCGGTTCGCCATGCGGACTGCGGCCTCGGCGATCTGGGACGGGGTGCGGTAGTTGACCGTGAGTTCCTCGAGCTGCCAGCGGTCCCCGAACGACGGCGCCAAGGCACCTTGCCAGGAGTTCGCGCCCGCCGAGGAGCTCGTCTGGGCGATGTCGCCCACGATCGTGAAGGACTTCAGCGGGCAGCGGCGGACGAGCAGGCGCCACTGCATGGGCGAGAGCTCCTGCGCCTCGTCCACCACGATGTGCCCGAAGGCCCAGGTGCGGTCGCTCGTGGCGCGCTCGGCGGCCGTCAGGCGGTTCTCGCGCTCCTGGTTCTGATCGGCGAGTTCCTCCGCGGTGATGAGGACATCGACGCCCATGGACTCCATGTTCACCAGCGTCTGCCTGGCGTTGGCGAGGTCGCGGGCGCGGTCGTGTTCCTGCTGTGCCAGCCCCCGCCCGGCGGCCGGGTCCAGCTCGCCGAGGAGTTCGGCCGCTTCGTCGAGCAGCGGGACGTCGGCTTCGGTCCACGGCGCGTTGGCGGGACGCAGCAGCAGGGCGCGCTGTTCCGCGGTGAGGTGGGGGGTGCAGGCTTCCAGGATGGCCGGCTTGCTGAAGAGCTCCGAGATGAGCTTCTCCGGCGTCATGGGCATCCAGCACAGGTTCAGCATGGTGCGGACATCGCGGGCCGTGCGGACGTCCTCGGCGAGGTAGGAACGGTCGGCGTTGTTGCCGATGTTGGATTCCTCGACGATTTCCGTCAGCTGTTCCGTGAGTTCACGCAGCAGGATCTTGACGAAGGTAACGCGGGCCTCGTTGTGCGGTTTGCCACTGGCGCGTGCCCTGTCCCGTGCGCGGCGGACCTGCCGGACTGAGAGTGTCAGCTTACGGGAGTCGACCTCGAGCAGGCTGTCCGCGGCGGGCGTCCGCTGTCGGTTCGCCACGGCATTCGCCACGACGACGGCCATGTCGAGCTTGCCCTTGAGTGCGGCAACATCGGCGTCGTGCTCGGGGATGGCGTGGATGCCCGGCATGAGCCGGCCCACGCTGGCCATGACCACGCCGGTCTCGCCCAGGGAGGGCAGCACGCGCTCGATGTAGTGCATGAACGACGACGACGGGCCCACCAGCAGCACGCCGGCGCTCTTGAGCCTGTCGCGGTGGGTGTACAGCAGGTACGCGGCGCGGTGCAGGGCGACGGCGGTTTTGCCGGTACCGGGCCCGCCCTGGACGACGAGCGCCCCGGACATCGAAGAGCGGATGATCCGGTCCTGCTCGGACTGGATGGTGCCGACGATGTCAGACATGCGGCCGGTGCGCTTGGAGTTCAGCGCGGCCAGCAGTGCGCCCTCGCCCTGGAGGGAATCATTGTCCGCGAGCATGCCGGCGTCGAGCACGTCATCCTCGATGGCCTTCACCTCGCGGCCCTGCAGGATCAGGTGGCGGCGGCGCCGGACGCCCTGGCGGTCGAAGGCAGTCGCCTGGTAGAAGTGGCCGGCCTCGGGCGCGCGCCAGTCGATCATGAGCCGCTGCAGGTCCGAGGTGGACAGGCCGATGCGGCCGATGTACTGCGCCTCACCGGAGTCCAGGTCGAGGCGGCCGAACACCAGGCGGTCGTCCACGGCGTCGAGCTGGGCGAGGCGGTCCTCGTACAGTGCAGCGAAGGCGTCACGTTCGGAGACGTTCTGCATGGTTCCCACTGCCCCGGCCCGCCTGACCTGGGCCAACTGGGCGCGCTTTTCCACACGCAGCTCATCGAGCCGGGCGTAGAGCCCGGCAACATATTCCTGCTCGTGAACCAAATCAGCGTCGTGCATTGAACCGTAACCCCTATCGCAAAAGACAGACCGTCCATTCTACAGCCATTTTCGTTAACGCGGCAGGAACAGACCGGATTCCGGACCTCGTTACCTAAAGTTCACCCCCCGCTAACGCGTCCATCGTTTGCCAAGGGGATCGTAGGTGCTTAGATACTGCAATGCAGCACGATGTTGCCCTTTCCGGACATGGCATCAGCCTCGTTCCGTTGTCTCCCTGGCACGCCAACGCGCTCTTCGGATTCGTGGATTCCGAGATGTGGGCAGGCATGGCCGCCAGCCAGCCGCACAGCACCGAGGAGCTTGCGGCCCTCTTCGCCTCCCGCCTGGAGAATCCGGACATGGTGCCGTTCGCCGTGACCGCGCAGAGGTCCGGGGAACTGCTGGGAACCACCTCCTTGACCGACTACAGCCCGCGGCAGGAACGCGCTGAAATCGGCGGCACGTTCATCGGCCGACCCTACTGGGGAAGCCACGTCAACACGGCCAGCAAGCACCTTCTCCTGTCCTATGCCTTCGAGGTGCTGGATGTGCACCGTGTGGCGTTCCGCTGCGATACCCGCAACACCCGCAGTGCCAACGCCATTGCCCGGCTCGGGGCACAGTACGAGGGAACGCTCCGCGGCCACCGCTTGGCGCCGGACGGCAGCCGTGCGGACACCGCCGTGTTTTCGATCCTCCGGCCGGAGTGGCCCGAGGTCCGCGGGAAGCTGCTGGAACGGTTGGCGCTGTACTCCGTGACGCTGGAAACGGCGGCCTGAGGCACTACGGCTTGGGAGTCCCGGCCTTGGCGGCCTTGTACTGCGACACCGTCGGATCGTCCTGGATCCAGAAGCGCCAGGGATAGCGCCTGCTGCCGCCGTCGCCGGCCACACCCACGCGCGGTCCGCTCGCAACAGCGGCAGCCGGCCCGTCTGGCAGCGCCAGCCCGAACGGCGGGGAGAGTGCATCCCGCCCGCTGTCCGCCGTCGTCAGTCCCAGCACGGTGGCCAGCCTCGCCGGTCCGCTGGCCAGATCCTGCGGAGACCTCGACGCCGGCCGCCGGGACGCCGCGATTGCTTGCCCGCCCACCACCTCGCCCGCGCGCAGCAGCAGCGCGGACGGTACGCCGTCGGGACCGCAGACAATGTTGGCGCAATAGTGCATGCCGTAGGTGAAGTACACGTAGAGGTGGCCCGCGGGGCCAAACATGGGCGCATTGCGCGGAGTCCGGCCCCGGAACGTGTGGGAGCCCGGGTCCGGGTGTGCTGAATCGCGGGGCCCCAGGTAGGCCTCCACCTCGGTGAGCCGGACCGAGACCGCACCTTCGTCTGTTTGGTGTGTGAGCACGGCCCCCAGCAGCAGCGGCGCGACGTTTCGCGGATCGCCGGACAGGAATTCCCGGAGCGCGGCCACTTCGGGGCCCGGGTGCTCGCCTGCAGCGGTCATGCCCCAGACCTTAGCAAAGCCGCCAACGCTGATGTCCGATTTCCGCTAGTCGCGGCTCCGGGCGGCTGGCAGGATGGGGTAATGGACTTCTGGCAACGCTACCGGGCCATCGACGCCCGCGACCCCCGCTTTGACGGACAGTTCTTCACGGCTGTGCGCTCCACGGGGATCTATTGCCGGCCATCCTGCCCGGCCCGTACCCCGAAGGCAGAGAACGTCACCTTCTACGAGACGTCCGCAGCGGCACACGAGGCCGGATACCGCGCCTGCAAGCGCTGCCTGCCCGAGGCGGTCCCGGGGACGCCCGCGTGGAACATGCGCTCCGACGTCGCGGGCCGCGCCATGCGGCTCATCAACGACGGCGTCCTGGGCCGGGAAGGCGTGGAGGGGCTGTCCCGCCGCCTGGGCTATTCCTCGCGCCAGCTCAACCGGATCCTGCGCCACGATCTCGGCGCCGGGCCCTTGTCATTGGCCCGGGCCAGCCGCGCCCAGACGGCCAGGACCCTGTTGGTGTCCACGGACATGCTGCTGGCGGACGTCGCCTTCGCCTCGGGGTTCAACAGCGTGCGGCAGTTCAACGACACCATCGCCGAGATCTTCGCGCTGACGCCGAGTGCGCTGCGCGCCACGGGCAAGGCCTCCGGAACGGCGGCCAAGGCCGCCATCACGGGCGGCCAGGTGTCCTCGCGCTCGGCCCTGACGCTCAAACTCCCCTACCGGGAGCCCTTCGACCCCGGCATCTTCGATTTCCTTGCCGTGCGTGCGGTACCGGGCATCGAACTCGCCGGCCCGCACAGCTATTCAAGGACCCTGCGCCTCCCCCGCGGCGATGCGGCGTTCACCGTGGACTACGACGCGGCCGCGCCCGGCAAACCCCTGCGGCTCACCGTCGCCTCGGTGGACCTCCACGATCTGCCCGCTCTGTTGAGCCGTGTCCGCAGGCTGTTCGACCTCGACGCCGATCCGGTGGCCATCGACCAGGTGCTGGCCACGGATCCGCGGCTCAGGTCCAGTGTCCGCGCCATTCCCGGGATCCGCGTGCCGGGGGCGGTGGACCCCCACGAACTGCTGGTCCGGGCGATGATCGGGCAGCAGATCACCGTGGCGGCTGCCCGGACCGCGCTGACACAGTTGTCCGTGGCTGGATCGCCCGGAAGCACGGCGCAGCCCTCAGGTACGATGCCACCGGGGCTGGAGCGCTTGTTCCCGACGGCGGCCCAGCTCGCCGAATCGGGGCGGGCGCTGCTCCGGGGTCCGCAGCGCCGCATCGATTCGGTGCTCGCCGCCGTCGAGGCCATGGCCGGCGGCACCCTGGATTTCGGCTACGGCGACGGGCTCCAAGAGCTGGAGGACAAGCTGCTGCCCTTGCCCGGCATCGGCCCCTGGACTGTGGGGTACGTGGCCATGCGAGTCATCAGCGCCCCGGACGTGTTCCTGGGCAACGATGCCGCCGTCCGGAACGGCCTCAAGACCC
Source organism: Arthrobacter cavernae (assembly GCF_017368795.1). Classification (GTDB taxonomy): domain Bacteria; phylum Actinomycetota; class Actinomycetes; order Actinomycetales; family Micrococcaceae; genus Arthrobacter; species Arthrobacter cavernae. The sequence goes on along the minus strand of NZ_JAFNLL010000009.1, from coordinate 141,200 downwards.
TGCCGGCTAGGCCCGGACTCTCGGCGGATTTCCGGGAGGCCAGCCCCTGGCGTTCCTACGCCACGATGCACCTGTGGCGGGCAGCGGCTGCTCCGAAAAGCCGGGCCTGAGACGCTACTTGACGGCAGGCGCGGCGGACGGCCACGGCAGCAGGCCGGGCAGGTCCACGCCGTCGGCGGCGGCGGTGGCGCGCAGGCTGCCGAGGGTGGGCGTCCTGCCGGCCAGCCAGGCGGCGATGTCGGTGAGCATGCCGTTGATGGCGATGGACGTGGTGCCCGCGCCGATGGTGATCGGTGGCAGGCCGGTGGGCTGCAGCACGAAACGGTACTCCTCCGGCACCCGGGCGGCGAGGAAGCCGATGAGGTGTTCGCAGAACGGACGGCTCCAGGTCTCGGGGCCACGTCCGGCGGCCAGGTCGGAGGCGTGGATGACGAGTTCGCGCCACAGCGCCAGACCGCCGTCGAACGCTGTTCCGTTGCGGTAGCTGATAGGGGCGTTCCAGCCGGCATCATCGAGACGGTCGAACGCGGCGATGGCCGCCGTAAGCGACGATTCGACAGCCTCGCGGTGCTGGACCAGGCTGTGCCCGGCGGCGAGTTCGATGGCCTTGGTGCGGCCTTCCATGCCACCGTCGTACAGTTCCACCGTTTCGCCGCGCAAGGCGAACTCGATCTGGCGGCCCATGGCCCGGGAGATGCCGGCGATGTGGGCCAGGACGTGGCCGCGGGACCAGCCGGGCAGTTCGGACGGAGCGGTGACGGCGGCGTCGTCCAGCTTGGCAACAAGACGGGTGACGACGCCGGCTGCTGTGTGAAGTTCGGCAAGCAGCGCAGGAGTTGTGATCTCGGTCATGCCGCCATGGTATCCGAGAGTTAACGGCTCTTAACGCACAACGCTCTCTCAGCTTTGGAGGGAAAACGGCCAACGCTCCTGCACTTTGTGCAGGAGCGTTGGCTGAAATCGCCTCAAAAGTGAGAGAGCGTTGGGGGGGTGCTAGCCTGCGTACCCGCGGACGGCTGCCAGTTCCGCTTCGAGCGCCACAAGCTGGCGTTCGACGGCGGCCGGCGCCGTGCCGCCTTGCGAGTTGCGGCTGTTGAGCGAACCCTCGGTGCTGAGCACCGTGCGGACCTCGGGGCTCAGGTGCTCCGAGATGCCGGCATACTCTTCGTCGGTCAGGTCCCACAGCTCGACGCCGCGGCCCTCGGCAAGCTTCACGGCAGCGCCGGAGAGCTCATGCGCCTCGCGGAAGGGGACGCCCTGGCGGACGAGCCATTCGGCAATGTCCGTGGCCAGCGCGAAGCCCTGCGGAGCCAGGGACTCCATCCGTTCGGTGTTGAACGTCAATGTGGCGATCATGCCGGACACGGCCGGGAGCAGCAGCTCCAGGGTGTCGGCGGCGTCGAACACCGGCTCCTTGTCCTCCTGCAGATCGCGGTTGTACGCGAGCGGCAGGCCCTTGAGCGTTGCCAGCAGGCCGGCCAGGTTGCCGATGAGGCGCCCCGCCTTGCCGCGGGCGAGCTCGGCGACATCCGGGTTCTTCTTCTGCGGCATGATCGAGGACCCCGTGGAGTACGAATCATGCAGGGTCACGAAGGAGAACTCCTTGGTGGCCCACAGAATGACTTCCTCGGAGATCCGGGACAGATCCACGCCGATCATGGAGCAGATCCAGGCGAACTCGGCGAAGACATCGCGCGACGCGGTGCCGTCGATCGAGTTGTGCACCGCCGAGAAGAAGCCCAGGTCCGCGGCAACGGCCTCGGGGTCCAGGCCCAGCGAGGAACCCGCAAGGGCGCCGGAACCGTACGGCGAGACGCCCGCCCGCTTGTCCCAGTCCTGGAGTCGCTGCACATCGCGCAGCATCGCCCAGGCGTGGGCCAGCAGGTGGTGGCTCAGCAGCACCGGCTGGGCGTGCTGCAGGTGCGTGCGGCCTGGCATGGCCACACCCTGGTGCGCCTTGGCCTGCTCGATCAGCGCATCAACCGTGGCCAGGACACGGCGGGCAATGATCCGGGCGTGGTCGCGCAGGAACATGCGGCCAAGCGTGGCCACCTGGTCGTTGCGCGAACGGCCGGCCCGCAGCTTGCCACCGAGGTGCGTGCCTGCGCGCTCGATGAGCCCGCGTTCCAGGGAACCGTGGACGTCCTCGTCGCTCTCTGCCGGCTGGTAGGCGCCGCTCGCGACGTCGTCATCCAGCTGGGTGAGTGCCTTCAGCATGCCGTCGAGTTCGGCGTCGTCCAGCAGGCCTGCCTTGTGGAGCACGCGGGCGTGCGCCTTGGAGCCGGCGATGTCATAGCGGGCCAGCCGCCAGTCAAAGTGCGTGGACTTGCTCAGTGCCGCGAGGGCGTCTGCGGGGCCGCCGGCGAAGCGGCCGCCCCACAGTGCACCTTCGTTGGTCCCCGAACGCTCCCCAGCCTCGCTCCGCTCGGCCGGGGACCCCGGCGTCCGTGGGCCCTGATCCTCCATCATTGACCTGCGACGCGCAGGTCGCGGCCTGCTGCGACCTTGGAGGACATGCCCCACAGCTCGATGAAGCCCTTGGCCTGGGACTGGTCGAAGGTGTCGCCGGTGTCGTAGGTGGCGAGGTCGAAGTCGTAGAGCGAGGTCTCGGAGCGGCGGCCGTTGACGATGGCCTGGCCACCGTGCAGGACCATGCGGATGTCGCCGGAAACGTACTTCTGGGTGTCTTCGATGAACGCGTCCAGGGAGCGCTTGAGCGGGGAGAACCACTGGCCGTCGTAGACCAGCTCGGACCAGCGCTGGCCGACCGTGGCCTTGAAACGGGCCTGCTCGCGCTCGATGGTGACGTCCTCGAGGTGCTTGTGCGCGGTGATCAGCGCCATGGCACCCGGGGCTTCGTAGATTTCGCGGGACTTGATGCCCACGAGGCGGTCCTCGACGACGTCGATGCGGCCGACGCCCTGGGCGCCTGCGCGGCGGTTCAGTTCCTGGATGACCTGAAGCGGAGTGTGCTTGACGCCGTCGATGGCCACTGGCACGCCGGCTTCGAAGGAAATGGTGACCTCATCCGGTGCCGGCGGGAATTCCGGGGTGGCGGTGTAGTCGTAGATGTCCTTGGTGGGGGCGTTCCAGATGTCCTCGAGGTAGCCGGTCTCGACGGCGCGGCCCCAGACGTTCTGGTCGATCGAGTACGGGTTCTTCTTGGTGGTCTCGATCGGCAGTCCCTTTTCCTCGGCGAAGGCGATGGCCTTGTCGCGGGTCAGGGCGAGGTCGCGGACCGGTGCGATGCACTTCAGGTCCGGGCCGAGGGTCTGGATGCCGACCTCGAAGCGGACCTGGTCGTTGCCCTTGCCGGTGCAGCCGTGGGCCACGGTGGTGGCGCCGAATTCGCGGGCTGCCTTGACCAGGTGCTTGACGATCACCGGGCGGGAGATGGCGGAGACCAGCGGGTAGTGGCCCTGGTAGAGGGCGTTGGCCTTCAGGGTGGGCATGGCGTATTCGTTGGCGAACTCGTCGCGGGCGTCGGCCACGTAGGCCTCGACGGCGCCGCAGCCGAGGGCGCGCTGGCGGATGGTCTCCAGCGACTCGCCGCCCTGTCCGACGTCGACCGCCACGGCGATGACCTCGGCACCGGTGGCTTCACCGATCCAGCCGATGGCTACGGAAGTATCAAGGCCACCGGAGTAGGCCAGAACAATGCGCTCAGTCACGAGAGTGCTCCTTTGTTGTTGCTTGGTTCTGTTGAGAGTCAATGCTTGCGGGTCAATGCTGGGTGCCGGCCGGAAGGCCGGAAGGCCGGGCTCAGTTGCCCGGTCCGGCTTCCTGGGCCAGCTGGAGGAACCGGGCGGCCAGGGCGGCCCCGCCGTCGGGATCGCGCGCGACCAAAAGCAAGGTGTCGTCGCCTGCGATCGTACCCAATACGGACGGCATCACCGAGTGGTCGATGGCCAGGGCCAGGAAATTGGCCGCCCCGGGCGGCGTCCGGAGCACCACGATGTTGCCGGAGGCCTCCGCGGTGACCAGGAGTTCGCCGCACAGCCGGCTGAGCCGGGCATCCAGGATTTCCTGGGTGACCCCGCTCTTGGCCGCGCGTTCGCCGCCTTCGCCGGGGACCGCGTACACGAGCGCCCCGTCCTTGCCGCGCACGCGCACAGCGCCCAGTTCGACCAGGTCCCGGGACAGGGTCGCCTGGGTGACCTGGACGCCGTCGTCCGCCAGCAAGGCCGCAAGCTCTGCCTGCGAACGCACGGACTCCCCCGTCAGGATCGCGGTGATGCGCGCCTGGCGGGCGGTCTTGGTGGCCGGGCTTGCGCCCTGCGACGGCGGGTGGGTGGACACTTAGGCGCGCCCCGCCACCGGCGCGAGGCCCTCGACGACGGCGAGCCCGGACTGGTGCATCAGCCAGGCCATGAGTGCCTTCTGGGCGTGGAGGCGGTTTTCGGCCTCGTCCCAGACGATCGACTGCGGGCCGTCGATGACACCGGCGGAAATCTCGTAGCCGCGGTAGGCAGGCAGGCAGTGGAGCACGACGGCGTCCGGTGCAGCCTGGGCCATGGCGGCCTCGTCCACGGAGTAGTCACGGAACAGCTGCAGCCGGGCTTCCTTTTCGGCTTCCTGGCCCATGGACACCCAGGTGTCGGTCGCGACGACGTCGGCACCCTCGAGTGCCTTGCCGGCGTCGCTGGTGATCAGCACGGAGCCACCGGTCTCGGCGGCGCGCTCCTCGGCCGCGGCGACGATGTCCGCAGCGGGCAGGTAGCCTTCGGGGCCGGCGATGCGCACGTGCATGCCCGCGGTGACCCCGGCGAGCAGGTAGGAGTTGGCCATGTTGTTGGCGGCGTCGCCCAAGTAGGCCATGGTGAGGCCCTTGAGCTCGCCCTTGTGTTCCTTGACCGCCAGCAGGTCGGCCAGCAGCTGGCAGGGGTGGTAGTCATCGCACAGGGCGTTGATGACGGGCACCTTGGAGTTTTCAGCCATGGCCACGAGGCCCGAGTGGGCGCCCGTGCGCCACACGATGGTGGAGACCATGCGTTCGAGGACCTTGGCGGTGTCCTCGACGGACTCCTTGTGGCCGATCTGTGCTTCGCCCGGATTGATAATGAGCGCGTTGCCGCCCATGTCCGCCACGCCCGCGGCGAAGGAGACCCGGGTGCGGGTGGAGGTCTTGTCGAAAATGACAGCCACGGTCTTGCGGCCGTTGCCCTCGCCGGCGAAGGGCTGGGCGCTGTACGGCGCGGCCTTCATGCGGACGGCGAGTTCGAGGACCTCGGCCTGCTCGGCAGGGCTCAGGTCCGTGTCCTTAAGGAAGTGACGGGTGGCAGTGTTCACTGTGCGTCCTTGGCTGTCTTGATGATCTCGGGCAGGGCGGCCAGGAAGCGGTCGGCCTGTTCGGTGGTCAGGATGAGCGGCGGAGCCAGGCGGATGGTGCGCGGCCCCGGGCTGTTGATGATGAAGCCGGCGTCCAGCGCGGCCGTCACCATGGCCGGGGCGACGTCGGCGTCGAGGTCGAAACCGATCAGGAGGCCCTCACCGCGGACTTCCGTGACGGCGTCGACGGCGGCCAGGCCGTCCCGGAGGTGCGCGCCGACGGCGAGGACGTTCGCCAGGACGCCCTGGCTTTCGATGGCATGCAGGGTGGCGAGGGCAGCGGCCGTGGCCACCGGGTTCCCGCCGAAGGTGGTTCCGTGCTGTCCCGCGGTGAGCAGGGCCGACGTCGCTTCGCCGAAGGTGATGATGGCGCCTACCGGGAAGCCGCCGCCCAGTCCCTTGGCGAGGGTCACGGCGTCGGGCACGATGCCCGCGTCCTCGCTGGCGAGCCACTTGCCGGTCCGGCCGATGCCGGTCTGGACCTCGTCGAGGATCAGCAGCGCACCGGCCTGCGTGGTGGCCTCGCGGGCCGCCTGCAGGTATTCGGCACTGAGCGGCCGCACGCCCGCTTCGCCCTGGATCGGCTCGAGGAAGACGGCCGCCGTGGTGTCGTCGACGGCGGCACGTAAAGCCTCGACATCGCCGAACGGGATGTGGACCACGCCGCCGGGCAGCGGTTCGAACGGCGCGCGGTACGCCTCCTTGGCTGTCAGCGCCAGGGCGCCCATGGTGCGGCCGTGGAAGGCGCCTTCGAGGGCGATGATCTTGGTGCGCTTGACTGATTCTGACCCTGCGGGTCCACCGCCGTTGCGCCGGGCGAGCTTGAACGCGGCCTCGTTGGCCTCCGTGCCGGAGTTCGCGAAGAAGACCTTGGACCCGGCGGGGGCCTTGGTGATGGCCAGGAGCTTCTCGGCCAGGGCGATCTGGGTGGGGCTCGTGAAGAAGTTGGAGACGTGGCCCAGGGTGGCCAGCTGGCTGGAGATCACCGAGGTGACGAAGGGGTGGGCGTGGCCCAGGGCGTTCACGGCGATCCCGCCCAGGAGGTCCAGGTACTCCTTGCCGTCGGCATCCCACACGAGGGAGCCGGCGCCGCGGACCAGGACCCGCTGCGGGGTGCCGAAGACGCCCATGAGGGAGGAGGAGTAGCGCGCCAGCCAGTCGGCTCCGGTGCTGTGGCCTGTTATTGCGTCTGCCGGGGTTTCGACCAGTTCTGCTTCGTTGGCGGTCATGCGTTCACTTCCTCGTCGGGGACAACCTGGGTTCCAATGCCCGCGGCTGTGAAGGTTTCCAGGAGCATCGAGTGCGGCAGCCGGCCGTCCACGATGTGGGCGCGTTCCACGCCCTCGTCGATGGCCTTCAGGCAGGCGGCCATTTTCGGGATCATGCCGGACTCGAGCCGCGGCAGCATCTCGCGCAGTTCGGAGGCCGTCAGGGATGAAATGAGCGAGGACTTGTCCGGCCAGTTGGCGTACAGGCCCTCGACGTCGGTCAGGATGACGAGCTTGGACGCCCCCAGCGCAGACGCAACAGCGGCCGCTGCAGTATCGGCGTTGACATTGAGCACCTGGCCCGTGGTCTGGAAACGCTTCGCGCCTTCCTCGCCCTCGCCGTCGTCGATGATTTCCGGGGCGACCGTGGAGATCACGGGGATGCGGCCGGCGTCGAGGATGTCCTCGATGCCCGTGGGATCCACGCCCACCACCTCGCCCACCAGGCCGAGGTCCACTTCCTCACCGTCCACCACAGTGCCGGTGCGGACGGCGCGCAGGAGGCCGCCGTCTTCACCGGACATACCCACGGCATAGGGTCCGTGCGAGTTGATGAGGCCCACGAGTTCGCGGCCCACCTGGCCAGTAAGAACCATGCGGACAACGTCCATGGCCTCGGGCGTGGTGACGCGCAGGCCGCCCTTGAACTCGGACTCGATGCCGAGCCGGCTGAGCATGGAGTTAATCTGCGGGCCGCCGCCATGAACCACCACGGGGTGGATGCCCACGTGGTGCAGGAAGACGATGTCCTCGGCGAAGGCGCGGCGCAGTTCCTCGTTGACCATGGCGTTGCCGCCGTACTTGATCACCATGGTGGTCCCGGCGAAGCGCTGGATCCAGGGCAGTGCCTCGATCAGCGTGCCGGCCTTGCTTTGGGCATCGCTCATGGACGTGGTTTCCCGCGTGCGCGCGTTCATGGTCATCCTCGCTTAGCTCGAGTAGGCGCTGTTCTCATGCACGTATTCGTGCGTGAGGTCGTTGGTCCAGATGGTGGCCTCGGCGTCGCCGGCCTGCAGGTCGATTTCCACGAGCACCTCGCGGGGCTCAAGGTCCACCAGCTTGCGGTCGTCGCCGATGCTGCCGTTGCGGCAGATCTGGATGCCGTTCATGGACACGTTCAGCTGGTCAGGCTCGAACACGGCGTCCGTGGTGCCCACGGAGGCGAGCACTCGGCCCCAGTTGGGGTCCTTGCCGAAGATGGCGGTCTTGAAGAGGTTGGAGCGGGCCACGGAGCGGCTGACCACCTCGGCGTCGCGTTCGCTGGCCGCGTTGAACGTGCGGATGGCGATGTCGTGGCTGGCGCCCTCGGCGTCGCCGATCAGCTTGCGGGCCAGTTCAGCGCACACCTGCGTGACGCCGGCGCCCAGGAGCTCGGCGGATGGGACGGCTTCGCTGGCACCGGAGGCCAGGAGCACCACGGTGTCGTTGGTGGACATGCAGCCGTCCGAGTCGGCGCGGTCGAAGGTGACGCGCGTGGCGTCCCTGAGGACGACGTCGAGCAGATCCGGGCTGGCCTGGGCGTCCGTGGTGAGGACCACCAGCATGGTGGCCAGGCCGGGGGCCAGCATGCCGGCACCCTTGGCGATGCCGCCCACGGTGAATTCGTTGCCTTCGGCGTCGGTGCCGGTGAAGACTGCTTCCTTGGAGACGCTGTCGGTGGTCATGATGGCGGTGGCCGCTGCCGAACCGCCATCTTCGGAGAGCTCGGCGAAGGCGGCGTCGATGCCGGGGATCAGCTTGTCCATGGGCAGCTGCTCACCGATGAGGCCGGTGGAGCAGACCACGACGTCGGAGGCGGAGATGCCCAGGACGGCAGCCACTTTTTCGGCGGTTGCGTGCGTGTTCTGGAAGCCTTCCGGGCCGGTGCAGGCATTGGCGCCGCCCGAGTTCAGGACGACGGCGTCGGCCCGGCCGTCGGTGACCACCTGGCGGGACCAGTGCACGGGGGCAGCGGCAACCCGGTTGGAGGTGAAGACAGCGGCGGCGGACGTGAGCGGGCCGTCGTTGACCACGAGGGCGAGGTCCGGGTTGCCGGAGACCTTGATGCCGGCCTTGACGCCCGCGGCGCGGAATCCCTTGGGTGCGGTAATGGTCACGGAGCAACTCCTTGCAGGTTCAGGCCGGCGGTTTCCGCCAGGCCGAGGGCGATGTTCATGGACTGCACGGCGCCGCCGGCGGTTCCCTTGGTCAGGTTGTCAATCGCGCACGTGACGATCACGCGGCCGCTGTGCTCGTCGAAGGCCAGCTGCATGACGGCATGGTTGGAACCCTGCACCGACTTGGTGGTGGGCCACTGGCCTTCGGGGAGCAGGTGCACGAACGGCTCCTCCTCGTAGGCATCGGCCCAGGCCTGGCGCAGCTCCGCGGCGGTGATGCCGGGCTTGACCTTGGCCGTCGCCGTGCTCAAGATGCCACGACTCATGGGGGCCAGGGTGGGGGTGAAGGACACGGTCACCTGTTCCCCGGCCGCGCGGGAGAGGCCCTGCTCGATCTCGGGGGTGTGGCGGTGGCCGCCGCCCACGCCGTAGGGGCTCATGGATCCCATGACTTCGGAGCCGATGAGGTTCACCTTCGCCGCTTTGCCGGCACCGGAGGTGCCTGACGCGGAGACGATCACGACGTCGTCGGGCTGGAGGAGCTGGCCGGCGAACCCGGGCGTCAAGGCGAGCAGGGCCGACGTCGGGTAGCAGCCGGGCACGGCAATGCGCGTGGCGCCCTTGAGGGCTTTGCGCTGGCCGGGGAGTTCGGGCAGGCCGTAGGGCCAGGTGCCGGCGTGCGGGGAGCCATAGAACTTCTCCCACGCCGTGGGGTCCTGGAGGCGGTGGTCCGCGCCGGCGTCGATCACTACCGTGCCTTCCGGCAGTTGCGCGGCAATCTCCGCGGAAGCCCCGTGCGGCAGGGCCAGGAACACGACGTCGTGCCCGGCGAGGTTTTCCACGGTGGTGTCTTCAAGAATTCGGCCGGCCAAACCATGGAGATGCGGCTGCAACTCCCCTAGTCTGGAACCGGCGTTGCTGTGCGCTGTGATCGCTCCGATGGTGACGTCAGGGTGGCCTGCCAGCAGGCGCAGCACCTCTCCTCCGGCGTAGCCGCTGGCACCGGAGACGGCAACAGAAATAGTCATGGCAAGACTATACAGCAAAAGTATTCATAGTTGCCGATATTTATGCATGCCTCGCGCCTGGCGATCGCTTGCTCCGAGTTGGTCATGCCATTTCGATCGGCGACGTATGCTTGGTAAAGGGTGATCCAGACCGTGCAGTCCGAACGTCGGCTGCAGCGTTGCCCGTTAGCGATACGGGGCACAACCATATATGGCACCCACTTCCACCGCTGAGCGCCCGAGAATCCGCGCCATTCAGCCAAACCCGGTTGTCCACAGCTATTCCGAACTGCTCAAGAAGGTCCGTTCGGAAGGGCTCCTGGAGCGCCGCAGCGGCTTCTACATCTGGGTCTTCGTCGCCCTCATGCTGCTCATGGCCGGAACCTGGCTCGGCTTCGCCATGCTGGGTGACTCCTGGTACCAGTTGCTCATCGCGGCCGCGGTGGGCATTTTCTGCACGCAGCTCAGCTTCCTGGCCCATGAGGCCGGGCACAAGCAGATCTTCGCATCCCGCCGTGCCAACGACTGGTCCGCGAGGCTCCTGGCCACCGGGATCGCCGGCATCAGCTACTCCTGGTGGGAACAGAAGCACGGCGCCCACCACAACCACCCCAACGTCATCAACAAGGACCCGGACATCCGGAACAACGCCCTGGTGTTCCACACCGAGGCCGCTGCCGCCCGGCATGGACGGCTGGCGTTCCTGACCCGGAGGCAGGGCTGGTTCTTCTTCCCGCTGCTCGCGTTGCTGGGCATCAGCCTCCAGTTCGACTCCCTCCGCTTTGTCTTGGGCCGTGAAAAGGTGCGCCACCGCTGGGTGGAAACGCCCATCCTGCTGGCCAGGCTCGCAGCCTTGCCGGTACTCGCTTTCACCTTTCTTCCGATCGGCATGGCCTTCGCCTTCCTCGGTGTGCAGATCACGGTGTACGGCTTCTACATGGGCGCCTCGTTTGCCCCCAACCACAAGGGCATGCCGGTACTGCCCGCCGACAGCCGCGTTGACTTCCTCAGCCGCCAGGTCCTCACGTCCCGCAACATCTCCGGCGGACGCTTCATGGACTTCCTGCTGGGCGGCCTGAACCGGCAGGTGGAGCACCACCTCTTCCCGGACATGGCCCGCCCGCAACTGCACCGCGCCGCCGGCATTGTGCGCGAGTTCTGCGCCACCCACTCGATCCCCTACACGGAAACCACGCTGATGCAGTCCTACGGCATCGTGGTCCGGTACCTCAACGAGGTGGGGCTCTCCGCGGGCCGCGGATTCGACTGCCCTGTGGCCTCCACGCACGGGCGCCGCTGACTCCTGGTTGGACAACACAGGCGGCGTGCTCCCTAGGATGGTGGGTGACCCGGGCTCCGGAAAGACCGTCCCGGAGAAGGAGACCCCATGATGCACGCCATCGTTGCCTGGCAGTCCGGAGGACCTGAAGTCCTCGAACTCACCGAGACGGAGATCCCGGCCCCCGGCCCCGGCCAGCTGCTGCTCAAGGTGGCCGCCGTCGGCGTCAACTTCATCGACACCTACAAGCGCGGCGGCATCTACACAGTCGGCTACCCCTTCGTCCCCGGCTCCGAGGCGGCAGGCACCGTCGAGGCCATCGGCGACGGCGTGCTGGACTTCCACGTCGGCGACCGCGTCGCCACCGCCGAAGGCGACAACTGCTATGCCGGGTACACGCTGGTGGACGCCGACAAGGCACTCCCGGTGCCCGACGGCGTCGACGACCACACAGCGGCCGCACTGCCGCTGCAGGGCATCACTGCGCACTACCTGATGAATTCCTCGTTCCGCGTGGAGCCCGGCCACACTGTGCTCACCCACGCCGGCGCCGGCGGTGTGGGACTGCTCCTGATCCAGCTCCTGAAGGCCCGCGGGGCACGCGTCATCACCACCGTCTCCTCGGACGAAAAGGAAGCCCTGGCCCGCGAAGCCGGGGCGGATGAAGTACTGCGCTATGGCGGCTTCGCCGACAAGGTCCGCGAACTCACCGACGGCCAGGGCGTCCACGTGGTCTACGACGGCGTCGGCAAGGACACCTTTGACGACTCGCTGAAGAGCCTGCGCATCCGCGGCTCGCTGGTCCTGTTCGGGGCCGCCTCCGGGCCTGTGCCTCCCTTCGACCCGCAGCGGCTCAATTCCGGCGGCTCGCTGTCCATCACCCGCCCCACCATGGCGCACTTCCTGCAGAACGCCCAGGAACGGCGCTGGCGCTCGACGGAAATCTTCGACGCCGCCGCCAACGGCACACTCAAGGTTCGGGTCGGCGCCACATACCCCCTGGCCGAGGCAGCCCAGACCCACCGCGACCTTGAGGGCCGGCGCACCACCGGCAAGGTCCTCCTGCTGCCCTGATTGATTCACGGCGGGTCCACTCCAATGCAATGCCCATCCGGCGTTGGGCCTCACGACGTGAAGCCCAACGCCGGATGTCGTCAAGTGGACGCGCAGACGAACACAACATGAACCCGGGTGAACGCGGGACACCTTTTGTTCACCTTGAACGGCCATGCTGACGACGTGAGCAAGGAACAACGGGACCAGGCGGATCGATCGGATGTACGGACCATGCATCTGCCCCAACTGCCGGGTGCCGCAGCAGCACCGGCCGAACGAACCCTGATCGGGATCCTCGAGGAGACCGCAGGCGCGTTCCCCGAAGCCTCCGCGCTCGACGACGGCCACAAGTCCCTGAGCTACGTGGAACTGCTGCTCGCAGTGCGCAGGTTCGCTCGGACGCTCCACGCAGCAGGCCTGGGGAGCGGCGACAAAATCGGCGTGCGCATCCCGTCTGGCACCAACGAGCTCTACATCGCCATCCTGGGCATCCTCATGGCCGGCGCCGCCTACGTCCCTGTTGACGCGGACGACCCCGAGGAGCGGGCCCGCTTGGTCTTCGGGGAAGCCCAGGTTGCCGCCATCATCCGGGCCGGGCTCCGCCTCGACATCGCCGGCGAACACCGCGGACCCCTCGTGGAACTTCGGAAGCCGGGCCTGGACGACGATTCCTGGATCATCTTCACCTCCGGATCCACCGGAACGCCGAAAGGCGTCGCGGTGCGGCACCGCTCGGCTGCCGCCTTCGTTGACGCGGAGGCGCGGCTGTTCCTGCAGGCCGAGCCAATGGGACCGCAGGACCGTGTCCTGGCCGGACTGTCCGTCGCGTTCGACGCCTCCTGCGAAGAGATGTGGCTGGCCTGGCGCCACGGCGCGTGTCTGGTTCCCGCACCCCGCGCCCTGGTCCGGACCGGCATGGACCTGGGGCCCTGGCTCATCAACCACGGCATCACCGTGGTCTCCACCGTGCCCACGCTGGCGGCCCTGTGGCCAGCCGAAGCCCTGGACAACGTCCGCCTGCTCATCTTCGGCGGCGAAGCCTGCCCTCCCGAGCTCGCCGAGCGGCTCGCCGTCGAGGGCCGGGAAGTCTGGAACACCTACGGTCCTACCGAGGCCACTGTGGTCGCCTGTGCGGCGCCGCTTGGCGGACCCGGCCCCGTGCGGATCGGGCTGCCGCTGGACGGCTGGGATCTCGCCGTCGTCGATTCCGACGGCGTTCCGGTCGCCGAGGGTGAGACCGGCGAGCTGATCATCGGCGGCGTCGGGCTGGCCCGCTATCTGGACCCCGCCAAGGACGCCGAAAAGTACGCCCCCATGGAATCCCTGGGCTGGGAGCGGGCCTACCGCTCGGGCGACCTGGTGCGGTACGAGAGCGCCGGGCTGGTGTTCATGGGCCGTGCCGACGAGCAGGTCAAGCTGGGCGGGCGCCGGATCGAACTTGGCGAGGTCGACGCCGCGCTCCAGGCCCTGCCCGGCGTCGCCGGCGCCGCGGCAGCCGTGCAGACCACGGCGGCGGGCAACCAGATCCTGGTGGGCTACCTCGCCCCGGCAGACGGTGCCGCACTTGACCTGGCCGCCGCGCGCGAACTCCTGGCCGGGAGCCTGCCCGCGGCGCTCATCCCGCTGCTCACTGTGGTGGAATCCCTGCCCACCAAGACCAGCGGCAAGGTGGACCGCCATGCCCTGCCGTGGCCCTTGGCCGGCGCCGCTGCCGCTGCGACCGGCGAGGCCCCGCTCAACCTGCCCGACGACGCCCGCTGGATCGTGGAGCAGTGGGAAGCCGTGCTCGGCAGCCCGGTCACTTCCCTCGACGCCGACTTCTTCGCCTATGGCGGCGGATCCCTGGCCGCGGCGCAGCTCGTCTCGGCGCTGCGCGTGCGCTACCCCACGGTGACGGTGGCGGACATCTACGCGACCCCGCGCGTGGGAGCCCTCGTGGACACGGCCCGGCAGTCGCTGCCCGACGGCGGGATCCCCGGCCCTGCGGCAGAACGCACCGTGCGTCCGACCGCCGTGAAATCCCAGCTCTTCCAGATCCTCATGGGGGTCCCGCTGCACATCCTGGTGGGAATGCGCTGGCTCACCTACCTGATGGCGGCCAACCGCCTGCTGGCCGACTTTGCCGGCTTCTCCGCTGCCCCGGCCGTTTCCTGGTGGTGGATCGGCGCCTCCTGGCTGGTGTTCGTCAGTCCCCTGGGCCGCATGGCCATCTCCGTCGCGGCAGCCCGCCTGCTCCTGCGCCGCGTCCTGCCCGGAACGTATCCGCGGTCCGGCAAAGTGCACTTGAGGCTCTGGCTCGCCGAGCAGATCCAGGACCTCTCCGGCGCCATCGGCCTGGCCAGTGCCCCCTTCGTGCCCTACTATGCCCGGGCCCTGGGGGCTAGGATCGGCCGGGACGTTCACCTGCATTCCCTGCCCCCGGTCACCGGATTCCTCTCGCTCGGCAGCGGCTCCAGCGTTGAGCCGGAGGTCGACCTATCCGGCTGGTGGGTCGACGGCGACCTCGTGCACATCGGCCGGATCCATGTCGGGGCCGGGGCCGTCGTCGGCGCCCGGAGCACCCTGATGCCGGGCGCAAGCATCGGCGCCGGCGCCCACGTCGAGGCCGGCTCCGCCGTGCTCGGCAAGGTCAAGGCCGGGCACTTTGTGGCTGGCTCCCCCGCCGAACGCCGCGGCAAGGCCAAGCACGACTGGCCCGAACAGCCCGCCAGCCGCGCACTGGTGAACCGCCTCTGGTTTGGCATGTTCGCAGCAGCGTCCGGGCTCCTGGCCCTCATCCCCTATGTGTCCGCCTTTGCCGGAGCCTTGGTGGTGCTCGCGTTCATCCAGGGCCGCGAATCGCTCCAGAACGCCCTGCCGCAGTTCCTTCCCGCCCTGCCGTTGGCCGCGCTTGCCTGGTTCTTCGGCAACATGCTGCTCATCCTGGCCGTGGCCCGGCTGCTGGGACTGGGCCTGAAGGAGGGCCATTACCGGGTCCGCAGCCGCATCGGCTGGCAGGTCTGGGCTACGGAGCGCCTCCTTGACCTGGCCCGGGACCTGCTCTTCCCCATCTACGCCAGCTTGTTCACCCCTGTGTGGCTGCGGCTGCTCGGCGCCAAGGTGGGCCGCAATGTGGAGGCCTCCACGGTGCTGTTGCTCCCCCGCATGACGACCATCGGCGACGGCGCGTTCCTGGCTGATGACACCATGGTGGCCTCCTATGAACTCGGTGGCGGCTGGATGAAGATCGCCCCCGCCAAGATCGGCAAACGCTCCTTCCTGGGCAACTCCGGCATGACGGCCGCCGGGCGCAACGTGCCCAAGAACTCCCTCGTGGCCGTGCTGTCGGCCACGCCGGCCAAGGCCAAGTCCGGCACGTCCTGGCTGGGCAGCCCGCCCGTCAGGCTGCGCCGCACCGCCGTCGACGCCGACCAGAGCCTCACCTTTCAGCCGTCCCTGCGGCTTAAAGTGGCCCGCGCCCTCTGGGAACTGTGCCGTCTGCTGCCCGTCGTCCTGACGGCAGGCATCGCGGTGGGCGTCATGCTGGCCCTCGACTGGATCGCCGGCGCTTCCGCGTACTGGGTGGCGGCGCTGCTGTGCGGCGCTGTGATGCTGGCCGCCGGAACGGTAGCGGCGCTCAGTTCCGTTGCGGCGAAGTGGCTCCTGGTGGGGACCATCCGGGCCGGGGAACATCCGCTGTGGAGCTCATTCATCTGGCGCAACGAGGTAGTGGACACCTTCATTGAAATGGTCAGCGCCCCCTGGTTTGCCCGTTCGGCGGCAGGAACCCCCGCGATGGTCTGGTGGCTGCGGGGCCTCGGAGCCAAAATCGGGCGCGGCACCTGGTGCGAAAGCTACTGGCTGCCCGAGGCCGACCTCGTCACGCTCGGGGAAAACTCCACCGTCAACCGGGGCTGCGTCGTCCAGACCCACCTCTTCCACGACCGCATCATGAGCATCGACACCGTGACGCTGGGCAACGGCGCCACGATGGGGCCGCAGGGGGTCATCCTCCCCGCCGCCAGCATCGGTGCGGGCGGCACCGTTGGTCCGGCGTCGCTGGTCATGCGCGGCGAAACCGTACCGGCAGGGACGTACTGGATGGGAAATCCCGTGAGCCCATGGGAGGGTCCGGCCACAGCAGCGGCCGGAGCCAAGTAGATTGAACTTCATGACACCGAGGGACGAATCCAGCACCGGGACCGCCGCCACACCCACGGTTTCCTACCCGACCGCTGCCCATGCTGCAGACCCCTATACGCTCGACCACGGCAGCACCGCCTACCGCGTGGACCGCTACGAACTGGAGCTGGACTGCCGGCTGGGCAGCAACAAGCTGATCGGCCGGGCCGTGCTGCGCTGCGTCGCCTTGAAGTCCACCTCGCAGCTGATTCTCGACCTCGTGGGACTGAAGGCGTCCAAGGTCCAGCTGGATGGCACGAAGATCCAGAAGTTCAGCCAGCGCGTCGGGCACCTGGTGGTGGCACTTCCCTCGATGATGGAGCCCGGCCACGCATTCACCCTGGAGGTGCGCTACGAGGGCAACCCGCAGCCTCGGAGGGGCCTGTGGGGCGATGTCGGCTGGGAAGAACTCAACGACGGCGTGCTGGTGGCCGGGCAGCCGAACGGCGCCGCGTCCTGGTTCCCGTGCAACGACCACCCTCGGCACAAGTCGAGCTTCCGGATCGCGGTGACCACCGACGACAACTACCGGGCGGTGTGCAATGGCAGCCTCGTCTCCCGGACACGCAAGTCCAGCCGCGAGACCTGGACCTACGAACACGCCGAGCCCATGTCCACGTACTTGGCCACCGTGCAGATCGGCCGCTACGAGCTGGTGGCGCTGAACCCCGAGAACCCGCACCACAGGGTCCGCCAGTTCGCGGCGGTGTCCAGGGGGCTTGAAGGGGCGGCGCGCAAGGGTCTGCGCCGCCAGCCGGACATGATGCGCACCTTCGAAGAATGCTTCGGGCCCTACCCCTTCACCGAGTACACGGTCGTAGTGACCGAAGACGAGCTGGAGATCCCGCTCGAGGCACAGACGCTGTCCATTTTCGGCCGGAACCACATGCGCGACGAATGGGAGGCCCAGCGGCTGATCGCGCACGAACTGTCGCACCAATGGTTCGGAAATTCGCTCACGGTGAGCAGCTGGAAGGACATCTGGCTGCACGAAGGCTTCGCCTGCTACGCCGAGTGGCTGTGGTCGGAAGAATCGGGCACCATGCCCGTGGCCGACCGTGCCCGGGCGGCCTGGAAGAAACTCAATGCCTCGCCGCAGGATCTGAAGGTCGGGGACCCGGGACCGGATCTGATGTTCGATGATCGGGTCTACAAGCGCGGCGCCCTGGCCGTGCATGCCGTCCGTTCTGCCGCCGGTGACGCCGCGTTTTTTGCCTTCCTGCAGCAGTGGACCACGGAGAACCGGCACGGTTCGGTGTCCACCGAGGAGTTCATCGCCGCGGCTGACGCCGCTGTGCCGGGACTCGACGCCGCCGCGGTCCTGGCTCCGTGGCTGTACGAGTTCGCCTTGCCGGCCCTGCCGGCTCTGCCCGCCTAAACCCGGTCAGCCCGGCGCCGGATCAACCCAGCGCCAGCGCGGCCACGAGTCCGGACGGCGGCCTACCCGCGATGTGCAGGGACGGCCCGGGGCTTGCAACGTCCACGGCTGCAAGGTCAAGGCCTGCCAGATCAAGGTCCGTGAGTCCGGGCCGGTCCAAGACATCCAGGCCGGACGGGTCTGTCCGGAGCCCGTCTCCTGTCATCTTGAGCCAGGCTTCCTTGCGTGCCCAAAGCCTGGTGCGCTGGAACGCGCGCTCCGGTTCCCGGGAGTTACCCAGGAAGTCCTTCTCCCCCGCTGTCAGCGCGACGCCGTCGAAGCCTTCGAACCCGGTCTTTGCGGTGTCCTCAAGGTCGACGCCCAGCCGCATGCCCGGGTCAGGATGCACGACGGCGGCGAGCAGCACCCAGCCGGCCGCTCGGGAGGCGCTGAGCAGCAGCGGTGCGGGGCCGCCGTCGAGCAGGTAGCCTGGCCGCCCGTGGGCGATCCCCGGCCCCTCGCCGCACTGCGGGCAGGAGTAAGAGGCAACCAGCGACGACGGCGGGACGCCCAGGAGGCTGCCCGCGAAGTCCAGCTGGGCAAGCCGCCCGGCCAGGAATGCCGCAGCGGCGCCCGCGTTCATGACCCGAGCGCGCGAGAGTTCCGCCGGAGACAGCAAATCAGCCGCCATGCGGCGCATGGCGGCTGATCCTGCTGCGGTCGCAGCGGTGTGCTGGACGGGCAGGGGCTGGAGCCGAAGCGCCAGCCCCTGCACGGGACCGTTGTGGTTCGTCAGCGCTGGACTGCCCCGAAGCGCTCTGCGGCGACGGCGACGGCGGCCTCGCGGGCCTCCGATGCTTCGTCGGCCGTCAGGGTGCGGTCCGCGGCACGGAAGCGCAGGCCGAAGGCGAGAGACTTCTTGCCGTCCTCGATGCCGGTTCCCACGTAGACATCGAACAAGGCGACGTCTTCGAGGAGTTCGCCGGCACCTTCGCGCAGGGCCTCAAGCACGGCGTCCGCCGGGACATCCTGGGGCACCACGAGGGCGACGTCCTGGGTTGCCACGGGGAAGCCCGAGATGTGCTTGGCCACGATGACGTCCGCGGCGGCTTCGAAGAGCGCGTCCGCGTTGATCTCGAGGGCCACCGAGCGGGCCGGCATGTCGTGGGCGGCCAGCAGCTTCGGGTGCAGTTCGCCGGCGTAGCCGACCACTTCGCCGGAGCGCAGCGCCAGCTGGGCGGCGCGGCCGGGGTGGAAGGCCTGGTGGCTGCCTTGGCTGGCCACGAGCTCCACGCCAAGGACATCGCCCATGAGCCGGGCAAGATCCAGGGCGTCGGCCCAGTCCCAAAGCCGCGGCTTGTGGCTGGCGGCGGCCGGTGAATCATGGCCGGTCAGCACGGCGGCGAGGTGCAATGGCTGGGCCGGGACGCCGTCGTACAGTCCGTCAAGAACCTCATCGGCAGGCTTGACGCCCAGCGGCGGGATCGACTCCGTGCCCAGCTTCTCGCCCGGGAGGAAGACCAGGCCGGCTTCGTAGATGGCCAGGTCGCGGAAACCGCGGGAGTGGTTGCGCCGGGCCACTTCGATCAGGCCGGGCAGCAGGGACGTGCGCAGGTAGCCGTGTTCCTCACTGATCGGGTTGGCCAGCTTCAGGGCAGGCCGTGCAGCCCCCTCCTCGGCCACGCCGAAGGTGTCGTTGGCCGCCCTGGAAACGAACGGGTAGGCCAGGACCTCGGTCAGCCCGGCGTCGGCCAAAGCCTGCACCAGGCGGCGCTTCTGCTGCTGCGCACGGCTCAAGCCGCGGCCCGGAGGCGCCACGGGCAGAGTAGCCGGGATGTTCTCGTAGCCCACCAGGCGCGCGATTTCCTCGGAGAGGTCATCCTTTGTTTCCAGGTCACGGCGCCAGCTCGGAGCCGTGACGAGGTAGCCGGATGCGGTCTTCTCGACGGCGCCACCCAGGTCCTCGAGGCAGCCGGTGATCTGCTCCTCGGTGAAGTCGATGCCGATCCGGGAAGCGGCGTAACCGGCGGGCAGCTCGATCGTAACGGCGTCGGGAGCGGTCCCGACGTCGGTGCCTGCCTCGTCGGCGGTGCCGCCGGCGAGCTCGACGAGCAGGTCCACGACCCGCTGCGCGGCAATGCCGGCGAGCTGCCAGTCCACACCGCGCTCGAAGCGCTTGGACGCCTCGGAGGGCAGCTTGTGGCGGAGACGCGCGCGCGCGATCGAGACCTCGTCGAAGTGCGCAGCCTCCACCAGGATGTTCGTGGTCGAATCGGACACCTCAGAAGTGGAACCGCCCATGACGCCGGCGATGCCGATCGCACCGGAGCTGTCGGTGATCAGGAGGTCCTCGACGTCGAGGGTCCGCACCTTCTCGTCGAGGGTGGTGATCTTCTCCCCCGCCACGGCACGGCGGACCACGATGTCGCCCGAGAGCTTGTCCAGGTCATAGCAGTGGTTCGGCTGGCCGAGCTCAAGCATGACGTAGTTGGAGATGTCCACCGGCAGCGAGATCGAGCGGACGCCGGCAAGGCGCAGCCGCGAGGACATCCACGGCGGGGTGGGGCGGGTGGCGTCCACACCGCGGACCGTGCGGGCCACGAAGCGGTCACAACCGGGCTTGCCGTAGATCGGGGCATCGTCGTTGAGCTTGACGCCGTACCCGCCGGACAGTTCCGCGGGCGCCTGCACCTTGGAGGCCGGATCCGTGAAGGCCGTGCCGGTGGCGTGGGCGTACTCGCGGGCCGCGCCACGGATCGAGAAGGCGTAGCCGCGGTCCGGGGTGACGTTGATTTCGGCAGCCTCGTCGTAGAGGCCAAGCAGTTCCATGGCGTCGGAGCCGATCTCCGGATCCAGTCCGATCCGCGAGAGCACCAGGATGCCGTCGTGGTCTTCGCCGATGCCGAGTTCACGTACGGAGGCGATCATGCCGGCGGACAGGTGCCCGTAGGTCTTCCGGGCCGAGATGTGGAAGTCGCCGGGCAGCACGGCACCGGGCAGCGTGACAACCACCTTGTCGCCTTCCACGAAGTTGTGGGCACCGCAGATGATGCCCTGCACGCCGGAGGGGTCGATGCCCTTCCCTGTGAGGGTCTGTTCCTGCCCTTCGGGGACAACGCGGACCTGGCACCAGTTGATGGTCTTGCCGTTGGACTGCGGTTCCTTGACCAGGCTCAGGACCTGGCCCACCACGATCGGACCCTTGAGGGCGTCCGTGGGGCGGTGAACTGCTTCTTCTTCAAAACCGACCTTGACGAGCTCCGCCATGACGTCTTCGGCCGTTGCATCGGCCGGAACCTGCGCGAATTCACGCAGCCAGGAAAGTGGGATACGCACTGTTAGATCTCCATCCCGAAGTGCTCGCTGAAACGTACATCGCCTTCGATCATGTCGCGCATGTCGCCGACCTCGTTGCGGAACATGAGCGTGCGCTCAATGCCCATCCCGAAGGCAAAACCTGAGTAGATATCCGGGTCGATGCCGGCTGCCCGCAGGACATTGGGGTTGACCATGCCGCAGCCGCCCCACTCGATCCAGCGCGGACCGCCCTTGGCGCCGGGGTGCCAGATGTCCAGTTCCGCGGAAGGCTCGGTAAAGGGGAAGTAGTTCGGGCGCAGCCGGATCGAGGCCTCGTCGCCGAACATCAGCCGGGCGAAGTGCTCCAGCGTGCCGCGCAGGTCTGCCATGCTCAGGTTCTTGTCGATGGCCAGGCCCTCGAACTGGTGGAACACCGGCGTATGGGTGGCATCGAGTTCATCGGTGCGGAACACCTTGCCGGGGCACAGCACGTAGATGGGCACTTCGCGTTCCAGCATGGAACGGACCTGCACCGGGGAGGTGTGCGTGCGCATGAGCAGGTGTGCCTCGGGGGGCTCCACGAAGAAGGTGTCCTGCATTTCGCGGGCCGGGTGGTCCGGCTTGAAGTTCAGGGCATCGAAGTTGAACCACTCGGATTCGACCTCGGGCCCCTCGGCGATTTCCCAACCCATGCCGACGAAGATGTCCGCAACACGGTCCTGCAGCGTGGACAGCGGGTGGCGGGCACCGGCACGGCGACGCCGCGGTGCGGCCGTGACGTCAACCGTTTCCTCGACCAGGATCCGTGCATCGTTTTCGGCCTCGAGCACGCTGGTCCGGGCGGCCAGCGCCTGGTTCACGCGGCCGCGGGAGGACCCCATGATCTTGCCGGCCGCAGCCTTGTGTTCCTTGGCCAGCCCGCCGATTTCGCGGTTGGCAAGGCTCAGCGGCGACTTCTCGCCCGTGTGGGCGAGGCGGACGGCCTTGAGTTCTTCGAGGGAGGAAGCCGCGGCAATCGCGGCAACGGCATCCTCAACGGCTGCGGTGATGGCGGCCTCATCCAGCGGATTCGGGATGGCAGCGCCTGGCAAAGTGTCAGTCATCTACTGTTCTTAGCTACGAGTCGGGAATGGCCCAATAAAGGCCTTCAAAACGAAAGGGCAATGCTCGCCGGGGATTCCGGCGGGCATTACCCCTCAGTCTAGTTGAACGGTTCCGCTGCGATTTAACCTGTGACGGCACCATTGGCACCGCAAGCGCACGACGGCGGATCCCGCCTAAGCGGGCGGGCGGTCCGGCATGGGCGGAACCGGCGGTACTTGGCCGCCGTGACCGGCGTCGGGCGCTGGCGGCTGGACATCATGGCCGGACTGCGGGTACCCGGGCTGCATTCCGGCGCCTGCGAGCGCGGCGGCGGGCTGGGCTGCCTGCTTTCTGCGCAGCAGGACGAAGAGCAGGATAAGTGCGGCGGCAACCTCCAGGACGACGATGAGCACCCACAGCAGCCACATCGGGAAGGCAAAGCCTGCATTGGACTCGGCCTTCACCTGGACGGTGCCTTCGGTCATGGCAAGCATGTCGAACGTGGCCGTGTTTCCGTCAATCTTGGCGCCCTGGGCTTCCACGACCGTGCCCGGGAAGCTGATCTTGACCGTGGCCTCGTCGAAAATCGACTTCGCCATCCCTGCCGTCGCGGGGTCGCTGCTGTCCGCTCCGGTGACGCCGCCCATGGTCAGGATGTAGAAATCACCGTCCCTCCTGAGCTCGAACGGGGAATCGGCGTCCGAAGCGGCTGAAATCTTGGCTGGTTCCAGGCCTTTCGCGGTGATCCTTTTGCCTTTGTACTCGTCGTCTTCGTAGTCCACAACCGTGGCGCCCTCGGGAACGCCCATTTCTTCGCTGGAGCTTCCGTTGGACTGCATGAATTCGTCGAAGGACTTGTCTCCCAGGACGGCCTTCTGGATGGCGTAGACGACGTCGTAGTCGACGCTCTTTTCGCTGTTGACCTTGATGTCCATGTTGATCTTGAAACAGCCGCTCAAAGCAAGCACTGCTGCGATCATCACGCAAACCATGCCGATGGCCCGTTTCGCGTTCATCTTCCCCCCGAACGATCAGGCACCAGGCCCGCCCCAGTGGTCCTCGGATCAGACTATCCCCGGCACCGGCACCGTGCCAGGGAGGCCCCGGGGCTACCATGGCCTCATGAAAAGGGGGCAGCGTCTCCGGCAGATCGTCAACATGCTGGACTTGACCACTCCCTTGGGCCTGCTCATTGCCTGGACCTCGGGCTCCACGCTGTGCCGCGGGCCGAGGGGCCTCATCATCGCGGCCGGCTATGGCTGGGGCCTGCCCCACGCAGGGGCGTTCACCATGGGCAACGTGGTGCTGTTCAGGGCCCCGCCCGGAGCCGCGGGCAACGACCCCGTCCTGCTGGGCCACGAGGAACGGCACTGCACGCAATATGCATACTGCCTGGGGTTGCCGTTCCTGCTGTTGTACGCGCTCTGTGCCGGCTGGTCGCTGCTGCGCAGCGGCAACCCGGCATCACGCAATTTCTTCGAACGCCAGGCAGGACTGGCTGCGGGCGGCTACATTGGCCCTGGAGGCCGGCTCCCGGACCTCCCCTCCGAAAAGCGAAACGAGGCATAGGCATGACACGTACCATCACAGTGACCGGCACCGGCACTGCCGAAGCAGCCCCTGACCTTGTCACCCTGTCCCTCGGTGTGGAGACGCGCCGCGACACGGCCGCCCAGGCGTACCAGGACGCCGGAAGCACGGCCGCCGCCGCTGTTGATGCACTTCGCCGGAACGGTGTGGCGGACCGCGATCTGCGGACGAGCGGCCTCAATCTTCGCGCGGACCTCGTCTGGGTCGAGGGCCAGGGCCAGAAGGTGACCGGCTACGTCGCCTCAACCACCCTGGTTGTCCGTCTCCGGGTACCCGAGTCTGCGCCGGCCGCCATAGCCGCCGCCGTCGCGGCAGGAGGGGATGGCATCCGCATCAGCGGCATCGAGCAGGGGTTCACCGATGCCGCCGCAGTGACCGCACTGGCGCAGGACGCCGCATGGCAGGACGCTGCGGAGCGTGCCGGGCAGTATGCGTCCAGGGCCTCCGCGCGTCTGGGAAGCGTTCTGTCCATCAGCCAGCCCCCGGCCGGCCACGGCCCGGTCCCCCTCGGTGGCATGGTGCGCGCCTCCGCTGCCGAAAGCGTGGCCATCGAGGGCGGCGAATCCTCGGTCTCGGCCAGCGTGACGGTGGAGTGGGAGCTGCTTGAGCCTTTGCCCACCCAGCAGCCTGGCTAGTGGATGGCTCCGGCTGACAGCGTGAGATCCGTGTCCGTCACCAAAGCCGTGCGGACGACGACGGCGATGCCCTCGGCCATGGTCCCGGCTGGCATGGCCGGAACGGCACGGCCGAGGGGCAATCCCGAACCATCGTAGGGAACATGGACAAAGCCGCCGCGAGTCTGCGGCCGCAAGGCCAGTGCGTGCATGAGTGCGTAGAAGACGTGGTTGCAAACGTAGGTCCCGGCCGTCTGTGACACTTCGGCCCTGATCCCGGCTATTTGCAGGCCCCGCAGGGCGGCCTTTATGGGCAGCGTGCTGAAGTAGGCAGCGGGCCCGCCGGGAACAACTTCCTCGTCAACGGGGCGCCGGCCGGCGTTGTCCGGGATCCTCGCGTCGTCGCAGTTGATGGCGACGCGTTCCAGCGAGATGCGGTCCCGGCCGCCCGCCAGGCCGAGGCTGACGACGAGGGCCGGATTCAGGCGGTCAACGGCCTCGAGGAGCGCGGTGGCCGCTTCGCCGAAGACGCAGGGAAGTTCGAGTGCCTCCACGTCATGCCCCTCGGCACGCAGGATGTCGCGGGCCAGTGTAGCGGCCACCCAGGACGGGTTGGCGGCGTCGCCGCCGAAGGGCTCGAACCCGGACAGCAGAATCATGGACCCCACCCTAGCAACGCCTGCGCCCGCTTTCGAAGGCCTTGACAATAACTCGAACATACATTCGAATGGTCGTCATGAGATGGGACGCACAAGCACTCTCCGACCCCGCTGTTCCAGCATCGGAATACGGCTCCGTTGGCGGTCCTTCCGGGGCCGCCCCATTCCCCGATGCCCTGCTGCCGCTCGCCGGGTTGGTCCGGTCCGTCTCGACCCCCGAATTCTCCGGAGTCACCTTTCATGAGGTCACCGCAAAGTCAGTGCTCAACAAGGTGGCTGCCGGTTCCCGGATGCCCTTCGAATGGACCGTCAATCCCTACCGCGGCTGCAGCCACGCCTGCGTCTACTGTTTCGCCCGCCAGAGCCACACCTACCTGGAGTTCGACGCCGGCCAGGACTTCGACTCCCAGGTGGTCGTGAAGATCAACGCAGCCGAGGTCCTGGCCAGGGAACTTGCCAAGCCGTCGTGGGCACACCACCAGGTAGCCCTCGGCACCAACACCGACCCCTATCAACGCGCCGAGGGCCGGTACGAACTGATGCCCGGCATCATCCGGGCCCTCGCAGATTCCGGCACGCCCTTCTCCATCCTCACCAAGGGGACCCTGCTGGCCCGAGACATTCCCCTGCTGAAGCACGCCGCCACGCAGGTCCGCGTGGACCTCGGCATCTCCCTGGCCATGACGGACGAACACCTCGCAAGCCTCATCGAGCCCGGTACGCCGTCACCGCGGGTACGGCTGAAGCTCATCGGCCGCCTCCGGGACGCCGGCCTGGCCTGCGGCGTCATGGCAATGCCCGTCCTGCCGTGGCTGACGGATACGGACGAAGCACTGGATGCCCTGTGCGGATCCCTCGCGGCGGCGGGCGCCACGGGCGTGACCGCCGGCGCCCTGTACCTGAAGCCCGGCACACGGGAATGGTTCATGAAGTGGCTCGCGGCCAACCACCCGGAACTTGTCGGACGCTACCGGCGCCTCTACGGCCAAGGCTCCTATGTTTCCAAGGAGTACAGCAACTGGCTCAGCGGCAGGGTCAACCACTTCAAGTCCGTGCACGGTTTTGCCGGGACGCAGGGTTTCAGCCACCACAACGCCAGGGGCCCGGGGCCCCGGATTAATCGGGCACAGGGCGGCCCGGTCCAAACGGCTCCCGGCCAGCCCACGCTCTTCTGATAGCAGCGCCTGACACGCAAGAATCGGTAGCGCCGTCGGGCAGTGCCTCCTTTGAGTGCCAGAAGGTCCGGCATGCGAGATCTGGCGAACAGGGATAACGAGCCCCCTGAATTCGGCCTCGATGAAGTCCTTCATGTCCTGCGGGGTGAGCAGTTTGAAGAGCTTCTGCACGCGGGGGTCATTGCAGCCTTCACCGCGAGCACGTTGCAGAAGAGGCTGTCTCGGCGGTCACGCGGCCGTGGTCACCCGGGCCAGCAATGCCCGGACAATGGGGAGATCGGCAGGGATCCACGGCAAGCTGAGAGCTTCATCACATTCACCCAGTGAGATCCAGCGCAGCTGATCGTGGTCTTCGAGCGGGCGCGGCTCACCATCGCTCACCTCGGCGAACCACACGCGCATGGCGGCCCGCTCATTCAGCGGCCATCCCGAGGCGGCGCCCGACTCCAGTTCATCGCCAAGGCGCACGGTGACGCCCAGCTCCTCGGCGAGTTCCCGGTGCAGCGCAGCCTCCGGAGCCTCGCCCTGCTCTACTTTTCCACCGGGGAACTCCCACATGCCCGCGAACTGCGGCGGAGCGGTCCGCCGGGCGGCAAGGAGGCGGCTTGGGTTTTCCAGCGAGTCGACGACGGCGGCGCCGACCACATGTATCAGTCCAGTCACCGGAACAGTCTATGGGCGGCGCCGGCGTGGAAGCCGTCACATTCCAGGGCCAAGGCCCCCGGCCGGCCCGTAGAATTGAAATCAGATTTTCTTTCCCTTCGCCTCGAGGCAACCACAAGAACAGGCCCATGACTACAACTGCCACCACCGCCGTCGCCGCCAAAGCCAGAAACCGCCACCTTGCACTGGCCATCCTGGCACTGGCCATGGGCGGCTTCGCCATCGGCACCACCGAGTTCGCCATGATGGGCCTGCTCAAGGAAATCGAGTCCGGACTGGACATCAGCACCCCCCAAGCCGGGAACCTGATCTCCGCGTATGCCCTCGGTGTCGTGGTCGGCGCCCCGGTGTTCGCCGCTGTAGGCGCCCGGCTCCCCCGCAAGCAACTGGCGCTGGGTCTCATGCTGTTCCTCAGCCTTGCCAATCTGACGTCATTCATTGCCCCCGACTACGCCACCATGCTGGTCACCCGCTTCGCCTCGGGGCTGCCGCATGGCGCGTTCTTTGGCGTGGCCGCCGTCATCGCAGCCGGCCTGGTGGCCCCGAGCAAGCGGGGGTGGGCCATCTCGATGGTCATGGGCGGGCTGACAGTGGCGAACGTGATCGGCGTCCCGCTGGCCACCTGGCTTGGACAGACTTTTGGCTGGCGGCTGCTCTTTGTGGTGGTAGGCGCCATCGGCCTGGCCACGGTGGTGATGTTGTTGAAATTCGTCCCGTTCGAGCCGGCCCACCCAGAGGCCAGCATCCGCCGTGAGCTGGGCGCGCTCAAGCGCATCCAGGTCTGGCTTGCCCTGCTGATCGGCGTCATCGGCTTCGGCGGCTTTTTTGCCGTCTATACCTACATTGCCCACACCATGACCTCCGTGGCCGGCATTCCCGAGTTCCTCATTCCCGCGGTGGTGGCCCTGTACGGACTCGGCATGGTGGTCGGCAACATCATCGGCGGGCGGATTGCCGACAAGTCCGTCATGGGCACCATCTACCTGGTCATGCCGGGCATCGCCGTGGCCCTCGTTGTCTACGGCATTGCGGCCCACTGGGCGTGGTCGGCCTTCATCATGGCCTTCGTTGTGGGGGCCATCGGCTCCATGCTGGTCCCGCCGCTGCAGACGCGACTGCTGGACGCTTCCCCGGATGCGCCGTCGCTGGCCTCCTCGCTCAACCATTCCGCCCTGAACGTCGCCAATGCCCTGGGGGCGTTCCTGGGCGGCACCGTCATCGCGTGGGGCTGGGGCTATGTGGCCCCGGCCTACGTTGGCGCGGGCCTTGCGATGCTGGGCCTTGGCATCGCACTCCTGAGCGGACTGCTGGAACGCAGGCGGCCACTCGCGGCCTAGACGGCATCCGTCACACGAAGTTCAAACGCAGAAGGGCTCCCGCGGGTTTTCGCGGGAGCCCTTCTGCGTTGTGACTGACGTGCGCTATGCCTGGACGCGCTCCACGTCCGGCTCAAGGTAAATGACCCGGGCGATGGGGACCGCCGCGCGGATCCGTTCCTCGGCGTCGTCGATCACCTTCGCGATCTCCTGCCCGGTGTCGGCGGCCTCGACGCTGATCTTGGCCGCGACCAGGAGCTCCTCCGGCCCCAGATGCAGGGTCTTGAGGTGGATGATCCGCGTGCCGTCGGCCTCGATGGCCCGCGCGATCCCGGCCGCGTCGTCCTTGGTTGCGGACTCACCCAACAGCAGGGACTTGGTTTCCAGTGCGAGGATCACGGCGATGGCAACCAGCAGCAGGCCGATCATCGCTGTGCCCAAAGCGTCCCACACGCCGTCCCCGGTGATCAGGGTCATGCTCACGCCGAAGAGGGCGAACACCAGGCCAAGCAGTGCGCCGAGGTCTTCGAGCAGGATCACGGGCAGTTCAGGCTGCTTGGCATTGCGGACGAAATTGATCCAGCTCTGGTTCCCGCGGACATGGTTGGATTCGATGATGGCTGTGCGGAAGGAGAACGACTCGGCCACGATGGCTCCGATCAGCACGGCCAGCGGCACCCACCAGAAATCGCCCTCGATGGCGTGCGGGTGCTGGAACTTGTCCCAGGCCTCGTAGAGGGCGAACAGGCCACCCACACTGAACAGCACGATCGAGACGATGAAGGCGTAGATGTAGCGTTCGCGTCCGTAGCCGAACGGGTGCTCCGGGCTCGCCGCCCGCTTGGCGCGCTTGCCGCCCACCAGCAGGAGGATCTGGTTGCCGGAGTCGGCCACCGAGTGGATGGCCTCTGCCAGCATGGACGACGATAACGTCAGGACGAACGCAATGAACTTCAGTACGGCGATCGTCAGGTTGGCGGCAAGGGCCGCCACGATCGCTTTGGTACCGCCACTTGCAGCCACGAAAGCTTCACCTCTTCAGGATTCAGGGAATTGGGAGAACCGGCAGGAAGAGGGACGTCGGTGGCGCTCCCCTGCAAGCAATACCGTACCGTTACGGCCCCGCCAGGTGCACAATCAAATCGCCAAGGCTACTGACTATCCGAGAGCCGCGTGTTAGTTTTGGGCCGTGAACCGGGCCGCACAACGGCCCTGAGCCGAAGGAGGCGCCATGGGTTTTCTCGGATGGATCATTCTTGGACTCATTGTCGGAGCGATCGTCAAGGCAATCATGCCCGGCAGGGTCGGAGGTGGCTGGCTGACCGGCCTGGTGCTGGGTGTGGTCGGCGCGATCGTCGGCGGCTGGATCGGTGACCTGGTCTTGGGTTCCGGCAAGATGGAGTTCTGGAACCTTGGTTCCTGGGTCCTGGCCATCGTCGGCGGCCTGGCCGTGGCCGGCGTCTACGGCGCGATCACCGGACGTAAGTCCACCACCTGACGGCACCATCTGCAGCAAACGCAACGCCCGCCCACATCCGTGGACGGGCGTTTGCTTTGCGTCCCGTGGTGGCGTTCCGTGGTGGCGTGCAGCGCCGGGGTGCCGACGTGCATGGGCAGGCCCTGGGCAGGCTCAGGAGCCCTGCTGGGACCGCGCGCTGGCGTAGAGGCATACTGTGGCGGCGGTGCCCAGGTTGAGGCTCTCAGCGAAGCCGTAGACCGGCACGGCCACGCGGTGGTCCGCCAGCGCGAGTTCGGCGTCGGAGAGGCCCTGGGCCTCGTTGCCGAACAGCCAGGCCGTGGGGGCTTCCAGTGCGTAGTCAGAGGCGACGTCTGCCGAACCGAGCCGCCGGGCAGCGTTTTCGTCCTGGAGTTTGTCCAGGTTGAGCGTGCCGTAGCCGTCGGCAGCCAGGACACCGATGCCGAGTTCCTTGCACCGGGCCACGAGTTCATCCACCTCTGCGCCCAGCACCACGGGCAGGTGGAACAGGGAACCCGCAGTGGAACGGACAGCCTTGGGGTTGTAGATGTCCACGCTGGAGGAAGTCAGCACCACAGCGTCGGCCCCGGCAGCGTCGGCAGCACGCAGGACGGTGCCTGCATTGCCGGGGTCGCGCACCTGGCACATGACGGCGATCAGGCGGGGACCGGCGTCGAGCACTGAGTCCAGGCTCACATCCACGAAACTGCAAACAGCCACGATCCCCTGCGGATTGACGGTGTCCGCCATGGCGGACAGCACCTCGTCGGTGGCAAGCCTCAGGACGGTGCCCGAAGCCAGATCGGCGAGCTCGGGGAGGCGGTCGAGGCAGGCCTCGCTCGCGTACACTTCATGCACGACGCCGGGCCCCCCTGCCGCGATCCGCCCACGGTGCAGGGCCAGGGCCTCGCGGACGGCCTGTGGCCCCTCGGCCAGGAACCGTCCGCGTTTTAAACGCGCCGGGCGCCCGGCAAGCTTTGCGACATCCCTCACCCGATCAGCTCGGGGGTTGGACATCGGAAATTCTTGCGGGCGCCCGGTTTCGTTCATATAAGAACTTTAGTGGCAGTTGCGACTAGTTCTTGATCTGCTGGCGGCCTTCGCCGCCGGCCGGCTCGAAGCCGGCAGCCTTTGCAGCTTCAACCGTGGCGAACCAGTATTCAGCGGCGGTGGCGTCGTACCAGGTGGAACCCGGAACGTGGTACTTCTTGGACTCGGCGTTGCCCTTGATGGCGTAGCCTTCCGGAGCGTCTTCGCCTTCAACGGCAGCAACGGCGCCCTCGATGTCCGACGTGGCGGCAGCGGCGACCGGAGCAGCCTTGGCGGCAGCCTTCGGAGCAGCGGCTTCAACCTTGGCGGCCGGAGCGGAGGTGTCGGCCGGCAGTGCAGCCTTGGCAACGTTCACCAGAGCAGTGAAAGCGTTGGCGTCGGAGACGGCCAGTTCGGCCAGCATGCGACGGTCAACCTCGACCTCAGCGGCCTTCAGGCCCTGGATCAGACGGTTGTAGGTGAGGCCGTTGGCGCGGGATGCAGCGTTGATGCGCTGGATCCAGAGGCGACGGAAGTCACCCTTCTTCTTGCGGCGGTCGCCGTAGCTGTACACAAACGAGTGCAGCAGCTGCTCTTTGGCCTTGCGGTACAGGCGAGACCGCTGACCGCGGTAACCCTTTGCGCGTTCAAGGACAACCCGGCGCTTCTTGTGGGCGTTTACCGCCCGCTTCACACGTGCCACGTGCGTACTCCTTCAGAAATCTTTATCCCAAGCTGCTACTGCCGGAAACCCGGCCGGCCTGAGAAGGCTTTTGGTGTAGTCGGTTACTGCCGGTTGGCAGAAACCAGAGAACTTGGAACTTAGATGCCGAGCATCTTCCGGATGACCTTTGCGTCGCCCTTGAAGACGATCTTGTCGCCGGCGAGGCGGCGGGTCAGCCTGGAGGACTTGTGCTCCAGGTAGTGACGGCGGTTGGCCTGCTGGCGGCGCAGCTTGCCCGTACCGGTCAGCTTGAAGCGCTTCTTAGCACCGCTGTGGGTCTTCATCTTCGGCATGGGAACCGATCTCCTTACGTGTCCGCGGACGTGGTCCGCAGTTCTTTCGTGCAGCCGACCCCATGGGGCGGCGTGCTGGTTGCTTGCCGTGTGGAGGCTGGCCTCCTGCGGCATTGAACTAGTTTGTCTTGCGTGCCGCAGGCTTCGGCGCGGCCTTGGGGGCCGCAGGCCGGGCTGCAGGCTTCGGGGCTGCCGGCTTGGCGACGGGCTTCGGAGCTGCCGGAACGGCGGGCTTCGGAACCACGGGCTTCGGGGCTGCCTCGGCCGGTGCCGCTTCAACAACCGGAGCTTCGACAGCTGCGGGTGCTTCCTCGGCCACCGGGGCTTCTACGGCCACGGGTGCTTCCTCGGCCACCGGAGCCTCTTCGACTACGGGAGCTTCCTCAACAACCGGAGCTTCCTCAACTGCCGGAACCTCTTCAACAACCGGGGCTTCTTCGACCACGGGAGATTCCGCTGCGGGAACCTCCACGGCCTCTGCTGCGGTTTCCTCAGCGGGCTCTTCGGCGGCTGCGAGCAGTCCTGCGGGCATCAGGTCTGCCAAGGACTGGGTCATCGGCACATCTTCGCCGGTGAGGTCCACGCGGCCGGCTGCCTTGGCTTCGTTCTGGGCCTTGGCCTCTGCACGCTGGGCGGCGCGGCGGGCTTCAGCCTTGGCCTCTGCCTTGTTCTTCAGCGGGCCGATCACCATGACCATGTTGCGGCCGTCGATGCGCGGGCTGGATTCGACGATGCCAACCTCGGCGACGTCTTCGGCAAACTTCTGGAGCAGGCGGATGCCCATCTCCGGACGCTGCTGCTCACGGCCACGGAACTGGATCATGGCCTTGACCTTGTCACCGGCACCGAGGAAGCGGAGGGCGTGGCCACGCTTGGTTTCGTAGTCGTGCTTGTCGATCTTCAGGCGGAAGCGGATTTCCTTCAGAACCGTGTTGGTCTGGTTCTTGCGGGCTTCGCGGGCCTTGACGGCTGCTTCGTACTTGTACTTGCCGAAGTCCATCAGCTTGCAAACAGGAGGCTTGGCCTGCGGGGCAACTTCAACGAGATCGAGATCGGACTCGGCAGCAAGGCGCAGTGCATCCTCAATGCGGACGATTCCTACCTGTTCGCCGGCAGGGCCGACCAACCGCACCTCGGGGACGCGGATACGCTCATTGATTCTTGGCTCGCTAATGTTAAAGCTCCTGTGGTTGTGGTGAGTGTCACCGGCAAAATAGAGAAGGCCCCCAATTGCTGGCGCAATCGAAGGCCTCGAAGATCGGAGCAGGCTGCCCATGGGGCAGTGCGCATTGCTTGTGGGCTGGGCCCACGGGCAATGTCCGACCAAGTACCCGGCAACTTCTATCCCCTGAGGGAAACGGCTGACGCGGGTGGGAGAGATCTCCGCTTGCAAACTGAAAACCAATTCTACAGAAATACCCCGCCAAGCGCACATTAAGCGCGGCGGGATTCAACACAGCAAAATAACGACTTCCAGTCGGTCTGTGACAAGCTTAGCAGCATGAGCACTTCAGACAGCAATTTGCACAATTCCTACAGCGAGGCACCCGCCGCCGACGCCGGTGTGGCCCAGCAGATCCGTGACATCTCGGAAGTTCCGGCCGTGGAGGTCATCACCACCGGCGCCGTCCACCTCATGAGCGCCGCGGCCGTCAAGGTCGGCCTGGCAGACGACGCCAACGCTGAAGAACTCAAGGACCTCGATGAAGCCCGCAAGCTCATCACGGCATTGGCCGGCCTCGTGACCGCAGCCGCTCCCGAGATCGGCTCCCAGCACGCCGGCCCCTTGCGCGACGGCCTCCGCTCCCTCCAGCTCGCCTTCCGCGAAGCCTCCCTCATCCCCGACGAGCCCGGCAAGGGTCCGGGCGAGAAATTCACCGGCCCGGTTAACTAGCGTTCGGGCAAAAACAAGCAGACGACGACGGCGGGCCGACCTTTCAAGGTCGGCCCGCCGTCGTCGTCTGCTTAAGGGTGCCGCTGCTGAGGGGCGCTGCCGGCTCACCGCAGCTGACTACACACCCGGGGAACGGGCTCAGACCCTGGCCACACGCCTGCCCTTCATCAGCACCAGGCCTGCCAGGCACAACACCACGCCTGCCGTCCCCACGGCCACAAAGCCGCCCGAGGGGCCGATCCCGTCGATGAACACGCCGGCCAGCGGCGACCCGAGCGCCACACCGGCGGTGAGGGCCGAGCCGTACCAGCCCATGGCCTCGCCCCGGCGGTCCTCGTCCACGAGGTCCGCGACCTTCTCGGACGCCGCGGAGAGCACGGGCGCGCACAGCAGGCCGGGCAGCAGGGAGAACAGGGCCAGGGTCCAGGTGTCCTGGGCGAAGCCCATCGGAATGGTCAGTGCCGCCATGCCGAGCAGAAGAAGCATCGGCGAGACGGGCCGGTGCATGGCCCCGTAGATGAGGCCGCCCACCACCGAGGCGGCGCACCAGAAGAAGAACACGATGCCGATTTCGCTTTCGTGCCCGCCTCGTTCCAGCAGTGCCACGATGCCCACGTCGGTTCCGCTGAGCACCATGCCGGCGCCGCCCGCCACGGCGAACAGGGCTGCGACGGAGGCGGTGAACCAGGTGAAGTTGCGCGCCAGCCTGCCCCTGAAGGACCCGCCGCGGGATCCGGTGCCCGGCGCCATTTCGGAGGCCGCTTCCTGGACATGGGCCGGGGCGGAGGCAACCACGGCCGCTTCGGCGGCGGCAAGATCATCCGCGGCACGGTCCGCGGCTTCTTCCGGCGTGCAGAGATCCTCGCTGCGTGTGGGCGGGTTGAACCAGATGAGGAACAGCCCGGCCACGGACACGGAGACGCCCACCGCAGTGAGGCCCGCGACGGTGAAGCCATTGGTAGCGACGATGGCGCCCACGGCCGGCCCGATCATGAAAACGAGTTCCGTGGCAATCGAGTCAAGGGCGAACGCCGAGCGGCGTTGTTCGCCGTCCACCATGACGCCCAGGGACTGCCGGACCACGCTGAAGATCGGCAGCGTGAAGAGTCCGCCGACAAACACGAGGGGAAGAATCCATTCGTAGTTGACGTGCGGGACGATGGACCAGATCACGGTTTCGGAGATCACCGAGGGGATCAGGGCTTTCCGCAGCCCGGCGGTGTCCACTCGGCGCCCGCGCCAGGGAGCGCCGACGGCGATGCCGATGGTCATGACCGCGGCTGCGGCGCCGGCGGCGGCGTAACCCTGCTTGAGTGTCAGGACGATGTGCAGCGTCAGCAGCACGCCGGCTGCTGAGTGCGGAATGCGGGCGATCATGCCCACGAGCAGGAGCCGCCTGACCGGCACGATGGACAGCATCTCTTTGTAGAGAGCGAAATTCACGAGCTACATCCTTTGTTCCCCCGGGGCAGCCCCGGGGGAAACCGGTGCCGCCGTTATTGCGGTGCGGGCTCCTGCGCCGCACGCTGCAGCTTGACCTCGATGGAGTCGACGCCTTCCGCAAATGCATCAAGCCGTGCCCACGATTCGTTGAGCCCCGCAACCAGGGCCTGGACGGCCGCGGCGTCGAGACCGTCTTCGAGGAAGAGCACCACGCGCAGTTCCGGTCCCGCGCCGCCGCCGGCGACCGGCAGGCCGCCGGCCGTGAGCGATCCGACGCCCCCGCCGGGATGTGTCTCCAGGCGGCGGACGGCAGGAAAGGCCGCCGCGGCGGAACCGAGAGCAGACTCCAGTTGATCATCAAGGTAGGACGGCGTCCAGTCCTGCTGCTGTGCCAGGGCCCACATCGCGGGTCGGCGGACCACGAACGCGAAGTCGGAGCCCGGGTCCAGCACCAGGAGCTGTGCGCCTTCGGACACGGCAGAGAGTGCCGCCCGTGCAGCGTAGACAGCCACGGGCCTGGCCTCGGGATGCCAGGCTTCCAGCGCCGCGGCGGAGGTGAAGACCGGCATGGCCGTGCGGCCGTCCGGGGCCTTCAGGGTGACCAAGGCCATGTCGGCCTGCTTGTCGGCGTGCAGGCCGTCCACGCCTTCGGATTCCTCGGCCAGCTGGGCCACCACCGGCACGAAGACCCGCGCCGTCGCCAGGGCCTTCACCACGGCGGCTTCCCCGCCGGTCCCGGCCAGCAGCCCGGCGAGGGCGGCGAGGTATCCGGCGTCTGCGGAGCCGTCGTCGTCCTCGAAGTTGTGGATATTGGCGTCATCGCCGAGAAGGCTGCGCCCGGCCCAGGGCTGGCCTGCGGAATCGCCCGCTCCCCCGGCACCGGCCAATGCTGCGGCGATATGGCCCGGCAGCTCGCGTCGGGGCTGGTCCCGCTTGGGCAGCTCTGCAGGGTTTGGCTGTGCTTGCGGCTCCCGCATCAGCGGCGGCCGGCCACGTCCAGGGCCTCGGGCAGGGTGAAGGCACCGGCGTACAGGGCCTTGCCGACAATTGCGCCCTCGACGCCGAGTGGAACGAGTTCGCGCAGCACGCGCAGGTCCTCGAGGCTGGAGATGCCGCCGGAGGCCACCACGGGCTTGCCGGTCTTCTCGACCATCTGGCGCAGCAGTTCGACGTTGGGGCCCTGCAGGGTGCCGTCC
Source organism: Arthrobacter cavernae (assembly GCF_017368795.1). Lineage (GTDB taxonomy): Bacteria > Actinomycetota > Actinomycetes > Actinomycetales > Micrococcaceae > Arthrobacter > Arthrobacter cavernae. Next base: position 105,195 of record NZ_JAFNLL010000009.1, on the reverse strand, counting down.
TTGGTGACGTCGGTGACCACGTAGCGGGCGCAGCCGGCGTCCTCAAGGCGGGCGAGCACCTCCCAGAGGTCGCCGCCTTCCTTGGTCCAGCCGCGGCCGGCCAGGGTGGTGCCGCGGACGTCGAGCCCGACGGCGATCTTGTCACCGAAGCGGTCGATGGCGCGGCGGGTCCATTCCGGGTTTTCCAGGGCTGCCGTGCCGAGGTTCACCCGGGCGACGCCCAGATCCAGGGCACGCTCAAGGGATTCGTCGTCGCGCAGGCCGCCGGAAAGCTCCACCTTGATGTCCAGCTTGCCCACTACCTCGCGGAGCAGTTCGGCGTTGGAGCCGCGGCCGAAGGCGGCGTCAAGGTCCACCAGGTGCACCCATTCGGCGCCGTTGTTCTGCCAGTTCAGTGCTGCTTCGAGCGGGGTGCCGTAGCTGGTTTCGCTGCCGGCCTCGCCCTGGACGAGGCGGACGGCCTGGCCATCCACGACGTCGACGGCGGGCAGGAGTTCCAGGATGGACGTTTCGGAGCTGGTCATGAGGGTCCTCGGAGGTTGTTGGGGACGGCGGGCGTCAGTTGCCCGGAAGCGTCAGGAGGTAGGCGGCCAGCAGGGACATGCCTGCCAGCACATAGAACGAGATGGAGACCCAGCGGGGTTTCTTCTGCTGGTGGAAGGAGATTCCCCCGCCCACCAGCACGCCGGCGAGTCCCATGAGGACCACGGACCACATCTAGGCGGCGTCCGTTCCGGCTGTTCCGGCCCGGGCAGTACCGGCCTGGGTAGCGGCAGGCTTGCGGAGCCCGTCCACCCAGTTGCGCAGGAGACGGGCACCGGCGTCGCCGGACTTTTCCGGGTGGAACTGCGTGGCGCAGAGCGGCCCGTTCTCCACGGCCGCGATGAACGGGGCACCGTGCTCGGACCAGGTCACCAGCGGCGGGGCCATGCGCGGCTGCACCACGTCGAAGTTCCATTCCTGCACGCCATAGGAGTGCACAAAGTAGAAGCGCTCCTGCTCGACGCCGGCGAACAGCTTGGAGCCTTCCGGGACCTGGACAGTGTTCCAGCCCATGTGCGGGACCACCTTGGCGGGCAGGAGTTCGACCTTGCCCGGCCATTCGCCCATGCCCTCGGCCTCGGTGCCGTGTTCCACGCCGGCTTCGAAGAGGACCTGCAGGCCCACGCAGATGCCCAGCACGGGACGTCCGCCGGCTACGCGGCGGCCGATCATGCGGATGGCGTCAACGGCCTTGAGTTCCTTCATGACGGTTTCGAAGGCCCCGACGCCGGGGACCAGGAGACCATCGGCGTTGAGCACGTCCTCGGGCTTGGCGCTGAGGATGACCTCGGCGCCGGCCCGTTCTAGGGCGCGGACAGCGGAACGGACGTTGCCCGAGCCGTAGTCGAGCACCGTGACCGTGGGTTTGCCTTCGGCGGACACGGGCTTGGCGGCGGCGATGGAGTCGGTGACGGCGCCGTCCTTCAGGATCTGGGCGCTCACAGGGCACCCTTGGTGGACGGGATGCCGTCGACGCGCGGGTCCGGCTCGACGGCCGCGCGCAGTGCACGGGCGAAGGCCTTGAACTGGGCCTCGACGATGTGGTGCGGATCCCGGCCGGCGATGACGTTCATGTGCAGGCAGATGCCGGCGTGCAGCGTGATGGCTTCGAAGACGTGACGGGTCAGGGAGCCCGTGAAGTGGCCGCCGATGAGGTGGTATTCCTGTCCGGCGGGCTCACCGCCGTGCACCAGGTAGGGGCGTCCCGAGACGTCGACGACGGCGTGGGCCAGTGCCTCGTCCAGCGGAACGGTGGCCTCGCCGAAGCGGCGGATGCCGGCCTTGTTCCCCAGGGCGGTGCGCAGGACCTCGCCGAAGGTGATGGCCACGTCTTCCACGGTGTGGTGGGCGTCGATGTGGGTGTCGCCCGTCGCCTTGACGGTCATGTCGATGAGGGAATGCTTGCACAGCGCCGTCAGCATGTGGTCATAGAACGGGACCGTGGTGCTGATGTCCGAGAGGCCCGTGCCGTCGAGGTTGATTTCAACCAGGACGGAGGATTCGCTCGTGGCACGCTCCATGCGTGCGGTGCGGGCGGCGGACGGCGTGGCACCGGATTCGCTCATTGATATGTCCTTATGTACGAAGGATTGGCTGGGTCTAGCTACCAGTTTAGGCGGGCAAAGGCGCCTGGCCGCCCAGAAGGGATTCCAGCGCCTCGAGGAAGGCTGTGGTTTCCGTCTCAGTTCCGGCGGTGACCCTCAGATGGCCGGGGATTCCGACGTCGCGGATCAGGACGCCGGCGTCGAGCAGGCCCTGCCAGATGGCGTGCGGGTTCCCGAGGCCGCCGAAGAAGACGTAGTTCGAGTCGGAGGCGGCGGGCTTGAGGCCCAGGCGGCGCAGTTCGCTGACGATGCGGTCGCGCTGGACCTTGATGTCCTCGACGTCGGCCATGAGTGCCTCGCGGTGCCGGAGGGCAGCGAGAGCCGTGGCCTGGGTGACGGCCGAGAGGTGGTAGGGCAGGCGGACCAGTCGGATGGCGTCAGCGACCTCCGGGGCGGCGGCCATGTAGCCCAGCCGCGCACCGGCCAGCGCGAAGGCCTTGCTCATGGTGCGCGAGACGATGAGCCGCTCACGGCCCGGCAGCAGGGTGAGGGCACTGGGCGTGTTGTCGTGCGCGAACTCGTGGTACGCCTCATCGACAATCACGATCGCCTGGCTGGCCTCACCGGCTTCATAGACGGCCTCGACGACGTCCAGGCCCAGCCCTGTTCCGGTGGGGTTGTTGGGCGAACAGAGGAAGACGATGTTCGCACCGGTTGCGCGGACCTGCGCCGCGGCAGAGGCGGCGTCCAGGCCGTAGTCTTCCGCACGGACGCCGCGGACGTACTCGGTGTCGGTGCCGCTGGCCAGCAGCGGGTACATGGAGTACGTGGGAGGGAAGCCGAGGGCCTTGCGGCCGGGGCCGCCGAAGGCCTGGAGGATCTGCTGGAGTACCTCGTTGGAGCCGTTAGCGGCCCAGATGTTGTCGGCGGAGAGACCGTGGCCTAGGTATTCGGCGAGTGCTTCACGGAGCTCTGTGAATTCGCGATCCGGGTAGCGGTTCAGGCCCGTGGCGGCTGCCGCGACGGCCTCCGTGATGGCGGTCTGCACGTCGGCCGGCACGCCATGGGTGTTTTCGTTGACGTTGAGCAGGATGGGGACATCGAGCTGCGGTGCACCGTAGGGGCTCAGTCCACGCAGATTGGTCCGGAGGGGAAGTCGGTCAAGTCGCTCAAGCTGGTCACTCACCATGACAGTTTAAGGTGCAAGGACGCCTGCCCTGTAACTGTGACGGCAGCGACCGCGACAGGCCCGGCCTAGCCGGCAGGAACAAACAGGGTCTGCCCGGGCACGATCTTTCCGCCCCGGAGGTTGTTCAGCTGGATGATTTCGGCGATGACATCGCGCGGGTCACGCTCCGGCGCAGCAGTTCCGGCAATGCCCCATAGGGACTGGCCCGGCTGGACCGTGACCGTGACGGCCACCGGCGGGTGGAGCTCGGACACGGCGTCGGAGGCCTTGGCCGGGGAGTTGAAGAATCCGGCCAGGCTCAGCAGCACAGCCACGAGCACGAACAACGGGAAGCCGAAGAAGACGATCCGGCCGCGGCGGGTCAGCCGAAGCTTGCCGGGTGCCGGCGTGTAGTGGGAACCCTGGACCGTGGTGTGTGTAGACATGAGCTGAGCCCTCCTGAGCGATCGCCTCCGCCCGGTGTATCCCGGTGGGCGGCTGCCGTTTTCTGTATCCGTTGGCCCTTCGCGGCCCGGTGTTCGAATGAATCATTCGAACACTGGAGCCCGGCCGAAGGTTTTATAGAACACATATTCGAACCTTGCTGTGACATTTTTAGCACTTATCAACGAACGGTGTCGAGACTCGCTAGAACAAATGTTTGATAAACGCCTGCGCCTGGCCTACGTTTGAGTGAAGAAACAGGCACTGTTTCAGTGGATCAACAGGGTCTGACATTCAGACCGAACAGTCCCGGAAACCGCAGGACACGCGGCCGGGCGGAACGGAAGGGCGTTGGCGAACATGGCAGCGAAAGCCACGGACGGCAGGGCAAGCCTGCGCAGCCAGCCGCAGAAGAGTCCCAAGAGCCTGACCGTCCGGCAGAAGAAGATCCTGGAAACCATCCAGCGTTCGGTCAATGACAACGGCTACCCGCCGTCCATGCGTGAGATCGGCGACACCGTGGGGCTCGCCAGCCTGTCCAGCGTCACACACCAGCTGTCCCAGCTGGAGAAGCTCGGCTATCTGCGGCGGGACCCCAAGCGCCCCCGGGCGATGGAAGTCCTCATGCCACTGATTCTTGATGCCGGCGCGAAAATCCCGGGCGTCGAGACCCCGGCGAAGCTGCGCAGCACCGCCGGCCTGGCCGTGACTGAGCTGGCCAGTGCCAGCGACATGGCCATGGTGCCCCTCGTGGGACGCATTGCCGCCGGCGGGCCCATCCTGGCCGACCAGACGGTGGAAGACGTCCTCTCACTTCCCCGCCAGCTGGTAGGCCACGGCGAGCTCTTCATGTTGAGGGTGGCCGGCGACTCCATGATCGACGCCGCCATTTGCGACGGCGACTGGGTAGTGGTCCGGCGCCAGAATGATGCCATCAATGGGGATATCGTTGCCGCCCTGCTGGATGACGAAGCCACGGTGAAGACGTTCCGCCAGCGCGACGGCCACACCTGGCTGCTGCCGCAGAACACGCAGTATGAGCCGATCCTGGGCGACCAGGCAACCATCATGGGCAAGGTCGTGTCCGTGCTGCGCTCCCTCTAGGCGTGTCTCCAAACCTTCGCCTGGTGCTCCAGCCGTTGCTACCCGTTGCTTCGCAGGGGGATCGTGTGGCAGCCTCGAGGTGATCCCGTCGCCGGGGCGACGACGGGCGCAGAGAAAGAGCACGGCATGGGACTCATCCATATCGATCTGTTCACCACGCTCGACGGCGTCGCGCAGGCACCTGGCGGGCCGGACGAGGACGCTGACGGCGGTTTCGCGTTTGGCGGCTGGCAGGCGCCTCTCTTCGACGAGGTCGTCGGCGAGCAGGTCGACTCTGGGATGGCGGGGATGGACGCGCTGCTGCTGGGGCGCCGGACCTACGACATTTTCGCCGCGTACTGGCCGCACGCGGACGGGGGCATCGCGCGGCTGTTCAACCGGCTCCCGAAATACGTGGCCTCGCGCCAGACGCCGGCCCTCGAGTGGGCCGACTCCACATTGCTCGGTCCTGATGTCGTCGCAGCCGTGCGCGAACTGCGCGAACGGCACGCGAACATCCACGTCATAGGCAGTCTCGACTTCGTGCAGACCCTGTTCGCCGAGCGGCTCTTCGACCGGCTCACGCTCTGGGTGTATCCGATCCTCCTCGGCAGCGGAAAGAGAGTCTTCGCCGACGGGGTGGTTCCGACGAACCTCAGACTCATCGAGCCGGTGGTCGCCTCACCGAAGGGTGCGGTGTTGCAGCGTTACGCGCTCGCCGATGGCACACCTGGCGTCGGCGATATGTCAGCGGACTAGCAGGAGGACTAGGAGTCTGCTGCGTGCAGCCGTTCCAGCACGCCCCGCACCACGGCCCGGTCCGTTGTGGCCCAGAACGGCGGCAGGGCGGCGCGCAGGAAGCCGCCGTAGCGCTCCGTCGACAACCGTGAGTCCAGCACGGCCACCACACCCCTGTCGCCGGTGGAGCGGATCAGGCGGCCGGCCCCCTGGGCCAGGCGGATGGCCGCATGCGTTGCGGAGACCGCCATGAAACCGTTGCCGCCGGCCTGTGCCACGGCCCGGGAGCGCGCCGTCATGAGCGGGTCATCGGGGCGGGGGAACGGAATGCGGTCGATGACCACCAGCCGGCACGATCCGCCCGGCACGTCGACACCCTGCCACAGGGACATGGTGCCGAAGAGGCAGGTGTCCGGTTCCTCGGCGAATTGGCGCACCAAGGCCGCCATGGTCGATTCACCCTGGCAGAGAATGTCGACATCTAGCCTGGCCCGCATCGCCTCCGCAGCCTCCTCCGCAGCCCGCCGTGAGGAGAACAGGCAGAGCGCACCTCCGCCGGAGGCCCGGATGAGGTCCTCCAGCTCGTCCAGCGCCTCGGGCGAGGTGCCGCGGCCCGGTTTGGGCAGGTGCTTGGCCAGGTAGAGCACGCCCTGCCTGGGGTAGTCGAACGGGGAACCGACGTCAATCCCGGTCCACCTGGGGGCGCCGTCGCCGGTCAGGCCCAGTCCGCCGGCAGCCGGTTCGAACGCGGAACCAATCGCCAGGGTGGCCGAGGTGAGCACCACCGTGTGCCCGGCGAACAGGCCTTCCCGCAGGCGGCCGGCCACGCTCAGCGGGGCAACGTTGATCAGCACGGGCGACGTCTCGTCGGGCTGCGCGTAGCCCTGCTGGGGGTCGAAGGTGCTGTTCCGCGAGAACCAGACCACCTCGCGGTTTTCCTGTGCTGCCAGCAGTCGCTCGCACAGCTCCAGGATCAGCATGAGCCGTGAGCGCGCAAGCTGCCGGCCGCCGTCGACGGCGTTCGCAGAGTCCGACTTCGAGTCGGACAGGGCGGCACGCGAGGCGTCACGCAACTGATCCACGCAGTCGAGCTGCTCACTGTTCAGGCCATGGGGCAGCAGGCCGCTCGGCGCGCCGGCCACCGCATGTTCCAGGCGTTCCGCGGCGGCGTACAGTGCGTCCACGGTGATGGCGGTGTGCTTGCGCGCGCTGGACGCGGCGGCATGGACCATGGCCACAGACAACTGCCCGGACACTGCCCCGGTGACCCGGTCCTGCAGTTCGTGGGCTTCGTCCACCACCACCACGTCGTATTCGGGCAGCACGGCCAGGCCCTCGAAGGCGCTGACGGCGAGCATGGCGTGGTTGGTGACCACGACGTCGGCCTCGGCAGCCCGGGCGCGGGCCAGTTCACTGAAGCAGTCCTCGGCCATGGGGCATTTCTGCGCGCCCAAGCACTCCATCGACGTGACGGAGACCTGGCGCCAGGCGCGGTCGGTGACGCCAGGCATGAGCTCGTCCCGGTCGCCGGTGGCGGTTTTGGCGGCCCATTCGCGCAGCCGCACCACTTCCTTGCCCAACTGCGACGACGGACCCCCCACTGCAGCGGCAAAGTGCGGCACGCTGGTGTCCTCGCCCAGGGAGAACAATTGCCCTTCGGCCGGCTCCTCGCTGGGGAAGCCGCCCTCAAGCTTCTGCAGGCACACGTAGTTGGCCCGGCCCTTCACGAGCGCCACGTTGACGGGGCGTTCCAAGACGGGATCGATCGTATTGAGGAGCCGCGGCAGGTCGCGGCCCACGATCTGGGTCTGCAGTGCGAGGGTGGCGGTGGACACGAGGGTCGGCTTGTTGCTGTCCATCGCGTGGGCGATCAACGGAATCAGGTACGCCAGGGACTTCCCTGTGCCTGTCCCTGCCTGGACGAGCAGGTGCTCCCCCGCGCCGATGGCCCGGGCCACTTGCCGGGCCATCTCGTGCTGGCCTGCACGGCTTTGGCCGCCCATGCCGGCCACGGCCTTGTCCAGGAGCTCCAGGGTGAACTTCTCCCCGGCCGTTTCGCCGGCGTCCCCCGCCACCTTCTCAACCATTGCTGACGAACGACTCCAGTTCGGCGGCGAGGCCCTCGCGGACCATTGCCAGCACACGCGTGCCGTGTTCCTCGTGCTCCAAGCTGAGGATCTCGGCGTCGGAGTTGTGGAGCTTGTTGATCAGGTCCCCGCGGTGGTACGGAATGAGGACTTCCATACGGACACCGGGCCGCGGAATGGCCTGACTGATGAGCTGCAGGAGCTCGGCAATACCCTGGCCCGTGCGGGTGGACACCACTGCGTGCCGGGGTTCCCTCTGCCTCAGTCTCTCCACGACGAACGGATCCGCCACGTCCACCTTGTTGAGGACGATGATCTCCGGGATCTTGCGGGCATCCACCTCGCTGAATACGTGCCGTACGGCGGCGATCTGGCCTTCCGGATCCGGGTGCGAGGCATCCACCACGTGCAAGATCAGATCGGCGTCCGCCACTTCCTCCAGGGTGGAGCGGAAAGCCTCCACGAGCTGGGTGGGCAGCGAGCGGACGAAGCCGACCGTATCGGCGAGCGTGTAGCCGATCCCGTCGGGCGTCTGGGCCTTGCGCACCGTGGGGTCCAGTGTGGCGAACAGCGCGTTCTCCACCAACACACCCGCGTCAGTCAAGCGGTTGAGCAATGAGGACTTGCCGGCGTTGGTGTAGCCGGCAATCGCCACCGAGGGGACGAAATTACGACGCCGGTTGGCCCGCTTGGTCTCGCGGGCCGGCTTCATCGCGGCGATCTCGCGGCGCAGCTTGGCCATCCGGGTGCGGATGCGGCGGCGGTCCAGTTCGATCTTGGTTTCACCCGGGCCACGCGAACCCATGCCGGCGCCCGCCCCGCCCACCTGGCCACCGGCCTGGCGGGACATCGACTCGCCCCAGCCGCGGAGCCGTGGAAGCAGGTATTCCAGCTGGGCCAGTTCCACCTGGGCCTTGCCCTCGCGGCTCTTGGCGTGCTGCGCGAAAATGTCCAGGATCAGTGTGGTACGGTCCACCACCTTGACCTTGACGATGTCTTCAAGGCCACGGCGCTGGGACGGGGAAAGCTCGGTGTCCACCACCACGGTATCCGCGCCGGTGGACGACACGATGTCCTTGAGTTCCTGCGCCTTGCCCGACCCCAGGAATGTGCCGGGGTCCGGCTTCATGCGGCGCTGGACGATCCCGTCCAGCACTTCCGAACCTGCGGTTTCGGCCAGTGCGGCCAGTTCCCGCAGGGAGTTCTCGGCGTCCGCCAGGGTGCCCTCGGTCCAGAGCCCGGCCAGCACCACGCGCTCGAGGCGCAGCTGCCGGTATTCGACCTCGGTGACGTCCTCGAGTTCCGTGGACAGACCGGCCGTGCGGCGCAGGGCGCGGCGCTCGGCAAGATCTTCCTGCTCGCCGTCGTAGACGCTGTGCTCGTGGTCGAGGGTGGAGATCGCCTGGGCCTTGCCGAACACTCCCCTGGCGTCCTGGTCTGCTGGAGCCGCGGAGGGGGCTTCCTTGGACAAAATCCGGTCGATGACAGCCTGGATTTCTTCAGGCCCCATGTTCTGGGCGTCGGATTCGGATCCGGAGTGCTGCTGGGTGGTCATGGTCTCCTTATGGTGTTCGGCATATCCAGAATAGTGCTCTTTGGCGTCCAGCGGTGCGGTATTCGCGCTGGGCTGACGGTCTTGGGTCATCCGGGCCTCCAAGGTGGGCTCGTGGCAGCTGCGGCGTCTGGGCCGTGGACTTTGCTGCAGGGAAAACCGCCGGTCCGAGGCTGCGGCCTGGTGGCGGGAGGATTGATGTTCTGAGTGCCCGGTCAACTGCAGGCGCCATCGTATGGATGGCGGACAGTCTGCACCGGTGGGACCTGCCGCGCGGAATGGCGCAGCGCTGGTGCGCTGGCGTGCGTCGCGGGCGGTGCCGGCTACTCGAAGATCAAGAACATGTCTTCAACCCTAGCAGCGTGTGTCAACCGCCCGCCGGGGCGGGCAGTTTCCCAAGCCGCCCGCGGGCAACTAATCTGGCAAATTATGGAGTCTGCACACTATTTCAGCGCCCAGCCGGCCGGACCGTTCACCCGCAAGCCCCTCACGGTGGAACTCGCCGGCGCCCAGCGGCGGCTGCAGACCTCCTCCGGCATCTTCAGCCCGGACGGCGTGGACAAGGGCACCACGGTGCTTCTGGCCGAGGTTCCGGCGCCCTCCCCGCAGGGAAATCTGCTGGACATCGGCTGCGGGTGGGGACCGATCGCGTTGACCATGGGCCTCATGGCCCCGCACGCAAGCGTCTACGCCGTCGACGTCAATGAGCGCTGCATCACGCTGACGAACGAGAACGCTGCCGCACTGAAACTGAGGAATGTCACCGCGAGCCTGCCCGACGACGTCGACCCTTCACTGATGTTCGACACCATATGGTCCAACCCGCCCATCCGCATCGGCAAGGACGAACTGCACTCGGTGCTGCTCAAATGGCTTCCGCGCCTGGCGCCGGGCGGCAACGCCTGGCTGGTGGTCCAGAAGAACCTCGGCTCGGACTCGCTGCAGCGCTGGCTTGGCGAGCAGCTGGACAGCACTTTCACGGTGTCCCGTGAAAGCACGTCCAAATCCTTCAGGATTCTGCGGGTCAGGAAAGCGTCCCACTAGCGACGATGACGGCGGGACCGCTGAGCTCCACATGCTCGCGGCCGCTGTCGCCTGGGAAGAACGTCACGCCGACGACGCCGCCCGGAACGTTTACCTGCCAGGCGTCCGGAGCGCCGGCCCCGGCCCAGTGCCGGATCGCGACGGCGGCGGCGCAGGCGCCAGTGCCGCAGGACTGGGTCTCGCCCACCCCGCGTTCGTGGACGCGCATGGTGATGGTGCCGACGCCGTCGTGCACCAGGGGTTCGGCCGGAACCACGAACTCGACGTTGGTGCCGTTCACGGGTTTCGGATCCACGACGGGAGCCTTGAACAGCTGGGTTGCTGCGAGTTCGCTGAGCTCGGCCAGGGCCACCACGGTGTGCGGGTTGCCCATGCTGACGGAGAGCCCGGGACGGGCGACTTCGAGGCCTTCGGCACTAACGAGCGCGTCCATGGCCTTGCTGGTGGCCTCCTCCGGGAAGATGAATTCCCAAGGGCCCATGTCCACGGCGTAGCCGCCGTCCGTGCGGACGATCTTCTTGATGCCGCCGCGCGTGCCGATGGTGAGGCTTTCGCCGGCGCCCAGCTGGACGAGTCCTTGGGCTATCAGGAAGTGGACGAAGACGCGCACGCCGTTGCCGCACATTTCCGAGAGCGAGCCGTCGCCGTTGCGGTAGTCCATGAACCATTCGGCGGCGGGGTCGGCGGCAAGGAGATCGCGGCCCTCAGGCAGGAAGCGGGACGGTACGGCACGGATGAGGCCGTCGCCGCCGATGCCCAGGTGCCGGTCGCACAGCTGCGCTACCTGCTCCGGGGAAATCAGGTGGGAATCCTCGGGATCGGCGATCAGGACAAAATCATTGCCCGTTCCATGGCCCTTGGAGAACGCCAGCCCGCTGAGCGTTGAAGCGGACGTGGCGGAACCGTCAGCCGGGGGCTGCGGGGCGGGAACTGCAAGAGTTTCATCCATGGAACTAGGCTACCCGCAGCGCGGGATCCGCCCGAAATTGCCTGTGGCCGCTGCCCCGGCAACAGGTGCTGGGAACGCGACTGTCAGCAGCCGGGTGTCAGACGAGGGACACGGCTTTGGCCAGCAGTCCGGGGTCCTGCCAGTCGATCCAGTGGATGCGCGGATCCGCCCGGAACCACGTCAGCTGCCTCCGGGCGAATTGCCGGGTGGCCACGATGGTTTCCTCGGCCGCCGCCGCGGCATCCGAGTCGCCGTCGAGCACGCGCAGGAACTGGGAGTAGCCCAGGGCGCGGGAGGCCGTCCTGCCTTGGCGCAGGCCCGCGGCGTCGAGCCGCTCAACCTCGGCGAGGAGCCCGGCATCGACCATCCGGTGGACGCGCGCGGCGAGCCGTTCTCGCAGGAGCTCCCGATCCACGTCGAGACCGATCTGCACGGCGGGCTGGAAGTATTCGCGCGTTGGCATGTAGGAGCTGAAGGGGCGCCCGGTGATTTCGAAGACCTCCAGGGCCCTGATGACGCGGCGGGCATCGCTGACACGTCCTGCCGAGACTGGATCAACGTCCCGCAGGCGCTCCTGCAGCACGGCCAGGCCGGCCGCTTCGACTTCGCCTTCGAGGCGTTTCCTGACGGCGGCATCGGTCCCGGGAAATTCAAGGATGTCGAGGGCAGCCCGGACGTACAGGCCGGAACCGCCGACCAGGATGGCCCGCCTGCCGCGGGCGTGGATGCCGGCGATCGCGGCGCGGCACTCGGCCTGGAAGTCCGAAACACTGGCTTCCTGGGCGACATCGAGGGTGTCCAGCAGGTGGTGCGGCACGCCCTTGCGTTCGGCGAGGCTGATCTTGGCCGTGCCGATGTCCATGCCCCGGTAGAACTGCATGGCATCGGCGTTAATGACCTCGCCGTCGAGGGCAAGGGCCAGCTCGACGCCGAGATCGGACTTCCCCGAGCCTGTGGGCCCGACGACGGCGATCACCGGGGGCTGGGCGGCCCCGGGCTGCGCGGGTGCAGTGGCCACGGTCCTAGCCGCGGCGGAGGGGCAGCGAGGGCATGCCCAGGGACACGCCGGCCTTGCCCGTGGCGGAAGATGGCACCGGGGCGCCGCAGGAATCGGCCTGCGAGCGGTCCCACGCGTCACCGGCGCGGGAGCGGCGCAGGGAGTAGCCGGCCATCGTAGCGGGGTCGGCCACGAGGTGGAAGGCTGCGGCCTCGGTGATGGTCACGGTGACAAAATCGCCGGGGCGCGGGGTCTCGGCACCCTCCGGGACGGAGAAGTGCACCAGCCTCTGGTCCTGCGCGCGGCCGGACAGGCGGTGCGTTTCCCCGGCCTTGCGCCCGGACTGGGCGGTCACGAGGACCTCGACCCGGCGGCCAAGCTGCTTGGCGTTTTCCTCGGCCGCGATCTGGTCCTGCAGGGCGGTGAGGCGCTCGTAGCGTTCCTGCACAACAGCTTTGGGCAGCTGCTCCGCCAGCTCGGCGGCCGGGGTCCCGGGACGTTTGGAGTACTGGAAGGTGAAGGCCGAGGCGAAGCGGGACTTCTCGACGACGTCGAGCGTTCCCTGGAAGTCTTCCTCGGTCTCGCCGGGGAAACCCACGATGATGTCGGTGGAGATGGCCGCGTTGGGGATCTTCTCGCGGACCTTGTCCAGGATGCCCAGGAACCTGGTGGAGCGGTAGGAGCGGCGCATGTCCTTGAGGACCTTGTCCGAGCCGGACTGCAGCGGCATGTGCAGCTGGGGCATGACGTTGGGCGTCTCGGCCATGGCATCGATGACGTCGTCGGTGAAGGCGGCCGGGTGCGGGCTCGTGAAACGGACGCGCTCCAGGCCTTCGATCTGGCCGCAGGCGCGCAGCAGCTTGGAGAAGGCCTCGCGGTCCCCGAATTCCACGCCGTAGGAGTTCACGTTCTGCCCCAGGAGGGTGACCTCGACTGCGCCGTCGTCCACGAGTGCCTGGATTTCGGCCAGGATCTCGCCGGGGCGGCGGTCCTTTTCCTTGCCTCGCAGCGACGGCACGATGCAGAACGTGCAGGTGTTGTTGCAGCCCACGGAGATGGACACCCAGCCCGAGTAGACCGAGTCGCGCTTGGTGGGGAGCGTGGACGGGAAGACGTCCAGGGATTCCAGGATCTCCAACTGGGCCTCGTTGTTGTGGCGGGCCCGGTCCAGCAGTGCCGGCAGCGCGCCGACATTGTGGGTGCCGAAGACGGCGTCCACCCAGGGGGCCTTGCGCACGATGGTGTCGCGGTCCTTTTGCGCCAGGCAGCCGCCGACGGCGATCTGCATCCCCGGGTTGGCGGCCTTGACCTGCTTGAGTTCGCCCAGGTTCCCGTAGAGCTTGTTGTCCGCGTTCTCCCGGACAGCGCAGGTGTTGAACACCACGACGTCGGCCAGGGCGCCCTCGGCGGGCACGTATCCGGCGGCTTCAAGCAGGCCGGCCATGCGCTCGGAGTCGTGGACGTTCATCTGGCACCCGAAGGTCCTGACCTGGTACGTCCGCTGCTGCGGCGCGTCAGAGGGTGTGGTGTCTGCTGCTGGGGAAGGAATGGTCAAACTCACTAGTCAAGGGTACCGGCTTCGGTACCGGCCTCGGCCAGGACCTCGGCGACGATCCGGAATGCCATGGACGGCTGGTAGCCCTTGCGCGCCAGCATGGAGGCAAGCCGTCGCGTGTGCTTGTCGCGTTCGGCACGATCGGAGAGGTCGACGCCGGCCCGCAGCTTGCGGGCCACGAGATCCCGGGCGGCCTGCTCTTCAGCCTGCTCGCTCAACTGCCCCAGGGCGTCCTCTGCGGTGTCCTGGTCGATGCCCTTATCGGCAAGCTCGCGACGGATTGCGCCCTTGGCCAGCTTCCGGCTCTGGGAGCGGCTGCGGACCCACATCTGGGCGAACTCGGCATCATCGATCAGCCGGACCTCCTCGAAGCGGTCCAGCACGGCCTCGGCGACATCCTCGGGAACATTGCGCTCGGCAAGTTTCCGGGCCAGCTGAAGCCTGCTCTTGGGCGAGCTGGTCAGCTGGCGCAGCACGATCGCCCGGGCGACGGAGGCCGGATCGGGCTCCGGATCGGCCGCCACCGGCGAATCCACGGCAGGCGACTCATCCGCTGGCTTACGCCAGTCGCCCCCGCGCCCGCCGCGCCGGTATGCGCCGTCTCTAGCCGTCAACGGCCTTCAGCTTCGGGGAGTCCTCGGTCTCTGCCGGCTTGACGCCGACGCCGAGCTTTTCCTTGATCAGGCGTTCCAGTTCCTGGGCGAGTTCGGGGTTGTCGCGCAGGAAGCGCCGGGAGTTCTCCATGCCCTGGCCCAGCTGGTCGCCGTCATAGGTAAACCAGGAACCCGACTTCTTGATGATGCCGTGTTCCACGCCCATGTCGATGATGCCACCCTCGCGGGAAATGCCCTGGCCGTAGATGATGTCGAATTCGGCGATCTTGAAGGGCGGTGCCATCTTGTTCTTGACGATCTTGGCCTTGGTCCGGTTGCCGACCGAGTCCGCGCCCTCCTTGAGGGTCTGGATACGGCGGACGTCGATGCGCACGGAGGCGTAGAACTTCAAGGCCTTGCCACCGGTGGTGGTTTCGGGGGATCCGAAGAACACGCCGATCTTCTCGCGCAGCTGGTTGATGAAGATGGCCGTGGTCTTGGTCTGGCTCAGGCGGCCGGTGATCTTCCGGAGTGCCTGGCTCATGAGGCGGGCCTGGAGGCCGACGTGGGAGTCGCCCATTTCGCCTTCGATTTCGGCGCGGGGAACCAGTGCGGCCACGGAGTCAATGACGATGATGTCCAGGGATCCGGAACCGATGAGCATGTCCATGATTTCCAGGGCCTGCTCGCCGGTGTCCGGCTGCGAGACCAGCAGGGCGTCCGTGTCCACGCCAAGCTTGGCGGCGTAGTCCGGGTCCAGGGCGTGCTCGGCGTCGATGAAGGCGGCGATGCCGCCCAGCTTCTGCGCATTTGCGACCGCGTGCAGTGCCACGGTGGTCTTACCGGAGGATTCGGGACCGTAGATCTCCACGACGCGGCCGCGGGGCAGGCCGCCAATTCCCAGGGCTACGTCCAGGGCAATCGAGCCAGTCGGGATGACCTCGATGGGCGCGCGGACTTCATCGCCCAGCCGCATGACGGAGCCTTTGCCGAACTGCTTGTCAATCTGGGCAAGCGCTGCTTCGAGCGCCTTTTCACGATCCGGGGCTGCCGCCATGGTTCACACCTCTGATGCTTTCTCGCTGTGGAGTGGCCTGATCTGCCGCTTCTGTCATCTCAAACGCTAGCCCCGCCCTCTGACATTTTTGGCGACGGCTTCGGCTATGTGGATAACCGTGGCTGCTGAGTGGCCGGGAAACGTCCATCAAGATCAATTTTCCTCTGAAAGGAGCATAACCCATCCGAACACATATTCGAACAAGTGGACGGCGTGTCACGGCGGTCCGGAAGGTTTCCGTCCCGAATCAGCCGGCGGCCGGCTTGATATCGCGGCCAAGCCTGCGCTCCGGCGGCACATCCTGGACATCACAGATGGCCAGCCAGACTTCGCGGGGGCCGCGGCCCGAGGCCAGGGCCTCCACGGCGGTCTTGCCGCCCACGCCGGCCAGGACGAGGGAACTGCCCAGGACGCGGGAATACCCCGCCCCGAACTCGTCGTCCATCAGCCGCCAGAAGTCACTAATCCGCACCAATAGAGTCTCTCATGGCCCCGGACTCTAGAATGGTTGCCATGAGCAATCCTCTCCAGAGCACGCCTGAACCGGCTGCAGAAGGCGACTCAGTGGATGACGCCCTGCAGCAGGTGGAACACCAGCTGAGCCTGCTCTGGCGCCGCGCTCGTTCGTTGTCGCACCAGCTCTCGCGCCAGGTGCACCCGGACATGGAACCGGCCGCGTACGGCCTGCTCACCATCATCCGCCGCGAAGGCACCATCAGGCTGACGGACCTCGCCACGTGCATCGGCGTCGGCAAGCCCTCGGTGAGCCGCCAGATCGCCTTCCTCGAAAGCATCGGGCTGGTCTCCAAGGAGGCCGATCCGCAGGACGGCCGTGCCCAGTCCATCCGGCTGACGGCCAAGGGCGAGGAAAAGATGCACCAGGTCCAGGACGCCCGGCGGCAGGTCTTCCGGGAGCGCCTTGGCGAATGGCCTGTGGATGACATCCAGACGCTGGCTGAGTACATGCGCCGGCTCAACGCCACGTATGGCGAACCGACCGCCAAGGACTGACCCAGGACAGCGCACCGCGCAAGACGAAGTGTGCCCCGCACGTGCGGGATCGAGTAGGAGGGCCGGGTTTCCCGGCCCTCCTCTCACACCACCGTACGTGCGGGCCTCGCATACGGCGGTTCGCTGGGTCGTTGAAGACGATCCCATGCAGCGCGAAAGAGAATGAGGCCTTGCTCTGCCCAGTGTTGATTGGGCAGTGCGCGTTGAAGGATTGGTGATCCTGCGGTGCGCCAGTAGGCTCGGCTGCTATTGCCCCATTGGTAGGCCAGATCCGGCCTGATCCCGAGCTTGCGCAGTTTTGCCACCCGCGTCCGAGGGTTCTTCCATTCCTTCCACCGGATTTGGCGCATCCTGCGCCTGAACCATTCATCAAGGGCGGCGAACTTCTTCGGTGTCTGTGACAGCCGGAAGTAGCCCATCCATCCCCGGACATAGCGGTTCAGTTGTTGGATGCGGTACTCCATGGAGACGCTCCACCTCCGCGAGGTCAGGTCTCTGATGCGGTCCTTCATGCGCTTGAACGCCTTCGGAGCGATCTTGATCTTGACCCCGGCTTTGGTGAAGTAGAACCCGAAACCCAGCAACGTAGCTACAGTTCCCGGATTGATCGCGGATTTCTCCCGGTTTACCCTCAATTTCAGGTCCTTCTCAAGCACTTTCGTGGCCTGATCCAACACCCGCTGCGCGGCCCTCTTGGACTTCACAAAGACCCTGATGTCATCGGCATACCGCACGAAACGGTGTCCGCGAGCCCAGAATTCCTGATCAAAATCGTCCAGCATGATGTTGCTCAGCAACGGCGACAAAGGCGACCCCTGCGGGGTTCCCTCCTCCGTCGGCTGCCGCATCCCATCAGCCATGATTCCCGCTTCAAGATAGCGTCGAATCAGCTTCAGGAGCCGCTTGTCTTTCACTTTCCGCGCCACCCTGGCCATGAGCACGTCGTGGTTCACCCGGTCAAAGAACGCATCCAGGTCAACCTCGACCACCCACCGATACCCCTGTGAAATCACCGTTCGGGCGACTTTCACCGCATCGTGGGCGCTCTTGCCCGGCCGGAACCCATACGAGACCGGCACGAACCCCGGATCAAAGACCGGGGACAGGACTTGCGCGACTGCCTGCTGGATCAACCGGTCCAGCACGGACGGTACTCCCAGCTTCCGTTCCCCGCCGTCAGGTTTGGGAATCATCACCTGACGAACCGGCAACGGCACATACGTACCCGCGTCCAACGTTTCCCGGGTTTCTGTCCAATGTCCTAAGCACCACGCACGGAGTTCCTCCGTGCGCAGCCCGTCAGCACCGGCAGCACCCCGGTTACGCTCAACACGGTTCAACGCGATCATCAGATTCCGCTTGGAAAAGACTTCCTCCCAGAGTTCCTGACCATCCCTGATGTTCTCCCCGATACCCGCCGGGTCCTCACTACGCACAGAAAGGGGCCATCCCGGATTCACCGTTCGCTCCTTACACTTTCTGTCCCACCACTCCCGTGGGTTGGCTGCGATTCTTGTGGAACACACGAGAAGCACCGCTTCAAACCATCAATTCCCAGCGTTCAGCCCTTCCCGGCGAACCATCCTGATTCCCGCCGGTACTACGGCCTCGGCTGACTTCTGCCCCATCAGCTACGGCCCTTAGAGCCGCACCGCTCCACCCGGCAACCCGGATGACGCACTGGGACAGACCTCCCCAGATAAGAACATTTGCTTTCCCCCTGCCGCCGCCGCATTTACACACTGGCCGTTTCGGTGGAACGGGCTTCACCATCGCGTGCTGGCTCACCCCAACCAGCATGCCTTCTATGCGGTTCGTGTCCCTCGGTGCAGGGATTTGCCTCCGGCTTCCTTCCCACCCCACCTCACGATGACGCAGTTGCCTTCAGCTAGAAGTTAAACCACCTTCTCCTCCAGAGGACTCACACCTCCAAGCAAATGCCCATGCTGGGCGTACACGCAGGAAAGCCCCGGCCAATGGCCGGGGCTTTCCTTGTGTGAAGTTTGGTGGAGTCTGCTTACCGCGCGCCGGAGAGCAGGCCCTGGGTGAAGTCCTCGCTCAGGTCGATGTCGCGGCCGTAGCGCTGCGCGAATTCCTGCGGGACAGTGTCCGGAACCGCGACGCCTTCAGCCACCGCAACGCGGTCGCTGACTTCGCGGAGCATGGTGGACAACGGGACGTCCAATGCGGAGCAGATCGAGGACAGGAGCTCCGAGGAGGCTTCCTTCTGGCCGCGTTCGACTTCGCTCAGGTAGCCGAGGGAGACGCGCGCACTGTGCGAGACTTCGCGGAGTGTACGGCCTTGACGCTGGCGGACATCGCGCAGTACATCACCGATTTCGTGGCGTAGTACAACCATTTTGCGCTCCTTCTGTTCGCTCTGTGCCTTCTCGGCCAAGCCCACATCCTTCCAGCGGACAACGCCGTTCACGGATACGGGCTGCTTAACCATCTGTATCGCCTTGCTCCTCATTCATCCGGCCCTTGGAAGACCGCTTGGTTTTCTACATCCTAGGCGCCCGGGACATTCCGAAGCGACACATTGACACAACTATTGGGGATCAGTTTTTGTTCCCGGCAACTTTACGCGTGGTAAGTGCGGCTCTCCAGCGCCTCGAGCAGCCGTTCAAGAGCGGCCGCGCAGGCCTGTTCCCGGATGGCGGCCCGCTCCCCCGCGAGACTGTAGCCGAACGACGTCGAGCCCTGTTCCGTCGCCACCCCGATGAAGACGGTGCCCACCGCCTTTCCGCCATGCGGCTCGGGCCCGGCGACCCCGGTGGTGGACACCCCGACGTCGGCCCCGCAGGCACGCCGGGCGCCGTCGGCCATCGCGGCGGCGACGTCACCGTCCACCGAGCCCGCGGCGTCGAGCAGCTCCACCGAAACCCCGAGGACCCGGGCCTTGACGGAGTTCTGGTAGGCCACCACTCCGCCCTGCAGCATGCCGGACGCACCGGGGGTGTCGGCCAGGGTGGCGGCGACGAGGCCCGCGGTCAGCGACTCGGCGGTGGCGACGGTGAGGCCCCGGGCGATGGCCAGCCCGACGGCGGAGGCCGCCGTTTCGGCGGCGGTGCGGCTCACGCGCGCCTGCCCGCGGCCCGGAGGCGGAGTGCCTGGACGACGTATTCGACGCCGGTCCAAACGGTGATGGCCAGAGCCACGATCATGACCCAGAACGCGACGTCACCCAGCCAGGGGGCGAAGGATTTCAGGGGCAGGATGAAGAGGAAGATGGCGATGGTCTGCACGACGGTCTTGAGCTTGCCGCCCCGCGAGGCCGGCATGACCCCGTAGCGGATGACCACGAAGCGCAGCGCCGTGATGCCCCATTCGCGGACCAGGATGACGATGGTAATCCACCATGGCAGCTCTCCCAGCACGGACAAGAGAACCAGGGCCGAACCGATGAGCAGCTTGTCTGCGATGGGGTCGGCGATCTTGCCGAAGTTGGTGACCAGTCCGCGGCTGCGGGCGATGTCGCCGTCGAGCTTGTCGGTGTAGATCGCCACCGCGAAGGCGAGCACCGCGGCCCAGCGCCACAGCCCGTGCCGGCCGTCGTCGGCAAGCAGGAACCAGACGAAGAAGGGGACCAGGGCGATGCGGAGCATCGTGAGGATATTGGGCAGGTTCCAGACGTCGGAGCTGCTGGAACGGGCGTTGTCACCCTCGGCTGTAGTCACCCCTCTAGGCTACCGCCCCTTGGACTGCGGTCCCCCTGTACTACCTCCCGGTGAGCGACCAGGCGTCCTCGCTGCCGTCGTCGTCCTCTTCCGTGCCGTCTGCGCCGTCGTAGTACTCCACGGCCTGCTTCCGGGCCTCGAGGTCGTTGGCGACGAGGTCTTCCGCATAGCCCCCGACGGCGATGTTCGCGTTGGCGTTGTCGCTCAGCGCCGCCGTGTGGGCGTCCGGCGTTGCCGGGGCGTCCTGGCCCTTCATGGCGGCAAGAACGGGGGCGAGGTCGTCCGGCTTCACCAGGACGTCGCGGGCCTTGGAGCCCTCGGAGGGGCCCACCACGCCGCGGGATTCGAGCAGGTCCATGAGCCGGCCTGCCTTCGCGAAGCCGACGCGCAGCTTGCGCTGCAGCATCGAGGTGGAGCCGAACTGCGTGGTGACCACCAGTTCGGTGGCCTGCAGCAGGACCTCGAGGTCGTCCCCGATGTCGTCGTCGATCTGCTTCTTCTGCGCCTCGGGGGCGACGTCCTCGCGGTAGACGGCCTGCAGCTGGCCCTTGACGTGCTCCACCACGCGGTGGATTTCGCTCTCGGTGACCCAGGCACCCTGCACGCGCATGGCCTTGGAGGCGCCCATGGGCAGGAACAGGGCGTCGCCCTGGCCGATGAGCTTCTCGGCGCCGGGCTGGTCCAGGACCACGCGCGAGTCCGTCACGGAGGACGTCGCGAACGCCATCCGGGAGGGCACATTGGCCTTGATGAGGCCGGTGACAACGTCCACGGACGGGCGCTGGGTGGCGAGCACCAGGTGGATGCCGGCGGCACGGGCCAGCTGGGTGATGCGCACAATGGAATCTTCGACGTCGCGCGGGGCCACCATCATGAGGTCCGCGAGCTCGTCCACGATCACCAGCAGGTACGGGTACGGCTTGATGACGCGCTTGGAGTCAACGGGGGGCGTGACCTTGCCTGCCCGGACCGCCTTGTTGAAGTCGTCGATGTGCTTGTAGCCGTAGTTGGCGAGGTCGTCGTAGCGGGCGTCCATTTCGCGGACCACCCACTGAAGGGCTTCGGCGGCTTTCTTGGGGTTGGTAATGATGGGCGTGATGAGGTGCGGGACGCCCTCGTAGGCGGTGAGTTCCACGCGCTTGGGGTCCACCATGACCATGCGGACCTCGTCCGGGGTGGCGCGCATCAGGATGGACGTGATCATCGAGTTCACGAAGCTCGACTTGCCGGCGCCCGTGGCACCGGCCACGAGCAGGTGCGGCATCTTGGCAAGGTTGGCCACCACGTAGCCGCCCTCGACGTCCTTGCCGACGCCCATGACCATAGGGTGGTCGGTCCGCCGGGCGTTCTGGCTACGCAGGACGTCGCCCAGCGAGACCGTTTCGCGGTCCGTGTTGGGGATCTCGATGCCGATGGCCGATTTGCCGGGGATGGGGCTGAGGATGCGGACATCGCTGGAGGCGACCGCGTAGGAGATGTTCTTAGACAGCGCAGTGACGCGCTCCACCTTGGTGCCCGGAGACAGTTCGATCTCGTAGCGCGTGACGGTGGGCCCGCGGCTGAAGCCGGTCACTGCGGCGTCCACATTGAACTGGACCAGGGTGTCCGTCAGGGCCGCCACGATGGCGTCGTTCGCTTCCGTGCGTTCCTTGGGGATGGACCCGGGCGTCAGGAATTCGGACGCAGGCAGCGTGTAGGTGATGTCACCGGCGAGCGAGAGTTGCTCGGTGCGCTGCGGGATCGGGGTGGGCGGCATCGGCGGGGCCGCCGGCCTGGCGGGTACGGGAGCGACGGCGGCCGACGCCTGCCCGGGAATGAGCAGGGGAATGGCTTCGGTGGGGTGCTCCATGGTGCCGTGATCCATGCTGTGGTCCATCGAGCCGGCGCCCAGGCCCTGGGCCGCCTTGATCTTCTCGACGGCAATCTCGGCCGGAGTGGGGCGCCGGACACCGGGCGGCACGCGGGGCGCGGATGCCCGCGGGACCTGCCCCTCGTCATCGACGATGGCATGTTCGAACGGCTCGTCCCCCACATAGCCCTCGAGGCCGGCGTCGTCGTCGTGGTCCCTGCCGAAGAAGCGCATGCGCTTCTTCCTCTTCGGCTTGGCGGCATCGCCTTCGTAGAGGTAGCTGCGGTCGTGTCCGTCGTCCTCGGGCGCGCGTTCCGCGAGGTCCACGCCCATGAGGTGCTCGTAGGCGCTGCGGATCCGGCCGGGGATGGCTGTGAACGGCGTTGCGGTGACGATCAGCAGGGAGACAACGGCCAGGATCCCGTAGGCGATGGCCGGAACGGCCGCATGGATGGCGGCCAGGGGCGAGGCCGCCAGGAAACCGAGCATGCCGCCGGCACGCCGGAGGCCGTCGAAGCCTTCGGCGACCGTAGGCTGTCCGCCGATGATGTGCGCCAGGCCGCTGCCGGCAACTGTCATGATCAGGAAGCCGATGCCCACCCGGTTGTTCCCGCGGCCGTCCTGCGGCTGCCGGAAGAGCCGGAAGGCGCAGACGAAGAGCATGAGCGGAAGCAGCAGCGACATCCAGCCGAAGGTTCCGTTGACGATGCTGTACACGGCGTCCGGGAGCCAGCCGGTGAAGCCCCACCAGGCGAAGGTGGCGATGAAGACACCCAGCACCAGGTTGAACAGGGCGGCGCCGTCGCGGCGGTCCGCCGGGTCCAGGTCGCTGACGTCGTAGCCGATCCGGCGGATCCCGGCACCTATCATGTGGCCGGTTCCCTGCCATGCCCAGCTGAGGGCGCGCACGGGGAAAGGCTGCTGGGGCTCGACGGCGGGCAGCTGCTTGGTGCGGGTCGTGCCCGTTTTGGCTGTGGCTGTGCCCCGGCCTGTGCCGCCGGACTTACTGCTGGAGCTGCCTCTAGGCGCGGAGGAAGTACGGGTCGCCATACCGGCCACGCTACCCCAGGACACCGGCAGTTCCGCGGATTTCCGCCTTCCGCGGGGATCCATGTTGCCCGGCCGGCCGCAGAAACACGGATGGCCCGGTTCCTGGGAACCGGGCCATCCGTGGCATCTGTTGGGGCTGGAGCCCCACGGCCTATGCTTCCAGGACCACCGGGATGATCATGGGGCGGCGGCGCAGTTTGCGGTTCACCCAGGTTCCGATCACGCGCCGGACCACCTGCTGCAGCTGGTGGTTCGTGTGGTCGGAGTGGTTGAGGACGGCGTCTTCGAGGGCGGCGTTGATCTTGGGGATGATCTCGTCGAAGACCGAATCGTCCTCGGCCACGCCGCGGGCGTGGATCTCCGGCCCCGAAACGACCTTGCCGGTGGCGCGGTTGATGACGGTGATGATGGAAATGAAGCCCTCATCGCCGAGCACCCGGCGGTCCTTGAGGTCGGCGTCGGTGATTTCGCCGACACTGGAGCCGTCCACGTAGACGAAGCCCACCTCGACCTGACCTACGACCCGGGCCTGGTGGTCCTTGAGGTCGATGACGGTGCCGTTGTCGCTGAGGATGACCCGCTCCGTGGGGACGCCGGATTCCTCGGCGATTTTGCCGTTGGCGATGAGGTGCCGGGTCTCGCCGTGCACGGGCATGGCGTTGAGCGGCTTGAGGATGTTGTAGCAGTAGAGCAGTTCCCCTGCGGCGGCGTGGCCGGAGACATGCACCTTGGCCGTGCCCTTGTGCACGACGTCGGCGCCGAGCTTGAGCAGTCCGTTGATGATGCGGAACACGGCATTCTCGTTGCCCGGAATCAGGCTCGAGGCCAGGATCACGGTGTCGCCCTTGCCGACGACGACGCGGTGGTCCCCGCTGGCCATGCGGGACAGTGCTGCCATGGGCTCGCCCTGGGAACCCGTGGACATCAGGACAACCTTGTGGTCCGGCAGGTTGTCGATGTTCTTGATGTCCACCAGGATTCCCTGCGGGACATCGAGGTAGCCCAGCTTGGCCGCGATGGCCATGTTGCGCACCATGGAGCGTCCGACGAAAGCGACGTTGCGCTTGTGCGTGGCGGCGGCGTTGAGGACCTGCTGGACACGGTGCACGTGCGAGGAAAAGGACGCCACGATGATGCGCTTCTGTGCCTCACCGAAAAGACGGTCCAGGGTGGGGCCGATTTCCTTCTCGGCCGTGGTGAAACCGGGCACGTCCGCGTTGGTGGAATCGGCCATGAACAGGTCCACACCTTCCTCGCCGAGCTTGGCGAAGTGGCGGAGGTCCGTGATGCGTCCGTCAAGGGGCAGCTGGTCCATCTTGAAGTCGCCGGTGTGCAGGACGCTGCCGCCGGCGGTGCGGATGAAGACCGCCAGGGCGTCCGGGATGGAGTGGTTCACGGCCACGAATTCGCATTCGAAGGGGCCGAACTGTTCCACCTGGTGCTCGGCCACCGTCAGGGTGTAGGGCTTGATCCGGTGTTCCTGGAGCTTGGCCTCGACGAGGGCAAGCGTCAGCTGCGAGCCCACCAGGGGCAGGTCCGGGCGCAGGCGCAGGAGGTACGGCACGGCGCCGATGTGGTCCTCGTGGCCGTGGGTCAGGACAATGGCGACGACGTCGTCCAGCCGGTCCTCGATGTACGAGAAATCAGGCAGGATGAGGTCGACGCCCGGCTGGGTCTCTTCGGGGAAGAGCACGCCGCAGTCCACGACGAGCAGTTTGCCGTCGATCTCGAAGACGGCCATGTTGCGGCCGATCTCTCCCAGTCCACCAAGCGGCACGATCCGAAGGGTGCCCTTGGGCAATTTCGGCGGTGTTGCGAGTCCGGGAAGGGCGGTTTGGGTCATGGTGTGGCTACTTTCCGGCGGAATCGATCTAGACGGTGAAGTCCATTCCGGCTTCTGCCAAATCCTCGCGGATGATTGCGATCTCGACATCGTCCGGCTCCACGAGGGGCAAGCGGACAATCGAGTTGGGCAGGACTCCCTGCCATTTAAGAATCTGTTTGGCGGCTACTGCGCCCTGGACCCGGGTCATGGTTGCACGGACCACGGGTTCCAGTTCGAAATTGATCTTGCGGGCCGTGCCGAGGTTGTTGGCGTTGACGGCATCGACCAGTTCGCGGAACCGCCGCGTGGCCACGTGCGTGGTGACGCCGATCAGTCCGACGGCGCCGATGGCCATCCACTGCAGGGTCAGGCCGTCGTCGCCCGAGTAGAACAGGAGATCGGTTTCGGCCATGACGCGGGTTGCGGCAGCGAAGTCAGCCTTGGCGTCCTTGACCGCAACGATGTTGGGGTGGGCGGCCAGGCTGATCATGGTTTCCGGTGCGATCTGGATGCCGGAACGGCCCGGAATGTCGTAGAGCATCACCGGCAGCTCAGTGGCGGAGGCGATGGCCTCGAAGTGGGCCCGAACGCCCGCCTGGCTCGGCTTGTTGTAGTAGGGCGTGACGATCAGGAGTCCGTCGACGCCGAGCTTGGCCGCCTCCCGGGAGAGCCGGATCGAGTGGGCGGTGTCGTTGGTGCCGGTCCCTGCGATGATGGCGGCCCGGTCCCCCACGGCTTCCTTCACGGCACGGAACATGCCGAGGTTTTCCTCGTCGGTGAGGGTGGAGGTTTCTCCCGTGGTACCCGTCACCACGAGGCCGTCGCAGCCGTCGTCCACGAGCTTGACCGCCAGTTCTGCCGCCTGCCGGTAGTCCACGTCGCCATCCTTGGTGAAGGGCGTGACCATGGCGGTCAGGAGGGTACCGAGCGCAGGAACGCTCGCGCGAGAGTCAGACATAGCAAAAACGTTACCCTGTCACAGGCTTGTTAGGAGAATGACGGCGGCGTGATGGCCGTCAGTTTCCGCCGAATCGGCGCCCGGCCGGGCCCATCGGCCGGGCCTCCGGACAACCTCAGTACCGTGCGTTCGCCACGGCCGCCAGCTGCGGCCCCAGCCTCGTGGCCATGAGCCGGTAGCCTGCGTTGTCCGGATGCAGGGTGTCTGGCATGAGCGTTGCCGACTCAGCCGGACTGAACACGGATTCGCCGTCCAGGCAGTGGATGCGGGTATCGCCGCGTTCGCGCAGCACCCGGACCACGTCCGCCGTCGCCGCCCTGTACTGGCGAAGGGTCCACCCCACGGCATTCGGCGTTTCCTCGCGCGGCAGCGACAGCATCGGCGTGATCACGGCGAGGGGGACCTTGGGATGCGCCTTCCGGATGTTGGCGATGAAGCCCAGGACCTGGCTGGCGTAGCTGCGCTCGGAGAACACGGCGGCGTTGTACGAGTTGATGCCCAGGCACAGCGAGATGAAGTCCGCCGGGAGCTGTTCGATGGTGCTTTCCGCGGCAGGGTCCAGTTGGCATTCCCCGGCGAATCCGAGCGAGTACAGCTGCCAGCCGTATTGGCGGGTCACGATCGAGGGCCAGGCTTCGGAGGGACCATCGGCCTGCTGGCAGTGCGTGATGGAGCTGCCGTACGTGAGCCAGCGTTTGCCGGACTCGGAGACCGCGGCGACGTCCTCGCCCTTGAGGGAGGCTTCGAGGACCTTCAGCCTGCCGAACTGGGGCAGCCAGAGCTGGACAGTGGAGCCCACGGGGAGCACGCCCAGGTCCAGTTCGTGGCTGACACGGCCCGCGGCCGGAACCCGCTGGGCAAGCCTGCCGTTGACAAGCACGTCGAAGGGCGAGCTGTCCTCGGTGCCTTCGGCCTCCACCACGAGCTTGCCGGACGACGCCGTCCAAGTGGCCCGGATACCGGCAGCCATGCGCGCCCGGTCTTCCAGCCCGTCGGTGGCGGGGAAAATGAACAGTGCCGGGTCCAGGCGGCGGAAGTGCTGCCACCCCTCGGCGTCGGTGACGATCTTGAAAGCTCCGGCCCAGCGGGCCTCAACGGAATCCATGGGACAAAGTTACCGCCGTCGGGCGGCCCGGCCGTGAGACGATCAGCCCATGACGTCCCGTGACACGGCGCCGCCGCAGGGAGCGCCCGGGAAGGGCGCGGCCTCTCCGCGGCTGTCCGGAATCGATGCAGCCCGGGGCGCCGCCCTGCTCGGCATGATGGCAACGCACCTGATGCCGACCTTCGAGGCCGACCCACAATTGACGCCCACGTGGGTTGGTCTGGTGTTTTCCGGCCGCTCGGCGGCGCTGTTCGCCGTCCTGGCCGGAATCGGCCTGGCCCTGGCCACCGGCAAGGAGCGCCCGCAGCAGGGGCCGGGGCTGAAGGCGTCCCGGCGCGGCATAGCGCTGAGGGCGCTGCCCATCGCCGTCGTCGGCCTGATGCTCGGCGGGCTTGAGGTCAACATCGCGGTGATCCTGGTCCACTACGCCGTGCTGTTCCTGTGCATACTGCCCTTCCTCGGGCTACCGGCGAGGGCCCTGTGTGCCTGGGCAGGCGGCTGGCTGCTGCTCTCCCCGGTGCTGGCCTACCTCGTCCGGCCCTGGCTGCTGGCCGCCACACCGCCGCTCCAACTGGGCCACAACCCGGGCACGGATGACCTGGAAATCCCGGGCGCGCTGCTGGCCGATCTCTTCTTCACGGGCTACTACCCGGTGTTCCAGTGGATGACGTACCTGCTGATCGGACTGGCCATCGGGCGGCTGGCGCTCCCGACGGCGGCCGTGCAACTGCTGCTGCTGGGCTGCGGCACCGTGGTGGCGGCAGCAGCCAAGCTGCTGGGGACGGCGGCCATGGACAACTGGGGCGGCAAGACTGCCCTGCAGTCGCTTCCCGGCCAGGACTCGCGCCTCGACAGCCTCCTCCAGGTGAATCTGACGGGCGTGGAACAGGCGGATTCTTGGTGGTGGCTCGCCACGGCCGCGCCGCACTCCGGAACCACGCTGGACCTGCTGCACACCGCGGGAACGGCAGCCGCCGTCGTCGGTCTGTGCCTGCTGCTCGGCAGGATCGGCGGGCGGCGGAAGGTCAACGTCCTGCTCCCGCTCAGCGGGCCGGGGGCCATGACGCTAACGCTGTACTCGGCCCACGTGTGGGTGGTCTCCGGTTTCCACGAGCAGGGCCTGCCGGCGGGGTGGACCGACGAGGGCATGTACTGGACGCAGGCCATCGCCGTAGTGGGCATCGGCGTGCTGTTTGCGCTGCTGCGCCGGCGCGGTCCGCTCGAATGGCTGGGGCACCAGGCCTTCCGACTGGGGCGTTACCGCCCGGCAGTGGTGGGCTGAGTGCGGAACAGCTTGGCGGCGTCGCGCATGGACGCACGGGCCCGCTTGCGGTCACCGGAGGCGTCGTAGGCGCAGCTGAGGCGGAACCAGGACCGCCAGTCCTCCGGCGCGGCCTCGGCCTCGGCCCGGTACTTGTCGAATTCGGCGTCGGCGGCGGCCCGGACGATGCGTCCCGCGGGTGTCCGGGGAAGCGTGTCCTCCGGCAGGCCGCCTTCGGCCTCAAGCACCTTGGCCATCTGCTCGGTGCGTGCGCCGAAAAGCAGTTCGCGGATGAGCGCCCAGGCCCCCACGAGGGGCAGCACCAGGTAGGCCGCGCCGATGCCCTTGGCCACCAGGTTGGCGTCGCCCAGCAGCAGAATGGAGCGCTGGAAGGACACCACCAGGTACAGCACCAGCAGCAGCGTGACGGCGCCGACCCAGATCTTGGTGCGGTTCTTCTTGAACGTGGTCCACAAAGTGCCCATCTCAGAGCCCCAGATCCAGGTAGCCGTCAAGGCCGACCGTGAGGCCGGGGTGTTCCGCAACCTTGCGCAGGCCCAGCAGGACGCCGGGCATGAAGGAGGCGCGGTCGTAGGAATCGTGGCGGAACGTCAGCTGCTCGCCGGGACCGCCGAGGAGGACCTCCTGATGGGCGACCAGCCCGCGCAGGCGGACGCTGTGGATGCGGACGCCGTCAACGTCGCAGCCGCGGGCGCCGTCGAGGGCGGTTTCGGTGGCATCGGGGCTGGCCGGGACGCCGGCTTCGTGGCGCGCCGCGGCGATGAGCTGTGCGGTGCGGACGGCGGTGCCCGACGGCGCGTCCACCTTGTTGGGGTGGTGCAGCTCGATGATTTCCACCGATTCGAAGTACTGGGACGCCTTGGCAGCGAAGGCCGAGGCCAGGACCGAGCCGAGGGCGAAGTTGGGGGCGATCAGCACGCCCGTGCCCGGGTTTTCGGCGAGGAGGGCGCGCAGTGCGGCCAGGCGCCCGGCGTCCCAGCCGGTGGTGCCGACGACGGCGTGCATGCCGTGTTCGACGGCGAATCGGATGTTGGCCTCGGTGCTGTCCGGGACGGTCAGGTCCACAACGTACCTGGCACCGGCGTCGACGAGGGCGTCCAGGGAATCGCCGCGGCCCAGGGCTGCCACGAGCTTCATGTCGGCGGCGGCTTCAACGGCCTTGACGGCTTCTATTCCCATGCGCCCGTGGGCGCCCAGTACGGCGACAGCAAGTTGTTCGGTCATGCCGTTAACCCTACCGCCGGGCAGGGTCCCGGCTTGAACTGCGTGGCGGACGTTACAGGCCCACGCGCCGCCGGCGAGCTACTCCCCCGCCCCGACCCATTCCACGGTGCCGTCGCTGAAGAACTGTTCCTTCCAGATGGGCACCTGCTCCTTGATCCGGTCCACGAGTTCCGAGCACACGGCGAAGGCCTGGCCGCGGTGGGCGGCGGCCACGGCGCACACGAGCGCGGGGTCGCCGATCTCCAGCATGCCGATGCGGTGGGCGGCCCAGATACGCACAGGCTGCTCGGCTTCCCCGGAATGCTCGGCCACGAGCTGCGCCACGACCTCGGCCATGATGCGGTGTGCCGTGGGGTGGGCGCTGTAGCTCAGGCGGTCCACGGCCTTGCCGTCGTCGTGGTTGCGGACCACGCCGCTGAAGCTCACCACGGCACCGGCGGTGTCCGATTCCACGGCCGCGATCGCCTGGTCCACGGAGATGGGTTCCGGGCTGAGGACGGCGCTGACTACTTCGAAGTCCGTTTCAGTGCTCATGGCTTCCTTCCAGTTGCTCGCACAGGTGCCCGATCACCGGGTCCAGGACTGCCAGGCCGTCCATGACGCCTTTCGGGGAACCCGGCAGGTTGATGATGAAAGTTTTTCCGGCGGCGCCCGCGTGGCCGCGGCTCAGCATGGCCAGGGGTGTCTTGGCGGCGCCTGCCCGGCGGATGCCCTCCATGATGCCCGGGATTTCCCGGTCCAGCAGGGGCAGCGTCATTTCCGGCGTGAGGTCGTCCGGGCTCAGACCCGTGCCTCCGCTGGTGATGATGACGGACGGTTCCTGGCTCAGCAGGGCGCGCAGGGCGGCGCCCACCGGTGCGCCATCCGGCACCACCATGGCCGGGAAGGTATCGTAGCCGTGCTCGGCCAGCCAGTCCAGGATGACGGGTCCGCTCCGGTCCTCGTAGATTCCCGCGGCGGCCCGGTTGGAGGCGATCACGACGCCGGCCTTCCGCGGGCCGTGGTTGTGGGGTTCGCAGGCGCTCATACCTTGCCTCCGTCGCCGAGGCTCCAGTCGCCGCTCTTGCCGCCGCTCTTGGCGAGGACGTGGATGTCCGTCAGGACGGCGTGCTTGTCCACGGCCTTGATCATGTCGTAGACGCTCAGGGCGGCCACGGAGGCTGCGGTCAGCGCTTCCATCTCGACGCCGGTGACGCCCCGGGTCTTGACGGTGGCCAGCACCTCCACGGAATCCGCACCGAGCTCGAAGTCCACGGTGACTTTGGAGATGGGCAGCGGGTGGCAGAGGGGGATCAGCTCGGGTGTCTTCTTGGCCGCCATGATGCCGGCAACGCGGGCCACGGCCAGGGCGTCGCCCTTGGGCAGTTCGCCTGCTCCCAGCAGGGCCAGGACCTCGGCGGTGCTGCGGACGGTGGCGGTGGCCGTGGCTTCCCGGGTGGTCACGGCTTTTTCGGAGACATCCACCATCTGGGCGGTGCCGTCCTGGCGCAGGTGGGTTAATCCGCCGGTGGAGCCCCGGCTGTCGTTTTCGGTGTCGTTCACAGCATCCATACTTCCACTTCGGCACCGGCCGGGAGTTCCGTGACGTCGGCGGGCACCTGGACCAGCACATCGGATAGCGCCAGGGCGTGCATCAGGTGCGATCCTGCGCCGCCCACGAGCCGGACAGTGCCGCCGGCCTGCAGAGCGCCGCGCCGGACCTGGTGCTTGCCGGCCGGGGACGCCAGGGGCTCTGCCAGCCGGGCGAGCGGGGCCGGGCGAAGGGCCGGCGCACCGAGGACGGCGGCGAGCGCCGGGCGCAGGAACATCTCGAAGGACACCAGGCAGCTGACGGGGTTCCCGGGGAATCCGAGGAACGGCACGCCGTCGAAGGTTCCGATTCCCTGCGGCCCGCCCGGCTGCATCGCCACGGACAGGAACTCCACGGGCTGGCCATCCATGGCCTGGCGGACCACCTCGTAGGCGCCCTTGCTCACGCCGCCGGTGGTGACGATGAGGTCCACCGAGTCCGCGTGGCCGCGCAGCAGCCGGAGCAGCGCGGCGGGGGCGTCGTCGGAGATCCCTGTCCGCAGGACCGCCAGGCCTGCCTGCGTCATTGCGGTTTCCAGCAGGATGCCGTTCGAGTCATAGATCTTTCCGGGCCTGAGCTCCTGGCCGGGCTCCACGACTTCGTCGCCGGTGGTCACCAGGAGCACGCGGAGGGGCCTGCGGACCTCGGCCGCGGTCAGGCCCAGTGCGGCCAGGAGCCCCAGCTGTGCCGGGCCGAGGACGGTTCCGGCGGCCAGGGCCAGGGCGCCGCGGGCGATGTCGCTGCCGGCGTCGCGGACAAAAGACCCAGGCTCGGTAGCAGGAAGCGTGACGCGGGTTTCGGCCCCTGGGGCGGGGAAGGTGTCCGGCTGGGCCTTTTCGATGGGCACGACGGCGTCGGCACCGTCCGGGATCATGGCGCCCGTCATGATGGGGGCGGCGTCGCCGGGCTGCAGGGGCTCCGGAGCGGCACCGGCCGGAACGGGGGCCGCAACACGCAGCTCCGCACCGCCGTCGGGAATGTCCGCGGAACGGACGGCATAGCCGTCCATCTGGGAGTTCGGGAAGGGCGGCAGGTCCAGCGGGGCGTGGACGTCGACGGCGAGCGCCCTGCCCAGTGCCTCGGGCAGCGGGACGCGTTCGCTGCCGCGGGCGCCAGGCAGGCCGGACAGGAGCTCCACCACGGCCTCGCGGTGGGCAAGCACGGATCGGGGCACGGCGTTCCTCCAGTGGTGTCGCTCAGTGGTGTCGTTTCGGGGTTGCGTACCCAGCGTAGGGCCTCAGGCGACCCTCACCGTGATGGTGTGGAATCCTGTGGCGCCGTCCGGGGCCACGGGAGCCCGGGTTTCGGTCTGGGGAGTCCCCGTGGCGTCGGTGGCACGGACCTGGATCTCGTACTCCCCCGGGGTGAGGTCGATGCCCAGTTGCCACTGGTACCAGGTGTCCCGGGAGATCCCCGGCGCGAGCACGGCCCGCTGCCAGGGGCCGCGGTTCACCCGGAGCTCGACGCGTTCGATGCCGCGGTGCTGGGCCCAGGCGACGCCGCCGAACTGTACGGTCCCTGCCTTTGCGGTGCGCCCGGCCCGTGGGACATCGATCCTGGACTGGGTCTTGATGGGCCCGTGGTCGCTCCAGCCCCGGGGTGTCCAGTAGGCGATGTCGTCGGCGAAGCGGGTGACCTTCAGCTCCACCAGCCACTTGGTGGCGGACACGAAACCATAGAGCCCGGGCACCACCATCCGCACGGGAAAGCCGTGTTCGAGCGGCAGCGGTTCGCCGTTCATGCCGACGGCCAGCAGGGCGTCCCGACCGTCCGTCAGCGCCTCGAGCGGGGTGCTGGCGGTCCAGCCGTCGCTGCTGCGAGACAGGACCATGTCCGCCCCCGCCTTGGGACCGGCCATGGCGAGGAGTTCCCGGACGGGCCAGCCGAGCCAGAGCGCGTTGCCGATCAGGCCCCCGCCCACCTCGTTGGAGACGCACGCGATGGTGACGTGGCGGGCCGTCATGGGCTTGGCCAGGAGCGTGGCGAAGTCGATCTCAATCTCTCGGTCCACCATGCCGGTGACCTTGAGCTTCCACTCCGGCGGGTTGATGGCCGGGATGGTCAGGGCAGTGTCGATGCGGTAGAAATCGGGGTTGGGCGTGATCAGGGGCAGGAGCCCGTCCACATCCAGCGCGGCACCGGCGGGAACGGGCTGGGGCGCCGTTGATGGGGCGGGCAGGGCCAGCCCGCGGCGGAAGTCCGCTGCGGCGGCCGTGGCGCGGCGCAGCACGGCGGTCACTCCGCCCGCGACGGCGGCAGCGAGCCCGGTCACGGCGATGGCCTGCAGGAAGCCGCGCCGGGCCGGTGACGTCAGTTCCGGTGCCGGTTCCGGCGTCGTGGAAGTGGAAGGCGCAGTGGAAGGCGCCCAGGCGGCGAGGTGCCGGCACAGCACCCGCAGCAGGACCATGGTCAACGCGGCGGCGGCGACGGGTGCGACGGCGGCGTTGGGGGTGGACTGGGCCCGGGTCACCACGGCGGCGAAGCCGGCCACGCCGGCCAGGGCAGCCAGCAGCAGGCCCGTTCCTTTCCGCCGGTATTCCAGCACCCCGGCGACGGCCGCGAGGAGGCCAGCCACCAGGGCGATGCAGATGATCAGCACCGCCTTGTCGGCCGTGCCGAAGAGCAGGATGGCCAGGTCCTTCACGGGCGGCGGGGTGGCGTCGATGACGGCTCCGCCGAGCGCCGTCACGGGAGAGAGGAGCGGACTCCAGATGGCGGCTATGAGTTCCCCGGTCACGACTCCCGCCGCGCCCGCCGCAACCCCGCCGGCGGCCGCCCACCACCGGGCCTTCTTCATGCTGCGCCTCCCTGGAGTGCGTCATGTCCTGTGCCCGGGCCCGCCGGAAGCCGCAGCGTGAAGCAGCATCCGCCGTCGGCGTTCTGTACGGTGACGCTGCCGCCGTGGGCCTGGACGATCCCGGCCACCATGCTGAGCCCGATGCCTGCACCGCTGTACTGGACCCCACTGCCTGCTTTCGGGCCGGGGCGCCCGGCCCTGCCGCCGCGGGAAGGGTCTTTCTGCCAGCCGGTTTCGAAGAGGTGCGGCAAGTCCTCGTCCGCGATGCCGCCGCAGCTGTCCTGGACGGCGACGACGGCGTCCCCGCCGTCGCGTCCGACGCCCACGTGGACGTCGCTGCCGTCCGGGCTGTAGATGATGGCGTTGAGCAGGACGTTGCGGACGGCCCGGCCCAGGCTGGGACCGTCGGCGACGGCCATGCACTCCCGGTCCCCGCCACCGTCGAGCCTGATGCCGCGCTGGGCGGCCACGGGGGCAAGGTCGGAGATGGCGTCGCTGACGAGGTCGTAGAGGTCCAGGGCCTCGGAGCTCAGCCGCAGGGTCCCGGCCTGGATCTTGGAGAGCTCCAGGAGGTCGTTGACCATGAGGGCCATCTGATCTGTCTGGGCGATGATCTTGCGGTAGTAGGCGGGGACATCCGCCGCCATGCCGTCCTCGAGGGCTTCGGCCATGGCCCGCATGCTGGCCAGTGGGGTCCTCAGGTCATGGGAAATCCAGGAGACGAGCTCGCGGCGGGCCTTCTCGACGGCGGCCTCGCGGCGGCGGGACTCCCCAAGGCTGCGGCTGCTCGCCTCGAGTTCCTGGGCGAGCTTGGCAAGCTCGGAGGTCATGGCGGGGGCGTCCCTGCCCGGGGCCCCGGGGCCGGTAGCCTCCCCGCCGAGGGTCTCGCCGCGGCCCAGCCGGCGGGCCGCCGCGACCAGCCTGGCGGCATTCCGGGACACCCCGGCGCCGAGCATGAGGGACAGTGCCACGGCCACCGCGGAGGCCACCGCGAGGATGTACCACATGACCTCGAGGTCCCGGGCGGAGATGAACATGGCGTTGAACGCGCTCACCATCCCGGCCACGAGGACCGCCACCGTGGCCACCACCACCAGGCAGATCTGGACCAGGATCGAGGCACGGCGCAGGGCCCGCAGCAGCAGCAGGGTGAGCACGCCGATGGCCACGGCCCACAGCAGCACCCAGGCGAGGATGGTGACCAGCTCACTGCCTTGCATGACCACCGTCCTTCGCGTCGAAACGGTAGCCCACGCCCCACACCGTCTTGAGCAGTTCCGGCGTGGTGGGGTTGTCCTCGATCTTCTCGCGCAGCCGGCGCACGTGCACAGTCACCGTGGACAGGTCGCCGAAGTCCCAGCCCCAGACGGCTTTGATCAGTTCCTCGCGGCTGAACACCTGGTTGGGCCGGCGCAGCAGGAAGGCCAACAGATCGAATTCGCGGACCGTGAGGGCCAGCGGCGCCCCGTGGTGGGTGACGGTCCTCGAAGCTGGATCCAGCTCGAAGCCGGCGATCTCCACGGGCGGTTCGGGAGTGAATTCGCGGATGCTGCGCCGCAGCACGGACTTGACCCGGAGGACCAGTTCGCGGGGCGAGAACGGCTTGGTGACGTAGTCGTCGGCGCCGGTTTCCAGGCCCAGGATCCGGTCGTCCTCGGTGCCCAGGGCGGTCACCATGATGACGGGGACACTCATGGTCTGACGGAGCCGGCGGCAGACTTCCACGCCGTCGAGCCCCGGCAGCATGCGGTCCAGGATCACCAGGTCCGGCCGCCGGGAGGCGGCCAGGCTGAGGGCGGTGAAGCCGTCCCCCGCCACGTCAACCTGGAAGCCGGCCTGCAGGAGGTAGTCGCGCACCACGTCCGCGATGGTCAGTTCGTCCTCGACCAGCAGGATGCGGCGGTTTCCGGGTTCGGCCGCGGCGGGCGCAGGCTGGATGTTCACGCTTTCAGCATAGGTTCGCCGGCGGCCCGTGGCAGCGGGTAGGGGGCTCCCGGGGGCAACCGTAGGCATTCCGTAAGAACTGCCTGGCGGCGGGACTGCCCTGCTGGATGTGGCGAAGCATCCCGAAATGACCAGTGGCCGATATCACTCTTGGGCACGGGGTGGCGTAGCCTGAATTCATGAGTGTTCAGCTGGGCATGCCGGTGCCCGCCGCGGGCGACGCCTCGGCTGCCGGCGCGCCGCCGCCCCGCCCTGCAGGCACCCCCGCCGGGCTCTGGGACCGCTACGGCCGCCGCGCCACCGACATGCGCCTGTCCCTGACGGACAAGTGCAACCTCCGCTGCACGTACTGCATGCCCGCGGAGGGGCTCGAGTGGCTCAGCAAGCAGGCCGTCATGACGGCCGAAGAAATCGTCCGGATCGTCCGCATTGGCGTCGACGCCCTCGGCGTGCGGGAACTCCGCCTGACCGGCGGCGAGCCGCTGGTTCGGGCCGACCTCATCGAGATCATCTCAGCCATCCGCGGCGAGCACCCGGAGCTGCCGATCTCCATGACCACCAACGGCGTCGGCCTGGACAAAAAGGCGGCCGCCCTCAAGGCGGCCGGGCTGACCCGGATCAACGTCTCGCTCGATTCCCTCCACGAGGAAACGTTTGCCAAGCTCACGCGCCGGCCGTTCCTGGACAGGGTGCTGGCCGGCGTCGACGCCGCCTGGGCGGCAGGGCTGGGACCGGTCAAGCTCAACGCCGTGCTGATGCGCGGCATCAACGACGCCGAGTCCCCCGATCTGCTGGCCTGGGCCCTGGGCCGCGGCTACGAACTGCGCTTCATCGAACAGATGCCGCTCGACGCCGACCATGGCTGGACACGCCGGAACATGATCACGGCAGCGGAAATCCGGGAACTGCTCTCACGTGACTTCGTGCTGAGTCCCGATCCCCGCGAACGCGACGGCGCCCCGGCCGAACGCTTCGAAGTCCGACGCCGGGACACCTTGTCGCAGGACGCCGCGGGACCGGTGCTGGGCACCGTGGGCATCATCGCCTCCGTCACCGAGCCGTTCTGCGCCGACTGCCGCCGCACCCGCATCACCGCCGAGGGCAAGATCATGAGCTGCCTGTTCTCCCGCGAGGAATTCGACCTCCTGGGCCTCCTGCGCCAGGGCGCCAGCGATGCCGAACTCGCAGAACGCTGGCAGGATGCCATGTGGGTCAAGCCCAAGGCACACGGCATGGACCACACAGGTCTCGGCGCCGCGGACTTCGTCCAGCCGGACCGCAGCATGAGCGCCATCGGAGGCTAATACTTGCTCGTACGTTACTTCGCTGCCGCACGCGCAGCCGCAGGTGTTGAGGAAGAGCACCACGCCCTGCCCGAAGGCAGCAGCCTGGAAGCGCTGCTCGAGGCCGCGCTCGCCGTCGAACGCCCCCTGCCACCGGAAGGCACTCCCCCACTGGCCCGGATCATCGCCCGCAGCAGCTTCCTGCGCAACGAAATAGCCGTCCGGGACCGCACCGCAGGGCTCGGCGCGGACGATGTGGTGGATGTCCTCCCGCCGTTCGCCGGCGGCTGACGGGGTTCCCTGCCCGAAGGGTATGGTTCGGGGCGGCGGATGGTCCTACGCTTTGCCTGTACGTCATCGAGCAAAGGAATAGTCATGTACACCCTCCAGATCGAGCATGCAGTGAACGACTACTCCGCGTGGAAGCAGGCGTTCGACGCCGATCCCGTGGACCGTGCCGGTTCGGGCGTCGTCTCGTACCGCATCAGCAGGCCCGTGGGCGACTCGCAGCGCGTCCTGATCGAGCTTGATTTCGCGGAGCGGGAGCAGGCGGAGTCGCTGCTGGGCAAGTTGCAGGAGAACGTGTGGAGCGGACCCGGAAGGCCGGCCGCGCTGGACGGAACACCGGACACCCGGATTGTTGAAGCCGTGGAGGCGAAAACCCTCTGATTGGCGCCCTGGGGCATCCGCGTATGGCTCCTGTCAGGCCCGGCGGAACACGGAGCTCAGCAGCGGGCTGAAGTCCCTGGCCCCCTCCAGCCGCAGCTCGGCCGTGTGGATCAGGACGCCGTCCTCCACGCGGAAGGCATGCCGGGCCACCCCGTAAGCAGTGCGCCGCTCCACGGTCAGCACCCCGTTATGCCATGAGCCCCGTGACGGAGCCGCCGGAGGGCGGCCCATGCTGTCCACGTAGTACCAGAGAGTCTCCCCGTGCCCGGGGTCCAGGGTGAACATGCCATGGCCCTCAAAGTGCGAACCATCCGGCTCCGTGTGCCGGTAGCTCTGCACCACGGCGTAACCGCCGGCGGCGCGCGTGAAGGTGGCCTCGGCGTCGGCGGTCCTGGCCGCGCCCCACGGCGACGCCGCAAGTTCGGTGATGCCCCGCCAGTGGCCGATGAAAGCCTTCAACGCATCCCCGGCGCGGCCCGTCAAGGGGAAGTCCATGGCGCCTCCAATGTCCGCTGGGCACCATCATCGTGCCCACGGCAGGGCAAGTCCAGAGCCTGCGGTGCCAGGCCGTCAGAACCCGAACGTCTCGGTTTCCTCGAAGGGCCCGACGACGGTCACGGTGCGCGGCGCCGCGGCCAGCACGCGTGCCATCTCCTGGACCTCCTCCGCCGTGACGGCCTTGATACTGCCGAGGGTCTCGTCGATGTCCTGGAATTCGCCGGACACCAGTTCCGCGCGGCCCAGGCGGGACATCCGCGAGCCCGTGTCTTCCAGTGCCAGCACGATTCCGCCGCACAGCTGGCCCACGGCCTTGCGCAGCTCCTCCTCCGTGATGCCGTCCGCGGCGAGCTTGTCCAACTCCGCGCCGAGCAGCTCCAGGACCTGCTTGACCTTCGACGGCGTGCAGCCGGCGTACATGCCGAAGTAGCCGGCGTCGGCGTAGGCGGACGCGAAGGAGTACGTGGAGTAGACCAGGCCGCGCTTTTCGCGGATTTCCTGGAAGAGCCTGGAGGACATGCCGCCGCCCAGGACGGCGTTGAGGACGCTCATGACGAAGCGCTGGCTGTCCGTTGCCACGATGCTGGGGCAGCCCATGATGATGTTGGCCTGTTCCACGGGGCGCTTGACCACATGGAGTCCGGCCGTGCCGGTGATTTCCGCGCGCTGGGTAGAACGGCGCTCCACCGGGGCTGCGTCCTCGGCAAGGTCCCAGCCGGCGGACCGCAGGGCGTCGAGCACCAAGCCGCACACGATGTCGTGGTCCAGGCCGCCTGCCGCCGTAATGACAAGCTCTTCGGGGCGGTAGTAGCGCCGGTAGTGCTCCCAGACGGAATCCCGGGGCACGGCCTTGATGGCGGCCGGGGTGCCGCCGATGGGCCGGGCCAGGGGGTGGCTGCCGAGCACCGCGGCGACAAAGTTTTCGTGGGCGACGTCCGTGGGGTCGTCGCTGTCCATGGCGATTTCCTCGAGGATGACGTCACGTTCCTGTTCCAGCTCAGCGGGGTCCAGCACGGCGCCGGTGATCATGTCGGCAATGACGTCGATGGCCATGGGGAGGTCGGAGTCCAGGACGCGGGCGAAGTAGCAGGTGCTCTCCTTGGCCGTGGCCGCGTTGGATTCGCCGCCCACCTCGTCAAAGGCGGAGGCGATCTCCAGGGCGGTGCGCCGCCTGGTGCCCTTGAACAGCAGGTGCTCCAGGAAGTGCGTGGAGCCGTGCTGGCCCTCGGCTTCGTCGCGGGATCCGACGGCCACCCAGAATCCGATGGTGGCAGAACGCTGCCCCGGCATGGCTTCGGTGAGCACCCGTACGCCGCCCGGAAGGACCGAGCGCCGGACTACGGAGCCGCCCTCGGCACCATGGATCAATTCGCCACCGGGAACAGTCTGCTCCAGCGGCAGGGGTACGACAGTCATCAAGGCCTTTCGGTTCTGCGGAAGCCCGCTCGGCGGGCCAAATCTGCCTGCAATCGTACCAGTGGCGCGATTGCGTGGCGGGTGGTTTGGTGCTTGGTGTTAAAGCCCGGCGGGGCCGGTGGAGCTTCTTCTCAAAGCCCACCGGCCCCGCCGGGTACTGCCTGGGTTCAGGCTACTCTGCAGATTCCTCTGCATCATCCTCGGACTCGGCGCCCTCTTCCTCGGCCACAACCGGGGAAAGGGAGAGCTTGCCGCGGTCGTCGATCTTGGTGATCTCGACCTGGATCTTCTGGCCGACCGAGACGACGTCATCGACGTTGTCCACGCGCTTGCCGTTGGCCAGCTTGCGCAGCTCGGAGATGTGCAGCAGGCCGTCCTTGCCCGGGGTGAGGGAAATGAAGGCGCCGAAGGTGGTGGTCTTGACGACCGTGCCCAGGTAGCGCTCGCCGATTTCCGGAACCTGCGGGTTGGCGATGGCGTTGATGGCGGAGCGTGCTGCGTCGGCAGACGGACCGTTGGTGGCGCCGATGTAGACCGTGCCGTCATCTTCGATGGAGATGTCCGCGCCCGTGTCTTCCTGGATCTGGTTGATCATCTTGCCCTTGGGGCCGATGACCTCGCCGATCTTGTCAACGGGGATCTTGACCGCGATGACGCGCGGTGCGAACTCGGAGAGCTCGTCCGGGGTGTCGATCGCGGCGTTGATGACCTCGAGGATGTGCAGGCGTGCTTCGCGGGCCTGCTTCAGTGCTGCTGCCAGCACGGAAGCCGGGATGCCGTCGAGCTTGGTGTCCAGCTGGATGGCCGTGACGAACTCGGAGGTACCGGCAACCTTGAAGTCCATGTCGCCGAAGGCGTCTTCGGCGCCGAGGATGTCGGTCAGTGCTGCGTAGCGGGTCTGGCCGTCAACCTGGTCGGAGACCAGGCCCATGGCGATGCCTGCAACGGCGGCCTTCAGCGGCACACCGGCGTTGAGCAGCGACAGCGTGGAGGCGCAGACGGAACCCATCGACGTCGAACCGTTGGAGCTGAGGGCCTCAGACACCTGGCGGATGGCGTACGGGAATTCCTCGCGGGACGGCAGCACCGGCATGATGGCGCGCTCAGCGAGGGCACCATGGCCGATTTCGCGACGCTTCGGGGAACCGACGCGGCCGGTCTCGCCGGTGGAGTACGGCGGGAAGTTGTAGTTGTGCATGTAGCGCTTGCGCGTTACCGGCGACAGCGAGTCGATCTGCTGCTCCATCTTGAGCATGTTCAGCGTGGTGACACCCATGATCTGGGTTTCGCCGCGCTCGAAGATCGCCGAACCGTGGACGCGGGGCAGAACCTCGACCTCGGCGGTGAGCTGGCGGATGTCCGTCAGGCCACGGCCGTCGATGCGGATCTGGTCCTTGAGGATGCGCTGGCGCACAACGTGCTTGGTGACCGAGCGGAATGCTGCGGACAGCTCCTTCTCGCGGCCTTCGAACTGTCCGGCGAGGGTGCCAAGGACTTCGTCCTTGAGCTCGTCGGAAGCGTTGTCGCGCTCCTGCTTGTCGGCGATCTGGAAGACGGCTGCCAGCTTGTCGGCGGCAGCGGCCTCAACGGCTGCGTAGACATCGTCCTGGTAGTCCAGGAACACCGGGAACTCAACGGTCGGCTTGGCGGCGCGGGCAGCAAGGTCAGCCTGTGCTTCACACAGGGCCTTGATGAACGGCTTGGCAGCCTCGAGGCCCTCGGAGACAACCTCTTCGGTGGGGGCGGTGGCGCCCTGTTCCTTGATGAGTGCCCAGGAGTTGTCCGTGGCTTCGGCTTCAACCATCATGATGGCGACGTCGTCACCGGCGATGCGGCCGGCCACAACCATGTTGAACACGGCGTTCTCGAGCTGGGAGTGCTTCGGGAAAGCAACCCACTGCGAACCCTGCTCGTCGGCGATGAGGGCAACGCGGACGCCGCCGATCGGGCCGGAGAACGGGAGGCCGGAAAGCTGGGTGGACATCGAGGACGCGTTGATGGCGACGACGTCGTAGAGCTCGTCCGGGTTGATCGCCAGAACGGTGACCACGATCTGGACCTCGTTGCGCAGGCCCTTCACGAAGGCCGGGCGCAGCGGGCGGTCCATGAGGCGGCAAGCCAGGATGGCCTCGGTGGACGGGCGGCCTTCACGGCGGAAGAACGAGCCCGGGATGCGGCCGGCAGCGTACATGCGCTCTTCAACGTCAACCGTCAGCGGGAAGAAGTCGAAGCCTTCGCGCGGCTGCTTGCCCGCGGTGGTTGCCGAGAGGAGTGCGGTGTCTTCGTCGATGTAGACCATCGATGCACCGGCTGCCTGCTTGGCAAGACGGCCGGTTTCGAAGCGGATGACACGCTTGCCGAAACGGCCGTTGTCGATGATCGCTTCGGAGAACTGGATTTCGGGACCCTCCATTGAGAGTCACCTCCGTTTCTGTGTGACGGAAGTCCGCCGCATCAACCCAGGCCACGTCTTTTGTTGGCCTGTACGACACCCGGTCATCGATCGAGACCCTCGGGCCGTGCCTTCGTCACCGAAGGCTGCTCCCGGGGATCACTACCGAGGACCGCGAATGCGCGATGCGGTTGATTCCTGATGTAGTTGTTTTTCCAAGAAGGCGGCCCGGTCCGCGTGGAACGAGCCGCCCCTAAAGCTGACTAGCGGCGCAGGCCGAGGCGCTCGATGAGCGAACGGTAGCGGGCGATGTCAGTGTTCTTCAGGTAGCCAAGCATGCGCTTGCGACGACCAACCATGGCCAGCAGACCGCGCTGGGTGTGGAAGTCGTGCTTGTGCTCCTTCATGTGCTCAGTCAGATCCTTGATCCGCTGGGTCAGGACAGCAACCTGGACCTCGGGCGAACCGGTGTCGCCTTCAGACGTTGCGTATTCCTTGATGATGGACTGCTTTACAGCGGCGTCAAGTGCCACGTGAACTCCTAGAGTTGTGCCGTGCTTCCCGATTCAGCGCCTCGCTGCCGGGTTGTCTTCGCTGCGGCAACCGCACACAAAAACAGGTCCAGCCGCCACGGACTGCAGCCGGATCCACAGACCAGTTTACCGGCAGGCCGGCAAAGTTGTCGAAAGCGGTGCTGTGAGCCTGCTCTTCAGCGTCCGGAAGGTGCCCCGGGACGCTGCCGGGCGCTCATGTGCCGATCTCGGTCCGCACCGCGAAGAGTTCCGGGAAGAAGGTCAGTTCAAGGGCTTTCTTGAGGAAAGCCGCCCCGGTGGAGCCGCCGGTTCCGCGCTTCATGCCGATGGTCCGCTGGACGGTGCGCAGGTGCCGGAAGCGCCAGAGCTGGAAGTTGTCCTCCAGGTCGACAAGTTCCTCGCAGGCCTCGTAGGCTCCCCAGTTTTCCTTGGCGTGTTCGTAGATGTGCTTGAACACCGGAACCAGTGCTGGCTCGAACTGGTGGGCCTGGGTGACGTCGCGCTCCAACAGCGCGGCCGGGACCGCGAACCCCCGGCGGTGCAGGTACGCCAGGAACTCGTCGTAGAGGCTCGGGGCGTGCAAGATCTCCTCGAGCATGGCCCTGGCCTCGGGATCGGAGTCGAACACGGGCAGCATCTTGCTGTTCTTGTTGCCGAGGATGAACTCCACGGCGCGGTACTGGCTGGACTGGAAGCCGGAGGAGCTGCCGAGGAAGCCGCGGAACTGCGCGTACTCTGTGGGCGTCAGCGTGGCCAGGACCGACCACTGCTCGGTGAGCGTCTTCTGGATGTGCTTGACGCGGGCGATGGCTTTGAGCGCGGCGCCAAGGTCATCCGAGCGGAGCCAGCCGGCCGCGCTGCGCAGCTCGTGCAGGACCAGCTTGAGCCAGAGCTCGGTGGTCTGGTGCTGGATGATGAACAGCAGCTCATCATGGTGGACGGGCTGGCTGACGGGCTGCTGGGCGCTGAGCAGCACGGGCAGCTGCAGGTAGGAGGCATAGCTCATGCGCGAACTGAAGTCCTGGACGATGCCTTCGTCCAGCTGCCGGGTGTTCTTCTCGATCGCCACAGTCCCGCCTTCCCGCCGGAGTCTTGCGTTGGGCTACCCCTGGAGCAGGAGCTTGCGGGCCTGGACCACATCCAGGCCGATCTGCTCGGCCAACGCTTCAGGCCCACGGTACGCCACCATGCCGCGCAACCGTGCGGTGAACTCGACCACGATCAGCTGGCCGTAGAGGTCGAAGGCCTCGACGGCCTCCTCCGGACGGTCGATGACGTGTGCCTCGACCTGGCGGCTGACGCCGTCGAACGTGGGGTTGGAACCCACGGAAATGGCGGCCGGCCAGCGCGTGCCGGCCTCATCGACCAACCAGCCGGCGTAGATGCCGTCGGCGGGAACGTAGCCGGTGGCGTCGTGGGAAAGGTTTGCCGTGGGGAAGCCGAGGAGGCGGCCACGGGCGGCGCCATGGACGACTTCGCCGCGCATGCTGTGCGGACGCCCCAGCACGGCGGCGGCGGTCACCACATCGCCTTCGGACAATGCCTCGCGCACCCACGTGGAGGAACAGCGCCGGTCGATTCCACCGTCGTCGTGGACCGGGAAGCCTTCCGCGCCGAACTCATGGACCACCTGGACGGTAAAGCCCAGTTTGCCGCCGAGTTCCTGCATGGTGCCGACATCGCCGGCGTTGCCGGCGCCGAAACGCAGATCGTGGCCCACCACAACGTGGGCGCTGTGCAGGCTGCCCACCAGGATGTCGCCGACGAACTCTTCCGGCGTCATTGCCGCGAGGTCGAGCGTGTACTTCATGACGAGCACGGCGTCGAGCCCGGTGGCCGCCAGGGCGTCCAGCTTGTCCTGCAGGCCCATGATGAGTTCAGGGGCGGACTCCGGGCGGTGCAGCTGCGCGGGGTGGGGGTCGAAGGTGACGGCGACGGAGCGCGCGTTGCTTTGCCGCGCGGTGGCCGCGAGCTGGGAGAGGACCTGCTGGTGGCCGCGATGGACGCCGTCGAAGTTGCCGATGGTGAC
The DNA here is from genome assembly GCF_017368795.1 of Arthrobacter cavernae. Lineage (GTDB taxonomy): Bacteria > Actinomycetota > Actinomycetes > Actinomycetales > Micrococcaceae > Arthrobacter > Arthrobacter cavernae. The sequence goes on along the minus strand of NZ_JAFNLL010000009.1, from coordinate 60,726 downwards.
GACTGTGGGGCCGAAGTCCTCCGGGACCTCGGTGGGATCGTTCCAGATGTGGACCATCAACCTCGCCTTTAACTGCAGACATTCCGTGCCGTCCGGCGGCCTGCTCGGCTCCGGAACTCTCTAAGGTTACCCGCAATGGCCGGGCGCACAGGACAGCCCGGTACTACGGGGCAGCGGCCTTCGCCGGGCGCCTGCGGTTGAGCCAGAGGAGCCCGAGCACGGGCAGGACCAGCGGCACGAAGCCGTAGCCGCGGCCGAACAGGGACCACACTGTGTCGTGCGGGAAGGCCACGGGGTCAAACAGACTGACGGCCCCGACCACCAGCACTCCCACCAGTTCCACCAGCACGGCCGCCAGCGACACCCTGAACCAAGTGCGGCCCGGCTTGGCCAAAGACACGGTGGCCACCACGTAGACCAGCGCGGCAAAGGCCGAGAGGATGTGCGCCAGCGGGGCCTCGGAAAACTTGGTGGCGATCTGGTAGCCGGCACGGGCCGTAGCCGAGAGTGCGAACACGGCGTACACCGCTATCAGCAGGCGGCCGGGGCCGGTATTGCGGGTGTCGCGCTTCGCGCCTTGTGCTTCAATAGCCGTCACTTCGGGTGCTTCTTCCAAGGTCAGTACCAGATCTGGTTCATGCGGGCCGCCATGACGAGGGCCGTGACGCCCACGGCGCCCAGGACAAAATTGCTCCAGCGCGTCCGCTCCAGGATGGACCAGTACACGGCTGCGGGCGGAATCATCAGGGCGGTGGCCAGGTAGCCCCAGAATTCCCAGGCCTCGCCTGCCATGTGCTCCCCCAGCGCCACGCGCACGATCGAGCCGATCAGGTAGACCAGCAGGACGGCTTCGACGGCGAGCACGGAGAAGATGGTGATGTCGTTCGGGGCCTTCTTCATGATTCCCGCAACGACGCAGATGATCGTGGAAATCAGGCCCACGGCAAGCACCGCGTAGAAGTATCCGTCCACGGCTACTTGGCCTGTTTTTCGTTGTCCGGTGCGAATACCAGGACCGGCTTGGCGAAACTTCCGGCGTCTGCCAGCAGCGCCACCAGCTCACCCGCCGGGGAGAAGGCCGCGGCTGGCTTGTCCGGGGTGGCGGCCTGGGGTGTGCCGGCTCCGGGGCCCGCGGCGATGCGGCGGCCGAAGGAGATTTCCGTGGTTTCCTCGTCGCTGAGTTCGCGGTTGGGCATCAGTGCCCGCGCGGCCTGGGACATTTCCAGGACGTCGAGCTCCTCGGCCAGCTGCTCCAGCGTGCGGGCCTGCTCGATCGAGTACGGGCCCACCTTCGTACGGCGGAGCGCGGTCAGATGGCCGCCAACGCCCAGCGCCTCGCCGAGGTCGCGGGCAAGGGCCCGGATGTAGGTGCCGGACGAGCATTCAACGGTGACGTCCACGTCCACTACCCTGCCGCCGTCGACCCTTCGGATCCCGTGGATCTCGAAACGGTGGATGGTCACCGGACGGGCGGCGAGCTTGACCTCTTCACCGGCGCGGACGCGCGCGTAGGAGCGCTCGCCGTTGACCTTGATGGCGCTGACGCTGCTGGGAACCTGCTGGATCTCGCCGGTGAGGGCCGCGACGCCGGCAGCGATGGCGTCATCCACGACGGCGGCGGCGCTGCTTGTGCCGGTGACCTCGCCCTCGGCGTCGTCGGTGATGGTGGTTTCGCCGAGCCTGATGGTGGCCGTGTACGTCTTGGAGGTGCCGACGATGTAGGTCAGAAGGCGCGTGGCCTTGTTGATTCCGACCACCAGGACGCCCGTGGCCATGGGGTCCAGGGTCCCGGCATGGCCAACTTTCCGGGTACCGGCCAGCCGCCGCATCCGTCCAACCACATCGTGGCTGGTCCATCCCTGCGGTTTGTCAACGATTACCAGTCCAGAAAGCACGCTTCCCAGTATATCCGTGGCTAGGATGGCTCCCATGCCTGAGCTTGCCGCGCACGTCCGTGACGTCCCCGTGAACCAGATCCGCGAGATCACCGAGGCCGCCTGGGCCACTCCCGGGGCATTGGTGCTCAGCATCGGCGAACCCGGTTTCGCCCTGCCCCGGCACGTGCTGGAGGCCGGCATGGCGTGCCTGGACCGGGATGAGACCAACTACACGCCCAACGCCGGCATCCCGGCACTCCGGGAGGCCTTCGCGGCCCGTTTCCGGGAGCACACCGGCGTGCACATCGGCGCCGAACGGGTCTACGTGGTAGACGGCGCCCAGCAGGGGCTCCACTTTGCCATGAGCCTGCTTTTGGCTCCCGGCGACGAGATCCTCATCCCCAACCCCGGTTACCCCACCTTCGCCATGACGAGCCGCCTGCTGCACGCCGTCCCGGTGGAATACCCGCTCTACCCCGGGCACGACTTCCAGCCCCGCATCGCGGACATCGAAGCCCTCATCACGCCCCGGACCAGGGTCCTGATGCTCAATTCGCCGTCCAACCCGCTGGGCGCCGTGATCGGCGAAGACCTGACGCGCCAACTGGTGGAGCTCGCCGTGCGGCACGATCTGTGGATCATCTCCGACGAATGCTACGAAGCTTTCACCTTCGACGTCCCGCACGTCAGCCCCGCCCGCTTCGACAGTGACGTCCCCGGTCAGGCCCGGGTGTTCACCTCCGTCACGCTGTCCAAGACCTACGGGCTGACCGGGCTGCGGATCGGGGCGTTGATCTGCCCGCCGGGACTGGAACTGAAGATGAACAACGTCATGGAGGCGATCGTGTCCTGCGTTGCCTCGCCCTCACAATACGCTGCATTGGCGGCCCTGACCGGCCCGCAGGACTATGTGGAAGCGGCCCGGGAGCACTACCGCGGCAACCGCGACGCCGCCTCGACGGCCCTTGTGGCCAAGGGCATCCCGTACCTTGATGCCCAGGGCGCGTTCTACCTCTGGGCAGACGTGTCGCATGTGAGCGGCGGGAACGTGCGTGCCTGGGTGCGGCGGTTCCTGGCGGAGGCCGGCGTTTCCTTCGCCCCCGGCACCGCCTTCGGTTCGATCGGCGAAGGCTGGATCAGGATCGCCCTGTGCGGCGGGCAGCAGGAACTGCTCGACGGCGTCGGGCGGCTTCCGGTACGGCAGTAGCCCCCGACGTCGGGCGGCGTCTTCAGAGGCAGCCACAAGCCGGGAAGCCGCTTAACGCGGTGAAGGCCGGACCCCCCCCAAGGGGATCCGGCCTTCACCCGTGCGGACGTGCCTAGCGGCCGGCGTCCTCGTCGAGTTCCTCATCGTCCGTGAGGTCGATGTCCTCTTCGTCAAAGTCGTCTTCGTCGATGTCCGTGTCCTGCGGGGCATCGCTCTTGTACGGGTCGGCCTCGCCAGCGTGCTCGGCGCCGGCGGCCAGTGCGGCCACCTCGGCGTCGCGCCGCTTGGCGGTGCGCAGCAGCTCCTCGAGGTTCGAGGCGTTGACCGGGATCTGGTCGGCCACGAACTCGAGGGTCGGGGTCAGGCGGACGGTGATGTTGCGGCCCACTTCCTGGCGCAGCACCCCCCTGGCCTTCTCCAGTGCCTTACGGGCATCGGCGTGCGCGAGCTCATCGCCGAACACCGTGTAGTACAAGGTTGCGTGCTGGAGGTCGTTGGTGACGCGCGCATCGGTGATCGTGATGGCCTCAACCCGCGGATCCTTAACCCGACGGCCGAGTGCCTCAGCGACAACAACCTTAATCCGCTGCGCCAACTTGGCAGCGCGTGCCGGATCAGCCATTTCCACTCCTAAAAAATTCGAGGGTACGACGGCGCGTGTCCGCTGGCGTACTTAAGTTTGCATGGTGCCACGCGCCTGAGGCGAGCCTACGACGGACTCCCGTTGGGTTTTTCCGGCGGCCAGGGAGTGGCATCGGGCCTGTCGGAGCCGGACGGTTTGCGATCGCAGATCGAAAACCGTCCGGCGAAGGGGCGGGGCCGCCGGAAAAATCCAACGGCCCCGCACCTTGTGGGCGGGCGCCCCCAAAACTCGGAGGCCCCCACCAGACTTCTTAGACGCGCGGCTTTTCGCGCATCTCGAAGGTCTCGATGATGTCACCTTCAACGATGTCGTTGTACGATCCCAGGCCGATACCACACTCGAAGTCCGTGCGGACTTCGGTGGCGTCGTCCTTGAAGCGCTTGAGCGTCTCAACGGTGAGGTTGTCACCGATGATCTTGCCATCGCGGGTGACGCGTGCCTTGGTGTTACGGCGGATGATGCCCGAGCGGACGATGGAACCGGCGATGTTTCCGAACTTGGAAGAACGGAAGACTTCGCGGACCTCGGCGGTGCCGAGCTGGACTTCCTCGTACTCCGGCTTGAGCATGCCCTTGAGGGCCAGCTCGATGTCATCGATCGCACCGTAGATGACCGAGTAGAAGCGCATGTCCACGCCTTCACGGTCAGCCAGGTCGGCGACGCGCTCAGCAGGCTTGACGTTGAAGCCGATGATGATCGCGTTGTCGACCGTTGCCAGGTTGACGTCGTTCTGGGTGATGGCACCCACACCGCGGTGGATGACGCGCAGCTGAACGTCGTCGTCTCCGACGTCGATCTTGAGCAGTGCGTCTTCGAGGGCTTCCACGGCACCGGACACGTCACCCTTGAGGATGAGGTTGAGGGTGTCGATCTTACCTTCGGCCACAGCCTTGTCGAAGTCCTCGAGGCTGATGCGCTTGCGGCGCTTGGCCAGGGCGGCGTTGCGGTCTGCTGCTTCACGCTTTTCGGCGATCTGGCGGGCCGTACGCTCGTCCGAGGTCACCAGGAAGGTGTCACCTGCACGCGGCACATTGGACAGGCCCAGGACCTGTACCGGGCGGGACGGCAGTGCGATGTCGAGGGCGTTGCCGTCCTCGTCGAACATGGCACGGACGCGGCCGTGGGCCGTACCGGCCACGATCGTGTCACCGACGGCCAGGGTACCGGACTGCACCAGGACGGTGGCCACGGAACCGCGGCCCTTGTCCAGGTTCGCTTCGATGGCAATGCCTCGGGCGTCCTTGTCCGGGTTGGCACGCAGGTCCAGGGCGGCGTCTGCGGTCAGGAGGACGGCGTCGATCAGTTCGTCGATGTTCAGGCCCTGGCGGGCAGAAACCTCAACGAACATGGTGTCGCCGCCGTATTCCTCGGGAACCAGGCCGTACTCGGTGAGCTGGCCCTTGACCTTGTCCGGGTTCGCACCTTCCTTGTCGATCTTGTTCACTGCGACGACGATCGGCACGTTGGCTGCCTGGGCGTGGTTGAGTGCTTCCACCGTCTGCGGCATGACGCCGTCGTCGGCTGCAACAACCAGGATCGCGATGTCGGTGACCTTGGCACCACGGGCACGCATGGCGGTGAACGCCTCGTGGCCGGGGGTGTCAATGAAGGTGATGTCGCGGGCTGTGCCCTCGTGGACGTGGCTGATCTGGTAAGCACCGATGTGCTGGGTGATGCCACCGTGCTCGCCGGCAACCACGTTGGTCTTCCGGATGGCGTCGAGCAGGCGGGTCTTACCGTGGTCAACGTGACCCATGACGGTGACGACCGGAGGACGGGCCTCAAGGACGTCGTCGCCTTCGGCGTCGAGCTCACCCTGAAGGTCGATGTCGAACGAGTCGAGCAGTTCGCGCTCTTCGTCTTCCGGTGAGACAACCTGGAGCTTGTAGCCGAGTTCGGCGCCAAGCAGGCCAAAGGTGTCCTCGTCGAGGGACTGCGTGGCCGTTGCCATTTCACCGAGGTGGAACAGCACGGTCACCAGCGAGGCGGGGTTCGCATCGATCTTCTCGGCGAAGTCCGTGATGGACGAGCCACGGCGCAGGCGGATGACGGTGTTGCCGTCGCCGCGGGGCACGCTTACGCCGCCCAGCGACGGAGCACTCATCTGCTCCAGTTCCTGACGCTTGGCACGCTTCGACTTGCGCTGCTTGCCGCGTCCTGCGCCACCCTTGCCGAAGGCACCCTGGGTACCGCCGCGGCCGCGGCCGCCCTTGCCGAAGCCACCGCCGGCAGGAGCTCCGCCACCTGCACCGGGAGCACCGGTACCGGGAGCGCCACCCGGGCGACCCGGGCCACGTCCGCCGCCACCGGGGCGTGCCACGGAGCCGGGAGCCGGACGCTCAGTGCGGTTGGGCATCATGCCCGGAGTCGGACGGTTGCCACCGGGGCCACCGGCCGGACGCGGAGCACCCGGACGGGGTGCGCCGGGACGCGGTGCACCCGGACGCGGGCCACCTGCACCGGCTGCCGGGCGGGGGCCGCCGGCGCCGGCTGCGGGACGGGGACCACCGGGGCGTTCACCCTCGGTACGGCCGCCCGGACGGGGCATGCCCTGGGACGTTGCAAACGGGTTGTTGCCCGGACGCGGCGGACGCTCGCCGTCGCCGCCACGGCCGCGGGGCATGCCCTGCGAGGTGGCGAACGGGTTGTTGCCCGGACGCGGACCGCCGGGACGCGGAGCCTGGCCACCCTGGCGTGCCGGGGCGGGAGCCTCGGCCCTGGGGGCGGGACGGGCGCCGGGCTTGGCGGAAACGGGGGCTGCTGCGGAGGGAGCAGCAACTGCTGCCGGTGCCGGTGCCGGAGCGGGGGCCTTGGCGGCAGGGGCGGGGGCCGGAGCCGGAGCCGGAGACACTGCCTTGGGGGCGGCCGGGCCCGGTGACGGGCTGGATGCCGCAGGGGCAGCCGGTGCCGTGGGTGCTGCTGCGGGGGCCGCGGCCTTTGCAGCGCCGGCACCCGGGTAAGCGTCGCGAAGCTTCTTCACGACGGGGGCCTCAATGGTGGAAGAGGCGGAGCGAACGAATTCGCCCAGTTCCTGCAGTTTTGTCACTGCATCTTTGGAAGTAATACCGAGCTCTTTGGCGAGCTCGTGTACGCGGACCTTGGCCACATTTCTCCTGTCTCGGTCCGCACCGAGCCAGGCACGAACCGTCTACTTCTTACTGCGGGCCCCTGCCACGACGGTGGCGGAAAGGCCCTGTGCAGAGCGCAACAAAGTTGTCATCGTTGCGCACTCATCGCTGGGAACTCATCGGGTTTCCATCAGATTTCTGACCCGCTTTCAGGTTTGGACGGTTTTCCTGCGGTGGCCGGAGCCTCCGCAGGGTGCGTGCCTGGCACTATGTAGCGTTCGACGTCGGCGGTTCCGGTTGCGCCCGCAAGGGCCCTTCCGAAGGCGCGCCGCTTGATCGCCAATGCCAAGCACGTTTCGCTGGGGTGCAGCCAAGCACCCCGGCCTGCCATCCGGCGTCGTTTGTCCATCAGGACAGCGGTTGACCCGCCGCCTTCGGCGACGAGCCGGACAAGCTCGGACCGGGAGCCTTGCTTCCGGCATCCGATACAGGTGCGAACAGGCTGATGGCCGTGTTGAAGCAGTTCAGCCACTGTGTGTCCTTACCTGCCTCTGCATCTGGTGCTTCATGGGCGCCCCAGCGGCATTGCCGCCGGAGCACGCCAAAGCGCACGGATACCGGACGTAAGTCCGGTTCCATCTATTCTAGCCCCCGGCGCCGGGCTGCCGAAACCGGCGGGCCGGGCAAACCGGGGCTGGACCGGCGGCCAGGGCCACCGGTCCAGAAGCTAGTCGTTCTTCGGGGCGGCCGCGTCGGAGACGATATCGATCCTCCAGCCGGTCAGCTTCGCGGCGAGCCGCGCGTTCTGGCCTTCCTTGCCGATGGCGAGGGAGAGTTGGTAGTCGGGAACCACCACGCGGGCGGAGCGGGTGGCCTCGTCGGTGATGGTGACGGAATTCACGCGCGACGGCGAGAGCGCGCTGGCGATGAACGTCGCCGGGTCCTCGCTGAAGTCGACGATGTCGATCTTCTCGTCGTTGAGTTCCGTCATGACGGCGCGGACACGCGAACCCATTTCGCCGATGCAGGCACCCTTGGCGTTGATGCCCGGAGTGTTGGCCTTGACGGCGATCTTGGTGCGGTGCCCGGCTTCACGGGCCAGGGCCACGATCTCCACGGAGCGGTCCGCGATTTCCGGAACTTCCATTTCGAACAGTTTCCGGACCAGGCCCGGGTGCGAACGCGATAGCGTGATGGACGGGCCCTTGGCACCGCGGTGTACGTCAATGACGAACGCGCGCAGGCGGCTGCCGTGGATGTACTTCTCGCCGGGGACCTGCTCGGGCGGCGGCAGCAATGCCTCCACGGAGCCGAGGTGGACCTGGACCATGTGCGGGTTGTTGCCCTGCTGGATCATGCCGGCCACAAGCTCGCCTTCACGACCCTTGAACTCGCCCAGCACATTGTCGTCCTCAACATCGCGCAGGCGCTGCAGGATGATCTGGCGGGCGGTGCTGGCAGCGATGCGTCCGAAGCCGGCGGGGGTGTCCTCGAACTCGCCGACGGGGGCGCCGTCGTCGTCGATCTCGGTGGCCCAGATGGTCACGTGGCCGCTCTTGCGGTCAAGCTCGGCGCGGGCCTTTTCGAAGGCGCCCGGCGTCTTGTGGTAGGCCACCAGGAGCGCTTGCTCGATGGTGGGGATCAGGAGGTCCAGCGGGATTTCACGCTCACGCTCCAGGAGTCTCAGTGCGCTCATGTCAATATCCATTAGGCCTCCTCAGAAGGTCCGTTGTGCTCGTCTTCCAGCCCGGCCTCGTGGAGGTGGCTGAATTCAATCTCGACTTTTCCTTGGCGGATCCTGTCGAAAGGAAGTTTCACAGGGTCGCCCTGCTTGGGCTTCATCCCCTTCTTGACCTCATGCTCGGGAACCAGCGTCACGCCGTCGTTGTCAACGGACACGATGCGGCCGGTGAGGTCGTCGCCCTGGAGCACGTTGACCTTGGCCATGCGGCCGAGGGCGCGGTGCCAGTGCCGGGGCTCGGTGAGGGGCCGTCCGACGCCGGGCGAGGAAACCTCGAGGTCATAGGGGCGTCCGTCGTCGCGGGGATCGTTGTCCAGGATGTCCGACAGTGCGCGGGAGATCTCCGCGATGGCGTCCAGGCTGACGCCGCCGGTTTCCTCCTGGGGAAGGTCCACGACAACGTGGACGGTGCGGTGGGACCCTGCGACGTGGATTGCAACGTCCTCAAGGTAGAGCCGGTTGGCCAAGACAGCCGGCTCGAGCAGGGCCTTGAGCCTGTTCTCTTCCGGGTTCTGGATGGTGGGGGCCGTTGAGGATGAACCAGTACGGTCTGTTGAAGTCGTGGCTTCCGAGTCGCTCATGTTGCCAGCCGCCTCCCGATAGATGTTGTTGTGACTACTAGCCTAGCGATTTTCCCGGCAACGTGGTGCACGGAGTTTCCCGCCCGCGTGACAACATGGTCTGTTGTGAAGCACGAGAGCAAGGAAAACCGCGCAATGCCCGGCTGGGCGAGGACCGCTTTGGTGTTCCTGCTCGCGGCCATCGTGCTGGCCACCGGGATGGTCCTCATTCCGCGTGATCCCGGGCCTCCCCCGGCAGCTCCGTTCTCCGAATCCGCGCGGGTCAGCGCTTTCGCGGACACCCTTTCCCTGCTTGATGCTGCTACCGGCCTGCGCACTGCCGCCGCCCTTCCAAGCGGCAGCGGGCTGCCGGACACGGCGCTCGCGGACACTGTGACATTGCTGACAACTCAGTCACGCGCCCTGCTGGCCCCTGCCCAGGCGACACCCGCGTCGTCCGCCGTCTCCCCCGCCCCGGATTCTCCGGAAGGGCCGCGCACCCCGCAGGCCCTCGTCGCGGCGCTGTCGGCGAGCGGGGCGCAGCGCCTCGCCGATGCGGCAGAGGCCGACGGCGGCATCGCCCGGCTGCTGGCCGCCGTCGGGACAGCGCATGTGCTGCAGTCCGCCCAACTGGCTGCCGCCGCCGGACTTCCGGCCCCGGCCACCCCGGTGCGGATCACGCCGACGGCGGTCCCCACGGCGACGGAATCCTGCCCGGCACCGGCGGCGCCGTCGGGAACTGCGACGGCCGCAACCCTTGCCGGCGCGCTGGCGGCCGCGGTCCGCTCCGAGCAGGAAGCCGTATACGTCCATCAGGTCGCCCTGACCCGGCTGGACCCGGCCGCCTCCGGCACGGCCCAGAGCGCTCTGACGGCACACCAGACTGCCTTGCGGCAGGCGGAGGCCCTCGGGCGCGCGCACTGCCTGGAGGTGCCGCCCCGGGAGGCCGGCTACCGCCTGCCGGAACAGCTCTCCACCAAGCCCCTCGCCGCCCTTGGCGCGCTGGAGGCCGGCACGCTGCAAGGTTTCGGGGACCTGATCGCGCTCGGCACCGGCGACACCCGCCAATGGGCCCTGGACGGGCTCCTGGGGGCTGCCCGCCGCAGCACTGCCTGGGGCACCCCCCTAGACGCGCTGCCCGGGCTGGTTGTCGACGCCGGGGCCCTGCCTCCCCTGCCCGCTCCGAGCGCCGCGACCACCGCACCTTAACCGCCGGGCAGGTCACCTGAAGGAAAGCCTTGCTTGGCTGGCCAAGGTCCCCGTGCGGTGCTTGGCTTGAACCATGGCTTCCATCGAACCTGCCACGCTGCACGACAACGAACCGCACCGGGACGATCTGGCCCATCGGCTGAACTGGCTGCGGGCAGGGGTCCTGGGCGCGAACGACGGCATCGTGTCCGTGGCCGCGATCGTAGTGGGCGTCGCCGGCGCCACCTCCAACACCGCCCACATCCTGACGGCCGGAACCGCGGGCCTCGTGGGCGGCGCAATCTCCATGGCGCTCGGCGAATACGTCTCCGTCAGCAGCCAGAGCGACACGCAGAAATCACTGATCCAGAAGGAACGCCAGGAACTCGAGGAACAGCCGGAGGAGGAACTCACCGAGCTCACGGCGATCTACGAGGCCAAAGGGCTCAGCCCCGCCACCGCCCGCACCGTCGCCAGCGAACTGACCCGGCACGATGCCCTCGCCGCGCATTTGTCGGCCGAACTGAACATCCATGAGGACGATATCGTCAGCCCGTGGAACGCAGCCTTCGCGTCCGCGGTTGCCTTCACCCTCGGCGCCGTCCTGCCCATGCTGGCCATCCTGTTGCCGCCGGAAGGCCTGCGCGTGCCCCTGACCTTCGCGGCCGTGCTCGTGGCACTGGCCATCACCGGCGCGGTGGGCGCGTGGATCGGCGGCGCCTCCAGGGTCCGTGCCGCGGTCCGGGTGGTGATCGGCGGCGCGTTGGCCCTGGCCGCGACCTTCGCCGTAGGCAACTGGCTGGGCGCCAGCGGCATCGTCTGATCGGCGCTGACTCTGATCCACCGCTGCTTCCGATCCACCGCTAGGCTGGAGCCGTGATCCCACCGGCAGTTGTCCCCATTCCCAGTGACCTCCGGAAACGTTACAGCCGCAGCCCCGAAGGCCGCGCGTGGCTCGCCAGCCTGCCCGGGCTGGTCCAGGACCGCCTGGACGGCTGGCAGCTGGACGTGGACCTGGAACCCGGCGCGGGGCCGTGGAACGGCCACGGCGGGCTGGTGTTCCCGGTCCTGCAGCACGGCACCCCTGCGGCCCTGAAGGTTTCCTTCCCGCACGACGAGGCGCTCGTGGAACGCCATGCGCTGTCCCTCTGGGACGGCCACGGCGCCGTCCGGCTGCTGGCTTCCGATGCCGCAAGCTGTTCCCTGCTGCTCGAACGGCTCGACGCCGGCCGCTGGCTTCAGGACGTCCCGCTGGAACAGTGCCCGGACATCTGGGGATCCATGGTCCGGCAGCTGTCCATCGCCCCGGACGAACGGGCCGAATGGCAGGAATTCGACCATGTTGCGGCCGCCGCAGAGCGCTGGAGCGACGATCTGCCCGCCGATTGGGAGCAGCTGGGCAGGCCGTTCCCCCGCTGGCTGCTCGAAGCCGCCCTGGAGGTCTGCCAGACCCGCGGTGCCGTGGGCCGCCGTTCCGGCACGGATGTGCTGGTGCACACGGATCTGCATTTCATGAACATCCTGGCCAAGCCCGGCAGCAGACAGGACCACCGGGCCGAGTACCTGGCCATCGACCCCCAGCCCATGATCGGCGAGGCCGAATTCGCCGTCGCGCCGCTGCTCTGGAACCGCCTGGCGGAGCTGCCGCGAAGCGATCCGGAGCTGGCACTGCTGGCCCGCTGCGAGGCCTTCAGCACGGCCGCCGGCCTCGACACGGAGGTCGCCCGGCAGTGGAGCCTGGCCCGGGAAGTCGAGAACGCCCTGTGGTACGCCGCCAAGCCGGGCCACGGCGGCGATCTGGCGCGCTCACTCTGGGTTGCCAGCACCATGGCCGGACGCACCTTGGATGGCCTGCCGAAGGCGCATGAGCTCCCGGAACCCGGCCCGTCAGCTGTCTAGAATCGGTTCATGGCGAACGCAAGCGGAAGCTTTATCTGAGCACGCCCTATGCGCCGAAGTAGTCCTGCCAAACGTCGTAGCCGAGCTTAACGATGAGGGCGGCCACCACGATCAGGAAGACGATCCGCACAAAGGCGCTGCCCTGCTTCACGGCCGTGCGGGCGCCCAGGTAGCCGCCGGCCATGTTCGCCAGCCCCAGGACCAGTCCGAGGCCCCACAGCAGGGAGCCGTGCGGCAGGAAGAACAGCAGCGCCCCGGCGTTGGTAGCCATGTTGACGATCTTGGCCTTGGCGCTGGCCTCGAGGAAGGCGTAACCCATGGCTGAGACGAGCGCGATCACCAGGAACGAGCCGGTGCCGGGGCCGATCAGGCCGTCGTAGAAACCGATCACGGTCCCGATGAGGCAGGCCACGATGTAGTGCGTGTGGCCGTCGTGCCGCAGGGCGGTCAGTTCGCCGGCGTTGGGGCGCAGGGCCGTGAAAAGTGCGACGGCGACCAGGGCCACCACGATGATCGGCTTGAACACGCTCGCGGGCAGGTTCGCGGCCAGGACCGCCCCGCCGAAGCTTCCAGCGAGGGCGATCACGGCCATAGGGACGGCCGTCTTCAGGTCCGGGCCGACGCGCCGGTAATACGTCACCGCACTCGTGGTCGTACCGAAGATGGAACCCATCTTATTGGTCGCCAGCGCCTGGACAGGGGTGATCCCGGGCACCAAGAGCAGGGCGGGGAGCTGGATCAGTCCCCCGCCCCCTACGACGGCGTCAACCCAGCCGGCGGCAAAGCCGGCCACCACAATCAGGATGAGAGTGGTGAGCTGGATCGATTCGAAGCCGGAAATCACCGGCTACGGACGGCGTTGACCACGTAGTCGACGGCCTTGTCCACCGCAATGTTCTCTGCCTCGCCGCTGCGGCGGTCCTTGATTTCCACGACGCCGTCCACCAGACCACGGCCCACGGCCAGGATGGTGGGGACGCCGAGCAGCTCGGCGTCGCCGAACTTCACGCCGGGGGAAACCTTGGGACGGTCGTCGTAGATGACGTCCAGGCCGGCGGCCTCGAGCTCCGCGGAAAGCTTCTCCGCCGCCTCGAAGATGTCCTCGCCGCGGCCGACGGCCACCACGTGGACATCGGCAGGGGCGACGGCCCGCGGCCAGCTCAGGCCCTTGTCGTCGTGGTTGGACTCAGCCAGGGCAGCCACTGCGCGGGTCACACCGACGCCGTAGGAGCCCATGGTGACCACCACCTGCTTGCCGTTCTGGTCCAGGACCTTCAGCTCAAGGGCTTCGGCGTACTTGCGGCCGAGCTGGAAGATGTGGCCCATCTCGATGCCGCGGGCGGTCTCCAGCGGACCGGAACCGTCGGGGGCGGGGTCGCCTTCGCGGACCTCGGTGCACTCGATAACGCCGTCCCAGGTGAAGTCGCGGCCGGCCACGAGGCCGAAGACGTGCTTGCCGTCCACGTTGGCCCCGGTGACCCAGCTGGTTCCGGAGACGATGCGGGGGTCAACGAGGTAGAGCAGCTTGGTCGAACCCTCCAGGCCCAGCACCGCTTCGCCAAGGGCCCGGCCGGGGCCAATGTAGCCCTTGACGAGCAGCGGGTGCTTCTTAAGGTCGCCGTCGTTGGCGGCTTCGAGGCCGATCTCCCCCGCGATGGGGAGGAAGGATCCGATGTTCGCCTCGACGCGCTTGAGGTCCACGGCACGGTCTCCTGGCACACCGACGACTACGAGCAGGCGCTCGCCCGTGGGCAGGGTGACGGCAAGGACCACGTTCTTGAGCGTGTCCCCAGCCGTCCAGGTGCCGCCGTCGGCTCCGCTGCGCGGCGCCAGCTGGTTGGAAGCCGCCACGAGGCTCTCGATCGTGGGCGTGTCCGGGGTGTCCAGGACGCGGGCGGCCGGGGCGTTGCTGAAGTCGATTGAGGCCGGGACCACGGTGGTAACGGCTTCGACGTTGGCTGCGTAGCCGCCGGCGGAGCGGACGAAGGTGTCCTCGCCGATCTCGGTGGGGTGCAGGAACTCCTCGCTCTTGGACCCGCCCATGGCGCCGGCGGTTGCGGCAACGGGGATGACATCAAGGCCCAGGCGGGCGAAGATCTTCAGGTAGGCGGCGCGGTGGGCGGCGTAGCTGGCGTCCAGGCCGGCGTCGTCCACGTCGAAGGAGTAGGAGTCCTTCATGATGAACTCGCGGCCGCGCAGGAGGCCCGCGCGGGGGCGTGCTTCGTCGCGGTACTTGTTCTGGATCTGGTACAGGCTCAGGGGCAGGTCCTTGTACGAGGAGTACAGGTCCTTGACCAGGAGGGTGAACATCTCCTCATGGGTGGGGGCAAGCAGGTAGTCGGCACCCTTGCGGTCCTGGAGCCGGAACAGGCCTTCGCCGTATTCGGTCCAGCGGTTGGTGGCCTCGTAGGGCTCGCGCGGCAGCAGCGCCGGGAAGTGGACTTCCTGGGCACCGATGGCGTCCATTTCCTCGCGGACGACGGCCTCGACCTTGCGCAGCACGCTCAGGCCCAGCGGAAGCCAGGTGTAGATGCCCGGTGCCGCGCGGCGAATGTAGCCGGCCCGGACCAGGAGCCTGTGGCTTGCCACCTCGGCGTCGACGGGATCTTCACGCAGGGTGCGCAGGAACAGCTTGGAAAGGCGAAGGACCACGGGTACGTATCCGTTTCTATGGCAGAACTGGCAAAAACAACTGTCTACTAATCTACCGGCTGAGAGCGCACCCTCCGGCCCGCCCGGGCTGGCGACGGCCCGGAGCGCCCGCCTCCCTGCCGGCGGCGGACGCGGGCACAGAAGAGCCACGCCGTCGGAGCCGGAGCCCCTGGCCGCGAGGCGGCTGGTCATCCTGCAAAGGCGGCGTGGCTCAGCAGCCGGTCGGCCGCAGGCTCTGTCCCCGGAAAGCTACGTGGTCTTGCCCTCCAAGGCCACCAGTACGCCTGCGACTGCGAAGTACTTGTTGCTGCCGAGCTCGCGGACGGTGTCAATGCCGAGGGCATCCTTCAACGCCTGTGCGGCGGCATCCGTGACACCCGCCAGCGCAGCCGGAGACGCGTCCAGGATTTCCTTGAGAGATTTGTCTTCGTATGCCTTGTCAAGTGCCTTGGAAAGATCAACGCTTACAGCCATTGTGTGTGTTTCCTCTCTGCAACCCACCGCACCCCAACGACACGGTCAGTCTCGAAGTTATGTGATGCGACGCACGTTTTCAAGGATTTGCCCGCAACACGCCATTGACCAGCGCGCCATTGAGCACGCACGCCATTGACCGGAGGCGAGGGCCGGGCATAGCGTTTATTCATCATGTGGTGAATAAACGGATGTCGCCGGAGGTCCTGGTGTCACACCTTGCAAGAGACAAAACGAAACCCCGCGGCCACGCTGCCTCACCCGCAACCGCCGGGACTGCCGCGGTGGAGGCCGTGGCCCTGCACATTTCGAGAGGCCGGACCCGGATCCTGCGGGGCCTTGATTTCAGCATCGGGAACGGCCGCATCACCGGGCTGCTCGGCCCTTCCGGCAGCGGAAAGACCACCCTGATGCGCGGCATCGTGGGAGTCCAGAAGATCACCAGCGGCTCCATCAGCGTCCTAGGGCAGCCTGCCGGCGCGCCCTCGCTGAGGCACGACGTCGGGTACGTCACCCAGTCGCCCAGCGTGTACCCGGACCTGAGCGTGGAAGCCAACGTCCGGTACTTCGGTGCCATGCACGGCGCGACGGCGGCCGACACCGCGGAGGCGATTGCCGCCGTCGGGCTCGAAGAATTCGCACGGCAGAAGACGGCTGACCTGTCCGGCGGACAGTCCAGCCGCGTGTCGCTGGCCTGCGCGCTGGTCTCGCGGCCCAAACTGCTCGTCCTGGACGAACCGACCGTGGGACTGGACCCGGTGCTGCGGGCCGAGCTGTGGGAACGCTTCGCAGCCATGGCGGAGGCCGGAACCACCTTGCTGGTGTCCAGCCACGTCATGGAGGAAGCCTCGCACTGCTCATCCTTGCTGTTGCTGCGGGACGGGCTGCTGCTGGCCCAACTCAGCCCCGCGGAACTCGCCGAGCGGGGGCGCAGCAACGACCTCGAACGCGCGTTCCTGCACATCATCCAGGAAGGGCTGGCGGCACAATGAATCCCCGGATGATGCTGGCCACTACGGCCCGGGTGCTGGGCCAGTTGCGGCATGACCACCGCAGCGTGGCACTGATCCTGGTGGTGCCCGCCCTGCTGCTGACCGCGGTCTATTTCCTGTTCGAGAATGAGACCCTTCCGCCAGGATTCCCGCGCACGTTCGACCGCGTGGGCCTCATGATGCTGGCGATCTTCCCGTTCGTGGTCATGTTCCTGGTCACCTCCATCACCATGCTGCGCGAACGGACTTCCGGGACGCTGGAACGCCTGCTGACCACCCCCATCCACAAGGCCGATCTCCTCTTCGGCTATGCCCTGGCATTCTCGATCATGGCGGCGCTGCAGTCCCTCGTGGCCACCGCCGTGGCGTACTGGGTGTTCGGCCTGGACATCAAGGGCGGCCCGGGCCTGGTGGTGATGATCGCCGTCATCAACGCGGTGCTGGGCGTGGCCTTGGGGCTGCTGTGCTCGGCGTTCGCCAGGACGGAGTTCCAGGCCGTGCAGTTCATGCCCGTGGTGGTGGTGCCGCAGATCCTGCTGTGCGGTCTTTTCGTGGCCCGGGACCGGATGAACGACGTCCTGGAGGCGATCTCCAATGTGCTGCCGCTGACGTTCTCCGTGGACGCGCTCCAGGAGATCGCGGGCAATGCCGAGGCCACGTCGGCCATGTGGCAGGACGCAGCCGTCATGGTGGGAATCGTGCTGGTGGTCCTGGTGCTGGCATCGCTGACACTTCGACGGCGGACCTCATGAGCGGCAGCCTGCAGCCGCTGCGGCGGGGGCGCCGGAGCGGCGGCGAGGACTCCCGGGAGCTCATCCTCGGCACGGCCCGGCGGCTGTTTGCCGAGCACGGCTTCGACGGCACCAGCCTGCGGCAGGTGGCACGCGAGGCCCAGGTGGACCCCGCCATGGTCCACCATTTCTTCAAGGGCAAGGACGAACTCTTCGCCCTTAGCGTGGAGCTGCCGGCGGACCCTGAACAGGTCCTTGCCGGTGTGGAGACCCTGGACCCCGGAGAGCGCGCCGAGGCCATCATCCGGGCGGTGCTCCGTTTGTGGGAGGGCCCCGCCCAGCACGGGCTGGTGGCGTTCGTCCGCGGCACCATCGGCTCCACAGCCAAGACGGCCCTGCTGCGCGAAATGGTGGCCCGGACCATCCTGTCCCGGGTCATGGCCGGGGTGCCCGGCCCGGCCGGGGAGGTCAGGATGCGCGGCGACCTGGTGGCCAGCCAGATGGTGGGGCTGATGCTGGTGCGGTACGTGGTCCGGCTCGACCCCCTGGCCTCGGCAACGCAGGACGAGGTGGTGAGGATGGTCGCCCCGAACGTCCAGCGCTACCTCACGGGCGAGCTGGACAACCCCTGAGGTGCACCGGACATCCTGTGCCAGGCCCGAACGGGCTACTTGACCAGCGCGGCAGCCTGATCCAGAATCGCGCCGACCCGTGCGACGGCATCTTCCTCACTCTTCCCACCCGTGGCTATGACGGTCATCAGCACGCCCCGATGTACCACCTGCGCAGTGACCAGTGACTGCTTCCGCCCATCGGGCAGAGTCGTGTCCGTCCTGTAGGCAATTGTCTCTGGGACAGAACCGAGCCCGTTCAGCATGGTCAAGGCTACGTCGAACGCCGCGCCTGAGGTTGTCATCGACATGCTCGCGCACTTGTTCACCTCCCCGAACTGCGCAATGCTTTGCTTCAGGAATTCCGTGTCGAGCCCGGACGTCAGGGAGACCACGGTGGACGCCCCTGCTGTGGCGTCCAGGCTTGTTCCCATCGCCATGGAGGCACCCTCAACCGAAGGCGGCATGCCGGCAAGCGCCATCTCCTGGCACTCGGCCGGTTCAACCGTCATCGATGACAGCAGGGCTTTCGACTGCTCCATGGATCCTGAGAGGTTGGCGCTGGACGTCACTGAGAGCCTGGCACCCCGGGCGTCCTTGATTTCGGCCACAAGCGCCGTGAGTTCTTCCGTGTTGTACTTCTTTGCCGGCGCTTCCGTTGGCGCGGGCGAGGCTTCGCTGGACGCGCTCCCGGCGGTAGCGGCGACGTCCGGTGAGTTGCTTGGTCCGCCGCAGGCTGTCATCCCCATGATCAGCAGCGCCGCGGCACTGAATCCGCGCAGAGCGTTGTTCTTCATCTGTTCCCCCAATGAGACTCGAGTGATGTGCCGGCAATGGCCAACTAGAAAAGAACAGTAGCGAAGGTTCCTACCTGCTCGAAGCCGACGCGCTCATAGGTAGCACGGGCCCGGGCGTTGTAGTCGTTGACGTAGAGGCTGGTGACCGGCGCCAGTTTCCGGGCGAGGACCACGACGGCGGCCATGTACGCGGCGCTGAGTCCCTGGCCGCGCATGTCCGGGTTCATCCACACGCCCTGGACCTGTGTGACATCCGCAGTGACGGCACCCAGCTCGGCCTTGAAGACCACCGTGCCGGCGGCGTCGATGTGGACGAGGGAATGGCCCTGCCGGATGAGGCCGGCCACGCGCCGGCTGTAGTAGTCCTGGCCGCCGAGGAACGGCGAGTAGCCCACTTCCTCCTCGAACATGGCGGCGCAGGCTGGCAGGATGCGGTCGAAGTCGGCCATCCCGGCGACGAGCAACTGGCGGTTGGGCTCGATGAGAGGTGGCCCGGCGATGGTGAGCAGCGGCTGGCGGGCGCGGACCTCGTGGGCGAAATGCCCCAGCTGCTCCAGGTGCGAATAGAGCGCGAGGACGGTTTCGGCCGGCCCGAAGATGGAGGCGTAGCGGCGGCCGGTGTGGTGGACCGCCGTGGCGATGTAGCCGGCGAGCCCTGGGGCCAGCTGTACGGGAACCAGATTGGCCCCGGCCCAGCAGGCGCCCAGGAGCGTCCCGCCGTCGAACACGCCAAAAACTCTGGCGCCGCCCGAGGTGGGCGCGGCGGTGCCGGTCGAATCCAAATGCGCCAGGATGAAGACGTTGGCAACAACGTCTTCATCCGCAAGCGCGCGCAGAACCCGGGTGTCGGCGGAGCCGAGCACCCGGACCTGCAGGCCGGTCTCGTTACGAGACGCTAACCACGGGGCTACCCTTGACAGCATCTTCGCCATCGGCCTCCCCCATCTCTTCAGCGATACGCATGGCCTCTTCGATCAGTGTCTCAACAATCTGGCTCTCGGGGACAGTCTTAATGACTTCCCCCTTCACGAAGATCTGGCCCTTGCCGTTGCCGGAAGCGACGCCGAGGTCGGCCTCGCGTGCCTCGCCGGGCCCGTTGACGACGCAGCCCATGACGGCGACGCGCAGCGGAATCTCCATGCCTTCCAGGCCCGCGGTGACCTGCTCGGCGAGCGTGTAGACGTCCACCTGGGCGCGGCCGCAGGAGGGACAGGAGACGATTTCCAGTTTGCGCGGGCGCAGGTTCAGCGACTGCAGGATCTGGTTGCCCACCTTGATTTCCTCGACCGGCGGCGCCGAAAGGGAGACGCGGATGGTGTCGCCAATGCCGCGGGACAGGAGCGCCCCGAAAGCAGTGGCCGACTTGATGGTGCCCTGGAAGGCCGGCCCGGCCTCGGTGACACCGAGGTGCAGCGGCCAGTCGCCCTGTTCGGCGAGCATCTCGTAGGCCGCCACCATGATCACGGGGTCGTTGTGCTTGACGGAGATCTTGAAGTCGTGGAAGCCGTGCTCCTCGAAGAGCGAGGCTTCCCAGACTGCGGACTCAACGAGTGCCTCCGGCGTGGCCTTGCCGTACTTCTTGAGGATGCCGGGCTCCAACGAACCGGCGTTGACGCCGATGCGGATGGACGTGCCATGGTCCTTGGCGGCCCGGGCGATTTCCTTGACTTGGTCATCGAACTTGCGGATGTTGCCCGGGTTGACGCGCACAGCGGCGCAGCCGGCCTCAATCGCGGCGAAGACGTACTTCGGCTGGAAGTGGATGTCCGCGATGACCGGGATCTGGGACTTGCGCGCGATGATCGGCAGGGCATCGGCGTCGTCAGCCGACGGGCAGGCAACGCGCACGATGTCGCAGCCGGACGCCGTCAATTCGGCGATCTGCTGCAGCGTGGCGTTGATGTCCGTGGTGGGCGTGGTGGTCATCGACTGCACGCTGATGGGCGAATCGGAGCCGACGCCGACCGAACCTACCTTGATTTGGCGCGTCTTGCGACGAGGGGCAAGAACTGGTGGCGGTGCTGCTGGCATTCCTAAGCTGACCGGGGTCAAGACGTCCTCCATCTGCCGTCTTCCGGCAGGTAGTCGCGGATCATATTATCTGGCTTTGTGAACCTCTTCGCGGGCCTGTACCAGTTCACGTGTACTGGTTCAGCAGCCCGATCACAGGGCTCCACTCACTGACGCGCTTTCCGGCCACGAACCCGTGGGTATTGAACGGATCCTGCTTCAGTTCTTCCAACAGTGCCTCTTCCGATTCGGCCGTGAACAGCAGGAGGGCACCGCTGCCGTCAACATACGGACCCGAAGCAAGCAACCGGCCGGCCTCTGCATACTGGCCAAGCCATGCGCGGTGGGACGGGCGGAATTCGTCGCGACCTGCAGCGGAACCCTCGGCGTAGACATATTCAACTGCAAAAATACTCATGCGTCCAAGCCTACTTGCAGGAGACGAACCACGGGGCCGCACCCCCTCAGCAGGGTGCGGTATCCCACAACCTTTATTCAGGTGCTGTTGTCCGCGGGCGGCGGCTTATAAGAGGCCCGTTGTGGGCAGCGGTATGTAGTAAGCGGAATGATAGCGGGTATTATCGCCTGTCAGTACCCAGGCTGATCCCTTGCGGACGCGGAAGCGTTTATCCAAAATCGTGCGGTCGTGGTGGATCAGGTGGGCCATAACGCCTGACAGGACGTCCTCATGGGTACACAGGACGGTTCCGGTCCCGCGCGTCTGCGCCACCAGACCCATTGCGGCCTTGATACGTCCTTCGGCCAAGTGCTCGGAACGCTCCACTTCGAGGGACTCCCGCCGGGCCAGTTCGGCAACGGTCTCGATACAACGGATCAGAGGGGACGAAAAAACTCGCTCTATTTTGAACATCGATCCCAGCGAAGCCAGGGATTGGGCGGCTTTTTCGCCTTCCTCTGCCAGCGGCCGGCTGTGATCTGGATGCTTCCATTCGCTGCGGTCCGTGGCTTTGGCGCCGCGGACGAGCAGTAACATTGTTTCCCGGACGGACACCGGCCGTACGCCCAACTGCATTTGGAGCTGGGTGCCCAGGGCGATGATGGCCGGCCGGTCCCGTGGCTCGGTTACCGTGCGCAGGGCTGCGGGAAGAGAGAGCCACCGGACGGCGTCCACCTCTCGGTTGGCGGTGAAGTGCCCTGACTCTGCGGCCGCCGCCCAGTAACGGATCGTTTTGGTTCTTTTCTTGCTGTCCTCATACCGGATGCTTGGCAATTCAGCACCGAGACGGCAGTCAAAGCCGGTTTCCTCCCGTAGTTCACGCCGCGCGCATTCCCGCCCTGATTCTCCCGGTTCTGCTTTGCCCTTGGGAATGGACCAGTCGCCATGACGGGGGCGGTGAATAAGGAGAACTTCGAGCGCACCTTTGCTCCCGGTCCGCCACGGAAGCGCACCGTAGGTTCCGGGCTTGGTTTCGCTCATGCGATCGTCTCCGTCTGTGTCAGGCCCAATGTCGGCGCGTGGGTGTCCCCGGTGTGCTGGAGCCGGTCAAGGCGGCTGTAGAGGCCGCCGGAGGCGATAAGGTCGCCGTGCCGGCCGGTTTCGACCACCCTGCCGTGGTCGAGGACGTAGATTTGATCGGCGCGTTGGAGGGTTGAGAGGCGGTGGGCGATGACGATGACCGTGCGGCCGGCCATTAGCCGGTCGAGACCGCGCATTATGTACTGTTCGGAGATCGCGTCCAGGCCCGATGTTGGTTCATCGAGGATGACTATGGGGGTGTCCCGCACTAACGCGCGGGCGATGGCGATACGCTGGCGTTGTCCGCCGGAGAGGGTGACGCCGCGCTCCGCCACGGGGGTGTCATATCCCAGCGGCAGATTCCGGACGAACTCGTCCACATAGGCCGCCTGAGCCGCAGCGTACACGTGCTCGCGGCTGACCCCCTCGGAGCCGTAAACGATGTTGTCATGGATCGTCCCGCGAAACAGGATGGACTCCTGCAGCACCATGGAGACCTGCCTGCGCACGGTGGCTAGCTGCAGATCCCGGATGTCGACCCCATCGAGGAACACGGACCCCTGCGTCACGTCGTACAGGCGCGGGATGAGACTGGCTACCGACGACTTTCCGGCGCCCGTGGGTCCGGTGATCGCCACCATGTTGCCTGGCTCGGCTTTGAGATCTATTCCGTGCAGGACATCCCGGTTCTCCTGGTAGCCGAAGCTGACTCCGCGCAACTCCACCGCGCCGGCCAGCCGCGGGGCGGGCCGGGCGCCGGGCTTGTCAGTGATGGCCGGTGCCGTGTCCAGAATCTCCTGGATGCGCTCGGCGCTGGCCTGGCCGCGGCTGATCACCGTTGTCAGCTTCGCCAGGGCCTTCATCGGGGCGTACAGCGCCTTGAGGTAAGCGAGGAATACGAGCAATAGGCCCAGCGTCATGGTTCCCTCCAGTACCCGTTGGGCACCGACCCAGAGCACCAGCACCGTGCCCAAAGTGGCGATGACATCTACGAGTGGAGAGAACACGGACTGAAGCCCGATGACCTTCAGGCCGGCGTCCTTCCTCCCGTCGTTCCGGGTGCGGAAGTCTTCCTCGTGGCGTGTTTCGCTTGTGTAGGTCTGCATCACGCGCACCGAAGAGAACGTCTCGGACATAGCCGCCGCTATGTCGCTGTCCTTGCGTCGTGCCTCTCGGGATGCGGCTTTGATCCGGCGCCGGTAAACCAGCACCGTTACGAACAACAAAGGGGCCACTGCCAGCCCGATCAATGCAAACGCCGGATCGACCATCACGCAGATGGTGACGATGAACCCCAGAATGAACACGTTGGGCAGCAGCACGGAAAGCATCGACACCATGAGCGCACGCACATAATCAACATCGGTGGTGGTGCGTGTGACGAGGTCCCCCAGCCGCTGCCTGTCGTGGAAGGACAGGGATAAACGCTGCAAATGGGTAAAAACATCAACGCGGATGGTGGCCATGACCCGCTCCCCAACACCATTGAGCACACGGGTCCCCAGGTACTCCGCCGCGGCGTTCAGCAGGGTCATGGCCAGCAGAGCCGCCGCAGCGAGGAGAAGCAGCTGCAGGGGCCCAGCGTCGGCTAATCCGAGGAATCCCGGCAGACGGTGCTGCTCGGAAGGCCCTGATGGCTGCAACACGTCATCGACAATGACTTTCATCGGCCACGGCAATGCCACTTGCATGGCTGCGACGAAAATAACCAGCAGCGCGCCTCCGCCCAGCGGCCAGACATGGGAAGCGATCGCCCGACGAAACCGCCAAAAAGTAAGAAACATCTCATCACCAAAAATGGCCAGTTACGCCAACGGACAACCTCCGCCGAAGCTTCGAGGCTGCAGTAAAGCGTGCTTGCGCTGGAACCGTTCTACCGACGTGCAGATTGAGTGTCATTGCGTACCCCCTGGTTGGCGACATTTCGCACTGCGATGCATACCGCTTCCTTTATCCCTGACCACGGTTGCAGAAAACCTGCGGTCTTCGGACGGCAGCGGGCGGCTTACATGGTTTCTCCAAGAAACGGAGCGCAGTCTCTCAGTGATTGCTTCTTGAAGGGTGGGAGAAAATGACGATTTCACGACGACAAGTTCTCTTGATTGGCGGCCTCGGGGCCCTGGGGGTCGGAGCGGTATCGCTGCCGCTCAGATCCGTGAATGCCATTGTCGCGAGCGCACTCGACCCCGCGGACAGACCGCGGCCGTTCCAGACGGATTTTGTCCAGGCGCCTTTTCTGGCGCCATACGACACGGGCATAGACCCCGTGGATGGCGCTCCGGTCAACTACTACTCCGTCACGGAAATGGTCTCCACTGCCAACATCCTGCCCCGACTCACTACGCCGATTCTCGGTTACAACGGAATCTTCCCTGGCCCCACCATCAGCCTGGATCAGGGTACGAAAGCGGTTCTGCGCGTCCGCAACCAGATGCCCCTGCTGCATCCATCCGAAGGCTATCTGCTAGCATCCTCGGTTCATCTACACGGCTCAGCCTCACTGCCTCAGTTCGATGGCTATGCGAACGACGTAACCAATCCGGGATTCGCCAAGGACTACCGGTACCCCAATTTCCAGCCTGCCAGGACGCTCTGGTACCACGACCACGCCGTCCATTTCACCGCCCAGAACGTCTACTCCGGGCTGGCGGCCCAGTACCACATGCACGACCCCGTGGAACGGGCGCTGCTGCCGCAAGGCCAGTTCGATGTCGCACTGACCATCAGCGACGCAAGCTTTGCCCAAAGCGGCGCCCTGGGATACGACGCCAACGACCATTCCGGCCTCTGGGGTGACGTCATCCTTGTCAACGGCAAGCCGTGGCCGGTCATGAAGGTCCAGAAACGCGTCTACCGGTTCCGGATCCTGAATGCGTGCATCTCGCGGTCGCTGCGGCCCACATTGAGCAACGGGGATCCGGTCACGGTTGTGGCCACCGACGGCGGGCTGGTGCCTGTTGCGCAGACCGTGGCCAGCTGGCGGCACGCCGGCGCCGAGCGCTATGAAGTTCTGATCGATTTCCGCAAGTACTCGACCGGTCAGCGGGTGGAACTGCGGAACCTGTCCAATGAGAACAACGTGAACTTCGCCGACACGGGCAAGATCATGGCCTTCGACGTTGTCGATGACGCTGTGGACACCACAGACCCCACGTGGAACACCATTCCCACGCAACTGGCCGCGAGCGAATCCATGTCTATCCGGGAGGACGCGGCCACCAATGTGCGGAACTTCCGCGTGAATCGCAACGACCTCACCGGTGTGTGGACCATCGGCGACAATTCCTGGGAGGAGGTGGTGGCCAGCGGCTTCAAGAAGGCCATCGCGAACCCGGCGCTGGACGCCGTCGAAATCTGGCAGTTCGAGAATAATTCCGGCGGCTGGTTCCATCCCATCCACCTCCATCTGGTTGATTTCCGCATACTGGACCGCAACGGCCGGCCGCCCTTCCCCTACGAAAGGGGTCCGAAAGACGTCGTCTACGTCGGGGAGGGCGAGACAGTAAGGCTGCTCATGAAATTCGGGCCGCACCGTGGACGGTACATGATCCACTGCCACAACCTCCCCCACGAAGACCACTCCATGATGGTGCAATTCCGGGTTGGGATGGCAGAAGACGCAGTGGACGTCAATGACCCTGTCAAAGCCGCGCCAGCGCAATGGGACGGCATTGCACCGGCCCCGCCTGTTCCCGTTTTCCACGATGTCCAGTTCGGAAGCCAATTTGTTGCCGAGATCAACTGGTTGGCGGCCGCCGGAATCACCACCGGCTTTCCCGACGGCACCTTCCACCCCAACGAGCCGGTGCACCGCAACGCCATGGCCGCGTTCCTGTACCGCTTCTCCGGAAAGCCCAGCTTCACGAACACGGTCTTCTTCAGTGACAACCGGCCGGGAGGCCTGTTCTACAGGGAAATCAGCTGGCTGGCCGCCCGGGGCATCACCACAGGATTCCCTGACGGGACGTTCAGGCCGTTCGAGAGCATTAATCGCGACGCCATGGCGGCGTTTCTCTACCGACTGGCGGGCAAGCCTCCGGTGACGAAGCCGTCGGAGTTTCCGGATGTCCGGCCGGGCCACCAGTTCTTCACCGAAGTCAGTTGGCTCGCGTCAACCGGCATCACGACCGGCTTCCCGGACGGGACCTTCAAGCCCCAGGACAAAGTCAGCAGGGCGGCCATGGCGGCCTTCCTCTTCCGCTTCAACAACCTCTGACGCGGGTTCCCCAGTTCGCTAGCGAAGAGTCTGGGACCCAGGAATCCGGAAGTCGAGCAACCGGAGCAATTGCCCTGATGGGCCAGGAAATCGGCAGACTCCTGTCACCGTTAGAGCATCATCAGGACGAATCCGGCTAAACTGCACACAATCCCGACCGTGGTCAGGATCCATCCAACGATCAGGACAGTGTTGTCGTGTCGGGGCGGACCCAAGCCCCACCGGGCAGGGTGGCAGACATCGTAATGGAGCACGATTTCACTTCCGGTCACCAGTTCCTGCGCATGCTCAGGACGCAGCAGGGATAGACGGGGTGTATTCTCACTGTCGGTCCATCGGAAGCCCT
Source organism: Arthrobacter cavernae (assembly GCF_017368795.1). Taxonomy (GTDB): domain Bacteria; phylum Actinomycetota; class Actinomycetes; order Actinomycetales; family Micrococcaceae; genus Arthrobacter; species Arthrobacter cavernae. The sequence continues at coordinate 34,237 of NZ_JAFNLL010000009.1, read as the reverse complement.
TGTACCTGCCGGCCGCAAAGATCTCGCCCGTGGTGCTGACCCAGCGGCATCGCCGTCTGTCGATAATCCAGCCACAGACCAGCAGCGGCACGCCCGGAACGAACCCCACCCAGGTCATCAATTCCAGGACGGGGCCAAGAACATCCGCGGGTCCGGCCATGTCCCGATCTTATCCCGCCGGCCGTGCGGTCGGCAGGGGACGACAGGAGGTTGGGCCCACCCGGAGCGTGGTTGGGATGGAATGGTTAGCCGCTGGCAGTCCGCCGGCAAGCAACGGGAAATGAGAGCCTGATGGCACAAGGCCACAGGGGCCGGCCAAGTCACCAGCGGCGGAGCGAGGATGAGTGCGGCACGCGTCGGAACAGAGCCGAGTCGCTGGACAGGCTCCCTCAAAAGGGAGCCGGCCGGACGCAATGTCCGGGCCGGCTCCTTCCGTGGAGTCCGCCTATGGGGTGATGAACCCGTCGAAGCGGAACAGGAACGCTGCCATGGCATCCCGGTGGACATCCTCAAACGGGTGGAACGTGCCGTCCGGGAAACCGGTGGTGATACCGGTGCTGGCCAGCCAGGAGACTTCCTTGTAGAACTGGCTCGCCGGGGTCATGTCGCTGAACGGCGAGCTTGCCGGGGCCGTGAAGTCGGGCTCCTTCGCCAACCTGTAGATGAACGCGGCTGTGTCCTTGCGGTTGACGGCCAGGTCCGGCGCGAACGTGGTGGGCGTGAACCCGGTGGTGATCCCGGAGTCCTTGAGCCACATGATCTCCTTGAAGAACTGGTGGTCCGTCGGAACATCCGTGAATGGTGACGTAGCCGGCAACACAACCTCCGGGGATCCCGAGTACCGGTAGAGGAAAGCAGCCATCGCGGCCCGACTCACCGAGCTCAGGGGCTGGAACGTGCCGTCGGGGAACCCGGTAGTGATACCCCGTCTGGCAAGCCAGTTGATCTCCGTAGAGAACTGGTGGTCCTGTGGAACATCCGTGAACCGCGTAGGCGTCACCGGGTTCGAGCTGGCCGAGAACGGACCGGCGCCAGCGATGTTGACCGCCTGGACCTGGAATGTATATGTGGTTCCGTTCACCAGCCCGTCAACTTCCAGGCTACTCCGCTCCGCTCCAGCGGACCGCGGCAGCCCTACCTGGTTGCCGGCGCTGTCCAGGACCTTGACCGAGTATCCCGAGACTGCGGATCCCGAGGGTGCCACCCAGTTGACTGTCGCTGAGGCGTTGCCTGCGACCGCCTGAAGGATGATCGGCTGTGCCGGCGGCTGCGAGTCTGCGAAGACCAGCTTCTCGATGTTCCGGAGCGTATCCGTTCCATCCGCGGGCGCACTGTCGTCGACAGGGGCCCCAGGTTCGACCGGCACAACGTGCCTCACCGTTGTCACGCTGCCCGGAGCCCCGAGCGAAGCACCTGCGGGGAGGGTGGTGACGATGTAGTTGGCCCTGAGGTCGGAGAATACAGCGACGTCCTCATCACCACCGGCACCGCCGTCAACAATCTCCCGGACGATCACAATGTTGCCTGGGTCCACGGCTCCGGCGAACACTGCAGCCTGCAGGGTTGTGGAGCTGCCTGCAATATACGGCTTTTCCATGCCGTCGGTGCTGCCGATCTCCGTGGCCGGATCAGCGGGATTCGTCCGGACACTGAGCCGGACCCGCAGGTACTTGTCGCCGTCAAGGATGTCGTCCGCGCCGCGGCCTTCCAAGGTGTCGCTGCCGCCGCCGCCCAGGAGGATGTTTCCTTCACCCCAGACCTTGCCGCTGTCCGTTGCGCCGGACGGCAGCAGTGCGGCAAGCCCTGAAATCCGGGCCACACCGGCCGCATCCAGCCAGTCGTTCCCAGAGAATCCCTCGCCCACCACAAGCCGCGGTACGACTTCGTCGCCTCTGAGGATATCGTTCATGCCGGCGCCCGAAAGAGCCTCGACTTCGGCGTACCGGTCCCGCAAGGTTGCCGCCGCAGGCGGTACTCCGAGCAGGTTCCGGGTCAGGTCTGCGTCTGCCGGCAGCGCATCCAGCTGGTGGGTGGACCAGTCGAAGCCTGCAGCACCGGCGTTCCTTTCGACCCCGGGGTCAGCGAGCATGATGTCATCCCCGCCCTCGGCGTCGTAGTCGTCGTCGCCGTTCTGGCCGAAGATGACGTCGTGGCCGGGGGTGTTCGGATCGTCGAAGAAGGGGGCACCGCTGTCGCCGATCAGCAGATCGGCGCCGTCACCACCCTGGATCCAGTCGTCGCCGCCGTCCCCGATTGCCGTGTCGTTGCCGCCACCGGCAATGATCATGTCATCGCCTTCGCCGCCGAGGACTTCATTGGTGTTGGCGCCGCCGTTCATGAAGTCCTTGCCGTCGCCGCCGATGAGCAGATCCAGGCCGGGTCCACCGTCCATGGCGTCGTTGCCCGGTCCGCCCTTGAAGACGTCGTCGCCGGCAGAATCAGTAACGATGTCATTGCCATCGCCGCCCAAGACGGTGTCCGCACCGTCGTTGCCTTCGATGACGTCGTTTCCTTCATTGCCCAGGAACGTGTCATTGTCCACACCGCCCCAGATCCTGTCCGCCCCGGCGGTGCCGTTGAACACGCTTTGTCCGTTGATGCCCGGGGGGTCGATGGAATTGGTGGTCCGGTACCTGATGGTGCCGTCTGGCATCCGGATCAGCAGGGCCTGCTCATTGCACTCGGACAGCGGATCGTCCAGGACCGTTGTACCCGAGAACTGCAGCCTGCCGAGCTCGAACTTGCAGTCCGCGGTCGCAAACGTGTCGGCCTTCAGGCTCTTCGCGTCCGTGTTGCGCATGATCATCTCTGCAAACGAATTACCCTCGAGCTGGGTCAGCAGATTCATCCCCGGCGTCCGGGCCAGGTAGTACAGCCGGTCGCCGTTCTGGAGGTCCGACATTTGCCGCTCGAACACGTAATTGAACGTGGACCCCAACAGGCCGCCGAAGAGGTTGGTCCGCTCGGCCAGGCCGCCCACCCACAGGTCGACCTGGTCCAGGCCGGTCTTGGAGTTGCTCCCATCGTTTGCCCACGTCAGGGTGCTTCCCATGAAGTCCCCCGCATCCGCCGGAACTGAACCTTGGGGAGCATTGATGGGCGGATCCACGATCAGCTTTGCTGCGGCCCGCTTGTCAGCCAGGGTCGTTGCGTTGAGGATGCTCGGATGCTGCCCGTAAGCGGCGACAAAGTTGACCAGGGACTCCGGATGCTTCATGTTGAGGCCGAAGTCAATCCAGTTGGTGTAGGGCTTCAGCTGGCCGTCGTTGGTGGCGGAGAAGATCTGCTTGCGCAGGTTGTTCAGGGATGGGACCCCTGTTTCGCGTGCGCGGGCCAGGTTCAGTGACGGCAGATCCAGCGGCAGCCCCAGGAGGTTGTTGCGCAGTGTGTCCGTGACGAACTCGTCGAGCTCGTTGCCCACTTGGTCCGACAGGCCCATGGCAATGGCACCTGCGGCCTGCCTGGATGAAAGCGGCCCTGCAGGGCCGCCGTCAGCGTATGCCGGCGGGTTGAGGAAGGCGTTCAGCAGCGGGATGTCGTTCGATGTGCCGTCGGCATTCTTCCGTGGGACCGTATCCGTCAGCATGGAGTGGCCGAATCGGTAGACGGCGTGTGCGAACTCCGCCTGGATGGCTGGATTTATGTCGTCGTGGTAGCCGCTGAACGGTTCGATGAGAGGCTGGACTTTGCGGGCAAACTCTTCGAATGCCAGGTGCTGGTATTCCATCTCCGTGACGAACCGCGCAGCCTGGAAGAGCCGTTCACCGTTCCAGCCGTCGGCTCCCTCCGCAAGCTTCCACTCAGCCAGGGCCTTTGTGCCATTGCTCGACGTGTCCGAGGACAGCGTGTTCTTGATGTCCCCGATGAGCCGGTTGTGCTCGGAGTGGAACACCTGGTGGATGGTGGTCAGGCCGATGTTTTCATTGACGCGCCCGTCACCTGCAACGAAGTGTGCGTTGAGCATTTCGTCGTCGTAGGTGGACGCCGGCGGGCCGGGAGGATTGATGACCGTATCCGCGTCAGCGGCCATCGCCGCCGTCTTCGGCACAGCGGCGTGGGCAATGTCGTCAAGGAATGCCTCGTTGATCCGCACTGCGTTCCCGGGCACGGCTACCGGGGCCGCGGTGTTGCCCTCTACCATTCCCATGGCCGTGACGTACTGCGGCATGCCCCGCTCCGGACCCGGGATGAACTTGCCGTACGGGTCCACGGCGAGCATCGGGATGCTCAACACGTCGTGATCCACAAGCTTCAGGCCCAGCTTAGTGGCGGCCTGGTCCTTCAGCATGGCCCACGTGCCCATTCCATCGTCCGCGGATGCGAGCATCCTGCCGGTTGCCACCGGGCGTCCCGCGGCGTTGTTGGCGTACTCACGCAGGAACACCTGATGCGAAGCGTTCGACGAGTAGGTCTGGGACTGGTCAACCAAGGGGTTGGTCCGGTTGATCGCTTCCCGGACGTCGTCTGCGGTGCCGATCGCTCCGTCGGGTCCGGGCATGTTCGTGGCGCGGGTCAGCACCATGAACCGCATGCGCGGCGGCAGATCATCCGCGGTGCCCAGAACGCCGTCATTGCCCGGGATCAGCGGGTCATCCGCTTTCAGCGGCATGAAGACGGTGCTCCCGGACTTGTCCACCAGGTCCAGCCCGTGGTCGAAGAACTGGCCGAAGATCGTGAAAAGTGAATTGTACGGTGGCGAGAGCCCGACGTCGGTGGTGACGTTGGGGATGAACAGGGTCTCACCAGCCGGCACGCAGCCTTCGGGGAGCCCCTGTGCATCGCAGGGTTTGACGCCTTCATTTCCCTGGGTACGGACAGGGAACCCGGCTGCCGAGACCGCGGCAGGGTTGGTGGACGTTTGGTCCACAATGAGGTTGCTAATGACGCGCGGCTGGGAGTCGACGACGTTCCCGGTGCCGTCGTACGTGGTGGGGCCAGGCATGTGCATGGCAGCACCGTCTTCGCCTGCACGGTATTGGGGAGAACTCAGACGCGGAAACTGCTGGTTGGCCGTGGCGAAAAGCTCACGCTTGGGCTGGAGGTTGTTACAGGAGCCGTCCACCGTCCGCAGGCCGAAGGAAACCATCGGGTTGGGAACCTGGTCCGGCCCTGTGCCCAGGAGAGCACCGCAGGGGCCGGTGTCGGAGTTCGTGTTCCGGACGTGTGCCTCGGAAATCTTGATCTGCTTGAGAATAAAGGCGAGGTCGGCCGCTGTCACGTTGAAGCCCTGCCCCACGGGGGCTGCCTGGGCAGGCGCCGTCATCAGGGGCAGTCCCATGCCAACCACCATCAGGACCGCCGCCCCCAGCGCGGTACTCCGTTTCCACGGGGGGGCCTTTAAGAAGGAGCGGCCTGGCAGCAAGGCCCGCGCCCTGCGGCCCCGGCCGCCCTGGTCCACCGTTTGTGGCTGCTGACTCACACCCCTGACAGGGTGCGCAGCCTTTCCAGTAGCAGGTTCACCCTCATTTTCCCAGATGCTGTCCACATTGACTCCCACAGACGCGCCGGTTTCGGTCCCAACCGGATCAGGCCCAGACTGCTCGATTTAGGCTGGAAAAACCTTGGACGGACCGAGAAACCTCGCGCAGAAGAATCCCCAGCTTCCCTCGGGGGAGCCAACCGGCGTCGGGCGTGGCGGGGCCTAGCCGAAGATATTCACGGGCTTGACGATGTCCGCGTAGATCAGCAGGGCACTCATCGCCAGAAGCGCCGAGGCCACCACATAGGTCAGGGGCAGCAGCTTGGCGATGTCGAAGGCGCCCGGATCCGGCTTGCCGAAGATTTTCGCAACCCGACGACGGACGCCCTCGTACAGCGCCCCGGCGACATGTCCGCCGTCGAGCGGCAACAAGGGGACCAGGTTGAAGACGGCCAGCGCAAAGTTCAGGCCGGCCAGCAGCCCCACCAGGGCGCCAAGCCGCGCCTGCACCGGAATCTCCTCCATGGCCGCGACCTCGCCGGCGACGCGTCCCACGCCTACCACGCTGATGGGCCCGTTGGGATCCCGGGGTTCCTCGCTGAAGGCGGCCTGCGCCACCCCCACCACGCGGGCGGGAAGGTTCAGGATCACGCCCGCCACCTGTCTGATGTTTTCACCGGCCAGGGGCAGGACCGTCGACGCCGGCTGGGGCACCATTTCGGTCTGGGCGCCGATGCCGAGGAAGCCGACTTCCTGGTACTTGGCCTTGCCGTCGGCGTCCTTTTCGGGGCGGCCGTCGACGCCGATGATGGGCCGGGCGGACAGGACCGGGGTCACGGTGGTGGTGACGGAGGCGCCGTCGCGTTCCACCGTCATCTGCACTTCCCGGCCGGACGAGGCCCGGATCCAGGAGGTCATCTCCTCCCAGCTGGTGACGGCCTTGCCGTCAAAGGAAGTGACACGGTCCCCCGGCAGGAGCCCCGAGGCCGCGGCCGGCGTCGGCTTGCAGGCCTCGGAGTCCGGATCAACGGTCTCCCCTGCAGCGACCTGGCACTTGGAGACATCGGCGATGGTGGTGGTGGCAGTGGCGGCGCCGAAGCCCATGAGCAGCACGGCGGTCAGCACCAGGCCGACCAGCAGGTTCATCGCAGGCCCGCCGAGCATGATGATGATCTTTTTCCACACGGGCAGCTTGTAGAAGACCCTGTTTTCGTCGCCGGGGCCCACCTCCTCATGGGCTGCGGACCGGGCCTCTGTGGCCAGGGTCTGGAACATGCCTGTGCTGGAGGGCCGCACGCTGCCGTCCTGCGTGTTGGGCGGGTACATGCCGATCATGGCGACGAAGCCACCCAGCGGAATGGCTTTGAACCCGTACTCGGTTTCGCCCTTTTTCCTGGACCACAGGGTGGGGCCGAAGCCGATCATGTACTTCGTGACGCGCACCTTGAACAGCTTGGCCGGGACGAGGTGGCCGAGCTCGTGCAGGGCGATGGACGCCGCGACGCCGATCGCCACGAAGACGACGCCGAGAATGAAGAGAATGACGGGATTCATGCCGTGATGGACTGCTTCCTAGAGGGTGCTGCTGGCTAAACGATCGTGTGTGCGGGTCCGTGCCCACGTTTCAGCTTCCAGCACGGAGTCCACCGTCAGCTCCGAAGATCCTGAATGTTCGCTGAGAATGGATTCCACCGTGTCCACGATGTCCGTGAACCTGATCCGGCCGGCGTGGAAGGCCTGCACGGCTTCCTCGTTGGCGGCATTGAAGACCGCGGGGAACGTGCTGCCCTGCTTGGCGGCGTCCTTCGCAAGGTCCACGGCGGGGAAGGCCACGGAGTCCAGCGGCTCGAAAGTCCAGCTGGTGGCCTGGCTCCAGTCGCAGGCCTGGGCTGCCCGAGGCACCCGGTCCGGCCAGCCCAGGCCGAGGGCGATGGGCAGGCGCATGTCCGGCGGCGAGGCCTGGGCGATGATGGAGCCGTCCACGAACTGCACCATGGAATGGACCACGGACTGCGGGTGGACCACCACCTCGATCCGGTCCAGGGGCACGTCAAACAGCAGGTGCGCCTCGATGACTTCCAGGCCCTTGTTGACCAGGCTGGCCGAGTTGGTGGTGACCATGAGGCCCATGTCCCAGGTGGGGTGGGCCAGTGCCTCCGCAGGGGTGACGTTGTGGAGCTGCTCGCGGGTGCGGCCGCGGAAAGGGCCGCCGGAGGCCGTCAGGATGAGTTTTTCGACCTCGGCGCCCGTCCCCGAACGCAGGCACTGGGCGATGGCGGAGTGCTCCGAGTCCACGGGAACGATCTGGCCTTCGGCCGCGGCCGCCTTGACGAGGGCGCCGCCGACGATCAGGGATTCCTTGTTGGCCAGGGCCAGGGTTGCCCCGGAGGCGAGGGCGGCCAGGGTGGGGGCCAGGCCAATGGAGCCCGTGATGCCGTTGAGGACCACATCGCAGTCAATGCCGGCGATCCGGGTGGAGGCGTCCGGTCCCGCGAAGATCTCCGGCCGGTAGTCGCGCAGTCCGGCGGCCGCGGCGGCCGCATCGATGAGCTGCTGCAGTTCCGCGGCATCGCCGCGGGCGATGCCGACGGCCCGGGCCCTCGTGTGGACGGCCTGCCGGGCGATCAGTTCCGGATGACCGCCGCCGGCGCTGAGCGCCACGACCTCGAAAAGATGCGGGGCGCCGTCGACGACGTCAATCGCCTGTGTGCCGATGGAACCGGTGGACCCGAGGATGACGATCTTGCGCGGCTGCATTGCATAAGTATCCCAGCCCGGAGCCCTGCAGGCGTACCGTAGGAAACGTGGACTGGGTGTCCTGGTTCGAGGCGCCGGAGTACGGGTTCGCCCGGCAGGTTCTGCAGCGCGGTACCGCCGCGCTCTACTTCATCGCGCTCCTGTCCACCCTCAACCAGTTCCCTGCCCTTCTCGGCGAGCGCGGCCTGCTCCCCGTCCCCAGGTACCTGGCCGGCGGGCGCCGCCTGCTGCGTCCCACCCTGTTCCGCTGGCGGTATTCGGACCGGCTGCTCCGTGTGGTCTGCTGGACCGGGATGGGCATAGCGGCGACGCTCGTTGCGGGGCTGCCGCAGCTGGGGCCGCCCTGGGTGCCGATGGTGGCCTTCCTGGCGCTGTGGCTGCTGTACATGTCGATCGTGAATGTGGGCCAGACGTTCTATGGCTTCGGCTGGGAGATCCTGCTGCTCGAGATGGGGTTCACGGTGGCGTTCCTGGGCTCGGACCAGACGCCGCCGCCCCGGACCATCCTGATCCTGCTGGTGTGGCTGTTGTTCCGGCTTGAGTTCGGCGCGGGCATGATCAAGATCCGCGGCGGAAGCGAGTGGCGGAACCTGACGGCGTTGTTCTACCACCATGAAACCCAGCCGATGCCAGGGCCGTTGAGCCGGCAGGCGCACCTCCTGCCCAGGGCGTTCCACCGGATGGAGGTCCTGGGGAACCATGCCGCCCAGCTGGTGGTGCCGTTCTTCCTGTTCGCCCCGCAGCCGCTGGCCGGCATTGCCGCCGGCATCGTGGTGTTCACGCAATTGTGGCTGGTGGGGAGCGGCAACTTTGCCTGGCTGAACTGGAGCGCCATCGTCCTGGCCTTCGCCGCGGTGAGCGACCCGGTGGCGCACGCCGTGCTGCCGTTCCTGCCGCTGGACCGGCAAGCCGCCGCGGCTGGTGGGCAGACCCCGTTGTGGTGGCTCGCCGTCGTGCTGGCAGTGACGGTGCTGCTCCTGGTGCTCAGCTACTGGCCCATCCGCAATCTGTTCTCCAGCGGGCAGCTGATGAACGCCAGTTTCAACCGCTGGCGGCTGGTCAACACGTACGGGGCCTTCGGGACGGTGACGCGGCACCGCGTGGAGATCGTGGTCGAAGGCACCCTGGACGAGGAGCCTGACGCTCCGGACACTGCCTGGCGCGAGTATGCCTTCAAGGGCAAGCCGGGCGACGTACACGCGCTCCCCCGCCAGTGGGCGCCGTACCACCTGCGGCTGGACTGGCTCATGTGGTTCCTGCCCCTGCGCACCGTGCACGAGGAATGGTTCTACGCCTTCCTGCACAAGCTGTTGGACGCGGACCAGCCCACCTTGCGCCTGCTGCACCAAGACCCGTTCGACGGCGGGCGGCCCCGTTGGGTGCGCGCCAGCAGCTACCTGTACCGCTTCGCCAGCCGGGCCGAGTTCCGGGAGACCGGCGAGCGGTGGGTCCGCATGCCGCTGTATGAGGACATTCCGCCGCTGTCCCTGCCGCGGCGTCACACTTAATTGGCTGCTTCCGTCATACGGCCCTGCGCAGCGTCGCCTCGGCGTGCTTGAGGATAGGGCCGTCGATCATCTTGCCCTTGAACTGGAAGACGCCGCTGCCTGCGGCCGCCGCAGCCGCGAGAAGTTCCTTGGCCTCCGCCAAGGCCTCGGGCGAGGGTGCGTAGGCTTCCCGGACAACAGCCACCTGACTGGGGTGGATGCAGGCCTTGACGCCGAAGCCGCTCGCAACGGCGTCGCGGGATTCGGCCGCCAGGCCTTCAAGATCCGGGATATCGACGTAGACGGCGTCGATGGCTTCCTTGCCGGCCGCCTTCGCCGCCAGGAGCACCGTGGAACGGGCGTGCAGCGCGACGGCACGGTACCCGCCGTCGTCGGTCCTGCTGGACGTGCCGCCCAGCGAGGCGATCAGGTCCTCAGCGCCCCACATGAGGGCGACGACGTTCGGCTCGGCCGCAATGGCGGCCGCATTGACGATGCCCTTGGCCGTTTCGCATAGGGCAACCACCCGGTAGCCGGCAAGTTCCCTCAGCTGCGCGGCGCTTTCGGCCTTGGCCAGCATCACGGTGCGATACGGGGTGTGCGCGAGGCAGTGCAGGTCCTTGGTGAACTCCTCCGTGCCGGCCGGGTTGATCCGCACGATGGTGCGGCTGGGATCCAGTTCGGCGCTTTCCCCCTCTGATCCCAGCTGCGCGAGGATGGCGCCGCGGGCCCGTTGCTTGTCAGCGGGCGCGACGGCGTCCTCGAGGTCCAGGATGACGGCGTCGGAGCGTTCGGCTGCTTTGCCGAAGCGTTCGGGCCGGTCCGCGGGGCAAAAGAGCAGTGCGGGGCCCATGGTGAAGGCCGCCTCGGTGACGGCGGTTCCGGACTCGGAGGAGGGCATCGTGGATCCTTGCGTATGGTGTCTGAACTTGTGTTAGTCGGTCTTGCCCGCGGCGGCGGCCGAGGCACGGTGGGCATCCTTCATCCACATCAGGCATTTCCTGGTGGCCAGCGCCACCACGTCCCCGTGCTGGTTCCGGCCGGTGTGCTGCATGGTGACGATGCCCTGGCCGGGACGCGATTCCGAAGCCCGCTTCCCGGTGACCACCGTCTCCGTATACAGCGTATCGCCGTGGTAGAGCGGGTGAGGGAACGTGACGCTCTCCAGGCCGAGCTGGGCAATGATGGTGCCCTGGGTCAGCTGGGGCACGGACTGCCCCACCAGGGTGGCAAGCGTGAACATGGAGTTCACCAGCCGCTGGCCGAAGGGCTGGGTGGCGCTCCAGGCAGCGTCCAGGTGCAGGGCCTGGGTGTTCATGGTCATGGTGGTGAACAGGACGTTGTCCGTTTCGGTGACCGTGCGGCCGGGCCGGTGCGCGTACACCACGCCTTCCTCGAGCTCGTCGAAGTACAGGCCGCGCTGTTCGATCACCCTCTGCTGGGGTTCCGGCGCCGTCATACGGTCAGTTCCTGGTCCTCTTCGAAGAGCTCGGCACCGGTGGCAGCTGCCAGCTCCTCAATCGACACGTTGGGGGCGAGCTCGCGGAGCACCAAACCGTTCGGGGTCACATCGATCACTGCGAGATCGGTGATGATCCGGTCCACACAGCCCTTGCCCGTGAGCGGCAGGGTGCAGCGCTCCACGATCTTCGGATTCCCGTTCCGGTCCACGTGCTCCATCATCACAATGACTTTCTTGGCTCCGAAGACCAGGTCCATGGCACCGCCCATGCCCTTGACCATCTTGCCCGGGATCATCCAATTGGCCAGGTCCCCGTTGGCGGCCACCTCCATGGCGCCGAGCACGGCCACATCCACGTGCCCGCCGCGGATCATCCCGAAGGAAAGTGCGGAGTCGAAGAACGCCGCGCCCTTGTTGACGGTGACAGTCTCCTTGCCGGCGTTGATCAGATCGGCATCGACCTCATCCTCCGCCGGGTAGGGCCCCACGCCCAGGATGCCGTTCTCCGAATGCAGGACCACCTCCACGCCGGCGGGAATGTAGTTGGGAATCAGCGTGGGCATGCCGATGCCCAGGTTGACGTACTGGCCGTTGCTGAGTTCCTGCGCCACGCGGGCGGCCAGTTCGTTGCGGGTCCAGCCTTTGGTCTCCGGATGCTCGACGGCGGCGAGACGGTACTCGTGTCTGACCGCTTCCGGCCGGGGCGGGACATCCTGGAGGCTGTTCGGTTCCATGGCTATGCTCCTGCCTGCTCGGTGGTGCCCGACGCGGACGCGGCCGAAAGCGCCACCGTCCTCTTCTCGATGCGCTTCCCGGCATCCGGGGCGAGGACAACCCGCTGCACGAAGATGCCGGGAACGTGGATGTGTTCGGGGTCCAGTTCCCCCGGTTCCACGAGTTCTTCGACCTCGGCGATGGTGACCTTGCCTGCCATGGCGCAGAGCGGGTTGAAGTTCATCGCGGTGGCATGGAACACGAGGTTGCCGTGCCGGTCCCCCTTCCAGGCGTGGACCAGGCCGAAGTCGGGCGTCAGGGACTCCTCAAGCACATAGTCGGCCCCGTTGAAGGTGCGGACCTCCTTGGGCGAGGATGCGACCGCCACTGCGCCGCCGGCGTCGTACTTTTGCGGCAGCCCTCCCTCGGAGACCTGGGTCCCGACGCCCGCCGCGGTGAAGAACGCCGGGATGCCGGCCCCGCCGGCCCGGAGCTTCTCGGCCAGGGTGCCCTGCGGGGTGAGGACGACTTCCAGCTCCCCGGCCAGGTATTGGCGGGCGAACTCCTTGTTCTCCCCGACGTAGGAGCTGACGGTCCGGCGGATCCGGCCGTCCTTGAGCAGGATCCCCAGGCCCCAGTCGTCCACGCCGCAGTTGTTGCTGACCGTCTCGAGGTTCCTGGTGCCCTGCTCATGGAGTGCGTCGATCAGCGCCACCGGAATGCCGCACAGCCCGAAACCGCCGACGGCGAGCGAGGCGCCGTCGGGGATGTCCTTCACCGCGTCCGCGGCGCTGGCTACCACCTTGTCAATCATCGTCGATCCTTCCAGCCGGGGGGCCGGTCCCGGCGGTGGTGGCCGCCGGGAGCGGTAGAGCTACAGTCCGGTACTACAGCCCGAGATCACGGGCGATGAGCATCAGCTGGACCTCGGTGGTGCCCTCACCGACCTCCAGGATCTTGGAGTCGCGGTAGTGGCGGGCCACCGTGAATTCGTTGATGAAGCCATAGCCGCCGAACACCTGGGTGGCGTCCCGCGCGTTGTCCATGGCTGCCTCACCTGCGATCATCTTAGCGATGGCGGCCTCGGTCTTGAACGGCTTGCCGGCCAGCATCCGGGCAGCTGCATCGTAGTAGGCCAGGCGCGCCGAGTGGGCCCGGGCCTGCATCCGCGCGATCTTGAACTGGATGGCCTGGTACTTGCCGATGTTCTGGCCGAATGCGCTGCGTTCCTTGGCGTATTTGACGGAGAGATCCACGCAGCCCTGCGCCGCGCCGGTGGCCAGGGCGGCAATGGCGATGCGGCCCTCGTCAAGGATGGACAGGAAGTTCGCGTAGCCGCGGCCCTGCTGGCCGAGCAGGTTGGCTTCGGGAACGCGCACGTCGGCCAAGGTCAGCGGGTGCGTGTCCGAGGCGTTCCAGCCCACCTTGTTGTAGGCCTTTTCGGCTTTGAAGCCGGGCGTGTCGGTGGGCACCAGGATGGTGGAGATTTCCTTCTTGATGCTGCCGTCCTTGCGCTCGTGCTGGCCGGTGACGGCGGTGACGGTGACGAGCCGGGTGATGTCGGTTCCGGAGTTGGTGATGAACTCCTTGTTGCCGTTGATCACCCACTGGCCGTCCTCAAGGTGCGCATTGGTCTTGGTGCCCCCGGCGTCCGAGCCCGCCTCGGGCTCCGTCAGGCCGAAGCCGGCCAGGGCCTGTCCTGTGGCCAGCTTCGGCAGCCACTCTTCCTTCTGGGCCTGCGTGCCGAAGCGGTAGATGGGCATGGCGCCCAGGGAGACGCCCGCTTCCAGGGTGATGGCCACGGACTGGTCCACGCGGCCCAGCTGCTCCAGGGCCAGGGACAGCGCGAAGAAGTCCCCGCCCATGCCGCCGAGTTCCTCCGGGAACGGCAGGCCGAACAGGCCCATCTCGCCCATCTGCTTGATCACGTCGTACGGGAAGCTGTGTTCCTCGTCGTGCTTGGCGGAAACAGGGGCAACCACCTCGTCGGCAAACTCGCGGACGGAGTCGCTGAGGTCCTGGTATTCCTCGCTGAGTTCAAAATTGACCACGGTCAGACTTCCTTGTCGTTCTCGGCGCCGATGGACGCGCTGGTGTTGGCTGCTGCGCTGGTGTTGGCTGCTGTTTCGCTGGCGTTGGCTGCTGAATCGGGCGTGCCTTCGGGCACATGGATGGTGGCGAGGACCTGGTCGGCCTTCACCAGGTCTCCGGTCTTGATGGTCAGGTGCACGGTGCCGGACACGGAGGCCACCAGCTGGTGCTCCATCTTCATGGCCTCCACCGCGAGCAGGACCTGCCCGGCCTCCACCGCGTCGCCGTTGGCAACGGAGACGGAGACCACCGTGCCGGGCATGGGCGAGCGGACTTCGGGATCGGCCGCGCCTTCCTCCCGCTGGATGCCGGCCAGGACGCGATGCAGCCGGACTTCGCGGTCAAGGACCTCAAGGCGGCAGGACCAGCCGTCGTTGCCGAGGAAGACCTCCCGGACTCCGCGGTGGCCGCCCGGCGTCCCGACCGATGCCCGGCCCGGCGTCCCACCGAGGGCGAACCGGACCCGGCCGCCGTCGATCTCCAGGTCAACGCTGGAGGCGGAGCGGCCAAGAACCAGGACGCGGTGCTCGGCCCCGCCGTCCACCCGGACCATGGCGTGGCCCGGCCGGGGTCCGCCACGCTGAAGCCCGTCCTGCCCCACCACGGACACCGTGGAGACGGTTCCGCCGGGCAGGCCCAAGCTGACGGTCCACGGGGCGCGGCCGCCCACCCGCCATGCGTCCGGGGTGCGCCAGGCGTCGCCGGCCAGCGTGGAACCTTCGCGGTCCAGCCAGGCGGTCATGGCCACGGCAATCAGCTCGGCGTCGCCGGCGTGGCGGAACTGCAGCTCCGGCAGCTTCCTGTCAATGAGGCCGGTGTCGAGGTGTCCGGCCCGGACGTCGCCGTCGTTGATCAGCAGGCGGAGGTACTCGACGTTGGTGTCCAGCCCGAGCAGCGTGTAGCGGCCCAGCGCGCTGTCCAGCTTGTCGAGGGCGGCCTTGCGGTCCGGTCCCCAGGCGATGACCTTGGCGAGCATGGGGTCGTAGTCGCCCGTGACCTCCAGCCGCGGGCGCATGGCGGAGTCGATCCGCACGTCCGGGTCTGCCGTCGCGGGATCGAGCCCGTCGTTGTAGTCAACGCCGGAGGCATCGAAGATGGTGCCGCGTTCGTCCAGGGCGAGGACCTGGCCGATGGACGGCATGAAGTTGCGTTCCGGGACCTCCGCGTAGACGCGCGCCTCGACGGCGTGGCCGGTGAGTACGACGTCGGACTGTGCGACGGTGAGCACCTCACCGGCGGCGATGCGCACCTGCCATTCGACAAGGTCCACGCCGGTGACCATTTCCGTGACGGGGTGCTCCACCTGGAGGCGGGTGTTCATTTCCATGAAGAAGAACTCGTCCGGGGCGTTGTCCGAGACCAGGAATTCCACGGTGCCGGCGCCGCTGTAGTGGACGCTGCGGGCGGCGTTGCAGGCGGCCTCGCCGATCCGCGCCCGGGTGGCCCCGCCGTCGTTCAGTGACTCCAGAAGCGGCGACGGCGCTTCCTCGATCACTTTCTGGTGGCGGCGCTGCAGGGAGCATTCGCGCTCGCCGAAGTGAACGACGTTGCCGTGGTTGTCGGCCAGGACCTGAACCTCGATGTGCCGCGGTGCCTGGACGAGCCGCTCCAGGAACAGGGTGTCGTCGCCGAAAGCCGAGGCCGCGACGCGGCGGGCCGTCAGCAGGGTCGCGGCCATGTCGTCCAGCCGTTCCACGATGTGCATGCCTTTGCCGCCACCACCGGCCGAGGGCTTGATCAGGAGCGGGAAGCCGACGCCGGGAGCGGCGGCGATCAGCTGTTCGTCGCTGAGGCCGGGTTCGGCGATGCCGGGGACACAGGGAACGCCGAAGTCCATGACGTGGTTCTTGGAACGGATCTTGTCGCCCATGACGTCGATGGCCTCGATGCCGGGGCCGATGAAGGTGATCCCCGCGGCGTCGAGGGCCTTGGCGAACTCCACGTTTTCGGCCAGGAAGCCGTAGCCGGGGTGCACGGCCTGTGCCCCTGTCCGGCGGCAGGCCTCGATGATGGCGTCGATGCGGAGGTAGCTCTCGGACGGGGCGGTCCCGCCGATGCCGACGGCCAGGTCGGCCAGGGCCACGTGTTTGGCGGACGCGTCCGCATCCGAGTAAATGGCCACCGAGCGGATGCCCAGTGAGCGCAGGGTACGGATGACGCGGCAGGCGATCTCGCCGCGGTTGGCGACAAGGACGGTGTCAAAGGGCGGTGCCGCCGCCTCGGAGATCCGGTTAGTTGAAGTCATCGGGTCACATCCTGAAAAGGCCGAAGGCGGTATCGGGCAGGGGCTGGCGGGAGACGACGTCCAGGGCCAGGCCCAGGACTCGGCGCGTGTCCGCCGGATCGATGATGCCGTCGTCCCAGAGCCGGGCGGTGGAGTAGTAGGGGCTGCCCTGTTCCTCGTACTGCTGTTTGATCGGGGCTTTGAAGGCCTCTTCCTCGGCGGCGGACCAGTCCCGGCCGGCGGCTTCGTGTTGTTCGCGCTTGACGGTGGCCAGCACCGAGGAGGCCTGGTTGCCGCCCATCACGGAGATCCGGGAAGCCGGCCACATCCACAGGAAGCGGGGGCTGTAGGCGCGCCCGCACATGGAGTAGTTCCCGGCACCGAAGGAGCCGCCGATCACCACGGTGAGTTTCGGGACGCGGGCGGTGGCGACGGCGGTGACCATCTTGGCGCCGTTCTTGGCGATGCCGCCGTGTTCGTAGTCCTTGCCGACCATGAAGCCGGAGAGGTTCTGCAGGAAGAGCAGCGGGATGCCGCGCTGGTCGCAGAGCTCGATGAAGTGTGCGCCCTTGAGGGCGGATTCGCTGAAGAGGACGCCGTTGTTGGCCACGATCCCCACCGGGTGCCCGTGCAGCCGGGCGAAGCCGGTGACCAGGGTGGCGCCGTATTCCTTTTTGAACTCGTGGAATTCGGAGCCGTCCACCAGCCGGGCGATGACCTCGCGAACGTCGTAGGAGGCGTTCACGTCCACCGGGACCACGCCGTAGAGTTCGGCCGGGTCCGCGAGCGGCGGCAGGACGACGTCGGCTACGTCCCAGGCCGGGGCGGCCGGCGGCGGGAGGGTGGCAACGATGTTCCGGACAATTTCCAGGGCATGGGCGTCGTTCTCGGCCAGGTGGTCCGCCACGCCGGAGATGCGCGTGTGGACCTCGCCGCCGCCGAGTTCCTCGGCCGTGACGATTTCCCCGATCGCGGCCTTCACCAGCGGCGGACCGCCCAGGAAGATGGTGCCCTGGTTCCGGACGATCACCGTCTCATCGCTCATCGCGGGCACGTAGGCGCCGCCGGCGGTGCAGGAGCCCATGACGGAGGCGATCTGCGGGATCTTCGCCGCGGACATCTTTGCCTGGTTGTAGAAGATCCGGCCGAAGTGCTCCTTGTCCGGGAAGACCTCGTCCTGCTTGGGGAGGAACGCGCCGCCGGAGTCCACCAGGCAGATGCAGGGCAGCCCGTTCTCCAGGGCGATTTCCTGGGCGCGCAGGTGCTTCTTGACCGTCATCGGGTAGTAGGTGCCGCCCTTGACCGTGGCGTCGTTGGAAATCACCAGCACATGCCGGCCGTGCACCAGGCCGATCCCGGCAATGACCCCCGCCCCAGGGGAATCGCCGTCGTACATGCCGTCCGCGGCCAGCGGCGCGATCTCCAGGAACGGACTGCCCTCGTCCAGCAGGTAGTCGATCCGCTCCCGCGGCAGCAGCTTCCCCCGGGCAACATGCCGCTCCCGGGACTTCGCCGGGCCGCCCAGGGCAGCCGCCGCCAGGCGCTCCCGCAACTCCGCAGCGAGCGCCTCCTGGGCTTCCCGGTTGGCCTCGAAGGTGCCGCTGGCGGAACCCGGCAGATTGGCAATAGTCTCCATTGACCCGCATCCCATTCCCGGCCGCTGGTACCCAAACGGCCATTTCGGTTAGTGTCCTGTAACTGGAATTTAGGTTAGTCTCTATTAACTGTGAAGTCCAGCACACGACGCCCAGGACACGAGAACGAGGAGGAAGCGTGACCGGAGTCCCAGAGGCCAGGCCCGACGCCGTCCAGCGCGCCTCGACCCAAGTTGCCTCGACGCAGGGCGCCTCGATCCAGGCTGCCTCAACCCAGCGCGGCAGGGCCAAGGAAATCCGCCGCAAGGCCCTGCTGACCGCGGCGGCCGGGCTGTTCGCCGAAAAGGGCTTCAACCGCGTGTCGCTTGAGGACCTCGGTGCCGCCGCGGGCGTGAGTGGCCCCGCCGTTTACCGGCACTTTCCCGGCAAGCAGGCCGTGCTGGGTGAACTCCTGCTGAGCGTGAGCCGGGAACTGCTCGACGGCGGCATGCGGGTCGCGGCCGAAGTCACCGACCCCCGCGCGGCCCTGGACGAACTGGTGCGTTTCCAAGTGGACTTTGCCCTGAGCAACCCGGAGGTCATCCGGGTCCAGGACCGCGACCTGGACAGCCTTACGGAAGAAGACGAGACCGAGGTCCGCCATCTCCAGCGTCTCTACGTCGAAGTCTGGGTGGGGGTGCTCGAAAAGCTCCATGTGGGCACGGACATTTCCGAGCTTCGGGTCCGTGCCCACGCCGCTTTCGGCCTCATCAACTCCACGCCCCACTCGGTGCGCAACCACGGCCGCCGGATCGCGGCGAAGTCGGCCCGGACCATCCTGGAGCGCATGGCCATCGCCGCCCTGACGACGTCGTCCTGAGTTGACGGCGTCGTCCTGAGCGCACGAACGGGCAGCTAATGCCACCCAAACCCGGGTTTGAGGGCATCAACTGCCCGTTCGCGCTGCGCTGCGGTGGGCAGCGGCCGAAGCTACAGCATTGTCATGACTATCGCGGGGTCGGCCAGGATCGCACCCAGGTCCGTAAGGAAGCGGGAGCCCTGCTCGCCGTCCACCATGCGGTGGTCGAAGGACAGGCTCAGCGACATCACCTGGCGCACCGCGAGTTCATCGTTGTGCACCCACGGCGCTTTCCGCACCGAGCCCAGGGCCACGATTGCGGCCTCGCCCGGGTTCAGGATGGGAGTGCCCGCATCGATGCCGAAAACGCCGATGTTGGTGATGGAAATGGTGCCGCCGGACAGTTCCGCCGGCGAGGTTTTGCCCGCACGCGCCGTGTCCGTGAGTTCGGACAGCGCCATGGAGAGCTCCAGCAGCGTCATCCGGTCCGCGTCCTTGATGTTCGGCACGGTCAGGCCACGCGGCGTGGCGGCGGCGATGCCCAGGTTCACGTAGTTGAACTGGACGATCTCCTGGGCTGCCTCATCCCATCGCGAGTTCAGCGTCGGGTTCCGGCGCAGCGCAACCAGCACAGCCTTGGCCGCAATGGTCAGCGGCGTGAGCTTGTAACCTTCGAACCCCTTGCTGGCCTTGAGCCGCGCCAGCAACTCCATGGTGGGCGTGACATCAACCGTTAGGAATTCGGTCACATGCGGCGCCGTGAACGCGCTCTGCACCATGGCGGCGGCCGTGAACTTGCGGACTCCCTTGATGGGAGTGCGCGTCTCACGCTCGCCCGGAAGAACGCCCGGGACCCCGACGGCGGCCGGAACCGCAGGCGTCCCGGCGGCTGCTGCGTCCACGAAGTTCTGCACATCGGCGCGGGTGATGAGCCCGGCCGGACCAGTTCCCGTGACCATCTGAAGGTCAATGCCCAGATCCCGTGCCAGCTTGCGGACCGGCGGCGTGGACCGCGGCCGCTCCCCTGCCGACAATGCGTCGAGTGGCTCGTCCACGGGCGTGGCGGCCGGCAGCGGCTGCGCTGGTGCAGACTGTTCGGCGAGCGCGGCGGCCGCGCCGCTCTGCGCGCGCTGGCGCCGTACGGGGCGGCCCGATGCCTCGACGACTGCGCCGTAGCCCACCAGATTCGGTTCCCGCTTCGCCGGAGCCCCCACGGCTTCGGCAACCGGAGCGGCACTGCCGCCGGTGGCAGTGCCGGATCCGGCGTCGTCGACCTCGAAGGAGACGATCGGCTTGCCGACCTCGACAATGGTTCCCGGCTGTTCGTGCAGGGCAGTCACGACGCCTGCAAAGGGTGAGGGCAGCTCAACCACGGCCTTGGCGGTCTCCACCTCGGCGATGACCTGGTTGAGCGTGACAGTGTCCCCCACCGCCACCTTCCAGCTCAGGATCTCCGACTCGGTGAGCCCCTCGCCGAGGTCCGGCAGCCTGAATTCCTTGATCATGGTGGCGCTCATCCTTCCAGTCCGCTCAGCGAGTTGCGACGGCCCAGGGCCCGGTCAACACCGTCAAGGATCCTGTCCAGATCCGGCAGGTGGTGCATCTCGAGCTTGGAGTACGGGTAGGGCACGTCGAAACCGGTGATCCGCACCGGCGCTGCCTCGAGGTAGTTGAAGCATCGTTCGGTGATGCTGGCCGCGATTTCCGCGCCCAGCCCACCGGACTGCGCGGCTTCGTGTGTGATGACCAGGCGGCCGGTCTTGCGCACGGAGGCCTCCACGGTGGGGAAATCGATCGGGGCAAGCGAGCGCAGATCGATGACTTCCACGGAAATCCCCTCGTCGGCGGCAGCCAGTGCGGCGTCCCTGGCCGTCTTCACGAGCGGACCGTAGGCCACCAGCGTGGCGTCGCTCCCGGTGTTGACCACCCGGGCCTTTTCCATGGAGAGTGCGGTGGCAAGCTCCGCCGTCTCGTCCACCTCGCCCTTGTCGTGGTAGCGCCGCTTCGGTTCGAAGTACAGCACGGGATCATCCGAGGCGATGGCCTGCTGGATCATGGTGTACGCGTCCTGCGGATTGGACACGCTGATGACGCGGAGGCCGGAGGTGTGGGTGAAGTAGGCCTCCGGCGATTCGGAGTGGTGTTCGGGTGAGCCGATGCCGCCGCCGAACGGCACGCGGATGGTGATGGGCATCTTGACGCGGCCCTGGGTGCGGTAGTGCATCTTGGCCACCTGGCTGACGATCTGGTCGAAGGCCGGGTAGATGAAGCCGTCGAACTGGATTTCGCAGACCGGCCGGTAGCCACGGTAGGCCAGGCCCACGGCGGTGCCGATGATGCCGGACTCCGCGAGCGGGGTATCCACTACGCGGTGGGTGCCGAAATCCTTCTGGAGGCCATCGGTCACGCGGAAGACGCCGCCGAGCGTGCCGATGTCCTCACCCATGAGGACCACCTTGGGATCGCTTTCGAGGGATTTGCGCAGTCCTGCGTTGATTGCCCGGGCAAAAGTCAGTGTGGACATCAGAGTGCACCTTCCTCGGCAGATCCGCTGAAGCTTTCCAGGTAGCGGGAGTAGTGGTCCTTCTGGCGTTCGATCCAGGAGTTGGGCGTGCTGTACACGTGGTTGAAGACGTCCAGCGGCGCGGGATCCGGCATGTCGATGCAGCCGGCGCGGAACTCGGCTGCGACGGCGTCCGCCTTGGCCTGCACCTTGGCTTCCAGTTGCTCGGTCAACAGGCCCTTGGAGTCGAGCAGGGCCTTGAGCCGGGCGATGGGATCCTTGGCGGCCCAGTCCTCGAGCTCGTTGGGGTCCCGGTACCGGGTGGGGTCATCCGCGGTGGTGTGCGGCCCCATACGGTAGGTGACTGCCTCGATGAAGGTGGGCCCGCCGCCCTTGCGCGCACGGTCAAGGGCCACACGCGTGGCCGCCAGCACGGCCAGGACGTCATTGCCGTCCACCCGCATGCTGGGAATACCGAAGCCGTTGGGGCGGTCCGCGATCTGGACGTGGGACTGCAGCCGCACCGGCTCGGAAATGGCCCAGTGGTTGTTCTGGCAGAAGAAGACCACGGGAGCCTGGAAGCTGGCGGCGAACACCATGGCCTCGCTGACGTCGCCCTCGCTCGTGGCGCCGTCGCCGAAGTAGGCCATCACTACCGAGTCCGCGCCGTCGTGCTGGATGCCCATCGCGTAACCGGTGGCGTGCAGGCTTTGGGAACCGATGATGATCTGCGGGGTGGCCAGTTTGATGCGCTGGGGATCCCAGCCGTAGGAGGCGTTGCCGCGCCAGACCTTGGCAATCTCGGCGAGTTCTGCGCCACGGACGTAGGCCACGCCGCTCTCGCGGTAGCTGGGGAACACGAAGTCGTCCTCGCGCAGGGCCCGGCTGGAGCCGATCTGAGACGCTTCCTGCCCCAGCAGCGGCGGCCAGAGGGCCAGTTCGCCCTGGCGCTGGAGTGCGGTTGCCTCGGCGTCGATGCGCCGGATGACAGTCATGTCCTCGTACAGCGAGCCCAACTGCTCGTCGCTGACGTCCTTGACCCAGACGTCGAATTCGGGATGGCTGATGCGTTCGCCCCTGGGGGTAATCAACTGGATCAGGCTGCCGCCCGACCGCAGGGGATTGTCTGCACTGTATGCAGGGCGTGAGGCGCTTGTGGCGCCCTTGCCCACCTCGTCCGTCAACACAGGTGATCCATACCTTCCGCGTCGTTTTCGCCGGATCCTGCAGGCCTCGTGGACCCGCGCAAACCAGCCCCGGGCGCCCTCGCCCGGGATAATTGTGACCCTACTCACAACGCTCAATGGGCACAACCACCTGCGTAGAAGTTGAGCATCGTGCACTGTTTGAGCTCGCTACTCCGTGCTAATCTTGCGCATTATGCAACCCTTGGATGTCACTGACAAACGCCTGCTTTCGGCCATGGCGAAGGATCCGCGCGGCACTGTTGTGGCTCTGGCCCAGAAGCTCGGACTGTCGCGGAACACGGTGCAGGCCCGCATGGCGCAACTCGAAAAGAAGCATGCGTTCCTGTCCTTTGAACGGCGCATCAATCCAGTGGCCCTGGGCTATCCGCTCACGGCCTTCATCTCGGTGCACGTCCAGCAGCAGAAGCTTGCTTCGCTGGCCCAGGACCTGGGAGCCATTCCGGAGATCCTGGAGGGTTTCGGCCTGACAGGCTCCGCCGATCTGCTGCTGCGCGTGGTGGCCCTGGATGCCGAGGACCTGTACCGCATCAACGGCAAGATCCTTGCCTGCGATGGCGTCGAACGGACCGATACCGCCCTGGCCATGCGGGAAATGATCCCTTACCGCGTCCAGCCGCTGCTCGGCCTGCGCTCCGCAGCGGGCTGAAACCAGCGCGCGGTGCTGTAGGCGCAACGAAACCGGCTGAAAATCACACCCATCCAAGCCGGAGCATGCTCCGAATCACTGGGTGAGAGCCCCGCCCGGGGCTCCAAGGACCGGCCGGGTTCACCCGGCCCCACCGGAAGGTTCGGACCATGCGCGTGGGCGGCGTGTACCTGCTGGTCGGCATCCTGGGACTCTTCCTGGTGGGCTCCTCGCTGAACATCATCGCGCTGAACGGCGCGGACAACGTGCTGCACCTGGCAAGCGCTGTGGTGCTGCTCGGCGTCGGGCTTTCCCAGGACAGGGTTCCGGCCCGCACCGCACACGCCTGAGCCGGCGGGCCAAGCACCAGGCCTGGAAGCAAAGCCCCCGACCCGACCTTGGGGGCGGCCGTCACCTTGCTGGCAGGCTTTGCCGGGATGGCGGCCGGGATGGTGGAACTGTCCCTGGCCGCCGGCTACCTTGCCGGAAGCCAGGGGCAGGCTTCCGGGCCCCTCGTCCCGGCCGGCCTGCATCCGGCAGCGGGAACGCTGGGGCTGATCTGGGGCCTGTCGCTTCTGCTGTGGTCGCTGCTGGGCCTGCACGGCGGCCGGATCCGTTTCGCGGCACCTGCGGCCGCGGCCCTTGCAGCGTCCGCAGCTGTGCACCTCATGGCTCTGGCCGTGGGAATGAAACTGCACCTGCTCGACGCCGGGCACCTTGCCGCCTTTTTCCTGGCGCTCCTGGCTCTGGGGTCGGCAGCCTGGCTGCGCCGACAGGGCGCCGGACCGTCCGGTGGTAAAGCAGCCGATGGCGACACGGCCGCGACTCCCCTGCACGCCGGTGCGCTGCTCGGCGCCGCCTTTGCTGCCGCCGTCGTGGTTTCAGCGATCGCGACGCCGGGACTCGCCGCATCTTTCGCCGGCCAGCATGCCTTCCCGCACGGCGGGCATATGGTGGAGCGGGCAATCCCGGGCCACGGCCACTGAGCCAGCCCGCCACTGAGCCAGCCCCGCGCAGCGCCCTCCATCGCTCGCCGCCGGGCACAACGAAGCCCTCCCGCACCAGGATGCGGGAGGGCTTCGTGCTGCCGTTTCCGGTTAGTGGTCCACGGCCTTTTCGGCGCCCACTCCGGTCAGGGAACGGACCTCCATCTCGGCCTGCTTGGCGGGGTCTTCGCGCCGCTTGTCCAGCACGGTGCCGAGCCAGCCGAGGAAGAACGCCAGCGGGATGGACACGATGCCGGGGTTGCTCAGCGGGAAGACCGCGAAGTTGGCGCCGGGGATCATGGACGTCTTGGCACCGGAGACCACCGGGGAAAGTGTGATCAGCAGGATGGCCGAGGCCAGACCGCCGTACATGCTCCAGACGGCGCCCTGCGTGGTGAACTTCCGCCAGAACAGGGAGTAGACGATGGTGGGCAGGTTGGCCGATGCCGCCACCGCGAAGGCGAGCGCCACCAGGAAGGCCACGTTCTGGCCATTGGCGAAGATGCCACCGAGGATGGCCAGGATGCCGATGACCACCACGGTCCTACGGGCAACCTTGACCTCGGTGCCGGGGTCTGCCTTGCCCTTGGAGATGACGTTGGCGTAGATGTCGTGGGCGAACGAGGCCGCTGCGGTGATGGTGAGCCCGGCCACGACGGCCAGGATCGTGGCGAAGGCGACCGCGGAAATGAAGCCCAGGAGCAGCGGGCCGCCCAGATGGAACGCCAGCAGCGGGGCTGCCGAGTTCACGCCGCCGGGGGCGGACTTGATGGTCTCGGCCCCCACCAGGGCCGCGGCGCCGTAGCCCAGGACCAAGGTGAAGAGGTAGAAGAGACCGATCAGCCAGATGGACCACACCACGGACTTGCGGGCTTCCTTCGCCGTGGGCACCGTGTAGAAACGCATCAGCACGTGCGGGAGGGCTGCCGTGCCGAGCACCAGGGCCAGGCCAAGGGACATGAAGTCCAGCTTGGATGTCTCGGACTTGCCGTACTGCAGGCCCGGGTTGAGGATGTTCGGATTGTTGGCCGCATCAGCGGCCGCGCCGAGCAGATTGGACAGGTTGAAGCCGTAGATGGACAGGACCCAGGCGGTCATCACGGCGGCGCCGGCGATCAGCAGGATGGCCTTGATGATCTGAACCCACGTTGTGCCCTTCATGCCGCCGATCAGCACGTACATGATCATGAGGGCCCCGACGACGATGATCACCAGGGCTTGTCCGCCCCAGTCGCTGATGCCCAGCAGGAGGGAAATCAGGCTTCCGGCGCCGGCCATCTGGGCCAGAAGGTAGAAAAAGCAGACGGCCAGGGTGGACAGGGCGGCCGCGATCCGGACCGGGCGCTGCCGGAGCCGGAAGGAGAGGACGTCCGCCATGGTGAACTTGCCCGTGTTGCGGAGAAGTTCCGCGACCAGGAGCAGTGCCACCAGCCAGGCCACCAGGAAGCCGATGGAGTACAGGAAGCCGTCGTAGCCGTTGATGGCGATGGCACCGGTGATGCCGAGGAAGGACGCTGCCGAGAGATAGTCCCCCGCGATGGCGGTGCCGTTCTGGGAGCCGGTGAAGGAGCGGCCGGCGGCGTAGTAGTCCGCCGCCGTCTTGTTGTTCCGGCTGGCCCGGAACACGATCACCATGGTGACCAGGACGAACAGGGCGAAGATGCCCATGTTCAGGAGCGTGGTGTCTTTGAGCGCGCCAACGTTGACCGCAGGGACCATTCCGTTCACTTCGCTGCCCCCATCACTGCGTTGCCGTCCCTGTCGAACTCGTGGCCTTCGATCTCGTTGCGGATCTCGGCGGCGATCGGGTCCAGCTTCCGGTTGGAGTAGCTGACGTACCAAGCCGTGATGCCGAAGGTGGTGGCGAACTGAAGCAGGCCCAGGACGAGCCCGACGTTGATGTTGCCCCAGACCTTGATGGACATGAAGCCCACCGCGTAGTCGGCCAGGAGAACGTAAGCGAAGTACCAGAGCAGGAAAGCCACTGCCATGGGGAAGACAAAGCTGCGGTGACGGGTTCGCAGCGCCTTGAAGCGCTCCGTCTGCTGGACTTGCTGGAAGTCCACGGACGCCGTCTCGTCCTGGTGTTGGGCTCCATTGCCCATGGTTCCTCCTGATTGTGAATTGTCCACATCAGCTCCACACGCCCTGCCAATGTGACTGCAATCACTATCGAACGTGATGCGGGCCGCATTCCAGAGGGGCGCGGGGCAGCGTCGCTCAGCGGTCACGATGCTGCGCCCAACGGTGGGTTTCGGGGCCGTTGGGCGGCGCCCTGGCCATGCCACGCCCGGTCCGCGGCGCATTGGTTACGCTGGACTTATGCCCGACTCCCCGCTTTTCACCGTCGCCGCGATCGCCGTCATCGTCCTGGCCGTCGCCGTCGTCGTCGGCGTGGGACTCAAGGTGATGCGGTCCTTCCGGGACCTGGGCACGGACGCCGAGCGGGCCACCTACAACACCCTGCACGCGGCGTCGCGCGCAGGGCAGCATCTGCGCGGCGGGCTGCAGCCCGCCGGTGCCGCCAAGGCAAGCAAGCAGCTGCGGACCCTCCTGGGCTGCGAGGCCCTGGCCATCACGGACACCGGCTCCGTGCTGGCCTGGGACGGCGCGGCCGAAGAGCTGCGGCCCTCACTCATGCGGCTCGCCGCCGAGGTCCTGGCCACCGGACGGACGGCCGTGATTCCGGCAGCGAAGGAGTCCGCCCACGGCGACGCCGCCTACAGCGCCGTCATCGCGCCCATCCGGGCCGGTTCGCGCGTGGTGGGCGCGGTGGCCGCCTTCGCCCCCAACGCCGGCGCCGGGCTCGTCCGGGCCACCGGCGAGGTGGCCGACTGGATTGCCGCGCAGCTGGAACTGGCCGAACTCGAATCGTCCCGGACCCTCCTCATGGAGGCCGAGGTGCGGGCCCTGCGCGCCCAGATCAGCCCGCACTTCATCTACAACTCGCTCAACGCCATCGCCTCGTTCATCAACACCGACCCCGCCCGGGCCCGGGAACTCGTGGTGGAGTTCGCCGATTTCACCCGTTATTCCTTCCGCCGGCACGGCGACTTCACCACCCTGGCCGAGGAACTGCGCTGCATCGACAGGTACCTGCTGCTCGAGCGGGCCCGCTTCGGCGAGCGCGTGCAGGTCAGCCTCCGGATCGCCCCGGAGGTGCTCAGCACGGTCATCCCGTTCCTCAGCCTGCAGCCGCTGGTGGAGAACGCCGTGCGGCACGGCCTCGAAGCCAAGGAAGGCCCCGGGCACATCACCATCTGCGCCAACGATTCCGGCGCGTTCGCCGAGGTCACCATCGAGGACGACGGCGTGGGCATGGACCCGGAGCATCTGCGCTCGGTCCTGGCCGGGCACAGCGACGGCGACCACGTGGGACTGCGCAACGTCGACGCGCGGCTGCGCCAGGTCTATGGGGACGAGCACGGGCTGGTCATCGAAACGGCCCTCGGCGAGGGCACGCTGATCACCATGCGCGTACCCAAGTCCCAGCCGGGACACGACGCCTGAGAGGCCGGCGCTAGTCTTTAATCATGATCAACGTGCTCGTCGCCGACGACGAACTTCCCGCTGTGGAGGAGCTCGCCTTCCTGCTGGGCCGGGACGCCCGCATCGGGGCCATCCACCGGGCATCCTCGGGGGCCGAGGCCCTCCGTACGCTGGAGCGGGAGAGCGTTGACGCCGTCTTCCTCGACATCCACATGCCGGCCCTCTCCGGCCTGGACATCGCGCGCGCCATTTCGCGCAGCAGCAACCCGCCCGCCGTCGTGTTCGTCACCGCGGACGAGGACTGTGCACTGGAGGCCTTCGACCTCGCGGCCATCGACTACCTGCTGAAGCCCTTGCGCGCGGAACGCCTGGCCCGCTCCGTGGACCGCATCAGCGAGTTGCTCAAGGACGGCACCCCCGCGCCGGAAATGATCACCGTGGAGCTCGGCGGCACCACGCGCATGATCCGCCGTGATGACATCAGCTACGTCCAGGCCCAGGGCGACTACGCCCGGCTGCACACCGCCGAGGCCAGCTACCTGATCCGGGTGCCGCTCAGCGACCTCGAACAGCAGTGGGCCGAGGCCGGCTTCATCCGGATCCACCGTTCCTACCTGATCGCACTGAACCATGTGGGCCACCTGAAGCTTGCCGCGGCCCGTGCGAGCGTCACCGTAGCCGGCGCCGAACTGCCCATCAGCCGCCGCCACCTGCCCTCAGTGCGGGACAAGCTGCAGGCCACTCGCATCCGGCCGCAGGGATGACGCGGGTCAGGGTCACGGCCCCGAGGTCCTCGGCTGCCGCGCCGGCCCGCCTTCCGTACTCCCGCGAGCTCGCCGAGAACTCCGACGTCGGCCAGGTGTTCGTCCGATCTCTCATCCGGTCCCAGCTCCGGCTCGGGCTCGTGGTGGCGTGCGGCTTCCTCGTGATCGTGGCGGCCTTCGCCCTGGTCCTGGCGTTCGGCCCCGGGGTTGCCGGGACCCGGATCCTGGGCATCCCGCTGGACTGGCTGCTGATCGGCGCGGGCATCTACCCCGTGATCGGCCTCAGCGCCTGGCTGTACAACCGGGCTGCCGCACGGAACGAGGCCCGGTACTGCGATCTGGCGGAGGACAGGTGAACCCCGCGGTCGGCCTTGCGGCCTTCGTGGCGGTCTCGCTCGCGACGGCGGCCATCGGCTTCTATGGGCTGCGCATCTCCCGCACCACGAGCGACTTCTACGTCGCTTCGCGGACAGTGCCGCCCTGGTGGAACGCCTCGGCGATCGGCGGCGAATACCTGTCCGCCGCGAGTTTCCTGGGCGTGGCCGGCCTCATCCTGCTCTCCGGCACCGATGCCCTGTGGTTTCCCGTGGGCTACACGGCCGGTTATCTCATGCTCCTGCTGTTCGTCGCCGCTCCCCTGCGCCGCTCCGGCGCGTACACCATCCCGGACTTCACCGAGGCCAGACTCGAATCCAAGGCGGTACGGCGGGTCACCAGCCTGGTGGTGGTGGCCGTCGGCTGGCTCTACATCGTCCCGCAGCTGCACGGCGCGGCACTGACCATCCGGATCAGCACCGGCCTGCCTTCCTGGGTGGGTTCGGTGGCGGTGGTTGTGGTGGTGTGCCTGACGGTGGTGGCGGGCGGCATGCGCTCCATCACCTTCGTGCAGGCGTTCCAGTATTGGCTCAAGCTCACCGCGCTGGCCGTGCCCGTAGTGTTTTTGCTGTTGGTGCTGGCCGGCGGACAGACGGAGGCCGCGGCCGGGTTGGAGGCCAATCCGACGCAGCTGCCCGCCGCCGGCCCTTACCAGAACATCTCCCTCATGGTCGCGCTGCTGTTCGGCACCCTGGGCCTGCCGCACGTCCTGGTCCGCTTCTACACGAACCCGGATGGGCAGAGCGCCCGCCGGACCACGCTGATAGTGCTCGGCCTGCTGTCCGTCTTCTACTTGTTCCCCACCATCTCCGGCGCCCTGGGCCGGGTGTTCGCCCCCGAGCTCGCCCGCAGCGGGCAGGCGGATGCCCTGGTCCTGCTGCTGCCGGGCCGGCTGGTCGGCGGCACGGCCGGTGAGCTCCTCTCGGCCTTGGTGGTCGCCGGTGCCTTCGCCGCGTTCCTGTCGACGACGTCGGGCCTGGTGGTCTCGCTCGCCGGCGTCATCAGCCAGGACGTCCTCGGCGGGAGCGTGCGGGGCTTCCGCCTCGCGGCGCTGCTGGCCGCCGTCGTGCCGCTCGGCTTCGCGTTCCTGACGGATTCGCTGGCCCTTGCAGCGAGCGTCGGCCTCGTGTTCGCGTTTACGGCATCCACGATCTGCCCGGTGTTGTTGCTGGGGATCTGGTGGCGCGGGCTCAGCGACGCGGGTGCCATCGCGGGAATGGCCACGGGTGCGGTCCTGTGCGGCGGCGCCATGGTCTCCAGTGCCCTGCTGGGCCCCGGCAACTCTCCGGTATGGCTGGCACAGCCCGCCGCCTGGACCGTCCCCGCGGCCTTTGCCGTCATGGTCCTGGTGTCCCGTGCCACGCGGAAGCGGGTGCCCCGCAACGTGGTCCGCGTCATGACGAGGCTGCACGTTCCCGAGCGGCCGGTGGCCACCGAACGCTGAGCCAGTCCAGGCCATGCTGGGCCGGGGCTGTGGCTAGTCGATGGCCGCCATGAGTTCGACGGCGCGGTCCAGGAAGGCATCGACCTGGGTCTCTTCGTAGCTGTCCTGTCCCTTGGCTGCGCGGAAGACCGCCCGCCGGACGGCGTCCACGCTCAGTGGCTGGTCCTGCTCGAGGTAGCCGATGAGTTCGACGCACAGCCCGTCGACATCTTCGGTGTTGTAGCCGCGGACAGAGTTCTTGGCGGGGTGGCGGAAGCGCGCGCCGTCGGGCCGGTGCAGGCGTCCGCGCAGCACGCCAGAGAGCTTGCCGATCTCCCGCAGCCACGCCTCCTCACCCTGCTGGCTGATGAGTTCGTCACGTTCGCGGCGTGCGAAGGCATCTTCCAGCCGGTCCAGGGCCGAGTCGACGCTCGCCGGGTCATAGCCGCCCTTGACCGGGTCAAAGGTGACCGCCCGGACGTCGGCACTGCCAGGCGGGTGGGCGGTGCGGGCCGGGTCCTCGAACGCCACGCGGGCCCGTTTGAGGAACTGGTCCACCTGCTTGGCGTTGTAGCCGTAGGTGCCACGCTCCACGCGCTCGAACGTTGCCGGAATCTGGCGCCGAATATCCAATGCCACTACCTATCCTTCATGAGGGGTGTCAGACGCCGCTCAGCAGCGCAAAGAGAACAAACGCCACGGGGGCCGCGAAAACGATGGAGTCCAGCCGGTCCATCACTCCGCCATGCCCCGGCAGGATGCTGCTCATGTCCTTGATGCCAAGCTCGCGCTTGACCATGGATTCGGCCAGGTCCCCGGCCGTTGCCGCGGCCACCATGCCGACGGCCAGAACCAGGCCCACCCACCAGGGCTTGTCCAGGAACAGCAGACAGGCCAGGACACCAATGACCATGGCGCCCGCCACGGAACCGGCAAAGCCTTCCCAGGACTTCTTGGGGCTGATCTTGGGTGCCATGGGGTGCTTGCCGAACAGTGCGCCCACAATGTAGCCGAAGGTGTCATTGGAGACCACCAGCAGAAGCATGGTGACAACCTGCCAGACGCCTACGGGAATGCCCTGCGGCCAGAGGCCCACGGGGGTGGCGCCTCCTGTCGCATGCAGCGGAAGCACTGCGAAGCTGATCATGAACGGCACCCAGGCCAGCGTGAAGACGCCCGCGAAAATGCTTCGCGGGGCACCGGATGCGCTTTCGATGGAACGCCACAGCAGCACCGCCACGCTGCTGGCCAGCATGGTGAACAGCAGGCTTTCCAGGCCGCCGAAGTAGGCAGCCACGGGCATGGCACCGCTGCCGGTCATCACCGGGATGATGGGCAGCCGCGTGCCGTGGCTTTCAAGGGCGCGGAAAACCTCCCAGACGCCCAGGACCGCGAATCCGGTGGTCAGCAGCACGAATCCGAGCGGCAGGAACAGCAGCCCGCCCAAGACGGCAAAAAGCATGGCCAGCCCGACGCCGATGGCGGCCGGAAGATTCCGGCCAGCCTTCGGCGTCGGGTTTTCCCGCGGGCGCCTTTCGCGTTTCCGCCGTTCGCGTGTCGGGACCCGTTCAGCGGGCGCCGGCTCTGCCTGGTTCATCAGACCTCGAGCAGCTCGGCTTCCTTGCGCTTGAGAAGCTCGTCGATGCCGTCCACGTGGGCCTTGGTGAGGGCGTCCAGTTCCTTCTCGCCACGTGCGCCCTCGTCCTCGCCGGCTTCGCCGTCCTTGACAAGCTTGTCCAGGGAGTCCTTGGCCTTGCGGCGGATGCTGCGGATGCTGACCTTGGCGTCCTCACCCTTGCTCTTGACGATCTTGACGTATTCCTTGCGGCGTTCCTTGGTCAGCTCCGGAATGGTCACGCGGATGACGGTGCCGTCGTTGGACGGGTTGGCGCCGACCTCGGAGTCGCTCAGGGCCCGCTCGATGTCGCGCAGTGCTGTCTTGTCGTAAGGGGTGATGAGGATGGTGCGTGCATCCGGCACCGCGAAGGAGGCCAGCTGCTGCAGCGGCGTGGGCGTGCCGTAGTACTCCACGATCACCTTGCTGTAGAGGCCCGGGTTCGCGCGTCCGGTGCGGATGGTCGCGAAGTCCTCCTTGGCCACCTCGACAGCCTTGTCCATCTTTTCCCCGGCTTCGAGCAAGGTTTCTTCGATCACGGTTTCTCCTCAGAAATAGTCGCGTCCCGGGGCGCGGGCCGCGGTACACAGTAAAGATCCGCCTCTGCAGGCGGAATAGGTCCTGGAAATATCCTAGCCCTTGCTACGGGGTGACCAGGGTTCCCAGCTTTTCGCCGAGGATGGCGCGGGTGACGTTGCCCTCGCCTTCCATGCCGAACACCACCATGGAGAGGCGGTTGTCCTTGCACATGGTCATGGCGGTCTGGTCCATGACGCGGATGTCGCGGCGCAGGGCGTCGTCGTAGCTGAGCTTTTCGAGCTTCTCTGCCGTGGGGTCCTTCTTGGGGTCTGCCGTGTAGACGCCGTCCACGCCGCTCTTGGCCATCAGGACGACGTCGGCGTGCACCTCGAGGGCGCGCTGGGCGGCGACGGTGTCGGTGGAGAAGTACGGGAGTCCGGCGCCGGCACCGAAGATCACCACGCGGCCCTTCTCCATGTGGCGGATGGCACGGCGCGGGATGTAGGCCTCAGCGACCTGGCCCATGGTGATGGCGCTCTGGACGCGGGTTTCCACTCCGGCCTGCTCCAGGAAGTCCTGGAGTGCCAGGCAGTTCATGACCGTGCCGAGCATGCCCATGTAGTCGGCGCGGGAACGGTCCATGCCGCTCTGCGAGAGTTCGGCGCCGCGGAAGAAGTTGCCGCCGCCGACGACGATTGCCACCTCGACCTCGGAGACGGCGGCAGCGATCTGCTTGGCGACGGCGCGGACGGTGTCCGGATCAACGCCGAGCTTGCCGCCGCCGAAGACTTCGCCGGACAGTTTCAGAAGTACACGACGGCGGGTCTTCTCGGGCTGGATTGCAGTGTTGACGGTTTCCATGGTGCCTCCCGTTGGTGGACTCTGGCTAGATTATCTTGCTGTGGGCCCAGGCAGATACCGCCCGGGCCGGTGCACGCCCCGGGAATGCCGGTGCATGCAAAAGGGGCGGCCACCGAAGTGACCACCCCTTTTCATGTCTTACTAGCTTCCGACGCGGAAACGAGTGACTGCAGTTGCCTTCACACCGGCTTCTTCGAGAACCTGTGCAACGGTCTTCTTGGAATCCTTGGCGAATGCCTGGTCAACCAGAACTTCACCCTTGTAGAAGCCCGTCACGCGGCCTTCCACGATCTTGGCGAGTGCGGCTTCCGGCTTGCCTTCGGCCTTGGCGGTCTCCTCGGCGATGCGGCGCTCGGACTCGACCAGCTCGGCGGGAACGTCGTCGCGGGTCAGGTAGTTCGGAGCCATGGCTGCAACGTGGACAGCGATGTCGTGCGCGGCGGTAGCAGCAGCTTCGCCTTCACCGTCAACAGCGAACAGAACGCCGACCTGGGCCGGGAGGTCCTTGGAGGTCTTGTGCAGGTAAGCGTCAACCGTGGCGCCTTCAACGCGGGAAATGCGTCGTACGACGACCTTCTCGCCGAGGACAGCGCCCTCTTCGACGACGATCTCGGAAAGCGGCTTGCCGTCAACCTCGGTGGCCAGCAGGGTTTCGAGGTCGGCAGCGCCGGACTCGACTGCAATGGTGAGAACCCGGTCGGCCAAGTGGATGAACTTGTCAGCCTTGGCGACGAAGTCGGTCTCGCAGTTGACCTCGATCATTACGCCCACGCCGCCGGTGACCTTGGCAGCAACCAGGCCCTCAGCAGTGGAGCGGCCTTCGCGCTTGGTAGCGCCCTTGAGACCCTTGATGCGGATGATCTCGATGGCCTTCTCGGCGTCGCCGTTGGCTTCGTCGAGAGCCTTCTTGACGTCCATCATGCCGGCGCCGGTGCGCTCGCGCAGGGCCTTGATGTCAGCAGCAGTGTAGTTCGCCATGTGAACCCCTCTGTCTAGAAATTGTGTGATTACGGACTGACAGGACGGCCGCCCACCGTGTGGGCCGCCATCCTGTCAGTAGCCCCTAGCACCGGAACCGGTATTAGGGAAGGTCCAGATTTACTTGCCTTCTTCGGCTGCAGCTTCAGTTGCTTCTGCGGCCGGAGCTTCTTCAGCTGCGGGAGCTTCTTCAGCCGCCGGAGCTTCTGCAGCCTTGCTGCCTTCGAGGAGCTCGCGCTCCCACTCGGCCAGCGGCTCTTCCGGGGTCTCTGCAGCACCGGTTGCACGGCTGTGGCGAGCGATC
>NZ_JAFNLL010000089.1 GCF_017368795.1 Arthrobacter cavernae | reverse complement strand
CGCACGGGGAAAGGGGACCCTGGCCCGTTCCCGTGCAAAGGCAACTCCACTGCTCTGCTTCAAGTCACAAAGTCAACAAGCCCGGGCCGCGGAACAAGTCTTGGAGCTCTTGGTGGGGCCAGATACAGCCGTCCAGCCGGGGCCAAAAAAGGTTGACATAGTCACTCATCCTTGCATCAGCGGCGGACCTCCCTGTTCAGACGAGGGAGCTTGCGTCCAGCGGTGCGCGGACGTCGGCCGGGGCCGGAAGGCCGGTGAGAGCTTCCTCGTAGAGCCGAAGGTGTTCGGAGACCATTCGGTTGGCGCTGAAGCGTGTTGCGGCCGCACGCCGGCATCCGCTGCGGTCCAGCGTTCCCGCCTCGTTGAGGGCTGCCGCGAGTTCGCGGATTCCGCCG
>NZ_JAFNLL010000088.1 GCF_017368795.1 Arthrobacter cavernae | reverse complement strand
ATCACCGTCCAGAACACCGCGGCGCTCAGTGCGATCGCACGTAAAACCGCATGAACACCGCCCGGGACGCGGGCCGCATCCCGGCCCGCGCCCACGCAATAGCGTTGCACGGGACATGCAGGCTGAGCCCGCACAGGAAATGTCCAGCGGGCCGCTGCCATTGACGGAAAGTGAATGAAATCGGCGACAGGGAGGGAGCCCACCACCTGGTGCGAACCGGTGGTGGGCTCCCTCCTTTTGCACTAACCGTCGTGGGAGACAACCACGACGCAGCTGGCGACGTAACGGGTCACGTCGAAGTATTCTTTCGTTGCCTTCAGCAGACCTGTCATGCGTGAGTCCACGAAGGGCACGGCAAGGATATTGTGGCTCGCCGATTCGATCACCAATCCGTTGAAGGTCCCCTCCGCGTCCGCGAGGAGCTGGCCGATCATGGGTTGCAGACTCCGCAGGGCATTGGATGGGGTGTCTTCGTAGGGGCTGGCGGCGAACATGGATTTGAGGCCTCGTCACGATCGGCCCTGATGTGTTCACCGCGTGAAACGATGTGCTTATGGAGATTCCGGGGACGTTGGACGCGCATCGCCTTGGCGACGAACCGCCTTCCGAAGCGGACATCGATCTGTACCGCGTGCTCAGCGCTGACATCTCAGCCGGCGTCGCCGTGGTTTCTACATCGCTGCACCATCGCGACTACGCAGCAACAGTGACTGCTTTTCTCTCCGTCTCCTATGATCCGCCGACGATGCTTGTCAGTCTCTACGCGGGCTCACGCATTGGCGAAGCAATTGCCACGACGGGTACGTGGGCGTTGAGTCTGCTGCGCAGCAAGCACCAAGGCGCGGCGGATTGGCTGGCCAGTCCCGGGGCCCCCGTTGAGGGCCTGCTGTCCCAGGTTCCCTACCGCCGCGGCCCGGCCACCGGATCGGTGATCCTCGAGGGATCGATCGCGTACTTCGAGCTGCGAACGGTTGCCATCCATCCGGCGGCAACGCATCTGCTCATCGTGGGAGAGGTACTTGCGATGGGTGGTGACGCTCCAGCGGCGGAAGTACCGGACCCGCTCATACATTTTGCTTCTGCCTACCACCGGCTGACGCCCTAGAAGTTACCCACAAAGGCGGCGAAGACCACCGATCTCCCGGGCTGCCACCGGGACCGCACCCGGCACCCCGGCCTGGATCCAAACCCACCATTGCCGGAGGCACAGCGGCACCTCAAATGGCGGGCGGGTCCAGTTCTGCCCCTTATCGCGGGTCTGTCCGCACAATGAATTGTCGGCCTCTTACGGCATTCACGTCGACGGGGCGGCCAACTAAGGAGACCCGCCATGGGTTTGGGTGAGAAGATCCATAACGCTGCCGAGAAACTCCACGGCAAGGGCAAAGAAGCAGCAGGCGATGCCACCGGCAACGACCGGCTGAAGGCTGAGGGCAAGGGCCACCACGTCAAAGCCGGCCTGAAGCAGGCCGGCGAAAAAGTCAAAGGCGCCTTCAGGAAGCACTGATCCACGAGACCGGGAGGCGGGGGGTGCAGTCCGGGCGGGCCGCACCCCCCGCCTTGGCCACGCCGTAGCAGCACCCCGGCTGGATCCTCAGGCGTCACGGAATCCTTCGCCTGCAGTGCCGTGAGGTGTGACGCCGGACTTCAGTCCGCCTCAACGGCGGTCGGAGGTGGTTGCTGTTCAGGTCGCGGCCGGCAGTGCGTCCGGGATCCGCGGTTTCGTGTTTCCTGCGAAGGTGAACGTCGCGTCCTCGCCCTCGCCCTCAACATCGACGGCGATGATCTCGCCGGGCTTGATTTCGCCGAAGAGGATCTTCTCGGAGAGCTGGTCCTCGATCTCGCGCTGGATGGTGCGGCGCAGCGGCCGGGCACCCATGGCCGGGTCGTAGCCACGCGTGGCCAGGAGGACCTTGGCTGCGGCGGTGAGCTCGATGCCCATGTCCTTGTCCGCCAGACGCTGCTCCAGGCGGCCGATCATCAGGTTCACGATCTGGATGATCTCGTCCTGGGTCAGCTGGGGGAAGACAATAACGTCATCAACGCGGTTGAGGAACTCGGGGCGGAAGTGCTGCTTGAGCTCTTCCGTGACCCGGGCACGCATGCGGTTGTAGCCGGTCTGGGTGTCCGTGCCGGACTGGAAGCCCGTTGCGACGCTCTTGGAGATGTCGCGGGTGCCCAGGTTGGTGGTCATGATGATCACGGTGTTCTTGAAGTCCACCACCCGGCCCTGGGAGTCGGTCAGGCGGCCGTCTTCGAGGATCTGCAGCAGTGAGTTGAAGAGGTCAGCATGGGCTTTTTCCACTTCGTCGAACAGGACCACGGAGAACGGACGGCGCCGGACCTTCTCGGTCAGCTGCCCGCCCTCCTCGTAGCCGACGTAGCCCGGAGGGGCACCGAAGAGACGCGACACGGCGTGCTTTTCCGAGTACTCGGACATGTCCAGGGAGATGAGGGCGTCTTCGTCGGCGAAGAGGAACTCGGCGAGGGCCTTGGCGAGCTCCGTCTTGCCCACACCGGTGGGGCCGGCAAAGATGAACGAACCGCCCGGGCGCTTCGGGTCCTTCAGGCCTGCACGGGTACGGCGGATAGCCCGAGAGAGTGCCCTGATCGCCTCGTCCTGGCCCACCACGCGCCGGTGCAGCTCGTCTTCCATCCTCAGCAGGCGGCTGGACTCTTCCTCGGTCAGCTTGAAGACCGGGATGCCCGTGGAATTCGCCAGCACCTCGGCGATCAGTTCCTCGTCAACCTCGGAAATGTCCTCCAGAGTGCCCGACTTCCATCGGAGCTCCTTCTCTCTGCGCACGGCAATGAGCTGCTGCTCCTTGACGCGCAGCGAAGCGGCACCCTCGAAGTCCTGCGCATCAATCGCGGACTCCTTCTCCATCTTCACTTCGGCGATGCGCTCGTCCATCTCTTTGAGCTCCGGCGGGGCGGTCATGCGCCGGATGCGCAGGCGCGCCCCGGCCTCGTCGATCAGGTCGATCGCCTTGTCCGGCAGGAAGCGGTCCGAAATGTAGCGCTCCGAGAGGTTCGCCGCGGCGACCAGCGCGCCGTCCGTGATGGAAACCCGGTGATGTGCCTCGTAGCGGTCGCGCAGGCCCTTGAGGATCTCGATGGTGTCAGCCACGGAGGGTTCCTTGACCTGGATCGGCTGGAAGCGGCGCTCCAGCGCGGCGTCCTTCTCGATGTGCTTGCGGTACTCGTCAAGCGTGGTGGCGCCGATGGTCTGCAGCTCGCCCCGGGCCAGCAACGGCTTGAGGATGGAGGCAGCATCGATGGCACCCTCAGCCGCACCGGCACCCACGAGGGTGTGGATCTCGTCGATGAAAAGGATGATGTCCCCGCGGGTGCGGATCTCCTTGAGGACCTTCTTGAGGCGCTCTTCGAAGTCACCGCGGTAGCGCGAACCGGCAACCACGGAGCCCAGGTCCAAGGTGTACAGCTGCTTGTCCTTGAGAGTCTCCGGGACGTCGCCGCGGACGATCGCCTGGGCCAGGCCCTCGACGACGGCGGTCTTGCCGACGCCGGGCTCGCCGATGAGCACCGGGTTGTTCTTGGTGCGGCGGGAGAGGAC
>NZ_JAFNLL010000087.1 GCF_017368795.1 Arthrobacter cavernae | reverse complement strand
AGGTCTCGGGGTCTTTCCGTCCTGCTGCGCGTAACGAGCATCTTTACTCGTACTGCAATTTCGCCGAGTTTATGGTTGAGACAGCGGGGAAGTCGTTACTCCATTCGTGCAGGTCGGAACTTACCCGACAAGGAATTTCGCTACCTTAGGATGGTTATAGTTACCACCGCCGTTTACTGGGGCTTAAATTCTCAGCTTCGCCCTTGCGGGCTAACCGGTCCTCTTAACCTTCCAGCACCGGGCAGGAGTCAGTCCGTATACATCGTCTTGCGACTTCGCACGGACCTGTGTTTTTAGTAAACAGTCGCTTCCCCCTGGTCTCTGCGGCCCACACCCGCTCACGGAGAGCACGTCTCCATCACGGGGCAGGCCCCCCTTCTCCCGAAGTTACGGGGGCATTTTGCCGAGTTCCTTAACCATAATTCTCTCGATCGCCTTGGTATTCTCTACCTGATCACCTGTGTCGGTTTGGGGTACGGGCGGCTAAAACCTCGCGTCGATGCTTTTCTAGGCAGCATAGGATCACCGGATCCCCCCTTGCGGGAGTCCCATCAGATCTCAGGAGCGTGCTCGGGGCACACAGGAACGGATTTGCCTATCCCTGACCCTACATCCTTAGACCGGGGCAACCATCGCCCGGCCCGGCTACCTTCCTGCGTCACACCTGTTAATACGCTTACCTCCCGGGATCAGGTCCCGCGCTCGGCCAAAACCCGCACACCACAAGGGTGATTGGGCAGGCTCCGGGCGGTTAGGATCCCCCGCTTGGCATGGGCGGTTTTTCGCCGGTACGGGAATATCAACCCGTTGTCCATCGACTACGCCTGTCGGCCTCGCCTTAGGTCCCGACTTACCCAGGGCAGATTAGCTTGACCCTGGAACCCTTGATCATTCGGCGGACGGGTTTCTCACCCGTCTTTCGCTACTCATGCCTGCATTCTCACTCGTGTGGGCTCCACCGCTGGTTTACACCGCGACTTCACCGCCCACACGACGCTCCCCTACCACTCCAGGCGCCTGAACCACGAAGGCTAGGCACTGCCTGAAATCCACAACTTCGGCGGTGTACTTGAGCCCCGCTACATTGTCGGCGCGGAATCACTTGACCAGTGAGCTATTACGCACTCTTTCAAGGGTGGCTGCTTCTAAGCCAACCTCCTGGTTGTCTTCGCAACTCCACATCCTTTCCCACTTAGCACACGCTTAGGGGCCTTAGTTGGTGGTCTGGGCTGTTTCCCTCTCGACTATGAAGCTTATCCCCCACAGTCTCACTGCTGCGCTCTCACTTGCCGGCATTCGGAGTTTGGCTGACGTCAGTAACCTTGTAGGGCCCATCGGCCATCCAGTAGCTCTAC
Source organism: Arthrobacter cavernae (assembly GCF_017368795.1). Lineage (GTDB taxonomy): Bacteria > Actinomycetota > Actinomycetes > Actinomycetales > Micrococcaceae > Arthrobacter > Arthrobacter cavernae. The sequence goes on along the minus strand of NZ_JAFNLL010000087.1, from coordinate 2,308 downwards.
CTCCGGCAAGAAACACGCAACGCTGCACCTAAATGCATTTCGGGGAGAACCAGCTATCACGGAGTTTGATTGGCCTTTCACCCCTACCCACAGCTCATCCCCTCCATTTTCAACTGAAGTGGGTTCGGTCCTCCACGACGTCTTACCGTCGCTTCAACCTGGCCATGGGTAGATCACTCCGCTTCGGGTCTAGATCACGCCACTACGATCGCCCTGTTCAGACTCGCTTTCGCTACGGCTTCCCCACACGGGTTAACCTCGCGACGTAACACTAACTCGCAGGCTCATTCTTCAAAAGGCACGCCGTCACCAGAACAGAGCTGGCTCCGACGGATTGTAAGCACACGGTTTCAGGTACTGTTTCACTCCCCTCCCGGGGTACTTTTCACCTTTCCCTCACGGTACTGGTCCGCTATCGGTCATTAGGAAGTATTTAGGCTTATCAGGTGGTCCTGACAGATTCGCACGGGATTTCTCGGGCCCCGTGCTACTTGGGATCCTCTCCGGGCGGTGCACAACATTTCGGTTACGGGGCTCACACCCTCTCTGGCCGGCCTTTCAAGACCGTTCACCTATGCCTGCACTCCACACCCCACCGGTCCGGCAGAACCAGTACGGAAAGTCCCACAACCCCGCCCATGCAACGCCCGCCGGCTATCACACATGGAACGGTTTAGCCTGGTCCGCGTTCGCTCGCCACTACTAACGGAATCACTCTTGTTTTCTCTTCCTGCGGGTACTGAGATGTTTCACTTCCCCGCGTTCCCCCCACGCACCCTATGTGTTCAGATGCGGGTCACCAGATCACCTTGCAGCGTCTGGCGGGGTTTCCCCATTCGGACATCCTGGGATCACCGTTCGGTTATCAACTCCCCCAGGCTTATCGCAGATTCCTACGTCCTTCTTCGGCTCCTAATGCCAAGGCATCCACCGTGTGCCCTTAAAAACTTGACCACACAAGATCAAAAGCTTTCTCGAGAGAACCACGACCACAAGGGCCAGGTTCTTCATAAAAAGAAATTGCTGTAGACACAAACAAAAAGTCTGTGTCAGATGCTCGCGTCCACTATGTAGTTCTCAAACAACAACCCCGTCCCCCGCACCCCACACACCCACGGTGCGCGATCGGCGGAGGCAGGAAACCAGAAACCCCAGGGGAATCTGCATTGCTGCAGGTCCTGTTGCCTCAGGACCCAACAGTGCGCCAAACACACCCCCCACACCCCACGCCCCGGCCGCGTTCCCATCACCCGCACCCCAGGGGGCACGGGCGCCGGACTGGCACCAGGACACGGCCGGAAGGCTATGCCAAAAAAACTTTTGATTTGCTGATATTCCACCCATGAGCACCCACCGCAGGACGAATGCCTGCGCAATGGGCTACCTACCCACCGTTCCGCACCCATGCGGGCACCTCACGGCGAGGACGGTGCTCCTTAGAAAGGAGGTGATCCAGCCGCACCTTCCGGTACGGCTACCTTGTTACGACTTAGTCCCAATCGCCAGTCCCACCTTCGACGGCTCCCTCCCACAAAGGGGTTAGGCCCCCGGCTTCGGGTGTTACCAACTTTCGTGACTTGACGGGCGGTGTGTACAAGGCCCGAGAACGTATTCACCGCAGCGTTGCTGATCTGCGATTACTAGCGACTCCGACTTCATGGGGTCGAGTTGCAGACCCCAATCCGAACTGAGACCGGCTTTTTGGGATTAGCTCCACCTCACAGTATCGCAACCCTTTGTACCGGCCATTGTAGCATGCGTGAAGCCCAAGACATAAGGGGCATGATGATTTGACGTCGTCCCCACCTTCCTCCGAGTTGACCCCGGCAGTCTCCCATGAGTCCCCGCCATTACGCGCTGGCAACATGGAACGAGGGTTGCGCTCGTTGCGGGACTTAACCCAACATCTCACGACACGAGCTGACGACAACCATGCACCACCTGTGAACCGGCCGCAAGCGGGGGACGCATCTCTGCGCCTTTCCAGTCCATGTCAAGCCTTGGTAAGGTTCTTCGCGTTGCATCGAATTAATCCGCATGCTCCGCCGCTTGTGCGGGCCCCCGTCAATTCCTTTGAGTTTTAGCCTTGCGGCCGTACTCCCCAGGCGGGGCACTTAATGCGTTAGCTACGGCGCGGAAAACGTGGAATGTCCCCCACACCTAGTGCCCAACGTTTACGGCATGGACTACCAGGGTATCTAATCCTGTTCGCTCCCCATGCTTTCGCTCCTCAGCGTCAGTTAATGCCCAGAGACCTGCCTTCGCCATCGGTGTTCCTCCTGATATCTGCGCATTTCACCGCTACACC
>NZ_JAFNLL010000086.1 GCF_017368795.1 Arthrobacter cavernae | reverse complement strand
GGCGTGCTCGCTCGTTCCTCGCTTAGACGCACGCTGCCGGATGCCTGCCGCTCCGCCTCTGCTGTCCCGTCGCCAACGCTCTCTCAGCTTTAGCGCGTTTTTGGCCAACGCTCTCTCACTTTTGGCGCGTTTTTCCCCGACGCTCTCTCACTTCCTGTTGCTCGGCGTTAACCGTGGTGTTGCCTTTGGTGTCTAGGCTGGCGGTGTGCGGGATGTTGGGGCGGACCAGAACGGACGACGGCGGTATGTCGCCCTCGGGGATTCCTTCACCGAAGGCGTGGGGGACTGGAACTCCCTGCTGCCCAACGGCGTCCGGGGCTGGGCTGACCGGGTTGCGGAGAAGCTGGCCAAGGCACAGCCGGGCTGGGAATACGCCAATCTGGCCGTCCGCAGCAAGCGGCTCCGCCACATCATCGACGAGCAGCTTGAGCCGGCGCTCGCCATGGAACCGAGCCTCGTCACGCTATATGCCGGCGGGAACGACCTTCTCGACTTCGGCACGGACATGGACGCCCTCATGGATGACTACGAGCTCCTGGTCGCCAGGCTCGCGGGAACGGGTGCAACGCTGGTCCTGTTCACGGGGTTCGACGTGAAGGTTTCGGCCGTGCTGGAGCCGTTCAAGAAGCGCAACACCCTCTACAACGAGCGCGTCCGGCAGCTGGCCGCCAGCTACGACGCCGTCCTGGTGGACTACTGGTGCTTCGACGCCTTCCACGACCGCCGCATGTGGGCCGCGGACCGGCTCCACATGTCCAAGGCCGGCCACAAATACCTCGCCGCGCAGGTCCTGGACCACCTCGGCGTGCCGCACAAGTTCACGCCGAAGGACTGGGAACCGCCCGCACAGATGAGCCTGCGGGAATGGGAGCGCCGGCAGCGCCGCTGGGTGAACGACTGGGTCCTGCCCCTCTTCGGCCGCAAACTCCGCGGCGTCACCCTGGGTGACTCGCTGAGCCCGCGCTGGCCTGAACCGGTGAAGGTCCCGCGCAAGGGCGGACTGAAGAAATTGATGCAGCAGCGCCAGGACGGGCCGCCCTGACCCGCTTGGCCGGGGCCGCCGGAAGCCGCTGGCCCTCCCGGAGCGGCAACCCTCAGTCCAGCAGGTTCTCGTATCCTTCGGCCACGGTGGTGGCGGTGAACTCGATGATCTCGAACTCGGCCACACCATTGCTGTAGAAGGGATCCTGGGCCAGTGACGCATCCAGGGTGGCACGGTCCGCCTTGGACAACAGCACGCCGCCCACCGCCGGAACCATGCGCCCGGACGCGAGGAAGATACCGGCGTCGAACGCTTCCTTGACCCAGGTCATGTGCGCGGGGCGGTGGAAATCGACGATCTCGTCGGGAACCTTGTAGGTCAGTGCAACTACGAACATGCGGCCAGCCTACCGCCCGGCCCAGCCCAGCCCGGCCCGGCCCAGCCCGGCCAGCCTACCGCCCGGCCCAGCCCGGCCAGCCTACCGCCCGGCCAGCCTACCGGCCCGTCCCGGCACCGGCCCGAGGAGCCAAGCAACACCGTCTCCTAAGATGGAGCCATGACCGAACCACGCTGGCTCAACGCCGACGAACGCCGCGCCTGGCTGGCCTTGCTGAGCATCAACACCCTGCTTCCCGCAGCACTGGATACGCAGCTCCAGTCGGCCGGGAAGTTGTCGCTGTTCGACTACAACGTGCTGGCCATGCTGTCCGAGACCGAAGGCAGGTTCCTGCCGATGAGCGAGCTGGCCGCGCGCACCAGCGCCTCGCTGTCACGGCTTTCGCATGTGGTCACCAAGCTGCAGAAGCGCGGCTGGGTGGAGCGCGAGGCACATCCGCGGGATGCCCGCGTCACCGTTGCGCACCTGACCGACGCCGGCATGGACACCATCGTGGAGCTCGCCCCGGGGCATGTGGACGCGGTCCGTACCCTGATGCTGGACGCCATGACCGAGGCCGACGTCGCCGATCTTGCGCGGATCGGCGAGAAAATCGTCGCCCGCCTCGACAACAACCACTGGATCCTGCGCGAGGAGTAGCCACATTGTTGCCCCGCGCGCCGTGGTGGCAGACTGGCGCCATGGATTTTTCCGCGCGGTATGTGGCCTTGGGAGACTCGTTCACGGAGGGTGTCGGCGACGATGACGCGGCCCGCCCCAACGGTGTCAGGGGCTGGGCAGATCTCACGGCCGAGCAGCTTGCACGCGGCAACGAGGGCTTCGGCTACGCCAACCTCGCCATCCGCGGGAGGAAGCTCCGGCAGGTCATGGCCGAGCAGGTGGACGCCGCCGTCGCGCTCAAACCCACGCTGGTGACCTTGTACGCGGGGGCGAACGACATCCTGCGGCCGAAGGTGGACATAGATTCCCTGGTGGAAGAGTACGACGCCGGCATTGCCAGGTTGAGCGCGACCGGCGCCACCGTGGTCCTCTTCACGGGATTCGATTCCCGCAACTCCAAGGTCTTCGCCACCACGCGCGGACGCACCGCGATCTACAACGAGCTCGTCCGTGAAGTCGCCGAGCAGCACGGGGCACTGCTGGTGGATTACTGGCGCTTCGGCGAGTACAACGATCCGCGCATGTGGGCACAGGACCGGATGCACATGTCTACCGCCGGCCACGCCAACATGGCCAAGCGGGTGCTGGCAGTCCTCGAGCAGGACGACGCCATCGAGGTTCCCGCACTGGCGCAGCAGCCGGAGGCCAGCAGGGCCGAAGCCCTCCGCGCCAATGCCCGGTGGGTCCGTGAATTTGCCGGTCCCTGGGTTGTCCGGCGTGTCCGGCGCCGCTCGTCCGGGGACGGGCTCCGGCCAAAATACGCCACGCTCACCCGGCCGCTGTCGCTGCCCGTGATTCCTTAATTGGTCTTAAATTCGCCCAGCTCGTAGAATAGGTAGGCGCTAGGTGGCGCGGAGCGTGTGCAATTGCTCCGGTTGGCGGTGAAGGTCGGGTTTTCTGATCTCCCGGTGGCCGGTAGTTAGGGGCTCAAGTTGCGTGCATTCCTGTATTCGCCCAGTATCCCAGGACCTGTTCCAGTGGCTTCCACTGCCCGGTCCTGAGCCAGCCGTCTCGCCGCAGTCTTGTGGAAGCTACCGAAATGGTCTGGAAGCTGGATTCGGACGCCGCCTGTCGCACGGCAAGCAGGAACTCTGCTGGCCGTTTCGTTTAATTCTTTAGGAGAGTCGTCATGGCAGCACACTGCCAGGTGACCGGAGCCGAGCCGGGCTTTGGACACAGCATTTCGCACTCGCACCGCCGCAACAAGCGTCGGTTCGACCCGAACATTCAGAAGAAGCGCTATTGGGTTCCGTCCCTGCGCCGTAACGTCACGCTGCAGGTCTCTGCACGTGGCATCAAGACCATCGACGTACGTGGCATCGACGTAGTCGTCGCCGCAATCCTGGCACGAGGAGTAAAGCTCTAATGGCAAAGGACAAGGACGTACGTCCGATCATCAAGCTGAAGTCCACCGCGGGCACGGGTTACACCTACGTAACCCGCAAGAACCGTCGTAACGACCCGGACCGTCTGGTCCTGAAGAAGTACGACCCCAAGATCCGCCAGCACGTCGAATTCCGAGAGGAGCGCTAAACACATGGCTAAGAAGTCAATGATCGCTAAGAACGAACAGCGTAAAGTCATCGTTGAGCGTTACGCCGCAAAGCGTCTCGAGCTGAAGAAGACGCTGGTTGACCCCAACGCGACTGACGAAGCACGCGAAGCTGCACGCCTCGGCCTGCAGAAGCTGCCCCGCAACGCCTCCCCGATCCGTCTGCGTAACCGCGACCAGATCGACGGCCGTCCCCGCGGCACCTTCCAGAAGTTCGGTATCTCCCGTGTTCGTTTCCGCGATATGGCTCACCGCGGTGAGCTCCCGGGCATCACCAAGTCTTCCTGGTAATCACGAAGCTCTAGAAGGGCCGGCAACCGTTATGGTTGCCGGCCCTTCTTGCATTTAAGGCCTTGCCCTTCTCGCGGGCATTTCCTTTCGCCCGCCTGCCGGCCGCCGGTGACGCACAACACAGAATCCAATTACGACGGCGGTGGCTGGTTTGTGGGGGTGGGTGTGGGGTGTTTTTGGTGTGGTGGCGGGGT
>NZ_JAFNLL010000085.1 GCF_017368795.1 Arthrobacter cavernae | reverse complement strand
ATGGGAGGTCTCTTCTCCTGCAGCCACGTCCAACCTCTCTTCATTGAATGTCAGGGCGCTTGCTATGTGGGGCGCTCAAGAATTTTCGTATTGTGAGAATAAAATTCTGTGATTCGAGATTATCCGCACACTTGGGCAGCGTCAACAAGACAACCCCGCCTTAAGCACAAGAAGGGGCGCGGCGCGCCAATCAACCGATTGTGACTCTCGGGCTGGTAAAGGCCCCCTTGACGCGGGAGTGATCTGGATCATACAGTGATTTCACTATTCAATAACTTGGTTCCACGATGTGGAATCAACATGAAGTGGAGATCCACGATGCAGAAGACTTCACCAGTCAGCGTCACTGAGACTCCGGAGCACGTAGCAGTGGCGGGCACTCACCCGTCCGTGGGCAGTGCAGCCCTCTGCGAGATCGCTACCGAAGCCTCAGGCCGTACCATCAGCCCCAGCCTGTACAACCTCGACCTTGCCCCGACCAAGATCGCAGGACGCCGCTGGACCAGTTACAGCATCTTTACCCTCTGGGCCAACGACGTCCACAGCCTGGGTAACTACGCGTTCGCCATCGGACTCTTCTCGCTCGGACTGGGCGGCTGGCAGATCCTTGTGGCACTCGGCATCGGAGCAGTGCTGCTCTTCGCCCTCCTGAACTTCTCCGGCTTCATGGGACAGAAGACCGGTGTCCCCTTCCCCGTCATGAGCCGCATCAGCTTCGGCATCCGGGGAGCCCAGATCGCCAGCCTGGTCCGTGGCGCCGTCGCCATCGCCTGGTTCGGCATCCAGACCTACCTTGCCTCCGTGGTGCTGCGCGTCATGCTTGTCGCCATGGCCCCCGGCCTCAAGGACCTGGACAGCAACTCCATCCTTGGCCTGTCCACCTTGGGCTGGATCGCCTTCGTGGCCCTCTGGATCATCCAGCTCGTGATCGTCAGCTTCGGCATGGAGATGATCCGCAAGTACGAGGCCTTCGCCGGCCCGATCATCCTGGTCACCATGGCTGCCATCGCCATCTGGGTCTTCGTCGAAGCAGGCGGAGCCATCCAGTGGTCCGGCATCAAGGGCCTGGAAGGCGGCGACATGTGGCTGACCATCTTCGCAGGCGGCGCCCTGTGGGTCTCCATCTACGGCACCTTCGTCCTGAACTTCTGCGACTTCACCCGTTCGTCCACGTCCAAGAAGGCTGTCGTCCGCGGCAACTTCTGGGGCATCCCCATCAACATGCTCGTCTTCGGCGCCATTGTGGTCATCATGGCCGGCGGGCAGTACAAGATCAACGGCACCGTCATCGAAAGCCCCTCGGACATCGTCCAGAGCATCCCCAACACGCTCTTCCTTGTCCTGGCCTGCCTCGCGCTGCTGATCCTCACGGTTGCCGTGAACCTCATGGCGAACTTCGTGGCCCCGGTCTACGCCCTCACCAACCTCTTCCCCAAGCACTTGGACTTCCGCAAGGCGGCCTGGGTCAGCGGCATCATCGGCCTGGTCATCCTGCCGTGGAACCTCTACAACAACCCGCTGGTCATTGTTTACTTCCTCGGCGGCCTCGGTGCCCTCCTCGGCCCGCTGTTCGGCGTCGTCATGGCCGACTACTGGCTGCTGCGCCGCGGCAAGGTCAACGTCCCCGAGCTCTATACCGAGGACCCGTCCGGCGCCTACTTCTACAAGCGGGGCGTCAACCCCAAGGCGATTACCGCCATGGTCCCTGCGGCCGCCGTCGCGATCCTCATCGCCTTTATCCCCGGGCTGGCGTCCGCAGCGCCGTTCGCCTGGTTCATCGGTGCCGGCCTTGCGGCCCTCACCTACTACTGGGTCGCCGACAAGACGCAGCCCCACGACGACGTCTCCGGTGAGTCGATCGCCGTCGCCAGCACCCACTGACAACACTTCCCAACCGCAATCAAGCCGGCGCCCGTCCTCCCAGGGCGGGCGCCTGCTTTGAGAGGACACCATGCGCATCCTTGTCGCAAACGTCAACACCACGCAGTCCATGACCGATTCCATCGCAGCCCAGGCCCGCGGCGCGGCCTCCCCCGGCACGGAAATCGTTGGCCTCACGCCGCGCTTCGGCGCCGATTCCTGCGAAGGGAACTTCGAAAGCTACCTCGCCGCCATCGCCGTCATGGACCGCGTGGTCAATTACCCCGAACCGTTCGACGCCGTCATCCAGGCAGGCTACGGCGAACACGGCCGGGAAGGCCTCCAGGAACTCCTGGATGTCCCGGTGGTGGACATCACCGAGGCCGCCGCGAGCACCGCGATGTTCCTCGGCCACAAATATTCCGTGGTCACCACCCTTGACCGGACCGTCCCCCTGATCGAAGACCGGCTCAAGCTGGCCGGCCTCGACGCCCGCTGCGCCTCCGTCCGCGCCAGCGGCATGGCCGTGCTCGAGCTCGAGGAACACCCCGACCGCGCCGTGGAAGCGATCGTCCAGCAGGCGCTGGCCGCCGTCCGCGACGACAAGGCCGAGGTCATCGTCCTGGGCTGCGGCGGCATGGCCGGGCTCGACGAGCAGATCCGCCAGCGCGCCGGCGTGCCGGTGGTGGATGGCGTCGCCGCCGCCGTCACCATCGCCGAATCCCTGGTCCGCCTCGGCCTGTCCACGTCCAAGGTCCGCACGTACGCCGCACCGCGTCCCAAGAGTGTCATAGGCTGGCCCCTGACCGCGGCGGACGTCCCCGCCGCCCGCTAAGCCAGCCGATTAGGCCCGCCGATCCACCAGGAGAACCACGTGAACCAAACAACCGCTGCCGCGCCCCGCGTCGCCGTCGTGACCGGGGCCGGCTCCGGAATCGGACGGGCGGTCGCCCGGCTCCTCCTGGCCGAGGGCTACCGCGTGGCCCTCGGCGGGCGCCGGGAGGCGCAGCTCGCGGAGACGGCGGACGGCCACCTAGACGCCCTGGTGGTGCCGTGCGATGTCACGGTGCCCGACGACGTCGGGCGGCTTTTCGCCGCGGCCCGCCAGCGCTGGGGGAGGGTGGATGTGCTCTTCAACAACGCGGGCATCTTCGGTCCCTCCGGCAGCGTGGACCAGATCAGCGTGGCCGACTGGGACGCCACCCTGGCCGTGAACGTCACCGGGTCCATGCTGTGCGCGGCGGAGGCCGTGCGGACCATGAAGGCGCAGGAACCGCAGGGTGGGCGCATCATCAACAACGGTTCCATCTCGGCGCATTCGCCGCGGCCCCTGTCCGTGGCGTACACGGTGAGTAAGCACGCCATGTCCGGCCTGACCAAGAGCATCGAACTGGACGGGCGGCCCTTCGGCATCACCTGCGGCCAGATCGACATCGGCAATACGCGCACCGAGATCATGGACACCATCGGCGTCGGTTCCGGCGCACTCCAAGCCGACGGCAGCCGCCGTGTGGAGCCCATGTTCCCGGTGGAGGACGCCGCCCGTGCCGTCCTCATGATGGCCAACATGCCGGCCACGGCGAGCGTCGGGTCCGTGCTGGTCACGGCCGCCGGCATGCCCTTCGTGGGCCGCGGCTAAGCTCCGGCGTTTATGTACACTTCCCGCCCTTAAGATGCCGGCTTAGGGGTATCTGCTGTACATAAACTCCGCCGGAGACAGGCAGGGCTGTGGATAACACCATTTCGCGCCTCGAGGCATGCCTCAATGGAACATGCGCAGACTGCCGCCCCTTCCCGGGGAACTCAGAAACAAGGCCTTCAGCATCCGCGCCGCCAAAGAAGCGGACGTGCCCGCCAAAAGGCTGCGGGCCGGAGATCTGGTCCGCCCCAGCCGCGGGATCTACGTCCCGTCCGGCCGAGCACAGTCCGTTCTGGACCTGGGGCGTCCCCACACTCAGCTTCACGACGGCGACTTCCTCAGCCACATCAGCAGCGCCGAAGTCCACGCGGTGCCGTTGCCCGGGTGGGCACAATTCAGGCCCGACGACGGCGGGCCGGTGACCGCCGTCGTCGAACCTGTCCCGTGGGGACGCAAGAGCGGTCCCCACTTCCAGGAACCGGGCCGGTTCCTGCACTTGTCCCGTCCGCAGCATTTCTCGCTGCCCAGGCGACGGGGTATTGCCGGACACCGGCTGAGGCTCCGCGATGGAGACCTGGTTGAGATTGACGGCGTCCTGCTCACCTCGATTGCCCGGACATGGGTGGACCTTGCCACGATGCTTCCGATGGACGATCTGATCGTTTCCGGTGACGCCATCATCAGCGAGCACTCGCGCTCGTTTGCGCCCCGGAAGGCGATGGTTCCCTTGGCCGAGTTGCGCGAATTCGTTGCCAAGGCCAACGGCATCCATGGTGTCCGCAAGGCAAGGCTGGCCTTGGAGTCTTTGCGTGTGGGCGTCGACTCTCCCCCGGAAACCAGGCTCAGACTCATGCTGGACGACGCCGGACTGCCCGAATTCCTGCCCGACTATCCCGTGGAGGACATCTTGGGCAGGCCGGTGTGGACGGATCTGGGCTGCCCACAGTACCGCACCTGCCTTGAGTACGACGGCGAACATCATCTGGCGCCCGAGCAGCAGGCCATCGATGCATACCGCGACCAACGCGTGTCCGAGGCCGGCTGGCGGCAAGTCAAGATCAACCGGATCGACATGGGACGCGGCCCCGACTGGGTGGTTTCCAGAGTGGCGCAGGCACTCCGGAAACAGGGTTGGTCCTGCTGAAGCACCCGGAGATTATGCACAGTTCCTGCCCTCAACGCGCCGGTTTAGGGGCGGGACATGTACATAAACTCCTAGGAGCGTGGGTCGGTAGTCGTTCGGTGGCATGAGGCC
>NZ_JAFNLL010000084.1 GCF_017368795.1 Arthrobacter cavernae | reverse complement strand
ACCGCCGGCCGAGGAACCGCCGGCCGAGGAGCCCCCGGCCGTGAACCCGCCCGTGGTCAACCCCCCGGTCGTCAACCCGCCCGTGGTCAACCCCCCGGTCGTCAACCCGCCCGTGGTCAACCCGCCCGTGGTCAACCCCCCGGCTGTCAACCCGCGTGCCCTTCGGCTGGCGGCTGCACCTGCAGTCGGCGCTCCTGCTGTCCTGGCCCGCACTGGCCCGGACAGCCAATGGGCCCTGCCTGCAGCGGCCCTGTTGCTTGGGGGCCTGGGCTTCCTGGCCGCCGCCCGCAGGAAGCCGGCAGCCGCCGGCTAGGCGGCGGTCACTGGTTCCTCCGCAGGGTCTAGCGGCCCTGCGGAGGAACCAGCCGCACGGCACCGGCCCTTGGCCCGCCACTGCCGAACCTGCGGCTGCGGAGCCGTGTCAGGCTGCCCCGCCACCACAGCTGCAGTCCCTGATGAACTCGGTCGCGGCAGGCTGCGGCCTGCACCTCTACCTCCCGAACTAACAAACTACCGCTAGGACGCTAGGACAGTGGTGGCCGGGACCGAATTGCTCCCGGCCACCCACCATTTCCGGGCAGGGCCGGGCGGTCTGCCGCCCCGGGCAGCCCCCGCTTGTAGTCACCGGCGGCGGACCGCCATGCCCGCAACGGACCGCCGCGGACCACCTGGCCGCGGACCCGCCCCCATCCGTCCGCACCTTGGGCAACATTGGTGTGGGAAACAGGCAATGCCCGGCTCCGCAGGGCTCCGCCGGTCCCGGCCCTGGTTTCGTCTGCGACGTTTTTTGCCGGCGGCCTCCCTCGCTTCGCTCCCCCGGCCGCCGGCAACGCTGACGCGGGCGGAGCCACGATCCAGCCAGCACACGGTATCCGCCGCCAGGGGGAAAGGACATGAAGCCCGCACCCAAGCACAGGAGACCCGCCGTGGCCCATGACTTCACCATGAACCAGGACGACACCGTCGCCCCGGACGCCAGCCTGGCCGAAGACATCCTCGAGCTGCGCCTGCTCACCGCAGGGCCAAGGACCGGGCCGGCAGACCTGTCCCGGGAAGACCACCCGCTCAACGAGCACTGACAGAGCCGCAGCGACGACGCCGCACCACAGATTCCTTATGCAGAGGGGAACCAGGAGAGACCGGCACACGCCGGTCTCTCCTGGTTAACAAGAGGTCATGCCCACTGTGGGCAGGTGGAGCCCCCCGGCTGGCTCGAAGCTGTCCACACCGGGCATAACCCCGAACGCCGCCGGCAAGGCCGGCCTTGCTGCAGCCGAGCGTGCAGGTTCAGGACCGGCCCCCGGACTTCCTGCCGCGCTGCCTGCCGGCCCGCCACCCCGGCACGGCGGCGTCCAGCGCATCCATTTTCGCGGCACCGAGTTCGCCGCGTCGCAGCTTGAACCGCTGGGTATGCAGCCAGACCCCCAGCCAATGCTCTTCGCCGGCGACCGTGGCCTTGTGCCGCGGCCAGTCCCGTCCGGCGGCCCGGTAGGCGGCCAGGGCCGCCAGGCGGTCCTGCCACCTGGCCTCGTCAGCCGCGGCCCTGGGTCTGCCCCGCCAGCCGGGCAGGACGTCAAGGCCGTCACGGAACGCCGGAGCCAGGGTCCCTGCATCGGCTTCGCGGCGCCGGCGGCGCAGCCAGGCCGCCAGCGTCCGCTCCGACACATCATCAGCCGTCAAAGACGGGAACCGCCCCGTCTCCTGCACCATCGCAAGCAGCTGCTTCATGCGTCCCAGCCCCCGGGCCGTCACCTGCCTGTCTTTCCCGCCAACGGCAGCCTCGTGCGCCGTCCGCAGCCCGGGATCCGCGGCACATGCGACGCCAAGGTGATAGCCCACCGTCAAAGCAGGGGCGCCGGTCAGCTCCGCGATCCGCCCACGGGACAGGCCGCCCCGGTACATCAGCACCCACTCCGCATTCGGAGCCGTGTCCCTCCGCTTGGTCACCACCCGGTCAATACTGCCACCCCGGTGGCGGCGGCCAACTCATTGCCCAGCTGCTGACCGCATCCGCACAAACAGGCTGTTGCGTGAAAGGGCATGCTCGCGGGCCCGCACCCAGGAAGGCGTCCGCTGCGCGGCCGGCTGCCGGGAGACCGGCTCCGTCGGCTGCCTCCCGGGTGTCGCCGCCATGATGTTTGCGCCGGCAACGCCGGCCGGCGGCCCGCCTCACTACAGAATCGGGCTCCTGAAAGGGTCAGCCGCCTTCTTCGGCGAGTTCGCCCTCCCAGGCTTCCCTGCCCTCGTAAATGGCGAATGCGGCGATGATGAACCCGGCCACCGGGTCGAGCCAGGCGGCTCCGGTGAGCGTGTACAGCCCCACGCCCAGGAGGGTGGAACTGCTGAGCAGGAGGCAGATCTTGGTTTCTGCCGCGTCTGCCAGGATCAGGTTGTCATTGAGCCTGGTCCCGACCCTCTTTTTCATGGCGGCCAGGACGGGCATGGCAACCAGGGCAAGCACCAGGATGCCGATGCTGACCGGTGAGCTCTCCGGGGCTTCGCCGTCGATCAGGCGTCGGATGCCTTCAACCGTGACGTAGGCGGCAAGGATGAAGAAGGTCACCGCAACCAGCCTGAGGGTGAGGCGTTCCTTGTGTTCATCGGCGTGCCCGTGGCGGAGCCGGGCGGCGAGCCGGGCTCCCACCAGGACGGCCGCGATGGATTCAATGCCGGAGTCAATGCCGAAGCCGATGACCGAGACCAGTCCGGCCAGGACGCCTGCGGTAACGGCGACGACACCTTCAATGACGTTATAGGCGACGGTGAATTGCGCCAGCCGCAGTCCCCTGCGGGTGAGCCGTTCCGTCTCTTCGGGCGTGAGCGTGCGTGCGGCTACCACTGGGTGCCTTCTTCCGGCGTGCCGTGGCTGGCGCACGGCGCTTACCTTGTGGCCCGCTGCGGCCGGCGGTCTTTCTCCGCGGCCGCCGGGGTGCCGGTGAGTTCCGGCCGGCCGGGGGCAGAGAACCTCTGTCGTGCCCCGGGTGCGGCCTTCAACCGGCCGGCAACCGTGCAGGCGGGACCGTGGACGGGCCAAGGACGGACGCCCATCAAGATACCGCACCCGGAGCCCGCCGGTGGCCGGGCGTTGGATGATCGCGGGCCGGGTCGGACTGGCCAGCGAAGGAACAGAGCGGCGGCGGGGTTGAACGCCGCGCGTGCCGGTGCCGGCATTGCAGAAACCACGGCGGTGATGATGCGCTGAATGCCCACCGAATGCAGCACCCGGCCTTGATGAACAAGCGGCCTTGATGAACGGGCGACCGGCAATGGTCCGCGCAGGCATGCCTGCGGGTCGTGGATAATGCCGTGAGGGGTTCAGTGCAGGTCATACTCGCGGTAGGCATGCCCGTCGAAGGCGTGGATGACGATATGGGCCGAGTGCGTTCCGGCTTCCTCGTGTGCGGCCGCCACTGCCTCCTGCACGGTGCGGAAGTGCTCATGCTTGGCTGTCCGGACCCTGTGCAGATCCCATCTCTTGTCCTCCTCGCCTATGACCGGCTTCACGTGGAAGACATGCGGCTTCACGGCTTTTTGCTCACCCGGTGCCGTGGACATGACATTCTCCTAGCGGTTGGTTCATCCCTTTGATCAGCTCCGCCACATGGCCACCGCCGGCCATTGAGCTACCCAATACACAGTCCACTCCCAGGCCTGCCCGGAAACAAGAGCAAACGCAATCCGCCCTGCTTTTTTAGGCCAGGGCAGCGGCGCGGCGGATGGTCCTGAAGGGCCCTGGGGTTACGTCCCGTGGGGCCATGCATGGACTTCCGGCACGGTCTGCCGGGGTGCTTTAAAGTGGGGGAACCCCTTGTTGGGCAGGTGATTGTTCGGATCGCTTTCCGGGGGTTCCTTTCATGTCGTCGTCCCCTGTGACCGTCCTTGCCGGCCGGCTGCAACACGCGGGTGAGGAAATCAGGGCCGCGGCCGCCGGCCCGGCGTTGCCGGAAGTGCCCGGCAGTGTCCCGGATCCGCGTAAGCGCCGGGGCCGGGGCACACCCGGGCGGAGACACGCCGGTCCGGTGCAGCCTATACCCACATCGATACGATGTGGGCAGAGAGAGGCAACATTCACCGGACACGACAACCACCCAATGCCCTACCAGCTAAGGACCGGAACATGACCGCCACATTCGAGCTCTACCGGGACAAGACCGGCGAGTACCGCTTCCGCCTCAAGGCCGGAAACGGTCAAATCATCGCGACCGGCCAAGGCTATGCGTCCAGGAGCGGAGCACTGCAGGGCATTGAATCCGTGAAAAAGAACGCGGCATCCGCAGACGTTGTCGAAATAACGGTGGCAACGGTTGCGTCCCGCCCCGGGGCGGGGTCCTCCCCGGATCCGGGGGAGGACGATGCCCCGCAATGAGCATCCCCGGCGAGCAACTCCTCGTCGGGACCGTGCCGGCACCGGCCGGCGGGTTCACCTGCTCATACCGCTTCCTCCGGCACCGAACCGGGATGGCCGAAGAATAAACGGACGGGCCTGCTGCAGGGACCGCAAAGCCGGCCGGCGGCCCCTCAGGGAGGGTCCCGGTCGCCGGGGAAGACTATTTCTTGGCTACGGCAGCCTTCAGCCTGGAGCCGGCGGTCAGCTTGGCGCTGTGGCCGGCCGCAATGTGAAGGGTCTCGCCGGTCTGCGGGTTGCGGCCGGTGCGGGCTGCACGGTCGGTACGCTCGACGGCGAGCCAGCCCGGGATGACGATCTTCTCGCCCCGGGCGAGAGAGGTCTCGAAAACCTCGAATAGGGCGTTGAGGACGGAGTTGACGGCAACATGGCTGGTCTCAGCCTTTGCTGCAACTTCTGCAACCAACTCACTACGGTTCTTATGCATAGCATGTCCTCCCGGACTTCAGGTCGGTAGACAAAGCACACGGCCGGATACAAGCCGACATTGCAGAATGTACCAGCACGGCCCGGGGCAATCCATAGACCGCACGGAACCGGACTCAAGCCATGCGTGGTGTAATCCGCCTAAATTGCCACCGGTAAATGAATGCGTGAATTCTTTCATGCACGCAGGAAACGTGACGACGGTCAAACTGATCGTCATCATCAGGGTGCGCCGGAATTCTTGGAGGAACCTGATTGGATGTCCGCCTAACGTCAGGAATGGTCCCGGGCTCTTGGGAAAACCTCCCGGCCATGCCACGGCCTGGGAATTATTTCGATTAACTCAAGGGTTTTCAAGGTTTGGGGGAGGTAACTAAATAGGGGTGACCGGGTTGGGGTGGTTGCGCGTTGGGACTCTGCCGGGGCGTTGAAGTGCCTGCGACGTCGGGTGATGCGGTGACGGGGGTCTTCGGGGAAACCCCTGGCGGGGTCGGGCGGGGAGATTCAGTGCCGCGGATGAGTCGTCGTCGATTTCCAAGGGGACCCCCGGTACGTTGCGGTTTACGGTTCAGGCAACCTTCTGCGGGCAGGGCGCGGCAGGGGCCCGCCGGGGAGCTGGAAGGCCGGGCGGTCCCGTGGCGGCCGTCCGCTGCAGTCCATCCGGGGAACGGCTGCCCGTGGACGGCCGGGCGTGCTGCCGGTCAGGGGCGTGGGGCCCGGCCGGTGATCCGCGGGCGGGGACGTCCG
>NZ_JAFNLL010000083.1 GCF_017368795.1 Arthrobacter cavernae | reverse complement strand
TCGTCCGGCGTTTTAACGACTACCGACCCACGCTCCTAGAGCGCGACCGCCGTCGTTAGGCGTGGACGTGCCGGATCCCCCGGGCACCATCCCGGGGGATCCCGCACCAGGCCAAGGGCCAGTGACAGCGACGGAGGCTAGCGGCCGCCTCCGCCGATAATGCCGTTTTCCACGGCCTTGGTCACGGCGTCGGCCTCGGCCTGGGTCAGTTTCCCGTCCGTGACGGCCGTGTCCAGCCTGGTCTTGAGCGCTGCCGCGCGCTCCGCCTGGGCCGTGGTGCGGATTTCCTCCAGGGCCGTGGTGACCTTGGATTCCTCAATGCCGAGCGACTCGGCCAAGGACTTGGCCAGCGCCGCGTCCATGGCTGCGCGGTCCGGCTTGGTGCCTTCCGCGGGCGGGGTGGCGGGCTTGTTGGCTTCACGGAACGCCTGCAGCGCCTCGGTGACCTTTGCCTCGTCAACGCCGAGCTTCGTGGCGAGCTCCGCCGCGATCTGGCCGCGGTCGCCTCTGTGGCCCCCGTGCTTGCCGTGGCCGCCGGACTTGCCGTGGCCGTCTGCAGCCGCGGTGCTCCCCGCCGTTGAACTTGCGGCCGGGCTGGGTGTGGTGGCTGCGGAAGCCATGCTGGTGACGCCCAGGCCGGCACCCAACGCCAGGGCCCCGGCCGCGACGCCTAGCGTGATTCTCTTGGTTCTTGACATACTTGCTCTCCTCGATCCGCCGTCGGAACGGCTGCTGGTAGAAGGACGGTCACGAACACCGCCCTGACACCACCATGGGGCCGCCAACCAAGCGGCCGCTGTCTGGAAGCTGTCATTGGGCTGTGAATGTGGGGGTGAAGCAGGGAGCACGGTTCCGGCTCATGCCGTCTACTGCGAAGGAGACGGTGCGCTGCCCGAGTCGGAGTACTCATCGGCGCGGGGACGCTGCCGGCGACTCGCCAGCAAGAACGGCACTGCGATCAGCTCGACAACGCCGCCGATCGCCAGGGAGGCAGCGTACCCGTACACGTCCGCTGACCGCCCGAGCAACGGCTGCACCACCACGCCACCGGTGGATCCCATGAGTGAGTCGAAGCTAAGCACTGTTGCCCGCTGCTTTGAGGCGATCATGTCGTTCAAGTAGGCCTGCCGCACCGGAGTACCCGCAGAGGCGACCAGCGCCCAGAGCGCCAACAGCACCAGGGCCACCCAGAACACCCGGGTGAACCCAAGTGCAACGAGAATCACTGCGCCCACGATGCTGCTCAGAATCAGCACCGTGGTGCGTTTGTGGACGAGGCGCCGGACGCGGGGCGCCAGCCATCCGCCGAGCACCTGGGACCCGGCCACCATGGCCGCCGCCAGTCCCGCCACGGAGTATGCCCGCGGGTCGCCGAAGAGCTCAAGCAGATACGGCTGGAGCGCGTAGAACACATAGATCCCGACGCCGGCACCGAACGGTGCGGCCAGCATCACGTAGCGCACGGGAGGGTTTTTCAAGCCGTTCTCGATTGACGCGGAGAGCACGGCACGGGTTGCACGGAGAGGATGGCTCGAGCGTTCCGGCGTGAATCCAACATCGCGCATGAGCCAGAAGGCCACGACAAACATTGCCAACAGAACACCCACGCGCAGCAGGAACGGCACGCCGAGGTTGGTGGCCTGGGCTATCACACCGCCGGCCACGGAGCCCGCCAGCATCGCGATGCCCTGCACCATCTGGCCCCGCCCGAGCACCGCCTCCAGCCCGCCTTCATACCCAGAGAAACGCAACGCATCCACCAGCCAAGCCTCCACAGCGCCTGAGAAGAACGTGAAGCCCAGCCCAAGCAAAACCGAGACCACCGCCCACATCCAGAACGGGGAGGAAAATTGCCAGAGCAAGTAGTAGAGGTAGGTGGACACGGCTAGCGTCACGGTGCCGAGCAGAAATGAAACGCGGCGTCCCCACCCGTCGGCAATCACTCCCGTGGGAACTTCGAACAGCACCATGCCGGCCGTGAAGAAGGCGTTTGCGGCAAAGGCCTCAAGGTTGCTCAGTCCGGCATCCAGCAGGAACAGTGTGTTGATGCCCCAGATGAACGAGGCCGCAAGCGTGTTGCCCAGCGTCAACGTCAGATAGATGCGCTGGATCCTGCGTGCGGGGCCGGTGATTGCGTCGCCGCCCGCGCCGGTGTGAAGAGGGAACACGAGCCCATTCTCGCTTCCTAAGGCGGCGCCCGCCAGAGCGCCGCCCTACCGCCCTACCGCCCTACGGCGCCGGAGTGAGCACCATCGCCGAGCCGCCCCCGCGTCTGAAGGGCTCGGCCGCCGCAACCATGCTCCCGTCGGGCCTGAACTCGATCGCTGTGGCCGCGCCGATCTCCGCCGCCGAGGTGAACGCGTCACCGGACGGCACCAGGATATGGCCGAACGGCGCCAGCCCGCTTCCGTGCGCGGTGATGAACTCGGGCTCGGCCGTGACTTTGACGGTATTCCGTTGCGAGGCGCGCGGTGCCGCGATCGCTTCCGAGATGTCCATGCCCAGGTCCACGCGGTTGAAGATCGTCTGCAGCACGGTGGTGATGATCGTCGATCCGCCGGGGGAACCGAGCGCGAGGAACGGTTTGCCATCCTTGAGGATGATGGTGGGCGACATCGAGGAGCGCGGGCGCTTCCCCGGCTCAATCCGGTTCGGGTCAGTCGGGACAAACACGGTCGAGAAGTCGGTCAACTCGTTGTTGAGCAGGAAGCCGCGGCCGGGCACCACGATGCCGGAGCCGCCGGTCTGCTCGATGGTGAGCGTGTACTCCACCACGTTCCCCCACCTGTCCGCGACCGTCAGGTTCGTCGTCGAAATGTTCTCCGTGTCCTTCTCGTCGGCAGGCGCCGCGGCACCGGCCGGGCACACGCCGTCGAACGCTGATACATCCCCCGGCAAGACGGGCTTCTCGGCCGCCTCCAGCGGGTCGATCCGGCACGCGCGCTCCTTGCCGAACACGGGGTCAGTGAGTGCGGCGGTGGGGACATCGGCAAACGCCGGATCGCCCACGTACTTGCCGCGGTCCGCGAAGGCGAGCGCGCTCGCCTCAAGGTAGTGGTGCAGGGCAGGCGCGCGGTTCTCAGGCGTGGACATCCCGGCGAGGTCGAACGTGTCCAGGATGTTCAGTGCCTCGCCCACCGTGGTGCCGCCGCTGCTCGACGGCGCCATGCCGAAGACGTCAAGGCCGCGGTAGTCCACGTGCGTGGGCGCCTGGTCCAGGGCCCGGTAGGCGGCGAGATCCGCCGCGGTCATGCGGCCGGGAGGGACGGGCAGCCTGGTGGTGGCGGTCTTCGGCGGAGCCTGGACCGTGGCGGCGATCTCCGCCGCGAGCGGGCCGCCGTAGAAGCCGTCCGTGCCCTGTTCGGCGAGGAGCCTGTACGTCGCGGCCAGGTCATGGTTCTGGAAGACACTCCCGACGGCGGGTGCGTCGCCGCCGGGGAGGAAGAGACTGCTCGTGGAGGTGAAGGCCTCAAAGCGTGGCTTGTTGTCGAGCGTTTGCTGCCGGAATGTCTGGTCGACCACGAAGCCGTGGCTAGCGACCTCGATGGCCGGCTGGAGGGCATCGGCGAGGCTCAGGGTGCCCCAGCGTTCAAGCGCGCGCTCCCAGGTGGCCGGCGTGCCGGGGACGCCCACGGAGACGCCGCTGGTGACGAGTTCGGGCGTGAAGCGGTAGGGGCTGCCCGCCGGGTTGGCAGGCGTGATGGTGGCCGGGTCGATGAACGCATCGTGCGGCATCGCGGCAGGTGCGGTCTCTCGGCCGTCGATCGTGCCGACCTGGCCGGTCCCGGTGTCGTAGAACACGAAGTAGCCGCCGCCGCCGATCCCGGCGCTGTAGGGTTCGGTAACGCCCAGGGTCGCGGCCGCGGCGACGGCGGCATCGGCCGCGTTGCCGCCCTCGCGGAGGACCTCGATCGCCGCAGCGGACGCCTCCGCGTCCACGCTGCTTACCGCGCCGCCGAAGCCGGTGGCGGTCGCGTTCTTGGCAGTTTCCCGAGGATGGGCGAACGCGGGGCTGATGACCGCTCCGCTCGTCACGCTCATGGCCAGAACCGCCGTGATGGCGGCCAGTCGACGTCTCGCAAACAACATGATTGCTCCCGTCGGGGTAATGCGGGTTGGGGTGTGGCCACCCTACTCCTGGCCGGCACCGGGCTCAAGCGGTACCGCAAAAGCATCAACAAGCCGACCGCCGCGGGCCGGCCCGGGTTGTTTCCGGCGTGTCTCCGTCAGCCTTTCAGCAGGTCCGCGTGGTGGACCGCGACGACGTTCGGGTGCGCCCGGATCCGGTAGCGGAGGGCGTTGTCCCCGTAGGTTTCCAGAATCGGGCTGTTCGTCGGGTCAACCGAGAGGCCGCGTGCGCGCGCCTGGAACTCGGGGCTCACCGCGAGCTGCGGCATGGTGGCGTCCAGTGCCGGGTTGTAGAAGAAGGGCAGGGAGATCCTGTCGGTGCCGCGCAGGGGCGAGATCACCCGGTGCAGGGTTGCCTTGAGGTAGCCGTTCGTGGCCAGCTCGAGCATTTCGCCGATGTTGACCACGAACGTGCCCGGCACCTGCGGTGCGTCAATCCACGTCCCCTGGTGCTCGACCTGGAGTCCGCCCTTGCCGGGTTCCACCAGCAGCAGGGTCAGCACGCCGCCGTCGCGGTGGGAACCGACCCCCTGTTTGGGCTCCGGGTTGGATTCCCCCGGGTAGCGCACAATCTTGAGCAGGGGGAACGCCTGCGCGGCGAAGGCTGCGTCGAAAGTATCCTCAGGAGTTCCGAGGGACACAGCCAGAGCGCGCAGGAGGCTAAGCGAAATGGCACTGAGCCGTTCGGTC
Organism: Arthrobacter cavernae; assembly: GCF_017368795.1. GTDB lineage: Bacteria > Actinomycetota > Actinomycetes > Actinomycetales > Micrococcaceae > Arthrobacter > Arthrobacter cavernae. The sequence goes on along the minus strand of NZ_JAFNLL010000083.1, from coordinate 1,224 downwards.
CACTCTCCGACAATCTGCCGCATTTCAGGGAGTGCCTCCGGCCACAGATTGGGCCCCTCGAGCCGCCAGTAGTCCGCGACCCCGGGTCCCGGCTGCACGGCGTCCCGTTCGACGCCAATGTCGATCTGCTCGCGCCAGTCGATGCCACCGTCCGTGAGTTCGCCGCCCACCCTCGTGTAGCCACGGAACTGGGGGCTGTGGACGTTTTCGATGGCGAGCTTCTGCTCTTCCGGCAGCTCGAAGAAGCGGCGGGAGATGTCCAGCATGGCGTCCGTGAGTTCCTGCGGGATACCGTGGCCGGCCAGGTAGAGGAAACCGACCTCATGCATGGCATTGCGCAGTTCGTCGCGGAACCGGGAGGCCTCCTCCGGACCCGCATTCAATTGGGAGAAGTCGAGGACGGGCAATGTTTCGAGGGACAAGGCTGATATTCCTTTTCTCTTCACTTCGCAAGCTAGTGCCTGTAATTGCTTCAATGTTACGGATCGGGCCGCAGAATCCGAAGCACCTGGTTCCGGCCCGTCGCATTCCGACGCATCGAGGACGGCAGGTAGGCAAGACTGGAGGTCACCGACTCCGAAAGCGTGAACCCTTTTGATTACTCTCCAGCAGGACGCCCAAGGCTTTATCCGCATGAACAGGCACTTTCCGAACAGCGCTGCAGTCACCATGACCTTCTCCGATGGAAGCCAGGAAGTACTCACAGGCCGCCGACTCAACGAAATCTACGACGCGGCCCTGGCTTCCTACAGGGCCGGGAACCAACTCGATGCCAAGGGCTTCTCCCGCGGTCCGAAAAAGAAGATCCAGCAAGGCATCGAATTCGTCCCGGTCCATCCCGGAATGACGGCCTAAGAGGGACCGCGCCAGCCCGCGTGCGGGCTGGAAGCTTTGATCACGCCACGCTGTGCAACGCTGGATGCATGGATCTGGAGGTATCACCCGCACTCACGATTCCCGCGTCGGAACTCGGCTGGCGGTTCTCGCGTTCGTCCGGTCCAGGTGGGCAACACGTGAACACCTCGGACAGCCGCGTCGAGCTCTCGTGGAACGTCGCCGGCTCGGCGGCACTTTCGGATGGCCAACGGCTGCTGCTGCTCGCACGTCTTGGACGGCATCTCGTCGCCGGAGTGATCACCGTGACAGCCTCCGAGCGGCGCTCCCAGCTGCGCAACCGCGAGATCGCCCTAGGAGCGTGGGTCGGTAGTCGTTCGGTGGCATGAG
>NZ_JAFNLL010000082.1 GCF_017368795.1 Arthrobacter cavernae | reverse complement strand
GCATCCCCGGTCGCGGGGAACCCTGGGGTTTCTGCTGTACATGGGCGGGTGCATCAGGTGCGGGGCTTTTACGGCGGGGCCTCTGCACAGGGCGCCCCTGCGGCAGTGAGAGGAGTCTAGATCCCGCCTCCGGGGCGGACAACGCCGGCCACCCGCTGGCGCGTTCCGTGCCGGCTCCTGCCATGGCAGAGTTTCCTGTCCCCGGCGCCCGAAGCTGAGCGGCGGCGGGGACTGGTGGGCGCAGGGACCTGCCGGCCGGGGTTTCAGGTGCCTTCGGATTCTGTGGCGGTGCGGGCGAAGCGGCGGGCTATTGCAGGGCGGTGCGGGCGGGCGGACCATTGACACCATGGACGAGGCGTGGGTTCGCGGCAGGCGGAGCGCACAAGGCGCTGGGACCATGGCCGGGACGCCGCGGACGGGTCGCTTCATAGGTTTCGGCGGCTGCGCGCTCTGGGGTTGCGTGCCGGTCCGAGGCGTCCGGTGTCGGCGATGCACGCAGGCGGGAACACCGGCCGGCGGATTCCGGCAGCCGCAGAAACCCGCGTTCGTGTGGTGCGACAGAGGCGGGTTCCTCAGACCCCTGGCTTCTCCCCGCGGCGGTTTGGCGGTGAGGCGATGCCGCGCATCTTCCTGAGCCATTCCAGCAAGGACAATCGTCAGGCCATGGCGTTGAAGCGTTGGCTGGTGGAGCAGGACCCGGGACTGGCTGACGAGATCTTCCTGGATCTGGACCCTGCGACGGGCATTGCGGCCGGTGAGCGCTGGAAGGAGGCCCTGCGTCGGGCCAACGAGCGGTGCGAGGCGGTAATCTGCCTGCTCTCAGCTAATTGGGAGGCGTCCCGGGAATGCCTTGCCGAGTACCGGACTGCCGAGAATCTGGGCAAGCTGATCCTGTGTGCCCGGCTTGAGCCGGACGCTGACGGCGGGATCACCGGGGAGTGGCAGCGCTGCGACCTGTTCGGCAACGGCCCCGCCACGGAGATTGAGGTGGCACTCAATGGTGAGAGCCGCACCATCGAATTTCTCACCGAGGGCCTGCAGCGCCTGCACCGTGGGCTGCGGAAGGCCGGGATCGGGGCGGAGCACTTTGTCTGGCCCCAGCCCGATGATCCGGACCGGGCACCCTACCGGGGGTGGGAACCGCTCGAGGAGGCGGACGCGGCGGTCTTCTTCGGCCGGGACGGGCAGATCGTCCGGGGCCTGAATGCGCTGCGCCGGATGCGCCATGAGGGGACCGAAGCGCTATTTGTGGTCTTGGGCCCGTCCGGTTCGGGCAAGTCCTCCTTCCTGCGGGCGGGCCTGCTGCCGCGGCTGCGGCGCGATGACCGGCAATTCCTGGTCATGGACATCGTGCGCCCTGAACGCAACGT
>NZ_JAFNLL010000081.1 GCF_017368795.1 Arthrobacter cavernae | reverse complement strand
GGCCCGTCCGGTTCGGGCAAGTCCTCCTTCCTGCGGGCGGGCCTGCTGCCGCGGCTGCGGCGCGATGACCGGCAATTCCTGGTCATGGACATCGTGCGCCCTGAACGCAACGTGCTCACCGGAGACCGCGGCCTGGCATCGGCCATCCACGCCCTGCGCACCGGGCTCGGGCTGGCCCGGCCGACACTGGGCGACATCAAGGCCGTGTGCACCGCCGGCGATGCCGGACGGCTGCAGGCATGGCTGGCCGAAGCCCGGGAAACGGCCCATGCGCGCCTGGGCGATGTTGTCAATGATGCAGAGGAGGTCTCGGCGCCCACGGTGGTGCTGCCGCTGGACCAGGCGGAGGAGCTCTTCAGCGCCGATGCCGGACCAGAGGCCCCGCGGTTCCTGGAACTGCTCGCCCGGTTGCTGCAGCAGGACGAAGGGGCCACTCCGGCGTTGATTGTGGCCGGGACGATCCGGGCGGACCGGTACGAACCATTGCAGACCGCCCCGGAACTGGCGGGCCTAGAAAGTGTGGTCTTCGACGAGCTCAAACCCATGCCGCTCGCCCGGTTCCGGGAAGTCATCCTCGGCCCTGCCGCCCGGGCGACCGCCGCCGGCAGACGCCTGGAGGCCGAGCCCGCCCTGGTGGACCGGCTGCTGGACGACAGCACCCAGGGCGCCGATACCCTGCCACTGCTCTCGCTGACCCTGGCACGCCTGTACCGGGACTACGGCGGCGACGGGAACCTGTCCCTGGCCGAGTACCAGGCGCTGGGCGGGATGCGCCAGGTGGTGCAGCACGAGATCGACGCCCTGCTCTCCCGTGATCCCGCCGTGCGGGAACAGCAGCTGGAGCTGCTGCATGCGGCGTTCATCCCCTGGCTGGCGACCATCAGCCCGGACAGTGACCAGCCGACGCGCCGGATCGCACGCCTGTCCGACCTGCCCGCCGGATCCCGGCCGCTGATGGATGCGATGGTCGAAAAGCGTCTGCTGGTCCGAGACGAACGCGGCGGCGAGACCGTGATCGAGGTTGCCTTGGAAAGCCTGCTGCGCCAGTGGGAGGATCTGGCCGGGTGGCTGGACACCGAACGGGAAGACCTCAAGGAAGCCGACACCCTGGAACGCGCGGCCGCCGCGTGGGAACGCAGCAACCGCAATGAGTCCTGGCTGCTCGAAGGGGCCCGGCTGACTGCCGCGGAAACGCTGGCCGCCAAACCGGGTTTCAGGGACCGGCTGCATCCGGCCCGGAAATTCCTGCACGCCTCCAGGTCGCGGGAGGAGGACCGGGCGGCAGCCGAAAAACAAAGGCAGGAAGCAGAGCTTAGGGCCGCCAGGGAGAAGCAGGAAGCAGCCGAGGCATTGGCGGCTGCGGAGTCACAAGCCAAAGGGGAAGCGCAGAACCATGCAACAGTGCTACGAAAACGCTCGCGCGTGCTCAAAATCGTCCTGGTCGCAGCGCTCGTCATCGCATTGGTTGCCGTCGCCGGCTTCGTGCGCGCCTCTATCGCCGAGCGGGACGCCGACGCACGGGCCCGCGAGGCCACCGCGCTCCGAGTGGTGTCCGAAGCCGGGTTCATCCTCGAGGGCGCCCGCCCCGGAGGTGCTGCGCGCGCGCTGAAGCAAATCCTCGCCGCACAGGCCATCACTTCGACGACAGAAGGCCAGGGCGCGCTGCTGAGTGCAGTGATCACGCAGCGTTACCTGCAAAAAGTCGTGGAAACAACGGCTGAAGTCACCAGTGTGGCGTTCAGCCCCGACGGCGGGCGGATCGTCTCCGGCGGGGGCGACGGCAAGCTGCGCATGTGGGAAGCGGACACGGGCCAGCCGGTCGGTGACCCGTTGACCGGACACGAGAAAGCTGTGAACAGCGTGGCGTTCAGCCCCGACGGCGGGCGGATCGTCTCCGGAAGTGACGACGGCACGCTCCGGCTGTGGGATGCGGACACCGGCCGCCCCCTCGGCGAACCGCTCACCGGACACCAGAGCATGGTGCACAGCGTGGCGTTCAGCCCCGACGGAGGCAGGATCGTATCCGGCGGGTACGACCGCACGCTGCGCCTGTGGGATGCGGACACCGGCCGCCCCCTCGGCGAACCGCTCACCGGACACCAGAGCGGGGTATTCAGTGTGGCGTTCAGCCCGGACGGGCACCGGATTGCCTCCGGAGGGGACGACCACACGCTACGGCGGTGGGATGCGGACACCGGCCGGGCCGTCGGGGAGCCGATGACCGGACACGGTTTGTGGGTGAAGAGTGTGGTGTTTAGCCCGGACGGCCGGCGCATCGTCTCTGGAAGTGCCGACGGCACGGTGCGGCGGTGGGATGCGGACACCGGCCAGCCCATCGGGGAACCGCTGACCGGACAGGGCCAGGTGTCCAGTGTGGCGTTCAGCCCCGACGGCCGGCGCATCGTGTCCGGCAGCTACGACCGCACGGTGCGGATCTGGGATGCGGACACCGGCCAGCCCATCGGGGAACCGCGGACCGGACAGGGCCAGGTGTCCAGTGTGGCGTTCAGCCCCGACGGCCGGCGCATCGTGTCCGGCAGCTACGACCGCACGGTGCGGATATGGGATGCGGACACCGGCCAGCCGGTCGGCGAACCGCTCACTGGACACCAGAACGTGGTATTCAGTGTGGCGTTCAGCCCGGATGGGCACCGGATCGCCTCCGGGGGGGACGACGGCACGGTACAGCTGTGGGAGGCGGAGACCGGCCGTCTCCTCGGCGAACCGCTGATCGGGCACACGGGGCCGGTGGACAGTGTGGCGTTCAGCCCTGACGGGCACCGGATCGTTTCCGGCAGTGGTGACAAGACGGTGCAGCTGTGGGATGCGGAGACCGGCCAGGCCATCGGAGAGCCGTTGACCGGACACACAGGTGCCGTGACCAGTGTGGCGTTCAGCCCGGACGGGCACCGGATCGTCTCCGGCAGCTGGGACGGCACAGTGCGGATGTGGGATGCGGACACCGGCCAGCCGGTCGGGGAGCCCATGACCGGACACGAAAAGGCTGTGGACAGTGTGGCGTTCAGCCCTGACGGGCACCGGATTGCCTCCGGCAGCTGGGACGACACAGTGCGGATGTGGGATGCGGACACCGGCCAGCCGGTCGGGGAGCCGCTGACCGGGCACACGGAGCATGTTCACAGTGTGGCGTTCAGTCCGGACGGGCACCGGATCGACTCCGGGCGGGGGGACGGGACGGTCCAGCTGTGGGATGCGGAGACTGGCCAGCCCGTCGGGGAGCCCATGACCGGACACGACCAGGCTGGGGACAGTGTGGCGTTCAGCCCGGACGGGCTGCGGATCGTGTCCGGCAGCTGGGACGGCACCGTGCGGATGTGGGATGCGGACACCGGCCAGCCGGTCGGGGAGCCGCTGACCGGGCACACGGAGCATGTACACAGTGTGGCGTTCAGTCCGGACGGGCACCGGATCGCCTCCGGGGGGAGCGACGGCACGGTACGCCGGTGGGATGCTGAGACTGGCCAGCCGGTCGGGGAGCCCATGACCGGACAGGGCCAGGTGTCCAGTGTGGCGTTCAGCCCTGACGGGCACCGGATCGCCTCCGGGGGGAGCGACGGCACGATACGCCGGTGGGATGCTGAGACTGGCCCGCCGGTCGGGGAGCCCATGACCGGACAGGGCCAGGTGTCCAGTGTGGCGTTCAGCCCCGACGGTAAGAAGATTGCTTCCGGAGGATACGACCGCACGCTGCGGTTGTGGGACGCGGACAGCGGCCGGCCCCTCGGCAAGCCCATGACCGGACGTGAGACGGCGGTGATCACCATAGCGTTCAGTCCCGACGGGCAGATGATTGCTTCCGGGGGGTACGACGGAACGCTGCGGTTGTGGGACGTGGACAGCGGCCGGCCCCTCGGCGAACCAATGACCGAAAACGAATATCAGGTATCTAGTGTGGCGTTCAGCCCTGACGGCCAGCTCATCGTTTCGGGGGCGTTCGACGGCATGGTTCGCCGGTGGCCCGGGCCTATGGCTTGGGCCGACGCCCTTTGTGCAAAGCTCGCCCAGAACATGAGCGGCGAGCAGTGGCGAGAGTGGACGTCACCGGACATCGATTACATCGCGGTCTGCCCGGGCCTGCCTATTCCCACCGATGCCTCCGTCCGCTGAGGCAGAAATGCGGACGCGGAGCGGAGAAAAACGCAACAAAAAGAGCCTCAGCTATTAACAGTTTTCCCACACCTGTCTTGTACTCAGACCGTTGCACTGTCCGGAGCCCGACGCTCTGAGTCAGAGCATCATGGAGCATGTCGGCGCATTCCATTTGGGCGGCACGGACTCGTCCCGTAAGCCGGTCCTCCGGGGGGATAAACGGGACATTCGACACCATGGCCGGGCTCCTGATCGGATACGCCCGGGTATCCACCAACGGCCAGGACCTCACCGCCCGGAAGAACGCCCTGGCCGCTCTGGGGGTGACGCCGGGGAAGA
>NZ_JAFNLL010000080.1 GCF_017368795.1 Arthrobacter cavernae | reverse complement strand
CGTCATATCCGACGGCCACTGTGGTGCCCATCGTTACCGCCCCCAGGCCAGCTCACCCGGACTGGTACCTCCCAGCACAATAAGCGTCCTGACCATCTCAGAACTCTCCTTTCCCGATGGCTGGATCTACCTAATTAACATTCGGAGACCAGAGAATCTTCCTAAGAAAGCGGGCGGGCAGCCGTGACATCCGGAATATCCGAACGAATCCGGGCTGACAGCTCAAACAATCCCGGAGCACAGGCGCGTGTCCGCCAACGGCCAGGACCTCACCGCCCGGAAGAACGCCCTGGCCGCTCTTGGGGTGGCGCCGGGGAAGGCCTTCACCGGCCGGGGCCTCACCGGCGCCAACCGGGCCCGGCCCGGACCGAGGGCTTCCTGGCCTCCTGCCGGGCCGGCGTGCACGCCGTCGCTTTCTTAGGAAGCGCCGTCACTCCTGGCCCCGTGCCCGGGCGAGGACGCGTTCGCTCTCCTTGAGGGCGTCCGCGATC
>NZ_JAFNLL010000008.1 GCF_017368795.1 Arthrobacter cavernae | reverse complement strand
TGCCTTCTTCGGCTGCAGCTTCAGTTGCTTCTGCGGCCGGAGCTTCTTCAGCTGCGGGAGCTTCTTCAGCCGCCGGAGCTTCTGCAGCCTTGCTGCCTTCGAGGAGCTCGCGCTCCCACTCGGCCAGCGGCTCTTCCGGGGTCTCTGCAGCACCGGTTGCACGGCTGTGGCGAGCGATCAGGCCCTCGGCAACGGCGTCGGCAACAACGCGGGTCAGCAGGTTGACGGAGCGGATGGCGTCGTCGTTACCCGGGATCGGGAAGTCAACTTCGTCGGGGTCGCAGTTGGT
>NZ_JAFNLL010000079.1 GCF_017368795.1 Arthrobacter cavernae | reverse complement strand
TCGAGAGCCCCCAACCCCGGTTGGGGGCACTCCCATTTAACAAACAAACTGTGATGTCTCGACACATCGGTGACACTTCTGCATCAGGACTTCGGTGACACTCGATGCGTCAGGACATCGGTAACAGTTCCAGCGCTCACGGGTCAGGTTCTTACTGCGGAGCAGTCTGCTGGAATGCGTACCGTGCGGACTTGATCCCTACGTGCTTGGTCCCGACAGGTGGCCAGTTGAACTCGGCGATGATTTCTCCTTCCGAGTTGATGAACGTGATCGCCTCGCGTTCCCAGTCGATGACCACCTGCCGGTGAGCCATGCGCGTGGTCAGGCAGTAGACGACATCGTTGAAACGGACGGTTCCGTTGGAATAGACCTTCAGCGTGCGGCGCCCCGACGGCTCGGTGGTTTTGAAGCTGCCAAGGATCTTTTGCTCAGGCACAACCAACAGATGCTCGTCGTGGTCCGCGGCAAGCGTTGGTTCGGCTGGCCGGAGTGCGGCCGCCGGCACGGTCGGCCGGGGCACGGCTGGTTCCGGTTCGGGCAGCCTTGGACGTGGTGGTTCTGCTTTTTCGGTAGCCTCCCACGCCTGCTGGGGGGTGATTCTGCCTGGCAACCCCTGGTGAGGCCGTTGGGCGTTATAGATGACATCGAACCGATCGACATGCCCTTGCAGTTCGTTCAACGACGCGGCGATGGGCTGTTTGTCCAGATACCGGAACAGGGTCTGGTGGAATCTTTCGTTCTTGCCCTGAGTCGTGGGCTTGTAAGGTTTGCCGGTGATCATGGAGACGCCCAGGGAGTTCATGTAGGTCACGAGCTGGCCTTGCACGCCCAGGCGGGTGGGGTTCAGCGCGGACCCGTTATCGGTCAGTAGGCGTTGCGGCACCCCGTGGGCGGCCATGCCCTTCCTCGCCACCGTCAGGGCTGCTTCAGTGGTTTCTCCGGAGGCCACGTGGGAGGCGATGGCCAGACGGGAATGATCATCCTGCAGCTGAAAGATCACGCACTTACGCCCACCGGTGAGAACGTACTCGGTGGCATCAAGCTGCCAGCAGGCGTTCGGTGCCGGGTAGACGAAGCGCCGCCACGCGGCGCGTGGCTTCTTCTTCGGCTCGTTGCGGGCCAGATTCTTCTCGCGGAAGATCCTGGCCAACGCCGCGGTGGACGGAGCCGTCATCCCCAGGGACTTCATCTTGTCGTGCACGCTGATCGGACCGTGGTCCAGACCCGAGGACTCTAACGCGGCACGAACTTTGACCGACTGGGCTTTCACGGTCTCATCCAGACGTGTTGGAGAGGTCTTCGGCCGGCGTGACCGGGGCTCCAGCGCTGCTGCTTGTCCTTCATCCCGGGCGATCGCGAGGATCTTGTAGAACGTCTTGCGGCTGATGTCATGCGCTTGGCAGAACGTGGTCACGGCCCCGCGTGGGGCGTCCTCTGGCCACTGGGCGATTTCCAGCCGCAGCCGCGCATCAACGGAATCATTAGGTTTCACATCAGCCCAGTTCAACCCACAAAACCCGTTAACTATGGCAAAGTGTCACCACCAAGACCCCGTGTTGTGTCACCGATGTGTTGATGCGGAACTGTCACCGATGTCCTGAGACATAACAATTTAACAAACAAACAGCCCGCCCTACGCCAAGCACTCCAGCACTGCCTGGATCACGTGGCTGCCCCGATTGTCGGTCCTGTAGATGAGGTACTCCGTGATGGGCGGAATCCTGTCCGTGAAGTCGAGCAGGACCAGGCGGGGATGGTCGCTGAATTCATCCTCGCCGATGACGCCGATGCCGAGCCCGGCCATCACGGCTGCCTGCACGGCCTCGCGGCTGTCCGTTTCGAGAACCTCCTCCGGCTGCAGCCCTGCCTGGCTGAGAGCCTGCTCGATGCTTCTCCGGGTCACCGAGCCCACCTCCCGGATGATGAGCGGCTGGGTCACCAGATCCCGGAGGCTAATGGTCTTCGATGCCGCCAGCGGGTTGTCATTGCGCACGAAGGCCACCAGGTCCTGCGTGGACAGTGTCCTGGCTGTCAGCTCCGGGTGGGGCGTTTCGTCGGCGATGATTCCCACGTCCACGGTGCCGGAGAGCACGCGCTGCCGGATGCCGGCGGAGTTCCCGCTGACCAGCTGGACGGCGACGCCGGGGTGGCTCCGGCGGAACGCGCTCAGCACCCCGACGGCGTTGATCGGCGCATCGGTCCCGAAGCGGAGTTCCCCTCTCATGGCTTTCTGTGCGCGGGCCAGGATGGCCTCTGCTTCCTTCTCCGCAGCGAAGATCCGGGCCGTGACAGAGAAGAGGCTGCGCCCCAGCGGGGTGAGCTCCACCGAGCGGCCCAGGCGCTGGAGGAGCCGCGCCGAGTGGTGCTGCTCGAGCAGGCGGACCTGTTCCGAGAGCGTGGGCTGGCTGACACCTGCCGCTCTCGCGGCCGCCACGAAACTGCCGTAGTTGGCCACGAGGTGGAAGGCCCGCAGATGGGTCATATTCATAGGCATGACCTAAGTTTGCTATAGATATCCATGGTTGTCCCTATATTTCAACGCCCCGGCTGGGTAGCGTCAGTCCCGTGAAGAACCTTCCCTCGGCCCATGAGCCTCACGTCCTGGTCATCGGCATCGATGGCGTCCGCTATGACACCCTCCTCGCAGCGTCCACTCCGGCACTCGACCGGCTGGCGGCGTCGGGGGTTCTGCTTCCTGTCCGCGTGCACGAAAAGAACGCCACCATCTCCGGCCCCGTATGGTCCACGGTGGCCACCGGCGTCTACCAGGACAAACATATGGTTACCGCCAACAGCCACCACCCCGGTGAGCTGGACGGATTTCCGGACTTCACGGCACGGCTGAGGGCGGCCAGGCCCGGGCTCGAGACCATGGTTGCCGCAAGCTGGCACCCGCTGGCCAGCGAAGTCGAATGCGGCCCGATCTTCTCCTCGCGTGGTTGGGTGCCCACCCCGGACCCGGAAGACGCCAACGACGCCGGGAGCTGGGTCCTCGCCGACGACGCCGTTGCCGGGTAGGCGGCCCACCGCCTGGCGCGCGAGGACCTGGCCGCCGCTTTCGTCTACTTCGGCGAGGCCGACGTCGAAGCCCACAACCACGGCACCGGCGCGGACTACATGGCCGCGATTGAGCGCTGTGATGCCCGCATCGGGTGCCGGCGTACCGCCGGCCGTCGCGGCGCTGGACCACGCCGACATTACGGCGCAGGTGCTGGCGGTCTTCGGGGTTTCCGCGGAAGACACCGACGGCGTCCTCTTCGGCGCGCGGTAGGCCCGCCTTGACCCTGACCGTGACCGCCGTGGTCCTCTTCGCGGCCGTGCTGCACAGCGGCTGGAACGCCATTGCCAAGGCCATCCCGGACAGGCTGGCCGCCTCGACCCTGATCGCACTCGTCTACCTGGTCTCGGGCATCGCCGGCGCCCTGGTCTTCGGCATGCCGCTGGAGGCGTCCTGGCCGTTCATTGCCGCATCCGCATGCCTGCAGACCATGTACCTGATCCTGCTGACCACCTCCTACAAACACGGCGATTTCTCGCAGGTGTACCCGCTGGCCCGCGGGCTGGCGGTGCTCCTGGTGGCCGCCGTCGCCATGACTGTCCTGGCCGAACAACTGAACCCCGTCCAGCTGGCGGGAGTCGCCGTCGTCGCGGGTTCCTTACTGAGCCTGTCGCTGACCGGCGGCCGGACCGGCAACCGCAGGGCCACACTATTCGCCGTGCTGACGGGGATAAGCGTTGCCGCGTACACGCTGGTGGATGGGGTGGGTATGCGCCTGTCCGGGGAGCCGCTGGGCTATGTCGCTTGGCTGTTCCTGCTCCAAGGCGCCATGATTCCCATGCTGTGCTGGTGGCTGGCGCCCAGCCGCGGCGGGTTCGTGCGCGGCGTCAGGTCACATTGGAAACCCGGGCTGCTGGGCGGGTTCATGTCCATGCTGGCCTACGCGGTGGTGGTCTGGGCCCAGAGCCTGGCCCCGCTTGCGCTGGTTTCAGCGCTCCGCGAGACGAGCGTGCTGCTGGCCGGCGTGATCGGGGCGGTGTTCTTCAGCGAGCGGTTCAGCAGGGTCCGCATGGGGCTGACGGCCGCGGCCGTGTGCGGGATCGTCGCCCTGCAGCTGGGCTGACTAGCCGGAGAAGAACTCGGAAAGTTCCGCGATCAGCTTGTCCGGGGCCTTGTTGGGGCCGTCGTGGCCATAGCCCGGCAGGATGGTGTAGCTTGAGCCGGACAGCACGTCGTGGATCTGCCCGCAGGCAACCCCGAAGTAGGCTGGGCTCTTCTCGCCCACCACGATCAGGGTTTCCAGCGGCAGCTCCAGGAACGGCTCCGCGGGCATGTCCGCGGCGATGACGGCCTTGATCTCGCGCACACCGCACTGCATGAGCTCGCGCATCTGCCTGCCCATGGTGGTGCCGGCCGTCAGCTTGTTGGCCAGCGTCAGCATGGACAACGGCATGCGTGAGAATGCGCCGCCCGTCTCGACGCCCTTGACCAGCACGGCGAGGCCGCGATCGAAGTCTCCCGCCGCCGTCGCGCGTTCATACTCGGGAGCCCAGTCGGCCTTGACGCTGTGGTTCACGGAGACGGCGGGGTCGTAGACCGCGAGCCGTTCCACGGGGAGGGTGCGCGCGGCGTGCAGGGCCACCGCGCCGCCGAAGCTGTGCCCGAAAACGTCCGTGCTGGAGGTGTGCTGCATGACCGCGGCGAGGTCGCGGATGTCCACCGCAAGCGTGTAGTCCACCGGCTGCGGCGATGATTCGCCCCGCCCGCGGCGGTTGAAAGTATGGACCGGCCGGCCCAGTGCCGCGCTCAGTTTCTGCGCGAAACGCCCGTAATCGGCGGCGGTCACCATGGATGCGGGTACGACGACGACGCCGGAGCCGGCCGCCGCCAGGTCACCGCCGGTGGTGAAGACCTCCAGCGTTCCGCCGTCGGCCGTGGTGATGTTCTCGCGGGTCATGCATCGAGCCTAACGGAGCCGCCTGAAAGCCGACAGTTCGGCACGCACCCCCGGCTGTCTGTGTCACACTGCGGTTGTCACACTGCGGTTGTCACCCGCCCCAGCCTGGGCGGGGCCACGCAGCGCGCGGTTTTCCGCAGGAACGGGAGCGTCGAGTAAGATGCCCAACTCCCGGTAAACTTAACCCTTGTGACTGCTGAAAACACCCACTCCACAGAGCCCGCCGACGCCAGCGAACAGATGCACATCCGCATGGAAAAGCGCAGCAAGCTAATTGAACGCGGCGGCGAGGCCTACCCGGTGGGTGTTGAGCGGACCCATTCCCTCGCCGAAATCCGCGAGAAGTATGCGCACCTCGAGGCCGACGAAACCACCGGCGACACCGTGGGCATCACGGGCCGGATCGTCTTCGTCCGCAACACCGGCAAGCTGTGCTTCGCCACCCTCCAGGAAGGCGGCGTGGACGGCAAGGGCGTCCGGCTGCAGGCCATGCTGAGCCTGGCCAACATTGGCGAGGAAGCGCTCGCCGACTGGAAGGCCCTGGTTGACCTCGGCGACCACGTCTTCATCAAGGGCGAGGTCATCTCCTCGCGCCGCGGCGAACTGTCCGTCATGGCCGATTCCTGGTCCATGGCCTCCAAGGCGCTGCGCCCGCTCCCGGTCCTGCACGCCGGACTGAACGAGGAAACCCGTGTCCGCCAGCGCTACGTGGACCTCATGGTCCGCGATGAAGCCCGCGAAATGGTCTACCGCCGCGCGGCCATCACGCGTTCCGTCCGCGAAACCCTGGACCGCCGCGGCTACGTGGAGGTCGAGACCCCGATCCTGCAGCTCATCCACGGCGGCGCCACGGCACGGCCGTTCGAGACGCACATGAACGCCTTCGACCAGAAGATGACGCTGCGCATCGCCACCGAGCTCTTCCTCAAGCGCGCCGTGGTGGGCGGCATCGACCGCGTCTACGACATGGGCCGCGTGTTCCGCAACGAAGGCGTGGACTCGACCCACAGCCCGGAATTCACCACCCTCGAGTGCTATGAGGCCTGGGCCGACCAGTTCGTCATGGCCGAGCGCATGAAGGAAATCATCCTCAACGTCGCCGACGTCGTGGGCACCCGCACAATCCAGACCCACGCCGGCGAGATCAATCTCGACGGCGAATGGGCCTGGGTGGCCGTATACCCGGGACTGTCCGAGGCCATCGGCGTCGAGATCACCCCGGACACCACCGTGGCCGAGTTGCTGCCCCTTGCGGAAAAGCACGAGGTCAAGGTGGACCCCAAGTGGGACGCCGACAAGATCGTGGTGGAGCTGTTCGGCGAGATCGTCGAACCCACGCTGCTGAACCCGACCTTCGTCTACAACTACCCGCCGTCGGCCCAGCCGCTGGCCCGCCCGCACCGCGAGGACGGCCGCCTGATCGAGGCCTGGGACCTGATCATCGGCGGCATGGAACGCGGTACCGCGTTCTCCGAGCTGATCGATCCCGTGATCCAGCGCGAGCGGCTGACGGAGCAGTCGCGCCGTGCCGCGGCTGGCGACGTCGAGGCCATGCAGCTTGACGAGGACTTCCTGCGTGCACTCGAATACGGTGCACCGCCCATGGGCGGGATCGGCCTCGGCATCGACCGCCTGGTCATGCTGTTCACCGGCGCCGGCATCCGCGAAACCATCCTGTTCCCGCTCCTGAAGCCTGAAGGTCACTGATCATGGAATACATTGCTGTCCTGGCGCCGTCCGTTGTGGTGGGCCTCATCTTTTGGTTTGCGATGAAATCCATTTTCAATGCTGACAAGTCCGAGCGGCAGGCTGAAGCCCGCGCGCAGGCGGAGGCGGATTCGCGCAATTCCAAGATGGCCGGCGGCGACACGCCCGCTAAATAGCAGGACTTTCGCCTACCGCTATCCACAGGATTCATTTCTCCTTTGACGCGTGCCCTTGCCGTGGACGATAATTGATTATTAGATACCGTTCGATCTGAATATCCCTCCCGAGAGAGGCCTTTCATGGCACAGAAAGTAAAAATCATCCTCGTCGATGACCTGGATGAGGGCTCAGCGGACGAAACCGTGCGCTTCGGCCTTGACGGCGTCAGCTATGAGATCGATCTGTCGTCTGCCAATGTCTCCAAGCTGCGCGATGCGCTGGAACCCTTTGTTGCCAAGGCGCGGAAAACCTCGACCGGTCGCGCCACGCGCGGCCGTGCAACGGTCGCCCGGAGCCAGGATTCTGCACAGATCCGTCAGTGGGCGCGGGACAACGGCTTTACCGTAAACAGCCGCGGCCGCATTCAGGCCGAAATCCAGGAGGCCTACCTGAAGGCAAATTCCTGATATGCGGGTTCAATGCCCCCGGCGGATAAGCCGGGGGCATTGTCTTTTAACATCAGGCGCGTGCGGTAATGATTAGTCCAAACCTTGGAATTTCCTGTGAATGGCCGGGGAATGTTGCGGGGCCGCTATTTGAAGCCCGACGCCGGTCATTGGGGCTGATGTCTGGTGCCGGATTTGGCCCGGATTGTCCGCCGG
>NZ_JAFNLL010000078.1 GCF_017368795.1 Arthrobacter cavernae | reverse complement strand
ACATCAGGCGCGTGCGGTAATGATTAGTCCAAACCTTGGAATTTCCTGTGAATGGCCGGGGAATGTTGCGGGGCCGCTATTTGAAGCCCGACGCCGGTCATTGGGGCTGATGTCTGGTGCCGGATTTGGCCCGGATTGTCCGCCGGAATGCTTGCCGGAATACCTGTGGGAGTGTCCGTGGGGGGGGCCATCGGCGGGCAGCCGGGCGGCCGCTGCCGGGAACCGGAGCGGCCTTGCTGGCGCCGATCGTACCGCGCCGGAACTATTCCGCCGCGGCGTCATGTTTCCCCTGTGGCGAACACGCCACAAAAACAGGGCTCCGGCACGTAGCATCAAAGTACGTCGTAGCTAGGAGTGTGGCGAAATGTTTGAGAGATTTACGGACCGTGCC
>NZ_JAFNLL010000077.1 GCF_017368795.1 Arthrobacter cavernae | reverse complement strand
GGCGGCCACAGCGAAGCCCTCAGGGAAGTCCAGGCCGAAGTAGCCGAAGTCGCAGACGTCGCCCACTCGGCCGGCGAGGCGCCGGCACGGCACTCGGCGCACAGCTAGACCAGTCCGGGCGTTGCAGGGGTCCCGGCCGGGACCCCTGCAACCCCTTGCACTGCGCCTTCATGCCCCGGCGCCAAAAATCTCTGTGCGAAGCACACGAAAGACAGACAAGACGGGAACAAACATGCCGATCCGGGTAGGCGTCATCGGCGCCGGAATCATGGGCGCGGACCACATCAGGAACCTTTCCACCACCATCGGCGGGGCCGAGGTCACCTTTGTGGCAGACCTCGACGCCGGCCGCGCCGCAACCGCGGCACCTCCCTCCGCCCGCATCACCACTGACCCCTCCGAGTTGATCAACTCCAGCGAGGTGGACGCCGTCGTGGTTGCCTCGCACGACTCCACCCACGCCGGACTGGTGCTGGAGTGCTTCGAAGCGATGACACCGGTGCTGTGCGAGAAACCCTTGGCGCCAACCCTCCTGGAAAGCCTCGAGGTAGTGGCTGCGGACGCCGACATCGTGGCCGCCACGGGGGCCTCGCTGCTGTCATTGGGCTTCATGCGGCGCTTCGACCCCGGCTACATGGCGCTGCGCCAGTCCGTGCAGGGCCGCATCCAAGGCGAGCCCTTGGTGGTCCACTGCACCAGCCGGAACGCCGCGGCCGGCCCGGGCACCACGGCGGAATCGGCCATCACCAATTCGGCCATCCACGAGCTGGACATCATCCCCTGGATGCTGAACTCGCCGATCACCGAAGTGTCCTGGCAAGCCGGGCGGAGCTCGCGCCACGCCGAGGGCGGGCTCAAGGACCCGGCCTTCATGACGCTTCGCACCGCCGACGGCACGCTGACCACGCTGGAGCTGTTCCTGAACGCCCGCTACGGCTACACCACCAGCTGCGAGGTTGTCTCGGAACTCGGCACCACCGGCCTAAACGAATCCGCACTGCTGGGCATCAGGCAGGAAGGCAGCAGCCAGGAGGGAATCCCCGCTGACTGGCGCCCGCGCTTCGCCGACGCGTACCGGCTGCAGCTGCAGGCCTGGATTTCAGCCCTGGCCACGGGAGAACAACCGCCCCTGGCCGGCGCGCAGGATGGACTCAATGCATCTCTGGTGGCCCAGGCCATGATCCAGTCCCTGCACAGCGACGGCGCCTACACGAAAGTGAGCTACTCATGAACGCCGCGGGACTTCCGGCCTCCCGCGTGCCCGCTTCGCGGGATGCCCCGGTGCTGCGCTGGGGGATCATGGGACCCGGCTGGATCGCCGAACGGTTCACCGAATCCGTCCAGGCCCACACAGACCAGGTGATCGCCGCCGTCGCGTCCCGTTCGCTCAGCCGGTCCAAGGCATTCGCGAACGCTTTCAATGTGCCCGCGGCCTACGGCAGCTACGAAGAGCTGGCCGCCGCCCCGGACATCGACATTGTCTACGTCTGCACGCCGCACAATTTCCACCACCAGGCGGCGGTGCTGGCCCTCGACGCCGGCAAACACGTGCTGGTCGAGAAACCGATCGGGCTCAGTGCCGCGCAGGCCCGGGACATTGCCAAACGGGCCGAGGCCGCCGGGGTGTTCGCCGCCGAGGCCATGTGGAGCTTCTTCCTGCCGAAATTCGACGTGATCCGGCAGATCCTCGACGCCGGGACCCTGGGCACCATCACCACGGTTGTTGCCGAATACGGCGAACACTTCGACCGCAGCCACCGCATCTTCGATCCCGAACTGGCCGGCGGCCCGCTGCTGGACCTCGGCACCTACCCGCTGGCCCTGGTCACCGAGGTCCTGGGCCTGCCGGAACAGCTCCACGCCATCGGCCAGCCCCACGAATCCGGGGTCAATGCCCAGCTTTCCGCCATCATGCAGTTCGGCAGCGGCGCCCAGGCCGTGGTGAACACCCACGTGCACAACTTCACGCCCACTTCCGCCACGGTTGTCGGTTCCGTTGCCACGCTGACAATCGACGGCCCCTTCAACATGCCGGGCGGCTTCGAGGTCCGGTTCCCGGATGGCACCCGCCTGCGCCATGACGAGGCGGCCGGTGGCCATTTCGAGGGACTCCACTACGAGGCTGCAGCCGTGGCCCGTGCCGTGGCTGCCGGACAGGCTCAGGCCAGCCAGCGGACCTTGGCGGCCTCCATCCGCACTCTGGAAGTTGCCGACGAGATCCGACGCCAGTTGGGCGTGGAGTTCCCGGGCGATACCGCTGCCCCGGACGGAACGCAGCATCCTACCGGAGCTGAGGACATTACAACTTTTTCAACGGAAGGAACGCCATGAAGGACGTCATTCTCGGTCTGGTCGGAGTGGGGCGCATCGGCGTCATGCACGCCACCAACATCTCCGCGCTCAACGGGGTGCTCAATCCGCAGGGCATCAACGTCAGGCTCCGGCTCACGGACGTGGCCGCAGACCACGCACGGGGCATCGCAGCCGGCCTCGGTGCCGAGTTCCTGCCCTCCGTGGAGGCCCTCATCGCCTCCGGCGTGGACGGACTGGTCATCGCCACAGGCACCGGAACGCACCCGGAGCTGATCCGCGCGGGAGTGGATGCAGGCATCCCGGTCTTCTGCGAGAAGCCCGTGGCCATGAACGTGGCGGACGCCCTGCCTGTGCTGGACTACGTCCGCGAGCACCAAGGCGTGGTCCAGATTGGCCATCAGCGCCGTTTCGACGCCGGCTACCTGGCAGCCAGGCGCGCCTACCAGGCCGGCGAGCTGGGCTGGATCCACTCCCTGCGCGCTGTCACGTGCGACATGACGCCGCCTCCGGTGGAGTTCCTGGCCACTTCCGGCGGGCTGTTCCGAGACTGCTCCGTGCACGACTTCGACATCCTGCGCTGGCTGACCGGCCGCGAGATCGTGGAGGTCTATGCCAAGGGCTCCAATAACGGCGACCCGGCCATTGGGGAGGTCGGCGACGTGGACACGGCGCTGGCGCTGGTGACGTTCGACGACGGGACCGTAGGTACCGTCTCTGCCACCCGATACAACGGGGCCGGCCATGACGTCCGCCTGGAAATCCAGGGCTCCCGCGGTTCGCTGATGGTGGGACTGGATGACAAGACGGCGCTGGCCTCGGCCGAAGCGGGGATTGCCTTCCCCGCTGGGGAGCCCCACACGAGCTTTGCCGAGCGGTTCGACCAGGCGTACCGCTCCGAGATGGAGGCCTTCGTTGAACTGATCCTGGGCCGGCGGGAGAATCCCTGCACGCCGGAAGACGCCGTCGCCGCCTCCCGGGTGGCCGACGCCGCCCAGGAATCGCTGGCAAGGGGCGTCCCGGTGAAGGTGGCTCTGGCTACGGCAATCGCCGGCTGAATCATTTGGCGTAGGAAGGCCCCTCAGGAAGTCCGGTCCTGAGGGGCCTTTAATGTCGTACCCCCTTGGAAGAGTTAAGCCATGAAAGCCATTGGATTGGTCGCAGCGCACCGGAGCGATCCGTCAGACAGCAGCTATGTGTCCGGCCACCGGAGCAGAAGCATGGTGGAGTCGATGCCCACCGGCCTGTCCATGGACACTGGCCTGTCGCTGGACGCCGGCCCGTTTCGGGCCGCGGCCGGCTGGTCGGTGTCCACCCCGGTTCAGGAGCAATGGGTTCAGGAGCAATGGACCGCGCCGCCGCTACCACCAGACGAGCTGCCGCCGCTGCCTCCAGACGCGCCGCCGCTCCCGGGTTCCATCCCAGATCGAAGGTGAGCTCACTGCGACGGCCCGGGAAAACGACGCTGACTTCCTGCACCGCGTTGCACGGCGCTGGACGGAAGCCCTCGACCACCACGGCGCCGAACCCAGCGAGGAACTGCTCCGCCGGCTCCAAGGCGCCTTCCTCCGCAAACCCCGCCACGGCCTCCAACACCTCGAAATCTTCGCCACCGCGGACCAGTTCGAACACCTCGTCACGGTAATGAACACGGCCACAAACCCCAGGGTGCTGAATCAGGCCGCGGACGGTGCCCAGGCCCCATGCGCCGGGGATGCCTCCGAACCTGGAAGCATCCGTCCGGCAGTTGCAACCGGGAACATGTCCGCGGCCAGTCCGCAGCTGGACCGGCGCAGCCGGCCGCAGAAGCTACTGGATGGGCTGGTAGGGGCCTGCAAAGCCGCCCTGTCCGCCGGGACACTCCCTGCCGCGGGAGGACTCCGGCCGCAAATCATAGTGACCATCAGCTACCAGGACTTGCTGGCCGAGCTCAGAGACCGAGTCGGCGTTGACGCCATTCCGGCTGGCAGAGCTGCCGCCCGTGCCGGAATGAGAGGTCCCCGGGGTGGACCCACGAGCACAGGGAACGGCACCCTTCTGTGCAGCCATCACCATCACGTCATCCACAAAGAAGACTGGTGTATCCGCGTCCGGAATGGAGTGCCGTGGTTTGTTCCTCCGGCCCATTTGGACCCCAAACGGGAAACCCGCCGAAACCACTACTTCAGATGCTGAGGATGAACGGCAGTACCGTCTCAGGCGCGGAACGGCAGGCGCGGGTCGATGTCCTTGCCGTCCCAGCTCTGACGCACCCAGCCGTGGTGGGGGTCGTCGCTGATGAGCCATTCGCGGACGGGGCCGGGGCCTGCCATCACGTTGAGGTAGTACATGTCGTAGCCGGGGGCCGCTATGGCAGGGCCGTGCCAGCCGTAGGGGACCAGGACCACGTCACCGGTGCGGACCTCGGCGGCAACGTCGATGGGGCGCTCGTCGGAGGCGTAGACCCGCTGGTAGCCGATCGCGTCAGCGTCGGCGGGGGCACCGGAACCGGGGGCCACCCGCGTCTCGAAGTAGTAGATCTCCTCGAGGTGCGTTTCGCCGTCCTTTTCCTCGTCGTGCTTGTGCGGGGGATAAGAGGACCAATTGCCGGCCGGCGTGAGGACCTCGCAGACAATGAAGCGGTCTGCCTCCAGGGCTGCGGGCGTACCGAAATTATGGACCTGCCGGGAGCAGTTGCCGGCGCCGCGCAGTTCCACCGGGGTTTCGGCGGCCGTGACGAGCCGGGTGGGGTACGAGGCCTTGGCCGGAGCGGTGGCGACCGCCACCCGTCCGCCGTCGGGAGAGCTGATGGTTACGGCCTTGCCGGCGCCCGAATACAGCACATCACTGGGGCCGTGGAACACGGAGGCCCGCCCCGCGAGGGGGTATTCGACACCGTCCACCGTGACCGCAAAGGATCCGTTGAGCGGCACCACGATGCGTTCCTCACCCGCCGCGGGAAGTTCGACGACGGCGCCTGCCGCCAGGGTGGCGAGCTTCAGGCCCGTGTGGGCCCAGCCGTCCACGGCCAAGGATGAATCGGAGGTTCCGAGCGAGATGTCCCAAACGCCGTCGTTGGCGGTTCCCAGTGGGTAGACCCAGTTGGCCATGAAGTATGTCCTTGCGTTAGCGCTGTACGAGTGTCATTTCAAAGCTGTAGGAATCGGCCCGGTAGACGTGGTGGCCGGTTTCGACCATGCGGCCGGTGTCGTCCACGGCGGTGCGCTCCATGGTGACCAGGGCGGACCCCGGCTCTGCCTCCAGCAGTGGAGCCTGGTAGTCGTTGGCGATCATGGCGCCGATGCGCTGGGAGGCCAGGCGGAAGTTGACGCCGCCGCGGCGCAGGATGGCGTAGAGCCCCTCGGCGGCGAGCATGGCCTCGTCCATGGTGGCGATGTCGTCGCGGACCCAGTTCTCCATGAGCGCCAGCGGCTTGCCGCCCACTTTGCGAAGACGGGTGAAGTGGTAGACCTTGGACCCGGCGGGCAGCTGCAGGGCGGCCAGGGTAGCGGCGTCGGCTTCCATGTGGGAAAAGCTCAGGACCTGAGTGGTGGGCTTCTTGCCGTTATTGGTGAGGTCGTCGAACAGGCTGGAGAGCTCCAGCGGCCGGCGGACCTGGCTGGAGACCACCTGCGTGCCCACGCCGCGCTTGCGGACCAGGAGACCCGAGCGGACCAGTTCGTCCATGGCCTTGCGCATGGTGGGTCGGGAGAGGTTTAGCTGCGCGGCGAGGTCGATCTCGTTGTCCAGCCGGCTGCCCGGTTCCAGGACGCCGTTGTGGATTGCGGCCTCAATGCCCTGGACCACCTGGTGGTACAGGGGCACGGGGGAGGAGCGGTCGATGCTGAGACCAAGTTGATTCGCCATTGCATGCTTCCTGCCGAGTATGTCGCTATATGTTCTCTTGATAGGACATATTGCCTTTTCTTGATGATAGCAGCCGCCAAGCGCGGGTCAAGAGGGAGCGCCATGCGCCTTCCCGTGCGGATGCGGCTCAATGTCCTGACATTAGAACGAGTGCGATGATGAGTGGGCTCCGGAACGCTCAGCTGCGCCGGCGGCAGACCTCCACGAAGGCCCTGAACGGGATGAGCCGCTCGGCGTCGGGAAGCTGCGACGCCTCCGGGTGCCACTGCACCGAGGCCACCCAGCGGGTGGGATCCTCCAATGCTTCGATCGTGCCGTCGTCGGCCACGGCCGTGACCACCAGGCCCTCGCCCAGGCGGTCCACGGCCTGGTGGTGGCCGGAAGCGATTCTGACCGTGCTGCCTTCCGGGGTGCCATACAGGGCCGCGGCCTTGGAGTGCGGCGCGAGCTCGACGTCGTGCCAGGCCCAGGCGTCCGGCTCACCTTCGCCGGGAATGAGGCCGTTGTGCTGAACCGTGGAGGACGGCATGTCCTGGACCAGCGTGCCGCCGTAGAGCACGTTGAGGAGCTGATGGCCGCGGCAGATGCCCAGCAGCGGCAGACCGGCGTCGATGGTGGCGCGGGCGACACCCACATCCAGGCTGTCCTGCTCCGGGTTGACGTCGTACAGCGCCGGGCCGGGATCCTGCCCGTAGAGGTTGGGGTGGAGGTCGCCGCCGCCCGGCAGCAGCACGCCGTCGAGGCCTTTCCTGGCAGTGGCCAGCAGGCCCTCCTCATGCCCGTAGGCACTGTCCAGCAGCACCGGCTCGGCACCCGCGGCGCGCAGCAACTCCACAATGAACACGAACAGCTCATTGGCCTCGCCCACGCGGGCATCGGCACCCTCGGAGCTGCTAAGCCGGACCGGGAGGCCGATGCGCGGAGAAGGACGCTGGGAGTCTGCGGAAGTCTGCATGATCCATAGTGCACCGGGCGGGCTGCCCGCGCACAACGACGCACTCCCACCGCTACGCTGATGCCATGAATCCGTCCAGTGCCCTGAATCCAAGCCCCCGCACTCTCGACGTGGAGAGCGTGGCCCATTTCGACAGGCTGGTGGGTGCCGGCGCGGCGTCGATGCACGGCTGGCATGCGCAGTCGCTGGACCTGCGCGGGCGTTCCGGGAACCTCGCCGCCCTCGACCCGCAGGGCGCCATCTTCCTGGGCTGCACCTTCGATGACGGGGTGGAGGACGCCCTGCGCAGCCGCGGCGCGCTGATCTTCCCCAAGATGCGCGGCGTCCCGTTCAACCCGTACCGCGGCAGCCTCTACAGCGCCGCGGAACTCTACGAGGACATCGGAACCAGCGAATACGAAGCCACCCTGGACGCGCAGGTCTACCAGTGGAGCATCCTGCCCGGGCGGCGGACCAGTCTCGACGCGACCCTGGCCGCGGCGCTGCACGACCACGCCGTGGGCGATGCCCTGGACGAACTGCTCGGAGACGGCGACTTCACCGGGACCAAGCTGGTGGGGGTCATGGGCGGGCATGTCGCGCAGCGCGGCACCCGGGACTTCGCCGATGCCGCCCGGCTGGGCAGGCTGCTGGCCCGGAACGGCTTCACCGTGGCCACGGGCGGCGGGCCGGGCGCGATGGAGGCGGCCAACATGGGTGCCTACCTCAGCGGACTGCCCGACGCCGGGTTCTCGGCTGCGCTGTCGGACCTCGCCGCTGTCCCGGGGTTCCGGCCGTCGGTGACGGCCTGGGCGCGGACGGCGGCCGCCGTCGTCGGGCAGCATCCGGAAGGGACGGCGTCGCTGGGGATCCCCACCTGGTTCTACGGGCACGAGCCGCCCAATCTGTTCGCCACCCACATCGCCAAATACTTCGCGAACTCGGTGCGCGAGGCCATTCTGCTGGAACTGTGCAACGGCGGGATCGTGTTCCTGCCCGGCTCGGCCGGGACGGTGCAGGAGATCTTCCAGGACGCGTGCGAAAACTACTACGGGGCCCCGGAGACCGTCACCCCCATGGTGCTGGTGGGCCGGGACCACTGGGAAAACAAGTACCCGGCTTGGCCCATGCTGCAGAGCCTCGCGGAGGGCAAGCTGATGGCGGAGCGGATCTATCTGGTGGACAGTGTGGAGGAGGCGCTCGCCGTCGTCGCGGGGTAGCTTGGGCTAGTGCGGGGGCACGCCGCCCATGCGCTGCGTGACCTTGGAGGCCGCGGCCGCGCAGGCCTCGCCGAGGTTCTGGAGGGTGTCCTGGGAGACGCGGAAACGCGGTGCCGGAATGAGGACGGCCGCCACGATGTCGCCGCGGTGATCGTACACGGGGGCGGCGATGCCGACCTCCTCGATGGAGGTCTCGCCGTAGTTGACGGCCCAGCCGCGCTTTGCGGCGTCTTCGAGCCGGAGCATGTAGGCCTCGAGGCTGGTCTCGTCCAGTCCGGGAAGGGAAATGGTGCCGCTGTGGAGCAGGGCACGCACGCGGTCCGGTTGTTCCGCGCACAGGAACACCTGCACCGAGGCGCTGAGGGCGTCGTTGTAGCGGGCGCCGAGCGGGGCGGTGTGCTTGACCTGCTGGCGGCTGGCGATTTGTTCCACGCACATGGACTCGCTGCCGTTCCAGACCATCAGGGCGCTGGTTTCGCCGGTGCGCTCGGCCAGTTCGCGCAGCACGGGGTAGGCCACGCGCCGCTCATCCAGTTCGGCCAGCAGCGGCCCGGCGACGGCGATCAGGCCCAGGCCCAGGCGGAAACGGCGGGTGTCCGGGTCCCGCTCCACGAGGTTTTCCTGCTCGAAAGTGGCCAGGATGCGTGAGACGGTGCTCTTGTGCAGGCCGATCCGGCTGGCGATCTCGGTGACGCCCAGCATGGGTTCGTCCGCGGTGAAGCTGCGCAGGACCGCAATCGCGTTGACGATCACGGAGGTGCCGCGGCTGTCGCCGTTTCCGGAGGATTCGCTGGATTCTGGGGGATTCATGGTGCCCACTATATTTCTTCCCGAAGGTGGAACGGGCGTGCCCTCCCGCCGTGTGGGCGGGAGGGCACGCTCCTTGCAGGTGTCAGGCGCTGATGATGTTGTACTCAGGGCCGAACGGG
>NZ_JAFNLL010000076.1 GCF_017368795.1 Arthrobacter cavernae | reverse complement strand
GCATCCCCGGTCGCGGGGAACCCTGGGGTTTCTGCTGTACAAATGCGGCATTTCGGGTCTGCGGCTTTTCCGGCGGGGCCTCTGCGCTGCCGGGTGCACTCTTAGGTACTGGCAGGAGTCTAGATCGAGCCCACCTGGTGGACAATGACCGGCCGGGAGGCTCTCTCAGGCGTCGGACGGTTACGTCCCGGATTCGCGGATCCTGTGGCGATGCGGGTGCTGGCGGATCGGCAGCCCATTGCGGTGCGATGCGTCTTGGGTGGACCATTGCTGCTATGGGCGGGTCGTGGGGCGCAGCAGGCGGTCGGTGCAAGCCGCAGTCGCCATGGCCAGGTTCGCACGAGTGCGGGGTGCTTCCACGTTGTCCACGGCCATGTGCCCTGAGGTTGCGTGCCGGTCCAATATGTCTGGCATCAGCGCTCCCCGCGGGCGGGAACACCTATGGCCGGACCAGATGCCGGGTTGCCCATCCCGGCGGCGCTTCGGTGGGGTGATCGCATGTCGCGTGTTTTCCTGAGCCATTCGAGCAGGGACAATCCCCAGGCCATCGCGTTGAAGCAATGGCTGGTGGAGCAGGACCCGGGGCTGGCTGACGAGATTTTCCTGGACCTTGACCCGGTGACGGGCATTGCGTCCGGTGAGCGCTGGAAGGAGGCGCTGCGGCGGGCCAACGAGCGGTGCGAGGCGGTGATCTGCCTGCTCTCGGCGCACTGGGAGGCCTCCCGCGAATGCCTTGCCGAGTACCGGACTGCCGAGAATCTGGGGAAGCTGATCCTGTGCGCACGGCTGGAGCCTCTGGCGGAGGAGGGTATCACCGGGGAGTGGCAGCGCTGCGAGCTGTTCGGCAACGGCCCCACCACCGGCATCCGAGTCGATGTAGACGGCGAGAACAATACCGTCGTTTTCCTCACGGAGGGCCTGCAGCGGCTGCACCGGGGTCTGCGTCGGGCAGGGATCGGGGCGGAGCATTTCGTCTGGCCGCCGCCGAATGATCCGGGCCGCGCCCCCTACCGCGGGTGGGAACCGCTGGAGGAGGCCGACGCAGCGGTGTTCTTCGGCCGGGACGGGCAGATCGTGAGCGGTCTTGAGGAACTGCGCGGGATGCGAAGTTCGGGCGTCAAGTCGCTGTTCGTGATCCTGGGCCCCTCCGGTGCCGGCAAGTCCTCGTCCCTGCGGGCGGGCCTGCTGCCGCGGCTCCGGCGGGACGACCGGCATTTCCTGCCGCTGGACATCGTGCGCCCGGAGCGCAACGC
>NZ_JAFNLL010000075.1 GCF_017368795.1 Arthrobacter cavernae | reverse complement strand
AGTTCGGGCGTCAAGTCGCTGTTCGTGATCCTGGGCCCCTCCGGTGCCGGCAAGTCCTCGTCCCTGCGGGCGGGCCTGCTGCCGCGGCTCCGGCGGGACGACCGGCATTTCCTGCCGCTGGACATCGTGCGCCCGGAGCGCAACGCGCTCACCGGAGACCGCGGCCTGGCATCGGCCATCCACGCCCTGCGCACCGGGCTCGGGCTGGCCCGGCCGACATTGGGCGACATCAAGGCCGTGTGCACCGCCGGCGATGCCGGACGGCTGCAGGCATGGCTGGCCGAGGCCCGGCAAACGGCCCGGGCGCGTCTGCTCGATGTTGCGGACGGGGCTCCGCCGCCCACCCTGGTCCTGCCGCTGGATCAGGCCGAGGAGCTGTTCAATGCCGATGCCGGTCCCCAGGCCTCCCGGTTCCTGGAACTGCTCGCCCGGCTGCTGCACCACGAGGACGGGACCGTGCCGGGGATGATTGTGGCCGGCACGATCCGCGCGGACCGGTATGAGGCACTGCAGACAGCACCGGAACTGGTGGGGCTGCAGAGCGTTGTTTTTGATGAGCTCAAACCGATGCCGCTTGCCCATTTCAAAGAGGTCATCCTCGGTCCCGCCGCCCGGGCCAGCGCAGCCGGAAGGCCGCTGACGGTACAGCCGGAGCTGGTGGACCGGCTGCTCGCCGACTGCGAAGAGGGCGCGGACAGCCTGCCGCTGCTCTCGCTGACCCTGGCACGCCTGTACCGGGATTACGGCGGCGACGGCGATCTGATGCTCTCCGAGTATAAACGGATCGGCGGGATGCACCGAGTGGTGCAGACCGAAATCGACAGGGTGCTTGTTGACGACCCGGCCAAACGACAGGCCCAGCTCGATGCGCTGCACTCGGCGTTCATCCCCTGGTTGGCGACCATCAACCCGGACAATGACCAGCCGATGCGCCGGATAGCGGGCCTGGTCGACCTGCCGGCCGAGGCCCGGCCGCTGATCGACGCGTTGGTGGACAATCGCCTGCTGGTCAGGGATGCCCGCGGCGGGCAGACCATAATCGAAGTGGCCTTGGAAAGCCTGCTGCGCCAATGGGAGGAACTTGCCGGGTGGCTGGCTGCGGAGCGGGAGGACCTCAAGGAAGCGGATGCCTTGGAGCGCGCGGCGGCCGCCTGGGAACGCAGCGGCCGCAACGAGGCCTGGCTGCTCGAAGGAGAAAGGCTGGGCGGTGCGGACATGCTTGCCGCGAACCCAGGCTTTCGGGACCGGCTGAACCCCGCCCGGGAATTCCTGCTCGCCTCCAGGAACAGGGAGGAGGAGCGAATCGAGGTAGAGAAACAGCAGCAGGAAGCCAAACTCCAGGCTGCCCGGGAAAAGCAGGAAGCAGCCGAGGCACTGGCGGCTGCGGAGTCCCGGGCCAGAGAGGAAGCGGAGGAGCACACCAAGGTGCTGCGCAAACGCTCCCGCGTGCTCAAAATCGTCCTGGCCGCAGCGGTACTGATCGCCATGGTTGCCGTGGCTGGCTTCGTGCAGGCTTCCGTCGCCCGGTCCGAAGCCGACACCCGCACCCGCGAGGCCATCGCCCTACGGCTGGCATCCGAGGCCCAGTCCATGCTCGCCGGTAACCGAGCCGGAGGCGGTATGCGTGCGATCCAGCAAATGCTCGCCGCGCACGCCATCACAGCGACGGCGGAAGGTGAGATGGTTCTCATGAGTGAGGTGGTCAGGCAGCGGGACATGCAAAAGATCATTGAGACCGCCGATCTTGTTTTTGACGTGGCGTTCAGCCCGGACGGCCGGCGGATCGCCTCCGGAGGCTGGGACAACACCGTGCGGCTCTGGGATGCCGGCACCGGCCAGCCCATCGCGGAGCCGCTGACCGGGCACCCGGATGCGGTCAACCGCGTGGCGTTCAGCCCCGACGGCCGGCGGATCGCCTCCGGAGGCTGGGACAACCCCGTGCGGCTCTGGGATGCCGGCACCGGCCAGCCCATCGCGGAGCCGCTGACCGGGCACCCGGATGCGGTCAACCGCGTGGCGTTCAGCCCCGACGGCCGGCGGATCGCCTCCGGAGGCTGGGACAACCCCGTGCGGCTCTGGGATGCCGGCACCGGCCAGCCCATCGCGGAGCCGCTGACCGGGCACCCGGATGCGGTCAACAGCGTGGCGTTCAGCCCCGACGGTCGGCGGATCGCCTCCGGCGGCGGGGACTACACCGTGCGGCTCTGGGATGCCCGCACCGGCCAGCCCATCGCGGAGCCGCTGACCGGGCACACGGGTGAGGTCATCAGCGTGGCGATCAGCCCCGACGGCCGGCGGATCGCCTCCGGAGGCTGGGACAACCCCGTGCGGCTCTGGGATGCCCGCACCGGCCAGCCCATCGCGGAGCCGCTGACCGGGCACACGGGTGAGGTCATCAGCGTGGCGATCAGCCCCGACGGCCGGCGGATCGCCGCCGGAGGCGGGGACGACCCCGAGCGGCTCTGGGATGCCGGCACCGGCCAGCCCATCGGGGAGCCGATGACCGGGCACACGGGTGATGTCAGCAGCGTGGCGTTCAGCCCCGACGGCCGGCGGATCGCCTCCGGAGGCGGGGACGACACCGTGCGGCTCTGGGATGCCGGCACCGGCCAGCCCATCGGGGAGCCGCTGACCGGGCACACGGATGCGGTCAACAGCGTGGCGTTCAGCCCCGACGGCCGGCGGATCGCCTCCGGAGGCTGGGACGACACCGTGCGGCTCTGGGATGCCGGCACCGGCCAGCCCATCGGGGAGCCGCTGACCGGGCACACGGATGCGGTCAACAGCGTGGCGTTCAGCCCCGACGGCCGGCGGATCGCCTCCGGAGGCTGGGACGACACCGTGCGGCTCTGGGATGCCGGCACCGGCCAGCCCATCGGGGAGCCGCTGACCGGGCACACGGATGCGGTCAACAGCGTGGCGTTCAGCCCCGACGGCCGGCGGATCGCCTCCGGAGGCTGGGACGACACCGTGCGGCTCTGGGATGCCGGCACCGGCCAGCCCATCGGGGAGCCGCTGACCGGGCACACGGATGCGGTCAACAGCGTGGCGTTCAGCCCCGACGGCCGGCGGATCGCCTCCGGAGGCTGGGACGACACCGTGCGGCTCTGGGATGCCGGCACCGGCCAGCCCATCGGGGAGCCGCTGACCGGGCACACGGATGCGGTCAACAGCGTGGCGTTCAGCCCCGACGGCCGGCGGATCGCCTCCGGAGGCTGGGACGACACCGTGCGGCTCTGGGATGCCGGCACCGGCCAGCCCATCGGGGAGCCGCTGACCGGGCACACGGATGCGGTCAACAGCGTGGCGTTCAGCCCCGACGGCCGGCAGATCGCCTCCGGAGGCTGGGACGACACCGTGCGGCTCTGGGATGCCGGCACCGGCCAGCCCATCGGGGAGCCGCTGACCGGGCACACGGATGATGTCACCAGCGTGGCGTTCAGCCCCGACGGCCGGCGGATCGCCTCCGGCGGCGGGGACGTCACCGTGCGGCTCTGGGATGCCGGCACCGGCCAGCCCTTCGGGGAGCCGCTGACCGCGCACACGGATGATGTCACCAGCGTGGCGTGCAGCCCCGACGGCCGGCGGATCGCCTCCGGCAGTTGGGACAGCACCGTGCGGCTGTGGCCCGCCCCTACCGACTGGCCCGACGCGCTATGTGCCAAGCTCACCAAAAACATGAGTCACCAACAGTGGCGCGATTGGGTGTCGCCCTACATCGACTACATTGAGGTCTGCCCCGGACTGCCGATTCCCCCCGACGCTCCTTGAAGGACGAAAAGCGGGCACAAAGCCGAAGGCTCCCTGTGCAGCGAAGGCGCCCTGACGCGTCAATGGAGTTGACCCGCGCCTCCGAGGGATCGAAAAAGCGTGGCCCCCGGGCGGCGCAGTTGGCGCCAAGGGCTGTGGAATTACTAATGAGGGCGTAAGTAGGGGTTGCCGTAGTACTCGGGAAGAATCGGGCGGATATGCATGGGTAGGCTTCTGAGCAGGGGTTTTTCGGCTCTGCTGGGAGGTTGCTCAGGTGTTCACGGACGAGTTGGAGGGGCTGCGGGGGTTTCCGGAGATCGGCCGGGAGGAGTTGTTCCGGTTCTTTACCTTGACCCCGGCGGATGTGGCGTTCCTTGATCCTGGCCGGGGCAGGGGCCCAGCGGAGCGGTTGAGGCTTGCTGTAGCCGTGTGCACATTGCCGTGGCTGGGGTTCGTGCCGGACGAGGTGGCCTCGGCGCCGCGGGCGGCGGTGGCCCGGCTGGCGGGGCAGCTTGGGGTGGATCCGGACGCGCTCCGGTCCTACGGACGTCGGGCGAAGACCCGCACGGAGCATCTTCGGCTGGCGGCGCGGTATCTGGGTGGCGGGCGCCGGCGGGTCTGGAGTTGCAGGAGCTCGATGAGTTCCTGCTGGCGCGGGCGATGGAGCATGACTCGCCGGCGTTGCTGTTCCGGCTGGCGTGCGAGTATTTGATCTCGGCGCGGGTGATCCGGCCGGGGCCGGTGATGGTGGTCAAGCGGGTCGCCCACGCCCGGGAGCTCGCACGGTAATAGACCTTTGACCGGCTCGCGCACGAGTTCACCGACGAGTGTCGGAGCGGCCTGGACGGATTGTTGGTGATGGACGCGCGGATCGGGATGACCCGGCTGCGGTGGCTGGGCACGGGGCCGGTGGAGGCCTCGCCCGCGGCGGTGAAGGCCGAGATCGCGAAGTTGGGATTCCTGCGCGGGATGGACGCACACACCCTGGACTTATCGGTGCTGCCGGCGGAGCGGCGCCGGTTCCTGGCCACGGTGGGTCGCCGGCTGAGCGCGCAGGCGTTGGCCCGGCGCGAGCCCGAGCGCCGGTACCCGATTCTGCTGACGCTGCTGGCGCAGTCGGGGACCGAGGTGCTCGACGAGGTGGTGCAGTTGTTCGACCAGGCCGTTTCCGCGCGGGAGAGCAAAGCCGCTCACAGGATGCGGGACTACCTGACCGAGCGCGGCAGTTCCGGGGAAGACCGGCAAGGGTTGCTGGACGCGATCCTGGCCGTCGTTGCCGACCCGGCGGTACCGGACGAGGAGGTCGGCGGCCTGATCCGCGGGGACCTGATCGGGTGGGAACGGCTGCGTGCGGCGCAGTCGGCCGCACTGGCCCGCTGCCGCGCGATCATGGGCATCTGGCCGCGCTGGAGGGCTCCTACGGGTATCTGCGGCAGTTCACCCCGCAGGTGCTCGAAGCGGTGACCTTCGCCGGGGGTACCGCCGCGGCCGGACTGCTGGAGGCGGTGCAGATCCTGCAGGAGCTCAACGCGACCGGCGCCCGCAAGGTCCCCGAGGACGCGCCGACGGGGTTCGTCCCGGCGCGCTGGTGCGGCTACCTGGAGACCGCGGCGAAGACCGGCAATATCACCGCCTACCGGCATTACTGGGAGCTGTGCACCCTGCTGGCGCTGCGCGACGGGCTACGCACCGGGGATGTGTTCGTGCCGGGTTCGCGCCGCTACTGCGACCCGGCCGCCTACCTGCTGACCCCGGACACGTGGGCCGATCAGCGGGTGGAGTTCTGCAGGCTGGTCGGCAAACCCGTCGGCCCCGACGCAGCCCTGGCCCAGGTGCAGGACGAGCTACACACGGCCCTGGCGGGCCTGGAACAGACCCTCGCCGAGGGCGACGGGCCGGTCCGCCTGGATGAGGCGGGCGAGCTGGTGATCTCCCCACTCAGCGCCGAAGACGTCCCGGCCGAGGCAGTGGCTCTGAAGGCCGAGCTGACCGAGATGTTGCCGTTCGCGCCGATCGTGTCGCTGCTGATCGAGCTGGACAAACGCACCGGGTTCCTGGACTGCTTCACCCACGCCGGCGGCAGGCAGACCCGCAGCACGGAGCTGAAGCGGAACCTGATCGCGGTGCTGATCAGCGGCTCCACCAATCTCGGACTCACGCGGATGGCCGACGCCTGCGGCATCTCCTACGACATCCTGGCTTGGACCGCCGAGTGGTACGTGCGGGAGGAGACTCTGCGCGCGGCGAACCTGGCGCTCACCGGCTACCACCGGAAGCTGCCGCTGACCCCGGTGTTCGGCACCGGCACCCTGTCCTCCTCGGATGGTCAGCGGTTCCCCACCCGCGGGAAGTCCGTCACGGCCAGGGCGTTGAGCAGGTATTTCGCCCATGAAGGACTGAGCACCTACACGCACGTGACCGACCAGCACACCACCTACGGCACGAAGATCATCGTCGCGACCAAACGCGAGGCGCACTACGTCCTGGATGAAATCCTGGGCAACGCGACCGACATTCCCATCACCGAGCACGCGACCGATACGCACGGGGTGACACTGGTCAACTTCGCCCTGTTCGACCTGCTCGGACTCCAGCTCTCGCCCCGCATCCGGGACCTGGGCAAGATCACCCTCTACCGGACCGGTCAGAAATCCGAGACCGAGTCGGTGTTCCCGCTGGCCGGGCCGTTGTTGACCCGGCGCTGCAACCTGGATCTGATCGCCGGGCACTACGACGAGCTGCTCCGGCTGGCCGGGTCGCTGAAATTCGGGCACGCCACCGCGTCGCTGCTGGTCGGCAAGCTCTCCGCATCCGGCAGGCAGAACGCCCTGGCCGCGGCACTGAAGGAGTACGGGGCGCTGCGCCGCACGATCTACGCCGCCCGCTACCTGGCCGACCCGGCCTACCGGCGCAAGATCTCACGGCAACTGAACAAAGGAGTGTCGCGGCCCGCCCTGAAACGGGATGTGCTCTACGCCCCATGTAGGGACTATCCGGGCCCGCCACCTGCAACAACAAACCGAACAGGCCTGGTGCCTCACGCTCGTCACGAACGCCGTGGTGACCTGGACAACGGAATACTACGGCCTGGCTGTGGAATCGATGCGCCGGACCGGGCGGCGCATCGATGAAGAGGTGCTGGCCCACATCTCCCCGGCACACAGCGAGAACATCAACTTCTTCGGCGCCATCGACGTCGACATCGAAGGCGACCTGGCCCAACTCGGCCCCACCGGCTACCGGCCGCTACGGGTACGCGACACCCTCTTCTGACCCCGGACAGCAGTGCTGAGGACTACCACCGATAGGCCATATCCGCCCGATTTTTCCCGGGTACTACGGCGACCCCTACTACGGCAACCCCTATGCGCGTGAGGCTTCCTCTGCGTGGCGTCGGTATTTCTCCCGTCAGCGGGCAGCATCGTCGGGGGGAATCGGCAGGCCCGGGCAAGCCTCCATGTAGTCGATGTAGGGCGACACCCAGTCGCGCCACTGCTGGCGGCTCATGTTTTGGGGTAGTTTGGTGCACAACGCGTCAGGCCATACTGCGGGGGCTGGCCACTCCCGCACAATCTTGTCACGACTGCCGGAGACGATGCGCCGGCCGTCCGGGCTGAATGCGACACTGGTCACCCCGTCTGGCCCGGTGGTCATCGGCCCCCCGATGGGCCGGCCCATGTCCGGATCCCACAGCCGCACCGTCCCATCTTCGCCGCCCGAGACAATCCACCGACCGTCCGGACTAAACGCGACACTGTTTACGAAATCCGTGTGCCCGGTCATCGGCTCCCCGATGGGCCGGCCCGTCTCCGGATCCCACAGCCGCACCGTCCCATCTGCGCCGCCCAAGGCTGCACGTTTGCCGTCCGGACTGAACGCCACAGTGAGTATGGAAGTCTCGTAATCGGTCACCGGTTCCCCGATGGGCCGGCCCGTCTCCGCATCCCACAGCCGCACCGTCCCATCTCCGCCGCCCAAGGCTACACGGTTGCCGTCTGGACTGAACGCGACCCTGTTCACCTCACCGGTCGTGGGCTGTCCGACGGGCCGGCCCGTCTCCGCATCCCCCAGCCGCACCGTCCCATCTCCGCCGCCCAAGGCTACACGGTTGCCGTCTGGACTGAACGCGACCCTGTTCACCTCACCGGTCGTGGGCTGTCCGACGGGCCGGCCCGTCTCCGCATCCCCCAGCCGCACCGTCCCATCTCCGCCGCCCAAGGCTACACGTTTGCCGTCTGGACTGAACGCGACACTGTTCACCTCACCGGTCGTTGGCTTTCCGACGGGCCGGCCCGTCTCCGCATCCCACACCCGCACCGTTGCGTCCCAACTTGCGGAGACGCTGAGCCTGCCGTCTGGACTGAACGCGACACAGTTCACCTCACCGGTCGTTGGCTGTCCGACGGGCCGGCCCGTCTCCGCATCCCACACCCGCACCGTTGCGTCCCAACTTGCGGAGACGATGAGCCAGCCGTCAGGACTGAACGCGACATTGTTCACCACAACCGTGTGCCCGGTGATCGGCTGTCCGACGGGCCGGCCCGTCTCCGCATCCCACACCCGCACCGTTCCGTCCCAACTTGCGGAGACGATGAGCCTGCCGTCTGGACTGAACGCGACATTGTTCACCACATCCGTGTGCCCGGTGATCGGCTGTCCGACGGGCCGGCCTGTGGCCGCGTCCCACACTCGTACAGTCTTGTCATAACTGCCGGAGACGATCCGCTGGCCATCCGGGCTGAACGCCACACCGGTCACCCCATTCGTGTGCCCGGTCATCGGCTCCCCGACGGGCCGCCCGGTCTCCGTATCCCACACCCGCACCGTATCGTCCAGGCTGCCGGAGACGATCCACCGGCCGTCCGGACTGAACGCCACACCGGTTACCCCATACGTGTGCCCGGTCATCGGCATTCCGATAGGCCGATCCGTAGCCGCGTCCCACACCCGCATCGTCCCATCGCTGCTGCCGGAGACGAGCCGCCGCCCGTCCGGACTGAACGCCACACCCCTGACCCCATCCGTATGCCCGATCATCGGCTCCCCGACGGGCCGGCCCGTCTCCGCATCCCACACCCGCACCGTCCCGTCCCAACTGCCCGAGACGATCCGTCGGCCGTCCGGACTGAAGCCCACGCTTAATACCGCATCTGTGTG
>NZ_JAFNLL010000074.1 GCF_017368795.1 Arthrobacter cavernae | reverse complement strand
CTGGGCTGGTCCACCACCAAGACCGTGGACCAGATGTGCGAGGACCACTGGCGCTGGCAGAAGAACAACCCCTTCGGCTACCAGAGCCAGGGAGCAGACTCATGGTAGCGCCCGGTCCCACAGCCGGGGCGGTCACGGAACCCGCGCTGCCTCCACGGGCTGCCGACATCCGGGACGTTGCGGCAGCAGCCGGGGTGTCAACAGCGACAGTTTCGCGGGCCTTGCGTGGAGTTCTCCGGGTCGCGGCCGCGACCCGGAAGAGAGTCCTGGAAGCCGCGGCAGATCTCGGCTATGTTCCGTCGGCGGCGGCATCCGAACTGGCCCTCGGGCGGGGTGCCCAGTGGCACTCCTTTCCGGCCCGACGGAATCCGGCGGACCTGCAGGATGCGGGCGTTCCGGGCCATCACGGCACCTTGGAGGGTCTGCTCCCCTTGGAGGGTCTGCTCGGGGCACGCGTGGCACCATACTCGTTCTTGCCGGACTCCCGCAGGAACCCGAGGAGCGGCATGACCACGGCTCCTTCGTGATGACCGCCCGGGCATACCTGGGCTTCTCCGCGGCAGCGCACGGTTTCACCGCCCACTGTGTGCAGTCCGCAGACGAAGCGGGCATTATCCATGCCGTCCTAAACGCTGATGCGTCAGTGCGCGGGATTGTCATTGGCGCAGGAGAAGCTGTGCACTCATCGGTGGCGTTGCGCGACGCCCTGGCCGGCGTCCGCTCTCCTGTCATCGAAGTTGTTGCCTGCCGCCCGAATCAGCTGGGGGAGTTCCGATCCTCCCTCTTGTCTTCAGTTTCCACCGCGGTGATTATTGGTGCCGGCATCCATGGCTTCAAGCTGGCCATCGACCATCTGGCGGCGACTGTTTAGCGCATTGGCCGCGCTGTGGGTCCTCAGTCTGCCGCCGCGATCCGCAGCTTTCCGACACCCTCGGAGAGCACCCGGCGGGCTTCCTCGCCAAGTTTGGCATCGGTGATCAGTTCGTCGGCGTCCTCCAGCGCGGCGATCGAGGCGATGCCCACCGTGCCCCATTTGCTGTGGTCCGCGAGGACCACCACGCTCCGCGCCGCGCCAATGAACGCGCGGTCCGTTTCCGCTTCCAGCATGTTGGGCGTGGTGAACCCTGCCTTGGCGTCCATCCCATGGACGCCAAGGAACAGGATATCCAGGTGCAGTTGCTTGAGCGCCCCGGTGGCGATCGGCCCCACGAGGGCGTCCGACGGCGTGCGTTCGCCGCCGATGAGGATCACCGTGGAGCCCATCCGCCCCGGACCCATGGAGGAG
The DNA here is from genome assembly GCF_017368795.1 of Arthrobacter cavernae. Classification (GTDB taxonomy): domain Bacteria; phylum Actinomycetota; class Actinomycetes; order Actinomycetales; family Micrococcaceae; genus Arthrobacter; species Arthrobacter cavernae. Next base: position 9,552 of record NZ_JAFNLL010000074.1, on the reverse strand, counting down.
CCGGCCTGGAAGACATCGGCGATGCGCACCGAGTTGGTCACCACAGTGATCCGCGGGCCTCCCACAAGCTCCTTGGCCAGCGCGTAGGTGGTGGTTCCTGCGCTGAGCCCGACCGCCATGTCTTCACGGACAAGGCTTGCGGCCTCCACCGCGATGGCATGCTTCTCGTCCGTGCGCTGCGTGGACTTGAGCTCGAAGCCGGGCTCATGGGTGCGGGCGTCTCCGGGCAGCTTGGCACCGCCGTGGATGCGCTCCACCAGGCCGGCGTCCTCAAGGCTCTCGATGTCCCGGCGCACCGTCATGGCCGAGACGCCGAGGGCCTGTGCCAGATCCGAGACGCGGACAACCCGCTCGCGCTGGACGGCGTCGACAATGGCGGTGTGGCGGGCTGCCTGGAGCATGGATCACCTTTCGGAGTTGCGGGTACAACCAATCATTGCCTATCCCTTGCTGGATCCCAGCGTCAGGCCCGCAACGAACTGGCGCTGGAGCACCAGGTAGATGATCAGCGTGGGGATCACAGTGATGACCGCACCAGCCGCGAGAAGGTTGTAGTCGTTGAAGAACTGTCCCTGCAGATTGTTGATGGCTGTGGTGATCGGGAGGCGGTCTCCGCTCTGGATGAACAACAACGGCCAGAAAAAGTCGTTGTAGATGAAGATGACTTCCAGGGTGCCCAGCGCCGCGAACGCAGGCCGGCACAGTGGCATGATGATTTCCCAGTACTGCCGCCAGATCCCTGCGCCGTCCACGAGGGCCGCCTCGGTCAGGTCCGGGGACAAGGCCTTCATATAGTTGGACAGCACGAAGGTGCAAAAGCCGATCTGGAAGGCCGTGTCCACAGCGATCACCGCTATGTACGTGTTAAGCATGTTGCCGGAGTCGCTAACGGAGTACGGAACCTCGAAGTGTTTCATCATCTCGAACAGAGGCGCAGCCAGAACCTGCGGAGGCAGGAGGTTTCCGGCCGTGAACATGATAAGCAGGGTGATGTTGAACTTCCAGCTGACCCGGCTGACGGCGAAGGCCATCATCGAGGCGAGCAGCAGCGTCAGGATCACGGCGGGGACCGTGATGATGACAGAGTTCCAGAAGTACTTAGCGAAGCCGCCTTGGTTCCAGGCCTGGATGAAGTTGTCGAAATTGAACGGTCCGGCGAAACTGAAATAGCCGTGCTCATTGGTTGCCGCGACGGGCCGCAGCGCCGTGTACAGCGACCATCCCAACGGGATCAGCCACATGACTGCCATGACGCTGAGGAAGATATGCGTGCCGTAGTGGCGCTTGGGCTTGCTGCCAGGACGTGCAGCGGCCCCCGTCGGCGTCTTTTGCAGGGTGGTGCTCATGCTTTGTTCTCCTTGCCGAAGGTGCGGCTGAGGTAGAAGACGATCGGGACCAGCGAGATGAACAGCAAGACCACCGCAAGGGCAGATCCGACGCCGATCACCTGTCCCTCGCCCACAAGGTTCTGGATGACCAGGGCGCTCAGGAGCTCCAGGCCGTTCGTGCCGCGGTTGATGACGTAGACGACGTCGAACGCACGGAGGGATTCAATGATGGTGATGACCACTATCACGATGTTCACCGGGCGCAGGGCCGGGAAGACCACGCTGAAGAACGTCTGGAAGGCGTTGGCGCCGTCGATCGAGGCGGCCTCGCGCAGGCTGGGGTCGACGCCTTTGAGCCCGGCCAAGTAGAGCAGCATGACGTAACCTGCATGCCGCCAGGTGGCCGCGACCATTGCGGCCCAGATGTTCACCGAGGAATCGCCGAACCAGTCCACGGCCTGGGGCGTGCCCGCGGTTCCGAGGAGGAAGTTCAGCAGGCCATTGTCCCTCTGGTAGAACAACTGCCAGATGATGCCCACGAGGGCCAGCGACAGCATGACGGGAGCGAAGAAGATGCTCTGGTAGATCTTGCTGCCACGGATGTTCTGGTCCAGCAGCACCGCCAGCAGCAGCCCCAACGGTGTGGCAACGAGCGCCAGGAATACCAGCCAGAGGAGGTTGTGCTGCATTGCGGGCCAGAACGGCGGGTAGTCCTGGGCTATGAACTGGTAGTTGTCGGTGCCCGCGGCCTTGATGTCGTTGAGGTCCAGGCCGTTCCAGCGGGTGAAGCTCAGCCCGATGGACATTACGGTGGGCAGCCAGACGAAGACCAGCTGGATCAGCGTGGGGATGCCGACCATGACGGACAAGACGATCCTGTCCCGCTTGGTCAGGCGCCGGACCCGGCCGCGGCCTGTCCGCGGCGGGCCGCCGGTGGCCCTGGACGCGGATGCCCGCGCCGTTTGTTGGGATGTAATGCTCATTGGGTGCGTCCTTGCTACTGTGCTGCGTACAGCGCCTTGGCCTGCGCTTCGAGGTTCTTGACATCGATGGTGCCGTCCTTGATGAACGACTGCAGGGCGGGGATCATGACGTTGTTGGCCATTGCCGGGAGGGCGTCGCGGTCGAAGAACTGGCTGATGTGCTTCGCGTTGGCGATGACGTCCGCGGTCTTTTTGTTCAACGGCGTGAACTTCGAAAGGTCCGCACCCTTGGCCGTGGGGATGTTCGAAGCATCCACTGAGGCGTAGGCGTTTTGTGCCTCGGCAGTGCCCATGAAGGCCATGAAGTCGCGTGCGGCCTGGTTCTGGCCGCCCTTCTTGGAGAGCAGGAGCCCGTCGATCGGGGCTTCGACAGCGTCGCGGCCCTCGACGGCGATTTCCGGGAACGGGAAGAAGTCGATGTCGGCGAGCACAGCTGGATCCGTGAACTGCTGGGTCACGAACGAGCCCAGCAGGTACATGCCGGTCTTCTTGGAACCGAGGGACTTGGCGGCGTCCTGCCAGGTCTGGCCGAGTGCACCCGGATCCTGGAACGGCAGGAGGGCTTTCCAGGTGTCGAAGACATCGCTGACCTTCTTCTGGTCCCAGGATTCCTTGTGCGCGCAAAGGTCCACGTGGAACTGGTAGCCGTTGAGGCGCATGTTGATGTAGTCAAACGTGCCCATGGCCGGCCAGCCATCCTTGTCCGCGAAGCCGATCGGTATGAGGCCGTCCGACTTCATCTTTGCGGAAAGGGTCTTCAGGGCGTCGAAGGTCGCCGGAACCTCGTAGCCCTTCTCTGCCCAGAGGCTCTTGCGGTAGAAGAAGCCCCAGGGGTAGTTGTAGTTGGGGACGAAGTACATCTTGCCGTCCGGTCCCGTGGAGGCCTTCTTCAGTGCATCGGAGTAGTTGCCGCCGATTTTTTCCCAGACATCGTCAATCGGGGCAAGCAGGCCCTTGCCGGCGTAGAACTGCATGCGGTACCCGGCGAACCAGGTGAAGGTGTCGTCCGGGGAGCCCTGCAGGTAGGAGTTGATCTTGTTCTGGAAGTCGTTGTGCGGGACGACGTTGGTGGCAACCTTCTTGCCGGTCTTCTTCTCGAAGGCGTCGGTCACGGCCTTGTAGGCATTCTTGGGGACCTCGTCCGAGGCGCTGGAACCGAAGGTCAGCCCGGAGCTTGCGGCAGGGCCTCCTCCAGGCCCCGTACCCCCGGTGCACGCCGCGAGCAAGGGGATTCCTGCTACGCCTGCGGCGCCAATTGCGAGGGACTTGAGGATGGTCCGGCGGTCCGGCCGGGCGAAGGGATCAATCGATGCTGGCATGTTCTCTCCTTTGAAAAGTGCCCCATGTGGGATGCGTCACACAGTAACACCTTTTGCGTCAGAAATGAACATTAGATAACTAAAAACAACAAAATGTATCGCCAAGAGTGGTGTTCGGGGTTAGGCTTGCCCTGATCCCGCGAAGGCCGCTGCGCACCATTGCGGCCCTCGCCCAGGCCATACGACTCCGAGGAAGCATTCATTGGCCCACTACGCCCCCACCACCCGGCAGCACACCGAGACGGACCTCAGCCTGGCTGAGGACTACGTCAACGAGCTCTCCGATCCCGGCCCGTCCCAGGGCAGCCTGCCGCCGCGGGCCTTCCTGCGCAGCGACGCTCCACTCCGGCTGCTTAACGGGACGTGGAAATTCCGGCTCTCTGCCGGTGCGCGGGAGGCCCCCGACGACGATTGGCAGGGCGGGAACGCCGGCGAGCAGCTGTACGGGATCCCCGAAGGCTTCGCCGATCTCCCCGTTCCGTCCAGCTGGCCGATGCACGGCCACGGCGCGCCCTGGTACACCAACGTCCAGTACCCTTTCGCGGTGGAGCCCCCCTATGTACCGGACGCCAACCCGGTGGGGGATTTCCTGGTGGAGTTCGACGCCGGCGAAGAGTTCTTCCCCGCCGCCCTGCTGAGGTTCGACGGCGTCGACTCTGCCGGGACCGTCTGGCTCAACGGCACCCGCCTGGGGACAACCCGTGGGAGCCGGCTGGCCCATGAATTCGACGTGACCGGGATCCTGCGCCCGGGCCGCAACCTACTGGCCGTGCGCGTGGCCCAGTTCTCCGCCGCGAGCTATGTCGAGGACCAAGACATGTGGTGGCTGCCGGGCATCTTCCGCGACGTCACGCTGCAGGCCCGTCCGGCTGAAGGCGTCGATGACGTCTTCGTCCACGCCGATTTTGACCACCGCACCGGCGAGGGCGTGCTGCGGGTCGAGGCGAGCCGTGCCGGGGAGGCGGTTGACGCCGTCGTGCAGGTTCCGGAACTGGGGATCACGACGGCGTCCGGCACCGAGGTGAGGATTCCCGGCGTCGAACCCTGGACGGCGGAGGCGCCGCGGCTCTATAAGGTGACGGTCAGCACTGCGGGCGAAACCGTCACGCTGAACGCCGGCTTCCGGAGCATCGCCATTGAGGATGCCCAGTTCAAGGTGAACGGCCGTCGCATCCTGCTGCGCGGCGTCAACCGGCATGAGCACGATCCGAAGCTGGGCCGGGCCGTGCCCCATGAGCGGCTCGAACGCGAACTCCGGCTTATGAAGCAACACAACATCAACGCCATCCGCACCTCGCACTACCCGCCTCACCCCCGGTTCCTGGAACTGGCCGACGAACTCGGCTTCTATGTGGTGCTGGAGTGCGACCTGGAAACCCACGGCTTCGTCAGTTCGGGCTGGAACCGGAACCCCAGCGACGATCCGCAGTGGAAGCCGGCGCTGCTGGACCGGATGCGCCGCACCGTCGAGCGGGACAAGAACCACCCCAGCGTCATCATGTGGTCCCTTGGGAACGAGGCCGGAACAGGCAGCAACCTCGCCGCGATGTCGCAATGGACCAAGGAGCGCGATCCGTCGCGGCCTATCCACTACGAGGGCGACTGGAGCTGCCCGTACGTGGACGTCTACTCGCGCATGTACGCGGACCAGTCGGAGACGGCGCTGATCGGGCAGGGGATCGAGCCGCCCCTGGCGGACCCGGCCCTGGACGCGCGGCGGCGGGCCATGCCGTTCGTGTTGTGCGAATATGTGCACGCCATGGGCACCGGCCCCGGCGGGATGAGCGAATACCAGGAGCTGTTCGAGGCCCACCCGCGGCTCATGGGTGGTTTCGTGTGGGAATGGATCGAGCACGGCATCACCCGCAAGGGCCCGGACGGCAGGGAGTTTTTCGTGTACGGCGGCGACTTCGGGGAGGAAGTGCACGACGGCAACTTCGTCACAGACGGGCTCGTGGACGCGGATCTGAACCCGCGGCCCGGGCTGCTGGATTTCAAGAAGGTGATCGAACCGCTGCGCATCACTGTCGCCCAGGACTGGTCCGGCTTCACTGTCCGGAACATGTTCGACTTCGCGGACACCACGGGGATCACGTTCCGCTGGCGGCTTGAATCTGCACAGCTTGAATCGGCACCGCATGGGTCCACACAGCCTGAATCGGCACAGGGCGGGGACCTCCGCGAATCCGGTGAGGCGGACGTTCCGCCGCTGGCTCCCGGGGACGAAGCCGTGGTTGGGCTGCCCGCGGGCCTGGTGGAACGTGCTGCGGGCACGACGGCGGTGCTCACCGTCAGCGCCGTCCTCGCCTCCGAGACGGCCTGGGCGGACGCCGGGCACGAGCTCGCCTGGGGACAAGCGGCACTGAACCTGAGCGGGCTGTTGCCCGTTCCGGCGTCGTCCGCGGTGGCCCTCGGCGAAGACTCCCTTGAACTGGGGCCGCTGGTCCTGGATCGGGTGACAGGGCAGCCCGTTCGGCTCGGCGGGATTCCGGTGCTGGGCCTTCGCCTGAACCTGGCCCGCGCCCTGACGGACAACGACCATGGCCACGACTTCGAACGTCCCGGCACCCCCTCCCAGGCGGAGCTGTGGGCTGCCGCAGGACTGGGCCGCATGCACGCGCGGCTGCTGGGGATTTCCTCGGCGCCGTCGGACGAAGGGGGCGAGGCCGCGATTGTCCGTGTCCGGTACGGTGCCGCGGACAAGCAGTTCGGCGTCTTCGCGACGTTCCGCTGGTCCAGCGACGGTGCGCGGGTGGCACTGCGCACCGAACTTGTGCCCGACGGCGACTGGCCCGGCGGCTCGGGTGGAGGCCGCGCGGCCGCAGAGGCGGCCGTGTGGGCCCGGATCGGCGTCGAACTCGTCCTTGGCGGCCGGCCCGGCGACGTGGACTGGTTCGGGAACGGCCCGCACCAGGCCTATCCGGATACCGGCCAGGGAACCCGGCTGGGCTGGTTCTCCATGCCGGTGGACGGTCCCGACGCTGCCGACTACGTGCGTCCGCAGGAATCCGGTGCCCGCTCCGGCGTCCGCTCGGCCGGAATCGACGTCGGCGAAGCCCGGCTCAGCGTGACCGGGGAACCGTTCTTCCTGACCGTCCGCCCGTACGGCCAGGATGCACTGGAAGCCGCCACGCACCGGCCCGGGCTGCGTCCGGACGGCAACACGTACCTGTACCTGGACACCGCCATGCACGGTGTGGGCACGGGAGCCTGCGGTCCAGGGGTGCTGGAGAAGTACTGGCTGGGCGTGCGGCCTGCGGAGTTCGCGGTGGTGTTCGAGGTGGTGCTGTAGCTGATATCGCCCGACGGCGCCGCCCCACCATCAGGTGGGGCGGCGCCGTCGGGCGTTGACTGCTACTTGCGCAGCGACTCTTACTTGCGCAGCGACTCCGCGATCTGGACCATGGTCGACGGATCCGCCAGGGTGGAGGCGTCGCCGGATTCGCGGCCTTCGGCAATGTCCTTGAGCAGGCGGCGGACGATCTTGCCGGACCGCGTCTTGGGCAGTTCCGGGACGATGAGCAACTGCTTGGGCTTGGCGATCGGGCCGATTTCCTTGCCCACGTGGTTGCGCAGTTCCAGGACGGTTTCCTCGCCCTTGTTGACGGCGTCCCCGCGCAGGATCACGAACGCCACCACGGCCTGGCCGGTGGTTTCATCCGCGGCGCCCACCACCGCGGCCTCGGCCACGGACGGGTGCGACACCAGCGCGGATTCGATCTCGGTGGTCGAGAGGCGGTGGCCGGAGACGTTCATGACATCGTCCACGCGGCCCAGGAGCCAGACGTCGCCGTCCTCGTCCTTCTTGGCGCCGTCGCCGGCGAAGTACATGGCCTCGAAACGGGACCAGTAGGTGTCCTTGAAGCGCTCCGGGTCGCCCCAGATGCCGCGCAGCATGGCCGGCCACGGTTCGCGGATCACGAGGTAGCCGCCTTCGCCGTTGGGCACGGATGCGCCGGCGTCGTCCACCACATCCACGGCAATGCCGGGCAGCGGCACCTGCGCGGAGCCGGGCTTGGTGGCGGTAACGCCAGGCAGCGGCGCGATCATCTGTGCGCCGGTTTCGGTCTGCCACCAGGTGTCCACGATCGGTGCCGGGTTTTCCTTGGCGCCGCCGTTGCCGCCGATGACCTCGCGGTACCACATCCAGGCCTCGGGGTTGATGGGTTCGCCCACCGAACCGAGCACGCGGATGGAGGACAGGTCATACTTGGCCGGGATTTCGCGGCCCCATTTCATGAAGGTGCGGATGGCCGTGGGGGCGGTGTACAGGATGGAGACCTTGTACTTCTCGATCAGCTCCCACCAGCGGCCCTGGTGCGGGGAGTCCGGGGTGCCCTCGTACATGAGCTGCGTGGCGCCGTTGATGAGCGGGGCGTAGGCGACGTAGGAGTGGCCGGTGATCCAGCCGACGTCGGCCGTGCACCAGTACACGTCCGTCTCCGGGTGGAGATCGAACACGGCCTTGTGCGTGTACGCGCCCTGGGTGAGGTAGCCCCCGGTGGTGTGGAGGATGCCCTTGGGCTTGCCGGTGGTGCCGGAGGTGTAGAGGATGAACAGCGGGTGTTCGGAGTCATGCCCGACGGCGGTGTGCTCGGCGGATGCCGCCTCCACCGTGTCGTCCCACCAGAGGTCGCGTCCCTCGACCCAGTTGACGGCCTCGCCGTTGCGCTTGACCACCACGACGTTTTCGACGGTGTGGCCTTCCTTGGACAACGCCTCGTCGACGGCGGGCTTGAGTGGGCTGGGCTTGCCGCGGCGGTACGTGCCGTCGGCGGTGACCACCAGCTTGGCCTCGGCATCATCAATGCGTGAGCGCAGGGCGTCGGCGGAGAATCCGCCGAACACCACGGAGTGCACGGCGCCGATCCTGGCGCACGCCAGGATCGTGATGACGGCCTCCGGGATCATGGGCAGGTACACGGCCACGCGGTCGCCCTTGGCCACGCCAAGCGCTTCGAAGGCGTTGGCGGCCTTCTTGACCTCTTCGGTCAGCTGCGCGTAGGTGTAGGAACGGGTGTCGCCGGGCTCGCCCTCGAAGTAGATCGCAACGCGGTCGCCAAGACCGTTTTCGACGTGGCGGTCCAGCGCGTTGTAGGCCGCGTTGATTTCGCCGCCGACGAACCACTTGGCGAACGGCGGGTTGGACCAGTCAAGGGCGTCGGTGAAGTCCTTGTCCCAGGTGAGGAGTTCGCGGGCCTGCCTGGCCCAGAATGCGGGGCGGTCCGCCGCGGCCTCGGTGTAGTCGGCCGCGGTCGCCACAGCGTTGGCGGCGAACTCCTGCGAGGGGGCGAACTTGCGGTCCTCGTGGAGAAGGTTTTCGAGGGCCTCGACGTGCGGGGCCTGGTCGTGTCCAGCCGACGTGGCTGCAGCGGGCGCCGGGGATCCGGTGGTGTCCTGAGACATGGTGAACCTCATTATTCATCGATCTTCTGCTGCGCGGAGGCCGCCGGCCGGACCGCCGCCGGGGTCACGGCGTCGTGCGGTCCCGCGGAAGTTCCGCAGAGTGCTGTCCGCCATAAACACTAGCGCTTCAAGGAGGTCCTACGTGTGCCTTGTCACAAAGCCGCCAGCGAACGGTCGATTTTTAGCGCCGAATGGCGCCGCTGCGCTGAAATATGCGTTTCATGACGTCCACGGCGGCGGCGGAAGTATTGCCGGCAGCCGGTTTCGCCCATGGAGGATCAGGGGTCCATCCGCTGGAACACCGTCAGGGGCGTGGCATAGGCTGAAGACATCTTGAGACGCACCGACCGGGCACCGGCCAGCCGCGGGAAACAGCCCGGGGCAGCCACCGGACCAGCCCGTGTAAGGCGCCGCCGCACGAAGGAGATACACATGAACCAGCTCAGCCTAGGCCCGAACAAAGGTGCGAATCCGCACGGAACGGCACCCGAAGCGGGAGCTGGAAGCGGACCGGCC
>NZ_JAFNLL010000073.1 GCF_017368795.1 Arthrobacter cavernae | reverse complement strand
GCCAGCCGCGGGAAACAGCCCGGGGCAGCCACCGGACCAGCCCGTGTAAGGCGCCGCCGCACGAAGGAGATACACATGAACCAGCTCAGCCTAGGCCCGAACAAAGGTGCGAATCCGCACGGAACGGCACCCGAAGCGGGAGCTGGAAGCGGACCGGCCGCCGGAACCGGGCCCGCGGCCGGAACCGGGCCCGCGGCCGGAACCGGGCCCGCGGCCGGAACCGGGCCCGCGGCCGGGGGTGCCGGTGCGCCGGCAAAGTACGACGCCGTGCTGGGCCCCTTCACCATCCGCGACCTCATGGTCTTCGGGTCCACACTGCTCCTTTTCGTCGCCTCGCTGCTGCCCATGCTCGGCGGCCGCTACAACCTGTGGAACGTCAACAACCTTTTCTTCCTGGGCATCGGCATCATCCTGCCCCTCATCGTTGCCGCCCTGTTCGTGGCCCGCCGCCTGCAGCCGGACGCCGTGGTGCGCATCGGTTCCCTGTCGGTGGACCAGTTCGCGTCAGTGACCGCGTCCTTTGCCATGGCCCTGTTCTTCCTCGCCACGGCGTCGTTCTTCACGGGCAGCGCCCTCCTGGGCCTTATCGGTTCCCTTGGGCTCCTGCTCGCCACGGTCTTCGCGCCACGCCTTCCGTGGCTGTCCAGCGACTTCAAGGGCCGCACCGAGACCCCGGCGCACCTGGTGGCCCGCGATGCCGCCGTGCCCAGCCGGAAGCCGGCGGCACCCAAAGAGCCCAAGGCCCCCCGCGCCCCCAAGGAAAGCAAGCCCGCAGCCTGGAGCCCGGTGACGCCGGGCGGTGCCGTGCCGGCGGCCCAGGCGGGCCAGCCGGCCCCTGCCACCCAGGCGGCCGCCGCCGTGCCTCCCGCAGCCGCGCAGCCTGCAGCCGCGCAGCC
>NZ_JAFNLL010000072.1 GCF_017368795.1 Arthrobacter cavernae | reverse complement strand
TTCGTCCGGCGTTTTAACGACTACCGACCCACGCTCCTAGCCAAGCTCGCCGGCCTCGTGGCGGACGGCCTTGTACCTGAAGCTGCCCGTCGCCGCGCCACGAAACCCACCCGGGGCTCGAACGGCCGGCGCCTCACCGCAAAGAAACAGCGCTCGACGACGAAACAGCAACGACGACGGCCGTCCGCCGAGTAGCTCCGTACCGTCGAAGGAACCGCCATCCTCCGGCGCGTGCTGCGCGCCCGGGGCCATTGAAGCTACGAATCCGCGGCGTTCTCGAAGGTTTGGATGGCGCGGCCCGCCAACCGCGGGATGATCTGCGAAACGCCGATGCGCTCGAAATGCTCGTACTCGCGGTGGGCGGCAAAGCCAGCGGCATCACGATACCGCTCCAAGATCACGATCTGCGCCGGGTCCTCCGCACCCTGGAAGAAGTCGTACGCAAGATTCGCCTCCTCCGAACGCGTGGCCGAGGCCATCTCGCCCAGTAGCCGCAGGACCGTATCCGTTTCCCCGGGCTTCACCGTGTAGCGGACAACAACCTGGAAAAACGTCCCTGCCATATCAGCATTCCTTGCTCTTGAGTCATGTGGGCATACGCCCGGCAGACCAATCTTAGCGGGCGTGGCAATCGGTTGCCCCATCACGACGACGGGATAGGTGCAATCGGGCTCGTGCTCGGGTCGGCCGTGGTCGTGGTCGTCAACCTCATGTCGTAGTCGCATCCCCTCTGGATCTGCGCTAGTCACCTGGGTGAGCTGCCCGGCGGACCGCTGAGCACGGTGGGGACGTACTCAAGCAGCTGGAGCCTGCCGTCAAAGGTCCTGCTGTCCACCATCTCAAGCGCGACATCCGGATAGCCGTCGTAGATCCGTTCCCGCCCGGTGCGGCCCGTGATCACAGGGAAGACCACCAAGCGGAACCTGTCCACGAGGCCGGCGGTCAGCAGCGAGCGGCAGAGGCTGAGGCTGCCGAGGGTGCTCAAGGTCCCGGTCCTGCTCCGTTTCATCTCCCTCACGGCCTCCACCGCGTCCCCGGTGACCAGTTCCGAGTTCGGCCACGTCAGGGCGCCTGCAGGGTGGAGGAGAAAACCACCTTGGGCACGGCGGCAAGGCCGGTCAGGCTGGCCCCTTCGGCCTCGGAGAATCCCGAGTCCTCGGCCGCCGCCTCCGCTGACATGGCGGACATCAGCCGATACGTGTTCGACCCCATCAGGAAGGTGTAGTCCTTCTCGCCCTCCCGTTCGAGCCACGCCAGGCATTCCGGCCCCTCCAGGCCCCAGAAGCCGGGCCATCCCTCGGCCGAGGCGTACCCGTCCAGGGAGATGATCAGGTCGACCATCAGCTCCGCTGATGACCCCTCTGCAGTTGTCTCGCCCTTGGCCGTCCCCTCGAAGTGATCGACGTCAGTGCCGGCATGCTATCCCTGGAGCGATCAGACGTTCAAGGGGACCCCGGGCCCTTTCATCACGGCACGAAGGCCTACCTGAAGCCTGGGGACTTGCTGAAACCCGGCCATAGCTCGAATTTTGGGGAGCGAAAAAGGGGCGAACTACGTCGACCTGACAGCAACCTTGGATGCTGTCATTTGGGGAGCGGAGCTTGGGATGGGCGAGGGACCAGGCCGAGTCAACCGTGTGGAACCCACTGGCTCCTTTGAGGATGACCCCAATCTGACCGACAAGAAGTCCGGGGCACACCACGAGGGCCTACCGCACCCGAGAGCCGCTGCGGGTAGTTGACGAGATCCTGGGTTGGCAGCCGCACTCCCCCGAGGTGCTTCACAACATGCGGAGCCACCTGGAAGAACTCAAACGGCAGGGCATCGAGGCAATCAACTGAATTCCTGTCTGATCTCCTCCAACGCCGTGGGACCGACGGCCTTTTCCGACGATGAAATGGGTGGCAGATTTGGGCCAGCTGTGATTGCCGCGGCAGGGCCACGCGGTTGGCCAGAAGGATGCCGTTACCGCCGAGCAGGTCGCGGGCATTGGAGGCGATGGACCGGGCTGTGCGGGTCAGGTGAACTTGGCGAGCGAGGCCTGCGCA
>NZ_JAFNLL010000071.1 GCF_017368795.1 Arthrobacter cavernae | reverse complement strand
GGCCACGCGGTTGGCCAGAAGGATGCCGTTACCGCCGAGCAGGTCGCGGGCATTGGAGGCGATGGACCGGGCTGTGCGGGTCAGGTGAACTTGGCGAGCGAGGCCTGCGCAGGGTCAGCACGCCTTCCTCGTCCAGCCTGGTCATCTGCATCACCATGAGTTGCATGGTGGCCAGTTCCGAGTGCATGCGGGCCAGGCGTTCCTGCACGATCTGCGAGGCGGCCAGGTGCCGCCGAACTGCCGGCGCTGGGCGGCGTACTGCACCGCTGTTTCGTAGCAGGCCCTGGCATGCCCGACGGCGGACCACGCCTGGCTCGAATCCGAGGGTTCACTGATACCCTGTTTGCAATAATCGGGCAATGAAATGGCCTTCCATCATGCAAATCAACCAGCTTCAAGCGTTTCTCGCGGTGGCCCAGGAGCTCCACTTCGGCCGGGCCGCGGCCCGGCTTCATATCGCGCAGCCGCCACTGAGCCGAACCATTAAGCAGCTTGAGACCGAGCTGGGAACCCTGCTTTTCGAGCGCAACACACGGTCGGTGACGCTGACTGCCAGCGGACAGGCCCTGGTTCCAGCAGCCCGCGAGGTTCTGGACGCGGCCCGCCGTGCCGAAGTTGCCGTCAAGTCGGCAGCGCACGGACAGGTTGGACTCGTCCGGATCGACTTCGCCGGCATCTCCACCCACGGGCTCGTCGCGAGGCTGGCACGCGCCATACGCCTGCTGCACCCGGGAATCCGGCTCGAACTCTCGAGCCAGCATTTTGGCCAGTCGGCCATGCGCCGCCTCGAGCACGGCGAGACCGACATCGCGCTCGGCAGGTGGGACTTCGCACCGCCGGAAATTTCCACCGAGGTCGTCATGCCTGACTCCCTGCTGATGGCGCTGCCGGACACGCATCCGCTCGCCGGAGAGCCCGAACTGTCCATTGCACGATTCAAGGATCAGCCATTTGTCACCCTGCCTCCGCATGAAGGTGCCGTCTTGGATGACCGCTTGCGCCTCATGTCCCGTGCGGCTGGTTTTTCACCGGATCTTGCCCAGGTTGCACCCGATACCCAGACGGCGCTGGCCCTCGTGGGCGCCGAGGTTGGCTGCCACCTGACATTGGCTTCGGTCGCCCGCTACGCAGATTCCACCCAAGTGGCCTTCGCCCGGCTAACCGAGTCCTCGCCCGATGTTGACCTGCGGGCCGCCTGGCGATCCGGCGACAACGCACCGGCCCTGCACACGGTTCTGGCCGAACTAATGGCATTCACCGACAAAGAGGACGCCGAGGATCCCGGGGCGCTCCACGGGTAGTGCAAGCATCCTGCTGGCACCCCGATAGCCTGCAAGGGGTGGTTCCCGGCCGGCCCGTTGGCTACGGTCGGGACTGTGAGTGTTCTCTATTTGGTCCGGCACGGACAAGCATCATTCGGCACCGAGGACTACGACCGGCTGTCGGCACGCGGCAAGAACCAGAGCCAAGCCCTCGGCACCTACTTGATGCGGGCTGGTACATCTCCCACCCGCGTCGTCAGCGGCGGCATGAAACGCCAGCGCCAGACGGTACAGGGACTCATCGAGGCTGCCGGCTGGGACACTCCCCCCGTGGTCGATCCGGGGTGGGACGAATTCAACGCATCCGATCTGCTGAACGCCTATCCTGAGGACGATCCCGGCGCAAAAACCGATTCGAGGGCCTTCCAGCGACTGCTCGAGAAAGCCTCTGCCCGCTGGGCCTCCAACGACCACGACGCCGATTACCTGGAGTCGTTTTCTGCGTTCACACAGCGGATCGACACGGCCCTCGACAACGCAGTCGAAGGGCTCGGATCGGGTCAGGACGCAGTGGTCGTCTCGAGCTCGGGCGCCATTGCCTGGGCAGCGGCCCGGCTTCTCAACGGCGGATTTCCCCAATGGCTCGCACTCAACCGGGTCACCGTAAATTCCGGGGTCACCAAGATCGTGACCGGTTCATCCGGGAAGACGATGGTGACATTCAACGACCATGGCCATCTTCCCCGTTCCTGGGTCACGTACCGCTAGACGGACAGGGACAGGCAGCGACTTCACCCACGAGTAAGGAAACAGGTTTCATCATGACTGAACAACAGCGCACGGCACTGGTCACCGGAGCAGGACGCGGCATCGGCGCCGAGATTGCCCGGCGCCTTGCATCCGATGGATTCAACATCGCAGCGATCGACCTCGACAAGGCGGGGCTTGATGCCCTTACCTCCGAGCTGACCGCAGCCGGCCACCGGGCCATCGGCATCGTCGCGGACATCTCGGACGAGGCCGCCGTCGAGGCCGCCGTCGCCCGCACCGCCGACGAGGTGGGCCCTCCCGTGGTGGTGGTCAACAACGCAGGCATCATCCGCGACAACCTGCTCTTCAAGATGGCGGTGTCCGACTGGGACCTGGTCATGAACGTGCACCTGCGCGGATCCTTCCTGGTCGCCCGCGCCGCCCAGAAGCACATGGTCGAGGCCAAGTGGGGACGCATCATCAACCTCTCAAGCACCTCGGCCCTGGGCAACCGCGGCCAGGCCAACTACTCGGCGGCAAAGGCTGGGCTGCAGGGATTCACCAAGACCCTCTCCCTGGAACTGGGCCCCTTCGGCGTCACCGCCAACGCGATCGCCCCGGGCTTCATCGAAACCGAGATGACCGCCTCCACGGCCGCGCGCATGGGCGTGAGCTTCGAGGACTTCACGGCCAAGGCCGCCGCGGCGATCCCCGTGCGCCGCACCGGCAAGCCCGCGGACATCGCCAACGCCGTGTCCTTCTTCGCCTCCGAGAATGCCGGATTCGTCTCCGGCCAGGTGCTGTACGTGGCGGGCGGACCGAAAGCATGAGGATCTTCAGCGGCATCGACGACTTCGCACGGTATGTGGGTGAGGAAATCGGCGTCACCGAATGGCGCACCATCACCCAGGGAGACATCAATGCGTTCGCCAAGGTGACCAACGACCACCAGTGGATCCACGTCGACACTGAGCGTGCGGCCTCGGGCCCGTTTGGCACCACCCTGGTGCACGGTTACATGACCCTCTCACTGGTCTCCGGGTTCATGTTCGACACGTACCGCATCGACGGGCTGTCCATGGGCGTGAATTACGGATCGAACAAGGTCCGGTACCCGGCCCCGGTCCTGGTCGGCTCGCGCGTGCGTGGCCGGATCAAGCTGGTGTCTCTTGACCGCGAGGACACGTGGGCACAGTCAACGGTCCAGGTCACCGTCGAACAGGAGCTCAACGGGGAGGCGAAGAAGCCAGGCTGTGTGGCCGAGGTCGTATCCCGGCTCTACGAGGCACCTACCGCCTGAACCGAGGCAAGATCGCTCGTCCTGCTCCACCCCGCACACGCCGAAGACCCCCTTCCTGAAGGAGCACCACCATGCCCAGAGCAGCCATCGTTGCAACAGCCCGCACCCCCATCGGCAAGGCGCACCGCGGGGCCTTCAACAACACCTCCGCCCCGGAACTGGCCGGGCACGCGATTGCCGCGGCACTGGCCAAGACGGGAATCGACCCGGCACTGGTCGAGGACGTCATCCTGGGTGCCGCCGCGCAACAGGGAACGCAAAGCTTCAACGTCGCCCGCCAGGGCGCGCTGCGCGCCGGGTTGCCGGTGACGGTTCCCGGGCAGACCATCGACAGGCAGTGCTCGTCGGGGTTGATGGCGGTCGCGACGGCGGCCAAGCAGATCCTCACGGATTCCATGAATGTGGCAATTGGCGGCGGGGTCGAATCCATTTCGCTGGTTCAAAACGAATACATCAACAAATACCGCAGCCGCGATCCCTGGATTGAGACCAACCACCCGGGCGCCTACATGCCCATGCTGCAGACCGCCGAGCTCGTGGCCGAGCGCTATGGCATCAGCCGCAAGGCGCAGGACCAAATGGGGGCGGCTTCCCAGCAGAGGGCAGCCAATGCCCAAGCGAGCGGCAGGTTCAATGATGAGATCGCGCCGATCCGGGTGACCACGCTGAAGACCGACAAGGAAAGCGGTGAAGTCACGGAATTCGAGCAACTCGTCTCCCAAGACGAGGGCGTGCGTGCCGGAACCACCCTCGAAACTCTTGCGGGGCTCCGCACGGTACTGAATCCCGGGGATTTCACGGCAAATCCGACCGTGACGGCAGGCAATGCCTCGCAGCTGTCCGACGGGGCCTCGGCGAACGTTTTGATGAACAGCGACTACGCCGCGTCCCTGGGCGTGGCGCCACTTGGCTATTACTGCGGCATTGCCGTGACCGGATGCGAACCCGATGAGATGGGGATTGGTCCCGTCACAGCCGTTCCACGGCTCTTGAAGAACCATGGGCTCACCGTTGATGACATCGGGATCTGGGAACTGAATGAAGCCTTCGCCTCCCAGGCGGTTTACTGCCGTGATTTCCTGGGGATCGACCCGGAAAAGATGAACGTCAACGGCGGCGCGATCGCCCTGGGCCACCCGTACGGAATGACCGGTTCACGGGCGGTTGGCAGCGCCCTGCTCGAGGCACGGCGCCGAGACCAGCAATTCGTCGTCATATCCATGTGCGTGGGCGGCGGCATGGGTGCCGCCGGCCTCTTCGAAGTCGCGCGCTGAGCGGGAAAAACTGCAGGCGGTTCCCCTCGGCATCGTGCCAAGGGGAACCGCCTGAGGCCTCCGCCAACTACTGCAGAGGAGAGAACTCCGAGGGCGCCAACCGCTTCACCACCGTGGAGAGCGGCACCGGGCCGTCAACCGGAAGTGTGGCCACCGCTGCTGCGACTGCCCGTCCCCGGTGCTCTTCGTCTGGGTGCGCCCAAATCTGAACGATCCCGTTGGTCTGCCCGAACTCCAGGCGCCCTGCCAGTACGAGCTCATCGTGCCTGCTGCGCGCCCGGATCGCGTCCGACCATGCCTGACCGGCTGCGCGAAGCTCGGAGACTCTGAAGTAGTCGTACCGGATTTCGAAGACCGGTCCGATGGCGCCGGGGGCACGCTCTTCAACGAAGTCGAACGGGATGACCAGCTCCGCCATCATCCGGTTCACGAATCCACCCGTTGCCGGGGGCCAGTTCGGATGCTGGGCGGCCTGGGCCCGCAGCTCGGTGCGCTCGGCCTGGTCCTGGTAGGGCCACACGTGGATCACTTCGCTCTGCGGCTGGTCCGTGGTGCGCCAGAAGCCAGCCAGGGGCGAGAATGCGGCACGGTCGACGTACCCGGTGCCGAACCGCCGCTCGAACTCCGGCACATTCTCCGAATCCACCTGGTAGGAACGGATTTCGTAAATCATTGGCATTTCCTTCTCGTGTTGGTCGAACGGGTTCTCTGTGCCGGTGCGGCCGGGCCCGGAGGCTCAGCCCCGGAGCACAGCGACGCCTTGGAGCGCCGCGACGCCCGCGCTGGCACATTCTTCGTCCTGCTCGCCGGTGCCGCCGCCCACGCCGCAGGCACCGACCAAGATGCCGTCGCTGAAGATCGGAACGGCGCCCTTGGCGTAGAAGATACGCCCGCCCTCGGCCTGGGCGATGCCTGACATGATCGGCGAGGCGGCACGCTCGGCGAGCAGGCCACTGGGCTTGGCGAAGCCGGCTGAGGCAACGGCCTTGCCCTGCGAGCCATAGCCGGCGCCCCAATGCCCGCCATCCATCCTTCCGAAGGCGAGCAGCCGGCCGCCGGCGTCACAGACAGAGACGCTGATCCTGATGTCAAGTTCCTTGGCTTTGTCGATGGCGCTTGCGATGACGAGATTTGCCTGGGCGAGGGTGAGTGTCATGACCTGACTTTCGTGTTGCTTCGGAAAAAAGGGGTTTCAGGAATCGCGGGCACGGCTAGGGAATGGCCCGGAACATGGAAAGCGAGGCATTGGAGGTGTGCGGCCTGATCTTCGAGGCCCAGTCGCCCTGTGCGGATGCGGCCTTCCACTCCGGGGTCTGCGGCAAGTCCGGGGAATCCACGCGGTAAACCGTTGCGTACCGCTGCACGCCCGCGTTGGGCCGTTCCAGGACGTATCGCTGGACGCCCAGGACACCCGGGACCTTGGCGATGAATGGCACATGCTCGGTGTTGTAGATGCGGTTGAACTCGTCATCGAGCTCCTCCGGGATATCCAGCTGGACGAGCCACATGTATTCGGTCTTTTCCTTCACTTGTCTTACCTTTCGACGGCCGCCAGGCCGAGGGGCATCAAGGCGGCAATTCGTTGCCGGCTTCGTCCCCGCGTCGGCGGAGTTCTATATGGATCGCCCACTGTGCGATGTTGGCTGCTCAATGGGCGAGGTCAAGGGGTGGTGCTCAAGAGGAAGTGTTCAAGGGGCGATGTTCATTGGTTGCGCCCCGGCGCGCGCCTCGCGGCCAGCGCGGGTGCGGGCGGTTTCAGGGCGAGCGGAGCGAGAACACATTGGCCGGGGCCTCGCCATACAGATGGTCGCGCGGCATGCGGTCGGCCATCGCGAGGGCGTACGGTGCGCCCTCCAGCAACTGTTCGAGCATGCGGCCATCGAGATCCAGGCCGGCCCGGCCGGCGGCCGCCAGGCACGCCTCGCGCAGCACCGGATCGACGTCCCCCAACGTGCCCGTCGTCAACCGGGGTTCTTCCACCGGCGGCGCAACGGCCCCGGCGACCAGTTCGGGATGCCGCAGGTGCCACCCCGTCGCCTTCTGGTACGCGTGGCCGATGCGCAGGATCGTCGCCTCGCCGAAGGGCCGGCCCAGGATCTGCATGCCCAGCGGAAGCCCGCCGGACCCGAACCCGTTGGGAAGCGCGAGAACCGGCTGGCCGGTGACATTGGCGGCGGTGAAGTGGTTGGAATTCTTCCAGAAGGCCAGCGGGTGGTGCGCGGAGAAGGCCGGCGCCTCGCCCGAGCAGATGGTGATGAAGGCGTCGAAGCGCCCGTACAGCGCCTGCATCTCGGCGATGGCCCGCTGGTGTTCCCTGCCGGCCCGGATGAGGTCGTTGGCCGTGAACAGTACGGCCGGCAGCATGCGGCTCAGGATGTCGGAGCCGAAATTCCCGGGGCGGGCCATCAGCTCGGGCTGGTGCACGTTGAGCACCTCGGTTTCGGCGATGATCGTCTTGATATCGCCGTAGCTTTGCATGGGCCGGATCCGGCAATCCTCCAGCGTGGCGCCCAGCTCTTCGAGCACGCCGAGGGCAGCGTCCATGGCGTGGCGTTCATCCGTGCTTGCCGCGACTTCCTCTTCCCAGTTGTGCCGTAGCACGCCGATTCGCAGGCCGCGCAGGTCCCCGCCCAGGGCACCGAGGTAGTCGGGTATTTCGCGGGCCACGCTGGCCGGGTCGCCCGGGTCATGGCCGGCGATTGCTTGGAGCAGGATGGCGCAGTCCTCGGCGGTCCTTGCCATGGGGCCGCTGCGGTCGAAGGTGTGGGAATGGGGAATCACCCCGGAGCGGCCCACCAGCCCGGGGGTGGGCATCAGGCCGGTGACGCCGCAGCGGGATGCGGGCACCCGGATCGAGCCGCCGGTGTCGGTGCCGATGCTTGCGGGCACCATGCCCGCGGCGATTGCCGCCGCCGAACCACTCGAGGATCCTCCCGTGACACGGGCCAGGTTCCAGGGGTTCCGCGGTGGCGGCCACGGAACGTCGAACGACGGTCCGCCATGGGCAAACTCGAAAAGCGCCAGCTTGCCCATCAGGAGCCCGCCGGCCTGCCGCAGCTTCCGGGTCACCGTGGCGTCGCGGGCCGGAACGTTGTCCTCCAGAACCCTCGAATGCCCGGTGGTCAGGATTCCCGCGGTGTTGAAGCAGTCCTTCAGTGCAAAAGGGATGCCGTGCAACGCACCCCGGTACCGGCCGGAGGCTATTTCGGCGGCTGCCTCGTGCGCGCCGTCGAGAGCATCCTCAAAGGTACGGGTGACATATGCCTGCACTTGCCCGTCGACGGCTTGGGCACGCGCGATGAGCGCCTCAACATACTCCACCGGGGACAGGCGGCCTGATCCGATGAGCTGCCCGGCCTGTGCCAGTGTCAGTTGGTGAAGCCCGGCGGTTTCAACGGCAGCGGTCATTCGTTCAGCTCCTTGATGTTCGGAATCCGGCGCAGACCGCCGGCAGACAGCAACAAGCCGCATGCCGGCGTCGGGAGCGTGCGACCCGACGCCGGCATGCGTCCCTTGAACCGGGCTAAGCGAGCGTCAGCCGCAGCGGAACCGAATCCCAGCCGCGCAGGGTGTTGTTGTGGTGGCGTTCGATCGGCGAGGCAAGCTCGATGCTCTTGATCCGGGGAACCAGTTGCTCCAGCAACGACGCTGCCTGGAGGCGGGCTGCATGCTGGCCCACACATTGGTGCACGCCCATGCCAAAGGAGAGGTGCCCCGAAGGATCACGCGAAAGGTCAAACTTGTCAGGGTTTTCCCAACGCCGCGGGTCGCGGTTGCCTCCGGCGAAGCACATCATGACCCTGCTGCCCTCGGGGATGGTGCTGCCGCCGATGGTCACCTCGCTCGAGGTCTTGCGGAAAATCTGCTGGACCGGGGATTCCCAGCGCAGCGATTCGTCAAACGCAACGCGTCCCAGGCCGGGGTTCCTGCGCAGCGTTTCCCATTGCTCCGGGTTGGAGGCAAAGGCGTAAAGCATCCCTGAGATGCCGTAGACCGTGGTGTCCACGCCGGCCGAGAGTAGCGAGCGGGTCAGCAGCGGGGCGTGCTCGTGCAGGATGTCTCCGCGATCGGCGGCGGCCCAGACGTCGGCGCCGAAGCCCTCGGGCTTCAACGCGTCGCGCTGGCATTTGGCGGTGGCCCACTCGGCGTATTCCGCTGCCTTGCATTCGCCCTGCTTGACAAGATCATTGCGGGGGCCCAAAGCGTTGAAGACGTGGTCGGCATAAGGAACGAGGTTTTCGCGGCCCTCCTCGTCAATGCCGGAGGCATCGGGGAAGAAATTGACGGGGAACACCGAACCGATCTGGCCGTGCCCGTCGATTTCAATCTGCCCACCGGACGCCGTGCCCTCCAGGAGTCCATCGATCAGCGACCCGGCCCGGGCCATGCAGTTGTCCTTCATTGCGCGCAAAGCCCGTGAGGACAAGATCTCCTGCAACACCTCGCGGGGTGCGTCGTGTTCCGGCGGATCCATCTGCAGCAGGCCCCGGGCACGCCACGGCTCGTTGAGGCCCACGCCGGACCCCGAGGTCAGCTGCTGCCAGTTCGCGACGGCGGCCAAGAGGTCCTCGTAGCGTCCGATCGCATATGCGTTGTACTTGGACAGGAACACCACGGGGCCGGCCTCGCGCAGGCGCTCCTGGAACGGCAGGGGGTTGTCCAGGATTTCCGGCGAGAACGGGTCATCGTCGAGGACCGGGATGGTTCCGTGGTTAACGGGGCACTTCGTCACTGTCGACATGGTGGGTAGCTCCTAAAGATCCAGCACGAGGCGATCGGTGATCGCGCGTGAGACACATACAAACATTCGGTCGTTCTTGGCCCGCTCCGCATCATTGAGCAGCGAGTCACGGTGCTCCGGGGTGCCCCGCAGGACGCTGACCTCACAGGTGCCGCACACGCCTTCGTTGCACGAGGAGAGCACGGGGACGCCGGCATCGCTCAAGGCCGAAAGCACCGTTTCATCGGTCCCGACCGTGATGCACCTCTTGGAGCGTGCCAGTTCCAGTTCGAACGGCTCGGTCCGCACCGGCTCCGGCAGGGTTGCGGGAACGAAGCGCTCAAAACGCACCGCCCAGGACGGCCACGCGGATGCTGCGCCGGCCACCGCGTTCAACAGCGGCTCCGGTCCGCAGCAGTAGACCCTGCCCCCGTCGACGGGTTCGCCCAGGAAGGTGAGGTTCAGGTGGCCCAGCTCGTCCTGCGGCCAGATGGTGACCTTGTCGCCGTACTGTGCGAGCTCGTCGAGGAAGGCCATCGAGGCACGCGTTCGGCCGCCGTAGTGCAGGTGCCAATCGATGCCGAGCTGCTCGGCTGCGACGATCATCGTCATGATCGGGGTGATCCCGATGCCGCCGGCGATGAATTCGTAACGGGTCGCCTGGGACAAGTGGAAGTTGTTGCGAGGCGTTCCCACGGTGAGCATGTCGCCAACCGCGAGCTGCTCGTGGATGTAGCGAGAGCCGCCCTTGGAGTTCGGCTCGTTCAGGACGGCGACCTCGTAGGCGTGCGGGTCCCAGCGGTCGCCGCACAGGGAGTAGTGGCGCGAGAGGGCTCCGGCGTGCGCGGTCGGGAGCACCAGTTCGATGTGTGATCCCGGCGACCAGTCAGGGACACGGCGGTTCTGCGGTTCCTCAAGGCGCAACCGCACGACGCCGTCGGCGATGACATCCTTCCGCGCGACCCGGAGGGACTGGATTCCAGGGTGACCGGCAGCGGGCTTGGAGGCCGGGGATTCGTCGACGCTGAGCGAATCGGCAGTAGTAGTCATATGACGATCATCCGCGCAAAGCATTCCTGTAATCAATCTCACAGAACTTATCAAGGCGATAGCCACGCAGCAGCGGGCAAGTGCTTGACAGCGAACCGCAGCTACACACAAGGACGTCCCCGCGTACCGCAGGTGCGGTACACGGGGACGTTGGTCCTGCTTAGGAGTTCGTGGGATGGCATTCCCGCTTACGCGCGCGCAAATTCCGGGACGAGCTGCTCATAGGTGATATCGCCCTTCTTGACGCTGCCAAAACGCAGCGCGAGTTCGGACATGTGGTCCACTGTCTCCTTGGTAGCCTTGAACATCGGCTTGAGCCGTGGTTCCACCTTGGAGATGTAGTGCTCGACGTAGGCCGCGGCGATTTCCGGCGCCTTTCCGCCAAGCCCGCTGTTGTTGAGCAGATCGGCCGCCGCCGTCCTGTTGTTGATGATCCACTCGCGGGCGTCGTCCTGGGCAGCCAGCCAGTTTTTGATGACTTCCGGCTGCTGCTGCGCCATCTCTTCGCGCACGGCGATCGCGACCACGGCTTGGTTGCGCATCAGCTCGGGCACGTTTGCTTCGGCGAAGTCGATCAGGATCGATCCACCCGACTCCTTGGCAACGAAACGCGTCGAGGTCCACTGGACGGTGACGTAGGCGTCGATGCGGTCGGCGTTCAGGTTCGGGATCGCCTGGGCGGTGGGACCCACCGCCAGCGCGGTGACGTCGTCGTACTTCATGCCGGCCAGCTCCAAGGCAAGCTTCAGCTGCAAGTCGCCGCCCGAGCCGACGCTCGTGACGCCGATGCGCTTGCCCTTCAACGACCGGATCTTCTCTTCGAAACTCGCCTCGGGTCCGGGCCACTGGTGCTTCTTGCTGCCGACGATCCCGTAGGTTGTTTCGAGTGCCCGGAAGCCGGCGAGCACCGGGCGCTTGCCCTTGGAGCTGTTCGCGTGGGTTGCCATCAGGAGCATCGTGTCTGCCGCGTAACCGTCGATGGCCCCTGCCACGAGCAGCTGGAATGACTGGACGCCGCTTTGCGGGGTGATGTGCTTGGGGACCTCGAGCTTGTGCTTGTCGTAGTCCTTGTTGGCAAGGTTGATGGTGTCAAGGAAGTACGCATCGCCGGGGAACGACGCCACGGCGAACTTGTGCATGGCACCTGTCGCCGCAGGTGCAGCGCCGCTGTTGCTGCCGCAGGCCGAAAGCAACGAAGCAGAACCCAGTGCCGCAGCGCCAAGTCCCGCATACTTCAACAGCGATCGGCGCGAGACTCCGTTGTCCCATGCCCGCAGACGTCCAAGAGGCGATCCGCCCTTCTGTGACTCAAACATTCATGCTCCTGTGTGGTTGATGCGTCCTTGGGTGAAACCGCTTGAGTTGGGCAATCCACAGCCTGCATTCGCGGTCCGGGCCTTTCCGGCGAATTCGAGCGCCAGTGTGACCCAAGTCTCTTGGGGGCAAGGCATGCATTGGAAGCACTGCATCCCTTGCAGGGTGATAGCGATCCCCGATCATCGGCGCAGATGGGTCCGGACACACAAAAGTCCCCCCGTGCCGCGCTCGCGGTACGGGGGGGACATGTGAACCTGCTTAGGCGTTGGCGCGGGCCTCACGGCGGGCGCGCTGGCGCTTGAGTTCGTTGCGGGCCAGGGCGTTCTTGTGTACTTCGTCCGGACCGTCTGCGAACCGGATGGTGCGCGCGTAGGCGAACGCGGAGGCCAGGAAGGTGTCCTGCGAGAGGCCGGCCGCACCGTGGACCTGAATGGCCTTGTCGAGGATCCATTCAACGGTGGACGGGGTGGCGATCTTGATGGA
>NZ_JAFNLL010000070.1 GCF_017368795.1 Arthrobacter cavernae | reverse complement strand
GGGGGGGGGCACCGTTCTGAGGTGTCCCCGGTGGAACAGCCCGAGGGTCTTGGCGGCCAGGGACGCGGACGTGGAGGCGTTGGAACTGAAGTCGTTCCGGGTGGTGGCTGTTCGTGCCCCGAGGGCCAGTTGTTAACGCCAGTGGGAGGGTGGATTGTTCGCAGGGTGTCGAGCCGGGCCATTTTGGTGCGGTGGCCGGCGATATCGACCCGGCGGGTCTCGGCCAAAGCAGTCCTTGCGGGCATCGAAGTCCTGGCCCGGCCGGTAGATGAAGGCCACGAAAGCCGGCCCTGGCCCGGCCTGGTCGTTGGTGTCGTGGCGGATTGCGATGTTAGCGTCCCGCCCCGCCCGCGTCTTGGGCCGATGCTGCCGCCACGACACCGGTGATGCCTCGCCATCCATCCGGGGCTCAGCAGCACCGGTGTGGGCGCAGCAGCGGGCGCACCCGCGGCGGCCCTGCCGAGGCGGCCGGGTGCGGTCCATGTACGGGATTCCAGGTCCTCCAGGTCCCCTGTCCGCCGTGGTCACCGCGTGGGCTGTGGCCAGGGCGGCTCCGCGCACAGGGTTGCGGGCTGTGAGGACAAGCGGCCGTGCGGGTGCGGGGCGGGTAGGGTGCTGTTCCGGCCGTGCCGTGGCCGACGAGCATGGGGGCCGGAAGGGCCATGGTCCGGAAGGAATCGGTCATTTGACCACAGTTCCGGGTCATATGACCCAACAACCGTGTTTCGGGGACACCCTTTCACCCTGTGTCTGCGCATGAACTGGGCGCGGGCGTGAAGAATGAAAGCACCACCATCGAAAGGGACCCGCCATGGGCACCCTGAAAGAACGCCTCCACGCCGCCGTCATCGTCCATATGAAAGACCGCAACAAGACCGCGCTGACCACGGTGCGTAACGTTCCGGGCGAAATCGAAACCCGCGAAAAATCCGGCAAGGCCCCCGTCGAGCTCGACGACGCCCAGGTCACGGCCTTGCTCCAGAAGGAAGCCGCGAAACGCCGTGACACGGCCCGCATCTACACCGAAGCCGGCGAGAGCGGACGCGCGGCGGCGGAGATCGCCGAAGCCGAAGTCATCGAAACGTACCTGCCCCAGGCCCTGAGCGCAGCCGACGTCGAAAGCATCATCGACGAAGCCCTCACCGCGCTCAGGGCCGAGGGCCAGGAACCGACGCTCCGCCTCATGGGCGCTGTCATGAAACCCGTCACCGCGAAGATCGCCGGCCGTTTCGATGGCAAAGCCGTCAGCGAACTCGTCCGGGCCCGCCTGGCATAACCCGCCCCGGCCGCGGACGCACACAGCTCCCACCGGGCGGGGGATGCCACTGCGCGAAGGGATGTCACTGTGCAAAGGGGATATCCAAAGGGGATATCACTGTGCAAGGGGATGTCACCGCGGCCGGGGCCCGTCCTTGCCCGGGCCATGCTCCCGGCCGCTGTCGAGCGGCGTCAACGGTCCCCGCCTGCTCCGCCCTGTGCCCTTTGCAGCGGGCAGGGTCAGGCGGGCATGCCCGGTGCGGGGTTCGGGCGCCAACCGCCGGCCGCGCTCGCGGTTTCGGGGGGTGTGACCGACCCCGGGGCCTGGGGTTTGCCCCTGCCCCGGCGCCCCCTGCTTCTGCCTTTTGCCTTGGAACGGTGTCCAAGGTTGGGCAGTGCGTGGTGTCCGTTGTACGCGGCGGTTCCTGGGGTGCGTGCGGACTGTCCGCGTTGTGTGGGTAGAGCGTCCCGGGTGGCCGGGGCGCCTATTTCTTGTCCGGTCCCGGATCCGGCCCGACGACGAACCTCACCTCACGGGCGGCGCTTGCGTGCAGTTCCAGGGCGGCGAACTCGTTGCCGCCCTTTCCTGATCAGCCGGCCCCGGAACGTACAGCGTGCGCTGCGGGGCCGCGGCTCCAGTAACGGCCAAGAGTGAAGCTGCTGACGAAGACGACACCTGTGCTCCACCCCCGGGCGCAGCTGCCCGGCCGAACCCACCTCAACACGGCGGATCTCCCAGCCCAGCACTTCGGGCCAGTCCAGCAGCGCGGGCCCGATCAGCCCCCTTTGGCGTCGCTGATCGGTTGCCTGGAGTTGACCCTGTCCTGGTACTCGGCAGGATCCGGAACCGCCCGCCCCGGATGGCGGCGTGATGGGCGCTCGTGGCTGAGGGTGCCGACGGGGTGTCGTCCAGGAAGAACTGGGCCACGTCCCGGGCCTGCTGCTCCAGGACGCGGCCGTGGGCCACGTCGACCTCGTAGCGGTTGAAGCCGCGGTAGTGGTCGCCGCCGGCGGGATTCCGTCGACGGCAGCGCACCTACACCGCCGCCACCTTTGGACCGCTACAAGATCCGTGCGGTGCAAAGCGCCTGGCACAACGTCCCCGCGCCGTTCGGGCTGGAAGAGTGTACCGGCAAGGAAGCCGTCGCCACCGTGCTCCAGGAACCCGCCCGGACGATCCGCCTCCCTCGCTTTGGGTCTTGGCGCCGTTAGGGGCTGGATCGTCCCTGGCAGTGGGCCCGGACCTCCTTGTGGAACCGGGACTTTGGTGAATCGCAGGGCCCGGTGTGGTGGTCATCGATGACCGCTGGAGCCTGCCTGTGCCTGGGCAGGACGCGGAGCCTCAGGGAGGGGACGGGTGTGATCGACGTCGGCTACATCCTCGCCGGAACCCCGGTAACGAGGTCACCGCGACGGTCCTGCCGGACGGTATCCCAAACGTCCGGCGTTTCAAGCGCCGGTATCCCAACGGTCCGGCGTTTCAAGCGCCGGTATCCCAAACGTTTGGCGGGCGGAGTGTCCGTTGTGCTGGAAGCCGGCCACCGCCGTCGTGCTGGTGGACGAATGGCACCCCGAGGATCCCCTGCTGCACGGAGCGCGGGACCCGAAACCGACCCGGCGCGCGATTCCGCCTGCCCGCAGACACCCGCGCCGCCGGCGCATCACCTTCACCGTGGAAGAACTACCCGCCCACGGGGACCATCACCGTGCGCGATGACCGCGAAACCGGGCGTGAGCGAGCTGACTACCGGCCGCGACGTGAAACGCCGCCACGTCCAGGACCCAATCCACTCCAGCACCCTGCCCGTCCCGGTCATCCTCGCCGAACAGCGCTCGCTGTCAGGGATCCCGGAAACACCGTTGGGTGGCGACGGACCGCGGCTTTGGCGCGGGCATCGCGGTGCGGCATGTATGGCAGGAGGGCACCGGATGATTGCTTGGCCGCACCGATTCGAACAGTCCCACGAGCCGGTGCAGGAGCTGCTGAAGCCGCTCACCGGGATCAGTCCAACGGCCCGGGCACCCGAGCCGGGTTCTTGCCCCGCAGCCACTCAAGAGCATAGACCGGGGCGGTATCGCCCTCCTCGAGGAAGAACACCACATGGGAGCCCTGCATCCAGTGCAGCTCGGAACCCGGGATCCGCTGGTGGGCGTGCCGGGCGTTCTCCGGCGGCACACTCGAGTCCGCGGTGCCGTGCATGATGAGCGTGGGACAGGCGATGGCCTCAAGGTCCAACGGAGCGAGCCCCTTGAACCCCCTGGAATCATTATCGAACCCCGCCCGGCGACCGGCCCATCCGGCAGAAGCCATAAGAATGGCCTCAAGATGCCCGATACGGACCGGATCCGCCGCGACCACCGCGGCCCGCTCCGCAGCCTCCTCCCGGGATCCCCCACCGAACCGCCGGAGCAGCATCCTCAGCAACGGCGCTGCGCCATGGCGAAGAAGCCACAACTGGAACCGGATGGCCGGATCCATCGTAGACAGCCTGGCAACGGGAACGGAGGGATCGGCAGAGCGACCGAGTCGATCTGGAGCAGCCTCGTGACCCGGCCCGGATGCCTGGCGGCCAGCGCATAGGCCGCAGGCCCGCCCCCGGAACCGGCAAACACCGCGGTCCGGTCGAGGCCGATGGCATCCAGCAACGCCGCAAGCGCATCGCCCTGCCCTGCCGGCGTACGACCCGTGCTCAGCGGCGTCCCCAAATACCCTGGCCGGCTCGGCGCGATGATACGGAACCCATTGACCCGGAAGAACTCGGCAGCCACCAACCCCTGATCCCAACCCCCGAGCGTTCCGTGCACAGCAAGGAGCGGCTCACCAACGCCCCTGTCGGCATACTCCACCGGCCCCGCCCCCGTCACTACCGTCATACACGGATGGCTGAGGCAGGACCGCAAATCTTCCAACCGCAGGGGAACCACCATAACCGCGATACTCGCACACCCGCAGTGCCCGCAACACCCACCCAAGGCCAGCACCCCCAAGACAGCCCGCCCGCCACCGGCAGGGGCACAACACCGCTCAACCCTGGACAGCCGCCACGACGCACTCGCCGTTGAAGTATTCGAGTTGCCAGTCATCAACGCCGTGATGGTGAGCACCGTGTCGCCCACGGATGACACGGCCGTAGCAACACCCGGTATCCGGGCGTGCTGCTACGGCTGTGCCTGCGGTCCCCCTGGGGAGCCCCGGCGTGCCCTAACTTCATGCCCGGCACGACACTTGGGCCGGCAAGGCGGTGCCCCCGGTCTCCACTGACCCAATTCGACCAGAGGGTGGAGGCGTTGCCAACGCACGTGTTCGCGCGCTGCAGGACCCCACGCAGCTGGCGGCGACGGCCGTGGCGGGATCGTCTTTACAGATGTGGCTGCCT
The DNA here is from genome assembly GCF_017368795.1 of Arthrobacter cavernae. Classification (GTDB taxonomy): domain Bacteria; phylum Actinomycetota; class Actinomycetes; order Actinomycetales; family Micrococcaceae; genus Arthrobacter; species Arthrobacter cavernae. Next base: position 2,984 of record NZ_JAFNLL010000070.1, on the reverse strand, counting down.
TGCCCGCACAGCGGCGGTGTACTTTCCCAAGGTCACCGCGACCCTGGCGTCCCGCGTTTCTCCCAGGCCGCGGGACCGATCCCACCGGACCGGCACGGCGCCGGTTCCGGCCGCGTTCAGCACGCGTCCGTCCTGAACCGCTGCATCCTCCCCAACCCCGCTGACACCCTCGACGAGGAACGCCACCGACGCGGCAGGAACCCAAGCAAAACGGACTGCCAAACGACTGAAACCGACCGCGACCCTTCCCCGCCACCGGCACGCACGGCGCTCGCGGTCTTGGCCCACCGGTTCTGGTAGAGCTCCGCGCGCAACTCGGGGTAAGCCCGCCGTAGGACTTCGGTGTTTCGCATCCCTGCGGATCCTCGCGAATAGCTCCACTCTCGACTCCATCACTGCCTTCCACTGTTGGGAAAAACCTCTGATGGAATCAACCGTGGGGTGGGCTTATCTGAAACTGCGATTAATCAAACCGGCTGGCCGGGAAGTGGGCCCAACTCAGACTGCAGAACTGGTCCCAACTCAAACTGCCATGATCACTCCGGCGCCTCCGGCGGGTTTGGCCGGTTACGTCGCGGTCTGAGTGCTCTGCCCAGCCTGCCCGGGTGGGCGGCGAGCTGGTCGCCTCCCAGTTCTCCTCCAGACGCGGCGGCCTCCAGCTGCAGGCAGGCAGGTACGGGCGTGTACCCGGGCAGGCCTGCGCCAGCGCCAGTGTCATCGCTTCGGCGTTCGTGGTCCTGGGGTTGATGCCGGTCCGGGTCGGGATCTGGTCCGGATGCGCCTTCGGCATCGGACACCCCTTGGAATTACTGGTGGCGGTAGATGTCCCGGCGGTGTCCTTCCGCGGATCCGGGAACCCAAGGGCCACATACCCGGGAGCCCGCTTGCTCAGCGATGCTGCCAGCACGGGCGTGAGTTCGTCGTGGTAGTCGTGGATGGTGGGATGCCGCGGAACCGGGCCGCCTTGACGTAGGCGAGGGCGTCGAGCATCGCCGCCGCGCCGTCATCCATGGTTTCGTCCACGCTCACCGACCTCCGGGCACTCGCCGAACGCGGGGACCGCTACGACACGTTCACATCGCGCACCACCGCACTGCGGCAAACGCATGCGCGCAAACCCAGCCTTATCGAACGCCTCAACCGGGCCGGCATCTGAGCACCAGGGTAGTGGCGCAGAGGACGACGACATCACCCAGTGCCAGCCCGCGTCGCGGGAGCCTGCCCGGCAGACGGCCACTCTCAAGACCAGGGCGCGAAGGACGTCGAAGACGCCGATGGAGGCCTCAAACCTGTAACCCAGGGACCGCAGCACCGCACTGACCGGCGTCATCGTCGCCGCGCCGGCTTCCAGGTACAGCACGATGTCCCAAACCGGTGGGCCGAAACACGGCAGGGGGCCGGCGGACTCGGCGGGTGAAACCGGACCATCACCCCCGCCCACCTTTTGTCCACTGGACCGATGCGTTCGGCGATCCAGCCAGAGCGAGGGAGCTCCTTCCACAGCCGCGGCAGGCACCACGAACAGTGCCCGGCAGGCAGCACCCACCTGCCCCAGGCGCTCGCCGTCGGGCAGGGGCGGATCCGGACGTGATCAGCCAGTCCGAGCGGGAGCTGCCCGGGCTGAGCATCGAGGACGTTCCCGTGGACACCGGCGCTGTGTCTTCGAAGCTGCAGAGCGACGGCGGCGACATCGGCCTGGGCCGCTTCCTGACCCCGCCGCCGGGGTTCCGGAAGGAAACGCTCGTGCACGAATCCGTGCTGGTGACCTTGAGCTTCAGCCATCCCCTGGCCGGCTCTGAGTCCATCGAGCTGCAGGACCTGGGCGATCTGCCCCTGCTGCTGTGGACCCGCGAGCAGAACCCGGAATACCACGACGCGCTACTGGAGATCTGCTACGGCCGCGGGCCGTCCCCGCTGATCCTGGTCAGCCCGCCGCTCATCGTCGGGGCCCGCTCGTACCTGATCGCCGAAGGCAGGGCGTTCTCCCTGGTCCCTGAGTCGGCGGCCAACCACCTCCCCGCGAGCCTGCGCGCCATCCCCCTGAAAACGAGGGCAACCCTGCCGCTGGAAATGCTGTGGCTTGAGCATGATCCGCGGGTGATCGTGCCGCAGTTCCTGGACATCATCCGCAGCGAGGCGCGCGCCCTCGGCTAAGCGCCCCTCCTCAAGGAGGGGACGACGGCGGACCCCGGGTGCCGCCGTCGTCCCCTTGGAGAAGCCCTACCGCTCGATGTTGACCATCACGTGTTTCAGGTGGGTGTATTCTTGGACTGCGTAGACGGACATGTCCTTGCCGGTTCCCGACTGCTTGAATCGGCCATGTGGCAGTTCGGAGGACATGGTGATGTGGAAGTTGAGTCTGCGGACAAGATCCATGGCGCGGGCGACGTCCCGAGTCCATACGCCGGCGGACAGACCGTACACGCCTCGTTGGCGCACTCCAGCGCCTCGGCCTCAGAGTCGAAGGTCGAAATGAACACCCCGACGCGCCGGCCATCCTCCGGGAAGTCGTCCGCACCTACCCGGAAGGTTCCGCCACCGTCCGGGCCGGGGTGTCTCTGACCTTCAGCGCCTCCTGCGGGTCCCGGAAACGCGAACCGCAGGACGTCGCCCGTGACCTGGCCTCCGCATCCCCGGCCTGGGCGCCCGGCTGCAGGCCACAGGGGCGGGCATCGTCTGGCCCATGTCGGCGCAGGACTCTGCGAAGTCGTGCGCATCGCCTACGACCCGCCCGCGGGTCGGTGAAATCCTCGGTCCTGTCCCGGCTCCTGGCTCCCCACGGCGACATCGACCGCAAGCGCGTCTCGCTGCTGTTCCGTCCGATGGATTCGGCCCGGGTGGCCGCCGTGGTGGAACGGGGCCAGAACAACGCCAACGTCCGCATCACTTCCGGGAACCGGGTCAGCGCCCTGGTTGATGCCGTTCCGCCGCCCAGACAGCGGCCGAGGAATCCCAGGGGGCCGGGCATCAATAAGATGGCTGGC
>NZ_JAFNLL010000007.1 GCF_017368795.1 Arthrobacter cavernae | reverse complement strand
CTGGGCTGGTCCACCACCAAGACCGTGGACCAGATGTGCGAAGACCACTGGCGCTGGCAGAAGAACAACCCCTTCGGCTACAACGCCTCCTGACGATGCGTTCGCAGGACCACGGAACGACAAAGCGGCCGCCCACCGTGAGGTGGGCGGCCGCCGTCGTTCAATCCTTCAGGAAATTCCCCAAGCGTCCTGGCCTCAGTTGGCCGGGTAGTTGCGCTCGGGTTCCCCTGTGTAGAGCTGCCGCGGGCGGCCGATCTTGGTCTGGGGATCGTTGATCATTTCGCGCCACTGGGCAATCCAGCCCGGCAGGCGGCCGATCGCGAACAGCACGGTGAACATCTTCTCCGGGAAGCCCATGGCCTTGTAGATCAGGCCGGTGTAGAAGTCCACGTTCGGGTAGAGCTTGCGCTGGATGAAGTAATCGTCAGCCAGGGCCTTCTCTTCGAGGCGCATCGCGATGTCCAGGAGTTCGTCGTTGCCGCCGAGCTTGCCCAGGATCTCGTGTGCCGTCGCCTTGATGATCTTGGCGCGGGGATCGTAGTTCTTGTAGACGCGGTGTCCGAAGCCCATGAGGCGGACGCCGTCTTCCTTGTTCTTGACCTTCTCCATGTAGTCCTCCGGCTTGATGCCGTCGGCCTGGATCTGGCGCAGCATCTTCAGCACGGCTTCGTTGGCGCCGCCGTGGGCAGGGCCGAAGAGGGCGTTGATGCCGGCGGAGACTGAGGCGAACAGGTTCGCGTTGGAAGAGCCGACCAGGCGGACGGTGGAGGTGGAGCAGTTCTGCTCGTGGTCCGCGTGCAGGATGAGGAGGAGGTCCAGGGCCTTGGTGACCACCGGGTCCATCTCGTACTGCTCGGCCGGCAGGCCGAAGCTCAGGCGCATGAAGTTCTCCACGAGGTTCATGGAGTTGTCCGGGTACAGCATGGGCTGGCCGATGGACTTCTTGTGCGCGTAGGCCGCGATGACCGGGAGCTTCGCCATGAGGCGGATGGTGGAAACTTCCACGTGCTCCGGGTTGAACGGGTCCAGGGAGTCCTGGTAGAAGGTGGAGAGCGCCGAGACGGCCGAGGAGAGCACCGGCATCGGGTGGGCATCGCGCGGGAAGCCGCCGAAGAAGCCCTTGAGCTCCTCGTGCAGCAGGGTGTGGCGGCGGATCTTCTGGTCGAAGGCTTCCAGCTCCGTGGGGGTCGGAAGGTTCCCGTAGATCAGGAGGTAGGAAACTTCCAGGAAGCTCGAGTGCTGGGCGAGCTGCTCAATGGGGTATCCGCGGTAGCGCAGGATGCCGGCGTCACCGTCAATGTAGGTGATGGCCGAGGTGGTGGCTGCGGTGTTCATGAAGCCAGGGTCATAGGCGACGGCGCCCGTCTGCTTCAGCAGCTTGGAAACGTCGTATCCTTCGTTTCCTTCTACAACCTTGATGCGCGGAAGCTCGAGTTCGCCGCCGGCATGGCGCAGTGTCGCGCTGGTGGTCTCAGTCATGGAGTCCCCTTCATGAGGCCTCTGGGCCTCTGTAGAAAGCTTGATCCAACCAACATCTGGTCTCGCCGCCTGCGGCCCTGCTGGTGCAGGGTTCCAACGGCCAATCGGCTTTCTTGTTGAAAGCCACCATTGATAGTCAGTTAAAAAGCTACCGCCAGTAACCGCCCGGAACTAATCCGCTAAGGTCGGTTACTGGCGGATTTCCGCGCGCTGTGTCGCAAGTCACAGCATTGTTATCGGCCCGTGTTCAGCCGCTCGACGGCGGCATCGATCCGTTCGTCGCTGCCCGTGAGCGCGACACGGATGAAACCGTTGCCTGCGTCGCCGTAGAAAACGCCGGGGCCGACCACAATGCCGAGTTCCGCGAAGCGGGCCACCGTGTCCCAGGTGGCCTCGCCGGCCGTGGACCACAGGTAGAGGCCGGCCTTGGACTCATGGATTGACAGGCCGAACGCCTCCAGCGCCGGCAGGATGCGTTCGCGGCGGCCGCGGTAGAGGTCTTTCTGCGCCAGCACGTGGCCGGCGTCGCCCAAGGCAACCCGCATGGCTTCCTGGACGGGGAACGGAACGATCATGCCGGCGTGCTTGCGGCTGTTGACCAGGTTGGCCATGATGGCCGAGTCTCCGGCGACAAAGGCCGCCCGGTAGCCTGCCAGGTTGGACTGCTTGCTCAGGGAGTAGACGCACAGCAGCCCGTCCGTGGATCCGCCCGTCACCCGGGGATCCAGGATGCTCGGAACCGCCTCTCCACCACGCTGGACATCCCATTCGCCCCAGCCAAGCTCTGCGTAGCATTCGTCGGAGGCCACCACGGCACCGATTTCGCGGGCCTGGGCGACGATCCGGCGAAGCGATTCGATGTCCCGGACGCTGCCGGTGGGGTTGCCCGGGGAGTTGATCCAGATGAGCCGGACCCTGGCCCGCGTTGCCGCGTCCAGTTCGTCGAGATCGTCCGCGGCCACGGCCGTAGCCCCGGCCAGCATGGCCCCGATGTCGTACGTGGGGTAGGCCACGGTGGGCCTGACCACCACGTCGCCGGAGCCCAGGCCCAGCAGGAACGGCAGCCAGGCCACCAGCTCCTTGGAGCCGACCGTGGGCATGACATCCCTGGGATCCAGGCCCGGCACGCCGCGGCGGGCAGCGAACCAGTCCACCACTGCCTGCCGCAGGGCTTCGGTGCCGTGGACGGTCGGGTAGCCGTGTGCGTCCGAGGCGGCGGCCAGGGCCTCGCGGACCAGCTGCGGAGTGGGGTCCACGGGCGTCCCGATCGAGAGGTTGACCGCTCCCCCGGGGTGCTTGCCGGCCGTGGCGACGTAGGGCGCCATGGCCTCCCACGGGTAGTCAGGCAGGTTGAGGCCAAAGGCGGGTGCCGCGGAAATCACAGGAAGCAGCCGCCCTTAGTGGTCTTGGTTCTGCGGCGGAAGGGCTGCGATGAAGGGGTGGTCCTTGCCGGTGTTGCCGATCTTGGCAGCGCCGCCCGGGGAACCGAGGTCGTCGAAGAACTCGACGTTGGCCTTGTAGTAGTCGGCCCATTCCTCGGGGGTGTCATCCTCGTAGTAGATGGCTTCCACGGGGCACACGGGCTCGCAGGCTCCGCAGTCGACACATTCGTCGGGGTGGATGTAGAGGGAACGCTCACCTTCGTAAATGCAGTCAACAGGGCATTCCTCAATACACGCCTTGTCCTTGACATCCACACACGGCTGCGCGATTACGTACGTCACGTCCCGACCTCTCCACGTTGTCCCGGACTTTGCCGGGTGAGACTTCCGGCACTTGGGCCGGACATTTGAATTCTGAACCTATTATCCACCAGTGCGATGACGCGAACCTACCCGGGCGTCTTAGTATGAAACGGTGAATCAGCCATTCCCGCACCCGCAGGATTTTCTGCTGCGTGCACCCGCCGGCATCCGCGTGGTGGTCCGGTACCGGATCGACGGCGGCATGACCGATGCGCTGGGACAGCTCGTGGCCGTCGGCGGGGACTCGTGTACGGTCCGCACGCGGACCTCCGACGTCGAGATCCCGCTGGACCGGGTGGTCGCCGCGAAGGAAGTCCCACCCGCGCCGGTCCGGCGACAGGCCGCACGGGACTGAATCGCACGGGACTGAATCGCAGGACTGGTTCCCAGGACCGGGTCCTGCAGTCCGTCAGTCCTTCTCGGGGGCGTCGGGAAGCTTCTTCATCCGCCGCAGCGGCGAAAACCACACCGGTGCGCAACATGCCAGGCTTCCCGCGACTCCGATCCACATGGTGGTAGTGACGCCCAGCCAGCTGCCGAGCACCCCGGACGCCAGCGCCGCCACCGGCATGACTCCCCAGACAACGAAGCGGATCGAGGCGTTCATTCGCCCCAGCAGCCGGGGCGGGCACACACGCTGCCGCATGGACACCTGCATGATGTTGTAGATCAGCACGCCGAAGCCGAAGCCGAATTCGGCGACGACCAGCATCACCGCTGACACCAACTGGTTCGGGGCGAGGACGGAGAACGGTACCAACGCCAGGAACAAGGCGCTCAGCGCCGAACCGAGCGGGATGACGGTTCCCTCGCCGATCCAGGACGCGATTTTCGGGGCCGACACGGCCCCGACGAGCCCTCCTGCCGCCCCCACGGCCATGATGACGCCCATGTTCTGGGGTCCCAAGTCCAGGATCCGCAGGACCAGGACCGGGAAGAGCGTCAGGGCCAAGGTGGCGAAGAAACTGACACCGGCGGTGCAGACCACGATGCGGCTGATCAGGGGGTGGCGGAAAACGAATACGAGGCCTTCCCGGATCTCCTTCACGAGCGGCCTGCGCTGGTGTGCCGGCGCCCGGTGCTCGTTGTCCCGGGTGCGGAGCAGGAACACTGCCGAGAGAAGATAACCGAGGACTTCGCCGAGGAAGAGGACTGGCGCCGAGACCAGCAGGAGCAACCCGCCGCCCGCCCCTGGTCCGCCGATCCTGGCGATCTGGGCGGTGGACTCAAGTTTGGAGTTGGCCTCTGGAACGTTTGCCGACGGGACCAGCGCGGGAACGTAGCTTTGGTAGGAGATGTCGAAGAACACCGTTGCCGTGCCCATGACACCGGAGATCAGGAACAAGTGCCAGATCTGCAAAGAGCCCGTCCACCACAGCAACGGCACCGCGGCCATCGCAGCCATCCGGATGAGGTCCGCAACGATCATGGTCCTACGTTTGAGCCAGCGGTCCACCCAGGCACCGGCGGGGAGGCCGATGAGCAGGAAGGCGGCGAGGCCCGAGGCACTAAGTGCCCCCACTTCAAACTCCGTGGCACCCAGCAAGGTCACGGCAAGCACGGGAAAGGCCAACTGCCCCAGCTGGGTGCCGAACTGGCTTATCGCCTGCCCGGTCCAGAACCGGAGAAAGTTGGTGTCGCGCCACAGCGTGGTGGCACGTTTCTGTCCGGATCGCCGGATCGGCGTGCCGGAAGCCGACGAGACGTCTTTGCCCACTGGCACAGTCTGGTTCAGCCGGCGGCCCGGGTCAATCACCTAGCCAAGGTGTCGCGCCGCTCAGGCGGAGCGCCGCCGCAGCCAGGCGGCGACAATGAGCATCGCAATCGTGACGCCTGCTATCCCGTAGACCCAGATGTTCCCGGCAGGATCGCCGAGAATGAGCTGCTTTCCCGGCCCGGCTGCCGCCAGCGCACCCACGGCGGCATAGCAGCCGATCCCGGCAACCGCCGTCGGGAGCAGTGACCGCGACCAGGCGGCCAGCCACAGCTGGACCGCTGCCAGCAGGACAAGCGCGGCGGCCGCTCCCCAGGGAACGTCGACGCCGGCAATCACCACGGACTGCCGGTGCAGTGCCGTGCCTGCCAAGGCTGCAAAAAGAGCCGCCGGCACGGCCGCGGCCAAACCGCGCGCCGTACCGGCGACTCTCTTGTTCATTGCCTCAACCGGCCGGACTATGCCTTGGCGCGGGCGCGGGTGGCCTTCGCGCGCTCGTTGGAGTCCAGGATGACCTTGCGGATGCGGATGGATTCGGGCGTGACCTCGACGCACTCGTCTTCGCGGGCGAATTCGAGGGACTCTTCGAGGGTCAGGTCGCGCGGCGGCGTCAGGTTCTCGAAGGTGTCGGAGGAAGCGGCACGCATGTTGGTGAGCTTCTTTTCCTTGGTGATGTTCACGTCCATGTCGTCTGCGCGGGAGTTCTCGCCCACGATCATGCCCTCGTAGACCTCGGAGGTGGGCTTCACGAAGAAGGAACCGCGCTCCTGGAGGTTGATCATGGCGAACGGCGTGACCACACCGGCGCGGTCGGCGACCATCGAACCGTTGGTGCGGTATTCGATCGGGCCGGCCCACGGCTCGTAGCCCTCGGAGATGGAGGCTGCGATGCCGGCGCCACGGGTGTCCGTGAGGAACTTGGTGCGGAAACCGATCAGGCCACGGGCCGGAACGATGAACTCCATGCGGCACCAGCCAGTGCCGTGGTTGGCCATGTTGGTCATGCGGCCCTTGCGGGCGGCCATGAGCTGGGTGACGGCGCCGAGGTACTCTTCCGGTACGTCGATGGTCATGTGTTCCATCGGCTCGTGGATCTTGCCGTCGATGGTCTTGGTGACAACCTGCGGCTTGCCGACGGTGAGCTCGAAGCCTTCGCGGCGCATCTGCTCCACGAGGATGGCCAGGGCGAGCTCGCCGCGGCCCTGGACTTCCCAGGCGTCGGGACGCTCGGTGGGCAGGACCTTGATGGAGACGTTACCGATCAGTTCCTTGTCCAGGCGATCCTTCACCTGGCGGGCCGTGACCTTAGCACCCTTGACCTTGCCGGCGAGCGGCGAGGTGTTGATACCGATGGTCATGGAGATCGCGGGATCGTCCACGGTGATCAGGGGCAGCGGCTGCGGGTTGTCGACGTCGGTGAGGGTTTCACCGATAGTGATCTCTTCGATACCGGCGACTGCGACGATCTCGCCTGGACCGGCAGACTCGGCCGGAACGCGGTCCAGCGCCTTGGTGGCCAGCAGTTCGGTGATCTTGACGGTCTTGAGCTCGCCGTTGGCACGGGCCCAGGCAACCTGCTGACCCTTGCGCAGGGTGCCGTTGTAGATGCGGAGCAGGGCGAGACGGCCCAGGAACGGCGAGGCGTCCAGGTTGGTCACGTGTGCCTGCAGCACGCCGTCCGGGTTGTAGGTCGGAGCCGGAATGTGCTCGATGATGGTCTTGAAGAGCGGCTCGAGGTCCTCGTTGTCCGGGGCCGAGCCGTTGGCCGGCTGGTCCAGGGATGCGCGGCCAACCTTGGCGGCGGCGTAAACCACGGGTACCTCGAGGACCTTGTCCAGGTCCAGGTCCGGAACTTCGTCGGCGAGGTCCGAAGCCAGGCCCAGGAGCAGGTCCATGGACTCGTGGACAACTTCGTCGATGCGGGCGTCAGGACGGTCGGTCTTGTTGACCAGGAGAATGACCGGGAGGTGTGCGGCAAGTGCCTTGCGGAGCACGAAGCGGGTCTGCGGCAGCGGGCCCTCGGAAGAGTCGACCAGCAGAACAACACCGTCAACCATGGACAGGCCGCGCTCAACCTCGCCACCGAAGTCGGCGTGTCCGGGGGTGTCGATCACGTTGATGGTGATGGTTTCACCGTTGGAGGAAGGTCCGTTGTAGGCCACAGTGGTGTTCTTGGCCAGGATGGTGATGCCCTTTTCGCGCTCCAGGTCACCGGAGTCCATCACACGGTCTTCGAGGTGGTTGTGCTCGGCAAAGGAGTTGGTCTGCTTGAGCATGGCGTCGACCAGCGTGGTCTTTCCGTGGTCAACATGGGCCACGATCGCGACGTTGCGCAGGTCACTGCGTGACGCTGTGTTGATGGTAGTTTCAGACATGCTTTTATGACTCGTTTCAGTGGTGATGTCAGCTGTTGTATCGCCGCATTTCCAACCGGAACGCACGACGCATAAGACCCTTTGGCACAGGGCACCTTCCAAGAGTCTAAACGCTGTGGTATTTATTGGCCTAAAAATCGTGTCAAATACCATAAATTTGTGGCCTTCATCACACCCCAGGTGCCGCGGGCAGGGCTCCCTTCCGGCTGGTCATTCGGGGCCGGATGACCGAATATTGCAAGGACAGCAGGATCCATCCGGGAGAACACCGATGCGAAACACCACGGCCTCTTCCCGCGTAGCCGCGCTGATCGGCGACTCGCAGTCCCACGATGCTGCACACGGGATTCCCGACGCCCAGATCCAGACCAACGCGGTCAACTCATCGCGGCCCCCAAGAAGCGGTATCCGGAGGCCTGGCTGGTCCTCGTAGGCACCTTGGCCCGCGGCGCCGCCAACGGCGGCGGGACGGAGCACACAGGTGGATGCCCTGCTCGGACGGGTTGCGGCCAAGGAAGGCGTGCCGTTTTCAGCGTGGGAGATTGGGTGAGCAGGTACGACGCCGGGGCGGACTTGATCGACGACGTCCACCTGGCCGCAGCGGGGCACCGGAAGCTCGGTGCGAGGCTCCTGGGCAGCAACCAAGCAGGGCAGGTAAGACCGACCATGCAGGAAGTCCCCGCAGCCCTCTGGGCTGCGGGGACTTCCTCCTTGCTGTTTGTCACGCCGGTTCGCGCCGGGCCGGCTATTCGATGCCGGCAGCCATGAGCTGGGCGCGCAGCTCCCGGCGTTCCCTTTGCTTCTCCGGATCCGGAAGGGGCACGGCGGCCAGCAGCCGTTGCGTGTAGGGCTCCTGGGGATTCCGCAGAATCTGATCACGGGTGCCTTGCTCCACGATCCGGCCGCGCTGCATCACGCAGATCCGGTCTGCGAGGACGTCAACAACGGCGAGGTCGTGCGTGACGAAGAGGCACGCGAATCCAAGCTCCCTCTGCAGGTTCTGGAACAGCTCCAGAACCTTCGCCTGCACGGAGACGTCCAATGCCGACGTCGGTTCGTCCGCCACCATGAGCTTGGGCTGCAGTGAGAGTGCCCGGGCGATGCCGACTCGCTGCTTTTGCCCGCCCGAAAGCTCGTGGGGGTAGCGGTTGCGGTAGTCGCGCGGCAATTCAACCTGGTCCAGGAGCCTCTCGATCCGCTTCTGCAGCTCGGTTCCCTTCGCGACGCCTGCCAAGTACATCGGCTCCCCGATGCTCTCACCGATGGGCAGGCGCGGGTTCAGCGACGACGACGGATCCTGGAAGACCATGCCGATGTCCCGCCGGACCTGGTGCAGCTGCTTTCCGTTCCGTTTTGCGGCAGAGATGTCTTGTCCCACGACGCGCATGGTGCCGGCAGCAACAGGCAAGAGCCCGACGGCGGCACGGCCGATGGTGGTCTTGCCCGATCCCGATTCGCCCACCAGTCCAACTACTTGACCGGGGTAGATCACCAGGTTGGCTCCTTCCACGGCGCGGAAGGCCGGGACTCGCCCTTGCTTGGGGTATTCGATTGCCACCTCGATCAGCTCCAGGACGGGGTTGCCCTTGGGCTTGGCCGCTTCTTCCGCCGCCTTCAAGGCTTCCTGGTTTTCGCGTTCCCGGCGGAGCAGTTCGTCGTGATCCACGGATTCGAGCTCAGTGTTGGTCGCCGCGGCCAAAGCTGCGGTGACATCCACCTCGGCATGGTCCGCACCTTGTCCCAAGTGCGGAACAGCGGCCAAGAGCGACTGCGTGTACTCGTGCTGCGGGTTGCTGAAGATCTGCTGCGCAGTTCCGCTTTCCACGATGACGCCCTTGCGCATCACGGCGATGCGGTCGGCGAGGTCGGCCACCACGCCCATGTCGTGGGTGATCAGGACGATAGCGCTGTCCAGCTTGTTGCGCAGGTGGCGCATGAGATCCAGGATCTCTGCCTGGACGGTCACGTCAAGGGCCGTGGTGGGTTCGTCCGCGATCAGCAGTTTCGGATCGCAGGACAGCGATTGTGCGATCATGGCACGCTGCCGCTGTCCGCCCGACAGCTGGTGCGGATAAGACTTGAAGGCTTTCTCGGGGTCGGGGAGCTCCACGAGGTCCAGCATGCGCAGGGCACGCTCCTTGGCCTGGTCCGGCGAAATCTCATTGTGCAGGCGAAGGGTTTCCACGATCTGGGCGCCCACGGTGTAGACCGGGTTGAGTGCCGTCATGGGCTCCTGGAAGATCACGGCCACTTCCTTGCCACGGACTTCGCGGATGTTGCCGGCCTTGGCGCCCAGCAGTTCACGGCCGGAAAGTTTCACGCTTCCCCTGACACGGCTATTGCCGGGCAGCAGCCCGAGCAGGGCCATGGAGCTGGCGCTCTTGCCGGAACCAGATTCGCCGACGATCGCGAGGACTTCACCTGCCCTGACCTCGTAGTTCAGCCCGATGGCGGCGGGGATCCATTTCTTGTCCACGCCGAAATCGACGCTGAGATCGCGCACCTCGAGGACCAAGGCCCCTGGCATGGTCTTGTCCGAAGCCGTCTCCAATGGGGTCGCCGCTGGGTCCGGGCTTGTGTTGTCAGTCATGTTGGGTCTTCCCTTCCAACCGGGCCACCCTCCAAAGGGTGATTCGTGAAGTAGCCCGGAATCCTGAATTATTAGGGGCATGAGCCGAGAGCCGCATGCCGGAAATGTCGAAATCTTCAAAGCCCGCAGCAACAGGCTGCTCGCCTGGATCTGCTGGTCCGTCGCGGCGTTCGGCGTGGTGGTCACTGTCACCGCGGCTGGGCCCGCAGCCCTTGCGGGAACCGCTCCCCTGCTGCTGGTTGCGTTCTTCGGCTGGTTGCTCTTCTGGCGCCCCGCCGTGGTGGTCCACGACGCAGGCGTGACGCTGGAGAATCCCTACCGGACGATCGACGTTCCCTGGGAGGCCTTGGTCCAAGTTGACACCCGCTATGCACTGACCCTGATGACGCCCGGCAGAAAGTACCCCGCGTGGGCTGCGCCGGCTCCGGGAATCTGGGGCGGGCGAAATGCCCGCCCCGAGCACCTCAAAGGCCTTCCGGAGACCTCGTACGGTCCCGGCAGCTCGGTCCGCCCCGGCGACCTCAAGAACACCGATTCCGGCGCCGCGGCCCTGATGGTTCGGGCCCGCTGGCAGGAACGCCTTGAGTGCGGGCAGGTCGAAGCAGGCCGGGCCGAAGAAACCCTGGTGCCCGTTGCCGTGGGTTGGTTCCGCGTGGCGGCCACGGTGGTGTTGGCCGCGGCCAGTTACTGGTCGGTTTTCCTGCAGTAGAGACACCTGCCCTGGTTCCATTTAGCTGCCCTTCGGCGCTTCGGCGGCCAGCGCCGTCGTCGTGCTGGAGTGCCTGGCGGTTTCGACGGCAGTCCTGGCCTTGAACTTCTTCTGGCGTGGATCAAAAGCGTCACGCAGGCCGTCGCCAATGAAGTTGATGCTCAAACAGATCAACACGATGAACAGGCCCGGGAACCAGAACAGCCAAGGGCGCGTGGCGAAGGCCTCCTGGTTCTGCGAGATCAGCAGGCCCAGCGACGTGTCCGGGGACTTCACGCCGACGCCGAGGTAGCTGAGGGCCGTCTCGAGCAGGATGGCTGCCGACATAGTCAGGGTGACGTTGACGATCAGGACGCCGACGGCGTTGGGCAGGATGTGCTTGAAAATGATCCTTGCGTTGCTGGCGCCGGAGATCCGTGCGGCGTCGACGAATTCGCGTTCGCGAAGGGTGAGGAACTCGCCGCGGACAAGGCGCGCCAGACCGACCCAGCTCACAAGTCCGAGGAAGATGCCAAGAACCAACACGCCGTTGCTCGCGGCAAAGCCGGAGAACCAGCTGCCTTCGTCCCTCCTGCTAGCCATCTGCGCCACCACTGCGGCCAGGAGCAGGACAGGGATGATGATGATGATGTCGGTGAGGCGCATGAGGATCGCTTCGACCCAGCCGCGGAAATAGCCCGCGAGGCCGCCGACTACCGCGCCGATCATTCCCGCAATAGCGCCGATGATCAGCATGATGATGACGGACTGCTGCGCGCCGCGCATGGTCATTGCAAAGAGGTCACGGCCAATGCGGTCCTGGCCGAAGGGGTGTTCTCCCCATGCCAGGGGCCACAGGGACGACGTGGGAGCGCCATCATTCACAAGCGGCGAGACGTCCAGGTGGCTGTATTTCCACCAGCCCGGGATGAACGCCCACCCCACGGAGGTGAACGCGAGAAGGAAGATGATGATGAACACGGCCAGGCCTACCAGGGCGCCTGTGTGGCCGAAGAAGCGTTTGCGGACAATCTGGCCCTGGCTCATGCCCTTTGCTTCCGGGGCGGACGCCGGAAAGGTGCCGCCATGGGCAGCCTGCTGTGCCAGGACTTCGTCCTCTTGGGTTGGCTGGCTCATGCTTTTATCCTTACGCGGGGATCGAGTGCGGAGTACGCAAGGTCCGCAATGAGGTTGAAGACCATCGCGGTCATCGCGACGCACAGGAACACGCCCATGACGGGGTTCGGATCAATGTGCATAATGCCGTCCAGGAACAGGAAGCCCATCCCCCGCACGGAGAAGACTGTCTCCGTGATGACGGCGCCGCCGATCAGCGCCCCGATGTCGAAGGCCACAATCGTGGCGATTGGAATCAGCGCGTTGCGGAATGCGTGGCCCATGACGACGGACCGTTCGGACAAGCCCTTGGCACGGGCCGTCCGGATGTAGTCCATGTTCATGATTTCCAGCATCGAAGACCGTGTGAAGCGCGTGTAGCTGGCCAGCGAGACCAGGATCAGGGCCACGGTCGGAAGGAGAAGGTGGGTGAACGTATCGAGACTCAGGACCCAGAAATCACCCTGGATGTTCGGAGTTCCTGCACCGATCGTGGCAATCGGACGGCCGCGGACACGGCTGTTGTTGAAGTACGTTGGCCAGGCCTGCATGAAGCGGTCCAAGATCACGAGTCCTCCAACGAGGAAAGCCGTGATGCCGGCCGACCGCATTGACTGGCCGCGGTCGTAGCCACCCATCAGATACCCGACGCCGACCCCGATCAGCACAGTTCCGATAGCCAGCAGGACGATCATCAAGGCCGTGGCCTCGGCCAGCAGCGGCTGCACCGCAAAATACGCCACGACGCCGATGCCCACCACGATCAGGGAGGACTGGAGGGCCTTGCGGTTCTTCAAGCCGGCTGCCAAGAGCGTGACCGCGAAGGCAATGCCGACGCCGGCAACGGCGATGACCACAGGGCCGAGCCCGGGGTTCCGGAACCAAAGGGTTGCCGAGAAATACACCAGCACCAACGTGACGGCGGCGAAAACCGAGCCACCTGTAATGGCCCGGCGCTTCAAGTCTCCGCCCGCGGCCACCGCGACCAAGAGGCCGGCTATGGCACCTACGGCGAGGGACACGGGAAGCGGTATCTCGGGATTGCGGAGGAAGTCGTTGAAGCCGATGGCACCGAATTCCTTCAGGAGCACGGCCACCCAGAAGATCGGCAGTGAAAAGAAGAGGAAGGCCATGAACGTCACGCCATAGTCCAGAGCGCTGTACTGCCTCAATGCAGTGATGATTCCGAGGGTGATGCCGATCAGGATGGCCAGGACGGTGGCGCCCGTGACCAGCGTCAGCGTCTGGACCAAGGCAAAGCCCAGTGCCTCGGTAATGGGCTGGCCCGTGATGTTCTTGCCGAGATCGCAGGAATTGGCGAAAGGGACGAGGCATTGGGCGGCGCCGCCGAGCCATTTGAAGTATCGAAGGGGGGCAGGTGTGTCAAGATCAAGTAGTTCGCTCCGGGCATCCATGAGCGCCTGCTTGTTGGGGGCGCTGCTGGCGCGGAGGTCTGCCAGGGGGTCACCTGACGACGCTGTCAGGAGATAGACCAGGAACGAAGCCCCTAGAAGTATGATTGCGGCGGTAACCAGCCGCCTGACGATATAGGTCACCATGGTGAAAGAACCTCAAGATCCAGGCCAGAGGTTGTCCCTGACCTATCGCAGAATCGTGCCGGACTCGCCAGCGTTGTCCGCCGGGAGCCGGCAAATACCGGTCGTGCTGCAGAAGGCGCCGGGACCATGGTGCTTCGGTCCCGGCGCCTTTGCTAGCTGTTTCGCTCGCTGAGCGTCGGCCTACTTTTCAGCCCACTCCCAGAAGTTCCACCAGACACCGGTCTGGTTCGGCATGAACTTCACGCCCGTGATGCGGTCGCTGTAGGCGTCCACACCAATGGACTGGAAGAGCGGAAGTCCATAGGCGGAATCCCAGATCTTCTTGTCAATCTGTGTGATCAGTTCGTCCTGCTTGCCGCGATCCGTCGTACCGATCAGTTCGTCCATCAGCTTGTCAGCCTCGGGATCGCTGAACTTGTTGAAGTTGGAGCCATTGTTGGTGCGGAAGATCTGCGGAACACCGGCAACGCCGACCCCCGGGTTGATCCAGCCGAAGATCGTTGCATCGTATGTGCCATCGCCCAGGGCCTTGCCCCAGTCGGAGGCGCCCAGACCGCCGTCGACGATCTTGAAGCCAGCCTTTGCGGCAGACTCGCGGATCAGCGAGAACGCATCGACACGGTTCGGATTGTCCTTGTTGTACATGATCTTGATTTCCGGCGTGGCGCCGTTCAGGAGCTTCTTGGCGCCGTCGATGTCCACGTCCCCGAAAGCAGAGGATCCGTTGTTTGAAGCCGAATTGGCGTACGCGGCCTGCTGCGGTACGAACAGCTGCGAGTCCAGGGGCTTGGCGTTGGGGTCAAGCTTCTTGACGATCTTGTCGACAATGTCCTTGCGCGGAACGGTCTTCATGAAGGCTTCGCGGACGTTCTTCTCGGCCAGCGGACCGGAGTAGTTCAGGTCCAGGTGGTCGTATGCGAGCTGGTTGCCCTGCTCGACCGTGACACCCTGGCTGGAGAGCGCCTTCAGCTGGTCAAGCGTGTCTGCAGAAGGCTGCGGCGCGATGATGTCGGCCTCGCCGTTCTTCAGCGCCTGTACCTGGGCCGGAGCCGAGCCGATGTAGCGGACAGTGATCTCGTCCAGGCTGGCCGTAGGACCCCAGTTGTAGTCCTTGTTGCGGACCATGGTGAGCGACTGGTCCTGGCTTACGCTCTTGACGATGTACGGACCGTTGGAAAGGAACAGGTTCGAGTCCGACGGAAGGGTCTTCGTGTCAAAGCCCGTGTTCCACATTTCGGCCATGGTCTTGAGCGCGGCGTCCGCGGCCTTGGGTGCCTTGGCATCGCCACGAGGCATACCCTTGAGGTGGTCGATAAACGCCTGGGTGTCCTTCAGCCCCGCCTTCTGGGCCAGCACGTGGGCCGGGACGTCGATGCTCGGGCCAGCGAGAGCGATCTCCCAGTCGGCGTACGGTTTGGAGTACTTGAGGGTCATTGAACGGTTGTTGTCGCCGATCTCCGGGAAATCCGTCAATGCCAGGCCAGCCGGATCGCCCGCGTACGAGAAGTAGGACGTTCCCGTCTTGGCTTCGGCGTTGGCGTCGTCGTAGTAACCCGAGAAGGCGGCCCACTGCAGGAGGAGGTCAGCGGCCGAGACGGGAGCGCCGTCAGACCATTTCACGCCTTCGTTGATGGTGTACTTGACCGTCAGCGGGTTGTCCGAGACCTTTTCATACTTGCCGAACTTGTCATTGTGGACAACGTTCAGCTTGTTGTCGATGTAGTAGAAGCCCGAGTGGGTGGCGTAACTGACTTTTGAGTTGATGTCGTTGTTGCCGTCGGCCGTGTTGGGGTTGAACGAGTAAAATGCGTTCGTCTCAACTACTGTTGCCGTCCCCCCCTGCTTGGCCGTCCCCGTAGTCGGGGTGGTTCCGCCGGTGTT
Source organism: Arthrobacter cavernae (assembly GCF_017368795.1). Lineage (GTDB taxonomy): Bacteria > Actinomycetota > Actinomycetes > Actinomycetales > Micrococcaceae > Arthrobacter > Arthrobacter cavernae. The sequence continues at coordinate 189,891 of NZ_JAFNLL010000007.1, read as the reverse complement.
GCCGGCGCAGGCACTCAGTACGAATGCGGCGATTGCCGCGATACCCACCGCTTTGGAAGTACGTCCGAAACGCATTCCGCCTCCTATTAGTCGTGGAGTTGGTCAAGGAGAATTCGTGATTTCCCCCGAGGCAAGCACAGATTCCTACTGTGACGTTGCCTACATGTGGGTGTAAGCCTAACCACATTGAGTTCGGAACGTGGAACACAATTGCCAAACTGTAACCGTTCCGCAACCTGACAGATTGCGTAAAGTCTCCGGAATTTCAAGTCACATGTTACTCAGTGGTAGCATACGCCTGTCTGACAGCTGGACAGGCAGGGTCAGGGCATGAAAAAAGCCCCGGCTCCAGAGGAACCGGGGCTTTTTGGACCGTTGCCTGAAGTGACGTCGGCGTGAAGCAACTACACGTTGAAGCGGAACTCGACCACGTCGCCGTCGACCATGACGTATTCCTTGCCTTCAATGCGGACCTTGCCCCGCGACTTGGCTTCGGACATGGATCCGGCTTCGATGAGGTCGTCGAAGGAGACCACCTCGGCCTTGATGAAGCCGCGCTGGAAGTCGCTGTGGATGACGCCGGCGGCCTGCGGGGCAGTGTCGCCCTGGCGGATGGTCCATGCACGCGCTTCCTTGGGGCCGGCCGTGAGGTAGGTCTGCAGGCCAAGGGTGTGGAAGCCGACGCGGGCCAGCTGGTCCAGGCCGGACTCGCTCTGGCCGTTCATCTCCAGCATCTCGCGGGCCTCTTCCTCATCCAGCTCAACGAGGTCGGACTCGAGCTTGGCGTCGAGGAAGATGGCGTCCGCCGGGGCAACCAGGGCCCGCAGTTCGTCCTGCTTCTCCGGGCTGCCCAGAATGCCTTCGTCCGCGTTGAAGACGTAGATGAAGGGCTTGGCGGTCAGGAGGCTGAGCTCCTTGAGGTGCTCCATCTCCAGCTTGTCGCTCTTGATCGAGGAGAAAATGGTGTCGCCACGTTCCAGCACAGCCTGGGCGGCCTTGATGGCAGCCAGCTCGGCGGCTTCCCGCTTCTTGATCTTGACTTCTTTTTCGATCCGGGGAATGGCATTTTCGATGGTCTGAAGGTCGGCCAGGATCAGCTCGGTGTTGATGGTCTCCATGTCCGAGCGGGGATCCACCTTCCCGTCCACGTGCACAACATCGGGGTCATCGAACACGCGGACCACCTGGGCGATGGCCTCGGCCTCGCGGATGTTGGCGAGGAACTTGTTGCCCAGGCCTTCGCCCTCCGACGCGCCCTTGACGATCCCGGCGATGTCCACGAAGGATACCGGAGCCGGCAGCAGGCGCTGGGAGCCGTAGATCGCCGCCAGCTTCTGGAGCCGAGGGTCCGGCAGGTTCACGACGCCGACATTGGGTTCGATCGTTGCGAACGGGTAGTTCGCAGCGAGCACCTGGTTGCGGGTCAGTGCGTTGAAAAGAGTTGATTTGCCGACGTTGGGCAGTCCGACGATGCCAATAGTAAGAGCCACGAGGATTGATTCTACCCGTTGGAGCGGCCACGGCGCTCAGCACGTCGCGGTCCGTACCGGCTCCCGGCCGCCCCGGCAGGAGCGGCCAGCCCTAGCAGTTTTCGCGGCCCCCGCGCCCGCCGAGGGCACGTGTAACGTCGCCGGCTGCCTTCAGCGTGGCGCGCAGTTCCTTGGGGAGGGAGAAGAGCAGGTCTTCCTCCGCCGTCACAACTTCCTCCACAGAGCCATAACCGTAGTCGGCCAGCAGGCGCAGCACATCCTGGACCAAGACCTCGGGAACGGAGGCGCCGGAGGTGACTCCCACGCTGGCCACGCCTTCGAACCAGCGTTCGTCCACCTCGTTGGCGAAGTCGACCCGGTAGGAGGCCTTGGCCCCGTATTCCAGGGCGACTTCCACGAGTCGGACGGAGTTGGAGGAATTGGCCGAGCCGACCACGATCACCAGATCGGCCTGCGGTGCGATCTTCTTGATGGCCACCTGGCGGTTGGTGGTGGCATAGCAGATGTCGTCGCTGGGCGGATCCTGCAGGGTGGGGAACCGGTCCTTGAGCAGGCGGACCGTCTCCATGGTCTCGTCCACGCTCAGGGTCGTCTGCGAAAGCCAGATGGTCTTCTCCGGGTCACGCACCGTGACCTTGTCCACCTCATGCGGTCCGTTGATGATCTGGATGTGGTCCGGAGCCTCGCCTGCGGTTCCTTCGACTTCCTCGTGCCCCTCGTGGCCGATCAGCAGGATGTCATAGTCTTCCTTGGCGAAGCGGACTGCTTCGCGGTGGACCTTGGTGACCAACGGGCACGTGGCGTCGATGGTGCGCAGCCCACGGTCCTCGGCAGACTGGACGACGGCGGGAGACACGCCGTGGGCAGAGAAGATCACGAGGGCGCCCTGGGGCACCTCGTCGGTCTCGTCCACGAAGATGGCGCCCTGTTCCTCAAGGGAGCTGACGACGTGCACGTTGTGCACGATCTGCTTGCGGACATAGACGGGCGGACCGTAGTGTTCCAGTGCCTTCTCGACGGCGATGACCGCCCGGTCCACGCCGGCGCAGTAGCCGCGCGGGGCCGCCAGCAGGACCTTTTTGGGGCCGCTGACCGGGGCCGCAGCCAGCACCTCTTCCGGCGATCGCCGCCTGCGGGGGACGGTGGGCATCGGGATGGAAACTGCTGAGCTGCTCATCCCTCAATGCTACCGTCAGCGTTTCGCGCCACGGTCACGCGGGCCTGTCCCCCTGTCACGCGGTCCTGCGGCGGCCGGACGATACGGCCCACGCCACAGCACCCAGGGCGACGAGCCCACCGGCTCCGGCCAGGGCCAGGACAACCCATTGCCCAAAGCCGGCCTGGCACGCGGCCACGAACTCCCGCTTGAACACCTCGGCGACAGGGTTTCCGCTGGCCATGCTGCCCACTACCCCGCCGGCAATCCCTGCAGAGGCCGTCCAGACAGCGGCAACCACAGCGAACCCCAGACCGGCGAAGACGGCCAGGCGCGACCGCCGTCGGGCAGCAACGAAGGCGAGGCACAGCGACACGAGCGCGCCCAGCGCCGGCACCCACCAGAGCGGCGCGAAAGCGGCCGCGCGTTCCACCAACTGGCGCTGTGAGGGTGCGCCGATATTGATCAAAGCGGCGTCCGGCACGTCAACGGGCAGTCCGGTGGCTGCGGTGAGCCGCGCCGCCACGAGCCCGACAAGAGGACCGACGTCGAGGATCAGGGACGTGGGGGCCGGCGTCTCTTCCGTGACGCTGGAAGGATCGGTGAAGTTCAGCCGGTGGCTTTTCCGGATGGTCTCGTCCCAGGCTCCCGGGAACTCCGGCCAGGACTGCATGCTGGTGGCCGCGTCCTCGAGAATGCCTGCGGCCAGCTGCTCCGCAGCCGCCGGGAGCTCGATGGCGGATTCCAGGCTTCCCACCGCGGCCATGGCCAGGCTGTGCTGGAAGGCCTGGTCCTTGCCCAGCGCCGCGGTCAGGCGGACGAAACCGTCCTCGCGGACGATATTGGAGTCAACCCAGGCCGTGGGCACAGCCACGGCGGCGAGCAGCAGGGACAGGATCACTGCCGCGGCAGATACAAACGTGCGCAAGGGGGTCCTCAGGATCGGGAGGGCGTAATTGCCATCCTATGGCGGGCCGCGGGGATGGGAAAATGTCGGAGCTGGGTGCTAAAGCTATGGATAGAGTTGGAAGGCCGGCCGGATGCGCCCCCATCGGGGTTGACAGTGCAGGCTGGGTGCCGGGTTCCGGTGCCGTGGCAGCGAGGACAAGAGAAATGCAGCAGCAACAGGCAGACAGGACCCGCCGCGATGAGCGCTGACGCCCTGCCCGAATCGACGCTGCCCGGCACAGCCGCGGAAACCAGCCCGGAGAACCCTTGGCCCCTGCAGCTGCTCTCCAGCAAGCTCAAGGCCCATGTGGAGCGTGCCCCCGCGGCCTGGATCGAAGGCCAGGTCATCGAGCTGAACAGGCGCGGCAGCAACGCGTTCCTGACCCTGCGCGATGTGGACGCCGAGATCTCCCTGCCCGCATCTGTCTGGTCCAATGTGCTGGACCGCCAGTCGACGCCCCTGGAACGCGGTTCCCGGGTTGTTGCCCTGGTGAAACCCGAATTCTGGCTCAAGACCGGGCGGCTCAACATGTCCGTCAAGGACATCCGCCCCGTCGGCCTCGGTGACCTGCTGGCCCGGATCGAACGGCTCCGCCAGGCACTCGCGGCGGAGGGACTGTTCGCCGAATCCCGGAAGAAACGACTGCCGCTACTCCCCCACCGGATCGGTCTCATCACCGGCCGCGACTCCGATGCCAAGAAGGACGTCCTGCGCAACGCCGCCCTCCGCTGGCCCGCCGTCGAGTTCGATGTCCGTGAGGTGGCCGTCCAGGGCAACACGGCCGTTGCCCAGGTCATCGGCGCCTTGCAGGATCTCGATGCCGATCCGCACATTGACGTCATTGTCATCGCCCGCGGCGGCGGTGCCCTGGAAGACCTACTGCCGTTCAGCAACGAAGAGCTGGTCCGCGCCGTGTCCGCGGCCTCCACCCCCGTGGTCAGCGCCATCGGCCACGAGGCAGACCGGCCCATCCTCGACGACGTCGCGGACCTTCGCGCTTCCACTCCGACTGATGCCGCCAAACGGATTGTTCCGGAGGTCGCCGAAGAACTCGCCATGGTCGGCCAGGCCCGGGAGTACCTGCGGCGCAGCGTCGGCCGGATGGTGGAACGCGAGGCCGAGCGGCTGCATTCGCTGCGCTCCCGCCCCGTCCTGGCCGCACCGGAGAGCATGGTCGCGGCTCGCGCCGAGGACGTCCACCGGCTGCGGCAACGGGCCCACGCCTCGGTCAGCACCGCCGTCGTCCGTGCACTGGACCAGGTGCAGCATCTCCGCGCACAGGTCCGGGCACTGTCTCCGCAGAACACGCTCGACCGCGGCTACTCGGTGGTCCAGCTGGTGGGCGCAGACGGCGCCGCGCACACCGTGGTCAGCAGCCCGGAGCAGGCCCCCGCCGGAACGGCACTGGCCATCCGTGTGGCCGAGGGCAGGTTCACCGCGGTCTCGTCCCAGCCAGCATCGAATGTGAACGACGTAAGGAACACACCATGACCGCAAGCAACGAAACCTCCGAAACACTGGACGGGCTGAGCTACGAAGAAGCCCGCGAGCAGCTGGTGGCCGTAGTGGGCCGCCTGGAGGCCGGCGGGGCCAGCCTGGAGGAGTCCCTTGCCCTGTGGGAGCGTGGCGAGGCCCTGGCCAAGCGCTGTGAAGAGTGGCTTGAGGGCGCCCGGCGGAGGCTTGCCTCGGCCCGGGACACGACCAGTTCCGGCGCCAGCGGCGCGGAATCCGGTTCCGGAACCGGAACCGGAACAGACTCCGCGGCCGGCTAACTCAGCCCTTCAGGACGAGCTCAGCTCTTCAGGACAAGCTCAGCTCTTCAGGACCAGGGCCCGCTCGGCCGCGACGTCGAACTCCACCTTGGGCCATTGGAGGTCCAGCCCTTCCAGCGCCTCCAGCAGCAACTGCTGGACCGCAATGCGGGCGTACCATTTCTTGTTCGCAGGCACCACGTGCCAGGGCGCCGAGGCCGTTGACGTCTTTTCAAACGCCACGGCGTAGGCCTCCTGGTAGGCCTCCCACTGGGCGCGTTCGGCCAGGTCACCCGTGCTGTACTTCCAGTGTTTGCCGGGATCATCGAGGCGGTCCAGGAGCCGGGCCTTCTGCTCATCGCGGCTGATGTGCAGCATGACCTTGACCACCGAGGTCCCTTGTTCGGCCAGCCTGGCTTCGAAGTCGTTGATGGCGGCGTAGCGCCGCTCCAGTTCCTCCGCGTCCGCCCAGGCATGGACCCGGTGGATCAGCACGTCCTCATAGTGCGAGCGGTCAAAGACGCCCACCATGCCGGCCCGGGGCAATTCCTTCTCGATGCGCCACAGGAAGTCGTGCGCCTTTTCCTCATCCGTGGGGGCCTTGAACGCTGTGAGCTGCACCCCCTGCGGGTCCATGGCGCCCACCACATGGCTGACGATCCCGCCCTTTCCGGCGGTGTCCGTGGCCTGCAGGATGAGCAGGACCCGCTTGGTGCCGCCGAATTTCCCATGGGCGAAGAGCTTTTCCTGCAGTTCCGCAAGCCGGGTGTCCTGGGCATCGAGCAGGGCCTGGCCGTCGGCTTTCTTGCCGGTGTAGCCGGGGGTCGAATCGGGGTCGACGCCGGCCAGATCAAAGCCAGCGCCTGCCTTGAGCGCCTCCGAGGGGTGCTGCTTGAACTCCACTACTCCGGCCATGGGCTGCCTTCCGCGCGTTGCCGTGGCCTGGGCGGCACGGCATTGCACTACAGGCTAATTGCCCGGGTACCGCGACAGGAAGTCCGCCATGCGGCCGATGGCCTCTTCAATGTCCTTGACGTTGGGGAGCGTGACCATGCGGAAGTGGTCGGGCCGCACCCAGTTGAAGGCCCGGCCGTGTGAGACCAGGATCTTCTGTTCCTTGAGCAGGTCCAGGACAAACTTCTCGTCGTCGCGGATGTGGTAGACCTCGGGGTCCAGCTTCGGGAACAGGTACAGGGCGCCTCTGGCCTGCTGCGTGCTGACACCTGGAATGGCGTTGAGGAGATCGTAGGCCTTGTTGCGCTGTTCGAGCAGCCGGCCGCCCGGCAGGATGAGATCGTTGATGCTCTGGTAGCCGCCGAGCGCCGTCTGGATGGCATGCTGCGCGGGCACGTTGGCGCAGAGGCGCATGTTGGCCAGCAGGTTGATGCCCTCGAGATAGTCGGCTGCGTCCTTCTTGGGCCCGGAGATGGCCATCCACCCGGCGCGGTAGCCGCACACCCGGTACGCCTTGGACAGGCCGCTGAAGGTCAGGCAGAGGACGTCGTCGCCGGTGAGGCCGGCAAGGTTCACGTGGACGGCATCTTCGTACAGGATCTTCTCGTAGATCTCGTCAGCAAAGAGCACCAATCCGTGCTTCTCGGCGAGGGCCACGATCTTCCTGAGCGTCTCCTCCGGGTAGACCGCTCCCGTGGGGTTGTTCGGGTTGATGACCACGATGCCCTTGGTGCGGGGAGTGATCCTGGCTTCCATGTCCTCAAGGTCAGGCTGCCAGCCGGATTCTTCGTCGCACAGGTAGTGCACCGGCTTGCCGCCGGCCAACGCCACGGAGGCGGTCCACAAGGGGTAGTCCGGAGTGGGGATCAGGACCTCGTCCCCGTCATCGAGCAGCGCCATGAGCGACATCGTGATGAGCTCGCTGACACCGTTGCCGAGGTAGATGTCGTCCACGTGGATGTTCTGGATGCCGCGGGTCTGGTAGTACTGCGAGACGGCGGTGCGCGCCGAGAAGATGCCGCGCGAGTCGCTGTAGCCCTGGGCGTGGGGCAGGTGGCGGATCATGTCCACCAGGATGGCGTCCGGCGCTTCAAAGCCGAAGGGGGCAGGGTTGCCGATGTTCAGTTTGAGGATGCGGTGCCCCTCTGCCTCCATCTGCTGGGCGGCCTGAAGGATCGGTCCACGGATGTCGTAAAGGACATTATGAAGCTTGGTGGACTGCTTGAAATTCGCCATTCATCAAATATGCCACATGGAGGATGTACTTCAGTTGAGACATCACTCACAAGCGCGACGACGGCGGTGAGGGGCCCGCCTGGGCCCGTCACCGCCGTCGGGGGTTGCTTCCGTGAAGTGCTACTTCACGATCCCTTTGTCCTTCAGCCACGCGGCTGCTGCGTCCTTGGGGTTCTGCTTCTGGTCGCCGCTGACGGCACGGTTGAGGTTGATGAGGTCCTCGGTGGTGAGGATCCTGGACACGTTATTGAGCGCATCACGGGCCTTGTCCGTCATCTTGGCCTTGCTGTACAGCGGGAGGACCTGCTGGGCGATGAAGTTGTTCTTCGGGTCCGGCAGGACCACGAGGTCGTTGTCCGCAATCGCCGGAGTGGTGGTGTAGATGTCCGCAACCTGGACCTGATCCGTCAGCAGCGCCTTGACCGTGAGGGGGCCGCCGCCGTCGCTAAACGGTTCCAGCTTCTTGGGGACGCAGTTGTAGTTCTTCTTCAGACCCGGCAGTCCGTAGGCACGCTCGGCGAACGTCGCCGGGGCGCCGACCACAAGCTCACTGCACACCTTGGCCAGATCCTCGATGGACTTCAGCTGGTACTTCTCCGCGGTGGCCTTGGTGACCACCATGGCGTCTTTGTTCTCGGCCTTGGAAGGCTCCAGCACGGCGAGGCCTTCCGGAAGCTTGCCTGGGAGCGCCTTGAAAATGTCCTCGGCCGAGACCTCCGCGGCGTCCTTGTTCACGTGAAGAAGGAGGTTGCCGCTGTAATCGGGGATGATGTCCACGGAGCCGTCCTGGACAGCCTTGAAGTAGACCTCGCGGGAACCGATGTTCGGTTTGGTGCTGGCCGTGACGCCGGCGGAGTTCAGGGCTCCGGCGTAGACCTCGGCGAGGATCTGGCTTTCGGGAAAGTCGGCAGAACCAATCACCAGTGCTGATCCTGTGGCCGTACCGCCCGTGGCGGGGGCGGTTCCCAGCGGATCCGATGCTCCGCCGCAAGCGGTCAGTGCGATGGCCAGGCCGACGCCGGCGGCGATGCCGCCGAATGCGCGCCTGCCCAGGATTCTGTGGTGGTTTTCCTTCATGACGTACCTCCTTGAACAACAGCCTCCGCAGTCACGGGGTCTGTGAGATCAACCGCAGCCGGCTGGCTGCGGTCCGGCTTGGCAGAGGCTCCCGGCGAGAGGAACAGCCTCTGGAAAAGGGCAAGGATGAGGTCGACGGCGATCGCCAGCCCTGCGATGAGCAGCGAACCGCCCAGCATCTGGGGAAAGTCCGAGAGCACCAGGCCGTCGAAGAGGTACCGGCCCAGTCCGCCCAGATTGATGTAGGCCACCACGGAGACGGTGGCGATGACCTGGAGAATGCCGGTCCTGAACCCGCCGGACATGACCTGCAGCCCGTTGGGGACCTCGGCCCGGAACAGCACCTGGAGCTCGGTCATGCCCATGGCCCGCGCGGCATCAACCACGTTCCGGTCCACGCTGGAGACCCCGGCGTAGGTGCCGGCCAGCAGTGGCGGTACCGTGAGAATCACCAGGGCCCAGACTGGCGGCATGAGTCCGATCCCTGCAAGCAGTACAAACAGCGTGAGCAGGCCGAGGGTGGGCAAGGCGCGGAGGGCCCCTGCAACGGCCACGACGGCCACCCGCCCGCGGCCCGTGTGGCCGACGTAGAGGCCGATGGGCACGGCAATGGCGCTCGCAATCAGCATGACGAGAGCCGTGTACTGCAGGTGCTCAGCCAGCCGCACCGCGATGCCGCTGCTGCCGGACCATTGTTGGGGGTCGGCCAGCCAGGCGAAGGTGTCCGTGAAAATGTTGCTCATGCGGAAGCACCCCCTGCCGGTTTCGTGGAAGCCCGCGACCAGGGGGTCAGGAGACGTTCGAGCAACACCAGGACCGCGTCCATGACCACGGCAAGGACCAGAATGGCGATGATCCCCACCACCACCTCGGTGACAAAGTCTCTCTGGAGTCCGGACGTGAACAGCATTCCGAGGTTGCCGATGCCCAGCAGGGCGGCGACGCTGACGAGCGAGATATTGCTGACCGACACCACTCGCAAGCCTGCGAACAGCACCGGCAATGACAGCGGCAGATCAATCTGGACAAAACGCGCAGCAGGCTTGTAGCCCATGGCTACGGCTGCCTGGCGGAGGTCATCATCCACGGAATCGAAGGCATCCAGGGCGGCCCGCACCAGCAACGCCACCGCATAGATGGTCAGGGCAACCACCACATTCAGGGGGTCAAGGATCCGGGTGGCCAGGATGGAGGGCAGGATGATGAATAGCGCCAGCGAGGGAATCGTGTAGAGCAGTGACGTGGCCGTCACCACCACCGAGCGCAAGGTGCTGTTTTGCCGCGCGAACTGCGCCAGCGGAATGGAGATCAGCAGCCCGAAGACCATCGGCAAAATGGCCAGCACCAGGTGCTGGCCCGCGAGATCGAAGACGTGCCCGCTGTTCGCCAGGAACCAGCCCATCAGGGGCGCTCCTCCCTGTTTTGCCGGGTTTCCTCGATGAGGGCAAGGACTTCAGCGGCCTTCAGCACGCCGGCCACCCTGCCGTCGTCGTCCACGGCCACGCCCAGCCCGGACGGCGAGGACAGGGCGGCGTCGAGGGCACGCCGCAGGGTGTCGCCGCGGTGGAACAGGGAACCTCCGGGGACCAAGCCGGTGCCGTCACGGGGCGAGGACCAGCCGAGGGGACGGCCGTCCGCATCCACCACGAGCGCCCACTCCCCCGGGCCGCCGTCCGCAACGGTCCGCTCGGCTGACTGGACCATCTTCACCGGATGCAGGCGCACGGCGTCGGCCGCGTTGAACGCGAGGTGCCGGAAGCCGCGGTCCCGCCCCACGAACGAGGCCACGAAGTCGTTGGCCGGTGCGCGCAGGATCTCCTCGGGGGCGGCGTACTGCGCCAGCTTGCCCCCCACCGCGAAGACCGCCACTTTGTCCCCCAGGACCGTGGCTTCATCGATGTCATGGGTGACAAACACAATGGTCTTGGCCAGTTCCCGTTGCAGCCGAAGCAGCTCCTGCTGGAGTTCGTCGCGCACCACGGGATCCACGGCGCTGAACGGTTCGTCCATGAGCAGCACGGGGGGATCGGCCGCCAGGGCGCGCGCCACCCCCACCCTTTGCTGTTGGCCGCCGGACAGTTGGGACGGGTACCGCTTGCCGAGCACGGGGGCCAGCCCGACGACGTCGAGCAGTTCCGCCGCGCGCTTGCGCGCCGCTGCCTTGGGGACGCCGTTGAGCCGGGGCACCGTGGCGATGTTGTCCAGCACCGAGCGGTGCGGCATGAGGCCCGACGACTGCATGACGTAGCCCATGGAGCGGCGCAGCCGGGCCGCGGGTTCCTGGGACACGTTCCGGCCGGCGACGGTGATGGTGCCTGAACTGGGCTCCACCATGCGGTTGATCATGCGCAGCGAGGTGGTCTTGCCGCAGCCTGAAGGGCCCACGAATACCGTGATGGCGCCCTTGTCGATGGACATGCTGAGCGCATCCACAGCAGGCTGGCCGCCCTGGTACCGCTTGGTCACGTTCTCGAACACAATCATGGCTTCAGCCATTCCCGGGCTTACCTATCTGTTGGCGGCAACATCAAACGGTAGAGCCAAATGATCATAGGCACTCTGATTTTCGGCTGTAAAGCTGACCTTCACCCAGCGTAGCCAGCCCCACGAACGATGTCAGTGAAGCCACGGATACCGCAATGAAACGGCAATGTTCAGCGTTTCCGGCGCTTGCTGCTTCTCTCGGAACGTTCCTCCGCCTGATCATGGCGGTAGCGCTCTGCGGCCCGCTGTCCTTGGCCGGCCACCGCCACCTTCTGGTGCCATTCCCGCTGGTAAGCGCGCCGGGCAGCCGCGTCGTGGCGCCGGTTGAGGGCGGCAAGTTCGCGCTGCAGTTTCAGGTAGCTGTTCCAACGCCGGACATCCAGCACGTCCTCGGCGAGCGCGGCCTGCACCGCACAGCCCGGTTCCTGCCCGTGGCCGCAGTCCGCGAAGCGGCACCGGGCGAAGAGCTCCTCCAGGTCGTTGAACATTTCGTCCATGCCGCTTTCGGCGTCGAACAGCCCGAAGCCGCGCACCCCGGGGGTGTCCATCAGCACTACCCCGCCCGGCAAGGGCACGAGCTCCCGTGAGGTGGTGGTGTGGCGGCCTTTGCCGTCGCCTGCGCGCACGGCGCCGGTTTCCTGGATTTCACGGCCTGCGAGGGCGTTGATCAGGGTGGACTTGCCGGCCCCCGAGGGCCCGAGCAGCACCAGGGTTCCGCCGCGGGGAACGTGCCGCAGCAGCTCGTCCAGTCCGTCCCCTTGTTCCGCCGAGGTGGTGACCACCTCCACTCCGGCGGATTGCAGCATGACTTCCCCGACGACGTCGTCCGCTATTCCGGCGAGGTCGGCCTTGGTGATGACCACCAGGGGTGTGGCGCCGGAATCCCAGGCGGCAACGAGGGTCCGTTCCAGGCGGTTGTGCGTGAGGGGACGGTCCACGGGGACCACCACGCCCACGATGTCGATGTTGGCGCCCAGCACCTGTTCCTCGGAGGAGTGCTCGAAGGCGCGTTTGCGGCTCAGGGCCGATTGGCGCGGCAGGACCGCGGTGATGGCCGGTTCGCCCACCCGGTCGTGGCCGAGCCACACCCAGTCACCTGTGGCCGCCACCTCGCCGTCCGCCGGATAGGGCAGGTGGAGCAGGCCCGACGCCGAGGCGACGAGCACACGGTTCCGGTCCAGGCGGACCACGCGTCCGGGCGAAACACCGCCTGGCGGCTGCGGACCCGGCGCCGGGTTGGCACGGAAGTAGGCAGCCGTGGCGTCCGTGAATCCGTAGGCGGCCGGGCCGTCCAGGGAAGTCGGACCGCCAAGGGAATCAGTTGAAGTGTTGCCGTTTGGAGAGATGGTTGAAGACAGGGCCGATGGCCCGGGGATGATTTTCACGTCGATACCTCTGGAGAGGCCCGGGGCACGTGGGGTGAAACTCTTGCCTGTGAACGTCAGGTTTCAGCGGGCGGGTGCCTGGGCAGGAAGGGTGGTGTGATGAGGGCGCCGCGCATGTGTGTGCGGGGCGCGCAGGTGCATTGCAGTCATCAGGTCCACCTCCCTGCGTCAAAGGCCGGCCGTGCGCCTGGCTGGTGCCAAGGCGCCGCGCCGGCGGCTCCGTCCAGACTAGCCAGCCATCCGCAGGCTTGGCTAGTGTCCTGCGCCGGAAATTCGTGAGGCATATTTTGCGATGGAGTCGAGGATTTCCTCTTGTCCACAAACTGCGGGGCGGTGGAGAGCTTCAAGTAGTCCTCCACGTGCGGCTTGAGCCCGGAGCTGCGCCAGATCCGCCCGATCGTCGACTTCGACAGCCCCGACTTCGCGGCCATCGAGGCCCGCGACCAGTGCGTGGCATCCGCCGGGTTTTCCTCCAGCGTCGCCGTGATCACCTCCTCGGCCCTGTCCAGCAGAATCGAGGGCGGACGGCCCGGCCGCTCCTCGTCGGCCAGTCCGTCCAGCAGCGAGGCCACGAAGCCCCGCCGCCACTTGTTTACCGTGGCCGGCGACACCCGCAGCTCGGCCGCGACCGATTCACGGCTGAAGCCACGTGGTTGCTCCAGCCGCACCGGCATACTTGCCAGAAGGCTCAGGCTGCGCCGGCCCACCCTGCGCCGTGGGCCGCCCGGCGGACTGCCCTGGCCCGGGCGTGAAGATCGCCGGCCGGGATGCGCTGGTCTTGACGGGTCGGGGGGACGGAATGCGGATGCGCCGCCGCAGCCGGAGGCTTTGACCGCGTGGCCGCCGGGCACAGGTCGGTGATCAGTCCCATGCCGGCGTACTCACGCACGGCCGTAATGCCGGCGACAGCTGCCGGCTTGTCGTCAAATGCCTTCGAAACGGCCATCACGGTTCCATCCGGGGCCGTCAGACGGAACCTGAAATACGCCTCCGCGTCAACGAAAAGTTCAAACATGCCTGCCATGACAATCCTCCCGGTCTGCGGGTTCCTCTCCGCCGGCGTCCTTGCCACGGAGCCGGAGGGAACGCATCACTGCGTTCCGTTCCCGCTGGTTTGGTCGTACGATCGCAATTGATCAATTCATCAAGTGGTAAGAGTCTCGCCCGGGACCGTAAGGGCCCGCAAGATCACACGAGTAAAACATATGTAAACAACAGCAAACCCGGAGTCGGCCGGCACGGGCGGCGTAATCTTAAGATCCGTATGACAGCCCCGAGGCAGCCGACCGCTGGACCACTGCCCCTGCGATAGCCCGGAACTCCCGCTAGGCGGCTCCGCCCTCCGTCAGGCCCATGAACATGGTCCGATGAAGGATGTCCACGTGCTTGCGGGAGATCTCCACTGCTTCGACGCCGTCGCCGGCGCGCAGGGCTGCCACGAGCGCGACGTGGTCGCAGTTTGATTTGTGCAGCAGCTCGATCGGGTAGGGGATGAAGTAGGCGTAGAGCTCTGCCAGCGTCTCGTGGTACGCCTCCACCGCGGTACCCAGCCCCGACGCCGTGCCCACCAGCTGGTGGAACTGCTCGTCGGCCTGGTGGTAGTCGGACCAGTCCGTGGATTCGGCCATGTCACGGGTCAGCCGGTCGAGCTCATCCAGCTGTTCAGCCGTGGCGTTGATCGCCGCGTAGTGCGTCACGGCGCATTCGAAGAGCAGCCTCCGGTCCACCAGCCGGTTCACTGCCCGGGATTCCGCCGGCGATGCCGAGAGCTCGGCCAGCACGCTCCGCGGGGGCTCATCGGCCACGAACGTTCCGCCGCCCCGGCCGCGGCGGCGGACCACCACGCCCTGTTCCGCCAGGCTCGCCAGCGCGCGGCGGGCGGTGATCGGGCTGACGGACAGGCCCAGGGCCACGTCCTCCTGGTCGGGCAAGCGCTCGCCGGGTTTCAGCAACCCCAACGAAATCGCCATGCCGATCCGCAGTCGGACGGCATCGATGGCACTTCGGCGGTCGATGCCGGCCAGCCTGCCGGCGCCGATCGGCGAAGCGTCCGCGGTGTTCTCCAACTGACGGGTCATATCCGCTACTTTACGGCCCATAACCGCCTCTTCCCACAATTGGATCAATCTGATCTAATATAGTGCAGATCACATCCCCAACGTGGAGAAACCATGCAACGCACCCTTCCCCTCATCGCCGCCCAGGCCCGGCCCCGGCTCATCGGCGAACCCGTCTCGGCCTTTGCAGACGAGGTCACTGCCGCCCTCGCCGTCCATCCCCACAGCAGGCTCGTGGTCTTTCCGGAGCTGCACCTGTTCGGGGATTCCGATCCCGACCAGCAACGCACGGAAGTGCTCCAGGCTTCTGCCGAGCCGCTGGACGGACCCCGCGTCAAGGAGCTCCGGCGGCTTGCCGCGGACCTGGGCATCTGGCTGGTGCCGGGCAGCGTGTGCGAGCGCGGCCCCGAAGGGCAGCTCTTCAACACCCAACTGGTCCTGTCCCCGGGAGGGGAGCTTGCCGGCTATTACCGGAAGGTCTTCCCCTGGCGCCCGTTCGAGCCCTACGACCCCGGCGACCGGTTCACCACCGTGGACCTGGCTGGCGTCGGCAGGGTGGGCCTGAACATCTGCTACGACGCGTGGTTCCCGGAGGTGTCCCGCCAACTCGCCTGGATGGGTGCCGAGGTCATCCTCAACGTCGTCAAAACCACGACGCCGGACCGCCGCCAGGAACTGGTGCTCGCCAAGGCCAACGCCATCGTGAACCAGGTCTTCGTGGTCAGCGTCAACTGCGCCGGCCCCACCGGCAAGGGCCTGAGCATCATCGTCGACCCCGAGGGCAACACCTTGGCCGAGGCCGACGACGACGCTCCGGTGCTGCTCACGGCGGAACTGGACCTTGCCGCCGTCGAGCACGTCAGAACGCACGGCACCGAAAACCTCAACCGCCCCTGGTCCCAGTTCCGAGACGGCGAGGACGCCGTCGAACTGCCTGTTTACCAGGGCCGGATCAGCCCGGCCACCTGGGCTCCCCAGTCCTTCAAAGCCTAAGGAAAACTTGTGACAACACCCACCCTCACCCGCACGCTGAAGCTGCCCTCCCTGGTCCTGTTCGGCCTGGCGTACCTGACCCCGCTGATCGTCCTGGGAATCTTCGGCATCATCGCCGAAGCCACCGGCGGGGCATCGCCGGCCGCGTACCTGGTGGCACTCGTCGCCATGCTGTTCACGGCCCACAGCTACGGCCGGATGGCCATCGCGTATCCCGTGGCCGGTTCCGCCTACACCTACGTCCGCCGTTCCATTGATCCGAGGGTCGGGTTCCTCGTGGGCTGGGCCATCCTGCTGGACTACCTCTTCCTGCCCATGGTGATCTGGCTCATCGGCGGTTCCTACCTAACCGCGCAGTTCCCCGGAATCCCCGTCGGGGTCTGGATCGTGGGCTTCATCGTCATCACCACGCTGCTGAACATCCTGGGCATCAAGGTGGCGGACAAGGCCAACTACGTGCTGATGGCGTTCCAGCTGCTGGTCATCGTGTTCTTTGTGGCGCTGTCCATCGGCAACGTGGTGTCCACTTCGGGCGTCGGCGGCTTGGCCAGCACGCAGCCGTTCTTCAACGACACCTCCAGCTTCGCCACCATCTCCGCCGGTGCCGCCATCGCCGCGTACTCGTTCCTCGGGTTCGACGCCGTCACCACCCTCACCGAGGAGACCATTGAGCCGCGCAAGAACATGCCCCGCGCCATCATGCTCATCGCCCTGATCGGCGGCGGCATCTTCGTGACCGTGTCCTACGTGACCCAGCTGGTCCACCCCGGCGGAGTGTTTGAGGACTCGGCCTCCGCGGCCAGCTCCATCGCATTGCAGATCGGCGGGCAGCTGTTCGGTGCGGTCTTCCTCGCCGGACTGGTGGTGGCGCAGTTCGCTTCCGGCCTCGCCGCGCAGGCCAGCAGCTCCCGGCTGCTGTACGCCATGGGCCGTGACTCCGTTCTGCCCAAGGCACTCTTCGGCCGGCTCAGCGCGAAGTTCCACACCCCGGTGGTCAGCCTCATCGTCACCGGCATCGTCGGCCTGATCGCGATTTTCCTGGACGTGGCCACCTCCACCTCGTTCATCAACTTCGGCGCCTTCACCGCCTTCACCTTGGTCAATGCCTCAGTGGTTTTCCACTACGTCCGCCAGCGCCGTGCCGGGCACCAGCTGAACGCCGTGTCCTACGTGGTGGTCCCGGTGATCGGAGCCATCATCTGCGCCTACCTGCTCTCACAGCTGGACGTCAACGCAATTACGCTGGGAGTGTCCTGGCTGGTGCTGGGCGTGGTGGTCCTGGCCCTGATCACGCGCGGATTCAAGGCGGCACCGCCGGAGATGAAGGCCACGGAAAAGGCGACGGTTTAGGCGGCCGCCTGACCGGGGCCGCCGCCCGATCAAGGGAAGGAACAATCGTGAGGATAGCGCTCGGGCAGCTGGAGTCGGGCACCGACGTCAAGGCCAACCTTGCCGCGATCGACGGGTTCGCCGCCGCGGCCGCGCTCGACGGCGCCGCGCTGGTCGCCTTCCCGGAGTACGCCACGTACGAGAAAAAGACCGTGGACGCGACGTTCCCCGAGGTTGCGGAGCCGCTGGGCGGTCCCGTCTGCCAGGAACTCGCCCGCACCGCCCGCCGCCACCGCATCGCGCTGGTGGCGGGCGTGGTGGAAACGTCGGAGGAGCCGGGCAAGGCGTACAACACCCTGGTGGCGTTCGGGCCCGACGGTAAGCAGCTGGCCGTCTACCGGAAGATCCACCTCTTCGACGCACAGGGTTTCGGGGAATCGACGTTCATCAGGCCGGGTCCGTCCACCAGCCCGGTGGTGTTTGAATTTGGGAGAGCGCGCTTCGGCCTGATGACCTGCTACGACCTGCGGTTTCCTGAGCTGGCCAGGTCACTGTCGGACGCCGGCGCACAGGTCCTGCTGGTCTGCTCGTCATGGGTGCCGGGCACCCACAAGACCGAGCAGTGGCTGGCGCTGAATGCGGCCCGCGCCATCGAGAACAGCGTGTACGTGGCAGGGGTGTGTCAGGCGCCGCCCGTCTCCGTGGGCCGCAGCATCCTGGTTGATCCCATGGGGCTCATTGAAGCCGATCTCGGACTCGAACCAGGCGTCCGGGCGGTGGATGTCTCGCTTGAGACGGTGGCACGGGTGCGGGAGCTATTCCCGATGTTCCGGCAGCGGAGGTTGTAGGTGGGCGGTTGCGAACCTAGGCGTAGATCGTGGCCGGACCGCTCCCAGCCGTGCTGCCGATGGTGCCCGGGGTGCAGTCGCAGGGCAACGTCCACCAGGGAGACCCTGTTCAGCCCGGACACCTTGCCAAGTGCTATCCAGGCGGCGTGGGTGGTGCTTCCGTCCACCTCATGGGTCAGTTCTCCGCCGGTGATGGTTGCCTCGTAGACCAGCCGGAGGGACTGGAGGTCGCGGTCGGATCCGTCCAGCCGGACGTCCGACGGCCAATGGCCGACGTCGATCCCCAGCATGCTCCCGATCTCGGCTTCGTAGCCGGTCTCCTCGAAAATCTCCCGGCGGCAGCCGTCCACCGGGTGTTCGGTCAGGTCCAGTCCGCCGCCGGGCAGCGTCCAGCCTTCCTTGCCGTCCTGCTTCCAGTAGGCCAGCAGAATGGCGCCGTCACGGATGATGGCGGCGTAGGCCGCAGGACGGGTATCGAAGTGGAGGCTCATGGAGCCAGCATAGTTGCGGTGCCCGGCGTCAGCTTCTGCCGGGCACCGCCATGGCTAGAGTTCCGCGGCCGCGATCCTGCCTGCTTCCTCGGGGCCCAGATCGGCGGTCTCACGGAGCTCCACGGTGGTTCCCGGCTCGCCGAGTTCCAGCACCTTGATGCTGTTGTGGCCGGCACGGACCAGCGGCGCGGGCGCGTACAGCGTGAACTGCGGGCCCTTCTCCCAGTACCTGCCCAGCAGGAAGCCGTTCAGCCACACGAAACCCTTGCCCGAACCCGGCAGCGCCAGATACGTGTCGGCCGGCGCTTCGGCGTCGAACTCGGCCCCGGCCAGGAGGTCAAGCTCCTCGGTACGCCATTCCGCCAGGGGAACGGGGGTCTGGGTCCAGTGGAAGGTGTAGCGCTGGTTGACCAGCACGCCGCCCAGGATGCCCTTGCCGTGGCCTGTGAGGGGGCCGTAGTTGATGCGTCCCAGGTTCTCCACCAGGATGTCGAGCCTGGCCGGCACACCTGTGCCGGTGACGGCCAGTCCCTCGGCCCCGGTGACGTCGTCGAGCACTCCGGCGAAGGTGCCGTCCACCCAGAGGTAGGCGCGGTCGTTGAGTCCGGTGATCCTGATGCGGGTTTCGGCGGGGGCGTCGGGGCGCCCGGGCAGGATGGCTTCCGCCGAGTACAGCACCATGCCGGAGTCCAGGCCGAGCTGTTCGAAGCTCAGGGGGCGGACGCTGCGCACCGGCTGGCCGGCGCCGCGGGCGAGCTCCAGCAGCCCGGGTGCCGGGCTGAGCGGCAGGACTTGCGCGGGCAGGACCGCCGGTTCGGCGCGCAGTTCCGCCGGCAGTTCGGGGAGCTTCTCGATGCCCTGCGCCCGGAAGAACTCGGCGCGCATCGCGTGGAACTTGGGCGTCAGGGCCCCGTTTTCGGCGATGGGGGCGTCGGAGTCGTAGCTGGTGACGGTGGGCTGGAGCTTGGTGCCGTCGTGGTTGCTGCCGGAGCCGAGGCCGAAGTTGGTGCCTCCGTGGGCCATGTAGAGGCAGACGGAGCCGTCCAGGTCCAGCATCTTGCGGACCTCCGCGGCGGCGTCGCCGGCGTCACGGCGGTGGTGGTGTTCGCCCCAATGGTCAAACCAGCCGCCCCAGAACTCAATGTTGAAGAACGGCTCGCCGGGCCTGCGGCGCTGCCAGGTGGCCACGGCCTCGTCGCCGCGGCTGCCGAGCGTCGCCGTCGCCCAGGTTCCCTCCACGGAGCCGCCGTCGAGGAAGTAGTCGTTGCCGCCGTCGGCCGTGAACAGCAGCTCGGTGATGCCGCGTTCCTCCAGTGCGCGCCGGTTCCAGCGGATGTAGTCGTGGTCGTCGCCGTAGCTGCCGTATTCGTTTTCGATCTGCACTGCGACGACGGGCCCGCCGTTGGAGGACTGGCGCGAGGCGATGATCGGCAGCAGGCGGTCGAACCATTCCTCAATGGCGCCGGTGAACTGCGGGTCCATGCAGCGCAGGCCGATTCCGGGCGTTCCGGTGAGCCATGCGGGGAACCCGCCGTTGTCCCATTCGGCACAGATGTAGGGCCCGGGGCGGACGATAACGTCGAGGCCTTCCGCGGCAGCAGTGTCGATGAAACGGCCAAGATCGCGCCAGCCCGTGAAGTCGGGAGCCACGCCCGCCTTGGGCTGGTGGAAGTTCCACGCCACGTAGGTGTCCACCGTGTTGGCGCCCATGGCCTTGAGTTTGCGCAGCCTGTCCGCCCAGTGCTCCGGGTGGACCCGGAAGTAGTGGATGGCTCCGGCGAGGATGCGGTAGCGTTCGCCAGAACGGTAGAGGACAGCGTCGTGGTAGCTCAGGATGGCGTGGGTCACACGAAGCAGATTAGTACATTTTCCAACATTTATGCACATGGAGGTCCCCGTGACGAATCTCGATGCAGCTCCGGTCCAGGAGCTCTGCCCGGCAGGCCATCCGGGCCAGGCGCCGTGCGTGGAGTTGTGGCCGGCCCGCGAGGTCCCGCTGGGTGGAGTCCGCGCGATGAACGTCTTCCGGACCCTGCCCCAGCGCGCTTTGCCGACCGTCGGAGCCTGGTGCTTCCTGGACAATTTCGGACCGGACCGCGTGGCCATGAGCGTCCTCCCCCACCCCCATTCGGGGCTGCAGACGGTCACCTGGCCGCTGGAGGGTCCGGTGCGCCACCGGGACAGCGTCGGCAGCGATGTGGTGGTGCGGCCCGGCGAGCTGAACATCATGACGGCGGGCAGGGGGATCTCGCACTCGGAGTTCTCCGTCCTCCCGGAGGGTGTGGGATTGAACGACGGCGATGTGCTGCCGGTCTCGCGGGGGCTGCAGCTGTGGGTGGCCTTGCCGGACACGGAAAGGCACCGGCCTCCGGCCTTTGAACAGCACCGCGAGCTGCCCGTGGCTACGGGTCCCGGGTTCACAGCGAAGGTGATGGTGGGGGAATTCGCCGGGCAGCAGTCACCGGCCACGATGTACAGCCCCATCGTCGGCGCCGAAATTACGGCAGCCGGGCACATCGTCCTCCCGCTCAAGGTGCACTTCGAGCACGCCGTGCTGGTACTGGACGGGAGCGTGGTGATCGACGGCCAGGCCGTGGAGCCTGGCCCCCTGGCCCACCTGGGTTCCGGCCGTGAATCTCTCGCGCTCGAGGCCGCCCCGGACACCCGCTTCATGCTCCTGGGCGGCGAGCCCTTCGAGGAGGACCTGCTCATGTGGTGGAACTTCGTGGGTCGCACGCACGAGGAAGTGGAGCAGGCCCGGGAGGACTGGGAAGCACAGGCCGGACTAGACGACACCGCCGCTGCCGCCGCGCGCTTCGGCTTCATCGCCGGCCACGGACCCGATGCGGGCCCCGAAGCCGGACGCATTCCGGCGCCGCCCCTGCCGGGCGTGAAGCTCCGGCCACGCACCCGCCGTTAACGTTGCAGCCCGCGCTGGCTGAGCGCGGGCTGAGCAGCTCGGCTCAGCCGCGCTGCTCAGCCGCGCTGCTCAGCCACCAGCTGCAGTACACCGAACACGGGTTCCTGGTCCAGGACGCGGACATCCGCGATGCCTTGGGCCTCGAGGCCCGCCCGGAACGAGTCCTGCAGGGCCGGCACGTTCATGCCGAGACCGCCACCCAGGATCACCGGCCCGGCGATGCCCAGCTGCCGGACCACCTGTGCGGCCAAATCCGCGAGGTCCCGGCCGGCCTGCTCCACGAGCCTGTTGCTTGCTTCGTGGCCGGCCGCCGCGGCTTCCACCACCAGCCTGGCCTGCTGCGCCCAGAAGCGCCGCCCGGTATCCGGGGAATGGAACAGTGCGATGAGCTTGTCCGGGCCGTCGATCCCGCAGGATTCGAGCAGGGCGGTGGTGAGTTCATCGGCTTTGAGCTTGCGGTTCATCCGGCGCAGGCTGTGGCGGACCGCTTCGCGGCCCAACCAGTAGCCGCTGCCTTCGTCGCCCAGGAGGTAGCCCCAGCCGCCCGCCCGCGCTTCGTCGCCGTCGTCGTTCCTGCCCCAGGCGGCCGAACCGGTTCCCCCGATGACGGCCACGCCGGTGCTCGCACCTCCGGCCGCCAGCAGGAGGCGGGAATCGTGGACCACAGTGACCCGGGCACCGGATACGTGCGGGCTGATGAGCGCTGCGAGCGCCTGGGCGTCTTCCTCGGTGTCGATCCCGCCGGCTCCGGCGTAGACCTCGTCCACGCTGCCGCCGCCGATCATCCCGAACAGGGCGGCAAGGTTGGCCGCCGCCACTTCGCGGCTGACATTCTGTACGTTGGAACTGCCGGTGCTTTCATCGCGCACCGGCACGCCGTCCTCGAAGCGGACGCCGTGCGTCTTGGTCCCCCCGATGTCGATCCCGATCACGGTGCCGGTGACAGCGCTGGTTCCTGGTTCAACGACGCCCTGTTCGACGGCGGATGGGGTTGCGGCGGGCAGGATGTTGCGGGCATTGTTCACGTGGACAGAGTAGCTTGAAGCACCCCTGAAGGAGGAGCACAGCATGACGGAGTCCTTGTTCGGAACGCCGCTGATCGCGGCGCCCATGGCCGGGGGAACCTCCACGCCGCACCTGGTGGAGGCCGTCCACGCTGCCGGCGGGCTCGGCTTCCTGGCGGCAGGGTACAAGAGCGCCGAGGGCATGGCCGCCGAGATCAGGGCTGCCCGCGACGCCGGTGTCCGCTTCGGCGTCAATGTTTTTGTGCCCGACGCCGGTCTGCTGGCTGACGCCGGAAAGGCTGCGCGTGCAGCGGCGACCGCCGGACTGGAGGCGTACCGCGCCGCACTGCTGCCGGAGGGCCGGCGTTACGGGGTCGCCATCCCGGAGCTGCGGCTCGATGACGACGACGCCTGGCAGGCCAAGATCGATGCCCTGCTGGCCGAACCGGTCGAGTTCGCCAGCTTCGCCTTCGGGCTGCCCGGCGCTCCCGTGGTCCGGGCCCTGCAGCGGGCAGGCACCGCGGTGATCGCCAGCGTCACCTGTGCAGCGGAGGCCCGGCTCGCCGTCGAGCAGGGCGCGGATGCCCTGGTGGTCCAGCACGGCTCGGCGGGCGGGCACACCGCAGCCTTTCTCCCGGAGCCGCAGCGGCTTTCCCGGGCCGGCACGACGGCGGAGCTGGTGGCCGAGGTGCGCGCCGCCGTCGGGATCCCCCTCATTGCGGCAGGCGCGATCATGGACGGCGCGGAGCTGCGGGCAATACTGCAGGAAGGCGCCGTGGCCGGGCAGCTGGGGACCGCCTTGGTGCGCACCGAGGAAAGCGGGGCCAGGCAACTGCACAAGGACGCGCTCGCCAACCCGCATTTCACCGAAACGGCCATGACGCGTGCGTTCACGGGCCGCTGGGCGCGTGCCCTCGTCAATGAGTTCGTCCGGGACCACGCCGACGCACCGGACGGTTACCCGGCCATCCACCATCTGACAGCGCCCGTGCGGGCAGCCGCCGCCGCGGCCGGCGACGCAGAACGGCTCAACCTGTGGGCGGGAACCGGCTGGCGGGAAGCCAAGGACGGTTCCGTCGTAGCCGTGGTCACGGAGTTCCTGAACGGGCTTTGACCAGGCCGGCGAGCAGCTCCGCCCCCTCCGACAGGACCAGTTCGCGGAACAGCCGCACGGGATCCGGTTCCGCGGCCCGTTCCCGCCAGGCGATCCCGATTTCCCGGAAGGCCAGCCCGGAGTCGATGGGCACCTCCACCAGGCCCAGGCCGGCGGCGCGGAGGTACTGTCCGCCGCCGGATCCAGGACCCGCGGGCGGGAGGATGCCGAAGCCGAGCCCGGCGGACACCAGGCCGCGGGCCGTGTAAGTTTCCTGGCCTTCAAAGGCCGTGCGCGGACGGAAGCCTGCCTCCCTGAAGAGCGCGTCGCTCAGCGAGCGCAGGCCGACCCCGGAGGGAAGGGACACAAAAGGATCGTTGCGCAGCTCCGACAGATGCACCCTGGATCTGCCGGCCAGGGGATGCCGGTGGTGCAGCACGAAGCGCAGCGGTTCCCGGTACAGGGCCGCCGAGCGGATGCCCCTGCCCTCCGGCGCCACCGGGGCAGTGAGCGCAAAGTCGGCGTCGCCGGCGGCCAGTTCCTCAAGGCAGCCCGAACGCGCGCCCTGGCTCAGTTCGAAGGCCGTGTGCGGGTGGCGACTCCGGAAGGCACCGATCAGGATGGGCAGCGTCGCCTCGCCGAAGGTGTGCTGGAAAGACACGGAGATCCGGCCCCGGACCACAGCGGATTCGTGCCTGACCCGGTCCAGGCCCGCCTGGAACTCGGCGAGCGCCGCCTCGATGTAGGGCAGGAGCGTCCGGGCAGCGGGCGTCAGGCGGATCCCACGGCCGTCCCGCACCAGCAGCTCGGTGCCCACCACGGCGCTGGCCCGGGCAAGCGCCCGGCTCACCGTGGGCTGTGGCACGCCGAGGATCTCGGCGGTTTCGGTGACGTGCTGCGTGCGCCCCAGTTGTGCGAGCACCGGCAGCAGGGGCAGGAGCTGGACCAGCTGCTTGTGTTCGATGTCCATGGACCGGCCTTCCGGGGGCTGCGCCTTCGCCGACTCCGGCGGAGCGCGCAGGGTTCGAGCAGCGGGATTCAATGCGAATTACGCATGAAAGCCAACTAAATCATGCATTGGAAGTATCTTCCAGAGCAGTCCTACGCTGACACGGTGAGCAAAACACTTTCCACAAACGCCGTGGCCTCAGGCTGGGAGGGCCATCTCAAGGGTTCAAGCGGGTACCGCCGCATCCTGGCAGGCCTCGCCCTGGCCGGCGTCGCGACCTTCGCGCAGCTCTACTCCACCCAGGCAGTGCTTCCCCTCATGGCCGCCGATCTGCACATCACCGCCGCCGAGGCCGCGCTCACCATCTCCCTGGCAACCGTGGGCCTCGCCGTCACCGTCCTCCCGTGGTCCTTCGTTGCGGACAGGATCGGACGTGTGCGGGCCATGGCCATCGGCATTACCGCGGCCACGGTATTCGGCCTGCTGGTCCCGCTGGCCCCGAATATGCCGGTGCTTCTGGGGCTGCGCACCCTCGAGGGCATGGCGCTGGGCGGCATCCCGGCCATCGCCATCGCCTATCTCAATGAGGAGGTCAGCAGGATCCACACCGCGCTCGCAGCCGGCAGTTACGTCGCCGGCACCACGCTGGGCGGCTTGGCGGGCCGCCTCGTGGCCGGGCCGGTGGGCGAACTCTGGGGCTGGCGTTCCGCGGCCTTGGCGGTTTCCCTGCTCGCGACGGTCTCGGCGGTCCTGTTCCTGGTGCTAGTGCCCAAGCAAAGGCGCTTCCGCCCTGCACCGGCCGGCGGCTTCCGGGGCGCCATGCGTACGCTGGGCAGGCACAGCGCCAACCCGAAGCTCCTGGCCCTCTACATCCAGGCGTTCCTGCTCATGGGCGGATTCGTGGCCGTCTACAACTACCTCGGCTTCCGGCTGCATGCGGATCCCTTTGCGCTGCCGGGCACGCTGGTCAGCCTGATCTTCCTGGCCTACCTATCCGGGACAGTGAGTTCCCGATGGGGAGCGGGCCTGACCTTACGCTTTGGCCGCCGGAACGTGCTGCTCGCGGGCATCGGCATCATGGCCGGCGGACTCGCCCTAACCGCGTTGGACAACCTGGTGGTGATCCTTCTCGGACTCGTCGTGTTCACCGGTGGCTTCTTCGCCGCCCACAGCGTGGGGGCCGGCTGGACCGGGGCCATCGCCGTGGACGGCCGGGCCCAGGCCGCGTCCCTCTACAACCTCTCGTACTACCTGGGATCCAGCGTGATCGGCTGGGCGGGCGGCCTGGTGTTCCAGGCGTTCGGCTGGCAGGCCCTGGCGCTCAGCCTCACCGCCCTGGCATGCACGACGGCGGTGATCACCGCCGTCGTGCACCGCTCCCCTGCGGGGGCGCCGGCTGGCTAGGCCGCTACCCTGGGCAGTACGGCCAGGCGGCTACCGGGTGGACTCGATGGCCTGGACCAGGTCATCGAGGATGTCCGCCGGATCCTCCAGGCCGATCGAAACCCTGAGCATCTGCGCGTGGGGCTTGGCGTCGGCCGCGACGGGGCGGTGGGTCAGCCCGGCCGGGTGCTGGATGAGGGTGTCGATGCCGCCCAGCGACACCGCGTGCGTCAGGAGCCGGACGGCGCCCGGGATGCGCTCGGCGTGTTCCGCGGATTCGACGTCGAAGGCCATGAGGGAGCCGGGGCCTGACATCTGCGTACCCACCAGGCCCAGGGGATCGCATTCGGGCAGTCCCGGGTAATACACCTTGCCCACAAGCTCGTGGCCGGCGAGAGCCATGGCCACCTTGTGGGCGGCGTCCTGCTGGGCCCGCACCCGGATCGGCAAGGTCGCCAGGCCCCGGTGCAGCAGGTACGCCGGCCAGGGCGTCAGGATGCCTCCCGTGACCGCGCGGACGCTGCGGAGCCGAACGGCCCATTCCGCGCTCGTGGCCACTACGCCGCCCATGGCATCGCCGTGGCCGCCCAGGAACTTCGTGGCGCTGTGCAGGACCATGGCGACGCCGTACTTGAGGGGCCGCTGCAGGACCGGTGTGGCGAAGGTGTTGTCCACCATGACCGGCACACCGTCCGCCTCCTCGACGAGCCGGGCCAGGTCCACCAGCTCCAGGCTGGGATTGGCGGGAGTTTCCACGATGACCAGCCCGGTGTCCGGGCGAAGAGCCCCACGGACCTCGGCGGGCGTGGCAAAGGTGGTTTCAGTTCCGAGGAGGCCGCTCGCCAGCACATGGTCGGTTCCGCCATAGAGGGGGCGCACCGCCACCACATGGTTCTTTCCAGTGGACTTCATGGCGAGCAGGACGCCGCTCAGCGCAGCCATGCCGGTGGCGAAGGCCACGGCCTCGGGGGCTCCTTCGAGTGCGGCCACCCCGGCCTCGAACCGCGCCACGGTGGGGTTCCACAGACGTTGGTACACGGTGCTCTGGCCTTCTAGGGGCACCCCGCCCGTGGCCATCTGCTCGTAGGCCAGGCCGCCCTCGTGGACCGAGGGAAGCGGGGCCGTGGTGGACAGATCGATCGGCACGGCATGGACGCCCTGCTCCGTCAGACCGTCCCGGCCGGCGTGGACTGCAAGTGTGTCGAAGGTGCTCACGTCTCTCCTTTGAATTATTCACCGTTGAATCCGGCCAGTATCTGGCAATAATTCGGAACTGGATACAAGCCATGAATGGAATGTCACGAAACCACGGATTATGATGAACGGAACGCACTTTCAGGAGGATCTGTGAGCAACCCCGCGAAGAATGTTCGGCCCAGCGTGATCAACGCCGAGCCGTTGGACGCCATCGACGAGCGCATTCTGGCCGCCCTGGTGGACGATGCCCGGATCTCGAACAAGCAGCTGGCCGAGCTGGTAGGCATTGCCCCCTCCACGGCGCTCATGCGTACACGCTCCTTGTGCGAGCGCGGCATCATCGAGGGCTTCGAGGCCGTGCTGAGCCTGCCTGCCATTGGCCGTTCGGTGCAGGCTCTCATCGCCGTCCGGCTCCGCGCCCATGACCGCGACCAGATCGACCGCTTCACGGCCAGGGTCCCGAAGCTGCCGGCCGTCATTTCCACGTTCCACACCACCGGCTCCGTGGACTACCTCCTGCACATCGCCGTGGCGAACACGGACGAGCTGCGCAACTGGCTCCTGGACAACCTGGCCACGGACCCCGTGGTGGGCCATACGGAAACCACCATGGTCTTCCAGCACATCCCGGGCAACCGCGGTCCGCTGCCGGAGTAGGGACTAGCGCCGGGTGATGCCCCGCAGCGAGACTGCTGCGAGGACCAGTGCCGCGACGCCGCACAGTACAGTGAATCCCGCGACGGCGGTACCGAGTCCAAGCGCGGACACGGCGAGCCCAAGCCCGATGACCGGGACGGCGCTGCCGAGATACGTGATGACGTAGAGGGTGCTGATGATCTGGGCGTGCCGGGAGGCCTCCAGCTTCCCGGCGACGTCGTTGAAGACCTGGCGGAAGGCCAGGCCCTGCCCCACGCCTGCGGCAAGGCTGGCAACCACCAGAAGCCAGAGGTTGGACCAGGCCGCTGCCGCACCCACCAGCACCACCGAGACGCCCAGCAAGGCCAGGCCCGCAGGCACCGTGAAGCGGCCGTGGACCGCCAGCAACTGGCTCAGGGCCGAGGCACCCAGCGTGAGGCCGGCCAGAATGCCGACGAGCGGCCGCGTATCGGCATGGACTGCCGCGGCAAAATAGCCCGGTGCCAGCGACAGGCAGAAGCCGAACACGGCAAAGCTCAGGAAGCCCACCGACGCCGCCAGCCAGAATGCACCCCGCGCTTCGCGCGAGATGGAGGGCTTGCGGGGCGCCAGCGCCGTGAAGGGCCGGGGGCCGTCACCGGGTGCGATTGCCGGACGGGCCTTCAGCAGCCACAGCGGCACGAGCGCAGCCAGCAGCACGGCCGAATGGACATAATACGGCGTGGACGTGGCCCCGGGAAGCAGCGACAGCAGACCGCCGATGGCCGGGCCGGCCGCGACTCCCCCGGCCGAGGACAACAGGGTGAACCGCGAGGCCCAGTCCGGACGCTGCGGCAGCAACTCGCGCAGGGCAGCGGAGCTGGCACCCGTGGCCAGCCCGACGGCCACGCCCTGGAGGGCCCGGCCCGCGCACAGCGCCAGCAGGCTGTCCGCGTTGGCAAAGACCGTGCCGCCAAGCAGCCCCACCAGCACAGCCAGGACAAGGGCGGCCCGGCGGCCGATGTGGTCGGACCAGTGCCCGGCAAGCATGAGGACCGCCGCCAAAGCGAGCACGTAGCTGGAGAAGGCCACCGTCACGCCCAGGGACGAGATGCCGAGTTGCTCCTGCAGGAGCGGGTACAGCGGGGTCGCCAGATTGGCCCCGAGCAGCAACGTGAAAATCACGACGCCGGCGAGCACCAGCCTCGCGGTGGTGGAAGCATCCCAGCCCCAGCGCCCGGCGGTGGCCGGGCGCATGCGCAGTTCGCTAAAGACAGTCATTGCCGTGCCTTTGCCTAGGTGGCCGGACGGCCGCCGCGTCTTTGTGGGACAGGGGCAGCCGGGCGGTCAAGTCTTGATGGCAACAGAATGCAATAGCCGTTGATCCAAAGGGCAGACAATCGTGGGAAAATTGAGCGGAATACTCAAAGATGTGATGCCAACATGATCCGGAGTGACGTTTTGAACAGCCTCGACCCCCTGGACCTGAAAATTCTCCTGGAACTGATCAAGGAGCCCCGGATCCAGATCGCCGAACTCAGCGAGCTCCTGGGCATCGCCCGCAACACCGCCCAGGCGCGGGTCCGGCGCCTGCTGCGCTCGGGCGTGCTCAACAACGGCGGCCGCGAAGTGGACCTCGAAAAGGTGGGATACGACGTCGTCGCGTTCGTCACGATCGAGGTCACCCACCGGGAGCTCGACGGCGTGATCGGCGCCTTGCGCCTGATCCCCCAGG
This sequence comes from Arthrobacter cavernae, assembly GCF_017368795.1. GTDB lineage: Bacteria > Actinomycetota > Actinomycetes > Actinomycetales > Micrococcaceae > Arthrobacter > Arthrobacter cavernae. The sequence goes on along the minus strand of NZ_JAFNLL010000007.1, from coordinate 160,795 downwards.
TGCTGGAGGTCCATGAGATCTCCGGGCGCGGCGATCTGTGGTGCCGCGTCGTGGCCGCGGACACCCACAATCTCCAGACGGCGCTGCGATCCGTCCTGCGGATCCGGGGCGTCATCCGCACCGAGACCGTCCTGGCGCTGCACACGCATATCCCCTACCGGACCGAACCACTGATCGGGCTGATGGCAGCTGCGGCGGCCCCGACAACACGCGCAACACAGGGCCCGTGATCCGCGGTCTTCCCTGACCGGGCGGGGCTAGTATTCGGGCATGGACTGGCTCTCACACTTATCGCACGGGGCCATGCAGTAGCCTCAAAGCGTGACCATCATTGACAACGCCGTCTACGTTGACGGAGTCCGCACCGCCACGCCGTCCAGCCTCGAGCAAAGCGTCGAATCCCTGGCTGCACATGGGGGCATGGTCTGGATCGGGCTGTACCGGCCGGACGAGCTGGAAATGGCCGCCGTGGCCGCCGAGTTCGGCCTCCACCTGCTTGCCGTGGAGGACGCGGTGACCGCCCACCAGCGTCCCAAGCTGGAACGCTACGACAACAACCTTTTCACAGTCCTCCGGCCCGCCCGGTACCTGGACGAGAGCGAGACCGTGGAGTTCGGGGAGCTCCACATCTTCACCGGTAGCAACTTTGTGGTGACGGTCCGCCATGCCGAAACCCCCGGCGTTGCCCAGGTCAGGCGCTATCTGGAGCACCAGCCCGAGCTTCTGCGCTGCGGGCCCGAAGCCGTGCTCTATGCCCTGCTGGACCAGGTGGTGGACGACTACGCGCCAGTGGTCGCCGGCCTGGAAAACGACATCGACGAAATCGAGGACCAGCTCTTCAGCGGCGACACCACCGTGTCACGCCGCATCTACGAACTCGCACGCGAGGTCATCCAGTTCCAGCGGGCCATCAACCCCCTCCCCGAGATGATTGACCTCCTCAAACGTGGCTTCGTGAAATACGGCGTGGACATCGAACTGCAGCGCAACCTCCGTGACGTGGAGGACCACATCCAGATCCTCATTTCGCGGGTCAACGGCTTCCGCGACCTGCTCCAGAATGCCCTCACGCTGGATGGCACGTTGACGGCAAACCGGCAGAACGAGGCCAGCGCGGCCCAGAACGAGCAGGTCAAGAAGATCTCCTCGTGGGCCGCCATCTTCTTTGCGCCGTCCATCGTGGCGGGCGTCTACGGCATGAACTTCGACCACATGCCGGAACTGCACTGGGCCGTCGGCTACCCATGGCCGTGGGACTGATGTTCGGCGCCGCCCTGCTCATGTACGTGATCTTCAAGCGCAAGGGCTGGCTGTGACCGCTGCCCGCCGGCCGCAGGAGCAGACGCGCGGCGCGGAACCTGCCTTGGGATTCCGCACAGGCCGCATCATCACTCCGGGTTCGCCGAGGCAACTGGGGAGACTGGGGCTCTTCCCGCCGTCGGACACCCAGCGCAGGATCCTGACCCCCACCACCCGGCCGATCACGGCCAGGAATGCCGAACCGGATCTGCTGTGGATCAGCTTCGCTGAGCTCTGCGGCGGTCCGTCCACGGAGGCGGACTTCCGGGCACTGGCCGCGGAGTACCGGATGTGGGTGATCGACGGCGTCCCCTCGCCGCAGCTCGCCCAGGCCCTGGGCCCGGCAGCCGACTGGGAGCGGTTCAGCAAGGTGGTGGAGGTGCTTCACGAACAGGACATTGCCCTGTTCCTGATCGGGGCCGGCCCCTTTGACTGGGGCACCGCGGGGACGGACACCGCGGGCACGGGAGCAGGACTCCCAGCGGAGATGGTGCGGACCGCCAGCCGCTTGGCCTTGCTCGGACGGATTGAGTCCCCGGACGCCAGCGAGCTGCCAGGCGAAATCGGGATTGCCGAGGGCGCCGGGAGCTAGGCCCCCGACGCCCCGCGCAATGTTCTTCCCGTTTAGATGGCACCGCCTGCGGTGGGAGGTGCGCTGGAGTCGTGTCCGCCGCCGCCGACAGTCTCGCGGGCAATGTAGTTTTCGATGTCGAAGAGGTTCTCGGCCCGCTCCGTGATGTTCAGCAGCGTGGTCATCGCAGCGACTTCCTCCACCTGTTCCTTGAGGAACCAGAGCATGAACTGCTCACCGAGGGGATCGTTCTCCGCCCGTGCGGCACGGAACAGCTCCTCGACGTTGCGGGTGACTTCCTTTTCCTGTTCCAGGGCCAGCTGGATGGGCTCCTTGGCATCTGCAAAGTCGTTGCGCACCGCGCCGATCCCGGGGATGGCCACGGGCAGGTTCCGGTCCAGCATGTACTGGACCATCATCATGGCGTGGTTACGCTCTTCGAGGGACTGGCGGTAGAAATGTGCGGCCAGCTGGGGCAGATCCTGGCCGTCGTAGTACACCGCCACGGCGACGTACTGCTGGGATGCCGCAAACTCATTCGCGACCTGGGTGGACAACAGTTCATTGAATGTCTTCTTAGCCATGGCCCGATCCTACCGCCGGGCACCGACACCGACAGGCTAGCAACACTCCCCAGAGTGTCCCCCGGCCACGATTCTCAGCCAGCCCAGAGCGTCATCTGCTCAGAGCAGCGCTGCAAGGCCGGCGCCACCGGCGGCAGCAGCAAGCAGGCGCCCATGGTGCCGATGCCGTTGGCCAGTGCCCGTCACTCGCCCGGCCCGTCCGACGGCGAGCCGCAGGATCAGCCGCCGGCCGGCGTCGGGCCCCCACCAGCAGGACAAGCCGCCAGTGAAGGTGGACGGGCCGGTGGGCCTCAGCCGTCATGGTGCGGGAGCATCGCGGGATTCAGCGGGACCACCAGCACCGGCTGGCTGGCCCGCCAGCGTGACGAAGCGCCACACGAGGGTACCCCGCCCAGTTTGGCGGCGATCCGGACGCGGGTCCTGCCTCAGCCATGCCGGCGGCCCCTTCCGTGCTGCGTGGTCAGTACTTCAGTTCTTCCATCTTCCTCCAGAACGATTCCCGGAGCATGCGCCTGACCCCCTGCAGATCGGTCTTTTGCTCACCGATGCGTTGGGCACAGTCCTTGAGGAGTACCCTGTCCAGTTCAGGCGGCAGCAGTGGTTTGTCGGCCAGGAGATCGTTGAGTTCGCCCTGGGTGGCGGCGCCGTGCCAGTTGACGGCCAGCCGCTCCCCCACCTCCTGCGCGACGAGGATGGCCGATTCCTCGACGGCGGACGCCGGGCCGCTGCTGTAGACAATCCCGGATTCGATGCCCCGGACGCGGTGGAGCGTGGCGGGCTGCGGTGCTGCGTGCAGTCCGCTCGCCGGAACCACGGCGTGGTGCGGCGGACCCGGTACCGGACGGCCCATGACGCCGGGTTTGGGGCCTGGCAAAGGAGCCTGGCCCGGCGGCTGTGTGTCGGCGGGAGGGGCCGGGCGGCTCGCGGCAGGCTTGCTCTTGAAGCAGGATTCGATGAGCTCCATGGGCAGCGTGATGACGCTGTCCACGGTCAACGCCAGGTGTTCGGCCACGGAGCGAACGCCGAGCCGGTGGAACGGGTCCTCGATTCCGATCAGGACCACTTTGACGCCGAGTTCCTGGGCGGCTTCAACGGCTTCGGCGAGATCGTCGTCGCCGGAAACCAGGAAGACCACCCGGGCGGCCCGGTTGCGGGCGATGCCCACGAGGTCCAGGCCGAGCTTGAGGTCCACGCCCTTCTGGTCGCCGCCGTAGGACAGCCGGCCGAGCCGGACTTTGACGCCGGAAACCATGCCGATCTTCTTGTGCTGCTCGCTCAGCACTGCGTCCTTGGCGGCGTCGTACCAGTACATGCGTAGGGTTTCGAGACCGCAGAATTCCTCGGCCCGGGCCTTGATGCCGGAGATCAGCTTTTGATGGTCCACGTCGAAGGCCGAGCGCAGCGAAGTCTGGGCCTGGGACAGTCCGCCTACGGCAAGCAAGAAGCCGGCGTCCACGAAGATAGCGCTCTGGGGTGCCATGCACCGATCCTAGCCACCCGGCACCCTGGGAGTGCGGAAGGCGGCCCGGAATGCAGGCGCGTCAGACCTTCTTGACCACGCTGGACTTGAGCTGCATGGGGCCGAAGCCGTCCACCTTGCAGTCGATGTCGTGGTCGCCCACGCCATCGATGAGGCGGATGTTGCGTACTTTGGTGCCGACCTTGATGGAGGTCGCGCTGCCCTTGACCTTGAGGTCCTTGACCACCGTGACGGTGTCACCGTCAGCCAGGATGTTTCCTACGGAGTCCTTGATGAGCCGCTCCTGGGCCTGATCGACGTCCTCTGCGAGCGCGGCGGACCATTCATGTGCGCACTCGGGGCAGACCAGCAGGGCACCCATCTCGTAGGTGTACTCGCCGGAGCATTCGGGGCACGGGGGCAGGGTCTCGTTCACAGGTCAATGGTAGTCGAGGGCTGGTTCCCCAACTTGTGTGGAGCTAAGGAGATTCGAACTCCTGACCTCTTCTCAGAGGGCGGCGTATTTCAACGGCTGCCACGGGCTCGTGTTGTGTTGATAATCCGCGGAAACTAGGCATTTTTGACTCTATGAACATTCGCTGCCATGTCATCTTTCCATCCGGCTGCTGCGGCGATGAACGGGACTGCTCGCTGATACGCCACGACCGAGTGCATCTAGACTGCGACGTCTGCCTGCAGAGGATCTGCGGCTCCTTAATGGTGCGGGTCAAGAGAGCGGCCAGATGGGAACTGCCGCCAACGCTGATGCGCACAGGCCCTTCACCTTAGGGTTCAAAGGTTGCAACGGCGTCCGTTCGTACAGCCCGGGGGAGTCCTTGGCGACCGGCCTTGCCTGGAAGTAGGGACTCTTGTTTCGCGTTATCGAAGGACGCCTGTCTTGACCCTTTGCCAAGGGTAAGCACGTTGACAGCGACTCATGCAACATCCTATATTGAACGCAACGTTCACTGAATGAACACGCTTCGTTGCCGGAATCGAGGAGGCCACCCATGCCAGCAATTGTCGAAGGAACCGTGGAGTATGGGGACCAACGCGGCCGGACGCTGGGTTTCCCCACGGCCAACATCCCGATCCTCGGGAACCCGGAGCTGGACGGAGTCTGGGCCGGGCTGGTTGAAACCGGCCTGGTGCCCTTCGCTGTGGCAGCGGTCTCGATCGGCCGGCGCCGGACGTTTTACTCCGGGGAGGGCGAACGCCTGCTCGAAGCGCACCTCCTGGACACGGAACAGGAGCTGTACGGGCAACATCTGCGGGTCCATCTCCTGGAAAGGCTGCGCCCGCAGGCAGCGTTCCCCAGCGTCGAAGCGCTGATCGAACAACTGCACGAAGACGTCGAACAAACCCGCAGATGGGCAGAGCTGAACCAGCCTTGGCTCCTATCCCCCATCGCCGGCACGTCTCCGGCGAAATAGAACCAATTGGAGCAACGGCATGAGTACCCAGACAACGCTTCCGGCCTGGGCGATCCAGCGCGTCGCAGCAGCACTGGACGTTGAACACCGCGACGGTGGCCCGAAGACCGCCGTCGACATCGCCCGCCGCACCGGGTTGAGTAAGAGCCTGGCCCGCCGCTGCCTCAACCAGCTGCGCAGCCAGCGGACTGCCCGCTAAAGAAACATAGGGCGGCCCTTCACCGCTCACCAGGGATGGCATGGTGCTCCACCCAGCGCCAGACCTGCGGGCCCGCCTCAAGACGACCGTGGAACGCGCCATGGGATGGACGGGCCGACCCCGCGTTCCGGTTCCACAGCTGGTAAGTGCCGGCGTACTGGACGGAATGGCCGGAAAAGCCGACGCTGAGGCTGCTTGTGGTCAACAGCGCGGAGTGCCCCTCGGGCGATAGCTTCTCAACAAATTCACCCCAGCTCATGGCAACGATTTGCCCAGCAGCGGAGGTGACGGTGGGGCTGTAGGCGCGGAAACCGCAACGTCAAAGCTGAAGCGTCCTCACTGCCGCTGCCGCGGAAAGTGCCGACAACAGGTTTTCCAGGTAATGGCGCGCCGCGGTCAGGCGCGACTGAAATTCCATGTCCTGTGCCGCCGCCGCAAAAGCTCTTTCGGCATGGGCCCATTCCGCGCGCGTCGGGGCAACTGTCCACCGGGGCACGGAAGCCGGAAGCGCAGTCATGCCCGGCGCCCTACTGCCGACCTCAGCGCTACCACCCTAAGCAACGATGCGTGCCTCCGTGTTACCGAGATCCTCGACAGCGCTTGATCGTCCCGATCCACGCCGATTCATGGGCACGCTTCCGCCAGTTCACAGACGACTTGAAGGCCTTGTTCGGCGCCGATGGACGTAGAGACCTGCTTGTCCTGCGCCAAGCGAAACCAAGGTATGTCTGGAGCAGGTGCAGAAATCCACGCTCACGTCCTATCGGCTTTCGCTTCACGGCGTGAATCTATGCCAGTGCCTCGGCCACCTTGTCTGCCGCCTGCTGCAGCTTCTCCACAAGAGGCCCCAAGTCATCGGCCTTAATCCGCTGGGTGGGGCCGTTCACAGTCAGCACCCCAAGCAACTGCCCAGACGAATCCCGCACCGGGCAGGCGATGACGAAGAGGCCCTCCTCAAGTTCGTCATCGAGTATCGCGTAGCCTTGCTCCCGCACCAAGCGCAACTCTTCGAGGAGGGTGTCTCGCCTGGTGATGGTCTTCGGCGTGTAGGACTCGAGCCGCTTCGGCAGTGCGGCAACAACCTGCTCATCGCTCAGCTCGGCGAGGATCATTTTTCCGGCAGCACTGGCATGCATCGGGTAGGAGCCGCCCACCCACATGTGGGAGGCGTTCAGGAAACGCGAAGCCGAAGCCTCGGCCACCACATCGTAGCTCGTTTCCCCTGTCACCATGACGAAGGAGAGAGTCTCATTGAACTTCCCGGCGTACTCGTTCAAGAGTGGCTGGATCCTCGAGACCACACCGGCATACGGATCAGCAAGCCTGCCAAGGCGGGCCATTTGCCAGCCAAGCATGTAGCGGTTGTCCACGCGCGCCACGAAGCCACTCTGTTCAAGACTCAGGAGCAGTCGGAAGGCCGTAGGCCGCGTCATCCCCACAAGCTGTGCGATTTCCGTGACCGTGATTCCCTGGCGGTGCCGGCCGAGCTCGCTGAGCAGCACGGTCGCCTTGACCACGGATTTGTTGGTCAGGTCCAAGGGTTCCGCGGAGGTCTGTTCCTCGTCACCGACGGCTTCTTCCGGTGCAGTGCTACTTCCCGCTGCCATTTATGCTCCCGCTTCGCGCCGGTCCGGGCCCGGCTGCTCTGACTCTCGTTGCCACACCCATCCTAGGCGCTACAGCGGCGGCATGCCCAAGAGCTGAACAGCAAGTTCAAATACGGGGAGTTCAATGTCAGGCGGGCAGCGGCAGTTTGGCGGTCCTGCCGCCGTCGACCACTATGGTCTCCCCCGTGAGGAACGCGAGCGGTCACCCGCCAGGAAGACTGCCAGATCCTGCGCCAGGAACAGCGGCGCCCGCAGGTTCAAGGCCATCATGAGGTCCCACTCATGGGGCTGGATTTCGGTAACGCCGCGCTCGAACATGGCGCCGGCGTTGTTGACAAGGATGTCGACGCCGCCAAGCCGTTCAGCTGCCTGCCCGACGACGGCGGGATTCCTTCCAGCTCAGCGTCCAGCGGGCAGCGCTGCACCACAGCCACGCGCGCCCCTTCCGCCAGGAAGCGCCCGACAATTCCGCGCCCGATGCCCTGCCCGCCGCCGGTCACCAGGGCGGCCTTGCCTTCGAGTTGCATTGCTTTCTCCAGCCCGCGGTTACGGGATGAGCAGGACTTTGCCTGTGGTTTTCCGGGCTTCCAGGTCACGGTGCGCCTGGGCTGCTTCGGCTAACGGATACGTGGCGCCGATCCGCACCTCGAGTTCTCCGGAAAGCACGGCCGAGAAGATGTCCCCGGCCCGCCAGGCCCGCTCTTCGGGCGTGCGCAGGTAGTGGGCCATGGTGGGGCGGGTGAGGGAGACGCTCCCGCCGGCGTTCAGCCGCTGGATTTCGAACGGCGGAACCGGCCCTGAGGCCGCCCCGAAAAGGACCAGCATTCCGCGGACTTTCACACTGGCCAGCGAACCGTCGAAGGTGGCTTTGCCGACGCCGTCGTAAACGCAGTCAACGCCCTCCCCGCCAGTGAGCTCCCGCACCTGCTCCGCAAAACCCTCGTACCGCAGGACCGTCTCCGCCCCGGCCTTGCGGGCCAGTTCTTCCTTGACGTCATCGGACACGGTGGCAATGACGCGCACGCCTTTGGCCTTCAGGAGCTGGGTCAGCAGCAGCCCGACGCCGCCGGCCGCCGCATGGACCAGGACGGTCTGTCCCTCCTGCGCGGGAAACGTGGAATTGGCTAAGTAGTGGGCGGTCATGCCCTGCGCCAGGAGGCCTGCCGCAGTTTCCGCACTCACGCCGTCCGGCACGTGGAAGGTTTTGTCGGCATCAACGAGGGCAAGCTCGGCGTAGGTATTCCCGGTCTCGCCGGAGACAACGCGGTCGCCGACGGCGAATCCTTCGACTCCGGGTCCCACCCCGAGCACCGTACCGGAGGCTTCGGTGCCAGGGATGAACGGGAACGGGACGCTGTAGCTCCCGCTGCGCTGGTAGGTCTCGATGAAGTTGACCCCGGAGGCGGCAACTTTGATAAGCAGCTGGCCCGGACGGGCCACCGGGTCTTCAACCTCGGCAATTTTCAGAACTTCAGGCCCGCCGGGCTGGCTGGCGACGATTGCACGGCTCACTGTTGTTGATCCTCAGGCGTTCTGCGGGGCCAGTCCGACGGCGGACGCTGCGTTTGCGGCGGACGCTGCGTTTGCGGCGGACACGGCATTGCGTGCCGCAACCGCGAGCAGGCCGGTGTCCGATGCCACGGGCATGAAGCGGAAGCCGAGATCGGCCATCTTCCGGGAGAGCGAAAGCTCGCCGGTGTAGATGCCTGGGACGACGCCAGCCGCGTGGCAGCGGCGGGCGATGTCCGCAAGGATGCCGTCAGGCCCCTGGCCGGTCAGTCCCTCCAGGGTCATCCCGAGGCTCAGGGAAAGGTCGTAGGGGCCCACGAAAACGGCATCGGGGCCGGTGGCCAGGATTTCGTCCAGCTTGGCCAGGCCGGCCGCGGTTTCGATCATGAGGATGCACCAGGTGTCATCCAACGGGTTCCCGGGCACGGTCTTGGGGTAGCGGGGGCTCCGGCGGGTCGGTCCGTAGCTTCGCTTGCCGCGCGGGGGAAAGCGGCAGGCGGAGATCAGCGACTCCGCGGTGGCCGCATCCTCCACGGTGGGGAAGATGATGCCTCCGGCTCCGGCGTCGAGCACCCGGCCGATGGTTCCCATGTCGTGGCCGGGGACTCGGACCAGGGAGGGTACGGAAAAGAGATGTGCGGCTTCGATCAGGGGTTGCACTTCGTGGATTTCCGCCGCGCCGTGCTGACCGTCGATGCAGACCCAGTCGAATGATTCGGCCGACAGGATGTCCACGACGGCGGGATCTCGGAAGCTGATCCACACGCCGTGGCGGGTCTGGCCGTCGTCGAAGTTTAGGTGTGGAGTCGGCAGGCCGGCGTGGTGTTCGCTTTCGCCGTGGATCTTCATTGGATTCTGCTCCGTTGCTGTTAGTGGATTTCGGGGGTTGCCGTGACGACGACGTGTCCCGCCAACGCCAGGGCGATCTCGGCAGCGGCGTTGCGGACCTGCTCGATGACGTGCGGCAGTCTGCTGGATTTCATCCGCTGGGTTGGACCTTGGAGGACCACGATGCCGAACAGTTCACCGTCGGCGTCGCGGGCAGGGCATGCAACAGCGAAGAGCCCGTCTTCCAGTTCGTCGTCGAGGATCGAATAGCCTTGTTTCCTGACGCGGTGCACTTCGGCCAGAAGTTCGCGGCGGCTGGTGATGCTCCGCCCGGTGAACTGCTCCAGGGTTTCGGGCAGGACTTCGGCGATCCTTTCGTCGTCCAATTCGGCGAGGACAAGCTTTCCGGTCGCGCTGACGTGGAGCGGATAGCTGCGTCCGACATACAGAGTGGCGACATTGAGGAAGCGCCCGGCGGACGCTTCAGCGATCACGTCGTAGTCGGTTTCGCCCCGCAGCATGGAGAAGTTGATGGTTTCGCCCAGGCTTGCCGCGTAGGCATCCAGGACGGGCTGGATCCTGGCCACGACACCGGCGTATGGATCTGCCAGTCGCCCGAGCCTGGCCACCTGCCATCCCAGCCGGTAACGGCCGTCGCTGCGGTCCACGAATCCTGCCTGCTCCAGGCTCAGGAGGAGCCGGAAGGCGGTGGGCCGGGTGATTCCGACAATCTGGGCAAGCCCGGTCGCCGAGATCCCTTGGGGGTGGCGGCCCAGTTCACTGAGCAGATGCGTTGCCTTGACCACGGACTTGTTCGTCAGGTCCAGCGCCTCGCCGACATTGGCTTGTTCAGTCACGGCCTTCTCTTCGTTTCGTGCGTCTTTCGTGCGGTTTCGTGCAAGGAGCACGAAGGCGCCCGTCCGGTGATATTCCGTAAGGACGCCTTCGCACTGCCTGTTGCTAGTTCACCTTGGCAAGCGGGGCCGAGGTGGCGCTCAGGCTCAGGCCCTTGGTCTCGGGTGCCAGGTACTGGGAGATGACAGCGCCCAGCACACAAATCGCGGCGGCGATCAGCATGGTGGTGCCGATGCCCAGGCCCTGTACGGAGAGCGGAAGGATAAACGTGCCGGCGGCCGCGCCGACGCGGGAGAAGGCGGTGGCGAATCCGACGCCGGCTCCGCGGATTTCCGTGGGGAACACTTCACCGGGGTACACACCGGTGAGCGCGGTGGAAATCGCATTGAAGAAGGAGAACACCATGAAGGACACCAGGATGATGGCCGGCGAGACGTGCGAGAACAGTCCGATGGCAACCAGCGCGACGGCGGCGATCCACATGGGCGGAATCGACAGCTTGCGGCGGCCCACCTTTTCGATCAGGAACATCGCGGCCACGGAGCCGGCAACCACCACGCCGTTGAGCACCAGCGCACCGGTGAGGCCGTCTTCCATGCCGAGATTTTCAAGCACGATCGGAGCGAAGGTGCCGATGGCGAAGTAAGGGGTCACATTGGTAACCCAGTACATGCACACAAAGAAGGTGGACTTGAAGTACTGCGGCGAGAACAGCTTGCGGAAGCTGGGGCGCTGCGGCTTCTCATGCTGCAGATCCCGCACGTCCTCCTCCTCCATGAATTCCTTGGCAATGGCCATGGCTTCTTCGGTCCGCCCCTTGCTGATCAGCCAGCGCGGGGATTCGGGAGTACCAAGGCGTAGCAGGAAGACGATCAGGGAAGGAACCGTGCTCATGCCCAGGATGATGCGCCAATCAACGTGGATGGCAGTGGACATGACGTAGCCCAGTGCATAGGCGCCCATGTAGCCGACGTACCAGGCGACTTCCTGGAAGGCCATGAGCTTGCCACGCAGCCTAGCCGGCGAGAACTCAACAAGCAGAGGCCACCCGATGGCATAGTCGGCGCCGATCGCCATGCCCATGAGCAGGCGGATGAAGAACAGCTGCATTCCATCGGCAACAAAGAACTGCGCTGCCGATCCGACCAGGAAGATGGAAAGGTCGACGATGAACATCGGCTTCCGGCCGATCTTGTCGGCGAAATACCCGCCGAGCGGGCCGCCGAAGAAGATGCCGATCAGGGCCGAGGCGCCGATCAGGCCCTGCCAGGTGGCGGAGAGGCTCAGGTCCGAGGTGAGGGCCGGCATGACGAGACCGATGCCGCCCAGGATGAAGCCGTCGATGAACATGCCGCCGGCGATCACCCCGCTGAGCTTGTAGAGGAACCGCTTCTTGTGCGGATCCTGGTTCTTGTCAGGGCCGGGCCCGGCTGACGGCTGCAATGACGGTCCGGAGACCGGTGAAACAGGTGTACTCACGATGGACTTCCTTGTAGATCGTGCTCTTCGAACGGGATACATGCCGGTTCTTCTCTGTTCGGCAAGGAGTGGGGATTCGGGGCCGGAATTCATAGTCCGGGGAGTTCAAGATTCGAACGTCGTGATCAAAAATATGACACCGGCCACATCGAGTGTCAAGAGTCGGGGCGTAACTTTTCGCGACTTGGATCACCTCTTGACAGTGAGCTGCGCAACACCTAAATTGAACGCAACGTTCATTTATTGAGCATGACCCGATGAATCTGCCGCATCATCCGGCACAGTCCAAGGAAGTACCGTCGCCATGAAAAACGAGCCTCTGAGCCTCTTTGCCTTTGACGTCTTCGCCCCGGCCCACCTGACCTCGGGCTCGTGGCGCAACGAAGGCGATCAAGGCCATCGCTACACCGATCTCCAGTACTGGACCGGCATCGCCCGGAAGCTTGAGGAGGCCGGATTCGACGGCATTTTCTTCGCCGACAACGTCGGCTACCACGATGTCTACCGCGGCAACGGAGATGCTGCCCTGCGCGACGCCGCGCAGTTCCCCATCAACGACCCCACCGTGCTGATCAGCGGCATGGCCGCCGTCACGAAGCACCTCACCTTCGGCGTCACCTGCTCGGCCACCTACGAGCCGCCGTACCTGCTGGCCCGCAAGTTCAGTTCCCTGGACCACCTCACCTCCGGCCGGGTCGGCTGGAACATCGTGACGTCCTACTCCGAAGCTGCCGCCCGGAACCTCGGCAAGGAACAGCAGCTCAGTCCCGAAGAGCGCTACGACATGGCAGACGAGTACATGGACGTGGTCTACAAGCTCTGGGAAAGCTCCTTCGAAGAGGACGCGGTGGTGCGCGACGCCGAGTCGGCCACCTACATCGATCCCGCCAAGGTGCACCAGATCAACCACTCCGGCACGCACTTCCGGGTCCCCGGGTTCCACCTCTGCGAGCCTTCGCCGCAGCGCACCCCAGTCCTGTTCCAGGCCGGTGCTTCCTCCCGCGGCATGGCGTTCGGCGGTAAGCACGCCGAAGCCGTCTTCCTCCAGGGGACGTCGGTGGAGGGTACCAAGCGCTCGGTGGACAAGTTGCGCCAGGCCGTGGCCGATGCGGGGCGCGACCCGAAGGACGTCAAGATCGTCATCCTGCTCACCGTCGTCGTCGCACCTACCGATGAGGAAGCCCAGGCCAAGTACCGGAAGGCCGTCGAGACCGCCCCGATCGACGGAATCCTGGCCCGCTTCAGCGGCTGGACCGGCATCGACATGGCCGAGTACGAACTGGACACTCCTCTGAGGTCTGTCGGCACGAAGGCCGGCCAGTCCATGGTGGACATGTTCTCCAAGGCCGACCCGGACCGCGACTGGACCCCGCGCCAGATCGCCGAATTCCTCGCCGTCGGCGGCACCGGGTCAACGATCGTCGGCTCCCCGGAGACGGTCGCTGCCGAGCTGCGCCGCTGGCGCGACGAAGCCGGCGTCGACGGCATCAACCTCAGCTACATCACCAAGCCGGGCGGCTGGGATGACTTCATCGAACTCGCCCTCCCCGTGCTTCGCGCCGAAGGCCTCGTGGCCCCTGCACGCACGGAGGACGAGGACCCGGTAACCCTGCGCGAAAAGCTGTTCGGCCAGAAGTACACCCTGGACGGCCACCCGGCCACCGGCTACCGCACGGGACGGCTAGCCCCCGCAGCCGACTCCACCGCCAGCTAAGCATCCCGACAGATATCAACGGAGATACACATGACTGAACAGACCGACGTCGTCGTCATCGGTGCCGGCCTTGCCGGCCTCATCACCGCCCGCGAACTCGGTAACCGCGGCCACAAGGTTGTGGTCCTGGAAGCCCGCGACCGGATCGGCGGCCGCCTTTACACCGAGCGCCGCCTTGGCCAGAACCTTGAGCTCGGCGGCAACTGGCTGCACTGGACCCAGCCCCACGTCTGGGCCGAGGTCACCCGCTACGGGCTGGAGGTCTCTCGCGGTCCGCGATCGGAGGAAACCTACTGGCTGGCCGGCGACGAAGTACGCCGCGGCAACCTTGACGACTTTATGAAACTGATCGACCCCGGAATGACCCGGCTGCTCGAAGACACCATGAAGTGGCTGCCCCGCCCGGATGCACCGCTGACCGTGGAGAATCTGGCCGACGTGGACCAGTACAACCTGCAGGAGATGCTGGACAAGCTGGACCTCTCCGAGGACGAGCGGAACGCGAACGAGGCCGCCTGGGTGGGCCACTTCAACGCTCCGCTGGACCAGTGCGCCTACGTCAACGCGCTGCGCTGGACCGCCGGCTCCTCCGGGCACTGGCACCTGATGCACGAGGCCTCGGCGATCTACCGCCTGAAGGACGGCAACGACGGCCTGGCCAACGCCATCGCCGAAGACGCCAACGCGGACCTCCGCCTCAACGCCCCGGTGACCGCCGTCCGGCACAACGCCGACAGCGCCACCGTCAGCTACGGCGACGGCCAGGAAATCCAGGCAAAGAAGGTTGTCATCACGCTCCCCCAGAACGTGCTGCACAAGCTCGACGTCGAGCCCGCCCTTTCCGAAGGCAAGCTGGCCCCCAGCCGGGAAAAGACCGCCTCCCAGGGCGTCAAGGCCTGGATCCGGGTCAAGGGCCCGATCAAGCCGTTCTTCGCGTACTCCGCCCAAGACAAGCCGCTGTCCGTGATCCGCACCGAGTTCGTCGGCGACACCGACGCCGTGCTGGTGGGCTTCGGCGCCGATGCCCACCGCATCGATGTCACCGATCCCCAGCAGATCCAGGAAGCCATCAAGGTCTGGCGCGACGATCTGGAAGTCCTCGAGGTCACCGGACACAAGTGGGGTGAAGACCCCTACGCGGAGGAGACCTGGCAGATCCAGCGCCCCGGCCAGCTCACCAAGTACCACGCCGCACAGCAGGCCAGCGAAGGCGCATTGCACTTCGCCAGCGCAGACACCGCCAACATCTGGGCCGGCTTCTTCGACGGCGCCATCGAAAGCGGCCTGCGCGCAGGCCGCCTCGTCCACACAGAACTGCAGTCCAACGCAGAACTGCACTCCCCAGCAAAGTAAAAGGAACCCGTCATGGATATCACCCCAACGGCCGAAAAGGTTCCGGCCATGGAGATCACTCCCGCCTACTACCGCCAGATCCTCGGGCTCCTGCCCACCGGCGTCACGGCCATCACCGGCGTCAACGACGACGGCGAGAAGCTCGGCCTGGTGGTCGGCACCTTCCAGTCGCTCTCGATCGATCCGCCGCTCGTCATGTTCTGCGTGGACAAGTCCTCCTCGACCTGGCCCAAGGTGCGCAAGCTGCAGAACTTCACGGCGAACATCCTCGCCGATGACCAGGTCCCGGTCTGCCGCAAGCTCTCGAGCAAGGGCCCCCGGAAGCTCGAAGACGTACCCAACAGCACCTGTGCCCTGGGCACCCCGCACATCGAAGGCGCCACCGCGTACATCGACTGCGTCGTCACCGCGGAGGTCGCCGTGGGCGACCACTACATGGTGGTCGGCTCCATCGTCTCCATGGAACAGGGCAGCGGCGACGCCCTCCTGTTCCGGGGCGGAAAGTTCGGCCAGTACCTCCCCATCGAAATGCCCGCACCTGCCGCGGCACCCGCCCCCGTTGAAGCAAAGAGCGCATCATGAGCAACCGTAAAGAAACCATCCTCAAGGCCTGGAACGACGCCTGGGGCAACGGCGACCTCGCCGCATTCGAAGAACTCATCGCCCCCGGCTATGTCCGCCGTTCCAAGTCCGGCAGCGAAGACTACGAAACCCTGAAGGCGAACATCGAGGCGATGCACGCAGCCTTCCCCGACACCCGCACCGACATCCTGCAGTTCGTCGAAAACGGGGACACCGTTGCCATCCACTGGCAGACCCAGGGAAGCCACCAGGGCAGCTTCATGGACGTGCCGGCCACCGGCCGCAGCGTCACCGTCGCCGGCGCCTCCTTCCTGCGCTTCGAAGGCGAAAAACTGGCGGAGGAGACGGTCGTCTGGGATCCGCGCGAGCTGCTTTCCGCGCTGGGCATCTGGCACCTGGGTGCCGGTAACTGACCGTCCCGCAACAACCCACGACGGCGGTCGGCCAGGCCGGGCCGCCGTCGTACCTTCACACTTCCAATCGCACAGGAGACGCGACGATGACACTCACGGGACACTCCCTGATCGCCGGGGAAACGATCGTCGGTACCGACGGCACTTCCTTCGGCATCGACCCCTCAAACAACCAACAGCTCGAACCCGCCTACACCCTGATCAGCGAAGCGCAGCTCCGCACGGCAACGGATGCCGCCGCGGACGCCTTCGAATCCTTCAGCAACCTCGACCCGGAAAAGCACGCCCGCTTCCTGGAAACCATCGCCGACAACATCGAGGCGATCGGCGATGAGCTGATCGAGCGGGGCTCTGCGGAAACCGGCCTTCCCGCCGCCCGCCTGCAGGGCGAGCGCGCCCGCACCATCGGCCAGCTGCGGCTGTTCGCCAAGGTTGTCCGCCAGGGCGACTTCCGCGGCGTCCGGATCGACCCCGCCATTCCGGACCGCACCCCGCTGCCCCGCGCCGACATCCGGCTGCGCCAGGTTCCTCTGGGCCCGGTAGCCGTCTTCGGCGCCAGCAACTTCCCGCTGGCATTCTCCGTTGCGGGCGGAGACACCGCCTCCGCGCTGGCCGCCGGCTGCCCGGTGATCGTCAAGGCACACAACGCCCACCCGGGCACCTCCGAGCTGGTGGGCCGCGCCATCACGCAGGCCGTGCGCGCAGCCGGGCTGCACCCGGGCGTCTTCTCGCTGATCTACGGTGCCGGCAGCAAGATCGGCCAGGCCCTGGTCTCCGATCCCGTCATCAAGGCCGTCGGGTTCACCGGTTCCCGCGGCGGCGGCACCGCCCTCATGCGTACCGCCGCAGCACGCCCCGAACCCATTCCGGTCTACGCTGAGATGTCCTCCATCAACCCGGTCTACGTACTGCCGGGCGCCCTGGAGGGCGACCTCGAGGCCCTCGCCGCCCAATACACCACCTCCGTCACCGGCAGCTCCGGCCAGCTCTGCACCTCGCCCGGGCTCTTGTTTGTGCCGGTGGGCGACGACGGCGACCGCCTGGTCGACGCTGTGGCCAAGGCGGTTGGCGGCCAAGCAGGCCAGACGATGCTCACCCCGGGGATCGCAGCCTCCTGGCAGTCCGGTTTCGAGGCCGTGGACGACGTCGCGGAAACTGAACTCGTGGCCCGCGGCACTTCCGGTTCGACGGCGAACGCACCGGCCCCCGCGATCTTCAGCGTGGACCTCGATGTCTTCAAGAAGAACCGGACCCTGCACGAAGAAATCTTCGGGGCCGCCAGCCTCGTTGTCCGGTACAAAGCCGTTGAGGACCTGATCGGCGCCACGCTCCGGCTCGAAGGCCAGCTGACGGCAACGTTCCAGGCAGCTGAATCCGACTACGCCACGGTTGCGCCGCTCGTCACTGTGCTGGAACGCAAGGTGGGCCGGATCATCATCAACGGCTGGCCCACCGGCGTCGAAGTGGGCCACGCGATGGTCCACGGCGGCCCGTACCCCGCCACGTCCGATTCCAAGACCACGTCCGTGGGGACCCTGGCGATCGACCGCTTCCTGCGGCCGGTTTCCTACCAGAACTTCCCCCAGCAGCTGCTCCCGGCACCGCTGCGGGACGCAAACCCCTGGAACGTGAACCGGCTGATCGACGGCGAAATCACCCTCGCCCAGCAGTAACTCCCCCAACTTCCGGCCCGGGCAAACTCGCAACGGTGCCATACAGCGCCCGGGCCGGAAATCCACTCACCAAAGGAACACGCCCATGTCTACCCTCGCCATCGAGAACATCGCCGACACCCTGCGGGCCGCACGCCTGCAGGGATCGCCCATCGCCGCCCCGACGGAAACCTGGCCGGCCCTGGACGTCGACGCCGCCTTCGCCGTCCAGAAAGCGGGTGTGGCGCACGCCGTCGCCAACGGCGACCGCCTGGTCGGCTACAAGCTCGGCAACATCGCCAAGGTCATGCAGGACGCCTTCGGCCTTGACCAGCCTGATTACGGCCACCTGCTGGCCGGCTTCTTCGCGTACGAAGGAACCAGCCTGCGCCGCGAAGACTTCATCGCGCCGTTCGTGGAGCTGGAGCCGGCCTTCGTTCTGAAGCGGAACCTGGGCGGCCGGAACACCACGGTTGCGGACGTCATCAATGCGATCGACTACGCCCTGCCGTCCATCGAAATCATCGATTCCCGCGTCAAGGACTGGGCCATCGGGCTCCCGGACACCCTGGCCGACAACGGCTCCACCGGCGCGGTGCTCCTTGGCGGAACGCCCCGGAAGATCACCGAACTGAACCTGCGCGACACCCGCGGCGTGCTGCGGTTCAACGACAAGGAAGTGATTTCCGGAAACACCCGGAACATCCTCGGGAACCCGATTGCCGCCGTCGCCTGGCTCGTCAACCGCCTGGCGGAGTACGACGTCGAGTTCGAAGCCGGGCAGGTCATCCTCCCGGGCAGCTGCCTCCAGGCCGTTCCCATGAATGAGGCCGGCCGCTGGACCGGCACCTTCGAAGGCTGGGGAAGCATCGACTTCGACGTGACTGTCGGAGCCTGATTTCGAAGACAAGGTGGCCGGGGCAAGTGCCCCGGCCACCTTTCGCATCTGATCACTAAGGACAGGAATGAGTGCCGCCCGTCAACTGGACCCTGAGCAGCAGGGAACCGCATCATTGGAACCCGTAGCCAACTGGACAACGCTGTCCCGGGGCGACGAAGTTGTCATCTACGCCAACGGCTTCCCCAGCACCTCCGGCCACGTGGAAATGCGCGGCCCGGACGGCAGCGTCTTCTGGATCATGCAGAAGGACGGCATGGGCAGATCCATGGTCCACAAGACCGACCGGCTCCGGGTGTACCGGAAACGCAAGACCACCGCACGCCGGAACCGTTCGTACGGCCGGGACTAGCTGTTCCGCTGCTCCAGCAATTGCCGTTGGGCAGCGACGATTTGTTCTTCGCCGCCCACCACAAGCTTGTGGACCTCGGCCGCAATGGAATCCGCATCCTTGCCCATGACGGTGTCGAGCATCTGCTGGTGCCATTCCACCGAACGCGACAACGGTTCATCCAAGGCTGTGGTCAGGCGGAACAATTCTGCGAAGGTAGGGACGTGCTGCTCCCAGACCGCCAGCAGCCGGCGGTTCCCGCATGCGCTGAAGAATGCCGAATGAAAGGCGACGTCGGCACGGGCGAAAGCATCTGTATCTCCGTTCGCGGCCGCGTTCCGCATGTCCTCAAGAGCTGCGTCGGCCACCTGCCGGAACCCTTCCGGGTTCGAGGTGGCGCACTGCTGCGCGGCCGCTATCTCAAGCAGTTCACGCAGTGCGAAAAGATCGCGGAGGTCCTTCTCATCCAAGCCGACCACACGGAAACTCCGGCCCGAGGACGCGATCAACCCTTCCCCGGACAGAATGCGCAAGGCATCCCGGACTGGGCCGCGGCTGACTTCGAATTTCTCCGCCAGCGAAGCCTCGACGAGCAGATCCCCCGGTTGAAGATCGCCGGTCAGGATATCGGCCCGCAATGCGGACACTACCTGCGCGCCGAGTGCTTCCGCCCTGGTGATGCGCCGCGCTCCAGCCATGTCTTCCACCTTTCCTGTTTCCCCGTTCAGTCTAGTGGGCACGGTAAACGGTCTGCCGTTTACCGTGCCCACTTCTGCCCTCGCAAGGAGTCAGGCTTCCGGATTGTTCCTAATCGCCCCAGACAGCGACGGGCTCGCCGAGAACCTCTTCGTTGACGGTGATGCCAAGGCCAGGGGCCTCCGGGGGCAGGATGCCGCCGTCGCGCTGGATGAAGTCGAACTCCGCAGTCTTGAGGGTGACCATGTCTGCGGTGTTCAAGATACAGCGGAGCAGCTTTTCGGGAACCGTCGCACCGAGCTGGGCGATGCCGGCAAAAGCGATCATGGAACCTACCGTGTCCTGGACACTGACCGTCAGTCCGGCGGCACGGGCAATATCGCGCTGCCGCCGCCCGGGCGTGAGTCCGCCGGACTTGGAGATTTTCAAGCCGATGCCGTCCGCCGCGTCCTGGGCAATGGCCCACGTGACGTCCTCGTCCTGCTGGATAAGTTCATTCACGACGATCGGATACGGGCAGCGTTGCCGCACTGACATGGTTTCCCGCCAGGTGGCGCAGGGGGCCTCGATGACGATGTCGAGCCCGGACGGCAGCATGGCGAGCATCCGCAGGACGCTTTCGGGCGTCATGCCGCCGTTGGCGTCAACCAGGAAGAATTCCCCCGGCTGCCGGTCCGCGAGGCAGGCGATGATGCGCTCGGCGTCGAGAGCGGGCCCGCCTTCGCTGTCTGGCGTCCCGACCTTGATGGAATGGCCACGGTAGCCGCGGGCGCGGTGGTCGGCCACCCGGGCGCGCATTTCTTCCGGGTCCCCCGCGTGGATGGAGGAGATCATGGCCATGGGCGTTCCCGTGCCGCCGCCCAGCAGCTCGTAAACGGGCAGGCCCACCGACTTTCCGAAGATGTCCCAGCAGGCGATGTCCAGCGGTGTTTTTGCGTGGTTGTGCCCCACCAGCGTGGCGTCCATGAGGTCGAAGTTCCGGTCCACCCGGCGGGGGTCGCGGCCCAGGAGGGCCGGCGCCAATTCGGCAATGCCGGCACGGGCACCCAAGGCGTGGGCGGCGATCCACGTGGCACCGAACGGCGTGCTTTCGCCCCAGCCTGTTGTTCCGTCGTCGGCGGTGATCTTGACGATGGAGGCGTCAAAGGATTCGTAGGTGCGGCCACCGGACAAGTGGTAGGTGCCGCCGGAGTACGGCAGGTCCACCTGGAAGAGTTCAATGCGATCGATCTTCATTGTCAGATCTCCGTTCCGTTGGGGTTGGCCGCGTTCACGGCCGGTGGGATGAGGACGAGCTTTCCGGTGTGCTTCTTGGACAGGAAGTCTTCCTGCGCCCGGGCGATGTCGGCCAAAGGGTAGGTCTTCGAGACCACGGGGTGGATCCCGTTTGCTTCGATGTAGCCGATCAGGTTTTCGAAGACCTCGTCTTCCTGGAAGGTACAGCCGAGCAGGCTCAGGTCCTTGAGGTAGATGGTGCGCAGGTCGATCTGCGCCAGGGGGCCGGAAATCGCGCCTGCGATGGCGTACCGGCCGCCGGACCGGAGCAGTTCCAGAAGTTGACCCGCTTGGCTGCCGCCGACCATGTCGATGACGACGTCGAACGAGTTGCTTCCGAGCTCGGCAACGAGATCGCTTCCTCGGTCGACGGTCCGGTCTGCGCCTTCGGCCCGGACCTGCTCGGCTTTTTCAGCGGAACAGACTGCAGTCACGGTTGCACCACGGCGCTTGGCCAACTGGACGGCGGCAAGGCCCACTCCACCGGATGCTCCGGTGACCAGAACGCACTCGGCGCCGACGCCTGCACGGTGCAGCATGTTTTCCGCCGTCGAGTAGGCGCAAGGGATGGCTGCCAGACCCGCGTCGCTCCAGTCGGAATTCACCGCGTAGGTTTCGCGGGCCGGAGCAGCAGCGAACTGGGCGAATCCGCCGTCGCATTCACTGCCGAACGTCCAGCATTCGTACGGGCGGTACCCGACATACGTACGCAGCATGTTCCGCACCAATACCCGCTCGCCGATCCGTTCCTCCGGAACACCGGCGCCGACGGCGACGATGCGGCCGGCGACATCGGCGCCCTGGATCCGGGGGAACGTCAGCGCCTCACCGGACCAAGCGGCGTCGGAATCGGTGATCTCGGCGAAACCCGCAGCACCGCCAGCATTCGTTCCGGAATCGACGGCTTTTGAGTACCAGCCGATCCGGGTGTTGATGTCAGTGTTGTTGATGGCTGCCGCGGCGACCTGGATGAGGACTTCGCCGTCGCCCGGAAGCGGGACAGCAACGTCCGTGCGGTACTCGAGTTTCTCCAGGCCACCGTGGCCGGTAAGCAGCACCGCAGCCATCGTTGCCGGCAGTTCCTTGCTGGTCGGCACATTGCTGGACGGCAGCTTGTCCATACCGACCCCTTCTTCCGTACTAATGCTCACGGCATTCCTTTGTTCGTATCCGCTGAGGTTGATGAATGGAGCGCCCACTTGATTCAGATCACAAGGTGAACGTGACGTTCAACATACGATCCTCGAAACGAGATTGTCAACGGTAAACCGAAAACATTGACGGGCGCTATCCGCGGCGCACCTTGCCAACGCGTCACCGCCGCAGGATGCGAACCCCTGGAACGCGAAACAACACTGCTCCGGGGCGACAGGGTGATCATCTGCGCCAATGGCCTTCCCGGCCCATCCGGCCGCAAGCCACTGGATTGGAAGGTCGCGATCCCTGGATGGAGAGGCAGAGCTTTCACAAATTGAACATCGCGTTCATTTTCTCTTGACTTTCTTGTGATACATGCCACACTGAAGTTAGTTCATATTTTGAACGCCACGTTCAAATCTAGAGGAGTGATCCGCAATGACACGTCGAGACAGGGTCAGTAGGGAAAATCGGGATGCAGCCAACTTCGTGGCGGCCAGGGATGATTCACCCAAGGCGGCGGCGCCGGCCGTGGACTACAGCGGACCGCTATTTCCCGACATGGCGGATTAGGGATCTCCGCGATGGAACCCACCCGGGTCGCCGCTAGGCGAAGGGCCATGACAACCCATCCCCTCCGCGGCACAAGGCGGCCGGCGGACCCTTGCAAACACCCTGTGACCCATGCCATACTTTCAACAACGTTCATTAAATGAACGTCACGTTCAATTTTGGATAGCCCGTCAGCTTCAGAGAGGAAGCCATCATGGCCATCGCACACCGCTTCTCCGCCCCGTTCATCTCCCGCAAGTCCACCAGCGTGGACCACGCGCCGCGTCCCGTCAGCGAGGAGCACAGCTCCTCGCCGATCAGCTCCTCAACGATCAGCTGCTTGCCCTGGGAAGGCCTCTACCTCGAACAGGGGAACGCCGCCGAGGCTCCGCACCCGGGCGACGCCGCCGTCGCCGTCGAACTGGACCGCTTCCTCGACACCCTGCTGAGCGGCAAGTAGACCCATGCAAACTCCGGCGAAGGAAGCACCCAGCGGGAACGACACCCCGCGCGGCGTGGACCGCAGGCTGACCAGCTACGGCGACCCCGGCTTCAGCAAGTTCCTCCGCCGCACCTTCCTCGCCTCGGCAGGACTCGACGCCGAAGACCTCAGCCGCCCGGTGGTCGGCATCGTCAACACGGCATCGGACTACACCACGTGCCACCGCGACATGCCGCAGCTGATCGAGCACGTCAAACGCGGCGTCATGGAAGCCGGCGGACTGCCGTTCGTCTTCCCCGTGATGTCCCTGGGCGAAATCCTCACCAGTCCGACCACCATGCTGTTTCGCAACCTGATGGCCATGGAGCTGGAAGAGCAGATCAAATCCCAGCCGATGGACTCTGTGGTCCTGCTGGGCGGCTGTGACAAGACAGTCCCCGCAGAGCTCATGGCCGCGGCGAGCGCCGATGTTCCGGCGATTTCACTGGTGGTCGGCCCCATGTCCGTGGGTTCGTACAAAGGCGAGCGCCTCGGCGCCTGCACGGACTGCCGCCGGATGTGGAGCGACTACCGCGGCGGACGGCTCAACGAAGAGTCGATCGCCGAGGTCAGCCAGGAACTGGCCCCCACCGCCGGGACCTGCATGGTGATGGGGACGGCGTCCACCATGGCCTGCATTGTCGAGGCCCTGGGCATGGGTCTCCCGTTTTCGGGAACGGCTCCCGCGGTCTCGTCCCAGCGACTGCGCCTCGCCGTGGCAACCGGACGACGCGCGGTGGAGATCGCCGTCGCAGACCGCCGGCCGTCCCACCTCCTGAGCGAAGGGTCATTCCGCAACGCCGCGGCGGTCCTCGCTGCGGTTTCCGGTTCCACCAATGCCGTGATCCACCTAACAGCCATCGCGCGGCGGCTGAAGATCGAGCTGTCGCTCGAAGACATCCACCGGATCGCCGCCGGCGTCCCGCTCCTGGTGGACTGCAAGCCTGCCGGCAGGAACTACCTTCCGGACATGCATCGCGACGGCGGCGTGCCGGCTTTGTTGAAGGCGCTTGAGCCGCTGCTCGATCTCGACGCCCTCACCATTACCGGCGAAACCCTCGGCGAAGTTCTGGACGGCATGACAGGTCCGCAACCCTGGCAGGACACGATCCGCACCCTGGACAACCCTTTGGGTCCGTCCGGCTCGCTGGTCGCATTGCGCGGCTCCCTGGCCCCGGATGGCGCGGTCATCAAAGCTGCGGCCGCGTCCGGCCATTTGCTGGTTCACGAAGGCCCTGCCTGCGTTTTCGACTCCCTCGAAGACCTTGAGGCCCGGCTGGACGACGAATCCCTGGCCCTCACTCCCGGCCATGTTCTGGTGATGCGCAACATCGGGCCGGTGGGGGCGGGCATGCCGGAAGCCGGGTCCATCCCCATCCCGAGGTACCTGGCCGAACAAGGCGTCAAGGATATGGTGCGGATTTCCGACGGCCGGATGAGCGGCACCGCCTACGGCACGATCGTGCTGCATTGCACTCCGGAAGCCGCGCTGGGCGGGCCGCTTGCCCTGGTACGCGACGGCGATCCCATTCGCGTCGACGTGCCCAACCGCACCGTGGACCTGCTGGTCGATGACAAGGAACTCGCCCGCCGCCGGGCCGCATTTGCAGCCCCGCCCCTGCCCGAACGCGGTTGGAGCAGGCTCTACGCCTCGAGCGTCACCCAGGCTTCCGACGGCGCGGACCTGGACTTCTTGCAGTAGTCGAATCCGGGCGATCACCCAACACCGAGCAACCACGGCGTCGTCTGGGGTGCAACGTCTAGGCTGTGGCCCATGGGAACGGGATACGCTTTGTCAATCTCGCAACATCCTAGTGCGCAGCGACTGCCAGGAAGCGGATCGGCAGCTCGATCAGGCGCAGCGGACCGTGGGGGCCCTCGCCCTCAAAGACCAAGGAGTCCCCGGCGGCGAGCTCGTACTCGTAGGAGCCGTGGCCGTAGACCATCCGTCCTTCGAGCATGTAGATGAACTCCGTGCCGGTGTGCTGGAACTGCGGGAAGATGTCCGAGGCACTCGTCAGGGTGACGAGGCTGGGCTCAACCGCGTTCTCCCGGCGCTTCAGGGAGCCGAGGGAGCGGTATTCGTGGCCGTGCCTTGTGCCGGTGCGGACCGTGACGCTGCCCTCGCCGGCACGGGTCAGGGTCGCTTCCCGCTCGGTGTCCGCCCCCTGGAACAGTGAAGTGACGGGCACGTTGAGGCCCTGGGCGAGGCGCTGGAGAGTGGTCAGCGAGCACGAGGTGCTTGCCGACTCGATCTTGGAGACCATCGCCTTGGAAAGGCCCGTCCGGACTGCGAGCTCGGCCGCGGACATTCCCGCCTCCGTCCGGTACCGCTTGACCTGCGAGGCAATGACGGCCTCAAGCGAACCCGGACCCGCGGGTTCCTGGGTGTCCGTTGGCTCGGCTTCGCCCTGCTGTGGGCCTTCGGCCTCCCTGGTTGACATGGATTGAGTATAGGCAGGCATGGCGTGCGTCCCCGCAATTCCTGCTACTGCCATGCCTGCCGCCACTGCATCAGGTTCCTCAGCCCTTTCCTGCCAGCCCCTGCAGAACGTCCGCCAACGCGCGTGCCCCGGCCTCGGCGTCGTCGTCTTCCACGTGCTCCTCAGGCGAGTGCGAAACTCCGGTGGGGTTCCGGACGAAGAGCATGGCGGTAGGCAGGGCCGCCGCCAAAACCCCGGCGTCGTGGCCGGCCCCGGTGTCCAGGACCGGCGCGCCGGGCAGCAAGCCGCCAAGCCGCGAGCGCAGTGCCGGGTCGAAGTGGACGGTGGGGCTCAATGATTCCTCGGTGAGCCGGACAGTGCAGCCTTCCGCCGCCGCCACCCGGAGGGACTCGGCGTGGATGGCTTCGACGACGGCGGCCGTCACGGCGTCGTCGGCATGCCGGACGTCGAGCCACAGATCGACGGCGGACGCGATCACGTTGGTTCCGCCGGGAACGGGCACCATCCGCCCCACCGTGGCCCGCGCGCCGGGGTGGCGCAGGGCGCAGTCGCGCACGGCTGTGACGATCCCGGCGGCGGCAACCATGGGATCGTGCCTGTCCTCCATGAGGGTGGTGCCGGCGTGGTTTCCCTGCCCCAGCACCCGCAGCCGCCAGCGGCCGTGGCCAAGAATGGACGAGCCGATGCCCACCGACTGGTCGAGGTCGATCAGGCCGCGGCCCTGCTCCACGTGCAGTTCCACGAAGGAGCCGATGCGGCCGAGCGCGTCCGGGTCCGGGCCCACGTGGCGCGGATCCAGGCCGGCGGCGGCAGCGACGTCGGCGAAGGTGTTTCCATCCGGGTCGCGGAGGTTCCTGGCTTTGTCCGGATCGATGGCACCGGTGAGCAGCCTCGAGCCAAGGCAGGCGACGCCGAAGCGCGAGCCCTCTTCTTCCGGGAAGACCGCGAGCGCGATCGGCTTGGCCGGGGTCAACCCGCGCTCCCGCAGGAGGTCGACGGCGGCGAGTGCGGAGGCCACCCCCAGCGGACCGTCGAATGCGCCGCCTCCGGGCACGGAGTCAAGGTGGCTTCCGGTCACCACCGCGTCATCCCGGACTCCGAACGGGGTATCCCACCAGGCCCAGATGATGCCGTTGCTGTCGGTTCCGGTATCCAGGCCGCGCCGCCGCGCCTGCTCGGAGAACCATTCCCGCAGGTCCTGTTCCGCAGTCGAATACACGGGCCGGCTGTACCCGCCCCGGGCGTCGTCGCGGCCGGTGTCTGCGATTTCGGCCATGAGGCCCGAGACAGTTGCCGTCATGCGCCGCGTCCTGCTGCTGCGAGGGTGGGGCGGAACCGCGAGGGAACGTAACCTGCCCCGGTGGCGAGGTCTGCCGCGAGGGTGCCAAGAAGGGGCGCGAACTTGGCGCCGTGGCCGCTGCAGGGTGAGAGCACGGTGATGCCGTCGGTGCTGTCGATGACGAAATCCTCCGTGGGGGTGTTGGTGAACAAGCAGGTGGTCTCGGCATAGGGCTCAGGAACCAGGCCTGGAACGTACTGCTTGACGTAGTCGATGATGCGGGCACGGTGGGCCGGATCGATCAGGTGGTCGTGCGCGGAGGCATCCGGGATGGCCTTGCCGCCGTTGAATTCGGCCAGCTTCTGGCCCCGGAAGTCCGCGTCCCGGCCGCCGGGCAGTCCATAGGTCTGGATGCCGGGCAGTTTGTGGATGAAGGTGGGCCAGCTGTCCCCGGGAGCCGGCTGTTCTTTGTAAGGGAAGTGGAACGCCGTCTCCTGCATGACCTTGAACGTAGGCAGTGCGGCGAGGAACGCCGTCGGGAGGTCCAATCCGCCCAGCAGCCCCGGGAGCCAGCCGCCTGCGGCGACCACCAGATGCCCGGCCCGCAGCTGTTCGCCGCGCCCGTTGGTGAGCAGGAACCCGGCGCCCGAGCGGCGTGCGGAGGCCAGCGGCCAGTTCCCGTAGAAATGCGCTCCGAGCCCGACGGCGGCACTCACCATGGTGTGGACCGTCCGGTGGGCGTCGAGCACTCCCGCGCCGGAGTGCCAGAGCACCTCCGTGTCGAAGGCAAACTGCGGCCAGCGGCTGCGGGCGTCATCGGCGGACAGCAGTTCGTGGTCCACGCCAACCTCGGAGAGCACGGCGGCGAGTCCCTCCGGTTCGCGGTCCTGGCCGTAGTCCACGCAGCCTGTCGGGATGATCAGGGGATCCCCGGCGAGGCCTTCGAGTTCCGCCCACCCGGACAGGGATTCCTTGACCATGGCCGAGTACCCGGACTCCGCGTAGGCGTACCGGAAGATCCGCGCGGATCCGTGCGAGCTGCCGTCGTCGTTCGCGGGTTCACTGCGTTCGACGACGGCGACCTGGTGCCCGCGGGCGGCCAGACGCCACGCCGTGGCGGCACCGGCAAGACCGGCACCCACCACGACGTAGTCATAGCTGTCCATCAGAAACCCGTACCCGTGGCGCCGGGAACCCAGGAGGTGCCGGCGAGCGGGACGCGGGCCATCGCGGCCGACTCGATGGTCAGTGCCACCAAGTCCTCCGGTTCCAGGTTGTGCAGGTGGGCCTTGCCGCAGGCACGTGCGATGGTCTGGGCCTCCATGGTCAGTACGCGGAGGTAGTTGGCGATGCGGCGCCCGCCGGCCACGGGGTCCAGCCGCGCGGACAGCTCCGGGTCCTGGGTGCTGATGCCCGCGGGGTCGCGGCCGTCCTGGAAGTCGTCGTAGAAGCCGGCCGCGGAGCCGAGCTTTGCGTATTCGGCGGCGTAGCGCGGGTTGTTGTCGCCGAGGGCGATGAGCGCGGCCGTGCCGATGGCGACGGCGTCCGCACCCAGGGCCATGGCCTTGGCGACGTCGGCGCCGGTGCGGATGCCGCCGGAGACGATGAGCTGGACCTTGCGGTGCATGCCGAGCTCCTGCAGCGCCTGGACAGCCTGCGGGATGGCGGCGAGCGTGGGGATGCCGACGTTTTCGATGAAGACTTGCTGGGTGGCGGCGGTTCCGCCCTGCATGCCGTCAAGGACCACGACGTCCGCGCCGGACTTCACGGCCAGCGCGGTGTCGTAGTAGGGGCGCGAAGCACCGATCTTGACGTAGATCGGCTTCTCCCAGTCGGTGATTTCCCGCAGTTCGGCGATCTTGATCTCGAGGTCGTCCGGGCCGGTCCAGTCGGGGTGCCGGCAGGCCGAGCGCTGGTCGATGCCGATCGGCAGCGTGCGCATTCCGGCCACGCGTTCGGTGATCTTCTGGCCCAGGAGCATGCCGCCGCCGCCCGGCTTCGCGCCCTGGCCGAGAACCACTTCGATGGCGTCAGCCTTGCGCAGGTCATCGGGGTTCATGCCGTAGCGGGAGGGCAGGTACTGATAGACGAGGTGCTTGGACTGGCCGCGCTCCTCAGGCGTCATGCCGCCGTCGCCCGTTGTTGTGGAGGTGCCCACGGCGCTGGCGCCGCGGCCCAGGGCCTCCTTCGCGTTAGCGGAGAGAGCGCCGAAGCTCATGCCGGCGATGGTCACCGGGGTCTCCAGGCGCAGGGGCTTGGAGGCGTAGCGGCCACCGAGCACGACGTCGGTGCCGCACTTTTCGCGGTAGCCCTCCAGCGGGTAGCGGGACATGGAGGCGCCGAGGAAGAGCAGGTCGTCGAAGTGCGGAACCTTGCGCTTGGCGCCCCAGCCGCGGATGTCGTAAATGCCGGTTTCGGCGGCGCGCTGGATGTCCGCGATGGTGGCTCGATCGAAGGTGGCTGATTCGCGCAGGCCGAGCTCCGCGAGGGAAGGTGCGGCAAGGGCCGGGACTGCCTGGGTGTGGTCAGGGGCGGTGAGGGTCATGGCGGTCTCCTAGTAGGCGCTGGAGTTGTCGACGTGGAAGTTGTAGAGGGTGCGGGCGGAGCCGTAGCGGGTGAAATCCGCGGGGTCACCGTCCCGGCCGGCGGCGTGGAGGAGGCCTGCGAGTTCGGCCAGGTGCTCCTCGCGCATCTCCTTCGCGACGCAGTCCGCCCCCAGGGAAGCGACCTTGCCCTTGACGTAGATTCGGGCCTCGTAAATGGAGTCGCCCAGGGCCTCCCCGGCATCGCCGCACACTACAAGTCGTCCTGCCTGGGCCATGAAGGCGGACATGTGGCCGATGTTCCCGCCGACCACGATGTCCACGCCCTTCATGGAGATTCCGCACCGCGCCGAGGCGTTGCCGTCGATGACCAGCAGTCCGCCATGGGCGGTGGCACCGGCGGACTGGGAGGCATCACCGGTCACGTGGACGATGCCGGACATCATGTTTTCAGCGACACCGACACCGGCGTTGCCGTGGATGGTGATGCGCCCGCCCTGGTTCATGCCGGCTGCATAGTAGCCGGCATGGCCGTTGATTTCGACGTCGAGGCTTGCGTTCACGCCGACCGCGAGGCTGTGCTTGCCGCCGGGGTGTTCGACGGCGAAGGACCTGCCGTTTGCCGATTGGTGGATTGCCTTGTTGAGGGCGCGGACATCGTCGACTTTGAGGTCGAATGTTTCCACAGGCGCTTCGGCGCCTTGCGCCGTCAGGCTGGTTTCAAGGGTGGTGGTCACTGGGACTCCTTAGGGACTGTAGGGAAAGATCGGCGCGGACTCAGAGCGACCAGGTGTAAACACGGCCGGGCTCGGGTTCGAAAATGCGGGCGTTCTCGATCCCCGGCAATTCGGCAAGGGCACGGAACTCGGAGGCCATGGCCACCCAGTCATCGGTTTCGGCGATGATTGCCGGCTTGCAGGCGATGGGATCGCGGACCACGGCCATGCTGTCCGCTGTGGTGACCACCAGGGTGTAGAAGCCGTCCAGGACCTTGCCGAGGTTCACCAGTGCCGTTTCGAGGTCGTCGCCCTGCTGGAGGCGGTGGGCCACGTAACGGGCGCCCACCTCGGTGTCGTTCTCGGAATCGAACTCGACCCCGAGGCGCTTGAGTTCCCGGCGCACGGACGCATGGTTGGAAAAGGAACCGTTGTGCACCAGGCACAGGTCGTTGGCCACCGAGAAAGGATGCGAACCGCCCGCGGTGACGGCCGATTCGGTCGCCATCCGGGTGTGGCTCACGGCCTGGGAGCCGTACATGCCCTCAAGTCCGTGGCGTTCAGCCACTTCCACGGGGTGGCCCACGCTCTTCATGACGGTGACCCGCTCGCCACGTCCGGCGACGACCGCTTCCGGGTAGGCCCGCGCCACCGCACCGGCGAGGTCCTCGGTGGCGACTTCTGCAGAGACGAGGGTGGTGTCTCCGACAATCCGGACTTCGGACGTTGCTCCTTCCGGAAGCAGCTCGGCCAGCAGGGCGTCGATGTCCGCGGAGCTGATCTCCAGATCCGCGCCCAGGAGGCTGAGGGTGCTCTTTCCGAGAGTGTTGAGTTCGGGGTTGTCATAGACGGCGAGGCCGGCCGAATCCGGGCCGCGGTCGACGATTTCGCAGAGCATGGTGGAGAGCAGGGAGCCCATTTTCGGGCGCAGCTGGGGATTGCGAAGCTGCAATGCGGCGATTCCGCACATGGCGTGTTCCTCTTCCTTGGTTTCTTTGGTGGTTGCGGGCGGTTGTGGTCCAGGGTCAGATGGCGGTCAGGTACTGGGCGACTTCCCAATCGGTGACCTGGTTGTGCCACTGGAAGAACTCGGTCTCCTTCGCGGCGGCGTAGTAGCGTCCTACGTCTTCGGATCCGCTGAGCGCGGACAAGATCACGGGGTCCTCCCGCAGTGCCTGCATGGCGTGCAGGAGCGTGGGCGGCAAGGTCGCGGCGTCGAGCCGGCGTTCTCCAGGCCCGCACGGCGCTCCCGGATCGAGTTGACGGTCCAGTCCGTCCAGGCCGGCGGCAATGACGGCAGCGATCGCGAGGTACGGGTTGGCGGAACCGTCCCCGGAACGGAGTTCGATGCGGTGGGTGTCGGGAACCCGGATCATGTGGGTCCGGTCGTTGCCGCCGTAGGAGGCCTTGTTGGTGGACCAGGTGGCTCCGGACTCTGTGCTGGTCGCCCCGGTCCGCTTATAGGAGTTGACCGTGGGAGCAAGGAACGCCTGCAGCGCCGGAGCGTGGTCCAGAATTCCCGCCAGGAAGCTGTACGCAGTTCCTGAAAAACCCAGCCCATGCGGGTCCTCGCCTGCTGTCGGGAAAAGTTCCCCGCCGCCGTCGGCATCCCAGAGCGAAAGGTGGAAATGCAGGCCGTTTCCCGTGCGGTTGGTGAACGGCTTGGGCATGAAGGTCGCCACCATGCCGCGCTGCTCGGCGAAGACGTTGAGGAGGTACCGGAGCGTGACCACGCGGTCCGCGGTGACCAGGGCATCGTCGTAGTCGAAGTTCTGCTCGAACTGGCCCGCGCCGTCCTCATGGTCGTTGGCGTAATTGCCCCAGCCCAAGCCGTTCATGACGTCCGAGATCTCCGTCAAGTGCTCATACATCCGGGTCACGCCACGTGCGTCGTAACAGGGGTGGGCACCGTCGTCCTTGGCGTCGGCCGTGGCGAGTACACCGTCGTCGTCCTTGGTCACCAGGTAGTACTCCACTTCGGCCCCGGCCTTGGCGGACATGTTCCGCTCCGCAAGCCGCGCCAGCGCCTGCTTCAGAATGACCCGGGGCGCGAATGGCCAGGGCTTGCCATCCACGTAGGGATCGCAATGGACCAGCGCAAGGCCCGGACGCACCGAGTCCAGCGGGGTGAAGCTCGCCGGGTCCGGCATGGCGCACAGATCGCCGTCCTGCGGGTCCTGGCCGATCAGGCCCGCCGCGTAACCGGCGAAGCCGAGCTTCCCGGCCTCAAGTTCGGCAACCGCGGAGACCGGCACCAGCTTGGCACAGGGCTTGCCGTTCATGTCCACGAAGGTGGCAAGGATGAACCTCGTGCCATGGGCGGCCGCAAGCTCGGCCAAGGGACCGGGGGCTTCCTGGCTAAAGGCAGCCAGGTCGGCGGCGGAGTCTGAAACGAGTGCTGTCATCGTGCATCCAATCTTTCCATATCCGTTCCCTGTCAGGAAACTATGTTGACTACAGTTACTCATAGTGAATGTTTCAGAACAACGCCCTTCATGTAAAAACGGTGTTTCGGCCGGACGCCGCGAGGGGCAACGCCGAATTAACCCGACCGAAACCCACTGCGGTTGAATGTCAGTGATTATTGTTTCTTGTTAGTGATCGACCCTCGCTACACACATCACCCAAGGAGCAAGCAATGGACAGCACCCTGATGGGCACCCTGAGCACCGCCGGAGCCATCCAGAAAGTCGAAAGTGGCTACCTCGGCCTGCCTGGCATGGACGTGCCGGG
This sequence comes from Arthrobacter cavernae, assembly GCF_017368795.1. Taxonomy (GTDB): domain Bacteria; phylum Actinomycetota; class Actinomycetes; order Actinomycetales; family Micrococcaceae; genus Arthrobacter; species Arthrobacter cavernae. Next base: position 128,173 of record NZ_JAFNLL010000007.1, on the reverse strand, counting down.
ATCCGAAGCCTTCATCGGAGATTCCCTGGCCAACCCCGGCGGTTCGGCGATGTGCGCCGGATTCTTCGAACTCAAAAAGAGCGAACCGCTGGTCTACGAGTACACCTACGACGAAATGAAGATCGTCGTGCAGGGCGAATTCATCCTGACCGACATGGCGAGCGGCGAAACCACTGTTGCCAAGGAACGCGACATCCTCTTCTTTCCCCAGGGCACCACGGTGAAATTCGAGACGCCGGACCATGCCGTGGGCTTCTTTGTCGGCGACCGCACCTTCGCTCCCTGAGATGAGGCAGCACAGCAGCGTCCCGGCAACCAACGAACCGGCTCCACCTGGGCGGGCCCGCGAGTTCTTTGCATTGTCGTTCGGAGAGGAGGGCAGGGCGGCTGCCGATGCGTGGCTCGCCCGGTCCCCTTCCCCGTCGCGGAGACGCCATGTGGTTGCGGAAGAAGCGGACCGTTTCGCCATCGGCAGGCTCGACGAATACATCACCTCGGCCGCCGTCGGGATTCGGATCCTGCTGGCCGGACCACAAGTCGACGTGCAGCGGGCTTCGGCTCTTGCCCTCGAATCGGGACTCGTCGGCGAAGAGCTGATCCTGGCGGTGACCAGTGACCGGGCGAAACGCGTCTTTTGTCCCCATTGCAAGGCACGGACAGCGACCCTGCAGGGCATCGGGGCCATCGTTCCGTGCTCCGGCTGCGGCCGGAACCTTGAGATCTATCACCATTTTTCGCGCCGGACCGCAAGCTACCTGGGCTTCATGGCCGGCGCCGAAGAGCCGGCTGGAAGAACGACGCCAGCCGGCGTAGGACGAATCTTGGAGGCCATCCGATGAACGTGCTGGAACTCGCCGTCGCGGACTCAAAATACATTGCCCCGGACATCCGCGAGATCGTACTGCGGCGCATATCCGCTGGACAGCAGGAGGTCCTGCCCAGCTACATCCCCGGAAGCCACATCGTCATAGAGTGCGGGGGCAGGGCCAACGCCTACTCCCTCACGGGGTCCGGCGATTCCCCTGAGGAGTACCGCATCTCCGTCCAGCTACGCCCGGACGGCCGAGGAGGTTCCTCTGCCGTCCACCGGTTCCGGCACGGCGAGCGGGTCAAAGTGTCCGGCCCCCGGAGCGCGTTCCCGCCCGTCGCTACGGCCCGGCGCCATTTGCTCATCGCCGGCGGGATCGGGATCACCCCCATTCTTTCCCATCTGCGGGCCGCGGCAGCCTGGGGCCGGGAGGCCGAGCTGCTCTACTCGTTCCGGCCCGGGCACGCCGCCCATCTGGAGGACATCCGCGCCTTGTGCGGAAGTTCGCCGTCGTTGTTTCTCATGGAGTTCACGGAACGGAAGGCATTCCGGACCGGGCTGGCCGAAGCACTGCGGCGACAGCCGCTTGGCACGCACCTGCACGTCTGCGGTCCGCTTGGCTTCATGGACAGCGTCATTGCCGAAGCACGCTCCGCATGCTGGCCCGAATCACGGCTGCACCTGGAGGCCTTCGGAGCCGCGGACCTTGACCCGGGAAAGCCCTTCACCGCCCACCTGGCACGTACCGGCCGGTCCGTGGACGTACCGTCCGGCACCTCCTTGTTGGAGGCACTCGAAAACTCCGGCGTGCCGGTGCCGAACCTGTGCCGGCAGGGAGTCTGCGGGGAGTGCCGCATTCCGGTCAGCAAGGGCCGCCCCGAACACCGCGACCTGTATTTGTCCGAAAGCGATAAGGCCGCCAACACCACCATCATGTGCTGCGTCTCCCGCAGCCACGAGCCACACCTGGAGCTGGAGCTATGAACACCGCCCTCCCTGCAACCCTGGATCACCGGCTGGCACGGTTCCCGTTCCCCTTCCCAGAGGACGCGTACCGCTACAGCGCGAACGTCGAACCGGCCCTGACAACCGTGGCAACCCCCGCCGGAAGCTGGGGAGACAAGCTGATCGAGATCGACGGCGACTACCGCGCCGAACTCGCCGAACGGGACGCCATCCTGCGGCGCGATCCCAGCCGCCTGGCGCTGCTGGACCACATGCGCCCGGCAGCTTGGGACGCTTTGCTGACCGTCCTGGAGACTCTGGCCTCGGAATACCCCGAAGACATGGAATTCAGCCGCGCCGGCCGGGCCTGTCGCTGGAACAACCGGCTCCTCGGCGAAGAGTGGGAATTCACGGTGGGAGACGATTCCTCGCTCCCGGGCGGCCCGCTCGGTTTCCTGTCGAGCCAGGTCCAGGAGGACATCGTCCTGCTGGACCAGCGGGAGGACGCATTATGGCTCGACGGCGGAGTGGTGACCTTCGCGGCCGACTGGTCCATGGGCTTCGACGTCGGCATGCGCTTCCTGGAGGTGCACGGGCCGGTGCCCCGCATCCGCGAGGAAGAGATCATCACCCGCGCCCAGCAGTTCCTCATGAGGCTGCAGCCGGGCCAGGACTACCGGCGCAGCAACTGGACCATGACGGTGGGCCGCCGCCTCGATACCTCGATCGAAACCTACCCGGAGTGGGGGCCGGACAGAACCTCGGTGGCCGATGACCCGGCTTTGCCCGCCCGCCTCCACCTGCGGGTCGAAGTGCAGCACCTCGTCCGGCTCCCCCGGTCGGGAGCCCTGATGTTCCTTGTCCGCACCCACCTGGCCTCCCTCGAAGAACTGGCCACGGTCCCCGCCTGGCGGGAACGCCTCGGCAAAGTGCTCGCCGAACTTCCCGAGGACATGGCCGACTACAAAGGCATCAGCCGGTACAGGCACGCCGCCTCGCGCTGGCTCCTCGGCGCCTGACAGCACCTCTCCGTTCCTTCACCATCCCAATCCTTCACCATCCCAACGCACCCAACGATTGGAGTTTCCGTGGATACCGGACACACCGCATGGATCCTGGCCGCAGCGGCCTTGGTCTGCATCCTTATCCCGGCCCTGGCACTCTTTTACGGAGGCATGGTCGGTTCCCGCCGCATCCTGAACATGATGATGATGTGCTTCGGCGGCGTGAGCGTCGTCGCCGTCCTCTGGGCCCTCTTCGGCTATTCGGCCGTTTTCGGCAATTCCGTCGGCAAGCTTGGCCTGATCGGCGACGTGACCCAATACCCGGGCCTCGACCAGTTGCTGGCAGATAACCCGGACGCCCCCATCCCCGTTGCCCTGTTCGCGGCCTTCCAACTCCTCTTCGCAGGAATTACCACGGCGATCATCGCCGGCGCCGCCGCAGGCCGGATGAAATTCGGCGCCTGGATGCTGTTCGCCGGGATTTGGTCCACCCTCGTCTACCTCCCGGTGGCGCACTGGGTGTTCGCGCTGAGCTCCCCCGATGGCTCCGTTACGGGCGGCTGGATCCTCAACGGCATTAAGGCGATCGACTTCGCCGGAGGAACCGCCGTACACATCAACGCCGGAATCGCCGCCCTGGCACTTTCCCTGGTGTTGGGCCGCAGCGCCGGCTGGCCGAAGAGTGAGCACGTCCGTCCGCACAGCCGCCCCTTGGTCCTGGTGGGCGCAGGCCTGCTCTGGGTGGGTTGGTTCGGTTTCAACGCCGGTTCGGCCCTGGCTGCCGGCAACTCCGCCGCGGTTGTCTTCCTCAACACGGCAGTCGCCGGTGCGGCAGCCCTGCTGGGTTGGATCGCCGTCGAACGCCTGCGTCTCAGACGGGCCAGCAGTGTGGGCGCCGCCTCCGGCCTGGTCGCCGGCCTGGTCGCCATCACCCCGGCCTGCGGCGCCGTCGGCCCACTGGGCGCCATCGCCATCGGAGCGATCGCCGGGGCTGTGTGCTCCCTGGCCATCGAGTGGAAGTTCCGCCTCGGCTTCGACGACTCGCTCGACGTCGTCGGCGTCCACCTGGTGGGCGGCGTCATCGGCACTCTGCTGATCGGGCTGTTCGCCATCGAAGCCGCACCGAACAAGACCGCGGGCCTCTTTTACGGCGGCGGGTTCACGCTCCTCGGAACGCAGGCCCTGGCCACGGCCGCGGTGCTGGTGTACTCCTTCGTTGTCACGTGGATCAGCGCGAAGATCGTCCAGCTCACCGTGGGGCTGCGGATCGATCCGGAGGACGAACTGCGTGGCATCGATATCGCCGCCCACGCGGAGGAGGCCTACGTGATCGATGAGGAGCCCGTGCAACTCGGTTCGCCGTCGCGGACATGAATGGCGTGGTCAGTTTCGCCGGTCTCGGCTCCGTTCCCTGGCTGAACGGCGGCGGGAGCACCAGGGAAATCGCGGCCGGCACGGCGGGAGATCCCCGTGCCGGCGGCAGCCATGCGGGCTGGGACTGGCGGCTGAGCGTCGCGGAAGTAAGGGCGCCCGGGCCCTTCTCGCACTTCCCCGGCACCACGCGGATCCTGACGGTGATCGAAGGCGGGCCCCTCGGCCTGGTGGTCGACGGAGTGGGACATTCGCCCGGGCGGTTCCGCCCGTTTATCTTCGACGGCGGAGCGAAGACCGAGGCCTCCCTTCTCGCGGGCCCGGTCCGGAATCTCAACCTGATCTTCATGACCGGCACGATGAACGGGTCAGTCAGGGTAGAAACACTGTCCGGGCCGGAAATGGAGCTTCAGACCGGCCAAATGGCTGTCCTCTTCGAAGGGCATGCCGCCGTCGAAGGCCACCAACTGGCGCTTCTGGACACGGTCCTGGCGGCCCCTTCGCCCCGGACCGTCCACGGAAAAGGCCGGCTTGCCGTGATCACACTGGGCACGGTATAACCGCGAAGCCGCCCCCCCTGACGTAGGTATCGGCCAAGGCTCCATGGAAGAAGCCTCATGGCGTGCCTCTTCCATGGAGCTTTTGCTCGGCCTGCGGCCAGACCCTTAGAGGTTGATAACGGTGCAGACCTTCGTGATCGGCTCCGCGATCACCCAGCGCCCGAGCCAGCCCGGCGCCATGTGGACGGTGGTTCCCGGCTCAAGGAAACCCCAGGACGTGTCCGAGTTCTGGCTAGCGCGGGCAACGTGGGACCGCATCCGGGGACATCCGGATGCGGTCCGTCGGTAGAGACTGGCTTGCCTGTGAGCGAGGTCCTTGCCTCTTATTCCTGGGATCCAGGTCCCACCGTTTGAGGGCGGGCGTTGATGATCAAGGCAGTTACGATGGCCGTCCCCAGTGGCGGGTTAAACACCTGGGTCCTCGCGCCTACCGAATCGGCAGGCACCTGCGCATCAGCCGGACAGACTACGACTCCTGGCTGTTCTCTCGACTGGAGGCTTGATGTCACCAAGACCTCCGCTGCCGCTCGGCTTGGCCCGGAAACGGCCAAGAGAAAAGCCCTCCAACCCAACGTTTCCGCGGGTCAAAGGGCTTTCTGTGTGGAGCTAAGGAGATTCGAACTCCTGACCTCTTCGATGCGAACGAAGCGCTCTACCAACTGAGCTATAGCCCCCGGGCCGGCGCCAACGTGGCGCGGCCAGTGTCCCTAGGCTACAAACTATCCCGGCGCTTTGCCAACCACGACACGAACGTATCGGAGCCGCACCGCTGTTCCGGGAGCAGGTCCTTTCCCGCGCCCAAGTAGGCGCCACGGCTTTCGGCGCGCCCGCCGCCTGGGCTGCGGCCAGCCCGCCGTACGAGCTCACGGCCGATCTACCCGGTTCCACCAACGACGCAAGATGGAGGTCATGCCAGGCTAGGCGCGGCGGCGCTGCAGGACATCGTCCAGGTTGCCCAGTGCGCTCTGGCCCTTGGCCGTGGCCTGGGCCTGCGTAGCCGCGGTGGCAACGGCTTGCTCGGCAGTGCCCTGCTTCAGGGACGGCTTGCCCAGCGGCTTGGGCGCCGCAGGGAGATCCAGCGGTTCCGGTGCGGGGCGCGGGGCTTTGGCCGCAGCGACATACGTGGGCTTGGGGACGTCGACCGGCTTCCAGCTTCCGCTCTTCGCGTCAGGGGAGCTGCGGACCGAATCGTCACCGGCCGCCACGGCAACGGCCAGTGCGGCCTGGCGGAGCTCGACGGCGGACAGGCGGGCTCCCTCGCGGCGGCCGGCTTCGGCGTCGAACACTTCCGTCGCGGGAGGCTCAACGGCTTCATCGGCTTGTTCCGTCACCGGCTTCGCCGGCGGTGCGGCAGCCCGCGCAGCGCGCGCAGCGCGCTTGACCCGCCGATCGCGGAGGGCCAGCTGGCGCAAAAGCACCACAACCCCAAAGGTCCCGAGAAGCGAGGCGATCGGCAGGGCCGCGGAGCCCAGCCCGAAGATACGCAGCACTCCGGATACCGCAGCCGTCAGCAGGAAGCCAAGTCCAGCCAGGGCAATGGCGCACCGGCCAGACCTGACCTTGAAGGCTGCAGGGGCCGCCGTTGCCTCAGGCAAACGCCCAGTCTCGCCGGATCCCTGGGGCAATGCGGTGGCGGTGCTGTGCATAGTCTCCATTGGTTTCTCCTGCTGAGGGGCCAGTTTCAGGACCATCCCGGCGCGCGGCTCGTCTGCTTCATCGTCAATTGTGTCCGCCATCCCTGCGCCGGCGGCCTGAAGCTGCGGCCGTCGGTTCCTGAGAATGTGGGGTGCCACCCACACCATCCAGAGCGCGACAGTGACCACGAGTATCACTGAGCTACTGAGAGGGAAGTCCACAATCAAAACCGTAGAAGCATTTCGATAGGGGCCGCCGCATTAGATGCGGTGTGTCGCCCCACAGTCCTCGAATGATTGGATATATGACGCCAGGCTCCCCTACGCAGACCCGGCGCCGCCCTTCATCCACCGGGCATGGATCCCTTCTGGGACTTCCTCGGAGGTGAGGGCAAAGGTGCGGTGGTCCGCCCATTCCCCGTTGATGTGCAGGAACCGCTCCCGGTATCCCTCGTCTCTGAAGCCAAGCTTTTCCACTACCCGCAGGCTGGGGGCGTTTTCCGGGCGGATGTTGATCTCCATGCGGTGGAGCCCGAGCGTCCGGAAGCAATGGTCGGTGGCCAAGGCCACGGCTGTCGGTGCTATGCCACGGCCGGCACGCTCCTTGTCGACCCAATACCCCAGGGTTGCCATCATCGCGGACCCCCATACGATCGAGGAGACAGTCAGTTGGCCCACGATCTTTGGTTTCCTGAAGCCGGGCGTCCGTTCCGTGATCACGAACGGCAGCGCCGACGCATGCCGTGCCTGCTCGTTGAGGGATGCCACCATCTGCCGGTAATTGGGCAGGTGCCCTCCCGGCGCCGGGTTGGAGGCCTCCCACGGCGCCAGCCATTCACTGTTGCGGGAACGTACTTCGGTCCATTCCCGGCGGTCGCGGTAGCGGATCGGCCGAAGCGCAAGATCGCCGTGCTCCAGTGTCACCGGCCAGATGGCCGAGCCCCACATGGGGCTACTTGCTCAGCGTGGAGGCAAAGCCCGGGAGCCAGCCGCGCAGTTCAGGACCAAGGTCCTCACGTTCGCAAGCAAGCTCGATGCAGGCCTTCAGGTAGCTGAGTTTGTCGCCGGTGTCGTAGCGGCGTCCGCGGAACACGACGCCGTAGACGCCGTAACCTTCGCCCTGGCCCGCAGCCAGGACTTCGAGCGCGTCGGTCAGCTGGATTTCACCACCGCGGCCCGGCGCCGTGTTTTCCAGCACATCGAACACGGCGGGGTGCAGCACGTAGCGGCCGATGACCGCGAGATTCGAAGGGGCTTCTTCGACGGTGGGCTTTTCCACGAGCTGTTTGATGCGGACGTAGCCGTCCTCATCTGTTTCCTCGATGTCGGCGCATCCGTAGGCACTGATCTTCGAAGGTTCCACCTCGATCAGAGCCACAACGGAACCGCCGGTCTTCTGCTGGACGGCGATCATCTCGGCGAGCAGGTCTTCACGGGCATCGATGAGGTCATCGCCGAGGAGCACAGCGAAAGGCTCATTACCCACGTGCTGCTTGGCACGCAGGACGGCGTGGCCGAGACCATTGGGGTCACCCTGGCGGACGTAGTGGATGTCGCCGAGGTTTGTAGCGGACTGGATGGCCTCCAGTTTGCCTGTGTCGCCCTTCTCCGCAAGCGTGGCTTCAAGCGCGGGAACACGGTCAAAGTGGTCCTCCAGGGCGCGCTTGTTGCGGCCAGTGATCATCAGGATGTCGTTCAGGCCAACCTTGACGGCTTCCTCCACCACATACTGGATGGCCGGCTTGTCCACGACAGGCAGCATCTCCTTTGGCATAGCTTTCGTGGCGGGCAGGAACCTGGTTCCGAGCCCTGCGGCGGGAATCACGGCCTTACGGACGGCATTGTTGTCGAAAGTCACGGGACTAATCTAACGGAAGGGCAACAACAACAACTAAACACCGGTCCAGGGGCACTTCTTCGTGGCCCTGGGCCCGACCGCGACTGCGGCCAGGTACAAAGGAACGGAAGAGCATGGCATCCAAGGAAGAGATCCGGAGTGAGCACCGGCGCCTCCGCAAGACCCTTAGCCCGACCCAACTGGAGGATGCCGGTTCAGGCGTGGCCGTGCACGGCGCAGACTGGGCAGCAGGGCGGGCCGGTGGAGCCCCGGCTGCCTTTGCCGTTTACTTGGGGGTTTCCTTTGAACCACCCACACTCCTGCTCATGGCTGCACTCCATGCGGCAGGACACCGGGTGCTCCTTCCTGTGTGCGAGCCCTCGCGGCAGCTCAGCTGGGTCCTTTGGACGCCCTCCACGCCATTTGTCAGCTCCAGCTACGCCCCCATTAACGAGCCTGTTGGCGAGCGGCTTCCCAGTACGGCGGCGGCCAGCGCGGCGGGCATCTTCCTGCCTGCCACAGCCGTGGACAGGGACGGCAACAGGATCGGCCAGGGCGGAGGCTACTATGACCGGCTTCTTGATTTCCTCGACAGTTCGGGAGTCCGGCCGCCGACCATCGCTGTGGTGTACGACAGCGAAGTGCTGCCTGCCGGCACCATCCCGGCGGAGCCGTTTGACCGCCCCGTGGCCGAGGCGCTGACGCCCTCCGGCGTCGTCCGGCTCGGTCCGGGGTCGACGGCGGATCCCGGACCGGGTGCGCCTTAACACTGCCGCTTGTGATAACCGGCATATTCCATGGCCGAGACGAACCTCCCGGATGATAGAATTGGCACTCAGGCCCTGAGACTGCTAGGCACCGTAACATCCGGTACCGCAGCGCAGGACCTGAACTTTGTCCTGGAGGAGGATCATCAGTGCCCACATATGCCTACGCCTGCAAGGACTGCGACCATGCCTTTGACATCGTCCAGGCCTTCACAGACAACTCCTTGACGGAGTGCCCCGAATGCCAGGGCTCCCTGCGCAAGAAGTTCAACAGCGTTGGTGTGGTCTTCAAGGGTTCAGGCTTCTACCGCACTGACTCCCGGGACGCCAAGGGCAGCACCGTGTCCGCCGCCCCCTCGGCACCCCCGGCCCCCGCCGCGGCACCTGCCGCCGCGCCGGCCCCCGTTGCCGCGGCCAGCTAGCAACTACTTATCCACATAGGGCCTCCGGGCCCTGCCGTTCGACGCCGGATGCTGGCTAGCGTGGCTGCATGCCACAACGATTCCAGACATCCCAGCCCGCACGGTCCCCGGCTGGCGCACGGCGCCCACAGCAGTCTGCGGGGTCCGGCCGGATGGCACGTACCCCGCACCGTCTTCAGAACGGAGCCGGGTACCGCGAGACGATCTCCGTCGCCGGCCGGATGGCACTGCCCCGGAAAATCAGTGGCTGGCTGAACCGGAACCGCCGCCTGATGGTGGCACTGTTGTTGTGCGCCGCCGCAGGCATTGCCGTCCATCAACTGACCCCGGCTTCTGAGCAACGCCTTCAGGTCCTGGCAGCGGCCCGGGACCTTCCCGCAGGTTCAAGTCTGGGCGCTGCCGATCTCATGCCCCTGGACGTGCCGCCCGACATGGCCCTGCCAGGCGCCATGCAGGCGGGCACCGCCTTTTCCGGCAGGCAGCTCGCCGCTCCCCTGCAAAGGGGCCAGATCCCCACCGAAGCGCAGCTCCTCGGCCCTGGGCTCCTCACGGGCGCTCCGGCCGGCTCCGCCGCGGTGCCGCTGCGAGTAGCCGATCCGGCGTCGATCCGTCTGCTCTCCCCCGGACATCTCATCACGATCGTACTGACCGGCACCGGCGGCTTCGAGGAATCCAGGAAAAGCGAAGTGCTCGCCACTGCCGTACCGGTGCTTTGGACCTCGGCACAGGGCGGACAACCCGGGCAGTGGCTCGGTACCGGAGAGACCGACGGCCTGGTGGTGGTGGCAGCGGGCCCTGCGCAGGCCGAAAAGCTTGCCGGTGCGTCGACACAGGGCAAGCTGTTCTTCGTGCTGGTCAATCCCCCGGCCACCATCGCCGGACCCGGTCCGGGAGCGCCCCGTTGAGCGCTGCCGACAAACAATCAGCCCCAGTGCGGGGGCTTCTGCTCCTTCAGCCACGCGTCGTGGTCATAGCCCGCATTGTCGCCCCAACGGCTCGGGTCATCCTCCGAGGCCTTGTTCGGCAGGACTCCCCCCGTGTCTTTCCTCGCGGTGTCGTTCAAGCCTGTCTTCACTCCTGCGTTTTTCGTGTCGTTGGCACCGGCGTCGGCGATGCCCTGATGACGTTCGTGCTTCTGCTCCACGGCCGGTCCTTCCGTGTGTTCCGAGCCTGCCGCCGCCCGGTAGCTGCCAAGCGCCGTCATGTTTTCCAGATCCAATTGTTCAACATCCACGTCCAGGAAGCCATGCTCCGCTGCACCCACGCGGCGATCCGTTTGCTTCTCAAGGCCCAGGTAGGCTGCGATCCGGTCAGCACACGTGGAGGGGTCGGTGAACACCTCGATGGTCCACAAAGACATGTAGCGCCACCCCATGCGTTCCAGGAGCTGTGGCCGGAGCCTGCTGCGCTCACGGACGCTCATGCGGCGGTACCGTTCCGTACCGTCGGATTCGATGGCCACGGGCGTGGGGAGCTCAGCGTGGTCCTGGCCGATGGTGTGGACCGGATCGGCAGCAGCGGCAATGTCCAGGGCGCCGTCGTAGAGATGCCAGACGCGGGCACCCCGTGCCCGAAGCCGCTCGCCAAGGTCCGCCACAAGAGGATCCTCGCCCAGCGCTTGCTCGCTCGCGGCCGACCTCGACGCGGGCGTCCCGAGGTTGCTGTTGCCGGACAGCTCCCGGTCAAGCAGTTCGTAGAAGTCGACCGCGCCGTGGGCCAGTCGGTCAAGGTCCAGGTCCTCTGGCCGGAAGCAGCTCAGGACGTGCATGGACCGCCTGGCACGGGTCATCGCCAGTGCGAAGCGGTTGCGCCCGCCTTCCACCGACAGCGGCCCGAAGGTGTGCAGCGCGCGGCCGTGTGGTGTCCGCCCGTAGCCGAGCGAGAAGATGACGTGTTCCCGGACCAGGCCCTGGGCCCGCTCGAGGTCCACCACCCGGAAGGATTCCGGCCCTGCGCCGAAGAACGGTGCCAGCGAGGGGTGGTTCGGCAACTGGAGGCGGATGGCTTCGCCAACGCGGGCGGCATGGCGCAGGCTGGCCGTCACAACCGCCAAGGACGTGCGTGGCCGCTGCCGGGCGTGCTCGAAGACCAGGTCCACCACGCGATTGACCTCGGCGGCCACGGACTCAACGCCCTCGTGGTCGGCGCCAGGCAATCCCGTGCCATCAGGAATGTATTCCACCAGGATGGAACGGTCGAGGCCTGTCACCGACTGGCCGTCGGGCAGGCGCCTGAGGGCACCGTCGTAGTAGTTCTTGCTCAGCTGCAGCACGAGGTCTTCATCCACGGCCCGGTAGACCCAGTTAAGCTGCCACGTGGGCAGGACCCGCGCCAGCGCGCTGAAGGCACTGTCCACGGCTTCATGGCTGGCCACGCCCGCAACTGGCGGCTCCACGGCGACGCTGAATATCCGCGCGTTGGCGACCTTGGCATCGCCAAAGGCCACTACCTGTTTTGCCCTTGCGATGGCCGGCAACACGGCCTGCAGCGAGGTGGTCTCGGCATCGATAATGACAACGGCATCGAATTTCTGCTCCGCCGGCAGCACACCGGTGAGCAGATAGGGGCTGACCGAGCAGACGGGCACCAGCAAAGGCACCAGGTCCGGTGCCTGGGCGCTCAGGGCTGCCAGTGTTACGCGGCCGTCCTTGATCAGTGCCTTCAGCAGTTCTGCCTGGCGGGGGTTCTCCGCGATGCCCGCCCGCCACCTTTCGGCAAGCTGCCACCGTAGCCGGGCTGCGCCGCTGGCAACGTGTGCCTGGTCCGCGAGGCGGTACTCGGCTTCGAGCTTGCGGAGGGAATCGCCGTCGGACATTGCCAGGTAGTCGTCCCCGCTGATCATGGCTTCCAATGCGGACTGCCACCAGGCGAGGTCCAGCTCCGCAGCGACGGATCCGGCCGGGACTTCCCGCTCGGCGAGGTCCGTCAGCAGCTCCGCGAGTCCGTGCTCGCGCATGTTCTCGATCAGAAGTGTCCGCTCTGGCAGCGTTTCGAGCGTGGCTGAGTCTGCAACCAGCCCTTCCAGGCGGGCCACGAGTTCAAGGTAGTCGGTGCCGTGGAGACCTCCGCCGTCGGCGGTGTGCTGGAGGGCATCCCCGAGACCACGCAAGTCGCGGTCCAGCTCGCGGTACAGGGTCCCGAGATCGGCCAGGCCGGATGGCACCGCCGGGTGCCGCTGCGTTGTGGCGTACCCGGACCATTGCGCACGTTGCTCCTGCACTTGCACGAGGGAGCTGTGGAGGTCGGCGATGTGCACGCCGGGGCGGACGTATTCTTTGGCCACTCGGCGCAGGCGGGAGCGCTGCATGGACGGCATTTCAAGATGATGTTCCCGGCGCCAAGCGGAGCTTGCCGTGGCGGAAATCAAGTCGTGGACCGGGCGGTCGAAAATGTCGGGGGTGAATTTGTCCAGGCTCTCCCGGACAGCCATCAGGAGTTCGAGCTGCCCACCCCACTCGGTGAAGTTTGCGCCCAAACGGATTTCGGCGTGCTCGGCCACCTGGTTCATGCGGTCCCGCAGCTGGGGAAGTTTCTCGGCAAGGGAGAGCGCCAGCCGCTGGGCTTCCTCGGTCTCCTTGCGTGTCACCAGCCTGGCGCCGTACCAGAGGCTCGACGTCGAAGCCCGGCTGAAACTGCCCAGCTCGGCCGCCCGGCGAAGGCGTCCGGCAAGCTCCGCCCTGTCCTTGATATTGTCCAGCACACTGCGCTTGAGGCGGACAGTGGTGGCGGGCGCAGGGTGGATGGACGTCAGCTCGGCAAGGGACTGCATGGCCTGGTACGGCGAGCAGCCCCAACGCTCGCGCACGTTGTGCAGGGAGGCGACATGGTCCATGAGGGCGTGCCGGTGCTCCGTGAGGGTCTTGTGCAGATTCCCCAGCTGCGGTTCGAGGGACTTCTCGTTCCTCATGATGGCCCGGACAAGCTGGTTCTTGAGCTGCTGCGGCGTGGAACCGTTGCCGGGGCGGAACAGCATCGAGTCGAGCCCCAGGGACTCCAAGTGCGTGGCGAGGCCGGCAAGGCTGGCCTGGCGGTCGCCCACCACCAGTACGGATTTACCCTCCCCGACCAGGGCCCCGATGGCGTTGATGGCCGTCTGTGTCTGGCCGCTGCCCGGAGGGGCACTGACCACCAGGGAATCGCCGGCGCGCACGGCGTCCACGACGTATTGCTGGTCCATGTCGGCGTCGAGCAGCAACAGCTCATCGGCAGGATCGCGCTGATCGAGGTCCTCGAAGCGTCCGGCCTTGATCGGCTCCGGCTCCACGTGTCCGCCGTTGGCCGCCGTGGCAAGGGCCGCCACCACGGGGTTGCTCTGGTTGATCCAGGGGTCGTCGAGGTTGCCGGAAAGGTCCGCCAACGTGGTGACGAGCAGGTTGAACTCAACCTCGGCCCCGTGGATCGGCTGCACCAGCGTGGAGATGCGGTCCAGGACCGGCTGTGGGTCCAGCCGCGCCGTGTTGTAGGCCATCCGGGCCACGGCCTGGACATCGAAGACGATGCCATGGACCGTTTTCAGGTGGCGGAGAAGGGCCGGGTTCATGCGGGCCTGCTCACTGAGCTGGAGTTCGTAGTCGTCTTCTCCGGGCCTGACAGTGAGCACGATAGAGGTCAGCATCACCGGGGCGGAAACGCGCTGCGGCTTCCCGCCGACGGCGGAAGTCCAGACGACCGTCCCGGCGGAGAGATAGCCGGCGTCGATGCCGCGGTCATTGCTGAGTTCGAAAATCTTGGACCGGATGTTCCGGGCCGCCCGCGCGGCGACCAGATACTGCTGGCGGTCGCGGATGAGGGTGGACAGGCGCGTACGCCGGCCGGCCAGCAGCTGCGCAAGGCCCGAGGGATGGGCGTTGCTGAGATCGATGGCACCCTCGGGCGTCTTGACGAAACGCAGCATTGTGTCGGCGCCGGTAACGGGCTTGAGCCCAGACAACCATTTCCGGAGTTCTTCAGAACCCTCTTCCGGGCGTTGACCTACTGACACAACTACTGCCTTCTTATCTGTACTAGCTTTAGACGCCTTGGACCATACCGGCATACGTTCGAGGGTAACGGAATCCGGCTGGAGGCCGCTCCGCAACACTGCCCCGGCAGCAATTCGCCGTCATATCACAGCGGAAAACGAAGTGGCCAGCCTCAGTGAAGAGGCCGGCCACTCAAAATGCTATTCCCACTCGATGGTTCCCGGTGGCTTGCTGGTTACGTCCAGCACCACCCGGTTCACGCCGTCCACCTCGTTGGTGATCCGGTTGGAGATCTTCGCGAGAAGGTCGTACGGAAGGCGTGACCAGTCGGCCGTCATGGCGTCTTCCGAAGAGACCGGGCGCAGGACGATCGGGTGGCCGTAGGTACGGCCGTCACCCTGGACGCCGACGCTGCGGACGTCAGCCAGCAGCACCACGGGCATCTGCCACACGTCGTTGTCCAGGCCGGCCGCGGTGAGCTCGGCCCGGGCAATCGCGTCGGCCTTGCGCAGCAGGTCCAGACGCTCCTGGTTGACTTCACCGACGATGCGGATGCCGAGACCGGGGCCGGGGAACGGCTGGCGGCCGACGATTTCCTGCGGCAGGCCCAGCTGGGCACCGACTGCACGGACCTCGTCCTTGAAGAGTGCCCGCAGCGGCTCAACGAGCTCGAACTGAAGGTCCTCCGGCAGGCCGCCCACGTTGTGGTGGCTCTTGATGTTGGCTGCGCCTTCGCCGCCACCGGACTCGACGACGTCCGGATACAGCGTGCCCTGGACCAGGAACTTGATCTTCTCGCCGGCGGCAGCGGCCTGGGCGATGATGGCCCGCTCCGCCTCCTCGAAGGCGCGGATGAATTCCCGGCCGATGATCTTGCGCTTGGTTTCGGGATCGCTGACGCCGGCAAGCGCGGACAGGAAGCGTTCCTGCTCGTTGGCGACGTAGAGCTTGACACCCGTGGCTGCCACGAAGTCGCGTTCAACCTGCTCGGCTTCGCCTTCGCGCAGCAGACCGTGGTCCACGAACACGCAGGTGAGCTGGTCCCCTACCGCACGCTGCACCAGGGCAGCTGCCACGGCCGAGTCGACGCCGCCGGACAGGCCGCAGATGACCTTGGAGTCGCCGATCTGCTTGCGGATGCGGTCAACCTGTTCTTCGAGGATGTTGCCGGTGGTCCAGTTCGGGGTCAGGCCCGCACCCTTGAAGAGGAAGTTTTCGAGGACCTGCTGGCCGTGGGCCGAGTGCTTGACCTCGGGGTGCCACTGCACACCGTAGAGCCGCTTTTCCTCGTTGGCGAAAGCCGCGACCGGGGCGCCGGCCGTCGTGGCCAGAACCTCGAAGCCCTCAGGGGCTACGTGGACGGAGTCGCCGTGGCTCATCCACGTGGTCTGGGATTCCGGCAGGTCAGCCAGGATGGAACGGGCTGCGCCCACGGCGGTTGCCTCGGTGGCGCCGTACTCCCGGAGGCCCGTCTGGGCCACGGTGCCGCCAAGGGCATTGGCCATGGCCTGGAAGCCGTAGCAGATGCCGAAGACCGGAACGCCGGCTTCAAAAAGGTCAGCGCCCACGCTCGGAGCACCTTCGGCGTAAACGCTCGACGGCCCTCCGGACAGGATGATCGCTGCGGGGTTCTTGGCCAGAAGCTGCTCGGTGGTGAAGGTGTGCGGAACAATTTCCGAGTACACATTCGCTTCACGGACGCGGCGGGCAATCAGCTGCGCGTACTGGGCACCGTAGTCAACAACCAGCACCGGCTTCTGGGAAGTCTGGGGTGCGGTGGGAATAGTCACCATACTAGACTACTTTGCCCGGCAGCCCCGGTGCACCTTGGGACCTTCCGCAAGGACCGCAAACGGCCCCCGCGTTAGCGATCTCACATTGCTAGTAGCGCTTGGAGGCCTGCGGGTTGGCAGCGAGCTCCGCTTCAACCTGCGCGTGGAACTTCTTCTCCACGATGAAGGACATCAGCGGAACAACGCCGCCGAGGGCGAGCAGGATGAGCTTCGCGAAGGGCCAGCGCATGAGGGACCAGAGGCGGAAGTTCGAGATCAGGTAGACCACGTACATCCAGCCGTGCACGATCAGCACGGTGACGGACAGGTTCAGGCCGCCGATCACGCCCTTCGGTTCGGAATCCGCGAAACCGAAGCCGAACGGCTGGCCGGTCACCGCGTTCGTGCCGCCTGCAAACAAAGAGAGGCCGAATCCGTAGCGGGCTGCGAGCTCGGCACACAGCAGCAAAAGCATGGCCCCCGTGAGGTATGCCAGGACCTTGTAGAACTTCAGGGCCGAGCGGATCTGGGCTTCCGTGCCGCCGAAGCGCCGCTTCTTGCTCTTGGCGGCTCCGGACTGTTCGGGCTGGACTGCCGGCTTGGGCTCAATCATTGCTGCACCTTTTGTTCTGGCTCATTGGTTGTTGAAACGTGTTGTGCGGGCCCGCTGTCGACGCCGTCGTGCGACTCGCTGCCGTTGTTGTCCGAGTCCTCGTCGGACTCCTCGTCCTCCAGGTCGCGCCGGTAGTCGTCGGCCACCATCCGCCACCAGATGTAGAGGGCAAAACCGGCGAAGACCACCCATTCCACGGAATAGAACAGGCTCTGCCAATTGACCTGCTGGGCCGGCGGCTGGGCCGGGATATTGAGGGCCTTCAGCGGTCCGGAAGCGGCAACGGAGGTGCCGCCGGAGCTTTCAGCGCTTGCGGCCACAAAACCCGGGTAGCTGGAGACGTCCCACTTGTTGATGAGTTCCGCCACGGAGACCGCGGACGCCCGGCCGGGACCGGCGTCGACGTTTGGCAGCGGCGCCTCGGACGGCAGCAGCCGTCCGCTCAGTTCAATGCCGCCCGACGGCGGCGGGCCGGCATCGGCGGGATCGGCCACCCAGCCGCGGGCCACGGGAATCCAGGTCCGCGGGGATGCCGCGGCACCGCTCAGCGTCGGGGCACCGTCGACGGCGAAGGCCGACACCACCCAGTAGCCCTTCTGCCCGCCGAACAGCCTGCCTTCGACGAGGACCTGTTTGGCGGGGTCGTAGCTGCCGGTGGCGCTGACCATCTGGTCTGACACCGTCCCCGGGAAGAACTGGCCCGGCTTGAGCACCGTGGTGAGGGGCTTGACCTCGTCCACCGTGGAGGAAACGGGCGCTTCGCTCTGTGTGGACCGGCCGAACTGCCATTGGCTGAGCAGCACGAACACCCCGGACAGGAGGAGCGCAAAGACCAGTCCTGCGATCCAGCGGGGTTTCAACGCGGTTTTCAACACCCCTTAAAGGTACTTTGTCCGGCTGTAGAACAACGAAACGAGAGTGGGGCAGCCGGGTCCCTACGTGGCGACGAAGTCGACATGAATAGGGCCTGCCCCACTTCTCAGTGGTCGAAGAAGACGAGACTTGAGTTGATCAATTCGGAGATGACCTCGGGGTCGTGGGCGCGCCGCAGGGATTCGCGGAAGGATTCCTTGGACAGGGACCTTGCCAGCGTGGCCAGTACTTCCAGGTGGTCGGAGAACGAACTGGCCGGCGTGGCGATGAGAAGGACAAGCGTGGCCGGACCGTCGCTGGCGCCGAAGTCCAGTGCGTGGCCGAACTTGGTAACGCCGACTGCGATGGAGATCTTGGACACGTACTCGCTGCGGGCATGCGGCAGGCCGATCCCGCCGGGCAGGCCGGTGGCCAGCTGGTGTTCGCGGGAATGTACCTGCTCGAGGAAGCCTTCGAGGTTGGAAATCCGCCCGGCGGCATGGAGACGTTCCGCGAGCTGCGCGGCGGCGTCAATCTTGTCCACGGCAACAAGCTCAAGAACCACGGTATCCGGTGTGGTCAGTTCGGCATCATACGGATCCAGTGGTTCAGCCACGTCGTTTCCCTCCAGTACGGCCTCCCGGCCGGGTCCATTGCCTGTCAGCGCAGGGGAATGATGTCATCCACCCCCATGCGCGCGGCATCCGCGGATTCGTCGTCGGGCTGCTGCTGGCTGAGCCGCTCGGCTTCGACCCGTGCCAGATAGTGCCTGATTTCGCTTTCCCGCTGCGCTTCGCTCCAGCCAAGGATGTCACCCATCAGCTTAGCGACTACAGGAACCGCGGACACACCCCGGTCCCAGGACTCGATCGAGATGCGGGTCCGCCGGGTGAGAACGTCATGGACGTGCCGCGCCCCCTCATGCGTAGTGGCGTAGACGACCTCGGCCGCGAGGTAGTCGTCGGCGCCGGGCAGCGGATCGCCGAGCCCGGGTTCGTTGGCGATAAGAGCAAGCAGTTCCGAGGCCAGTGAGCCGTAGCGGTTGAGCAGGTGCTCCACGCGCGCCACGTGGACGCCGGACTCTTCCGCCGCACGCGCCCGGCGGTTCCACGCGGCTTTGAATCCTTCGGCGCCCAGCAGCGGAATGGTCTCCGTGCAGCTTGCGGGAACGCGCTCGTCCATGGCCCTGGTGGCCTCGTCCACAGCGTCCTTCGCCATCACCCGGTACGTGGTGAACTTCCCGCCGGCCACCACCACGAGCCCCGGCACGGGGTGCGCCACGACGTGCTCACGGGAGAGCTTGGCGGTGGAGTCGTTCTCGCCGGCGAGCAGCGGCCGGAGCCCCGCGTAGACGCCCTCGACGTCCTCACGGGTCAGCGGCCGCTTCAGGACGCGGTTAACGTGTTCCAGAACGTAGTCGATGTCCTTGCTCGACGCGGCCGGATGCGCCTTGTCCAGCGTCCAGTCGGTATCCGTGGTGCCGATGATCCAGTGCCTGCCCCAGGGGATGACGAAGAGCACGGACTTCTCGGTCCGCAGGATCAGCCCGACCGTGGACTGGAAACGGTCACGGGGAACCACCAGGTGGATGCCTTTGGAAGCCCGGACCTTCAGCTGGCCGCGCTCAGTGACCATGGCCTGGGTTTCATCCGTCCACACCCCGGTGGCGTTGACCACTTGCTTCGCCCGGACATCGAAGGTGCTGCCGTCCTCCTGGTTTTCCAGCCTGGCGCCGACCACCCGCTCGCCTTCCCGGAGGAATTCGACCACCCGCATCCGGTTGACGGCGTGTGCCCCGTAGTGGGCCGCCGTGCGGACCACGTTCACCACCAGGCGGGCGTCATCCACCTGGGCGTCATAGTAGCGGATGGAACCCACGAAGGCGTCGTTCTTCAGGCTCGGTGCCGCCCGCAGCGTGCCGCGCTTGAAGAGATGCTTGTGCATGGGCACGCCGCGGCTGTTGCCGGACGTGATGCCCAGGGTGTCGTACAGCAGGATGCCCGCACCGACGTAGGGCCGCTCCCAGAACCGGCGCGTCAACGGGTAGAGGAACGGAACGGGACGGACCAGATGGGGAGCGATGCGCTGGATGAGGAGCCCGCGTTCCTGCAGCGCTTCCTGGACCAGCCCGAAGTCGAGCATCTCCAGGTAGCGGAGCCCGCCGTGGATCAGCTTGGAGGACCTCGATGAGGTCCCCGAGGCCCAGTCCCGGGCCTCGACGATGCCCACCGTCAGCCCGCGCGTCACGGCGTCGAGGGCCGATCCGGCGCCCACTACGCCTCCACCAACAATGAGGATGTCGAGTTCCTGCCCGGGGACACCGGTGCCCTTCAGGACCTCGATGGATGCGGCACGGGACTCGGGGCTGAGGGCCCCGGCCTTCCCGTTCGACCCGCTTGCGACACTGCTCATCGGACGCCTCCAATCGCGCAAAAAAGCCCGTAGTCCCCCACACTACTTGCTACAGGCGGGCTTGGGCAGGCCTCCACGCGGCGTGCGACGGCGCGCTGCGTCCGGAACGCACAAGAGCCCGCCACCCCTCGCTACAGGCGAAAGGAGGGCGGGCTCTTGAACGGTGGAACCTAGTTGTACGGCGAGACGACGACGTCGACGCGCTGGAATTCCTTGAGGTCCGAGTACCCGGCGGTCGCCATGGAGCGGCGCAGGGCACCGACCAGGTTGGAGGTGCCGTCGGTGTGGTGGCCCGGTCCGAAGAGGACCTCCTTCAGCGGGCCGACAGTGCCGACGTTGACGCGGTCGCCACGCGGCGATTCGAGGTGGTGGGCTTCCGGGCCCCAGTGCCAGCCGCGGCCGGGGGCTTCATCGGCGCGGGCGAGCGCACTGCCGAGCATGACGGCGTCGGCGCCCATGGCGATGGCCTTGACGATGTCGCCCGAGCTGCCCATGCCGCCGTCGGCGATCACGTGCACATAGCGTCCGCCGGACTCGTCCATGTAGTCGCGGCGGGCGGCAGCGACGTCGGAGATGGCGGAGGCCATCGGCGAGTGGATGCCCAGGGCGCGGCGCGTGGTGCTGGTGGCACCGCCGCCGAAGCCCACCAGGACACCGGCAGCGCCGGTGCGCATCAGGTGCAGGGCAGGCGTGTACCCGGCCGCACCGCCGACGATCACGGGGACGTCGAGCTCGTAGATGAACTGCTTGAGGTTCAGCGGTTCGTGGGTCTTGGAGACGTGCTCGGCGGACACCGTGGTGCCGCGGATGACGAAAATGTCGACGCCGGCAGCGACCACGGTCTTGTAGTGTTCCTGCGTGCGCTGCGGGGTCAGGGAGCCGGCAACAGTGACGCCGGCCGCGCGGATCTCGGCGAGCCGGGAGCGGATCAGCTCGGGCTGGATGGGTGCCTTGTAGAGTTCCTGCATGCGGCGGGTGACGGCCGGACTGCTGGTTTCGTCGTCGAGGCCCGCGATTTCGTCCAGCACTGCCTGCGGGTTTTCGTAGCGGGTCCACAGGCCTTCGAGGTCAAGGACACCGAGGCCGCCCAGGCGGCCCAGTGCGATGGCGCTGTCCGGGGACATCACCGAGTCCATGGGTGCGCCGATCACGGGCATGTCGAACTTGTAGGCGTCGATCTGCCAGGAAACAGAGACGTCCTGCGGGTCACGGGTGCGACGGTTGGGGACGATCGCGATGTCATCCAGGGAGTAGGCACGACGCCCACGCTTGCCACGGCCAATCTCAATCTCGTAAGTCACTGCTCGAGTTTATCCCAGTGCAGCTGTCCTCCTGCTAACCGTGGCCGGCCTCGTCGACGCTGAGCTGGGATTCGAACATCCTGAAGTAGCGGCCGCGCAGTGCCACCAGCTCCTTGTGCGTGCCCCGTTCCACAATCTGCCCGTCCTCGAGCATGAAGACAATGTCGGCTTTCTCAATGGTGGCAAGCCGGTGGCTGATCGCAATGATGGTGCTGCTCCGGTCCGCGAACAGCCGGGTGAAGATCCGGTGCTCAGCCAGTGCGTCAATGGCCGAGGTTGGCTCGTCCATCACCATGAAGGTAGCGTTCCGGTAGAAATTCCGGGCCATCGCGAGCCGCTGCCACTGGCCACCGGAGAGTCCACTGCCCTTCCGGCCGCGCGGGTCCTCCATCCAGTTGCTGACATGGTTGTCCAGGCCGTTGGGCAGCTTATTGATGAACTCCAACGCTTCTGCATCGCCCGCCGCCCGGCGGATCCGGTCATCGTCCCGGGGCGAATCGACGTCACCAAAGCGGATGTTCTCGGCAGCTGTGGCGAACTCGTACTTGAGGAACTCCTGGCTCAGCACCGCCAGGTGGCGGTGCCAGGACATGACGTCGACGGCGGCGAGGTCAACGCCGTCGAGCATCACCTGACCGGAGTCGGGCCGGTAGAGTCCGGCGAGGATCCGGATCAGGGTGGACTTTCCCGCACCGTTCTCGCCAACGATCGCAATGTGCTGGCCCTGCCTGATGGTCAGGGAAACGCCTTTGATGACCTCGATGTCGCTGCCGGTGTAGCTGAAGCGGATGTCCTGCATTTCCACGGTTTCGGGGGCATGGGCAAGCGGCGGCTCGGTCCCGAAAGGCACCGGCAGGGCCATGAACAGCTCGTAGTCCTTGAGGTTGGCAAGGTCCTCGTCGATGGAGCTCAGTGAGGACACGAGGTTGTTGGCTGTGGAGAGCGCTCGGCTGACGATCTGCTGGACGTACAGGAACTGGCCCACTGGCTGCGCCCGGGCGATGATCTGCCCCACCACCCAGATGAGGGAGACAACCTCCGCACCGTACTGCAGGGCATCGGCCGCCAGCTGCTTGGGGATGTAGCGTTTTTGGAAGTCGAGCCGGCGGCGCTCGTCCTGGTCACGCAGCCGGGATCGCAGGCCCATGAGGAACCCGACAATCCCGTAGAGCCGCATTTCGGCGATGTGCTGCGGGCGCAGCAGGTTGGTCTCGATCATCCGCCGCTGCCGGCGCGAGTCCACCTGGGTGTTCCAGTGCGCAATCTGTTCCCGGGACAGCTTGAACTGCAGGTACACGCTGGGCACGATCGCCACCAGCACGATCACCGCTATCCACCAACTGACGAGCAACAGGGCCCCGATGGCCAGCACGACGGACACAAGCTGGGTAAAGATGGCGGCGATGCGGTCCAGGACCCGGGCGTAGGAATCCGAGAAGCGCTTGGCGCGGTCATACAGGTCGACCGTCTCTTTGTCGTCATAGCGCCAGAACTCCAGCGCCAGGAAGCGCTCGTACATGAGGTCCCCGACGATCGCCCCCACCTTGAAGCTCATGAGCTGCTGGATGTAGCGGTCAACGCTGCTGAAGGCGCCCCAGAACAGCCCCAGCGCCGCAGTGATGACGACGTACAGAACGGCCCGCGGACCGGCGTCGGGGTCCCCCGCATAACCGGCCGCCAGGGCAGTGGTGGTCAGCGCTGCGAAATAGGTGGTGACGAGCGGCAGCGTAGCGGAAATAAGCGAACCGGCTACCTTCATGACGACCGCGGCCGGCGAGGCCTTGAAACTGACCTTGAGAACCTGCCCGACGGCGCGGGCGTACGGGCGGAGCGCGAGCTTCCGCTGCGGTTCTCTGGCCGGCATCAGTTCGGACATGGCATCAGCCTAATCCGCGGCGGCAGTCGCCAAGCACAACGCCAGTACCCCGCGGGGAAGCCCCACGGGGAACTGGCGTTTGATTTCTAGCGGGAGCCGTAGTTGGGGGCTTCCACGGTCATCTGGATGTCGTGCGGGTGCGATTCCTTCAGGCCTGCCGGGGTGATACGGACGAACTTGCCGCGTGCCTTGAGCTCGGCGATGGTGGGTGCGCCCGTGTAGAACATGGTCTGGCGCAGCCCGCCGACCAACTGGTAGGCCACCGAGGCCAGCGGACCGCGGAAGGCCACGCGGCCCTCGATGCCCTCGGGGATGAGCTTGTCATCGCCGGAGACGTCGGCCTGGAAGTAGCGGTCCTTGGAGTAGGACGTGTTCTTGCCGCGGGACTGCATGGCGCCCAGGGAGCCCATGCCGCGGTAGCTCTTGAACTGCTTGCCGTTGACGAAGATGAGTTCGCCCGGGGACTCCTCGCAGCCGGCCAGGAGGGAACCCAGCATGACCGTGTCGGCACCGGCAACCAGGGCCTTTCCGATGTCGCCCGAGTACTGCAGGCCGCCGTCGGCGATCAGCGGGACGCCGGCCGGGATGGCTGCCTTGGCGGATTCGTAGATGGCGGTGATCTGCGGGACGCCCACGCCGGCCACCACGCGGGTGGTGCAGATGGAGCCCGGGCCCACGCCCACCTTGATGCCGTCGGCGCCGGCGTCGATCAGGGCCTGGGCGCCTTCGCGGGTGGCGGCCTGGCCGCCGATGATGTCCACGTGCGCGGCAACGGGATCGGACTTCAGGCGGGCGATCATGTCCAGCACACCCTGGGAGTGGCCGTTGGCGGTGTCCACGAAGAGGGCGTCCACCCCGGCGTCGATGAGCTTCATGGCGCGCTCCCAGCCGTCGCCGAAGAAGCCGATGGCCGCGCCAACGCGCAGGCGGCCTTCCTCGTCCTTGGTTGCCAGCGGGTACTGCTCGGCCTTGGTGAAGTCCTTGGTGGTAATGAGGCCCTTGAGGCGGCCCTGCTCGTCAACCAGCGGGAGCTTCTCGATCTTGTTGGTGGCCAGCTTGTACGAAGCTTCCTCGCGGCTGATGCCCACGTGCCCGGTGATGAGTGGCATCTTAGTCATGACGTCGCTGACGCGGCGCAGTGGGAAGTCGGACTCCGGCACAAAGCGGGTGTCGCGGTTGGTGACGATGCCCAGGAGACGGCCATCGGCTTCAACGACCGGCAGGCCGGAAACGCGGTAGCGCGAGCACAGCTCATCCAGTTCAGCCAGGGTGGCTTCCGGGCCGATGGTCAGCGGGTTGGTGATCATGCCGGACTCGCTGCGCTTGACGCGGTCCACGTGCTCGGCCTGGTCGTCAATCGACAGGTTGCGGTGCACAACACCCAGCCCGCCTTGGCGGGCCATGGCGATGGCCATGCGGGATTCCGTCACGGTGTCCATGGCTGCGGAGAGCAGCGGCGTCTGGACCGAGATGCGTTTGGAGATGCGGGACGAGGTATCGGCCTCGGATGGGATCACGTTGGTGTGTCCCGGCAACAGCAGGACGTCGTCATACGTGAGGCCGATGAAGCCGAAGGGGTCGTGTTCGGGCTGGGTCATGAGTGCGCCTCTTACCGGGGTTCTTGGGGGCTAACGGGTAGGGGTTGCAACTGATGACCAGCCCGTCATTACGGGTCTGGTCCGTGCAGGTATTGGATAAATAGTAGAACCTCGGCGGCGATCGCCATATTCCGCGGCGGCAATGTGTGAGCAACGGCACGCTGCGGCAGGACAAAGAAAGCGGGTGCCCGGCTTGAGCCGGGCACCCGCTTTCTTTGCTAGTTCAGCAAGCCGCTAGTGCTTGTGGCCTGCGTGCTGGTCTTCCTCGGCCGGCTTTTCGACAACCAAGGTCTCGGTGGTGAGAACCAGTGCGGCGATGGATGCGGCGTTGCGCAGTGCCGAACGGGTCACCTTGACGGGGTCGATGACGCCTGCGGCGACGAGGTCCTCGTATTCACCGGTCTTGGCGTTGAAGCCCTGGTTGTTGTCCAGTTCGGAAACCTTGGCAACAACCACGTAGCCGTCGAAGCCGGCGTTCTGGGCGATCCAGCGCAGCGGCTGGGTCAGGGCGCGGCGGACGATGCCGACAGCAGCAGCTGCGTCACCTTCCAGGGCCTTGACGGCTGCGTCCTCGTCCAGTGCCTTGAGGGCGTGGATGAGGGCGGAACCGCCACCGGAGACGATGCCTTCTTCGAGGGCGGCACGAGTGGCGGAAACGGCGTCCTCGATGCGGTGCTTCTTTTCCTTCAGCTCGACCTCGGTGGCTGCGCCGACCTTGATCACGCCGATGCCGCCGGCCAGCTTGGCCAGGCGTTCCTGCAGCTTTTCCTTGTCCCAGTCGGAATCCGTCCGGGTCAGCTCGGCACGCAGCTGGGCCACGCGGGCTGCAACGTCTTCCGCGGATCCTGCACCGTCAACAATGGTGGTGTTGTCCTTGGTGACCGTGATACGGCGGGCCGTACCCAGGACCTCGAGGCCAACGGTGTCCAGGCTCAGGCCAAGCTCTGCGGAGACAACCTGTGCGCCGGTGAGGGTCGCGATGTCCTGCAGCATGGCCTTGCGGCGGTCGCCGAAGCCCGGAGCCTTGACGGCCACAACGTTCAGGGTGCCGCGGATGCGGTTGACGATCAGCGTGGACAGTGCCTCGCCGTCGATGTCTTCAGCAATGATGAAGAGCGGCTTGGCGGCCTGCAGGGCCTTCTCCAGCAGCGGCAGGAATTCCTGCAGCGAGGAGATCTTGCCCTGGTTGATCAGGATGAGGGCGTCCTCGAGGACGGCTTCCTGGCGCTCAGCGTCGGTGACGAAGTACGGGGACAGGTAGCCCTTGTCGAACTGCATGCCCTCGGTGAGGACCAGTTCGGTCTGCGTGGTGGAGGACTCTTCGATGGTGATGACACCATCCTTGCCGACCTTGCCGAAAGCTTCGGCCAGCAGCTCGCCGACCTCGTCGCTCTGGGCGGAGATGGAGGCAACGCTGGCAACCTGGGTGCCCTCAACCTCGCGTGCGTTCTCCAGCAGGCGTGCAGCAACGGCTTCAACGGAAACCTCGATGCCGCGCTTGATCTCGCCCGGAGCTGCGCCGGCAGCAACGTTGCGCAGGCCTTCCTTGACGAGGGCCTGCGCCAGCACGGTAGCCGTGGTGGTGCCGTCGCCGGCGACGTCGTTGGTCTTGGTGGCGACTTCCTTGGCCAGCTGGGCGCCAAGGTTCTCGTAGGGGTCGTCCAGCTCAACTTCGCGGGCGATGGTGACGCCGTCGTTGGTGATCGTGGGGGCGCCCCACTTCTTGTCCAGTACGACGTTGCGGCCGCGCGGGCCAAGCGTCACCTTGACGGTGTTGGCGAGCTTGTCGATACCGGCCTCAAGCGACCGGCGGGCAGCATCGTTAAACGCAAGCTGCTTTGCCATGGGTTTGTCCTTTCAAGACAGAAAACCCGCACCGCTGATCCAGCTGTGCTTGATCTGCGGTGCGGGGCTCCAGGAAGTTACTTAACGACGATCGCCAGAACGTCGCGGGCGGACAGCACGAGGTACTCGTTGCCGCCGGTCTTGACTTCGGTTCCACCGTACTTGGAGTAGATGACGACGTCGCCAACGGCTACGTCAACGGGAACGCGGTTGCCGTTGTCATCGAAACGGCCGGGGCCGATTGCAACAACTTCGCCTTCCTGCGGCTTCTCCTGTGCGGAGTCCGGAATGACCAGGCCGGAAGCCGTGGTCTGCTCTGCTTCGAGCGGGCGAACAACAATACGATCCTCAAGAGGCTTAATCGAGACCGACACTCGGACTCTCCTTTTCATGAGCTGATTCATGGACAAACAGACTGGGGTGCCGAGGCGCGCAAACCGTCGTCGCGGTGCCGGTAGCTGCCTGGCGGTGGTGATTAGCACCCTCCTAGGGAGAGTGCTAACCACGACTCTATGTAAGGCGTTAGCACTCGGTCAAGGTGAGTGCCAGAATTTCGTCACGGGTGAACGCCACGGCACGCGACCAAACGCTCAGTCACGCGACCAGGAGCCTCGTGCGCCGGGACCCTAGTCCCTGGTGAGGTCCTCCAGATCGACGTCCTCATCGTCGTCGCCGTCTTCCGCAGAGGCGGCACCGCGGTTGAGGTACAGGACCACGGCCCCGGCAAGGGCCACGGCGGCGGAAACGAGCAGCACTATGGTGCCGCCGATGCGGACCCCGGTGTACTGCTCGCGGATGTCCCTGGCCTCATCCGTGGCGTCGCTGACGCTCTGGCCGGAGACCGAATAGGCGGCGGCGTTGAAGGTATCGAGGGCGAAGATGATCACGAGCAGCGCGATGCACACCGCTGCGACTGCGGCCCCGGCAATGAGGGCGGGCCGGGCATACGTCACGGGATTCCTGGTGGACACGGGCCCGGCAGCGGCGGAGGCAGTGGTGTCGTTGCTTTCGTCGGGCTGCTGTGCTGCGTTGTCTTCCATGAAATCAACCCTATCGGGATGATCGGACCGCCGCAGGCGTGTGACACCGGACAGTAGGCTTGATCCCATGGCTGACGCACCCCAGGACCAGATCGCCCACCTTCTGACAAGTGAAGGCTGGGAACTGCTCGCCTCCCTGGGGCCCTACCGGGAGAGCGAGGCCTTCAGCGTGAACGCGGGCCTCCGGAAGGCCGGCCACTCCCCCGAGCTCGTGGCCGCCGTGCTCACGCAATCACGGCTGCGGACCCGCGCCGAGGCCAAATTCGGCGAGTTCGCCCGGCAGATGCTCTTCACGCAGGCCGGGCTTGAGCAGGCCACGCGCCTGAATGTCGCGGCCCGGCACGCCGAGCGCTTCGTCAAGGCCGGCACCGGCCACGTTGCCGACCTCGGGTGCGGCCTCGGCGCCGATTCCATGGCGCTGGCGTCCATGGATATCAAGGTCACCGCCGTGGAGCTGGACGAAGCCACCGCCGCCTGCGCCACAATCAACCTCATGCCGTTCCCGCACGCCACCGTGGTCCATGCGGATGCCACGGCCGTGTCCTTGGAAGGGATCGACGGCGTCTGGCTGGATCCCGCGCGGCGCACCACCTCGTCGTCGGGCACCAAGCGGATCTGGGATCCGGAGGACTTCTCACCCCCGCTGTCCTATGTGGAATCCCTGGCGGCTTCCGGCCGGGCCGTGGGCGTCAAAATGGGGCCGGGCATACCGCATGACTCGGTTCCGGCCGGCTGCGAGGCCCAGTGGATGTCCGTAGGTGGCGACGTCACAGAGGTGGCCCTCTGGTTCAATGCGGTGGCACGTCCGGGCGTGCGCCGGGCCGCCCTGGTGATCGGGGCGCGCGGCGCCGCCGAGATCACCAGCGGCGAGGACTTCGGCGGCGGCCCGCTGCCCGACGTCGGGCCGGTGGAGGGCTACCTTTACGAGCCCGACGGCGCCGTCATCCGCGCCGGGCTCGTGGCCGACGTCGCGCTGCAGCTGGGCGGCCACCTCGTGGACGAGCACATCGCCTACATCTGCGCCCCGGCGCTTCGGGACACGCCCTTTGCCCGGGCCTACAAGGTACTCGAGGTCATGCCCTACAACGTCAAGGCGCTGAAGGCCTGGGTCAAGGCCAACGGCGTGGGCGTGCTGGACATCAAGAAGCGCGGCACCGCCGTGACACCCGAGGAGCTGCGCAAGCAACTGCTCCCCGGCGGAAAGTCCGGAGGGAAGAGGGGAAGCAAAACAGCCACCCTGGTCCTCACGCGGATCGGCGAGGAGCGGGTGGCTGTTGTGGTGGAGCCGGTGGCAGCGGCGGCGTAGAGCCACCTGCCGCGGAAACTAGCTGCGTGAGAACTCGGAGGCTTCGCGGACCTGCTCCGCAGTGGGGCGGACGCCGGTGTAGAGCACGAACTGCTCCTCCGCCTGGATCGCGATGACCTCGGCCCCGGTAATGACCGGCTTGCCGGCTGCACGGGCGGCCGTGATAAGCGGCGTCTCCGAGGGAAGCGCGACGACGTCGAACACCACCTGCGCGGCGGCCACGGTGGCGTCGTCGAAGGACTGCGCCGTTTCATCCGCACCGGCCATGCCGAGCGGTGTCACGTTGATGATGAGATCTGCCGTGGAACCCTCGACGTCGGCCTGCCAGCCAAAGCCGTAAAGGTCCGCCAGCGCCCGGCCGGTTCCCTCGTTGCGGGCCACGATGGTGACGTCCGTGAACCCTGCGTCGCGCAGGGCCGCTGCGACCGCCTTGGCCATGCCGCCGGCACCGCGCAGCAGCACCGAGTGGCCGTGCGGCACGGCGTGGTCCTGCAGGAGCCGGGCGATGGCGATGTAGTCGGTGTTGTACGCCGTCAGCACACCATCCTGGTTCACGATGGTGTTCACCGAGTCGATCGCCTTGGCCGAGGGGTCCATGACATCCACGAGGGGGATGACCGCTTCCTTGTACGGCATGGAAACGGCGGCACCACGGATGGGGAGACCCCGGATGCCGGCCACTGCCAGGGTGATGTCCGCGGGAGCGAATGCCTTGTAGACAAAGTTGAGGCCGAGCAGATCGTAGAGGTAGTTGTGGAACCTCGTACCGATATTGCTCGGCCTGGCTGCCAGCGAGATGCACAGGGACATGTCTTTGTTCAGAATGGGCATGTGCTCCATTAAACAGTGGCCGTGGCCAGAGTCACCAGATATGTCATATTTATGCGCCTCCGGCCGCTACGCCCGGCAATCCCCCTCGCTCAGCCCTGCCGGGCCTTCATGCGCGGGTTCTTCTTGTTGATGACGAAGGTGCGGCCCCTGCGGCGCACGATTTGGGCGCCTGGGATCTTCTTGAGGGCGCGCAGCGAATTCCTGACTTTCATGGTTTCTCCTTTGGTAGTGGATCTTGGGTCTACAGGCCGGTTTCGAGCCCGAGCGGGTCCTCGAGTTTGCTGAAGTCGAGCCGCATTTCCGCATCGCTGAGCTGGCAGCCGTCCAGCAGGCCGCGGATCTCGCGGGGATCGACATCCTCACCGCGCCCGGTCACGGCCAGCACGGTCCCGCGGTCGCCGAAGGTGGGGTGCCAGTCCAGCGCGGCGTCGACGTCGGACGCCGGTAGGGTGCCGCTGCGGGGGTCATGCCCGGCGTCGGCAAGCCACTGCCCGGTGCCTTCCAGCCAGACGCGGGGCCCGATCCCCTGGACGGCGATCCGGGTGGTGGCTGCCGAGGCGATCCACAGCCGGCCACGGAGCCAGTGCGAACCTGCGGCCAACTGCGGCAGGGCCTCGCGGAAACGGCCCGGGTGCAAGGGTCGCTCCACTTTGTGGAGCACGGTACGGAAGGTCCCCGCGCCGGCGTCGAGCGGTACACGGACGGCGCCCCGGCGGGTCCGAGCGTGGGCCTCACCACTGTCGTAGCAGCCCGGCCGGAAGTCATCGTGCACGCCGGACACCGCGGCGTGCGGAGCCAGCTGGCCGCACAACTCCACGCCGTGGTCCCAGGCCCCGGACTGCGGTCCGCCGCCCAGTTCGGCGCCAAGTCCGGGCTGGATCATGACCGTGTCCACGTGCCCGAATTCGCCGATCAGGAATTCCCCGCTGGTGCGCTCGTCCTCGGGCATGGAGGTGAAGCCGGATTCATAGAGGGTGTGCCGGTCCCAGATGTGGTCCTCGAGTTCGGCGGGGTCGATCGCAAGCACGGCGTTGTCGATCACGGCGGGCCGGTCCAGTCCGCGGCGCAGTTCAGCCACCGCCATGTCCACGGAGACTCCCGGGGGCAGGCCCAGGACGATGTGGTCGTGGCCGCAGGCGGCCAGCCGCTCCGCCGTCGGGACAACATCCAGGCGGACGGTGCAACTGAGGCAGCCGTGCTCCAGCATGGTTTCGCTCCGTTCCAGGAGCTCGCCGTCGCGGTAGACGCGGCGCAGGACCAGCGATCCGTCCAGGAGGTCATGCAGGACCACCACCGAATTGCTGTGCGTAGGGCCCAGGCGCGCGGTGGCGACCTCACGGCACTGGCTGTCAAGGGAGCTGACGACGGAAAGATGCATTCACAGAGTCTAAATGCAAACAATTCTCATTAGCAAATGACTTTGGATACTGCTCGCCTAAGGGCACCCCTTGCCCGGCGGATAGGGCCCGACGGCGGCCGGCAGCTTCCCCGGTGCCGTCGCCTGGCCGGTGAGCACGGCCAGCAGGACGTCGAAGGCCCCGGGGGAATTCCCATGGAGAGCGGTCTTGCTGGGTGCGGAGGATCCTGCGAGCGGCCAGGGGGCATCGAGCGACACAGCGATCTGTCCCGAGACCGGGCCGCTGCCGTAGCCGGCCAGCACCACGAGCGGGCCGCGGCCCACGCTGGTTCCGGCCCGGCCGGCCGCGGCGGTGAACCGCGCCCTTTCCAAGGCGGACCCGCCGGCCAGCGAAACGGAACTGCCGATGAGGGGGTCGGAACAAGGCCCGTCAAGGACCGTCACCGCCGCAGCCGAGACGGCCCGTGACACGGCCATTCCAGTGCCTGGGGCGGCCCCGGCGGGCTTCGGCATCACCCTGGCCCGCCAGAGCACCATGGTGGCCACGCGGCGGGCTGCTTCGTCCAGGCGGGCGGCCGGCAAGGCGCCCGAGCCGACGGCGGCCAGGATTCCGGCATGGGCCCGAACCACGTCCCCAGGCATGAGGACCAGGTCCGCGCCAGCTGCAAGGGCCAGCGCCGCGGAATCGTCCGTGTATTGCTCTTCGATGGCGGCCATGTTCATCGCGTCGGTCACGGCGACGCCCGCGAAGCCGAGGCCGCGGAGCGCAGCATAGCCGGCTTTGGAGACCGAGGCCGGCACGTCCGGTTCCAGGCCAGGCACGGCAATGTGGCCCATCATGATCATCGGCAGCCCTGCCGTGACGGCCTGTTCGAACGGTTTCCAATCCCTTGCCTGCAGTTCGGCCACGGAATCATTCTGTACGGGGAGGGACTTGTGCGAATCCACGGTCACCGAGCCATGGCCGGGGAAGTGCTTGCTCACGGGCAGCACGCCGGATTCCAGCAGCCCCTGCCCGAACGCGGTACTCAGCCGCCCGACGGCGTCCGGGTCGCCGTCCATGGAACGTGAGCCGATGGTGGGATCCTGCGGCCCGATGGTCACGTCGGCGTCCGGGGCGAAGTCAATCGTGAAGCCCAGGCCGGCGAGTTCGGCCCCCATGGCGGCTCCGGCGTCGGACGCCAAGGGGGTGCTGCCGCCGTCGGGCTGTTCGGCTGTGCACGCCGGAAGGGCGAGCATCAGGGCCGCGGCCAGCGGCCGCCGGCCATGACGCGGGGAAAGGAACGGTGCCATCAATGCGATGCTACCCCTGCACTAGACTTGAGCCATCCGCTGACGGCCCCACAGCGGGGCGCCATGTCCGGTTCAGAAGAATAACGAGGGGACCACGTGCAGATTGACTTTGCGCCATCCAGGCAATCGACACTGGGTGTGGAATGGGAGCTGGCGCTCGTCAACGCACGTACCGGTGAACTGGTCTCCGTCGCCAACGAAGTCTTGCGCGGTGTGGCAGCAGCCCACCCCGACCTCAATGAGGACGACGAACATCCGCACATCAAGCGCGAACTTCTGCTGAACACCGTTGAACTGGTCACGGGTGTATGCGAAACCGTCAAGGACGCCAAGGAAGACCTGAGCCGTTCCCTCGCGGCAGTCCGCGAAGTCACCGACCCCATGGGTGTGGAGCTCTTCAGCGCCGGCAGCCACCCCTTCAGCCCACCGCTCCTCCAGCCGGTCACGGACAAGGAACGCTACGCCAAGCTCATCGAACGCACCCAGTGGTGGGGACGGCAGATGGTCATCTACGGCGTGCACGTCCACGTGGGCATCGACAAGAAGAGCAAGGTGCTGCCCATCCTGGACGGGCTGGTCAACTACTTCCCGCATTTCCAGGCGCTCTCCGCCTCCAGCCCGTTCTGGGCCGGCGAGGAGACAGGCTACGCGTCCCAGCGCGCGCTGATGTTCCAGCAGCTTCCCACCGCCGGCCTGCCGTTCCAGTTCGACACCTGGGAAGCGTACGAATCCTATGTTCAGGACATGTTCACCACGGGTGTCATCGATGCCACCTCGGAAATCCGCTGGGACATCCGCCCGGTCCCGGACCTGGGCACCATTGAAATGCGTATCTGCGACGGCCTGGCCACGCTCGAGGAAGTGGGCGCCATCGCGGCCCTCACCCAGTGCCTCGTGGATGAGTTCTCCTCGATCCTGGACGCCGGCGGCACCATCCCCACCATGCCGCCGTGGCACGTTCAGGAGAACAAGTGGCGTGCGGCCAGGTACGGCTTGGAGGCCATCATCATCCTCGACGCCCACGGCAAGGAGCAGCTGGTCACGGAGCACCTCGCCGAAACCGTCCAGCGGCTGGCCCCCGTTGCCGCGAAGCTGGGCTGCTCAGCCGAACTGGCCGACGTCGAAAAGATCATCGCCCGCGGAGCCAGCTACCAGCGCCAGCGCCGCGTCGCCGCCGAGCACAGCGGCGACCTGCAGGCCGTGGTCATGGACCTCGTGCAGCAGATGCGCCAGGGGCCCACGGGCTAGTTATGCAGGACAGCGTCCGGGAGACGCGGTGTGATGACCGGGTCTGCATGGCGATGCACCAGTGCCCACGTGTCGCCCTCGGGGCGATAAACGCTCGTTACACGCAAATCAAACTGCGATATTTCGTCTCCTCCTCCAAGCTTGGCCTGCCAATGTTCTATGTCGAGGAAGACGGCGAGATCGGAAGTGACGTGTCTGGTGAGGCCATCAACAGCAGTGACACGTCCATCCTTGAACCGGGCAGCGGCTGAATCGAGGGCCTTGGATACCCGATCCCAGCCCACAACCGGAGGACCCCAGGGATTCGCAAGGGACCCATCCTCGCCGTGGGAGAAAATGGCCTTGGCGGGTTCCGGGTCTCCTTTAGCAAACTCATTCAGCGTTTGATGAAACCGGCCGACGACCTCGTCAAGCTGCATGGTTCCCACCTTCTGACTGATTGTGGCGTTCCGAGTACCGAATCCTACGCCACGGGATCCCGCCCGTCACCAACTGCCTGAATCGATCAACGGGCAAAGGGGTAACGGCCACCGTGGCGTCCGTGGGCCGAACCGGCACCGCACCGCTGAAGGCCGCCCTTAGCCGGCGTCAGCCTGCACGGACACGGTGGTGACGGGCATGGAGGAGTCCGGAGCGAACGCTACCCCGCTGGGGCCGATTCCGGCCATGATCAGCTGGGCACCGAGCGCCGCCACCATGGCCCCGTTGTCCGTGCACAGCTCCAGCGGCGGCACGTGCAGGCGGATCCCCGCAGAGGTGCAGCGCTGGCCGGTCAGTTCGCGGAGCCGCGAGTTGGCCGCCACGCCGCCGCCCAGCAGCACGTCGGTGATGCCGTTTTCCTTGCACGCGAGCACGGCCTTGGCCGAGATCACGTCCACCACAGCCTCCTGGAACGCAGCGGCGATGTCGGCCACGGGGACCTCCTCGCCGCGGGCCTCGAACTGCTCCACGCACCGGGCCACAGCCGTCTT
Source organism: Arthrobacter cavernae (assembly GCF_017368795.1). Taxonomy (GTDB): domain Bacteria; phylum Actinomycetota; class Actinomycetes; order Actinomycetales; family Micrococcaceae; genus Arthrobacter; species Arthrobacter cavernae. The sequence continues at coordinate 93,549 of NZ_JAFNLL010000007.1, read as the reverse complement.
CAGCCCGCTGAAGGACCAGTCGTAGCGGTGCGGGCCGGGCTCTTCGGCCGTGCCCATGTACTTGGGCTGGGACAGGCCACGCGGGAAGCGGATGGACTTCGCATTGCCCTGCCTGGCCAATTTGTCGATGGCCGGACCACCCGGGTAGCCGAGCTCCAGGATCCGGGCCACTTTGTCGTAGGCTTCGCCGGCGGCGTCGTCGATCGTGGAGCCAAGCAACTCCACATCGTCCGTGATGCTGCGGATCCGCAGGATCTCGGTGTGGCCGCCGGAGACCAGCAGGGCGCCGAGGTTGTCCGGGAGGCGTCCGCCTTCGCCGAGTCCTGCGGCGCCGCCCGCGGCAGTTCCGCCGTCGGGGTTCCGGTCCAGCAGCCCGACGCCCACATGCGCCACCAGGTGGTTGATCGCGTAGAGGGGCTTGCCCGTGGCGACGGCGAGGGCCTTGGCGGCGCAGACGCCCACCATGAGGGCCCCGGCCAGGCCCGGCCCCGAGGTCACGGCGATGGCGTCGATCTCGTCTAGGGTGACGCCGGCTTCGTGCAGGGACTCCTGGAGGGTGGGCACAAAGGCGTCCAGGTGCGCCCGCGAGGCGATCTCCGGGATGACCCCGCCGAAGCGGACGTGCTCGTCCATGGAGGACGAGACCGTGTTGGTCAGCAGGGTGGTGCCGCGGACAATCCCGACGCCGGTTTCGTCGCAGGAGGATTCGATCCCCAGGACGAGCGGGTCCTTGTAGTTGCTGGTGCTCACGCGCCGGGCTCCTTCAATTGCAGCCTCATGATCAGGGCGTCCGTGCCGTCGCGGTAGTAGCGGGGGCGCACATGGATCTGCTCGAAGCCGAAGCGCAGGTACAGCTGCTGCGCGCGGGGGTTGTCGGCCCGGACTTCCAGCAGGACGTCCTGAGCGCGGCGCCGCCGGGCTTCGTCGATCAGTTCCGTGAGGATTGCCGAGCCGATGCCTTTGCCTTCGAATTCAGGCACGACGGCGATCGTCTGGACGTCCGCGATGGGTTCGATGCACATCAGGCCCGCGTAGGCCACGATCTCTCCTCCGGCCTCGGCGACGACGTAGCGGCGGGTGCCGGCTTGGGCGATTTCGTCAAGGAACATCTGCAGCGGCCAGGCGTCCACGGGGAACAGCCGGCGTTCCAGGACCTCGACGGCGGGAACATCGGCCGCGGTCATGTCCCGCAGAGTGACACCCGCCAGTTCGAGCTTTGGTGAGAGCTTCACAGGGCACGCTTTCTGGGACCGGGCACCTGGGCATCCGATTCCCGCAGGTACAGAGGAGTGGAGTCGAGCAAGGCATCCCCCGCCGTGAGACGGGCCAGGGCGAACTGGCCCAGCGACGCAGCATCCGGCTGGGTGGCGGCGAAGTCCGGATGGGCCCGGACCACATCGGCGTAGAGGCCTGCGCCTGCACCGTAGACCGGCAGCTCCGGAAGCTCCGAGGCAAAGCCCACGTGCGGGCCGTCCACGAGCCGCGGAAGCTGGCCCTCGGCCAGGGTGTAACGGGCCCAGTAGACCTCTTTGCGCCGGGCGTCCGTGGCCACGATGAACTCGGCTTCCGCCGCGGTGGATTCGGCGACTTCCAGGGCGATGGCGTCCAGGCTCATGAGGCCGTACAGCGGCTTGCCCCAGACGAAGGCCAAGGTGCGGGCGGTGGCGATGCCGGAGCGGAGCCCGGTGAAGGGACCTGGGCCGACGCCGGTCACGATCACGTCGATGTCCGCTCCCGTCACACCGGCGTCGGCGAGGAGCTGTTCGATGCCGGGGGCCAGGACTTCCGCGTGGCTGCGGGTGTCTTCCGTGGCGAAGGCCTCCACTACGCCTTCCATGGCGTCGTCGGAAATCAGTGCGGCGCTTGCCACGGCCGAAGTGTCAATGGCCAGGATGAGCATCAGGCGTCCTCTTCACGGGGTGCAGGTCCCAGGATGGCGGGGGCGTCGGCCCAGCGCGGGCCGTAGCCGCGGACCACGATGGTGCGGGGCTCGTCGTCGTCCTCGGTGTCGAAGTCCAGGACGGCGTCCGGCTGCGGCTCCAGCGCGGGTGACAGGTCACGGGACTCACCGCCCACTGAACGGTGCAGCTGGATGTCCAGGCGGCTGTCCGAAAGGTGCTCCACTCGGTCGCGACCCCACTCCACCACGGTCACGGAACTGTCCATGGTGTTTTCGAGGTCGATGTCGTCGATTTCGGCGGATGAGCCAAGCCGGTAGGCGTCCACGTGCACCAAGTCCGGGCCGCCCGGGCGCGGGCCACCGGGGAGGTTGGGGTGGATGCGGACCAGCACGAAGGTGGGCGAGATGATGCCGGCGCGCACTCCCAGGCCCTCGCCGAGCCCCTGCGTGAACGTCGTCTTGCCGGCACCGAGCTCGCCGGTCAGCACCAGGAGGTCGCCGGGCTCCAGCACCGCGGCGAGCGCGGCCCCGAGCGCGTGCGTCTGCTCCGCCGTCGTGACCGTGAGCGTGCGCTCCCAGAGCGCGCCGTCCGGTGCCGTCGAATCCGGGACGGAGCCGCTCACGGTGTGTCCGTTCCGGCTTCCGCCGGGACTGCAGCGGCGGCGTCGGAGGGGATCTCGTTGACGTAGCTGCGCGGCACGCGGGAGCTGATGCGGGTGACGATCTCGTAGTTGTTGGTGCCGGCCGCGGCTGCCCAGTCGTCCGCCGTCGGGCCGCCGTCGGCGCCGTCGCCGAACATCACGACCTCCGCGCCGAGCAGGCTGCGGGCCGTGTCCGGATCCAGCGGGCCGAGGTCCACCACCATCTGGTCCATCGCGATCCTGCCCACCACCGGGTACGTGACTCCGTTGATCCGGACCGGGCCGCCGGTGGCGATGCGCGGCACCCCGTCGGCATAGCCCAGCGGGACCAGGCCCAGGGTGCTCTCTGCCGTAGTGCGGTAGTTCAGTCCGTAGGAGACGCCCTGCCCGGCGTCGACGGCTTTGCAGTTGGACAGCAAGGTGCGCACGGTCATGGCCGGATGCAGGCCCAGCTCCTGGGAGCTCTGCTCCGCGAACGGCGAGAGCCCATAGAGGCCCAGGCCCACGCGGACGAGGTCAAAGTGCGCGTCCGGGCGGGACAGAGTGGCCGGGGTGTTGGCAATGTGCCGCACCTCGGTATCCACCCCGGCGTCCGCGGCAATGGCCACGGCTTCCCGGAAGAGGGCGATCTGTTCGTCCGTTTCGGGCCGGTGCGGCTCGTCCGCCACGGCAAAGTGGGAGAAGATGCCCACCACGCGCAGGAGGCCTTCGTCCTGGTACTCCATGGCTTCGCCCACCAGCTGGTCCCAGCCGGCGATCGTGGAGCCGTTGCGGCCCAGCCCGGTGTCCACCTTCAGGTGCACGCGCGCCGGGCGTTCCTGCTGGCGCGCTGCCGCCACCACGGCGTCGAGCTCCCAGCCGGAGATCCCGACGTCGACGCCGGCGGCGACTGCCGCTGCGAAGTTGCTTTCCTTGGTGTGCAGCCAGGCCAGGAGGGGTGCGTCGATGCCCGCGGCGCGCAGGGCGAGGGCTTCGGAAATGTGGGCGGTGCCGAGCCAGCTGGCGCCGGCGTCCAGTGCCGCACGGGCCACCTGCACGGCGCCGTGCCCGTAGGCGTCCGCCTTGACGACGGCCATGACCTTGGCGGGCGATGCGATGGCAACGAACTGGCGCACATTGTGCCGGATGGCCTCGAGGTCGATGACGGCCGAGCGCTCCAGGACGGGGGCTTTGGTCTCCGGTGCGGCACTTGCAGCTGCTTCGTAAGTCACCTTAGAGATTCTAGTGCTGCCCGCGGAGAGGGGATAACCGGGCCCTTCGCCGATGGCGGGCATCCTACCCAGCGTGCTGCCGGCGCACCATCTCGGTGATCCAGATGGGCGCGAACGGCGAGGTGCAGTTCGGCGGCGTCGGATAGTCCTTGAGCACTTCGTGGCGCTCACCGATGTCGAGTGCCCGGGCGCGGTGCCCGGCGTGCTCGATCCCGATGAAGGCCAGTGTGTGGTTCATGGCCCACTGCAGCCGGTCCGGGGCGTCTTTCATTTCCGCTTCGATGGTGTCCAGCAGTCCTGCGAGGTCGAGTCCCTCGGGCTTCTTGGCCACCCGTTCGCTCGTCAGAGCCCATCCGGCGCTCGCGAGCACCGGATCCTGGTCCGCTGTCCAGGCTACGCGCAGTTCCTCGGCATGCGGGCTCTTCTTCACCACGTAGTTCACCAGCCAGTCGTGCACCTTGGGGGCGCGCGCCTCGCGCAGCATGGTGTCCAGTTCCCCGCGCTCGAAGGCCTTCGGCCTGCAGAGCAGGATCGCCAGCAACCTTGCCGCGGTGTCGTTCGTCGCCCAGAGCTCGCGCGCGAGTTCCTGCTGTGTCTTGGGCCGCTTGGCGACAGCGCGCAGAGCGGACAGGTTCACCCCGTGGTCGTCGCCGCGCTTCTCGTTCGCCTCGCGCATCTTCGGGTCCTCGAGCCCGGCCAGCTCGGCCATCACCTCGGCCACCGTCGCCTGGGTCACCGCCGTCTGGGCCATCCCAGCCTCCTCTGCCATCACGTGTGGGATTCAGCCTACTAAGAAAGCACGGCCGCACATGAGCACTTTCCGCTGGGCCCGCCAACCAATCCCTCACGCGTCCCGTCAGGCATCCGACAGGTGCGCGATGGTGGCGGAGGCCCGCCGCGGCGCTTCCTTCGGAATGTCCTGCACGATCGGCTCCAGGAAGGCGAACCGCCGGAGCCATTGACTGGCCTGGCGTTCCTTCCGGGCGTTGACGCGCTGCCACCAGTCGGCGATGTCGCCCCAGCCGGGGGCCGCCAGCGAGCCGCCCACCTCCTGCACGGCCAGCGAGGCGCAGAGGTTCGCGAAGCGCAGCCTGTCCCCCAGGGTCCAGCCGGCCAGGCATCCCACGATGAACGCCGCATCGAAGCAGTCCCCGGCCCCGGTGGGATCATAGGCCGCCACGGGCAAGGACGGCACCCACTCTTCCTCCCCAGTTTCGGAGTCGACCGCCATGGATCCCTGCGCACCCAGGGTCACCACGGCCACCGGAACCCGGTCCGCGAGCGAATAGAGGGCGGCCCAGGGATCGGAGGTGCCGGTGAAGGCCATGGCCTCGGGTGCGTTGGGCATGAACGCGTGGAAGTGCGTGAGCTGCTCCAGCCGGCCCTCGGACCACTCCTCGCTGGGGTCCCAGCCCACCACCCCGAACAGTTTGGTGCCGGCCGTGGCGGCGGCCAGGGTCCACGGCTCGAGCTGTTCGCCCAGGTCCGCGACGGCGGCGAGCGCCTTGGGCGGCGTCCCGATCAGCTCGGAGGCATTCAGCGGGGCGGGGTGGCCGTGGGTCACCATGGAGCGGTCCTGGTTGACGCACATGGACACCGTCACGGGTGAATGCCAGCCGGGAACGCGTCGGGACAGCGACAGGTCCACATGTTCCTGGCTTTCCAGGATCCGCCAGTTGTAGTCGCCGTAGCCGTCGTCCCCGAAGGCGGCCGCGAGGCTGGTGCGCAGGCCCAGCCGGGAGGCGGCGATCGCCTGGTTGGCCACGCCGCCGGGGCAGCTGCCCATTCCCTCGCTCCACACCTCGGTGCCGGGCTCCGGCGGGTGCGGCAGCCCGGTGAAGATGATGTCCTGGAACACGGTTCCGGCCAGGAGCAGGTCGCAGTCCCCCGCACCGGCCGTGCGCACGGCGGAGAGAGGATCGAAGCGTCCCTGGGGCATCGCGTCCATGCACGGCACACTACGCTGCGGCGGCGCACGTGCATAGACTCGGGGCATGCGGCTCATGATCGCCGGCGGCGGCGGATTCCGGGTTCCCCTCGTCTACCGTGCGCTCTGCGCCGGCCCCTTCGCCGGGCTGCTCGGCGAGCTCGTGCTCTACGACGTCGACCCCGGCCGCCTGGGCGCCATTGGGGCGGTACTGCGGGACATGCCGGGCCCCGCCGCCGGGCGTCCCGCCGTCGTGGTGTCCTCTGAACTTTCGCAGGCGCTGGCCGGCACGGACATGGTGTTCGCGGCCATCAGGCCGGGCGGCACGGCCGGGCGCGTGGCCGACGAGCGCGTTGCCCTGAACCTGGGCCTCCTGGGTCAGGAAACCACCGGTGCCGGCGGCATCTCCTACGCGCTGCGCTCCATCCCGCCCATGCTGGAACTGGCCCGGGCCATGCGCGATCACTGCCCGGACGCCTGGCTCATCAATTTCACCAACCCTGCTGGCATGGTCACCGAGGCCCTGGTCCCGGTGCTGGGGCGCAGGGTGATCGGCATCTGCGATTCGGCGAGCGGGCTGGTGCAGCGGGCGGCGAAGGCGGCCGGGGTGCCGCTCGCGGAGGGGGTGCTCGACGGCGTGGGCTACTTCGGGCTGAACCACCTCGGCTGGCTCTACCGGCTGCAGGTGTCAGGCAAGGACGCGCTCCCAGGGCTACTGGCCGACGAAACCCGCTTGGCCACCTTCGAGGAAGGCCGGCTGTTCGGCGGACCGCTGCTGCAGCGCCTGGGCTGCCTGCCGAATGAATACCTGTACTACTACTACGAGACCGCCCGCGCCACGGCAGCGATCCGCGCCATGGGTGAAACCCGCGGCGCCTCGATCCACGCGCAGCAGGCGGTGCTGTACCCGCGGCTGGCCGGGGTCTCCGGGCCGGAAGGCGTGCCCGGCGGCGGTGCTCACGACGGCGGCGCTTCCGGCGGGCCGGCGTACCGCTTGTGGGACGCGGCACGGCGCTCTCGCGAGGAGGGCTATCTGGCCGAGGCCCGGGGCCAGGGCGAGGACCGCGACGAGGAAGACCTGGCCGGCGGCGGCTACGAGCGTGTGGCCCTCGCCGTCATGCGCGCCCTGGCCGGGGGCGGCACCGCCCAACTGATCCTCAACACGCCCAACTCCCCCGTGGCTGTGCCGGGCGACGCAGACGTGGCCGTTCCCGGGCTGCCGGGGGACGCCGTCGTCGAGGTCCCCTGCACGGTGGCGCCTGACGGCGCGCTGCCGCTTCCGCAGTCGCGGCCGGCCGGGCAGTTCCTGACCCTGATGCGGCGGGTCAAGGACACGGAACGGCTCACCATCCGGGCAGCAGGCAACGGCGACCGTGGGGCCGCCCTGCAGGCGTTCGCAGGGCACCCGCTCATCGGTTCGGAGGATCTGGCCGCCAAGCTGCTGGCCGGCTACGAGGCCGCGTTTTCCGGGCTGCGCGGGCTGTGGCGGGATCCTGTTTAGAGCGGGGTTCGGCCTAGAGCTTCTGGTACATGACGTGCAGCCCCACGTAGCCGATCTCGGGGTGGTTGAAGGCCTCCGGGACGGTTGCGAGGATCCGGAAGCATGGACTGCCAGAGCCACACGGCCGTGGTGTTGCTTTCCACCACGGCGTTGAACTGCATGGCGCGGAAGCCTGTGGCACGGGCGGCGTCCAGGGAGTAGGCACACAATGCCCGGGCGATGCCCTGCCCACTGTAGGCGGCACCGACCATGTAGCCGGCGTTGGCAACATGGCTCCCGCCGCCGCCCTGGTTGGCGTGGAATTCGCCGGTGCCCAGCACCACGCCGTCGCGGACCGCCACGAAGGTCTGGCCGGGGGCTTCCTTCATCCATTTGGCGCGGGCCTGTTCCTCCGTGGTGTCGCGGTCCCAGGTGAAGGTCTCGCCGGTACGCAGCACCGGTTCCAGGACGGCCCAGATCCCGGGCCAGTCCGCGGCGGTTGCTTCCCGGATGTCGAAGGGGGCGGTGGCCCTGGCTGCGGTGGTGTTTTCTGTTGCGCTCACAGCCGCCACGGTAGCAGCGTTGCTCACATCCTGGCCGTTTGGGGGCTGGCGGCAGGCAGGCAGGAGTAGTGTTTTCTGCGTAGCAGCAGTGCCGTGGACCGGCGGAAAGACAGGAGAGAATACGGTGTCATTGATCCGTCGTGTGGCGTTCCTGTCCCTCCATACTTCGCCGATGGAACAGCCCGGCTCCGGTGATGCCGGCGGCATGAACGTGTACGTCCGGGCCCTGGCCATGGCGCTGGCCGACGCCGGCGTGGAGGTGGAGATCTTCACGCGTTCCACGTCCGCGGAGCAGCCCGCCGTCGAGCATCCCGGCCCCGGGGTGTGCGTCCACAATGTCCTGGCCGGGCCGCCGCGGAAGCTGCCCAAGGAAGAACTGCCGGAACTCCTGCACAACATGGTGGCCGAAATCGAAAGAATCCGGCAGCACCAGCCGCACGGCCGCTACGACGCCATTCATTCGCACTACTGGGTTTCCGGCCTCGCCGGGCTGGAGCTTTCCGAACTGTGGAATGTGCCGCTCATCCACACCATGCACACCATGGCCAAGGTCAAGAACCTGGTGCTGCATTCCGGCGAGCTCCCCGAGCCCCGGCGGCGCGAAGACGGCGAACAGAGGATCGTGGACGGTGCCGCGCGCCTCGTGGCCAACACGCCGGCCGAGGCCCAGGAACTGGTCTCGCACTACAATGCCGATTTCGACCGCATCGACGTCGCTCCCCCCGGCGTGGACCTCGCGGTGTTTGCCCCCGCCTTCCGGGCCCGTTCCCGTGCCGCTCTCGGAGTTCGTCCGGGCAGCTTCCATCTGCTGTTTGCCGGGCGGATCCAGCGACTCAAGGGTCCGCAGATCTTCGTCGAGGCGGCTGGGCTCCTGCGCCGGCGCCGCCCGGACATTGATCTCGAGCTGACCATCCTGGGCGCCCTGAGCGGTGCCAAGGACTTCAATCTGCAGCACTTCATTTCCGACGCCGGGCTCGACGACGTCGTGACGCACCGCCCGCCGGTGAACGCGGCAGAGCTCTCGGGCTGGTTCCGTTCGGCCGACGTCGTAGTAATGCCGTCCTACAGCGAATCCTTCGGGCTGGTGGCGCTGGAGGCGCAGGCATGCGGGACACCCGTGGTGGCAACGAACGTGGGAGGGTTGTCCCGGGCCATCGCCGACGGCCGGACGGGCATGCTGGTGGAGGGGCACGATCCCCTGGACTGGGCGGACGCCCTCGAAGCCCTCTATGACGATCCCCAGACCCGCGAAGACATGGGCCGCGCCGCCGCCGTACACGCGGAGGCCTTCGGCTGGTCGCGGACCGCTGCCATCACCCTGGACAGCTACCACGCGTCCCTCGGCGGCCTGCTGGTCCCGCCCGCCTAAACGCTCTCTCACCTTTGGGGCCGTTTGGCCCAACCCTCTCTCACCTTTGAGCCGTTTTGGCCCAACGCTCTCTCACCGCTGAATCTTCGACTGATAGATTGTCGCGCACAGTGTTCCGCACAGAGCCGAAGGACATCGATGTCTGAAAACAAGGTCCTCACCGATCTTGAGATCGCGCAAAAGGCCGCCATTCTGCCCATCGGGGAAGTCGCAGAGCGAGCCGGGATCAATGCCGATGCCGTGGAGCTGTACGGGCGGTACAAGGCGAAAATCGATCCCGCCCGGCTGCGGCTCCCCGCGGGAAAGCCCGCCGGCAAGGTAGTCCTCGTCTCTGCCATGTCCCCCACCCCCGCAGGCGAGGGGAAATCCACCACCACGGTGGGACTGGCCGATTCCCTGGCACGCGCGGGCCACAAGGTCATGATCGCGCTGCGCGAACCGTCCCTGGGTCCCATCCTGGGCATGAAGGGCGGTGCGGCGGGTGGCGGCTACTCCCAGGTCCTGCCCATGGACGAGATCAACCTGCATTTCACCGGCGACTTCCACGCGATCACCTCGGCCAACAACGCGCTGATGGCCCTCGTGGACAACCACATTTTCCAGGGCAACGAGCTCAACCTCGATCCGCGGCGCATGACGTTCAAGCGCGTCCTGGACATGAATGACCGCTCGCTGCGCGAAGTCATCATTGGCCTCGGCGGACCGGCACAGGGGGTACCTCGCCAGGATAGTTTCGACATCACGGCGGCCTCCGAGATCATGGCCGTCTTCTGCCTGGCCACGGACCTGAACGATCTTCGCGAGCGCCTGGGCCGCATCACTTTGGGCTACAGCTACGACCGCCAGCCGGTCACGGTGGCCGATCTGGGCGTTCAGGGCGCGTTGACCATGCTCCTCAAGGACGCCCTCAAACCGAACCTCGTCCAGACCATCGCCGGAACGGCCGCCCTGGTCCACGGCGGCCCGTTCGCGAACATCGCGCACGGCTGCAACTCCCTCATCGCCACCCGGACGGCGCAGCAACTGGCCGACATCGTGGTCACGGAGGCAGGATTCGGTGCGGACCTCGGCGCCGAAAAGTACATGGACATCAAGGCACGGATCGCGGACGTGGCCCCGTCCGCCGTCGTGGTGGTGGCGACGATCCGGGCCCTCAAAATGCACGGCGGCGTCCCGAAGGACCAGCTCAAGGAGCCGAACGTCGAAGCGCTGGCCGCCGGCGTCGCGAATCTGCAGCGGCACGTGCACAACGTTCAGAAGTTCGGCATCGCGCCGGTGGTGGCCATCAACAAGTTCGCCACGGATACGCCCGAAGAGCTGGAATGGCTGCTTGCCTGGTGCGCCCGGGAGGGCGTGCAGGCTGCGGTCGCCGACGTCTGGGGCCGCGGTGGCGGGGGCGACGGCGGCGATGAGCTCGCGGCGAAGGTCGCCGCCGCGGTGGCAGCGCCGTCGGACTTCCGGCACCTGTATCCCCTGAACCTGTCTGTGGAGGACAAGATCCGGACGATCGTGCAGGAGATCTACGGTGCCGACGGCGTGGAATTCTCCGTCCCGGCGCTCCGGCGGCTGGCGGACATCCAGAAGAACGGCTGGGCCGGGATGCCCGTGTGCATGGCCAAAACGCAGTATTCGTTCACCGACGACGCCTCGCAGCTGGGCGCGCCCAAGGGATTCACCGTGCATGTGCGCGAGCTGATCCCCAAGACCGGGGCGGGGTTCATCGTGGCGCTAACCGGTGCCGTCATGACCATGCCCGGACTGCCCAAGGAGCCGGCCGCGATGCGCATGGACGTCGATGCGCACGGCAACCCGGTCGGCCTGTTCTGACGCTCTCTCACCTTTGACCGGTTCTGGCCGGACGCTCTCTCACCTTTGGTGGCTTTCCAACAAACGCTCTCTCACCTTTAAGGCCCCCTTTCAGCAACGCTCTCTCACCTGTGGATAACTTCTGCAGAGGACGACCGCTCTGAGGAACAATGCGGGTATGCACACGCAGACCGCGCTTCCCGACACCTTGGCATCAGGCCCGTTCACACTCACGGACGCCGCAGCGGAGGGCGTCCCGAGGAAACGTCTCCTCCGGCCCGACGTCGAGCACATCAGCCGCGGACTGTACCGTCCCGCTGACTGGGATTTCGATCTTGAGGCGGCCGCCCGCGCGCTATCGGCAGCCACTCCGGGTGCCTGGATCTCGCACGTGACGGCGGCGCGCCTTCGCAGCTCATGCCTTCCGCCCTGGCTCTCCGACTCCACGGAACTGCATCTGAGCAAGCCGCGCTCCTTGCCGAGCGTTCGCCGCAAAGGCGTGATCGGGCACACCCTGGCCGCGGCTGAGGATGAAGTCGAATCGGTTGAAGGAATCCGCATCAGCACGCGGCCACGCACGTGGCTGGACATGGCCCGGGTGCTGCCGCTGAAAGACCTTGTCTGCCTGGGCGATGAGTTGATCCGGCTGCCCCGGCCTGAGTTTGAAGACCGTGAGAGTCCGTTTGCCACGGTCGAGGAACTGCGTGCACTGACGGAGCGGCACAAGAACCTGCAGGGAATCGTCCGCGCCCGCGAAGCCCTGGAACTCATGCGCGTGGGAGCGGATTCGGGCCCGGAGACCCTGCTTCGGCTGGCAATGCTCGACGCCGGGGTCCCCGAGCCCCAGCTTCAGCTCAGGCTGCGGGAGGCAGACCCGCTGTCACCGTCGGCGGATCTGGGATACCGCCACAGGCGGGTGGCCATCCAGTACGACGGCGGCCATCACCTCGCGCCCGAACAGCAGCTCAGGGACCGGCGGCGGGACAAGGCGTTCGAAGCCGGAGGCTGGACGGTCCTCGTCTTCGACAAGGATGATCTGGCCGACGGCTTCGCAAAGGCAATCAGGACAATCAAACGGGAACTGAGCTCGGCATGGCTGGACCCCGCCGTTGCATCCGGCTTTTCGCGCTCGATGTGGTGAGGCCAAAAGTGAGAGAGCGTCGCCCAAAAACCCGCCAAAAGTGAGAGAGCGTCGCAACTGACCCTAGACAACGGGAGTTAAACGCAGGACGCTCTCCCACCAAAAGTGAGAGAGCGCCCGTCAAAAACCCACCAAAGGTGAGAGAGCGTTTAGCGCTCGATGTCGCCGCGGATGAAGGCCTCGACCTTGTCGCGGGCGAGGTCGTCGTTGAACTGCTCCGGCGGGGACTTCATGAAGTAGCTGGAAGCGGACAGCAGCGGCCCGCCGATGCCACGGTCCAAGCCGATCTTGGCTGCGCGGATGGCGTCGATGATCACGCCGGCCGAGTTCGGGGAGTCCCAGACCTCGAGCTTGTATTCGAGCGACACCGGGGCATCGCCGAAGTTGCGGCCTTCAAGGCGGACGAAGGCCCACTTGCGGTCATCGAGCCAAGCGACATAATCGGACGGGCCGATGTGGACGTCGTCGGCGTCTAGCACGGCCTCGACGTTGGAGGTGACGGCCTGGGTCTTGGAGATCTTCTTGGACTCGAGGCGGTCGCGCTCGAGCATGTTCTTGAAGTCCATGTTGCCGCCGACGTTCAGCTGGTACGTGCGGTCCAGGGTGACGCCGCGGTCTTCGAAGAGCTTGGCCATGACGCGGTGCGTGATGGTGGCACCGATCTGGCTCTTGATGTCGTCGCCCACGATCGGCACACCGGCGGCGGTGAACTTGTCGGCCCATTCCTTGGTGCCTGCAATGAAGACCGGCAGGGCGTTGACGAAGGCTACGCCGGCGTCAATCGCAGCCTGGGCGTAGAAGTGGGCAGCGTCCTCGGAACCGACCGGCAGGTAGCAGACCATGACGTCGGCCTTGGCTTCGCGGAGCGCGGCGACGATGTCCACCGGCGCTTCCGAGGCTTCGACGATGGTCTCGCGGTAGTACCGGCCCAGACCGTCCAAGGTGTGGCCGCGCTGGACCTTGATGCCGGTCTCGGGGACATCGGCGATCTTGATGGTGTTGTTTTCGCTGGCGCTGATGGCCTCTGCGAGGTCCAGCCCGACCTTCTTGCTGTCGACATCGAAAGCAGCAACGAACTGGACGTCGTTGACGTGGTACTTGCCGAACTCAACGTGCATCAGACCCGGAATCGTGGCCTGGGGGTCGGCGTCGCGGTAATAGTGGACACCTTGGACCAGCGATGCGGCGCAGTTGCCTACGCCGACAATGGCGACACGAATCGGATGTGAAGACACGGAACTCCTCGGGTACTAACTTCAGATGCCCAGCGCGTCAGTACCTTGGATGTACGACGGCGTCTTATGGGGCACGGCGCCACTCGGCGCTCACTTGCATTCTAACCAACACAGCAGGGGCCGGTTTTGTTCCCGCCGGCCCCTGCTGTGCATGACTTGTGCCGGAGCTTACTTCTGCGCCCACAGGTTGATGTCGGACTCGACGGCGAACTCGTCGATCGCCGTCAGTTCCTCGGTGGTGAACGCGAGATTGTTGATGGCGCCGAGAGTGTCCTCCAGCTGTGCCACGCTCGATGCACCAACCAACGCGGAGGTGACGGGCGAGCCCTTGGGCTGCTCGCGCAGGATCCAGGCGATGGCCATCTGGGCAAGGGTCTGGCCGCGGCCCTCGGCAATGTTGTTCAGCCCCCGGACGCGCCGCAGTTTTTCCTCGGTCAGCGCGGATTCGGACAGGGAGCGTTCCTTGGCGGCGCGGGAATCCGCCGGGATGCCCTTGAGGTACCGGTTGGTGAGCATGCCTTGGGCGAGCGGCGAGAACGCGATGGAACCGGCCCCCACTTCCTCCAGTGCCTCGTACAGGCTGGGCCAACCGTTCTCACTCCAACGGTTCAGCATGGAGTAGCTAGGCTGGTGGATGAGCAGCGGCGTGCCCATTTCCTTCAGGATCCGGGCAGCCTCGACGGTCTGCTCCGGGGTGTACGAGGAAATTCCCGCGTACAGTGCCTTGCCGGAGCGCACGGCATGGTCGAGCGCTCCCATGGTCTCTTCCATCGGAGTTTCCGGGTCCGGGCGGTGGCTGTAGAAGATGTCCACGTAGTCCAGGCCCATGCGCTGCAGCGACTGGTCCAGGCTTGAGAGCATGTACTTCCGGGAGCCCCATTCGCCGTACGGGCCCGGCCACATGTAGTACCCGGCCTTGGTGGAAATGACCAGCTCATCGCGGTAGGGCTTGAAGTCGTCTTTGAGGTGGCGGCCGAAGTTGGTCTCGGCCGATCCGTCGGGAGGACCGTAGTTGTTGGCGAGGTCGAAGTGGTTGACGCCGAGGTCAAAGGCACGCCGCAGGATGGCGCGCTGCTCGTCGAACCTCTTGTCGTCGCCAAAGTTGTGCCACAGGCCCAGTGAGATGGCCGGCAGTTTGAGTCCGCTGCGTCCGACGCGGCGGTAGGGCATGGTTTCGTAGCGGTTTTCCGCAGCCGAATAAGTCATACGTTCCATCCTGCCACTGGTGGAATAACGACGACGGCGGTGTCCGCCATGTGGTCAGGCTCACGTGAGGTTCCGCTTCCGGGAGTTTTACCCGGCTTTGAGCACCACCAGCGATTTCGCCGGTATCAGCAGCGCCGAGCTGGCGTCGAAGACTTGCTGGGCCAGGTTTCCGAAGCAGGTGTCCAGGGCCAGCTCCCACGTGTCCGCGAACTCTGCCGGCGGCAGCGTGTACTGGACGCCGGCGTCGTGCGCGTTGAAGCAGAGCAGGAAATGGTCGTCGATGATCGGCTTGCCGTGGTCATCGGGCACCGGGAGCGCACCGCCGTTGAGGAACATGGCCAGCGAGCGTGCGAATCCGTTGTTCCAGTCCTCGTCGGTCATGGGGGTGCCATCGGTATCCAGCCACACGACGTCCGGCAGCCCCTCTCCCTCGGGCCGCGGGGCGGGGTGCCCGTCGAAGAAGCGGCGGCGCCGGAACAGCGGATGCTCACGGCGCAGCCGGGACGCCGCCGCCGTGAACTCCACAAGGTCCTGGTCCATGCTGCCCCAGTGCACCCAGCTGAGCTCCGAGTCCTGGCAGTAGGCGTTGTTGTTGCCGCCCTGGCTGCGTCCGGCTTCGTCGCCGTGCAGGAGCATCGGCACGCCCTGGCTCAGCAGCATGGTGGCGATGAAGTTGCGCTGCTGTCTGGCTCGCAATGCCAGCACGTCAGGATTGGCAGTATCCCCTTCCACACCGCAGTTCCAGGAGCGGTTGTGGGATTCGCCGTCGCGGTTGTTCTCGCCGTTGGCAGTGTTGTGTTTGTGGTTGTAGGACACCAGGTCCCGCAGGGTGAAGCCGTCGTGGGCCGTGACGAAGTTGATGGATGCCACCGGACGCCGGCCCGAGTGCTCATAGAGGTCCGCCGAGCCCGTCAGCCGGGCCGCGAACTCGCCATAGGCCGACTGCTCGCCGCGCCAGAAGTCGCGCACGGTATCCCGGTATTTGCCGTTCCATTCGGACCACTGCGCCGGGAAATTGCCCACCTGGTACCCGCCGGGCCCAATGTCCCACGGCTCGGCGATGAGCTTGACCTGCGAGACCACGGGATCCTGCAGCACCAGGTCGAAGAAGCTAGACAGCCGGTCCACCTCGTACAGGTCCCGGGCCAGGGTGGAGGCGAGGTCGAAGCGGAATCCGTCCACGCGCATTTCGGTCACCCAGTAGCGCAGCGAGTCCATGATCAGCTGCAGCGAGCGCGGTTCCCGGACGTTGAGCGAGTTCCCGGTTCCTGTGTAGTCCATGTAGTGCTGTTTGTCGTCATCCACCAGCCGGTAGTAGGCCTCGTTGTCCAGGCCACGGAAGCTCAGGGTGGGGCCGAGCTCATTGCCTTCCGCGGTGTGGTTGTAGACCACATCCAGGATCACTTCGATGCCAGCGGCATGCATTGCCTTGACCATCTGCTTGAATTCGGTGACCTGTTCGCCGCGGTCGCCGGAAGAGCTGTAGCTGTTCTGTGGGGCGAAGAACCCAATGGTGTTGTAACCCCAGTAGTTGCCAAGCCCCTTCGCTTCGAGGGTTCCGTCGTTGACGAACTGGTGGACCGGCATGAGCTCCAGTGCCGTCACGCCGAGCTTGCGGAGGTGTTCGACGACGGCGGGCTGGGCCAGGCCCGCATAGCTCCCCCTCAGGTGCTCGGGAACCGCTGGATGCAGCTCCGTGAGCCCCTTGACGTGGGCTTCGTAGATGAGCGACTGGTGGTAGGGGGTCCCCGGCCGGGCGTCGTCTCCCCAGTCGAAGGCCGGATCCACCACGATGCCCACCATGGTGCTGCCCGCCGAGTCCTCCGGGTTGTCACCGCGCAGCGAGTCGTTCCAGTTCACCTTCCCGCAGACGGCCTTCGCATAGGGGTCCAGCAGCAGCTTGGCAGGGTTGCACCGGGCGCCTTGGTGGGGGTCGTAGGGTCCGTGGACCCGGTAGCCGTATTTCTGCCCCGCAGTGATGCCCGGGACGTAGCCGTGCCATACGAAGGCGTCGCATTCGCTGAGCGGGATCCGCGTCTCCACGCCTTGGGAGTCGATCAGGCAAAGCTCGACGGCGGACGCCACGGAACTGAAGACGGCGAAGTTGGCTCCCCCGGCGTCGAACGTTGCCCCGAGCGGGTAGGCCCGTCCCGGCCAGACGTCCATTGGCGTGGTCTCCACGGATCCTCCTCGACAGTGTGCCAGTAATACAGTGCGTTTGTCCCGCTGCGTAGCCCAGGTGGCCGTTAGCTGCCCCCGCGCATCACACTAGCCCACGCCCCTGACAGCCAGCCGCCTACCAGCCGCCCTGCCTGGAATCGCTAGGCCAGCAACTCTTTCCTGGCCTGCTCATATTCGTCGGTGTCGATGTAGTTGCCGTGCGTCGCCACCTGCTCCTGGGAGGTAAATCGTTCCTTCTCATCGACGTAGCGGTCCAGGTCCTCGCAGCGGTAGGAATGGACCGGGAAGCCCAGGTAGTCGGTGCGGCGCCAGAGGTTGATCCAGGACGGCCGCCTTGGTGCCTGCCCGGTGTCATCGTCCCAATGGGAATCCAGGAGTGCCCTCAACGTGTATTTTTGTGCGCCACGAAGTTCCGTTTCATCGCCGGCTGCTTGGAGGTGCCAGGGGTCCGGCCACCAGAGGTTCGCGCCGAACGTTGGCGGAGTGCCCAGGATCGCGGGCCCCAGCAGTTCAGGAAACAGGCGCCCAAAGTAGGGCCGCAGCTGCATGCCATAGCTGAGGAGTTTGATCCTGGAAAGCGTCTGCGCCGATGTCCCGCCGGCCTTCAAATGCAGGAGGGTGGCGACCACCAGCACCGTGCCGAGGCTGTGCGACGACAAGAGGACGGTCCTCTTCGGCCGGAACCATCCCACCGGGGATTCGATCCAGGCCCTGATGCGCCTGGACAGTTCGGGAACCACGCGATCGGCGTAGCAGGGCGGGCCGAAGGGGTGTGCCGCCCGCGGCAGGAAGCACATCGCATCCCACAGCAGGCTCAAAGGACGTTCCTTGCTGGAGATCGCACCGCGGACGATGGCCCCGGCAAACAGGACGCCGGTCAAGGACAGTCCCCACGCGGCCGCCGTCGCGTCGAACATTCCACTGAATCCATAGAGCCCTTGCAACAGGGTTCCGGGAGGAGGAGGCGGCAACCTGGACAGATCCACTCCCGCCTGCGTCGCCGGCCCGTACAAGACGTTCAGCGTGATCGTCGCACTGCTCACCACCAGCCCGGCCCAGACGACGATCGCCAGGAATCCCACAGCAGGCTCGCCACGTTGCGCCAGTGCCGACCAGCGGCGCTTCCGCACAATGTCCACGTCCAATTCGCTGAAATGGCTACAGACCCGGTCGTCCGGAAGCGGGTGCTCAGGTATTCCGCGAGGAAGGGGGCCGATCACCCTGAGCCGTGTCAGCTGGGACAGCTGATACAACACCATGCCAAGCATCGCCATGCCTGTCAGGTACCACAGGGTGCCACCGAAGATCAGGTAGACAGGCGGTGTCTCGATCGTCTCCGGCGGCGGGAGCGCCGCGCCGGCAGCCTCGGTATCACCGCGCCACATTTTTCCTTCCGGGGAATCTCCGCGGGTTGAGGTAGGCGCCTTGAGGAACTCGCTGACTCCGTGGACCAGGACGCTTCCCAGGAAGGCAACCACGAATACCGCAAAAAGCATGAAGATGGCCGGTGCGTGCCCGGACCAGGCTTCGTTGCGGGAGTCGGGTTGCTTGCGCCTGCGAAAGGCCCACGCCGCGGCCGCGGCGCCCGTCAATACGGCAAACACCAGGAGGGGCCAGTCACCGGCGCCACCTGCCGCCCAGGTGAACAAGGCCCCGGCGGATACGAGGACCACCAGCAGGGCGGCCCACTGCGGAATCTTCAGGCGCATGACCACGCCCGTGACGGCCAGGACGGTCAGCATCACCAGCAGGAGCAGCGCGGCCACCGTTGTTCCGGCAAAGCCATCCTGCCGGTCCAGGTGGTTGACACTGAGCAAGACGAGCGTCGCCGCGAAGTTCACCACGGCAAACCCAAGCACCCAGTTGGTCGCGGTGCGACGGTCGGGATTGTCGCTCCTGGTGGTCACTTCGTCCGACCAAACGAGCAGGAGGACCATCACTGCACCAAGGAGCACTGCCCCTGCCACGAGCGGCCAGAATCCCCACTGCCGCTGCCCCCACGCGATGGCCAGCAATGTCCAGCCACATCGGGGGTCAAGGGGAGCCCTGAATTGGCTGCAGGCCTCGTCCCTGCCAGCCGCCACCACATCGGATGACATCAGGATGACTATCAGCGAAATGGCGCCTGCCACATGGAGGAGGCCGGTCAGCGAGGACACATGCGGCCGGCGCCAGAAGCCCGGCGTCGCCAGGATCGGGCGCAGCTTCGCTCCCTCGGCGACCGGGGCGGGGGCCTGATCCGGCTCCTGCTGGTCACCATTGGGCCGGTACTTCACCCGGGCGGCGCTGGAGACGGCGAAGAGGACCACGATCCCGGCGAGCGGCGCCAGCGAGAAGAGTGCGATCCGCTGCCCGCGGTTTAGCGTGGCCAGGCCGTCAACAAATTGCGGCAACTGGCTGCACACGAGATTGGTGTCATCCCCCGGCGCATCCGGGAAGCACTGGACGGCCAGCAGGTCAAGGAATACCGTGCAGAAGGCCGTGACGTAGAAGAGCGTCAATGCCAGGGCAAACAACCGTACTGTGCCCGCTCCGTCGCCGGCCTTAAGCTCATTGCCTGTGGCCGGGCTGGTCCGTTGAAGCCGGCGCGACCAGTAGGCGGCGTTGCTCAGTCCAAAGGGCACCACCAGGAACCAGGCAGATCTGACCAGGATGTCCGCCACTTTGCCGAGGACGCCCGAGGTGGGCGAGTTCCGGGCCATTTTGCCCCAGCTGTAGGCCTCAATGTAAGGCCCGGACGCCGGTTGCTTCTTGAGCGACCAATAGCCGCCAAGCCCGTCCTTGGGGCATTGCTCCATGTCATCTTCTTCGCAGCCGAGCAGTACCTGGGGCGGGCTGTTGCGGACGCCATGGACCCGGAGCTCGAGTACCGGCGATTTCGGCTTGTTGGGGCCTTTTTCTCCAAACGATTTGTAGGCGGCACCGCTCACGATTTCCCCCAAAGCTGCAACGGGTATGACCTCCGGTTGAGCAGATGGTACGCCTGCGGTCAGCGGCGGTCTACAGCCTGTCGGCCACGATCTGCGCCCACACCCCGGACACTGCATCGGCAATCCCCAGCGCCGTCACCGGCCCTCCCCCGGCGCCCGCGTCGAAACGCGCCCGGGAAACGCCCGACGCCGCCGATCCGGCCAGCCCGTGCAGGCTCACCGCCACGGCGCCCAAGGCAGCCCAGCGGTCCTCCGGCGCGACGCCCAGCGCCGCGAACGCGCCGTCGTCGTCCATCCCCGGCCCGGCGCACTGCGCCAGGAGCGCGCCGAGGATCCCGGCCAGCACGTCGCCGCTGCCGGCGGTCGCCATCCACGGGCAGCCTTCGGACTGGCTGAACACAGCGCCCGACGGCGACGCCACCAGTGTGGTGGCGCCCTTCAGCAGGACTGTGGCGCCGGTGTGTTCGGCGGCCAGCCGCACGAAGTGTAGAGGCCGGGATTCGACGTCCTCCCGGGTGACCGGCATTTCACTGCGGCCGAGAAGGGCCGAGAGCTCTCCGGCGTGCGGGGTCAGGATCCAGTGGGGCGGGCAGCGGTCCGGGAGCAGCTCCAGGGCGCCGGCGTCGACGACGGCGGGCTGGCCGCCGTCCAGCGCGGCGGCGAGCGCGTCACGGGCATTCTCGAGCTGGCCAGCACCATCGAGCCCCGGTCCCACCAGCCAGGCCTGCACGCGCCCGGGCCAGGCACCCCCGGAGCCGTTGGCCCCCTCGGCGCCCGCACCCTCCCAGAGCGCCTCCGGGGTCCGCGCCAGGACCTGCCGTGCCACGGCCGCGGGCCCCAGGTACCTGACCATCCCGGCCCCGGAGACAACCGCGGCGTGGACACTGAGGACCGCGGCCCCAGCGTACTTTTCGGAGCCGGCCACCACGCCCAGGACGCCGCGCGAATACTTGTGGGCGCGCCGTCCCGGCGAGGGCAGCAGCGCCGCGAGGTCCGCCGTCGAGAAGCGCCTCAGCACGGGGGCGGGCAACAGGGATTCGATCCCGATCGGCACCAGCTGCACCCGTCCGGCGCAGCCCTCGCCGGGGTCCGCCAGCAGCCCGGCCTTGATGCCTCCGAACGTTACGGTGAGTTGGGCATCCAGTACGGGCCAGTGAACCTCGCCGGTGTCGGCATCCACGCCGCTGGGAACATCGCAGGCTACCACCAGCCGCGGGCGCAGTTCCTGCAGGGCCGCCACCAGTTCCGCCGCGGCGCCGCGCAGTCCGCCGCGGGCTCCGGTCCCCAGCACGGCATCGATCACTACATCGTCCCCGGCGCACAGCACCGCGAGTTCCTCGGCGTTGCCGGCGTTGCTGCCGGCGTTGCTGCCTGAGTCCAGGATCAGCACCCGGCCTCCGGCCGCAGTAAAGGCGGCCAGAGCCTCAGTGTGCGCGGACCCGGCGGTGAGGACCGCCGTCGTGCGCATCCCGCGGCGGGCCAGGAACGAGGCGGCAAACAGGCCGTCCCCGCCGTTGTTGCCCTTGCCGGCGAGCACCGTGACGCCGGAGCCGGCGAAGCGCTGCCCGCGGGCGCGCAGCTCGCTGACGATGGCGGCCGCCAGGCCGTGCGCGGCCCGTTGCATGAGAACAGCGCCTCCATCTGAACGGGGGTCAAGGAGCGGTTGTTCCGCTGCCCTGACGTCTGTTCCGGTGAAGGCGCTGATCATGGTGTTCGGCTGTCAGCCTTCGGCGATGACCGTGGCCGTGGCGATGCCGCCGTCATGGCTCATGGAGACGTGCCAGCGCTTGACGCCCTTGCCGTCGGCCACGGCCAGCACGGTGCCCTTGACCTGGATGGTGGGACCGTGCTGGTCCAGCCCGATCCAGCAGTCCTGCCAGTTCATGCCCGCGGGGGCTCCGAGGACCTTGGCCACGGCCTCCTTCGCGGCAAAGCGCGCGGCGAGCGAGCGCGTGTTCAGCTCGCGCTCGGCGGGCACGAACAAGCGGTCGCGGAGGCCCGGGGTGCGTTCCAGCTGCCGCCCGAACCGCTCGATGTCTACAACGTCTACGCCAATGCCAAGAATCATGCGGCTATTCTACGGTCACGCTCTTGGCGAGGTTGCGCGGCTGGTCCACGTCGTAGCCCTTTGCCCCGGCCAGCTCGGCTGCGAAGATCTGCAGCGGAACGGTGGTGAGCAGCGGCATCAGCAGCGTGGGCGTCTCCGGCACGTAGAAGACATGCTCGGAGTAATCGCGCACGGACTCGTCGCCTTCCTCGGCAATGACCAGCGTCCGGGCGCCGCGGGCGCGGACTTCCTGGATGTTGCTGACCACCTTGGAGTGCAGGGAGTCGCGGCCGCGCGGGGACGGGACCACCACGAAGACCGGCTGGCCCTCGTCGATGAGCGCGATGGGGCCATGCTTGAGCTCGCCGGCGGCGAAGCCTTCGGCGTGGAGGTACGCGATTTCCTTGAGCTTCAGGGCGCCTTCGAGGGCCACCGGGTAGCCGACGTGGCGGCCCAGGAACAGCACGGACTTCTCGTCCTTCATGCTGCGGGCGAGCTCGCGCAAGGGGCCTGCGTTGTCCAGGATCTTCTGGATCTTGGCCGGGATCTTGGACAGGTCCGCCAGGACGTCCTTGATCTGGCCGGTGAAGATATTGCCGCGCAACTGGGCCAGGTACAGGCCGAGCAGGTAGGCTGCGGTGATCTGCGCCAGGAAGGCCTTGGTGGAGGCGACGGCGATTTCCGGGCCGGCGTGCGTGTACAGCACGGCGTCGGACTCGCGCGGAATGGTGGAGCCGTTGGTGTTGCAGATGGAGATCGTCTTGGCGCCCTGTTCGCGGGCGTAGCGGACGGCCATCAGTGTGTCCATGGTTTCGCCGGACTGGCTGATGGAGACCACCAGGGTGTTGGCGTCAACGATCGGGTCGCGGTAGCGGAACTCGTGGGCCAGTTCCACCTCGGTGGGGATGCGGCACCAGTTCTCGATCGCGTACTTGGCCACGAGCCCTGCGTAGGCGGCGGTACCGCAGGCCAGGACGATGATCTTGTCGACCTGCTTGAGCAGTTCGGGGTCGATGCGCAGTTCGTCCAAGGTGAGCTTGCCGTTGAGGTCCGAGCGGCCCAGCAGGGTCTGTGCCACGGCGTCGGGCTGGTCGTGGATTTCCTTCTCCATGAAAGAGGAGAAGCCGCCCTTTTCCGCGGAGGCCGGGTCCCAGTCGACGTGGTATTCCTTGCCCGCGGCGGGGTTGCCGAAGAAGTCGGTGATCTCCACAGTGTCGGCGGTGATGGTGACGATCTGGTCCTGGCCCAGCTCCACGGCGCGGCGCGTGTAGTCGATGAAGCCGGAGACGTCGGAGCCGAGGAAGTTCTCGCCGTCGCCCAGGCCCACCACCAGCGGGGAGTTGCGGCGGGCAGCAACTACGACGCCGGGCTGGTCGGCGTGCACGGCGAGCAGCGTGAAGGCGCCTTCGAGGCGCTGGCAGGCGAGCTGCATGGCCTTCTGGAGCTTGCCCGAGTCGCCGTTGAGCTGGTTGCGGAAGATGTCGCCGAGCAGGGCCGCGGCCACTTCGGTGTCGGTCTCCGACTCGAAGGCCACGCCCTTGGCCAGCAGTTCCTGCTTGAGTTCGGCGAAGTTTTCAATGATGCCGTTGTGGATCATAGCGAGGCGCCCGCCGTCGGCGAGGTGCGGGTGCGCGTTGCGGTCGGTGGGTCCGCCGTGGGTTGCCCAGCGGGTGTGGCCGATGCCAGTCAGGGATTCGGGCAGCGGGCTCGCTTCGAGCTCGGCGAGGAGGTTGCTCAGCTTTCCGGACTTCTTCCGGGACGCAATGGTGCCGTCCGCAAGAACGGCTACACCAGCGGAGTCATACCCGCGGTACTCCAGCCTCCGCAGTCCTTCAAGGACGACGTCAAGGGCGGTGTGCCCGGCGCCAGCCGCGCGGGACGAATTACCTACATAACCTACGATTCCACACATGGGTACCAGCCTAGCGGCTGCCTCAAACAGCGGACATGGGACATCGGATCAATTAGTGCTTGCGGGCCACGTTCCCGGCCACCCTCCGAGACATACGCAGGCACACCACAATGAGTGCGCCCAGGCCGAGCAGGAGCACCGCCCACACGAGCATGATGTCCTGTCGGTATCCGGTTGCGGCCAGGTCGTCCGTCACAGTGGAAACGCTCTGCGGGCCGACAACCGGGGATGCGGGACCCTCGTCATGCGCTGCTCCAGCGGGCGGTGTTGTCTGCTCGGGAGTCTGGGTGCCCGCGGATGGAGTGCTGGTCTCTCCGGAAGATTCACCCGTGCTTCCGGGAGGTACGGGAGCCGCAATCACGGCATTCGTCACCACAATGCCCCGGGCCGCAGGTATGAACCGGCCATCAGCGCCGTAAATGGTGGCGGTGTGTTCACCGTTCGGCACGCCTGCAGGAATGTCGAAGACAAGTCGGGAGCGGAAGTCGGCCTGCACCCAACCCACCGTCACTGGCTCCGAGTGGAGGATGACGTAGAACCACGCCCCGTATGCGAGGCCAAAGCCTGTCTGGTATGTGACTGTCTGCTTCTCTCCCGGGTCTGCCTGGGTTACAGACACTTGGTGAGGGGCCGCGAACGGGCCGTTCTGCGCATGGGCGGCGTCAGTGGCCGGATCGATGACCGGCGGCGAAGCCGGCGGCACAACGGGGAATCCGACAATACTTACCGAACCCGGGATGAAGTCCGACGCCTGAACGGGCCGGCTTGAGTTTCCGTCCGTGACGTAGGAATTGTATTGAATGGTGGCCTGCGTCCGGCCTGCATTCACGACATATTGGCCAGGCCGCCACAAGCCCAGGCGCCCCAAGGACAACGGCGAGCCGCCGGGGCCACTGATTCCGTGCAGATCTCCCGGCGAGCCGAGGCTTAGGCCAACGCTTCCCCTCGCGGTATTGTTCTGCAGAAATTCGATGCCCGCGATCTGCGCATCGCCGGCCAAAGTTCCGGCGCGGAAGGAGTAACCGGCGTCTATTCCGTCCCCGAAGGTTTCACTGAAGCGGATCCCTGCCGACGGGCTGTCCAGGGGCCCGCCTTTCGCCTCCACGAGGAACCCGACCTTGGCACCGGAGGTGGACGTTCTTTCCAGCAAGACGTCCTGCGACCCGCTGATGCTCACCCCCGAAGAAGCAGTTCCCGCACCTGAAAAGAAGAGGCCTCGAATCGTCACACCGGAGGTGCCCCGGATGCTGATTACCGGGCCCGTTGACCCCGGCGTGGGCTTGATCGTGTTGAGGCCGCCCTCGAGCGTCAACGGCTTGGTGATTGACAGCGAGCCCACGTATTCGCTGCCGTATACCTTGATGGTGCCGCCCGGCGCTATCGCATCGATGGCCGCCTGGATTGACTGGCCTGCACCCAGCTCGATCAGCTCCGGCGCTGTTTCCGCCTGCGCGGCCGGCACGCCACCGAATACCGCGGCTACTGCCAGAACCATCGGCGCGGCGAGGGCAGTCCACCGCCGCGCGGCCGCGCGTTTCGCCACTGACAATGTGCTCCGTCCACACAAAGAAACCAAGACTCCCCCTAAAAAGCACAGCGCGCCCCGCAGCATTCCCTTCATGCGGCGGGCAGATCCGAGTGGATTCCCCTAGACCCTAGAGAACTATAAGGGACGGGCCGTCGTCGTACATTTCCTGATCGGGCCGGCGGGAGGCAGAATCTTGAGGGTGACTCTGCAACGCAACGAAGCGACTGGCGACAGTACTTCCCCCTTTGTCGAACTGGACCGGCAGACCTGGTCCCGTCTCGCAGCACAGATGGAGCAGCCTCTCAACGAAGAGGACGTCTTCCGTCTCCGCGGCCTCGGCGACCCCCTGGACCTCAAGGAAATCCGGGAGGTCTACCTCCCGCTGTCCCGCCTTCTGCACCTCTATGTGGAGGCTTCGCACCAGCTCCACGCAGCCACCACCACCTTTCTGGGCGAGCAGACGCAGCGCACACCGTTCGTCATCGGCGTCGCCGGGTCCGTGGCCGTCGGCAAGTCCACCATCGCCCGCGTGCTTCGCGAAATGCTGCGGCGCTGGCCCGGCACCCCCAACGTTGAGCTCATCACCACGGACGGTTTCCTCTACCCCCTGGCGGAGCTCAAGCGCCGCCACCTCCTGGAGCGCAAGGGCTTCCCGGAGTCCTATGACCGCCGCGCCCTCCTGCGCTTCGTCGCTTCCGTCAAGGGCGGCGCCGAGGAAGTCCGCGCCCCCTGGTACTCGCACATCACGTACGACATCGTGCCGGACAAGGAAGTGGTGGTCCGCCGCCCCGACGTGCTGATCGTGGAGGGCCTCAACGTCCTTGCTCCGGCCACACCCCGGCACGACGGCAGGCAGGGACTCGCCGTCAGCGACTTCTTCGACTTCTCCATCTACGTGGACGCCAAGACCTCCTACATCGAGGAGTGGTATGTGGAGCGGTTCCGCAAGCTCCAGAGCACTGCGTTTGCCCAGCCGGAGTCCTACTTCCACCGTTTTGCCGCGCTGTCCGACGACGAGGCCGAGCAGACGGCCCGCGGCATCTGGAAGCGCATCAACGAGCCGAACCTCGAGGACAACGTCCTCCCCACCCGCGGCCGCGCCCAGCTGGTGCTGACCAAGGATGCGGACCACTCGATCCGCCGCATGCTGCTGAGGAAGGTCTAGCCGCGCGTGTGCCGTGACTGCAGGCCCAGCAGAAGGGCATTCGCCACGTTGCTGGCTGCCGGTGCGGGCATGACCGCTTTGGCCGCTTGCGCACCGGAGGGTCCGTTGCCCTCGCCAGCGGCGGCGGCCCCCGCCACAGGGTCGCCAGCTCCGACGTCGGTATCCACGCCGACCATCGCGGCCACCACCCCGACGCCGGATCCCGGGTCCGCGACCCCCTCCCCCGCCAGTGCGGAAGGCAGCCCGGCGGCACCGCCGCCAGCACCGCCGTCGGGCGCCCTTCCCGCGCGGCACTCCCTGGGCGATCCCGCCAGCCCGTGGGTGGTGGTCAACAAGCACCGCCCGCTGAACCCGCAACGGTTTGCGCCGGCGGACCTGGTCCGGCCAGGCGTCCGGCTGGCCGTCGGCGGCGAAGCGGCGCTGCTCAACAGCACGACGGCGGCTGCCGCGGAGAAGCTGTTCGCCGCGGCAGCCTCGGAGGGTGTCACCATGGCGCTGGCCTCCGGATACCGTTCCTTCTCCACGCAGACGGCCACCTACAACGGCTACGTCGGCAGCATGGGCCAGGCGTCGGCGGACACAGCCTCCGCGCGGCCCGGCTTTTCCGAACACCAGACCGGCTGGTCCTTCGACAT
The DNA here is from genome assembly GCF_017368795.1 of Arthrobacter cavernae. Taxonomy (GTDB): domain Bacteria; phylum Actinomycetota; class Actinomycetes; order Actinomycetales; family Micrococcaceae; genus Arthrobacter; species Arthrobacter cavernae. The sequence goes on along the minus strand of NZ_JAFNLL010000007.1, from coordinate 66,672 downwards.
TTCCGACGGCGGCGGGGCCTGCAGCTTCCAGCCGTGCTTTGCCGGGCAGCCGGCAGCCGTCTGGGCCGCGGGCAATGCCCACAAATACGGCTTCGTGGTGCGCTACCCCCTCCAGTTCCACGAAATCACCGGTTACTACTACGAGCCATGGCACCTGCGCTACATCGGAGTGGACGCCGCCACGGACATGCACAAGCGCGGGATCTCGACGCTGGAGGAGTACTTCGGGCTGGAAGCGGCCCCGGACTACCTATAACGGTTGCAACCGAACCCAAATGGCTGTGGCCCGCCTCCCCAAGGGGAAACGGGCCACAGCCATTTAAGTGCGGTCCTCAGACTAGGCAGCAACTTCACTGCCGAGGCGCTTCTTCACGACGGCGGCCAGGCTGGTGCAGATGCGTTCCGCCGTCGCCATGTCCGCGGCTTCCACCATCACGCGCACCAGGGCCTCCGTGCCCGAGGGGCGAAGCAGCACGCGGCCGGTGTCGCCCAGCTCGAGCTCGGCGGCGGCCACCGCCGCCGCTACGCCCTCGTCCGTGGCGGCGCGGGCCTTGTCCACGCCCTTGACGTTGATCATGAGCTGCGGGAGCTTGGTCATCGCTGTGGCCAGGTCCTGCAGGGTGCGGCCGGTCTTGGCCACCTGCGCGGCAATCTGGAGGCCCGTCAGGACGCCGTCGCCGGTGGTGGCGTAGTCGGAGAAGATAACGTGGCCGGACTGTTCGCCGCCGAGGTTGAAGCCGCCGGCGCGCATTTCCTCGAGCACGTAGCGGTCCCCCACAGCCGTTTCGCGGATGCTGATGCCGGCGTTCCGCAGGGCGATCTTGAGGCCGAGGTTGCTCATGACGGTGGCAACCAGGACGTTGTCCTTGAGTTTGCCGGCGTCTTTGAGGGCCAGGGCGAGGATCGCCATGATCTGGTCGCCGTCCACCTCGTTGCCTTCGTGGTCAACTGCTAGGCAGCGGTCGGCGTCGCCGTCGTGGGCGATGCCAAGGTCGGCGCCGTGGGCAACAACGGCTTCCTTGAGCGGGCCAAGGTGCGTGGAGCCGACGCCGTCGTTGATGTTCAGGCCGTCCGGTTCGGCGCCGATCACCACAACCTCAGCGCCGGCGTCCTTGAAGACCTGCGGGGAGCAGCCGCTGGCGGCACCATGGGCGCAGTCCAGCACCACTTTGATGCCTTCCAGGCGGTGCGGAAGGGTACCGAGCAGGTGTACGATGTACCGGTCCTCTGCATCGGAGAAGCGCTGGATGCGGCCGACGTCGCCGCCAATCGGACGCTCCGGCTCCTTGCCGAGCTGGGCCTCGATGGCGTCCTCGACGTGGTCAGGCAGCTTCTGTCCGCCGCGGGCGAAGAACTTGATCCCGTTGTCCGGCGCAGGATTGTGGGAGGCGGAGAGCATGACGCCGAAGTCAGCGTCGAGATCTGCCACCAGGTAGGCCGCGGCCGGGGTGGGCAGGACGCCGGCGTCGTAGACGTCGATCCCGGAGCTTGAAAGGCCGGCTTCCACGGCTGCGGCCAGGAACTCACCGCTGGCGCGGGGGTCCCGGGCGACGACGGCGCGGGGCCGCTTTCCGTCGGGCGTGCGGTCATGGCCGAGTACGACGGCGGCGGCCTGGGCGAGCTGCAAAGCCAGCTCAGCGGTGAGCAATCCGTTCGCGAGACCGCGCACGCCATCTGTTCCAAATAATCTAGACATCGGCTCAAGTCTAGACGACGGGCGGTGCGGGTCCGGTTCACGCGTGCCCGCGAGACGCCCCAAGCCGCCATGCGAATCCGCCCGGATACGGCGAAAGCCCGCCCCGCCGAAACGGCGGAACGGGCTTTCGCGCAAGCGGATTTAGCGCTTGGAGTACTGCTGAGCCTTGCGTGCCTTCTTGAGACCAGCCTTCTTACGCTCGATGACGCGGGCGTCACGGGTCAGGTAGCCGGCCTTCTTCAGGGTGGCGCGGTTGTTCTCGACGTCGATCTCGTTCAGCGAGCGAGCAACACCGAGGCGCAGTGCACCGGCCTGGCCGGAGGGGCCACCACCGTGGATGCGTGCGATGACGTCGTAGGCGCCTTCGAGATCAAGGATCTTGAAGGGCTCGTTGACGTCCTGCTGGTGCAGCTTGTTCGGGAAGTAGTTCGACAGCTCGCGGCCGTTGATGGTCCACTTGCCGGAGCCCGGCACAACGCGAACGCGTGCAACGGCTTCCTTGCGGCGGCCAACAGCTGCGCCGGCAACGGTCAGTGCCGGGCGTTCCTTCTTCGGCGCGGCCTCGGCGGCCGTGCTTTCAGAGGTGTAGCTGGTGAGGGTTTCCTCGGCCTCGACGGCTTCGGCGGTCAGTTCTTCGTTCTGAGCCACGATTCTCCTTGTATAAAAAGTTGTTTGGTGGCCAGGACTACTGGGCGACCTGGGTGATTTCGAAAGTCTTGGGCTGCTGTGCAGCGTGGGGGTGCTCAGCGCCGCGGTAGACCTTGAGCTTGCTGAGCTGCTGTGCAGCCAGGGAGTTCTTGGGGAGCATGCCCTTGATGGCCTTCTCAACAGCGCGAACCGGGTTGGATTCCAGCAGTTCGGCGTAGTTGACGGAGGTCAGACCGCCCGGGTAACCGGAGTGGCGGTATGCGCGCTTCTGCTCCAGCTTGGCGCCGGTCAGGGCAACCTTCTCAGCGTTGATGATGATGACGAAGTCGCCCATGTCCATGTGGGACGCATAGGTCGGCTTGTGCTTTCCGCGCAGCAGTGTTGCGGTCTGGCTGGCAAGACGACCAAGGACAACGTCGGTGGCGTCAATGACGTGCCACTGGCGGTTGATATCGCCGGGCTTCGGGGTGTACGTACGCACGGTTTTGCCTCGTTCTTGTTCTGGCGTTCATGTTTTAGGAGGCACGCAATAAGACGTGCACCTACTATGTATGCGCTACCGGAGCAGAGGTGAGGACTCCATGTACCAGTCATCCCAGAATCTCGAAAATGCCGCCTGAGTTAGTGATCCTGCAACTGGATCCCCAAGCGGGCATGTGTCATCGAGATAGGACACGCACAACGACTATAAACGATACCGCCAACGGGCCTCTGGGGCAAAATGGGTTACCGGCTGCCAGCCGGGCTGCAAGGATGCCGTACCTGAGGAGACTCCGTGACCCTTGACCTCGCACTGCCGTACCTGGTTGTACTTGTGGGCCTTCTCGGGATGCTGCTGAGCCCCTTGACCGAGTTCCTGGTTGCCAGGATCCTTCCGCGGCTGGGCGGGCTCCCGCCTGCCGGCATCAGGATTACGACGGCGGTAATCACCGCTTTGCTGTTTGCCTTGCTTGCGCTGCGCTTTGGACTGGGCCCCGAATTGCCGGCGTTTCTATTCCTTGCATTATTTGCGGTCCAGCTTTCCCGAATTGATTTCATCCACCATCTCCTGCCGAATCCCCTGGTTTTGGCGTTACTTGCGGCCGGTTTCGTGCTCCTCGGGGCAGCTGCCGCCATAGCGCCGGACTGGCCTGGGCTGCTGCGCGCGGCCGCCGGCGGGGCAATTTTGTTCGTGGCCTACCTGATTCTCGGGTTAATTTCTCCGCGAAGCCTCGGAATGGGCGATGTGAAGCTCGCGGCTCCACTCGGAATGTACTTGGGGTACTTGGGTTGGGGACAGGTGTTATACGGGGGGCTGCTGGGGTTCGTGGTGGGCGGCGTGCTCACGGTACTGATGTTGCGCCTGAGATCAGCGGAGAAGCCCGCCGAAACGGCCCACGGACCGGCAATGTTCGCCGCAGCCCTGGGCGTGTTGTTGGCCTTTCCCTGAGCCTCGCACGGGGTTCTGACGCGCCCATTACACAGAGCCGGAATGCCCAGCATGCTGTCCTTTCCAAGTAGTAAGTCGCGCCAAAACTGAGTACCCGCAGCCCTGCGAACGGGCATCCAAGTACTCCCCTGGCACAAAAAGACGAGTACTTCTACGTGTTGCTTATGGTTCCTGGAAACAGCAATTGTTGTCCTATCGAAATCCGAACCGCTAAACGAAATATGGGGCACTCGGAATTCGACGACAAATTCACATTTCTGGGAAGGGTTTGCAATGTCATCTCTTATGGTCTCTGTCATTTCGTTCATCGCCGGCGTCAAGGACCGGCTCTCCTCCGAAAAAGGGGCGACGGCAACTGAATACTCGCTGCTGGTCGGCCTGATTGCCCTCATCATCGTGGGAGGCGTCGGCCTCTTCGGCAAAAACCTGAATACATTCTTCAACGATCTGGGCACCACCGTCGGCACCTGGTAGGACTTCTGAACCAGTGCTTCTGCACCAAGATCTGTGCCGCGTCCGCACCTACGCGGACGCGGCACAGTCGTTTCTTGAACCACGTCTTTCTGACATCGCATTCACTCCTTGAAGCTGCTCAACCCACTGGGGGGATATCATGACCCGCAGCAAAGCCAGGCCCAAGGGAGAACGCGGAGCCGTCGCAGTGGAATTTGCGCTAGTCGCGCCGATTCTTTTGCTCATCATTGTGGCGATCGTGGAATTCTCCTTCTTTTACAACCTTCAGATTTCCGTCACGCAGGCCGCCCGCGAGGCCGCCCGGACCATGGCCGTCACGAATGATAGTGGCAAAGCACAAGCTGCTGGGGTGGCAGGTGCACCGAGTATCAGCCTCTCCCCGGGAAACGTGGGCCTTTCGGGCTCGTGCAGCCCGGGAGCCACGGTAGAAGCAACCGTGACGTTCAACGCGCCGTCGCTCACTGGATTTTTCACTCCGTCGCTCACGGTTACCGGGCAGGGGGCCATGCGATGCGGTGGCTGAAGCGCAAAATCAAGAACCGGGACGGCGAGCGCGGTGCCGCCGGCGTCATGGTAGCTGTCATGATGCTGGTGCTTATCGGCGCCGGCGCCATGGCCGTGGACGTCGGCCAGATCTACGCCGAACGCGCCGAACTCCAAAACGGTGCCGATGCCGGTGCCTTGGCCGCCGCCCAGCTCTGCGCATCCGACAGCGGCTGCACCCAGGCCGGCGCCGACGGCGTGGCGAAGGGCCTGGCCGACCAGAACGCCAAGGACGGCCTCTCGAATGTCCGCTCCGTGGACCTCAGCGTCGCAGGTCAGGTCACGGTAAGCACCTCCACCATCGATGGAACAACCCATGCCGGGTTCCTCAGCAAGATGTTTGCCAGTGCCCTCAGCGCACCGGCTGTATCCGTGGGAGCCAAGGCCACCGCAAAATGGGGCGGGCCGCTCCTCGGCCCGGCATCGCTGCCGATAATCTTCGCGCCGTGTCAGATCGATCGGAACACTGGTAGACAGTACCTCTACATCAAGGATGATCCGCGAGCAGGAACCTGCAAAGGCGATGCCTCCACCGGCCATGTCACAGATCTTCCGGGCGGTTTCCAATTTGCGGACCCCAACCCGAGCGGTGACTGCGCCGCCAAAGTACTTCCAGGTCCGCCCGGCGCTGGCTACATCGAGAGCAAGACGGGCGTCAGCGTACCGAAGCCGTGCAAGGGCAAAACCTTGGATGACTATCTGGGCAAGGTCGTCCTGTTGCCGGTGTATAGCGGAGTTGCTGGAAACGGAAGCGACGGCAAATACATCATCGAGGGTTTCGTTGCCTTCCTCCTTGAAGGCTTTCGCTTCAATGGAGGTATCGAGGGAGGCGCCACCATTCCAGGTGGCTCGAGTTCCCGCGGCATTGCCGGTGTGTTTGTGGATTGGGTCGCGGATCCGTCGCTCTATTCGGGCGGCGGCTACATCGAGGGCGGCGTCACCATGCCGCCGGAGCTAATCAAATAAGAAAATCTGGAGGGATCAAAAGTGAAAACACGCCTACTGGGAGGCATCGCTGCGCTTGTCGTGGCCATCGTTGGAACAGTGATGCTGGTGTTCTACGTCCAGGGCGCCGACAAGCGCGCGCTGGCCAACACTGAGACCGAAGAGGTCTACGTCATTCAGAAGGAGATCCCCGCCGGCACCACAGCCGCGAAGTTCGGGGAATCCGTCATCAAGAAGGCCGTTCCCAAGTCCGCAATTGCAGCAGACAGCGTCAGCAGCCTCGGGGATCTGGGCTCCAAGGTCTCGTCCATCGAATTCGTGCCTGGTGAGCAGTTGCTCGCCTCGCGAATGATTGAGCCGAACGCCCTCGTCGGACCGGGCCGGGTGGAAGTACCCACCGGCCTTCAAGAAGTCACTCTCAAGCTCCCCATCGAACGCGTGGTCGGAGGGAAGGTGACCGCAGGGGACACAGTCGGAGTCATGTTGTCCTTCAAGGCCGACGAGAAATCCAATGCTCCAGATCAGACCCAGCTGACGTTCCACAAGGTCCTCGTGACAGCAGTCCAGGATGCCAGCGGCGCGATCACTGAGAATGACAGCTCCGCATCTAAAGAGGGCAGCGGGGCACTGAACGCCAACAAAAATTCAAACCAGGGTGGAGGCTACCTCGTAACCCTCGCGCGGTCCGCCGTCGACGTCGAAAAGATCGTTTACGCGGCCGAATTCGGCACCGTCTACCTGTCCAAGGAGCCATCGGACGCAACGGAAGGAACTTCCGGGGTCATGGACAGAGGAGGGGTATTCAAATGAGCCGCTTCGTTCTCATCACGCCGGACCACGACTTTGAACGCCGGGTCCGCTCTGCAACAGCAGGTATGAGCGGAAGCCTTCAATGGTTCCAAGCTGACTACTTGCCGGAAGGTCCCCGGGATATCCTGGACCAGCTCCTAGGGGAACCACCCGAAGTAATGATCCTTGGACCGGGCTTGGAGATCAATGATTCCCTCAAGCACGCCTCCCTGTTGGATCTTCAGTTCCCGGAAATCAGTGTGGTGCTTGCCGTCGAACAGTCCCCGGAACTCGTCCTGGCGGCCATGCGGTCCGGCGTGCGGGACATCCTCTCCCCTGCCGCGGACCCGGATTCCATCCGGGTCATGGTTGAGCGGGCAAGCCTGGCAGCTGCAGGCCGGCGTCGGGGCCTCGCTCCCAGCGCTGCCGAGGCATCACCCCAGTCCTCAGGCGGTCGAGTTATCGCTGTCATGTCGCCCAAAGGAGGCGTCGGCAAGACGACTGTGGCGACCAACCTGGCAGTGGGGCTCGGCGGCCTGGCACCGATGGGCGTGGTGATCGTTGACCTGGACTTGCAATTCGGTGACGTGGCCAGTGGGCTCCTCTTGGATCCGGAACGCACCATCACCGATGCCGTGCTCGGTCCAGCCAGCCAGGACTCCATGGTCCTCAAGACCTACTTGAGCGTCCACCCGGCAAGCATTTATGCCCTCTGTGCCCCCCGCAACCCGGTGGAGATGGACCGTATCAATGCTGAGCACGTCACCCGTCTGCTGGAGCAACTCCGTCAGGAGTTCCAGTATGTGGTTATCGACACTGCGCCTGGACTCGGCGAACATGTTCTGGCCGCACTGGAAAATGCCACTGACGCAGTCTGGGTTTGCGGCATGGACATTCCCAGCATCCGGGGTCTGCGGACGGGCCTGCACATCCTCGACGAACTGCAGTTGCTCCCGGAACACAGGCACGTGGTCCTGAACATGGCCGATCCCAAGAGCGGCTTGGCTCTTGCGGACGTGGAAGCGACTATCGGCGTTCCGGTGGACGTGGCCATCCCCCGTTCACGGACTCTTCCCTTTTCAACCAACAAGGGCGTCCCATTGCTGCAGGACGGTGCGCGGGACCCCGCCACCAAAGGCCTGCGCCTGCTGGTGAACAGGTTCAAACCCAACTGGGAAGCGCGATCACACAAGCAGTTGCACAGAAGGGCGGTTGTCCGGTGAACCTCTCACGCAGACTCGAAAGCCTTCGCTATGACGGCAATACCGGTGGGGCTCCGAATGAAGCAGCCATTCCGGACGCCGGCACTGGGACAACAGGCACTCTGAGCCAGATCCAGGAGGCCAAGGCAGCCGAGGCCTCGAACACGGCCTCCCATCCGGATGACGGTTCGCCGTCGACAATTCATGCCAGTGAAGCGCTCCGCGACCTTAAGGAGCGAGCCAGCAAGACCCTCTTTGAACGTCTGGGCTCCAGACTCTCCGATTCCTCCATGGACGAGGCCGAACTGCACCAGTTCGTCCGGGACGAGCTGAAAGTTGTTGTCGACGAAGAGCAGGTTCCCCTGACCTCTGCGGAGCGGCAGCGTCTTATGGCAGAGATCATCGACGACGTTCTGGGCCATGGTGCCATTCAGCGGTTCCTGGACGATCCGGAAATCACTGAAGTCATGGTCAACCGTTACGACAGCATCTATGTAGAGCGGTTCGGGCGGCTGCACAAGACGGAGGCCAAGTTCTCCTCGGACGAGGCCCTGCGGCGGATCATAGAACGCATTGTTTCCAGAGTTGGACGGCGGATCGACGAGTCATCACCGCTGGTGGATGCGCGGCTGCCTGACGGCTCCCGCGTGAATGCCATTATTCCGCCGCTGGCCGTCAACGGGCCTTCGCTGACCATCCGAAAATTCGGCCGCGAGGCCTTGACGGTCAACAATCTCATCGAGTTTGGCAGCCTGTCTCCGGAGATGGCGGAACTGCTCAGGGCCTGCGTCCTGGCGCGGATGAATATCATCGTCTCCGGCGGTACCGGTACCGGCAAGACCACCCTGTTGAATGTGTTGTCCTCCTTCATTCCTGTCGAGGACAGGATCGTCACCATTGAGGATGCCGTGGAACTGCAGCTCCAGCAGGAGCACGTGGTGCGCCTCGAAAGCAGGCCGGCCAACATCGAGGGCCGCGGTGAAGTCAGCATCCGGGATCTCGTGCGGAACTCGCTGCGCATGCGCCCGGACCGCATCGTGGTTGGCGAAGTCCGCGGTGGCGAATCCTTGGACATGCTCCAGGCCATGAACACAGGCCATGACGGCTCCATCTCCACGGTCCACGCGAACTCGCCGCGAGACGCCGTCGCCCGGCTGGAGACCCTGGTCCTGATGGCCGGCATGGACCTGCCCCTCCGGGCAATCCGGGAGCAAGTGGCTTCCGCCGTGAATCTGATCGTGCACATCACCCGGTTGCGGGATGGGACACGCAGGGTCACCCACATCACGGAAGTCCAAGGCATGGAAGGCGACATTGTGACCCTCCAGGACGCCTTCGTGTTCGACTATTCAGCCGGTGTTGATGCCAACGGCCGCTTCCTCGGCAAGCCCATCCCCACCGGTGTCCGTCCGCGTTTCACCGACCGCTTCGTGGAGCTGGGCATTCCCATCTCCCCGGCTGTCTTCGGGGCGCACATGGCGGGGGGCGTTCGGTGAACGCCCCCGGAACCCCGGTGATTCTGCTCGCCGTCGGGCTGGGCCTGGTGTATGTCTCCCTACTCTTGGTGGTCTTGGTGGTGCTCAAGTCAAGGACGCTCGACGTCGACAGGCGCCGTCCCGATGCACCAGTCCACACGTCCGCCCTGACTCGGCTGACGGACGGTGCCCGCTATGCCATCCAGGCGCGGATGCAGCCGCGCTCTGGGGGCTTTCTTTCGCAGGCAAGGCTGGATGCCGCCGGTTTGAAGAGGCAGCCAGCCGACTACGTCTTGTTGGCCGGCATCGTGGTTACGTTCGCCGGCGTCACCGGCTTCATTCTGGGCGGCCTTGTTTTCGCCATCCTGATGGCCCTGATCGCCGTCCTGGTCCTTGCCGCACTCCTCAAGGTGCTGACGTCGCGGCGGGCGGCGAAATTCGATGAGCAGGTACCGGATACTCTCCAGATGCTGACCGGAGGGATGCGGGCTGGCCACAGCCTCTTGCGGGCGGTGGACGCTGCTGCCCAGGAGAGCGAAGCCCCGATGGCCGAAGAAATGGGCAGGATCGTCAACGAAACACGTATCGGGCGGGATCTCGGCGAGTCCCTGAACGATGTTGCCATCAGGACCCAGAGCGAAGACTTCAGCTGGATTGCCCAGGCAATCGAAATCCACCGGGAAGTCGGGGGCGACTTGGCCGAAGTGCTGGACCACGTTGGCGAGACCATCCGCGACCGCAACCAGATCCGGCGCCAGGTCAAGGCACTGAGCGCAGAAGGGCGGATGTCTGCGCTGGTGCTGCTGGCGCTGCCTGTGGTGATGTTCATCGCGCTGCAGTTCATGAACCCGGTCTACGCCCAAACTTTCACCTCAACCGTGCCCGGCTACGTCATGATCGCCGTTGCAGTGGTGATGCTCAGCCTGGGAGCCTTCTGGCTCAGCCGGCTGATCAAGCCAAAGTACTAGGGAGGATCCACCATGCAATTCATCGCATATGCGGCCATGTTGGCCATTGTGGCCCCTATTTCTTGGATGGTCTGGCTAGCGTTCACCGGGGACAGGGTCGGCCTGCGCAATATCCGGACCAATCTGGGTGTACGCGCGGCAACTGCACGTCAGTCCCTCGACACACGGCAGCGTTTGACAGCCCTGTCACGTCAACTGGTGCCAGGCAGCTACGTGGCTTGGCTCGACAAACAGCTTGCCGGCGCCGGCCGGCCAAAGGACTGGCCGCTCGGCAGGGTGCTGATGGTCAAACCGCTGCTGGCACTCGGCGGCGCCACGCTCGGGCTGCTGCTGTTCCTTGGGGAGCGCTCGGCCGGGCGGTTCCTGCTCGGTGTCGCCGTCATGGCCCTGGCCTATTTCGTCCCGGATCTGCTGATCCGTTCCAATGCTCAAAAGCGGCGGGAAACCATTCGGACGGAACTGCCCAATTCGCTCGACCAAATGCTGATCTCTGTCCAGGCCGGCCTGGGCTTCGAAGCCGCCATGGCACGTACGGCGGAGAACGGCAAAGGCCCCTTGGCCGATGAGTTCATCCGGACGTTGCAGGACATCCAGGTGGGCCGCAGCCGCAAGGACGCCTATCTGGCTCTTTCCGAGCGCGTGGATGTTCCGGACGTCAGGAGCTTCATCCGAGCCGTTGTCCAGGCTGATGCCTACGGTATTGCGATCGCCAAGGTCCTCAAGGCCCAGGCACAGGAAATGCGGACCAAACGGCGGCAGCGGGCTGAGGAACACGCCATGAAGATCCCGGTCAAGATCCTTTTCCCGCTGATCTTCTGCATCTTCCCGACGCTTTTCATCATCCTCTTGGGCCCCGCGGTCATGAAAATCATCGAGGCCTTCTCCTAATGCCAATTCAACGAGTGAAAGGCGAGCAAATCATGAAACGCAAACTCAGTCAGATGATCTCCCTGTTGGCAAGCGAGCGGGGGGCCACGGCCACGGAGTATTCAATACTGGCGGGCTTCATCGCCATGATCATCGTCGCCGGAGTAGGTGTCTTCGGGCTCGCCCTGGACGGGTACTTCGGCGAGCTGGCGAATGGCGTGAAAGCGGCTCTGGGACTGCCGTAACAGCGGCTGCATAACAGGCGCCCATGAGGCGCCACCAGACCGGCCAGCCGCGGCACCCAGAACCGCCGCTGGCCAACCAGGCCCTCTCCCGGTACCCAGAACCGGGAGGGGGCCATTCAATTATGTTTGCTATTCCCGTCGAGCCCTGGTGAGCTCGGCCCGCGTCAATAGCTCGGCGTCCGAGGGGTAGGCCACTTCCTCAAGCACCAGCGGGTGCGGGGCAGCCAGTACGGACTTGGCGTCGCGGGTCCTGGCCAGCAGGCGCTCGTGCAGCCATTGCGGCGCCTCGAGCCCCTCCCCCACGCGCAGCGCGGAGCCCACCAGGGACCGCACCATGTTGTGGCAGAAGGCGTCCGCCTGCACCGTGGCGGTGATGACGCCGTCGCTCCCCCGGGCGAATTCGAAACGCTGCAGCTCACGGATGGTGGTGGCACCTTCGCGCGGCTTGCAGTAGGAACGGAAGTCCTGCAGCCCCAGCAGCTGCGCGGCACCCTCATTGAGGAGCCCGACGTCGAGATGCTGCTTGTGCCAGAGCGTGAGCCCGCGCAGGAGCGGATCCCAGCCGGCGGGACCGTCCGCGATGCGGTAACTGTAACGGCGCCACAAGGCAGAGAACCGGGCGTCGAAACCCTCCGGCGCCAGGCCGGCGTCGTGCACTTCCACGGCCCCCGTCAGGTCACCCAGCCCTCGGCTGAGGGCGCCCCGGAGGCGCCGCAGGAGCGCGACGGCGGGATCGAGTTCGTGCCCGCGCGGCAGTCCCAGCCACTCGGCCTCGCTCACGTCCAGGTGGACCACCTGGCCGCGGGCGTGGACGCCGGCGTCGGTGCGGCCCGCGACCGTCACGCGGACGGGCCGCTGCAGGATCAAGGCCAGGGCTTCCTCCAGGGAGCCCTGCACGGTCCGCAGCCCGGGCTGCACGGCCCAGCCGTTGAACGGGCCGCCGTCGTAGGAAAGATCAAGCCGGACACGCAAAAACCCGCCGCCCCCCAAGACGGGGGCAGCGGGTTTTTGTTCTTTCATAGACTTAAGTCTACTGTGAAGAATTCAGTGAATTACTTCTTGTCCTCAGCGGCCGGAGCCTCTTCAGCTTCAGCGACTTCGGTCTCAGCAGCTTCAGCTTCAGCTTCAACAGCCTCGGTCTCGACGGCTTCGGCCTCAACGACCTCTTCCTCGACAACCTCGGCAGCCGGAGCAGCCTTGGCAGCAGCCTGGGTAGCCTCGGCTACGACGGCCTGCTTGGCGGAAACCGGCTCGAGAACCAGTTCGATGACAGCCATGGGAGCGTTGTCGCCCTTGCGGTTGCCGATCTTGGTGATGCGGGTGTAGCCACCATCGCGGTTGGCAACTGCGCCGGCGATGTCGGTGAACAGCTCGTGGACGACGCCCTTGTTGCTGATCAGGCCGAGAACGCGGCGGCGGGAAGCGAGGTCGCCACGCTTGGCGAAGGTGACCAGGCGCTCTGCGTACGGCTTCAGGCGCTTGGCCTTGGTGACCGTGGTGGTGATGCGCTTGTGCTCAAACAGAGCAGCTGCCAGGTTCGCGAGCATCAGACGCTCGTGAGCCGGACCGCCTCCGAGGCGCGGACCCTTAGTGGGGGTAGGCATAATTGTTTCTCCTGTTGTGTAGGCCGTGCCGATCCAAACATGGAACCGGCGGCCAAGATCTGCTTGTTAGAGCTCGTCGTCGCTGAACGCGGCGTCGTCCTCTTCGATGGCTGCGGCGCGGGCTGCCAGGTCGAAACCGGGAGGGGAGTCCTTGAGGGACAGACCCAGTTCAACCAGCTTTGCCTTGACCTCATCGATGGACTTCGCACCGAAGTTACGGATGTCCATCAGGTCAGCCTCGGAGCGGGCAACGAGTTCACCCACGGTGTGGATGCCCTCACGCTTGAGGCAGTTGTAGGAACGGACGGTGAGGTCCAGGTCCTCGATCGGCAGTGCCATGTCCGCTGCCAGGGCAGCGTCCGTCGGCGACGGGCCAATCTCGATACCTTCAGCTGCGGTGTTCAGCTCACGAGCCAGACCGAACAGTTCCACCAAGGTGGTGCCTGCGGAAGCAACGGCGTCGCGCGGGGCGATTGCCTGCTTGGTCTCGACGTCGACAATCAGCTTGTCGAAGTCGGTGCGCTGCTCAACACGGGTAGCTTCCACGCGGAAAGTTACCTTCATGACCGGCGAGTAGATCGAGTCGACCGGAATACGGCCGATCTCGGAGTCGCCGGACTTGTTCTGAGCTGCCGAAACGTAGCCACGGCCGCGCTCGATGGTCAGTTCGAGTTCGAACTTGCCCTTCGAGTTCAGGGTGGCGATGTGCAGATCCGGGTTGTGGAATTCGACGCCGGCCGGCGGAGCGATGTCCGCAGCGGTGACGATTCCGGGGCCCTGCTTGCGCAGGTACGCAACAACCGGCTCGTCGTGCTCGGAGGACACGGAGAGGTTCTTGATGTTAAGGATGATCTCGGTGACATCTTCCTTGACACCCGGAACCGTGGTGAACTCGTGCAGCACGCCATCGATCCGGATGCTGGTTACAGCGGCACCGGGGATGGAGGAGAGCAGGGTACGGCGGAGGGAGTTTCCGAGGGTGTAGCCGAAGCCCGGCTCCAGCGGTTCGATGACGAAGCGGGAGCGGTTCTCGGATACAACTTCTTCAGACAGGGTGGGGCGCTGTGCAATGAGCACTTAGGTTTCCTTTCGGCGAGCATCCGCTATATGACGCAACACAGGTGGTGGAAATCGGCTTCGGTTTCCAGCCTGGCCAGCCGGACCATGCTGCGGGACAGTCAGACTGTCCCGCAGCAGGCCCGGCCGGCAGGCAGGCAAAACCTAATTAGACGCGGCGACGCTTCGGCGGGCGGCAACCGTTGTGCGCTGCGGGGGTGACGTCCTGGATGGAGCCAACCTCGAGGCCAGCGGCCTGCAGCGAGCGGATAGCGGTTTCGCGTCCGGAACCCGGTCCCTTGACGAACACGTCGACCTTCTTCAGGCCGTGCTCCTGGGCACGCTTTGCAGCGGCTTCGGCAGCCATCTGGGCGGCGAACGGGGTGGACTTGCGGGAGCCCTTGAAGCCAACCTCACCGGCGGAAGCCCAGGAGATTACAGCACCGTTCGGGTCCGTGATGGACACGATGGTGTTGTTAAAGGTGCTCTTGATGTGCGCCTGGCCAAGCGCGATATTCTTCTTGTCCTTCTTACGCGGCTTGCGAACCGCGCCACGAGTCTTCGGGGGCATTATTTCTCCTACAGAAAGTTATGGGGGAAAGCGGAACGCTATTTCTAGCGGCCGGCCTTCTTCTTGCCAGCGACGGTACGCTTCGGGCCCTTGCGGGTACGTGCGTTGGTCTTCGTACGCTGTCCGCGTACGGGCAGGCCCTTGCGGTGGCGCAGGCCTTCGTAGCTGCCGATCTCAACCTTGCGGCGGATGTCAGCGGCTACCTCGCGGCGAAGGTCACCCTCAACCTTGTAGTTGCCTTCAATGTAGTCACGCAGCTCAACCAGCTGGGCATCGGTGAGGTCCTTAACGCGGACGTCAGCGCTGATGCCAGTGGCAGCCAGGGTTTCGTGTGCACGGGTCTTGCCCACGCCGTAGATGTAAGTAAGCGCAATTTCCAACCGCTTTTCGCGGGGAATGTCTACGCCAGCGAGACGAGCCATATTGGCAGTACTCCTTGAATAAACCGGAGGTCGTAGGCAGTACACCCGCACTTTCAGTGCGGCCCCAGCCTCCGACCGGGGGTTAGCTGTCCGGGCTCAGTACGTCCCAATTCAGCTTGTGCTGCCTTATTTACTTGCGTGGGCACAGCCCAGGTTTGCCCTTGCGGGCGCTGATTCCCTGACGGGAATTAGCCCTGGCGCTGCTTGTGGCGCGGGTTCTCGCAGATCACCATGACCCGGCCATTACGGCGGATCACTTTGCACTTGTCGCAGATCTGCTTGACGCTCGGCTTGACCTTCATGGCGTTCCTTTGCGTGTTGCAGTTGGTCAGCTGGAGCGGCTCCGGTGTTTAGCCTTGGCCGCCCAGCAATTTACTTGTAGCGGTAGACGATACGACCACGTGTGAGGTCGTATGGGCTCAGCTCCACCACTACTCGGTCCTCAGGGAGGATTCGGATGTAGTGCTGACGCATCTTCCCAGAGATGTGTGCGAGAACGACGTGCTTGTTGGTGAGCTCAACACGAAACATCGCGTTGGGCAGCGCCTCAGTCACAACGCCCTCGATCTCAATGACCCCGTCCTTCTTGGCCATATCCTCCGCTAACTGTTGTTTGCCGCAGTCCTCCGGTAGTCACCGAAAATCCTGCGGACGTTTTTTGTTGGTGTGGCCGCGTACCAGCCACCACACCAAAAAGGGCGTGGCTGTACAGACAACCAACAGACAACATTACGCCAAAGAGGCGGGAAAGTTAAATCCGTTTATCGGAGCCCACCCGCAGCCCACAGTCACTCCCCCGCAGGCCGGTAGGCAGGGAAGTCCCCCGCCGGCGTCGTGATGCTTTTGGCCTGCGCGACGCCGTCCAGGATCGCCAGGCGCGTGGCCTCCGCCGCGGCGCTTTGCAGCGTAATGAGCGAGACCTGGCGGGCCTGCTCGCTGCTGCGGTCGAGCACGACGGCGCCGGTCGCCAGCGCGAACACGGTGTCGCCGTCGGCGAGGGTGTGGCTCGGGTTCAAGGCCCTGGCGAGTCCGGCGTGGGCGGCACCGGCGGTGCGCTTGCACTCGGCGGGGTCCAGGACGGCATTCGTGGCGACTACGACCAAAGTTGTGTTGAGGTCCGGAGGATCTGAAACCCTCTGCGCGCTCGGTCGTTCCTCCCTTAGACGCGCGCTGCCGGGTTCCAGGCCCTCCGGCGTCGAATTGCCGCCACCTGCGATGCCCATGGGAGCGCCTAGGGCGTTCACCACGGCGATGGCTCCCACAATCACAGGGCCCTCGTTTGAAATGTTGTCCAGGGTGATGGAGGAGGTGCCGATGCCGCCCTTGAACTGGCCACGGCCCAGCAGCGCGCCGGTGCCGGCACCCACATTGCCGCGTCCGACGTCGGCGTGCTCGCCCGAGGCGTGGGCGGCGGCCGCCGCCGCGTAGCCCATGGCTTCATCCGGCCGGGCGGCAAAGTCGCCGCCGCGCCCGAGGTCGAAGATGGCGGCTGCGGGGACAATCGGCACCACACCGCCGGGCACCGGGAAGCCGCGGCCCTGTTCTTCACACCAGCGCTGGGCGCCATGGGCACTCGCCAGGCCGAAGGCGCTGCCACCAGCGAGGACTACGGCATCCACCGTTGACACGAGTGTGGTGGGGTCCAGGGCGTCGGTCTCGTGGGTGCCGGGGCCGCCACCACGCACGTCCACCGATCCCACGGTCCCCGGCGGCGGCAGGACCACGGTCACCCCACTCAGCCAGCCGTCGTCGTACTTCTGGGTATGTCCCACCCGGACTCCGGGCACATCAGTGATCGCTGCCTGCCCTGCACTCATTGGATGTACGGTCATGAAACCATTCTGCGCTGCCGGGCCGAATCCGCCGGATTCCGGCGATTCCGAAGGTCCCTACAGGTAGGACTTCACGTTCTGTTCGAACGACTTCTCGATGGCGCTACTCGCCGTGGCGAACGAACTGGACGGATCTGCCTGCTGAAGCATGATCTTCTCCAGCGCGGTGGTCAGTTCCTTGTCGCCGCCCGGAACGAACACGCGGCCCCAGTCTTGGACACGCGTCGTCTGAAGCTGGTCGACGGCGGTCCGGAACTGCGGGGTCTTGGCGTAGACCTGTGCCATGGTGGCTCCATCGCGGGCCGAGGTGCGGACCGGCATGTACCCGGTGTTGGATGAGAAGTACGCGGTGTTCTCGGTGTTTGTGAGGAACTTGAGGAACTTTGCGGCGGCCAGTTGCTGCTCCGGTGACTTCTTGGCCGGAATTGCCAGGCCCGTGCCACCGGTCGGGCAGGCCTGACCCTTGGGTCCCTCGGGGAGGAAGCCGGTGCCAACCTCGAACTGTGCCGCCTTCAGGATCCCGGACAATGAGCCCGTGGAGGCGAGGGTGCATCCGGTGAGTCCGGCACCGAAGTCTGCCACCTGGTCCTTGGCCGTTACTGCCGCCGTCTTGTCCTCAAAGATGAGCTTCTGGACGTACTTGGCGGCCTCGATGGCTTCCGGCGTATCAAGCGTCATGGTCCAGTCCTTGGAGTACGCCCCGCCGCGGCCCCAGAGGATGTTGCAGAACCACCAGGCGGCCCATGATGTTCCCTTGCCCAGGCCAAGCGGCACCACACCCGCCGAAGCGGCGATCTTGGGTGCCCACTGGTCGAATTCGTCCCAGCTCTTGGGGGCACGGTCCGGAAGCCCCGCGGCCTGCCAGACCTTCTTGTTGTAGTAGAACAGCGGCGTGGAGCGGGCATAGGGCACAGCCCAGTGATTGCCACTGAAGTTGTAGTCGTCAAAGAGGGTCTTGTTGAAATCGTCCGTGTTGAACTCAAGGTGCTTGGCGAGGCCGTCCAGCGGAAGGATCTGTCCATTGATCATGTAGCGGAACCACCAGACGTCGCTGGCGATTACCAGGTCCGGGATGTTGTTTGCACCAGAGGCCGCCTGGAATTTCTGCGCAACCTCATCGTAGTTCGCGCCCGCAGTAACGAGGTTGACCTTGATGCCCTCGGCAGCCTGGAAGCGTTTGATGAGCTCTTCCTCAACCGCCTTGGAGGCACCCGGGTGATTGCTCCACCAGGTGATCTCCTTGGCAGGGGTAATGCCGGCCCAGTCGGTGGCACCGGCCTGGGCTGTCTCGCCGGATCCTCCCACTGCGGGGCCTCCGCATGCGGCAAGCGTTGCGGTGCCGCCGAGCAAGGCGGCAAGCTGCAGCAGACGCCGTCGGTTGAGATTGGTTGCTGGAACAACGGACATGGTTCTCCTCTGATCTGATCTTGTGAATCTTTGCGGTGAAATCTGTGGTGGGTGTTG
The DNA here is from genome assembly GCF_017368795.1 of Arthrobacter cavernae. GTDB lineage: Bacteria > Actinomycetota > Actinomycetes > Actinomycetales > Micrococcaceae > Arthrobacter > Arthrobacter cavernae. The sequence continues at coordinate 48,442 of NZ_JAFNLL010000007.1, read as the reverse complement.
TGGGTTCGGCGGTAGTGACTAGCCTGTGACTGCCCCGGCCGTCAGGCCGGATACGATGCGGCGCTGCAGTGCGAAGAAGACGGCCAGCACGGGGGCGGTGACCAGTACGGTACCGGCCATGAGGACGCCCCAATTGGTGACGCCGTCGTTGTTCTGCAGGAGGGTGAGGCCCAGCGGAAGCGTCATCATGTCCGCCCGGTCGACCACGAGCAGGGGCCACAGGTACTCGTTCCATTCGGAAACAATCGAGACCAGTGCGACGGCGGACATGGTGGGTGCGGAGATCGGCACGATGAACCGCCACAGCCGGGTCCAGTGGCTGGCTCCGTCAAGCGCAGCGGCTTCCAGGATGGAGACCGGCAGGGTGAGGAAATGCTGGCGGAACAGAAAGGTCCCAAAGGCGCTGGCAAGGCCCGGGACGATGATCCCCTGGTAGGTGTTGATCCAGCCAAGTTCGGCGATCAGCGTGTAGTTCGGGATGATCACTATCTGCTGCGGGACCAAGAGGGCGAAGACGGTCAGCCCGAAGATGAATTTCTTGAAGGGAAACTCCAGAAAGACCACCGCGTAGGCCGTCGTCAGGCCGAGAGCCATCTTGATGCCCGCGCCGATCACCGTTGTGATGACGCTGTTCAGGAAGAAGTTCCCGAATGGCACTGCCGCCAAGGCAGCGGCATAGTTGGAGAGGTCGAAACTCGCCGGTAGCCATTGAGCCGGCACCGTGTAGATCTCGTCCCGTTCCTTGAAGGAGGCCAGGATCATCCACACCAGCGGCAGCACCATCACAGCCACGGCCGCAGCGAGCCAGAGGTACGAGCCTGCTTTGCCCGCCCGGCGTCGTCCGGAATCAACAATCGCAGCCATCAGTAATGCACTCTCTTCTCGACGTATTTCATCTGGACAAAGGTGACCAGCAGGAGAACGACGAACAGGATTGTGGCCACAGCGGACGAGTATCCGGCGCGTCCGGTCTGGAAGCCTTCCTGGTAGATCTGGTACATCATGGTGGTGGTGCCTTCCAGGGGTCCGCCCTGGGTCATCGCCTGGATGATGTCAAAGGACTGCAAGGAGCTCAGCAGCGTGGTGACCGCCAGAAAGAACGTGGTGGGCCCCAGCAGCGGAAGAACGATCCTCCGGAATGCGTGGAAGGGCGTTGCGCCGTCCAGCGCGGCGGCTTCGAGCAGGTCCGCCGGCACGGTCTGCAAGGCGGCCAGGTAAACAAGTGCCACGTAGCCGACGTTCTTCCAGAGGTAGACCACGATCACCATGAGCAGCGCCCACTGGGGATCGTTGTACCAGTCAGGCGAGGCCAGTCCGACCGCTCGCAGCAGGGCTGCACAAATGCCGAAGTTGGGGTCGAACACAAAAAGCCAAAGCAGACCGACTGCGACGCCGGACAGTACATAGGGTGCCACTACAACGGTCCTTGCCGCACCGCGTCCGCGAAGCCTGCGGTTGAGTAGCACAGCCAAGGCAAGGCCGAGCACCATGCCCCCGCCGACGGTGGCGATCGTGAAGACCACGGTCACCATGACAACGTGCGCAGTTGTGGGATCCGTGAACCAGTCGATGTAGTTGCCCAGGCCGACCTGCCGGGCGGTCGCCGAGCCGATGTTCCATTGGAGCGTGGAGTAGTACAAGGACTGCAGCAGCGGCTTGTAGGTGAACACGATCAATAGCGCCACATTCGGCCCGGCGAAGAGCAGAAACAGAAGCCAGGATTTCCACGGCCATCGCCTCCGCCGCCGAAGTGGCGGGGGCGGGGCAGTGATGCCCATCTGCCTGCGATTTTCCACCATTGTGGACATGACTTTCGAACCTCCATTTGCCGTGAGCGCCTTTGAAAGCCTAGGCAGGCGAATGGAGCCGAATTCCCGAAAACGGGCCGTGTGGCCGAGTTGTACGGCACTGTTCCCGAGACTGGAAGCCGGGTTTCACCGGGACTTCATCTGGGGCGTGGCCCGGCACACACCCCAGCACACAAGCGTCGCCCCAGCGGGGCCGGCAGAACCCGCCAGGCAATGAAAAAGCCCGCCGCGGCCTTCGGGCAACGGCGGGCTTGTGGGTTGGGTCTTACGGTATCGGGACGGGCACGACGCCGAGCGGCGCCAGTTGCGCCGCACCGCCGTCGGGCGCGGAAAGGACCCAGATGCCCTTCTCGTGGACCGCAACGGAGTGCTCCCACTGGCAGGAGCGCTTGCCGTCGGTGGTGACCACCGTCCAGTCGTCGTCGAGGGTGAGCGTTTCGATGCTGCCGCGGACCAGCATGGGCTCGATCGCCAGGCACAGGCCCGGGCGGATCTTGGGCCCGCGGTGGCTGGTGCGGTAGTTCAGGACGTCGGGCGCCATGTGCATCTCGGAGCCGATGCCGTGGCCCACGTAGTCCTCCAGGATGCCCAGCGGCTTGCCCGGGACGGAGGAGACGTAGTCGTCCACGGCGTTGCCGACGTCGCCCACGAATTTGCCCTTGGCCAGGCCCGCGATGCCGCGCCACATGGCGGCCTCGGTGACGTCGGAGAGGCGCTGGTCTTCGGGATCGGCGGTGCCCACGATCGCGGTGCGGGCGGAGTCCGAGTGCCAGCCGTCCACGATGCAGCCGCCGTCGATCGAGATGATGTCGCCGTCCTGCAGCACGCGGTCGCCGGGGATGCCGTGGACCACTTCTTCGTTGACCGAGGCGCAGATGGTGGCAGGGAAGCCGTGGTAGCCGAGGAAGTTGGACTTGGCGCCGGCGTCGTTGAGGACCGCGGCGAACACGGCGTCGAGCTCCCGCGTGGTAACGCCCGGTTTCGCGGCGGCAACGGCAGCGTCGAGTGCGCGGCTGAGGACCAGTCCGGCCTCGTGCATCTTGCGCATCTGCTCGTTGGTCTTGTATTCAATGCGGGGCTGACCGAAGGCCATGTTCTCCTCTGGGTGTTTGCTGTGGGAGCCGATCAGGCTCCGTGCTCCAACCATTTTCCCGCATCCGAGAGCGTGGTCGAAATTGAGCCGACCTCCAGGCCGCCCCATCATGTACCGGCCGGCCGCCCCGGAAAACGAAAAGGGTGTGTCCCGCACCCATGGTACGGGACACACCGTTTTCAGCAGTGTCATGCGGGCGGCGTTTAGACCGCCTTGGTTGCCTCGATCGCGGCGAGGACGCGGTCGGTGACCTCGTCGATGCCGCCGATGCCGTCAACCTGGGTCAGGATGCCGCGCTCGGCGTACTTGGCCACAACCACTTCGGTCTGCTCGTGGTAGAGGTCCAGGCGGTGGCGGATCACGGCTTCGTTGTCGTCCGAGCGGCCGGTTTCCTTGGCACGGCCCAGCAGGCGGGCAACAAGTTCCTCGTCGTCGGCAGTCAGCTGGAGCACGACGTCGAGCTCCTGCTGGCCTTCGGCCAGAATCTGGTCGAGGTAGTCAACCTGCGCGGTGGTGCGCGGGTAACCGTCTAGGAGGAAGCCGTTCTCGACGTCGTCCTGGCTGAGGCGGTCGCGCACCATGTTGTTGGTAACGCTGTCCGGAACAAAGTCGCCGGCGTCCATGTACTTCTTGGCTTCGATGCCCAGCGGCGTTTCGCCCTTGACGTTGGCACGGAAGATATCGCCGGTGGAGATGGCGACTACGCCCAGGCGCCCGGAAATCCGGTCCGCCTGCGTTCCCTTGCCCGAACCGGGAGGTCCAATGATCAGCATTCTCGTCATCGCAAAAGCCCTTCGTAGTGACGTTGTTGTAGCTGCGCATCAATCTGCTTGACGGTCTCCAGGCCAACACCCACCATGATCAGGATTGAGGTGCCACCGAACGGGAAGTTCTGGTTGGCATTGATCAGGACAAGTGCGACCAACGGGATCAGCGCCACGAAGCCCAGGTAGAGGGCTCCAGGCAGGGTGATCCTGGAAAGCACATACTGCAGGTAGTCCGCGGTCGGTTTACCCGCCCGGATGCCCGGAATGAATCCACCGTACTTCTTCATGTTGTCCGACACTTCTTCAGGGTTGAAGGTGATGGCCACATAGAAGTAGGTGAAGAACACGATCATGGCGAAGTAGAGCGCCATGTAGATGGGGTGGTCGCCGCGGGTGAGGTTGTTGTTGATCCACTCAACCCACGGTGCCAGCTGCTCACCGGCCTTGGGCTGGTTGAACTGTGAGATCAGCCCCGGCAGGTACAGCATGGAGGATGCGAAGATCACGGGGATCACGCCTGCCATGTTCACCTTGATGGGGATGTAGGTGCTGGTGCCGCCCACGGTCCGCCGCCCGATCATGCGCTTGGCGTACTGGACCGGGATGCGGCGCTGGGACTGTTCCACGAACACCACGAGGGCCACGGTGACGAGGCCGATCAGCAGGACCGTGAAGAAGGTTCCCGGGCCCTTGGAGTTCCAGATGGCGCCCAGGGAGAGCGGGAAGGTCGCCGCGATGGAGGTGAAGATGAGCAGCGACATGCCGTTGCCCACACCCTTTTCGGTGACGAGCTCGCCCATCCACATGATGAGGCCGGTACCCGCGGTCAAGGTGATGATGAGCAGGATCGTGGTGATGATGCTCGTGTCAGGAATGAGCGGCAGCGCACAGCCGGGCAGCAGCTGACCGGAACGGGCCAGCGACACCAGGGTGGTGGCGTTCAGCAGACCCAGCGCGATGGTCAGGTACCGCGTGTACTGCGTCAGTTTGGACTGGCCTGAAGCGCCCTCTTCATAGAGCATCTGGAACCGGGGAATGACCACCCGGAGCAGCTGCACGATGATGCTGGCCGTGATGTACGGCATGATGCCCAGGGCGAAGACCGAGACCTGCAGCAGCGCGCCGCCACTGAACAGGTTGACGAGCTGGTAAAGGCCCTCTTGGGTTTCGCCGTTCCGCAAACATTGCTGGACATTCTGGTAGTTCACACCAGGCGAGGGGATGAAAGCTCCCAAGCGGAAGATTGTGATGATTCCCAGCGTGAACAACAACTTGCGTCGCAGATCAGGCGTCCGAAACGCCCGGCCGAATGCGCTTAGCAAGCGTCCTCCTGAGTAGAAAGTTCAAGGGTGTTGAAGGGCTCGTTGAAACCCAACACCCGAGTCTAACGGCTCGATGCGCCATGCGAACAATCGACAGACTCCCGCAGATAAAAAAACTCCCGGCATCCGGGGCCGAAGCCCCGTACGCCGGGAGTCTTTTTTACAACGGGCAGATGCCCCACCAACCCTTAGAGGGCGGTGGTGGAACCGCCTGCTGCTGCAATCTTTTCAGCTGCGCTGGAGGAGAAAGCGTGTGCGGTGACATCAACCTTGACGGTGATGTCGCCGGTGCCCAGGACCTTGACGGGCTGGTTCTTGCGAACGGCACCCTTCTCGACCAGGGTCTCAACGGTGACAACGCCACCTTCCGGGAACAGCTCGTTGAGCTTGTCCAGGTTTACAACCTGGAACTCAACCCGGAACGGGTTCTTGAAGCCGCGCAGCTTCGGCAGGCGCATGTGCAGCGGCAGCTGGCCGCCGGCAAAGCCAGCCTTTACCTGGTAGCGGGCCTTCGTGCCCTTGGTACCGCGACCAGCGGTCTTACCCTTGGAGCCTTCACCACGACCAACACGGGTCTTGGCGGTCTTGGCACCCGGGGCGGGACGCAGGTGGTGGACCTTCAGAGCGTTCTGCTTCTCAGCAGACTCTGCGGCGGTCTTGTTCTCTGCCATTACTTCGCCTCCTCTACATTCACGAGGTGCGGAACCGTGTTGAGCATGCCCACGGTCACGGCGTCGGCGGTGCGGACAACGGTGTGTCCGATCCGCTTCAGGCCGAGGGACCGCACGGTGTCGCGCTGGTTCTGCTTGGCGCCAACGACGCCCTTGATCTGGGTGATCTCCAACTGAGCGTCGGAGGGGATCAGGTTCTTAGCCATGACTAGGCACCTGCCTTCTGGGTCAGGAGGGCGCGCACCAGTGCCTGGGGAGCAACCTCGTCCAGCGGCAAGCCGCGGCGTGCTGCCACTGCTGCCGGCTCTTCGAGGCGCTTCAGAGCGTCAACGGTCGCGTGAACGATGTTGATGGCGTTCGAAGAACCGAGCGACTTGGAGAGGATGTCGTGGATGCCCACGCACTCCAATACCGCGCGGACCGGACCACCAGCGATAACACCGGTACCGGCGGAAGCCGGGCGCAACATGACTACGCCAGCTGCTGCCTCACCCTGCACGCGGTGCGGGATGGTGTTGCCAACGCGGGGAACGCGGAAGAAGGACTTCTTGGCCTCTTCAACGCCCTTTGCGATAGCCGCAGGAACTTCCTTCGCCTTGCCGTAGCCAACGCCGACCATGCCGTTGCCGTCGCCGACGACGACGAGGGCGGTGAAGCTGAAGCGACGACCACCCTTGACGACCTTGGCAACGCGGTTGATGGTTACAACGCGCTCTACGAACTGGCTCTTCTCGGCTTCACGACCGCCGTCGCGGCCACCACGGCCACCACGGTCGCCGCGGCCCTGGCCACGCTCGCCGCGCTCGCCACGACGTCCGCCGCGGCGGTCGTCGGCAGCGGCAGCGGTCTCAGTTGCTTCAGCAGCTGCAGCTTCAGTCACCTGAATGTCCTTTTCGTTATTCTCAACGGTCACAGTGCCAGCCCACCTTCGCGAGCACCGTCAGCGACGGCGGCGATGCGGCCGTGGTACTTGTTACCACCGCGGTCGAAGACAACAGCCTCGACGCCTGCAGCCTTCGCGCGCTCGGCAACGAGCTCGCCGACGCGCTTGGCCTTGGCGGTCTTGTCGCCGTCGAATGCACGCAGGTCCGCTTCCAGGGTGGAAGCGTAAGCCACGGTTACACCCTTGCTGTCATCGACAACCTGGACGAATACGTGACGTGCCGAACGGTTGACGACCAGACGAGGACGTTCAGCCGTACCGGTGATGCGCTTGCGGATACGAAGCTGGCGACGGCTGCGGGCAGCCGACTTGCTCTTGTTCGTACGCTTCTTGTTAATTGCGATGGCCATGGTTTACTTACCAGCCTTTCCGACCTTGCGGCGGATGACTTCGCCGGCGTAACGGACACCCTTGCCCTTGTAGGGGTCAGGCTTGCGCAGCTTGCGAATGTTGGCAGCAACCTCGCCGACCTGCTGCTTGGAGATACCAGCGACGGAGAGCTTGGTCGGACCCTCTACCGTGAAGGTGATGCCCTCGGGAGCCGAGACGTTGACCGGGTGGCTGAAGCCCAGAGCGAACTCCAGGTCAGCGCCCTTGGCCTGAACGCGGTAACCGGTACCGACGATTTCAAGCTTCTTCTCGTAGCCGTTGGTGACGCCCTGGATCATGTTGGCGATCAGGGTGCGGGTCAGGCCGTGCAGCGAACGGGAGGCGCGCTCGTCGTTCGGACGGGTGACCGTCAAGGTGTTCTCTTCAAGGGCAACCTCAATGGGGCTGGCCACAGTGTGGCTCAGTTCGCCCTTGGCACCCTTGACGCTGATGACGGAGCCATCGAGCTTGACCTCAACTCCGGCAGGAACGGTGATGGGGAGACGTCCAATACGTGACATTATTCTCTTCCTTTCCCGTTACCAGACGTACGCGAGGACTTCGCCGCCCACGCCCTTCTTGCCGGCCTGCTTGTCAGTCAGGAGGCCGGAAGAGGTGGACAGGATTGCGATACCCAGGCCACCCAGCACGTGCGGCAGGTTGGTGGACTTCGCGTAAACGCGCAGACCGGGCTTGGAAATACGGCGAACGCCAGCGATGGAACGCTCGCGGTTCGGGCCGAACTTCAGGTCGATGGTCAGCTTCTTGCCAACCTCGGCTTCTTCTTCCTTCCAAGCAGCGATGTAGCCTTCTGCCTTCAGGATGTCGGCAACGCGTGCCTTGAGCTTGCTGTACGGCATGGTCACGGTGTCGTGGTATGCCGAGTTTGCATTGCGCAGACGCGTAAGCATGTCTGCGACAGGATCTGTCATAGTCATTGTGGGCTCTTGCCCTTCCTCGTACTGGTTTCCTCGCTGCTGCCTGAAGCCTCAGCGAAGGACCTGTTACGTAGTTAGATTAGTCTTCGGCCTTGAACGGGAAACCAAGCGCCTTGAGCAGCGCGCGGCCTTCGTCATCGGTCTTGGCAGTGGTGACAACCGTGATGTCCATACCGCGAACGCGGTCGATGGAGTCCTGGTCGATCTCGTGGAACATAACCTGCTCGGTCAGACCGAAGGTGTAGTTGCCGTTGCCATCGAACTGACGGCCGTTGAGGCCGCGGAAGTCACGGATACGCGGCAGTGCCAGCGTGACCAGACGGTCCACGAATTCCCACATGCGGTCGCCACGCAGAGTTGCGTGTGCACCGATCGGCATGCCTTCGCGCAGCTTGAACTGTGCGATCGACTTGCGGGCCTTGGTTACCTGCGGCTTCTGGCCGGTGATCAGGGTGAGGTCGCGGACAGCGCCGTCGATCAGCTTGGAGTCCTTGGCGGCATCTCCAACACCCATGTTCACAACAACCTTCACCAGGCGGGGAACCTGGTTCACGTTCTCGTACTTGAATTCCTCAAGAAGGGACTTCTTGATGGAATCGGCGTACTTGGTCTTCAGACGCGGAACGATCTTTACCGGAGTCTCGAGAGTCTCAGTCATTAGATGTCCTTCCCGGAAGCCTTGGACACGCGGATACGGACGGTCTTTGCGACGCCATCCTTCTCAACGGTCTCAATACGGAAACCAACGCGGGTCGGCTTCTTGGTGGACGGGTCAACGAGAGCAACGTTGGAAACGTGGATCGGGGCCTCAACGACCTCGATGCCACCGGTGGTGGTGCCGCGCTGCGACTGACCGACCTTGGTGTGCTTCGTTACGCGGTTAACGCCTTCGACCAACACGCGGTTGGTGTCGGTGAATACGCGCAAGACCTTGCCCTGCTTGCCGCGGTCTCCGCCGCGTTCCTGCTTGGCGCCGGTGATGACCTGAACGAGGTCACCCTTCTTGATCTTAGCCATGGACTAAAGCACCTCCGGGGCCAGCGAAACGATCTTCATGAACTTCTTGTCGCGAAGTTCACGACCAACCGGGCCGAAGATACGGGTACCCCGGGGGTCACCGTCGTTCTTCAGGATCACAGCTGCGTTTTCGTCAAACTTGATGTAGGAACCATCCGCACGGCGGCGTTCCTTCTTGGTACGGACGATGACCGCCTTGACGACGTCGCCCTTCTTTACGTTGCCGCCAGGGATAGCGTCCTTGACGGTGGCGACGATGACGTCGCCGATGCCTGCGTAGCGACGGCCAGATCCACCGAGAACGCGGATGGTAAGGATTTCCTTAGCACCCGTGTTGTCGGCGACCTTCAGTCGCGACTCCTGCTGAATCAATTTTTACTCCTTGCGTCGCGCCGGTTCTCAGACCGAAATGGTGCATACGGAATGAGCCTTGCGGAACGGTTGATCGGGGTGTCTCTTGACCTGCCTGGATTTTGCCAGAGCGGGCTTAAACGCCCGTGCCAAAAGCATCAGCTTCCCGTGCAGAAAACTCTGCGCGGGGCAGTATGCCAGGGCACGATTGTTTACGAGGTAATGAACAACGCACTATTGGCGCCATACAAACTCAATATCCTAGCACGTTCTGGCCCGGCGGCCGAAACGGGGAAAGGCCCGCGTCCCTTGCGGGACACGGACCTTTCCAGTCAATCCAGGCCGGGCGCGCCCGGCAGGGATTTACTTGGCCTTTTCGAGGATCTCGACCAGACGCCACCGCTTGGTAGCGGACAGCGGGCGGGTCTCGGCGATGAGAACGAGGTCGCCGATGCCGGCGGTGTTCTCTTCGTCGTGAGCCTTGATCTTCGAGGTGCGGCGAATAACCTTGCCGTACAGAGCGTGCTTCACGCGGTCTTCAACCTGAACAACGATGGTCTTTTCCATCTTGTCAGAGACAACGTAGCCGCGACGCGTCTTACGGTAACCGCGCTGTTCAGCGCTGGCTGCTGCTTCCGTCACAGTTTCCTTCTCGCTCACTTGGAGTCCTCTCCAGCTTCAGCCTTGGCTTCTGCCTTCTTGGACTTCTTTTCTTCCTTGGCTTCCACAACCGGTGCGGCAACCTCGGCACGGATGCCCAGTTCGCGCTCGCGGAGAACGGTGTAGATGCGTGCGATGTCCTTCTTTACCGCGCGCAGACGACCGTGGTTCTCCAGCTGTCCGGTGGCGGACTGGAAACGCAGGTTGAACAGCTCTTCCTTGGACTTGCGGAGTTCTTCAACGAGACGCTCGTTGTCGAAACCGTCCAGCTGTGCGGGTGCGAGATCCTTCGACCCTACTGCCATTTCTATTCACCACCTTCGCGACGCACAATGCGTGCCTTCAACGGGAGCTTGTGGATTGCCAGGCGCAGGGCCTCGCGAGCTACCTCTTCATTGACACCGGAGAGTTCGAAGAGAACCCGGCCCGGCTTGACGTTTGCGACCCACCATTCCGGAGAACCCTTACCGGAACCCATGCGGGTTTCGGCAGGCTTCTTCGTCAGCGGACGGTCCGGGTAGATGTTGATCCAGACCTTGCCGCCACGCTTGATGTGGCGGGTCATCGCGATACGGGCAGACTCGATCTGACGGTTCGTCACGTATGCCGGGCTCAGTGCCTGGATACCGAACTCACCGAAGGTGACCTTGGTGCCGCCGGTTGCAGCGCCCGAACGACCCGGGTGGTGCTGCTTGCGGTGCTTGACTCGACGTGGGATAAGCATTTAAGCCTGTCCTCCTTCTGCAGCAGCGGGTGCTGCCTCAGCTGCCGGAGCTTCTGCGGCAGCGGGTGCTGCTTCAGCTGCCGGACGGTCGGTACGACGACGGCGGTCGCCACGGTCAGCGCCACCCGGGCGGCCCGGGCGGTCGCTGGCCCCACGGCCGCGGGACGGAGCAGCAGCTGCCTGCTGTGCCAGTTCCTTGGCGGTGACGTCACCCTTGTAGATCCAGACCTTCACGCCGATGCGGCCGAAGGTGGTCTTGGCTTCGTAGAAGCCGTAGTCGATGTTCGCACGGAGGGTGTGCAGGGGCACACGGCCTTCGCGGTAGAACTCCGAGCGGGACATTTCTGCGCCGCCCAGTCGACCCGAGCAAGCAATACGGATGCCCTTGGCACCTGCACGCTGCGCGGACTGCATGGCCTTCTTCATCGCACGGCGGAACGCCACGCGGGAAGTCAGCTGCTCTGCAACGCCCTGGGCAACAAGCTGTGCTTCCATCTCGGGGTTCTTGACCTCGAGGATGTTCAGCTGAACCTGCTTGCCGGTGAGCTTTTCGAGCTCGCCGCGGATGCGGTCTGCTTCGGCGCCGCGGCGGCCGATGACGATGCCCGGGCGTGCCGTGTGGATGTCCACGCGGACACGGTCACGGGTGCGCTCGATTTCGACCTTGGCGATGCCGGCGCGCTCCATGCCCGTGGACATGAGCTGACGGATCTTGATGTCTTCGCGAACGAAGTCCTTGTAGCGCTGTCCCGGCTTGTTGCTGTCGGCGAACCAGTGCGAAACGTGGTCCGTCGTGATGCCGAGTCGGAACCCGTGCGGGTTTACTTTCTGTCCCACTTAGCGAGCCTCCTCTTTCTCCGGGGTAGCGACTACCACGGTGATGTGGCTGGTGCGCTTCTTGATCTGAAATGCACGACCCTGGGCACGCGGCTGGAACCGCTTCATGGTCGGGCCTTCATCAACAAACGCTTCGCTGATGATGAGGTCACCTTCGTCAAACGCAACACCGTCGCGGTCCGCGAGGACCCGGGCGTTGGCGATTGCCGACTGTACTACCTTGAATACCGGCTCCGAAGCTGCCTGGGGGGCAAACTTCAGAATTGCCAGAGCCTCATTCGCTTGCTTACCACGAACAAGGTTGACGACGCGCCGGGCCTTCATAGGCGTTACGCGGATGTGACGCGCAATTGCCTTGGCTTCCATTGCTTTCCTTCTCTCGTCTATGACGTAAGTGCAGGCGCCTAGCGGCGCTTGCCCTTACGGTCGTCCTTGACATGGCCGCGGAATGTCCGCGTGGGAGCGAATTCGCCGAGCTTGTGCCCGACCATCGACTCAGTGACAAACACGGGGATGTGCTTGCGTCCGTCGTGAACGGCGATCGTGTGTCCGAGCATGTCGGGGATGATCATCGAACGGCGGGACCAGGTCTTGATGACGTTCTTGGTGCCCTTATCGTTTTCCCGTGCGACCTTCACAAAGAGGTGCTGGTCAACGAAAGGACCTTTTTTCAGGCTGCGTGGCATGTGTCCAGGCTCCTATCGCTTGTTCTTGCCAGTACGGCGGCGACGCACAATAAGCTTGTCGCTCTCTTTGTTCGGGCGGCGGGTGCGGCCTTCACGCTTACCGTTCGGGTTAACCGGGTGACGGCCACCGGAAGTCTTGCCTTCACCACCACCGTGCGGGTGATCGACCGGGTTCATGGCGACACCACGGACGGTCGGGCGGACGCCCTTCCAGCGCATACGGCCGGCCTTGCCCCAGTTGATGTTCGACTGCTCGGCGTTGCCGACCTCGCCGACGGTTGCGCGGCAGCGCACGTCAACGTTGCGGATTTCACCGGAGGGCAGACGCAGCTGGGCGAAACGGCCTTCCTTGGCGACGAGCTGTACCGAAGCACCAGCAGAGCGGGCCATCTTGGCGCCGCCACCCGGACGCAGTTCAACAGCGTGGATGGTGGTACCAACCGGGATGTTGAGCAGCGGCAGGTTGTTGCCCGGCTTGATGTCAGCGCCGGGGCCAGCCTCGACGACGTCACCCTGGGACAGCTTGTTCGGGGCGATGATGTAACGCTTGGTGCCATCAACGTAGTGCAGGAGGGCGATGCGAGCCGTGCGGTTCGGATCGTACTCGATTTCGGCAACGCGGGCGTTGACGCCGTCCTTGTCGTGGCGACGGAAGTCGATCAGACGGTACTGGCGCTTGTGGCCACCACCCTTGTGACGGGTGGTGATCTTACCGGTGTTGTTACGGCCGCCGGTCTTGTGCAGCGGACGCAGCAACGACTTTTCCGGAGTCGATCGCGTGATTTCAGAGAAGTCGGCTACGCTCGAGCCACGACGGCCCGGGGTAGTCGGCTTGTATTTACGGATTCCCATAATTTATTTCCTCGTTAAAGTGGTCTCCGCTACGCGAGCGGACCGCCGAAGATGTCGATTGTGCCTTCTTTGAGGGAGACAATGGCGCGCTTGGTGCTCTTGCGCTGTCCCCATCCGAATTTGGTGCGCTTGCGCTTACCGGCACGGTTGATGGTGTTGATCGATTCGACCTTGACGGAGAAAATCTTCTCCACGGCCAGCTTGATCTCGGTCTTGTTCGAGCGGGGGTCCACCAGGAAGGTGTACTTTCCCTCATCGATCAGGCCGTAGCTCTTTTCCGATACGACGGGTGCAAGCACGACGTCGCGCGGGTCCTTGATGGTGGCTGCACTCACTTGGCATCCTCCTCGTTCTTTGCCTTGCTGGCAACGAATGCCTCGTAGGCAGCCTTGGTGAAGACTACGTCGTCAGAGACAAGCACGTCGTAGGTGTTCAGCTGGTCTGCGTACAGAACGTGAACATTCTCGAGGTTGCGCACGGACAGTGCAGCAACATCGTTGGCGCGCTCGATGACAACGAGCAGGTTCTTGCGCTCGGACACGCCGGCCAGCGTTGCCAGTGCTTCCTTGGCGGACGGCTTGGTGCCGGCTACCAGTTCAGCAACAACGTGGATGCGGCCGTTGCGGGCGCGGTCAGAGAGTGCGCCGCGAAGTGCAGCAGCAATCATCTTCTTGGGGGTGCGCTGGCTGTAGTCACGCGGGGTCGGGCCGTGGACAATGCCACCACCGGTCATGTGAGGAGCACGGATGGAACCCTGACGGGCGCGGCCGGTACCCTTCTGCTTGAACGGCTTGCGGCCAGCACCGGAAACTTCAGCGCGGGTCTTGGTCTTGTGGGTACCCTGGCGCGCAGCAGCGAGCTGTGCGACGACGACCTGGTGCAGCAGCGGCACGTTGGTCTGGACGTCGAAGATCTCTGCAGGCAGGTCTACCTTGACAGTGCTAGTCATTTAACTAGGCTCCCTTCACGGCGGTGCGTACGAGTACGACCTGTCCGCGGGCGCCGGGAACGGCACCCTTGATGAGGAGCAGCGACTTCTCAACGTCAATAGCGTGGACCGTGAGGTTCAGCGTGGTGTGACGCTCGGCGCCCATGCGGCCGGCCATTTTCAGACCCTTGAAGACGCGGCTCGGGGTGGATGCGCCACCGATGGAGCCAGGCTTACGGTGGTTCTTGTGTGCACCGTGGGAAGCGCCAACGCCGTGGAAGCCGTGACGCTTCATAACACCGGCAAAGCCCTTACCCTTGGAGGTGCCGACGACGTCGATCTTCTGGCCGGCTTCGAAGAGCTCAACAGAGAGCTCCTGGCCCAGCTCGTAAGAAGCGGCGTCTGCGGTACGCAGTTCGACGACGTGGCGGCGAGGAGTTACGCCGGCCTTCTCAAAGTGACCAGCCAGCGGCTTGGTGACCTTGCGGGGGTCGATCTGGCCGTAGCCGATCTGGACGGCGACGTAGCCATCTACCTCTGCGTTGCGCAGCTGCGTGATGACGTTGGAGTCAGCCTGGACGACAGTTACCGGGATGAGCTTGTTGTTCTCGTCCCAGACCTGGGTCATGCCGAGCTTCGTGCCCAGCAGGCCCTTTACATTACGGGTTGCGGTCATAGTTTTCTCAGCACCTCCCTACAGCTTGATTTCGATGTTCACGTCGGCCGGCAGGTCGAGACGCATAAGCGAGTCAACAGCCTTGGGCGTGGGGTCGATGATGTCGATCAGACGCTTGTGAGTACGCATTTCGAAGTGCTCACGGCTGTCCTTGTACTTGTGGGGAGAGCGGATAACGCAGTACACGTTCTTCTCCGTCGGCAGCGGCACGGGGCCTACTACCGTTGCGCCTGCGCGCGTGACCGTCTCAACGATCTTCCGCGCTGAAACATCAATGACCTCGTGGTCATATGACTTCAGCCGGATGCGGATTTTTTGTCCCGCCATGTCGCCTGACTCTCTTTCAGTTAGTGCTGCTCTGAGTTAGGGCTGCTCTGTTTACTTTTGTGTTGCATGTGGCCGCCGAAGCGTTTGAGGCTGTACCACCACCCACCGCACAAGCTGAATCCGGATCAATCCGGGTTCCTCAACCTGCCGATGCACCGACCCCCGCGGTCGGGCGTGTCGCGATTTTCACGCAAACTCGACCGCAATCCATGGGGTTCAGGGTTATGTTTGGGCTTCAGCCTGGACCCTGGCACCCGGCATTATCCGGATCGGGACACGAAGAAGCGCTTGAACAACTCATCCAGTATGCCGGAATTCGGCGGCAGATGCGAATCGGGGCCCGCGGGGCCATTGCCACCGCCGTCGGGCCCGTAGATGATAGGGACATGACCGTCCAAAACGCGGGAGCTGCGGAGGATCTCGCCAACCGCCTGCATCCCGGCTTCACGCTGGGCGTCGCGGCGGCCGCTTTCCAGATCGAGGGATCCCTGACCGCCGATGGCCGCGGTCCTTCCAGTTGGGACGCCTTCGCGGAGAAGCCCGGGACGATCGTGGACGGTCACTCTCCCGCCGTCGCCTGCGACCATTACAACCGCTCTGACGAGGACATCGCCCTCATGCGCGAGCTCGGCGTCGATTCCTACCGCTTCTCGCTCTCCTGGCCCAGGATCCAGCCCGGCGGAACCGGCCCCATCAACCAGCAGGGCCTGGACTTCTACGACCGCCTGATCGACAAGCTGCTCCAGGGCGGGATCTCCCCCATGGTGACGCTCTTCCACTGGGACACGCCCCTGCCGCTGGAGCATGCGGGCGGCTGGATGAACCGTACGACGGCGGAGCGTTTCGCAGCGTACGCGGCCGCGGCCGCCGCGCGGTTCGGCGACCGCGTGGAGCAGTGGGTCACGCTCAATGAACCCGTTTGCGTTGCGCTGCAGGGCTACGCAGTGGGCGTCCATGCGCCGGGCCGCAGCCTGCTGTTTGATGCCCTGCCGGCCGCCCACTACCAGCTCCTCGGCCACGGACTGGCAGTCCAGGCGCTCCGGGCCGCCGGCGTCGCGGGAAGGATCGGCGTGTCCAAC
The DNA here is from genome assembly GCF_017368795.1 of Arthrobacter cavernae. GTDB lineage: Bacteria > Actinomycetota > Actinomycetes > Actinomycetales > Micrococcaceae > Arthrobacter > Arthrobacter cavernae. The sequence goes on along the minus strand of NZ_JAFNLL010000007.1, from coordinate 32,394 downwards.
ATGCACTCCCCGGTCCGTCCGGCGAGCAAACGGCTGTCCGACCGCCTCATGGCCCAGGCATTCGACCTGATCTTCAATCGCGTCTACGCCGATCCCATCCTTCTTGGCCGGTATCCCAAACCACCGCTGCCCGTGCGGCCCTGGTTCCGGGCCCTGGGCAACATCCCGGACGGGGATCTGAAGACCATCCACCAGCCGCTGGACTTCTACGGGCTGAACTACTACTACCCCATGAAGGTCGCCTCGGGCCGGGACCCCGCTGAGGCCGGGGCAGGCCAGCCATCGGCCATGTCGCGGCTGCCCTTCCATCTGGCTGCCTTCCCCGAGTACGAAACCACCGGTTTTGGCTGGCCTGTGGCCCCGGACCATCTGGGCGTGCTGCTACGTGAAATGAAGGACCGGTACGGTGCGGCCCTGCCGCCCATCTTCATCACCGAGAGCGGAGCGAGCTTCCCGGAACCGGAGCATGTGCTGGGCCCGGTCCAGGACTCCAACAGGATCGGCTACATCGCCGACCATCTCGGCCATGCGCTCCAGGCCACCGGCCCCGGCGGTCTTGCGCACGACGTCGAGCTGCTGGGCTATTACGTCTGGACCCTGCTGGACAACTTCGAGTGGGCGGCGGGGTATTCACAGCGCTTCGGCCTGGTGCACGTGGACTTTGACACCTTGGAGCGGACTCCCAAGGAGTCGTTCTACTGGTACCAGTCGCTGTGCCGGAGCCGCCGGGCCTAGGCTATTTGCCCGGTGGCTATTTGTGTGTGGGCTACTTGTCTTTGGACTATTTGTCCTTGTTGGCGCGGTTGATGCGCTTGGCGCGGTCGATTTCCTTGCGGAAATACTTCCTGCCCCACAGAACGGCCACAACCACGGCCGCCGCAATCACCAGAAAAACCAGGAATTCCATGCTTTGCTCCTCTCTTCGAAGGCAACCGTATCAGGGCAGCGGCGCCGGCGGCTTGCTGCGGTTGAGGCGCCAGACGGCAAAGGCGATCAACCCCAGGGCGATCACGGCGAGCATGGCATACGCGTAGGAGCGCAGGGCCCACATGACGCTCAATGCCACGCCCAGGGCTCCCCACCACACGAACATCCTCTCGGCCAGGAGCAGCCCGGCAATCAGCAACAATGCATGGGCCACGAGCACCCACAGCTGCTGCGGCACGGTCCCCGAAATGGCAGTGGAGGCGCTGTTCAGGGACAGCAGGCCCGCAGCAATGCCCAGCCGGACCCGGCCGTCCAGGCCGCTCCCGAACATATAGCGCAGCCCTGCCACAACGGCCCCCAGGACAACAAACCACTGCAGCACCCAGAACATCTCCGGCTTGGAACCGTGGGTGAAGAGGACGGCCCGCTGCAGCGCGGCGAGTACGGCCACGGCGGCGATCTCGGCCACGGCCCAGTGCATGGCCCGGGGCGTTTCAAGGACAGCCACGGTGGCGGCCATGACCAGCAGGCCGGCGCCTGCCAGGGCAGTTTCATCGCGCAGCAGGCCGGCGGCAGCAGCCGCCGCAAAGCCCGTACCCACCGCCGCAGCGAGGGAGGTCCGGCGCAACGGCTGCCTCCCGACGGCGGACGCAAAGGACCACCGCAGAACATAGAGCACGGCGGCGAAACCGGCGCAGCCAACAAGCCACGGGAGGAAGGCGAGCCAGGGGGACGTTCCATCGCCGAAGGCACCGTCGGCCGCCACTGTGGAGCCCAGGAGGCCCGCGGCTGCGGCCGGAGGATAGAACCCCGGGAGGCGCTCGATGTGGGAGGCGGCGAAGCCAACGGCGGCCAGCACGAGGACCGCCAACCCGATGATGCCTTGTGCTCCCTCAAGCGACAGCAGCACGCCTGCCCCCGCGAAGCCAAAGGCCGCGGACAGCCAATACCAGCGCTCAAGGTTTCCGCTTCCTGGGCGGAAACGAAGCCGGGCGGCCGTCACCAGCAGGGACAGTGCCAACAAGGACAACGGCACGGCATCCCGGCCCAGGAGGGGTTCTGTCAGCCAGGTGCCGGCCCGGAATGACAGCTCGGGTCCGGCAGCCACCATCACCGCGATCACGGCCGGAATGGCCAAGTACTCGGCTCCCCGTGCCACGAACAGCCGGCGGGCCACCACGGCCGAGACCAGCAGGAGCATGAGCTCCAGCAGCAGAACCCAGCGGCCGCCGCCGTCGGTTGCGGGCTGCAGCAGATACGCCGCCGGGAGTACGGCCTGGGCAGCAAGCGTCACCCACACGGCGGCCTGCTGGAAAGGGATGTCCTCCAGCCGCGCCCGCATGAGCCATCGGATGATGTGCTGCAGGACGAAGACGCCGGCGAACGTCAGGGACACCACGGCGGCGGAGGCCGACACGTCATGCGCCAGGACGGCGGCGAGGGCCGCCGTGAGGATCCGGGCGGCGATGAAGTAGAGTCCCTTCGCCGTCCGGCCCGGCGCCGCCGGCACCATGGCCACGCAGAACGCCGCGAAGATCCGAGCAGGATCTCGACGTCGTGGATGTGGCCGCCACGCAGCACCAGCAGGAGGAGCAGCGCCGCCGGCGCGAAGACAGCCGTAAACTGTTCCCGCCTGAGCAGGTACCCGGCGGCCACCGCCGATGCCGCCATGACGATCGCGGCCGCACCCGCCTGCCAGCTTTCCGCTGTCACGCCGGACAAGTACGGCCCGGAAGCGTACCGCCCGGACAGGCTCACGACGGCGGCGGCAGCACCCATGAATGGCAGCACCACGGCGGCGTCGATGGCCGCCAGGCTGCGGTTGTGTCCCCGGACTGCAGCCACGAGTGAGGGAATCATCTGCAGGGCCAGGGCAAGGAAGGCCACGGCGGCAAGGCTGAGTTCTTCGCCCGCCAGCACCAGGCCGCCGCCGTCCCCCAGCAATTGCAGATAGCCTGTGCCGGCAAGGACGGTGGCCACTCCGCGGGCCGCCCACCAGTGACCGCGGCGGCCCGGGGTTCCCGCTGGACGCAGGCCCTGAGCGGCGAAATACAACAGGCCGACGAGGAGCACCGTGTTGCCCAGCGCGAGCGACACCCCTGCAAAGGACAGGACCCCTCCCCAGGCCAGGGAGGCTGGCGCCAGCAGAGCGCCGGGCCGGCTCGAAACACGTCCGGCGGCCCATGGGAAGAGGATCCAGCCAGCCGCCGCAGCCGCCAGCACATGGACCACAAGGGCAGTTGCCGCCAAGTGGTGCCCCGGCGCGCGTTCGGCAAGGAGGACCAGGGGCAGTGCCGCCATTCCGGCCCCCGCAAACACCGCGAGGCTAAGCCGCGGCGCCAAGGTCCGAATTCCGGCGCGGATCAGCCCCGCCTCCAGCAGCAACTGGCCAGTCACGGCCGCCACGAAAGCAGCCAGCACCCACGCGGAACGGTCAAGGGCGTCCGGCAACACTCCGGTGGCCACGGCCGGGACAGCCAGCGTCAGGCCCAGCCGGCCCGCAAGGACAAAGACCCTGCGCAAGGGTCCCCCGGACCACACGGCCCGCAGCAGCCAGTACGCCCCGCCGGCGGCCAGCAGCGCCGCCGCCGCCCATCCTCCCAGTTCATGGACGAAGGGCACGGCCACCACAAGGGCCGTCACAGGAAGCCACTCAGCCAAGAGCCCCTGCTTCCCCAGCTTCCAGGCGAGCAGCAGTCCGGCACCGAGCGTCAGGAACAATGGCATCCCCACGGGCAACTGCGCCTCGTTGAGGAGAACGACGGCGGCCGTGACAACGGTCAGCGCCAGCTGAAGGCCGAAGCACAGGAGCCCGTCTGTCCACCAGCGCCTGCCCGGCTGAACGCTGTTGCCTGCCGGGAACCAGCGCGAAAGGTACTGTGCGCCAAACGCAACGCCCAAGGACTGGGCTGCCAGCAGCACCAGGCCGGCCAGCAGCACGTAGGCAAGTTCCGCCCCCGAATCGTTCACGCCCGCCATGACGGCAAGGGTGGACGCGGCTCTGGCCGCATGGAACTGCTGGAGACGGAAGGTGTTCCGGGGAGGGAGTGCCATCACACCGAAGTAGAGCGCGCTCACCGCCATGAGCATGGTGTACTCCCCCGGCCGGAGGTACCGCGGGACGAAGGTGGCCGCAAGCGCCACGAAAGGAACGACGAAGGGATGCAGGACCAGCAGCGGTTTCACATAGACGGGTGGAAGCCACCTTGGCCTGGCCAGGTTCGCCAATGTCAGGAGCACGGCGAGGCCGATCAGGGATGCGAAGTACCAGACCAGGGCACCGCCCAACATGGACACGCCTGACCAGGCTGTGGAGACGAGGAAACTCAGTGACAGGAACGCCAGGACCCGGCTGTCCAGCCGCACTGCCGCCACAACATAGGCCGCCGTGCCCACAGCGGAGGTCACCAGCCAGGCCGCGGGTCCGTCCTGGAGCGCAAAGTTGTACATCGCCAGGCCGGTTACGGGAATCAGCGCAAGCCCCGTTCCGGCGAAGGCGACGGCGGCGGGCTTCAGCCTGGGCGCCTTGGCATGGAGCACGAACCCGCCCGCATAGAAGACCGCGGTGATCGTCCAGACCCCTGCAAACCTCAGGACCGCCGGAAGGCTACTGCCGATGAAAAGGGCCGCAGCGGCCACGAGCAGAAGGCTGGCCACGTACAGCGTGACATTGATGTTCTGTCTGTCCCGTTTCTCCCGCCGGGCAGCCTGCTCGGCGAGCAGCACCTCGGGTGGGAGCTGCTGGGCTGGCTGCGTCGACGGGTGTGGGGAGGACGCCACCGCCGGCTGCACGGGCTGCGCCGGGAGAATGGGGCGAGCCACTGGGCTGGGGGCGCGCACCGCACTGACCTGGACCGGGCTGGACGGGCGGGGCAGCCACGCGGGCGCCCCCGCGGCCGGGACAGTGCGTGGGTCTTCGTGTGCAGCGGCGTCACGCCAACCGGCCAGGTGACCGGCCAGATAGCCGGCACGATAGGCCCCGGCGTCGCCCGTGCTGTTGCCACGCACCAGCCGCGCCGCTTCGTGGCTCCCACGTTCCTTCCGTCCGCGCGTGACACCGGCGGCAAAGCCCACCAGGGCAATGGCCACCACGAACATTATCGTGATCATTGCGGTCATGAACCCCTGCATGCCAGCTCCCCTGTTCCGCTGGTGCCGGGCGCATCCGCCGCCCACCATTAATCCATTCGATTGATTAATCGTAGCAAAGAAGGACCCCGCCACATAGGTGGCGGGGTCCTTCTTTTGGCTTGTTACCGTCTGCCAGGCAGCCGGTCCTTCACCGATCTACAAGCAGAAACTACTTGATGATCTTGGTGACACGTCCCGAACCAACGGTGCGGCCGCCTTCGCGGATAGCGAAGCCGAGGCCCTCTTCCATTGCGATCGGCTGGATGAGCGCAACGGTCATCTCAGTGTTGTCGCCGGGCATAACCATTTCCGTGCCTTCCGGCAGGGTGATAACGCCGGTGACGTCCGTCGTACGGAAGTAGAACTGCGGGCGGTAGTTCGAGTAGAACGGGTTGTGACGTCCGCCTTCATCCTTGGACAGGATGTAGACGTTGGCCTCGAAGTCGGTGTGCGGGGTGATGGAACCCGGCTTGACAACAACCTGGCCACGCTCGACGTCGTCGCGCTTCAGACCGCGGAGCAGGAGGCCACAGTTCTCGCCGGCCCATGCTTCGTCGAGCTGCTTGTGGAACATCTCGATACCGGTAACGGTGGTCTTCTGGACCGGACGGATACCAACGATTTCAACTTCAGAGTTGATCGCAAGGGTACCGCGCTCGGCGCGGCCCGTAACAACGGTGCCACGGCCGGTGATCGTGAAGACGTCTTCGATCGGCATCAGGAACGGCTTGTCGCGGTCACGTACGGGGTCCGGAACGGACTCGTCGACAGCTTCCATGAGGTCCTCGACGGACTTGACCCAGATGGGGTCGCCTTCGAGAGCCTTCAGACCGGAAACGCGAACAACCGGAGCTTCGTCGCCATCGAAGCCCTGAGCGCTGAGCAGCTCACGGACTTCCATTTCAACGAGGTCGAGGAGCTCTTCGTCTTCAACCATGTCCGACTTGTTCAGCGCAACCAGCAGGTAGGGAACGCCAACCTGGCGGGCGAGCAGAACGTGCTCGCGGGTCTGGGCCATCGGGCCGTCAGTGGCGGCAACCACGAGGATTGCACCGTCCATCTGTGCAGCACCGGTGATCATGTTCTTGATGTAGTCAGCGTGACCCGGAGCGTCTACGTGTGCGTAGTGGCGCTTCTCGGTCTGGTACTCAACGTGGGAAATGTTGATCGTGATACCACGCTGGCGCTCTTCCGGAGCAGAGTCAATCGACGCGAAGTCGCGCTGCTCGTTGAGAGTCGGGTACTTGTCGTACAGCACCTTGGAAATGGCGGCAGTCAGCGTCGTCTTACCGTGGTCAACGTGACCAATGGTGCCGATGTTGACGTGCGGCTTAGTCCGCTCGAACTTTGCCTTTGCCACAGGTTCCTCCTAGAACGATTTCAAGTGAGTTGCTCCTCGGCCGCGCTTTTCGCGGCAGAAACTCCAGCAAGTCTACTTGGGGGCTTTGGATTTGGTGAAATTGCAGATTCAGGAACCAATACTAGTCCCTAGAGCCTGTTCGTGCAGGTGGCCGAAATCCGGTCAGGACCGGGAACCGGCCACCTGCACAAGGTGCTGTTCTGGTGTCAGAACCTCACCCAAGTTGCTCGCTGTGAAAGTCCGTAAGGACTATTCGCCGCGGGTCTTCTGGATGATCTCGTCGGCTACTGCCTTCGGGACCTCTGCGTAGCTGTTGAACGTCATGGAGTACACAGCGCGGCCCTGGGTCTTCGAACGCAGGTCACCAATGTAGCCGAACATGCCGGACAGCGGAACGTGTGCACGGATAACCTTGACACCTGCTGCGTCCTCCATGGACTGCATCTGGCCACGGCGGGCGTTCAGGTCACCGATAACTTCACCCATGTATTCCTCAGGGGTGCGGACCTCAACATCCATCAGCGGTTCGAGCAGAACCGGACTCGCCTTGCGTGCGGCTTCCTTGAAAGCCATACGGCCGGCGATCTTGAACGCCATTTCCGAGGAGTCAACATCGTGCGACGCGCCGTCGATCAGCGTGGCGCGGATACCGACAACCGGGTAGCCGGCCAGGACGCCGTCGTTCAGTGCATCCTGGATACCAGCGTCAACGGAAGGGATGTATTCGCGCGGAACGCGGCCACCGGTGACCTTGTTCACGAACTCGTACATCTCGCCTTCGGAAGTGTCCATCGGCTCGATCGCGATCTGGATCTTTGCGAACTGGCCCGAACCACCGGTCTGCTTCTTGTGCGTGTAGTCAAGACGCTCAACAGTGCGCTTGATCGTTTCGCGGTAAGCAACCTGCGGCTTGCCAACGTTTGCCTCGACCTTGAATTCGCGGCGCATGCGGTCCACCAGGATGTCCAGGTGGAGCTCGCCCATGCCGGCGATGATGGTCTGGCCCGTGTCTTCGTTGAGGGAGACCTGGAAGGTCGGGTCCTCAGCGGAGAGCTTCTGGATGGCCGTGGAGAGCTTCTCCTGGTCACCCTTGGTGTTGGGCTCGATGGCAACGGAGATAACCGGTGCCGGGAAGCTCATCGACTCAAGCACGATCTGGTTGGTGGCATCACACAGGGTGTCACCCGTGGTGGTGTCCTTCAGGCCGATGGCTGCGTAGATGTGGCCGGCGGTAGCGCCCTCGACGGGCATTTCCTTGTTGGCGTGCATCTGGAACAGCTTGCCGATGCGCTCCTTCTTGCCCTTGGTGGAGTTGGCCACCTGGGCACCCGCTTCCACGTGACCGGAGTACACGCGGATGAAGGTGAGCTGGCCGAAGAACGGGTGCGCAGCGATCTTGAAGGCGAGGGCCGAGAACGGCTCGTCGGCAGCAGGCTTGCGGGTGAGCTCCTTCTCTTCGTCGCGCGGATCGTGACCGATCATCGGCGGGACGTCGAGCGGGTTCGGCAGGAAGTCGACCACAGCGTCCAGCATCGGCTGCACGCCGCGGTTCTTGAAGGCAGAACCACACAGAACCGGGTAGACCTCGGAGTTGATCGTCATCTTGCGGATGCCGGCCTTGAGTTCCTCAACGGTGAGTTCTTCACCTTCGAGGTACTTCTCCATGAGCTCTTCGGAAGCCTCGGCAACAGTCTCAACGAGCTGCGCACGGTATTCCACAGCCTTGGCCTGGAGATCGGCGGGGATCTCCTGGACCTCGTACTTGGCACCCATGGTGACGTCACCCTTGGCATCGCCCGGCCACACCAGTGCGCGCATCTCGAGGAGATCCACGACGCCGATGAAGTCGTTCTCTGCACCGATCGGCAGCTGGAGAACCAGCGGCTTGGCGCCGAGGCGGCTGATGATGGTGTCTACGGTGAAGTAGAAGTCTGCACCGAGCTTGTCCATCTTGTTGACGAAGCAGATGCGGGGAACGTTGTACTTGTCAGCCTGGCGCCAGACAGTCTCGGACTGCGGCTCCACGCCTTCCTTGCCGTCGAAGACAGCAACTGCGCCGTCGAGGACGCGCAGGGAGCGCTCTACCTCAACGGTGAAGTCAACGTGCCCCGGGGTGTCGATGATGTTGATCTGGTTCTTGTCCCAGAAGCAGGTCACGGCGGCAGACGTGATGGTGATGCCGCGTTCCTTTTCCTGTTCCATCCAGTCAGTCGTCGAAGCGCCGTCGTGCGTTTCGCCGATCTTGTGGTTCACACCCGTGTAGAACAGGATGCGCTCGGTAGTGGTGGTCTTGCCGGCATCGATGTGGGCCATGATGCCAATGTTGCGGACCTTGTTAAGGTCGGTAAGCACGTCCTGTGCCACGGTGTCTCCCTTTCGGATGGACTACACGTTCGCCGCCGGCTCAATGAGCCGGCGGCGTCCGGAAAGTTTTTACCAGCGGTAGTGTGCGAAGGCCTTGTTCGACTCGGCCATCTTGTGGGTGTCTTCGCGACGCTTCACAGCGGCACCGAGACCGTTCGAGGCATCCAGGATTTCGTTCTGGAGGCGCTCGGTCATGGTCTTCTCGCGGCGGGCCTTCGAGTAGCCCACGAGCCAACGCAGGGCGAGGGCGGTGGAGCGGCCCGGCTTGACCTCAACCGGAACCTGGTAGGTGGCGCCACCGACACGGCGGGAGCGGACCTCGAGGGAAGGCTTGACGTTGTCCATGGCCTTCTTGAGGGCTGCAACGGGGTCGCCGCCGGACTTGGCACGTGCACCTTCGAGTGCGCCGTAAACGATGCGCTCTGCAGTGGACTTCTTGCCGTCAATCAGGACCTTGTTGATCAGCTGGGTGACCAAGGGGGAGCCGTAAACGGGATCGGAAACTAGCGGCCGCTTCGGGGCCGGACCCTTGCGAGGCATATTACTTCTTCTCCATCTTTGCGCCGTAACGGCTGCGGGCCTGCTTGCGGTTCTTGACACCCTGGGTGTCGAGCGCGCCACGGACGATCTTGTAGCGGACACCCGGGAGGTCCTTCACACGACCACCGCGAACGAGCACAATGGAGTGCTCCTGGAGGTTGTGGCCAACACCGGGGATGTAGGCGGTTACTTCAACGCCACCGGCGAGGCGCACACGTGCGACCTTACGCAGAGCCGAGTTCGGCTTCTTCGGGGTGGTGGTGTAAACGCGGGTGCAAACACCGCGGCGCATCGGGCTGCCCTTAAGCGCAGGAGCCTTGGTCTTGGAGACCTTCGGCGTGCGGCCCTTGCGGACCAGCTGGTTAATCGTAGGCACTTTCGTGTTCTCCGTTGGTTTGATCTCTGCCCCCGCGCCCGGACGTCAGTCCGGAGGTGCGTGGGAGCTTTGGCGTTGTCCATGCGGCTTTCGGGTCCAGAAGGACTCGTGGGCGTGCAAAAGTGCGGCATTCGTTGCGCACGTAGCCCGCAACCCGGAAACAGGCTCCACCCAGCATCATGAGAACAAAACCGAAATGATGCTGCGGCGGCCTTCATCCACTGCCACACAAAACAATTACCAAAATTCTAGCATGGCTTGATCTGAGGCCTTAATCGGGTGTAAAAGCGCCCGACGACGGCGCGCGCCGGCCGCCGTCGTCGGCCCCTTGCACAGAGGACGGCCCCTTAACGGGAGGAACCCCGCACTCAGTGAGTGCGGGGTTCCTCCTTTGCGCTTCAGGCTCCCTTAGCGGAAGTCGTTGCCCAGGTCGTAGTCATCCAACGGGATGGCGTGGAACTCGGGAGCTCCGTCGCCGCCCAGGGCGTCGTACGAGAAGTCGGTGAAAGCGCTGGGGCCCGTGAACAGGCTGGCCTTTGCTTCCTCCGTCGGTTCGACAGTGACCTCGGTGTAGCGGGGCAGACCCGTGCCGGCCGGGATCAGCTTACCGATGATGACGTTCTCCTTGAGGCCGAGCAGCGGGTCGCTCTTGCCTTCCATGGCCGCCTGCGTCAGGACGCGGGTGGTCTCCTGGAAGGAAGCGGCCGACAGCCAGGACTCGGTTGCCAGGGATGCCTTGGTGATACCCATGAGCTCCGGACGTCCGGAAGCCGGGGTCTGGCCCTCGGACACAACGCGGCGGTTCTCGTCTTCGAAGCGGCTACGCTCTGCCAGCTCACCGGGGAGCAGGGTGGAGTCGCCGGACTCGATGACGGTAACGCGGCGCAGCATCTGGCGGACGATGACCTCGACGTGCTTGTCGTGGATACCGATACCCTGGCTGCGGTACACGCCCTGCACTTCGTCCACAAGGAACTTCTGTGCTGCACGCGGGCCCATGATGCGCAGAACCTGCTTCGGGTCCACGGGACCCTGGATCAGCTTCTGGCCGACGCTGACGTGCTCGCCATCCTCGATGAGGAGACGGGAACGGCGCAGCACCGGGTAGGCAATCTCTTCGGAACCATCGTCCGGAGTGATGACCAGGCGCATCTGGCGCTCGGACTCTTCGATGTTGATGCGGCCGGCTGCTTCAGCAATCGGTGCAACACCCTTCGGAGTACGGGCTTCGAAGAGCTCCTGGATACGGGGCAGACCCTGGGTGATGTCGTCGCCACCGCTGGCGGAGACAGCACCACCGGTGTGGAACGTACGCATGGTCAGCTGGGTACCCGGCTCACCGATGGACTGTGCGGCGATGATGCCGACGGCCTCGCCGATGTCCACGGTCTTGCCGGTGGCCAGCGAACGGCCGTAGCAGAGCGCACAGGTGCCGACCTTGGACTCACAGGTGAGTACGGAGCGGACCTTGACCTCGGTGATGCCGGCTGCGAGCAGCTGGTCGATGACGACGTCGCCGCAGTCGGTGCCGCCGGCGGCCAGCACGTTGCCCTTGGAGTCGACGACGTCGACGGCCAGGGTACGTGCGTAGGCGCTGTTCTCGACGTTCTCGTCCAGAACCAGCTCACCGTTGGAGTCCGGAACTGCGATCGGCGTGATGAGGCCGCGCTCGGTACCGCAGTCCTCTTCGCGGACGATGACGTCCTGCGAAACGTCCACCAGACGACGGGTCAGGTAACCCGAGTTGGCGGTACGGAGAGCGGTATCGGCCAGACCCTTACGGGCACCGTGCGTGGCGATGAAGTATTCCAGCACCGACAGGCCTTCGCGGTACGAAGACTTGATCGGACGCGGGATGATCTCACCCTTCGGGTTGGCCACAAGACCACGGATACCCGCGATCTGGCGGACCTGCATCCAGTTACCACGTGCACCGGAGGACACCATGCGGTTGATGGTGTTCATCGGCGACAGGCCGTCACGCATCACCTGGGCGATTTCGTTGGTGGCCTTGTTCCAGATCTCGATCAGTTCCTGGCGACGCTCGTCGTCGTCGATCAGGCCCTTGTCGTACTGTCCCTGGATCTTGGCAGCCATGGTCTCGTAACCGGCAAGGATGGCCGGCTTGGATTCCGGAACCTCGATGTCGGAGATGGCCACGGTGACGCCCGAGCGGGTTGCCCAGTAGAAACCGGCGTCCTTCAGGTTGTCCAGCGTTGCCGCGGTGACCACCTTCGGGTAGCGCTCGGCGAGGTCGTTGACGATGCGGGACAGTTCGCCCTTGTCGGCAACAGCCTCAACCCACGGGTAATCCGCCGGAAGGGTCTCGTTGAAGATGACCTGTCCGAGCGAGGTCTGGACCAGAGCCGGCTGACCGGCTTCCCAGCCTTCCGGAGCTTCCCAACCTGCATACGGCACGAAGTTGTCCAGACGGATCTTGACCTGGGAGTTCAGGTGCAGATCGCGGGCGTCGTACGCCATGATGGCTTCCGCCACCGAGGAGAAGATCCGGCCCTCGCCGGCAGAGCCGACGCGCTTGGTGGTCAGGTGGTACAGACCGATGATCATATCCTGCGAAGGCAGGGTCACCGGACGGCCATCGGACGGCTTCAGGATGTTGTTCGAGGACAGCATCAGGATCCGGGCTTCGGCCTGGGCTTCCGGGCTCAGCGGCAGGTGGACTGCCATCTGGTCGCCGTCGAAGTCAGCGTTGAAGGCGCCACAAACCAGCGGGTGAAGCTGGATTGCCTTGCCTTCCACAAGCTGGGGTTCGAAAGCCTGGATGCCGAGGCGGTGCAGGGTAGGTGCACGGTTGAGCAGCACCGGGTGTTCGGTGATGATCTCTTCCAGCACGTCCCAGACCTGCGGACGGTAACGCTCCACCATGCGCTTTGCCGACTTGATGTTCTGGGCGTGGTTGAGGTCAACCAGGCGCTTCATTACGAACGGCTTGAAGAGCTCCAGGGCCATCTGCTTGGGCAGACCACACTGGTGCAGCTTCAGCTGCGGGCCGACGACGATGACCGAACGGCCGGAGTAGTCAACGCGCTTGCCGAGGAGGTTCTGGCGGAAACGGCCCTGCTTGCCCTTGAGCATGTCGCTCAGGGACTTCAGCGGACGGTTGCCAGGACCGGTGACCGGACGGCCGCGGCGGCCGTTGTCGAAGAGGCTGTCAACAGCTTCCTGAAGCATGCGCTTCTCGTTGTTGACGATGATCTCCGGGGCACCGAGGTCAAGCAGGCGCTTGAGGCGGTTGTTGCGGTTGATCACACGACGGTAGAGGTCGTTGAGGTCGGAGGTCGCGAAGCGGCCACCGTCCAGCTGGACCATCGGGCGCAGTTCCGGCGGGATCACCGGGACCGCGTCCAGAACCATGCCGAGCGGGCTGTTGTTGGTCGTCAGGAATGCGTTGACGACCTTCAGGCGCTTCAGGGCGCGGGTCTTGCGCTGGCCCTTGCCGTTCTGGATGGTGTCGCGCAGGGATTCGGCCTCAGCCTGCATGTCGAAGGTCTCGAGGCGCTTCTTGATGGCTTCGGCACCCATGGAGCCCTCGAAGTACATGCCGTAGCGGTCACGCAGTTCGCGGTAGAGGCCTTCGTCGCCTTCGAGGTCTGCGACCTTGAGGTTCTTGAAGCGGTCCCAGACCTGCTCGAGGCGCTCGATGTCGGCGTCCGCGCGCTTGCGGACGTTGGCCATCTGGCGGTCAGCGGAGTCGCGGGCCTTCTTCTTGTCGGCAGCCTTGGCGCCTTCGCCTTCGAGACGGGCAAGCTCGTCCTCAAGGTCGCGGGCGATCGTGGCGATGTCGCTGTCGCGGTTGTCCACCATCTGCTTCTTCTCGAGGTCGTGCTCGACCTGGAGGTTCGGCAGTTCAGCGTGACGGTTGTCGACGTCGACGCTGGTGATCATGTAGGCAGCGAAGTAGATGACCTTTTCGAGGTCCTTCGGTGCCAGGTCAAGAAGGTAGCCCAGACGGGACGGAACACCCTTGAAGTACCAGATGTGGGTGACGGGAGCGGCCAGCTCGATGTGGCCCATGCGCTCGCGGCGCACCTTGGCGCGGGTGACTTCAACGCCGCAACGCTCGCAGATGATGCCCTTGAAGCGCACGCGCTTGTACTTGCCGCAGTAGCATTCCCAGTCGCGGGAAGGGCCGAAGATCTTCTCGCAGAAGAGTCCGTCCTTCTCGGGCTTGAGCGTGCGGTAGTTGATGGTTTCCGGCTTCTTAACCTCGCCGTAAGACCAGCCACGGATGTCTTCCGCGGTGGCGAGGCCGATCTGCATGAGGCCGAAGGAGGATTCGCTGGACATTGGGTCCCTGTTCTCTCTTGTTCTCTAAATTCTGAAGTCTTGGTTACGGGAAGAGGGAGGTGCCCGACGGCGGGCGGTGAGGCCCGCCGTCGGGCGCCTGCTAGACCTCTTCTACGGAACTGGGCTCTGCACGAGACAGATCGATGCCCAGTTCTTCCGCAGCCGTGAAGACTGCGTCATCAGAGTCACGCATTTCGATTGTGGTTCCGTCCGTGGAAAGAACTTCCACGTTCAGGCACAACGACTGCATTTCCTTGATCAAGACCTTGAAGGACTCGGGAACACCCGGCTCGGGGATGTTCTCGCCCTTGACGATGGCCTCGTAGACCTTCACACGACCATGGATGTCATCCGACTTGATCGTGAGGAGTTCCTGAAGCGTGTAGGCGGCGCCATAGGCTTCGAGCGCCCACACTTCCATTTCACCGAAGCGCTGGCCACCGAACTGTGCCTTACCACCCAGCGGCTGCTGCGTGATCATGGAGTACGGGCCGGTGGAGCGAGCGTGGATCTTGTCGTCCACCAGGTGGTGGAGCTTCAGGATGTACATGTAGCCGACGGAGATCGGGTCCGGGAACGGCTCGCCGGAGCGGCCGTCGAACAGACGGGTCTTGCCGGAGGAATCGATCAGGCGGTCGCCGTCACGGGTCACGTTGGTGGAATCCAGCAGACCGGTGATTTCCTCTTCACGGGCACCATCGAACACCGGGGTGGCGACGGTGGTCTGGCCGGATTCACGGGGCAGGTTCGGAAGGTTCTTGACCCACTCCGGCTCGCCTTCGATCTTCCAACCGGTCTTGGCAACCCAGCCAAGGTGCGTTTCCAGCACCTGGCCGACGTTCATTCGACCCGGAACACCCAGCGGGTTCAGGACGATGTCCACCGGCGTACCGTCGGCAAGGAACGGCATGTCTTCTACGGGCAAGATCTTGGAGATGACGCCCTTGTTGCCGTGGCGGCCGGCGAGCTTGTCACCGTCGGTGATCTTGCGCTTGGCTGCCACGTAGACGCGGACCAGCTGGTTCACGCCCGGGGGCAGCTCGTCGTCCTGGTCGCGGTCAAAGACGCGCACGCCGATGACCGTACCGGACTCGCCGTGGGGCACCTTCAGGGAGGTGTCGCGGACTTCGCGGGACTTCTCACCGAAGATGGCACGCAGCAGGCGCTCTTCCGGGGTCAGCTCGGTTTCACCCTTGGGCGTGACCTTGCCTACCAGGATGTCGCCGGCTTCGACCTCAGCACCGATGTGGATGATGCCGCGTTCGTCCAGGCCTGCCAGGACTTCCTCGGACACATTGGGGATGTCACGGGTGATTTCCTCGGCACCAAGCTTGGTGTCGCGGGCATCGATCTCGTGCTCCTCGATGTGGATGGAGGAAAGAACGTCCTCAGCCACGATGCGCTGGGACAGGATGATGGCATCCTCGAAGTTGTGGCCTTCCCATGACATGAATGCCACAAGCAGGTTCTTACCGAGGGCAAGCTCGCCCTGGTCCGTTGCCGGGCCGTCGGCAATGATGCCGCCAACCTCGAGGCGCTGGCCTTCGTTCACCAAAACGCGGTGGTTGTAGCAGTTGCCCTGGTTGGAACGGGCGAACTTGTTGATGCGGTAGTTGGTTTCCGTGCCGTCGTCGTTGATCATCACGACGAGTTCAGCGGAGACCTCGGTGACCACACCGGCCTTCTTCGCGATGACAACGTCACCGGCGTCGACGGCAGCTGCGCGCTCCATGCCGGTACCCACGAACGGGGCCTCGGAACGGACCAGCGGCACGGCCTGGCGCTGCATGTTGGCACCCATGAGCGCACGGTTTGCATCGTCATGCTCGAGGAACGGAATCAGGGCGGTTGCCACGGACACCATCTGGCGCGGGGAAACGTCCATGAACTGGACCTCGCCGGCGGGAACCAGAACGGGCTCGCCTCCACCACCACGGGCACGGACGAGGACGGTCTCCTCGGCGAACTTCTTGTTGGCGTCAAGCGGAGCGTTGGCCTGTGCGATCAGGACCTCTGCTTCGTCGTCGGCCGTCAGGTACTGGACCTCGTCGGAAACGACGCCTTCGGCAACCAGGCGGTACGGCGTCTCGATGAAGCCGAACGGGTTGATGCGGCCGTAAGATGCCAGCGAACCGATCAGACCGATGTTCGGGCCTTCAGGGGTTTCGATGGGGCACATACGTCCGTAGTGGGACGGGTGAACGTCTCGGACTTCCATGCCTGCACGGTCACGGGACAGACCACCCGGGCCAAGGGCCGAGAGGCGGCGCTTGTGGGTCAGACCCGAAAGCGGGTTGTTCTGGTCCATGAACTGCGACAGCTGGGACGTTCCGAAGAACTCCTTGATGGCTGCAACAACCGGGCGGATGTTGATCAGGGTCTGCGGCGTGATGGCCTCGACGTCCTGCGTGGTCATGCGTTCGCGAACGACGCGCTCCATGCGGGACAGACCGGTGCGGACCTGGTTCTCGATCAGTTCGCCGACGGCGCGGATGCGACGGTTGCCGAAGTGGTCGATGTCGTCGATCTCGACGCGGAGCTCGTGGTCTTCGCCATCGCGCTTGCCCATGAGGGTCTTCTCACCGGCGTGCAAGGCAACCAGGAACTTGATCATGGCGACGATGTCTTCAACGTGCAGGACCGAAGCTTCCTTGTCGCCAAGGGAGCGGTCGATGCCAAGCTTGCGGTTGATCTTGTAACGGCCAACCTTGGCCAGATCGTAGCGCTTGGAGTTGAAGTACAGGTTATCCAGCAGGGACTGGGCAGCCTCGACTGTGGGCGGCTCGCCCGGACGCAGCTTGCGGTAGATGTCCAGAAGCGCGTCTTCGCGGGTTTCGGTGGCGTCCTTCTCCAGCGTTGCGCGCATGGAGTCGTACTGGCCAAACTCTTCCAGGATCTGGCCTTCGGTCCAGCCGAGGGCCTTGAGCAGCACGGTGACGGACTGCTTGCGCTTGCGGTCGAGGCGGACACCGACCTGGTCGCGCTTGTCGATTTCAAGTTCGAACCATGCACCACGGGACGGGATGATCTTCGCAGTGAAGATGTCCTTGTCACTGGTCTTGTCAGCGGTGCGCTCGAAGTAGGCGCCCGGCGAACGGACCAGCTGGGAGACAACGACACGCTCGGTGCCGTTGACGACGAACGTTCCCTTTTCCGTCATCAGGGGGAAGTCGCCCATGAACACGGTCTGCTGCTTGATTTCGCCCGTGTTGTTGTTCATGAACTCGGCCTTGACATACAGCGGTGCCGAGTAGGTGGCGTCACGGTCTTTGCATTCGGCCATGGTGTACTTCGGGTCAGCGAACTCCGGCTCGGAGAAGCTCAGGGACATGGTGCCCTGGAAGTCTTCAATCGGGGAGATCTCTTCGAAGATGTCGGCAAGTCCGGAGGTGGTGGCGACGCTGAGGTCGCCCTCCTCGACAGCCTTCGCTACCCGCGCCTGCCAGCGTTCGTTTCCGACCAGCCAGTCAAAGCTGTCTGTCTGCAGGGCGAGAAGATTCGGAACATCAAGGGGTTCGTGAATCTTTGCGAATGAGAGGCGGCGGGTGGCACCATCGGTGCTTGCCGTGTTAGCGGTTTCGTTATTAGAGGTGCTCGAGGCGACCAAGAGGGATCCTTCCACAGACCTTCAGGCGTTTTCAGATCTCCCCCGTTTGCACCCTGCAGAGTGACTCCGCAGCGTACTTATCCGGTTCCGCTATATGACCCGGCCCCAGCCTGGCCACTGCCTTGCACGTATCAAACGGCATGTCAATGGTGCAGCTGAGAGGTAAAGCCCACCGCTATATGAAGGCTGAAGGTTAACAGGGAAGACGCAAACATCTACGCTACGGCAAATCAGCCTCTCTGTCTACCCCACTTCCCGTCTGAATGCAAGCACGGTTGCCGCAGGCACCTATGGCGGAATGGACGCCCGACCCCAAGCGTTTGAATGGATAGCTGACTTTCCTCGCGGTAGCCTAAGCACACCAATCCCGGATCGGAAGAGAGATCATGAGCAACACTGCCGACAACAACGACGTTGTCATCCTGGCCGCAGCCCGTACCCCGCAGGGGCGGCTGAACGGCCAGCTGGCCGGATTCACCGCCGTCGAGCTCGGCGCCCACGCCATCAGCTCCGCCATCGCGGCGAGCGGCGTCCCCGCCGACAAAGTGGACGCCGTCATCATTGGCCAGGTGCTGCAGGCCGGCGCCGGCCAGAACCCCGCCCGCCAGAGCGCCATCGCCGCGGGCGTCGGCTGGAACATCCCGGCCGTGACCATCAACAAGGTCTGCCTCTCCGGGCTCACCGCCGTGATCGACGCCGCGCGCCTGATCCGCAGCGGCGATGCCACGGTGGTGGTGGCTGGCGGCCAGGAATCCATGACCCGGGCCCCGCACCTGCTGCCGGGTTCGCGCCAAGGCTGGACCTACGGGGCTATCCAGGCATTGGACGTGGCAGCCCATGACGGCCTCACCGACGCCTTTGACGGCGAATCGATGGGCCTGTCCACGGAAAGCAAGAACGTCACGCTCGGCATCGACCGCCGCTCCCAGGACCAGGTGGCCGCAGCCTCGCACCAGCGTGCGGCCGCAGCGGCGGAACAGGGCGTGTTCGACGTCGAGATCGCTCCGCTGAGCGTCAAGCAGCGCAAGGGCGATCCCGTGGTGCTGACCGCCGACGAGGGCATCCGCGCGCAGACCACCTTGGAAACGCTGGCCCCGCTCCGGGCCGCCTTTGCCAGCGACGGCACCATCACCGCGGGCAACTCCTCTCCCCTATCCGACGGCGCCTCCGCGCTGGTGCTGACCTCGCGGAAGTTCGCCGAGGACAACGGCCTCGACTACCTCGCGGTGGTGGGCAAGCCCGGCCAGGTCGCCGGACCGGACAACTCGCTGCACTCCCAGCCGTCCAACGCCATCAGGAGCGCCCTGGACCGTGCCGGCTGGACCACGGATGACCTGGACTTCATCGAGATCAACGAGGCCTTCGGCTCCGTGGCCGTGCAGTCCCTGAAGGACCTTGGCTACCCGCTGGAGAAGTGCAACATCCACGGCGGCGCCATCGCCCTGGGCCACCCCATCGGCGCCTCCGGGGCCCGGCTGGCGCTGCACGCGGCCCATGAACTCAAGCGCCGCGGCTCCGGCAAGGCCGCGGTATCCCTGTGCGGCGGCGGCGGCCAGGGCGAAGCGCTCCTGCTGTACCGCGACTGATGGGCAGCCACCGATGAGCGGCACGGAGCGGTTCCTGGCCGATGCGGCCGCCCGCGGGCTGGACGTCCAGCTCGTGGAACGCTCGGCGGCCAGGAGCCTCGAGGAGGCCGCGGAAATCCTGGGCATCACTCCGGCCGACATCGTGAAGTCGTTGGTGGTCAAGCATCGGGACGGCAGCTTCCTCTTCGCCCTGATCCCGGGTGACCGCCAGATATCCTGGGCCAAGCTGCGCGCGCTGGTGGGCGTGAACAAGCTCTCGCTGCCACATGCCGACGTCGCCTTCGCTGCGACGGGCTATGAGCGCGGCACCATCACGCCGCTGGGGAGCAGCACGCCGTGGCCCGTCTACGCGGACGCCAGCATTGCGGGGCGGCGGATCTCCATGGGCGCCGGGGCGCACGGCCACAGCGCCTTCGTGGACGCCGACGCCCTCACCGCAGCCCTGGGCGCGGTGGTGGCGGACATCAGCGAACCCAACTGAGGGTTAAAGCAGGAAACCCCGCACGGACGGATCCGTGCGGGGTTCCTTGGCAAGAATTGCCAGGCAAACCGAATTACTTGAGGGTAACGGTTGCGCCAGCTTCTTCGAGCTGAGCCTTTGCCTTCTCGGCAGCTTCCTTGGTGGCGCCTTCGAGAACAGCCTTCGGTGCGCTGTCAACCAGGTCCTTGGCTTCCTTGAGGCCCAGGGCGGTGATGGCGCGAACTTCCTTGATCACTGCGATCTTCTTGTCGCCAGCAGCTTCGAGGATGACGTCGAAGTCGGTCTTCTCTTCTGCAGCTTCAGCAGCGCCGCCGGCAGCGGGGCCAGCAACAGCAACAGCAGCAGCCGTAACGTCGAAGGTCTCTTCGAAGAGCGTAACGAACTCGGAGAGCTCGATGATGGACAGTTCCTTGAAAGCTTCAATGAGCTCTTCGTTGGTGAGCTTCGCCATGTTAGGCGTCCTTCCTTTAGGTGGTGCCGCCGCGGGCTATGCCCGCTCCTGCACCGAGATTGATTGGGGGAGAACTTAGTTCTCTTCGGTTGCGGCTTCAGCGGCCTCGGCCGGAGCCGCAACCTCTTCAACAGCAGCCTCTTCGGCGGCCGGGGCTTCTTCAGCGGCCGGTGCAGATGCGCCGCCCTCTTCTTCAAGCTTCAGGCGCAGAGCGTCAATGATGCGTGCAGCTGCGGAAGCAGGAGCCTTGAGGACTCCGGCGACACGGGCGAGCTGCAGTTCACGGGACTCGAGGGCTGCCAGTGCGGCAACCTCTGCTGCGTTCAGTGCCTTGCCTTCGAAGTAACCGGTCTTGATGACCAGCTGCTTGTTAGCCTTGGCAAAGTCCGTCAGGCTCTTTGCAGCAGCAACAGCGTCGCCCTTGATGAAGGCGATTGCAGTGGGGCCTGCAAGCTGACCGTCGAATGCTTCGACACCAGCTTCCTTGGCTGCAATGGCGCTCAGGGTGTTCTTTACGACCGAGTACTTGGTGTCCTGGCCGAGCGCAACACGGAGTTCCTTGAGCTGTGCAACAGAGAGCCCGCGGTATTCGGTCAGGACAGCGGCGTTCGATTCCTTGAAATCGTTCGTGATCTCAGCTACTGCAGAGATCTTGCTAGGCGTTGCCATAACCCTCCTTCCGGGGAATAAAGCCGGTCTTCCGGGTCCCCGCTCAAGAGAGCTAAAACTAAAAACGCCCCGCGCAGATGCACGGGGCTTGGCTCAACACAGCAGAAACTGCGGAGACTTGCTTCGTTCACCTGCGCCGGCCGCCCAATGTTCAGGGTCCTTCGTCAGGGAATTCACTGGATTCTTCCGTGCGTGGCTGCAGAATTGAGCTGCGCCCGAAAGAGTGGATTCCCATCAACCGACGGTCTTTGGTGGTTCAAGCTTACGGGAGGCGCAACAGCAAACCAAATCGGGGCCCTGCGCTATTCCGAGGAGGTCATCTTGGGGCCCATGTCCGGAAGCTCCTTTTGCCAGAGTCCGGTGACTCCCGCCGTCGTAAACCCCAGTTGCTTGTTGACGGTCAGCAGGTAGCGGTTTTCCGGGGCATTCCACGTGTAGATCACGCGGGCGTCCGGGAACTGCTCACTCAGCCGTTCCATGTTGGCGACCTTGATGAGGAGCCCCAGCTTGTTGCCGCGGTGTTCCTGGAGGACGATGGTGTCGTCCTGGAAGACCACGTCCTGCCGCTGGGCCAGGACGCTGATGGTGGTCAGGCCGGCCAACCGCCCGGTGGCGAGGTCCTCGACGGCGGTGACAACAGTGCGGCGGCCCTGCGCGACGGCGGCTTCCTCCGCCTCCCGCAGGATGCCGGCGTCGAACACCATTCCGGACAGCTCGGGACCGGCTTCGTCTTCCTCGGGCGCCACTTCGCCGGCGGCGTTCTCCAACACCGCCACGGCTTCCAGCCATGCAGCGGGGCAGCGGTCCGTCCAGTGGTGCAGGCGGTACCGGCCGGCATTGGCCTCCTCCGCCTCGGACTGGAGCCCGGCCACCAGTTTCGAGTCCAGGGGCAGGGCGCAGGAGCTGAACTGCTCTATGTGCTGCAGCGCGTAGCCGGCCCGTTGGGCGAAATCGACCTCGCGGCTGGCGATTGGCACGAAGCCCAGGCCGCTGCCGGGGACGAGCTGCCCGTCGGCCTGGGTATGCAGGGACGCGGCGGGGTGGTTGGTGTCCACCAGGATCATCGTGCGGCCCTCGGCGCGCGCCAGTTGTTCGGCGGCCTCCAGGAGCTGGCGGCCGACGCCCCGGCGCTGGTATTCAGGCAGGATGTCCAGGGTGAATTCCGCCAGGTCCATGTTGTCCGTCAGCGGCAAGGCGATGTCCGCGGTTCCCACAATGATGCCGTCAATCTTGGCAACCAGGATGATCTGACGTTCGTAGGGGTCGGCGAGCTCCAGCAGCTTCTCGAGCGGGGTGTAGGCGAGATCGTCGGTACCCCAGGTCTGCATGCGCACCTTGCGGCTGACCTCGACGGCGGCCAGAAAGTCGGCCGCATCCGCCTTGTCCAGGGAATCCGGAACCCAGAGCTGCTCGATCTGAATGGTGCTTGCCTCGTCTACAGTCATTCCAGCCGTTTCTGCCACTCGCCTTCGATTCCGGCGGGCCTGAATCCGAGGGCAATATTTATGGCCAGCATATGCCGGTTTTCACTGGCATTCCATGTCATGACGGACTTCGCGTCCGGCCACTGCAGCTGCGCACGGCGGAGGTTGGCGATCTTGGCCAGCATGCCCAGACGGTGCCCGCGGTGCCCCGGCGCCACCAAGGTGTCCTCCTGGTTGACGATGCCTGGAAGGGCGGCCCGGTGGTTGAGCACGGTGTACGCCGCCAGTTCGCCGCTGCCGTCGTGCCGGGCCACCGCCACGAGGGATTCGATGCCGCTCTTGCACCAGGTGTCCTCTTCCGCGCGGACCCGGGCCACATCCCAGCGCTCGCCCTCCCAGCCCAGGCCTGCGATGGGCACCTCAGTGGTCATGAGGCTCTTGAGTGCCGCGTAGGCCTCCACGACGGTTTCGGGGCACCGGTCCTGCCACAACAGCAGTTTGTAGTCGCGTGCATGTTCCAGGGCATCGCGTTCAAGGGTGGACAACAGCCCGGACGGCACCGGCAGCGGCAGAAGGCTGGTGGTCTCCACCTGTTCCAGCGAATAGCCGTGCCGCAGTGCGAAGCCGGTGGACGCCGCCTCGCGGGGAACGCCGCCGGTTCCCGATTTAGCGGCCAGTTCCGGGGCGCCCTCGGGAAAGGATCCGATCGGTTCACCGCAGTAGCTGTCGAAGACGGTCCTGCCGCGTTCGCGCGCCAGGCTTTCCATGCGTCCAAGCATGGCGGTTCCAATGCCCTGCCGTCGGTGGGCCGAGGCCACCAGTATCTCGATCCCCGCCTCATCGGTGTTCTCCGACAACGGAAGGGTCAGCGAGCACCTGCCCACCGCGACGCCGTCGAGCCTGGCCAGGAAGGCCTGGCGTTCCTCGTAAGGGCTCCCCCGCCAATACATCAGGGACTCCGTCAGCGTGGCACAGCGGTCCAGGTTGCCCCAGACCTCCAGCTCCTCGGCGGTCCCCAGCTCATGGAAGGCGCGGAAGTCCGCCGGTGCGGCAGGCTCTCGTTCGGCGGCGTCCAGGGCACCGTCCGGCTCGGCCGTGATGGCGATGCGTGCGATCTTGAGTCCGATGGGTTGTGGAGGGTTCGACGTCGGCGTCACGCGTCACAGCCTACGGCCGCCCCCGCGTCCTGGACAATGCTCCCTTGGCGGCTTTCGGAACGGTGCCCGGGACGTGCCTGCCGCATAAAAAAAGGACCGCCCGGCAATGCCGGACGGTCCTTTACAGAGCCAACGCTCCCGGAAGCTTACGCTTCGGTAAGAACCTTGGTGACGCTCGGGTCAACGGTGATGCCCGGGCCGAACGTCGTGGCAACGGTGGCCTTCTGGATGTAGCGGCCCTTGGAAGCGGACGGCTTCAGACGAAGGACCTCTTCCAGTGCAGCTGCGTAGTTCTCGGCCAGCTGAATGGCGTCGAAGGAAACCTTGCCGATGATGAAGTGCAGGTTGGAGTGCTTGTCGACGCGGAAGTCGATCTTGCCACCCTTGATGTCGTTGACGGCCTTGGCGACGTCAGCGGTCACGGTGCCGGTCTTCGGGTTCGGCATCAGGTTACGCGGACCCAGGACCTTACCGAGGCGGCCAACCTTGCCCATGAGGTCAGGGGTGGCAACGGCTGCGTCGAAGTCGGTCCAGCCGGCTGCGATCTTTTCGATCAGGTCATCGGAACCAACGAAGTCGGCGCCGGCAGCGATTGCTGCTTCAGCCTTGTCGCCCGTTGCGAAAACGAGGACGCGGGCGACCTTACCGGTGCCGTGCGGCAGGTTGACGGTGCCACGGACCATCTGGTCTGCCTTGCGAGGGTCAACGCCCAGGCGGAAAGCGACCTCAACGGTTGCGTCGAACTTGGAAGGGTTGGTGTCCTTCGCGAGGTTGATGGCTTCGAACGGGGCGTAGACCTTGTCTGCCTCGATCTTGGCTACGGCTGCCTCATATGCTTTGCTGCGCTTTGCCATGCTGCTTACTTCTCCTTGTGCAGTTGTGGTCTGCGGACCGCGCGGGCCCTGCCACAGTCGAGGATCCGGCAAGGATCCTGCGACATTTCAATGATTCTGTTTGCCGGTTGCCCGGCGGTGGAAGGCTGTTATTAGCCTTCTACGGTGATGCCCATGGAGCGGGCGGTACCGGCGATGATCTTGGCAGCGCCTTCGAGGCTCGTGGCGTTGAGGTCTTCCATCTTGGTGGTGGCGATCTCGTTGACCTGGGCCTGGGTCAGCTTGGCAACCTTGACGGTGTGCGGGGTAGCCGAACCCTTGGCGACGCCTGCAGCCTTCTTGATGAGCTCTGCAGCCGGCGGGGTCTTGGTGATGAAGGTGAAGGAACGGTCTTCGTAGACCGTGATTTCAACCGGGATAACGTTTCCGCGCTGGGCTTCCGTTGCAGCGTTGTACGCCTTGCAGAATTCCATGATGTTGACACCGTGCTGGCCAAGCGCAGGACCGATCGGCGGAGCCGGGTTAGCGGCACCTGCCTGGATCTGCAGCTTGATGAGGCCGGTGACCTTCTTCTTGGGAGCCAATGTAGGTCCTTCTCTCAATAGCTTCCTGCGGCACAGGAGCGTGCCTCAGGTTTTTGGCCGCCATGGCGAGGCGGCCGGCCGCTCCAGTCCTGCTAAGCAGGCAGAACCGGGGCGAAGTTTTCGGATCAACTAGATCTTGGTGACCTGGTTGAATGCCAGGGTAACCGGGGTCTCGCGCTCGAAGATCGACACCAGGACCACAAGGGTCTGGGACTCCACCTTGATCTCGGAGATCGTGGCGGGAAGGGTCTCGAACGGACCCTCCTTGACGATGACGGATTCGCCGACCTCAAAGTCAACATCAACCGCTGCAGCTGCGTGCTTGACCGGCTTGCCCTTCTCGGCCTGCTCTTCTTCGAAGACCGGGGCGAGCATGGAGAAGACTTCGTCCAGACGCAGCGGGACCGGGTTGTGGGCGTTGCCCACGAAGCCGGTGACACCGGGGGTGTGGCGGACGGCGCCCCACGAGGCGTCGGTCAGGTCCATGCGGACCAGGACGTAGCCGGGGATGCGCACGCGGTTGATGACCTTGCGCTGCGCATTCTTGATCTCGACAACCTCTTCCATGGGCACCTGGATTTCGAAGATGTAATCTTCCATGTCCAGGGTCTGGATGCGGGTTTCGAGGTTGGCCTTCACGCGGTTTTCGTAACCGGCGTAGGAGTGGATGACGTACCAGTCACCGTCCTGGCGGCGCAGCTTGGCCTTGAATTCCTCGGCCGGATCGGCGGGCGCTGCAGCAGCAGCAGCGGCCAGTGCGTCGTCGTCGGAAGCGTCCTCGTCAGATTCGTCGTCGGCGTCGTCCTCGTCGGACTCGTCCTCTGCGTCTGCAATTTCGGGCGCAGCAGAGTCAACCTCGGACTCGTCCGCGGCGTCAGCCGTGGCGTGGGCCGTGCCTTCAGCGGGCCGATCCAGCTCAGTCTCAGTTACCTCGAGCTCCTGCTCAGACACTTGGTCTCCTGCTTCCTCATTGCCTAACATGCCTATTTAAATGACTCAATTCCACAAACCCCGCAGAATCCCTTTATTTCCGGGGATTTCCGCGCTGTTTGCGGAGCGATCCGCTTTAGCTGTCCCTAGCGCCAGTGCCGCCGAAGATCCAGCCGGCTCCGGTACCGAAGGCCAGGTCCAGAAGTGCGACGATGAGCATCATGATGGCTACGAACACCAGCACCACGAGCGTGTAGTTGATCAGTTCCTTGCGGGTCGGGGCGACGACCTTCTTCAGTTCGCCGATGACCTGGCGGACGAAAAGTGCAATTCGAGCGAAGAAGCCGGAATCGGACTTCTTGGCGGGACGGCCCTTCGAGCTGCTTGCAGCTGTTTCGGTCACCTGGTCCTCACTCACCTATGCAAACGTCGTTGACCCGGCCCTGATTAGAGCCATGGTTGCTGCGCTTGTTCCGGTGTTTCCACCGGAACAGCTTGCGCAGGGCAGACAGGACTCGAACCTGCAACCTGCGGTTTTGGAGACCGCTGCGCTACCAATTGCGCCACTACCCTTTGGATGTGAATCCATGTTTCAGGCCGCACTTCAGCCTGCGGCGTTTTTCAACACCGGTGAACCAGTCTACGCAAGAATTTCGCGATAGTCGAACCGGCCCGTTTTCGGATCCCCCAGCCCCGGACAAGCCGTGTCAGAGTCAACTGTCACAAACTTCCGTGGGCGCCCGGGAGCTCCGCAGAACAGCATAAAGTAGATCTCGTCGAATCCCATCATCCAGCTCCTGAGCTGCCTGCGAAGAACGGTACTTTAATGTCTGCCGGAATACCCGCCGCCCGCATTTCACAGCGAATCTCTGCCATCGCCGAATCCGCCACCCTTGCCGTAGACGCCAAGGCCAAGGCACTCAAGGCTGCAGGCCGTCCGGTGATCGGCTTCGGTGCCGGTGAACCCGATTTCCCCACGCCGGACTACATCGTCAAGGCCGCCATCGAAGCCGCGGCCCAGCCCAAGTACCACCGCTACTCCCCCGCTGCCGGCCTTCCTGAGCTGAAGCAGGCCATCGCGGACAAGACGTTCCGCGACTCCGGCTACAAGGTGGAAGCCTCCCAGGTCATGGTGACCAACGGTGGCAAGCAGGCCGTATACAACACCTTCGCCACGCTGGTGGATCCGGGCGACGAGGTCATCATCCCCACCCCGTTCTGGACCACCTACCCGGAGGCCATCCGCCTCGCTGGCGGCGTGCCGGTTGAGGTGTTCGCCGGCCCGGAGCAGGGCTACCTGGTCACCGTTGAGCAGCTCGAGGCAGCCGTCACGGACAAGACCAAGATCCTGCTGTTCGTCTCCCCGTCCAACCCCACGGGCGCCGTCTACAGCCCGGAGCAGGTCGCCGAAATCGGCAAGTGGGCCGCGGCCAAGGGCCTGTGGGTTGTCACGGACGAGATCTACGAGCACCTCACCTACGATGGCGTGCAGTTCACCTCCATCGCCACGGCCGCGCCGGAACTCGGCGACAAGGTTGTCATCCTCAACGGTGTGGCCAAGACGTACGCCATGACCGGCTGGCGTGTGGGCTGGATGATCGGCCCGGCCGACGTCATCAAGGCCGCCACCAACCTGCAGTCGCACGCGACGTCGAACGTCTCGAACATCATGCAGGTCGCCGCCGCTGCCGCAGTTTCCGGCCCGCTGACCGCCGTCGACGAAATGAAGGTCGCCTTCGACCGCCGCCGCAAGGCGATCGTTGCCGGCCTGAACGCGATCGAGGGCGTTGAATGCCCGACGCCGACCGGCGCCTTCTACGTCTACGCCGACGTCCGCGGTCTGCTGGGCAAGGAATTCCCGACGGCGGCCGGCAGCGCCACGCCGTCGACCTCCGCGGAACTGGCCGCGCTCATCCTCGACGAGGTTGAAGTGGCGATTGTTCCGGGAGAGGCCTTCGGTCCTTCCGGCTACGTGCGCCTGTCCTACGCCCTGGGCGACGAAGACCTGGCCGAGGGCGTCCGCCGCCTCCAGGAGTTCCTGGGCAAGGCCAAGTAACCCGCCTTCCCGGAACGCTCCTGCACCAAAAAGTGCAGGAGCGTTCCCGTTTAAGCCCCCAAAGGTGAGAGAGCGTCAGGCGAAATGGCACCAAAGGTGAGAGAGCGTCAGAGGAGGCGGCGCTCGGCTGCCCATTTGGTGAGCTCGTGCCGGCTGGACAGCTGGAGCTTGCGGAGCACGGCCGAGACGTGGGTTTCCACGGTCTTGATGGAGATGAACAGCTCCTTGGCCACTTCCTTGTAGCTGTAGCCGCGGGCGATGAGGCGCATGACTTCCAGCTCGCGGGCGGAGAGCCGGTCCAGTTCGTCGTCGGCAATGTCCGCCGGGGCGGTGCCGAAGGCGTCCAGCACGAAGCCCGCCAGCCGCGGCGAGAACACGGCGTCGCCGTCGGCCACGCGCATGACGGCGTCGGAGATCTCGGCGCCGGAAATGGTCTTGGTGACGTAGCCGCGGGCGCCCGCCCGGATCACGGCCACCACGTCCTCGGCGGCGTCGGACACGCTCAGGGCCAGGAAGCTGGTGCTCCCCAGCAACGTTGCCGAGCCGCTGATGACCTCACGGCCGCCACCGCCCAGGCCACCGGGCAGGTGCACGTCCAGCAGCACCACCTCCGGCCGAGCCTCCGCGATCACCGCGATGGCCTGGTCCACGGTGCCGGCCTCGCCCACCACGTCGATCCGGGCGTCGAGATCGGCCTTGAGGCCGGAACGGAAGATGGCGTGGTCGTCGACGATCACCACCCGGACCGTACGTTCAGGGGTTCCCTCGGGTGTGCCGTTCATGGTTTTTCTTCTCCAATCCGTGCCTCTGCGGTGTCTGCGGCCTTCAGGCCCAGTCGTACCTCGGTACCGTCGGGGCTGCTGGCGATGACGGCGGTGCCGCCGTGACGTTTCATGCGGCCGATGATGGATTCCCGGACGCCCAGGCGGTCCTCGGGGACGGCGTCGGGGTCGAAGCCGGGGCCGCGGTCCTTGATGAAGATTTCGCTGCCGGCGTCCGAGCTTTCCAGATAGACGGACACCGTTCCGCCGCCGTGCCGGGCCGCGTTGAGCATGGCCTCACGGGCCGCCTGGACAAGGGCCTCGTGCCGCTCCGTCATGGCGGCATCGCCCACGGTGACCACGTCCACCGCATGGCCGTGGGTGTCCTCCACCTCGGCGGCGGCTGCCTTGATCCGGTCCGCGAGGAGTCCGGCGTCCTTGGCGGCGTCGCGGTACAGCCAGATGCGCAGCTCACGCTCCTGGGCTCGGGCCAGCCGCACCACGTCCTGTTCGGAGCCCGCCCGGCGCTGGATCAGGGCGAGCGTCTGCAGCACGGAATCGTGCAAGTGTGCGGCGATCTCGGCCCGCTCCGTTTCCCGCACCCGCCCGGCCCGCTCGGTTTCCAGGTCCTTCCAGAACTTCAGGCCCCACGGCAGAAGCACCAGGGCCACCCCGCCAAGGACCGCCACCGAGGCCAACAGCGCCAGCCAGGTCTGTTCCCAGGAGCCCGATCCAGAGACCATCACCAGCACCCCGGCCACCACTAGGGCCAGTCCCGCGGCCAGGCGGACCCAGCCGCCGGCCTGGTCCGCCTTGGTCTTGTCCACCAGGCCGGCCCGGCGGGTCTCGTCCAGCTGCATCCAGGCGATCGCGGCGCCGCCAAGGATTGCGGCTGCCGGGATCAGCGTGCCCAGGGGAACGTCGACGCCGAACTGCCGGGCGATGAGGATCGCCGCGACGAGGAGCAGCCCCGCACCCAGCAGGATCTCTTTCCCGTACTGGATGCGGCGGGTCCTGAACCAGGCCGCCACGGCAGGTGCGGGAACAGCAAAAGGCGGGGCGCCGCCGTCGGGCAGTGGTCCGAGTGGCAGTGGTCCGCGGGGAGCCTCCCGGACCACGGGAGCCGGCAGGCTCACGGCAGGAGCAATGGGCGACGCCGGGCGGCGGGCATTGCGACGGGCGCTTTCGTCTGCGGTGGGAACCATCGTCCACAGCCACGCATAGAAGGCCACGCCGGCACCGCCGGCAAACGAAGCAAGCACCATCCCGAGGCGAACGTACTTCACCGGCCAGCCCAGATGGTCCGCCAGGCCGGCACAGACGCCCGCGATCATGCGGTCGCTGCTGCGGACCAGCGGCGGGCGTTGCAGGGCGGTTGTCATGGTTCCATCCAAACACGGATCAGGGTTCCCCGGACCCGAAAACCCGGTACTTCGGGGTCTCTCAGGGATCGTTCAGGGTATCCCCCAGTAGAGGCCGAGGGGCAGGAACGGCAGGATCGAAGTATGAACCCGAACAGCATGAACCCAGAAGAATCCGGACGGCCCGGAGACGCCGGCGGACCGGAGGAACCCGCCCGGCCGGCCCCGGGAACCACTCCCCCCGGACCATCCCAGCCGGGTCCCGTCCCGCCCGGCCCCGTCCCGCCCTTCCAGCCCGCAGCACCGCAGAACTTCTTCGACTGGATCCGCAGCCAGGGCATCAGCCGCGGCCAGGACCGGTGGGTGGGCGGCGTGGCCAGCGGCATCGCGCACCGCTTCGGCATCGATCCCCTGATCGTGCGGGGAATCTTCATCGTCCTCGCCCTGTTCGCCGGTGTCGGCGTGCTGCTCTACGGCATTGCCTGGGCGCTCCTGCCCGAACCCGACGGCCGCATCCACGTCCAGGAGGCCGGAGCGGGCCGCTGGACCGGTGGCATGACCGGCGCCGTCATCACCACCGTCATCGGGCTTCCGGGCCTGGGCCGCGGCTTCTGGGGCTGGGGCTGGAACGGCCTGCCCGGGCTGTTCTGGACCCTGTTCTGGGTGGGCGGCATCTTCTACCTGATCTACTTCCTCGTCCAGCGCAACAAGGCGCGGAACGGAGCACGAAACATGGGCGCACAGCAGTTTGCGGCCGCAACCGCCACGGGTCCGCAGAGCGGATCCGCCGGCCCGGGCAACGGCACCTCCTACGAAGGCGGCCTGCCCGTCTATGGTGCGGCACCGCCGTCGGGCCCCTACGGCTCCGGCTCCTACGGCGCCGGACCTTACGGTTCTGGCTCCTACGGTTCCGGCGGTCCCGGCAATCCTTCCGGCCCCCCGATCCCTTCGGTTCCGACCCCGCCCCACAGCCGCCCGCCGCATGCCAGGCGGCCCGGCCCGGGAGCCGCGATGGTAGCGGTGTCCGCCGGTTCGGCGCTGCTGGCAGGAGGGACGCTCAAGGCACTCGACGCCGGCAACGTCATCCACCTCGGGAACGCCGCCAATGCGGTGGTCTGGGCGGCAGGTGCCGCGGTCCTTGGCCTGGGCGTCCTGGTGGCCGGCCTCCGCGGACGCACCTCGGGATTCATGGGATTCCTGGCCGTGGTTGCCTTGATCATCGGCGGCATCTTCAACGTGGTCCCCAACGGAGACCGCTTCACGATGCGCGACGCCGACTGGACGCCCATCAGCATCGAGCAGGCACGTGACGGTTTCGACATCACCGGCGGCAAGGGCACGGTTGACCTGCGCCAACTGGGAATCACTCCCCCGCTGGCCGTTGACGTGGTGGTCCCGGTGGACGCCACCGCCAGCAACCTCACCGTGGTTATCCCCGCCAACGTGCCTGTGGAGGTCCGGGCCGACGTGACCTTCGGAAACCTCCACGGCGACGGCTCGCAGGACTTTGGTCGCTCGGACAACAGCACCAGCAGCTACAACACCGACAAGCCCGGCGCCAAGCTGATCGTCAAGGTCGATGCCACCTTCAGCAACGTCACCATCCAGAAAGGAAACTGACATGAGCACGCAGGAACCGACTCCCGCACAGGAGCCCACGGAACGCCTTGCGGCACCACGCCTGGAACAGATCCCGCTGACGCCGCCGCTGGAGCCCACGGTCTTCCCAAACCAGTGGGGAACGCAGTACACGCCGGGAACGGATTCAGGAGCCGATGCCGCTCAGGCGGTACCGTCGCAGGCCCGCATCGGGACGGTGGTCTGGGGGCTGGTCATCCTGGCCCTCGCCACCCTCATCATCATTTCGAAGCTCGGCGTGGTGGCCCTCAACGGCACGTACGTGTTGATCGGGCTGATGCTGGGCGCAGGTGCCGCCCTGGTGATCGGCGGCCTGCTCTCGGCGCGGTCCAAGAACAGCGCCCGGAGCGGCAACAAACCGGCTGGCACTGCTGGCATCAAGTGACAAAGCAGCCAGGACAGGGAAGGCTGTAACCATGGACAAGTTCTTCAGCATCGTCAGGGGCTTCGGCCTGAAGCGCGGACCGCAGCGTTGGCTGGGCGGGGTGTGCGGCGGAATCGCCGCCAAACTCAAGGTGGACGTGGCCTACGTCCGGGTGGCGTACCTGCTGTTCTGCCTCCTGCCCGGCCCGGCCTTCGTGGTCTATGTGGCTGCCTGGCTGCTTCTTCCGGACCAGAACAACAAAATCCAGCTCGAGGCGCTCCTGTCCGGCAGGTCCTGACGGTTCGCAAGCGCCCCGCCCATGCCGGCCGGGCGCTTCTCCGTTGGCTTGTTGCCGCCGGATTGCCACTACCGCACGGCCCGGCTGGATGTAACCATTTGTGTCGCAACCCACATAGCTGCCTACAATCATTGGGAGCTCAGCGTGGCGCTCTGCATGTATTCCTCCAAGCCATGATTTGAGCGCAC
>NZ_JAFNLL010000069.1 GCF_017368795.1 Arthrobacter cavernae | reverse complement strand
GCCAACGTCCGCATCACTTCCGGGAACCGGGTCAGCGCCCTGGTTGATGCCGTTCCGCCGCCCAGACAGCGGCCGAGGAATCCCAGGGGGCCGGGCATCAATAAGATGGCTGGCTGCACGCGGCGGCGCCGGCGTCGCGGGTGGACGACCGGCGCCGGCCCGCCGGCAGACCCGGCGCCCGTCGCCGGCAGGGCCGTTGAAGCACGGGACGGCCCTCTTCCGCCAAATGTCTGGAAGGGGCCGTCTGCGGTTCAGGCCAGACTCATGGCCGCTGGGTGTTGCACCGACTGTTGTGTTCCGGCCGTGTCCGGCAGTTGGCGTGGGCTGTCACAGCGGGCGGATGTTCTCTGCCTGGGGGCCCTTCGGGCCCCGGACCACATCGAATTCGACCTTCTGGTTCTCTTCCAGGGAGCGGTAGCCGCTGCTGGCGATCGCCGAGTAGTGGGCGAAAACGTCTGCGGACCCGTCATCGGGGGCGATGAAGCCAAAGCCCTTCTCTGCGTTGAACCATTTAACTGTGCCTGTGGCCATGGCTGCGTTCCTTCGTGTGGCTCTGATCCTCCGCCGGCCGGGCGGCCGGTGGCTGCGGAGACCGTCTTCCGCTGCCCCCAAGGTACGGGGCGGGGATACCGGGTGCAAGGGACCGACACGCTTACACCGGATCCGAGGTGCGCGCATGAGGCTACTAATGCCGGCACGGTCATTAGAAAGGCGCTGCGCGTCCGTTCAGGGCTCCTCTAAAGGGACTGCGGAAACCGCCATTGAAGCTGCGACCGACGTCAGCCTTGGGTGAACAGGGGACTGGACTGCCGCATCTGCGTGAAGAACGGAAACGTGAGTGTTTACGAGACGCGCTTGATGACTGGCTGCTCGCGAACCGGCCGAACGATACTACCGACTGCCGCAGTGGCAAGCAGCTGGGCCGGCCCCAAAAAGACAATCAAGACGCACCTGCGTTCCAGAAACAGGAAGATGGACTTCGTTTGCCGCCGGCTCCCACGGAGATGGTCGATCGACGCAATCACAGATGCGCTGCACGCTTGAAAACCCAGCCAACCAGACACCACCCCCGGCGATTTCGGGGCCTGCAGCCCCAGCGATCGGCTGGCATCCCAACCCGTCCAAGCAACCTCAGGCCTGCCCCCTTGGGCCGGGGCCTGGGGTTGGTTGACAGTTCCCTCCGCTCAGGTACCGAGACGCCTGAGTGGGAGCCGGTCCGGATTGGAGCACAGCGCCGCCAGGTTACTGATGCCTCTGGCCCGGTCTGCCCGGTCAAGGACCCTCCAGGATTCATGACCGGCATCAGAGAGCGCACGGTTCAGCATCAAGATCCGACCGCTCGCTGCCCCCCATACCCGCGACCAAGGCCAGAGAACTCGTGATGGTCGCCAACAGAACGGCGCCGTCATCGAGATGACCAGCATCTCGCGAGTTCTCCTGGTAGGCAGCCCCCTTTGAGGACCAACGCTCCAAGGGCATGGGGAACACTAATGAGCACCGGCTCCCCGCCAGCGACCGTGACACGGCAGGTCACCGTGCGGCGAAGCGCCGCAGTGTCACCAGAGACCCGGAAGGCCTGCGTCCTCCGATGCCGGGAATCATTCCCCGGCGCAAGATGCTCCGCGACCATAACATCGATCTGCTCTTCGCCACGGACGAACCGATGCGCCGGTGCCGCACGGTCAATGGACACACGAAGTTCGTCGCCGAGCGCTCGCAGGACGGAGGTGACTGACGACGTTGTCGCGGCCCCGGTTTCGATGTGCAGCACGATGTCGATGTCAGCCGTGGGCCGGGTGACAGCCAGACCGGCTACCGCTGAATGCAACTGCACCATGAGGCCGCCCACGAGTGTCCATTGGCTGGCGGGCAATGCGCGTGCGAACTCCACGCATTGAGGCCACGGCCGTCCCCAACCCCCGGGCGGGCCGGAGCTTCCCAGAGCGGCCGGTTCACGAACGCGGCGCTCGCAGGCATCCAGTAGCTCCCGGATGACACGCCGTCCGGCGCTTCGTTCGCGTGTCGCGGGGGACTCCAGCAGGTCCAGGGCAATCGCAGCGACGGGGACCTTCCCCCCAGTAAATGCTCCAGCGACGGTGACTTCGCGGATCACCACGTTGCCGTCCCGGTCCTCGATCAGTCCGTACGCGGCCTGGAGAGTCTCTGCGGTGCCGGCCATGGCGTAGCCTTCGGCGCTTCCGACGCCGACGGTGAGCCCGAACCGGTCGGAGATGTCTTCCTCACCCATGGCGGCGGCGCCACTGAGAAGCAAATGGTCACGGAGCAGCTGCACGACGTCGGCGGTGCCCCGGAAGTGCCGCACCGCGGCACGCCTGCGTGCCAGGATCGGAAGTTCCGACGCTTCCATGGTGCGCAGCTTCTCTTTCAGCCGGGACATTTCTGATGACCCAACCCAGCCAACATTTGTTTGCCCCGAGAGCAGGCTCAGTGCTGCCCAGGCGTTTGCCTCTGTCCAAGGGCGGCCATGGCGAGTGCCGACGCGTGCAAGAAGATCCACCGATGCTGTGTCGAGCAGGATGGTCCTGCCGACGGTGCCGGCTTGGATCAGTTGCCCGGAGCGGATCAGTTTGCGGCCGCTACGGGAGCCACGCCGAGTCGCGTGGCGGCTTGGCTGGTCGTCAAGGTGCCCATGCACTAACGTTCTCTCGAAGAAACGTTAGTGTCAGTCCGGAAGATCCTCTCCCGTCCCGCTGGGAACGGGCTTCCAAGGCTGAGAAGATGTTCCTGCACGATATTGCCGTGGACGGGCGACGAGGGTCCAGAGAAACAGAGTGCGATGCTACCAGCGCTCTTTCCCAGCCAGGACTGGCAAGTTCGTCTAGTTTTGTGGTGAATGGGTCTGGTTCTCCGGCCGGGGACGCGGACCAGTCTCACGCCTGGTGATCGCCGTGAAGCTCGAAGTCCCTTGTCACATGTTCTTATCGCTCTCACGGGTGGCAGCAAAAGAGATACTTGCCCCCGAGGGGGAGTCCTTTGGCCTGTAAGGAAAGCGTGGGCCATGGCCATGCGGTACTCAGCCTGGCAAAGGCCTTCTTGAAGCCGTCGTAGTCGTCGCCTGCTCCAATCAGGTGGCCGATCAGCTCTTGCATGTCAGCCGCAATCAACTCGCTTTGAGGGTAGATCCAAGCTGTTCCATTCCATCGCGGCGCTGCCTTCGCGAGGTCACAGTCAACAACCATCTCGTCCTGCAGAACCATGAAGGCAGGTTCGGGATCGCGATTGGAGTAAGCGTCCTTCCACTTCGGCACAGTTGCCACACGGATAAACACGTCCTCCCGATCCTCGGTGACAGCAACCATTGCGATGGCCCGCAGAACCAGCAGAGCCGGGTAATGCGCGGAGATTGATCCAGGCGTCCTGGGACGGCGAAACCTGCCCCCTCGCTTTCATGAGCTGCTGAACGGCCCACACCCAAAGATCAGCGTGGATGCGGTCACGGTCCAACACCACACCGATCGCGATGAGACGCACCAGCGTTTGAGAGCGGCTACGGAGAGACAGACATTCATTGTCGAAGGTGGCTGCGTAGCCGTCCCCGGAGGGAAAGATGCCTCCGCGCTCGCGGATGTATGCGACCAGGGAGCTGATTTCGGCCGACAGGAGCTCGCGGATTTCGATGTAGGACTTCCGGTGGGGAAGAAGTCTCTTCAGCCCCTCCTTAGTTGCGGCGCCGCCAAGGCGTCCAGGGATTCGAGTCGTTGCTGTAGGTCTGGGAAGAAGTCATCGGCTGTGACGTCGCTGATGACGGCGGCTCCATGTTGTTCGATTAGGGCGCCGGCGGCAGTCCCGAGCCCGTACAAGGTAGACCAGTAGAGGGGGTAGCGGCGGCTTTGCCGTCCTTGCAGCGCAGCAACCAATGCTTTTATCCCAGTCCGCTGACCATCCGTTGATGAGCAGACCAAAGTTTTCCATGACCTCGTGGAGGATTTCCTGTGTTGCCGGCCCGTAGCCGGTGAGTTCGGCGAGTGTGTTTTTTGGTCAAGCGACTTGTAATCGCCGTGGAGTTTGATAACGGTGCAGCCGGCGTGGTGGAGGGGCTTGCGGGCCTTGATGGCGCTCTCGGTGGAGAGTACCTGGTATGGAACGGATGCCTGGTCGAGTGCCTGTTCAATGAGGCTGTCGAAGTTGGTTGTCAGGATGACTTTGATGGCTCCGCGGCGGACGAGTTCAGCGATGGTGTGGTGTGCCTTGCCGGGCACTTTTCAGTTTGTTTGTACGGTCGTCTTCTGTGGGTTCGAAGTAGCTGTGTAGGAGTGCGCTTCGGGTGGCGGGGGTTCGGCCCAGGAATTCAAGGAGCCCGGAGTAGCCGAGTTCGTTGCCGTCGCCGTGTGCGGCCCACCCTTCTTCTATTTCCTTGTCGGTGGGTTGGCGCTCAGGGTTCCCCCGCTGCGGCCGCTGTTTGGCGGACCAGATCCTTGATGACGCCCCAGTCTGTGGGGACTCCGGCGCCGGTTGATGTCCCGGAACCGATAGGGAGGGCGTAGACGCCTGGCTGGGCCTGCATGGACAGTGCAAGGCCAATTCGGGGATCGATGGTGTGGGCAGTCATACCGCCACAGTAGGTCAAGGACTAACGGTGAGTTTCCCTTGCGCCACGTTGGCTTCCGGTGGCGGTGTGGCTGGCGCAGTTCCCGGTGGGGTTTTGCAAGGAATGCCAGCAAGGCAAACAAGCCAATGAATGCAATGAATGCAAGTGTTGTTTGGGTTTTGTGGTGGGGGTCGGAGTTCCGATCCCTTCTTTGTGTCCTCGGCCGCTGGTCGCCTGGGCGGGTTTTTGTACTTGGCGCGCGGGCCGTCGGTTTCGCCGCTGTGCGGCCGGCTCTTCCTGGTGGTTTGTCGTGGAGCTGCCGCCTGCGCGCGGTCGCCGGCCTTGGTATTGGGCTTCTTTGGTGGTGGGTCGCGGCAGGCGTGCAGGCCCCGGGGGTGGTGGCGTGTGCGTTTCCTTCGTGGCGCTGCTGCGGGGCCTGGTGGCCGGGCTGCAGGCCCGGGCGCGGAGCGCCTGCTGGGGGTGTGAGTGTCCGCAGGGATGGGGGAGAGCGCCAGAAGGGCACACGTGCCGCCTCAAGGGCGGCCGCGCGGGAACCGGGGGAGAGGCAATCGACGGGTGCGGGGCCGGCGCGCCAGCGTTCCGGCACAACACCGCGACCCCACCGCCCGACCCGATCACGCACCGATGCGAGCGTCGCCCACAAATCCCAATCACCCACCTCCACGCACCAACGGTGCACGCCGGCACTCAAACCCCACCACCCACAGCCGGCCGCCAGGCCGGCAGGGAGTGCCCCTCGCCAGACGGGTGCTGCTGCCTGTTCTGTGCAGTGTCTGTTGGGTCTTGGCAGTGGAGCAGAGGACGACGGCGTCATCCGGTCCCCGCTGGTGTCACGGGGAGTCTTCCCGGTAGGCAGGGCCGTCAAGCCAAGGCGCGAAGGGCACCGGAGACGCTGAAGAGACGGGCGCTCGCCGTCGTTGGTGGCCACCCGGCATGTGGCCGTGCGCTGCACGGCCGTCCTCAATGGGGTTGAAGTAGCTGGGCAGGACTGCGCTTCGGGTGGCGAGGGTGCGGCCCACCATCCGTCTATTTCCTTGTTCCGGAACCGATAAGCAGGACATAGACGCCTGGCTGGGGAATCCGCCTTGGCCATTGAAGAGATCTTCCGCCAGGTGGGACTTCCGGAAGGCTGCTACATCAATGTTTCGCATCAAACGACAGGTGCATCAATTGTTGCCGATGACCGGATCCAAGGCGTCTCCCTCACCGGCAGCGAGCGGGGTGGTGGGGTCGGAAGACCCACTCTGGGGCCTTTTCGCGGCCGGTCGTCACCCTTGGGGGAGGAGGCCTTGTAGTGCATCTGCACAGCTCAGGGGAAGCATTTTTTCGTGCATTTGTACAGTAATTCGCGGTTGTGGGGAGGTGGCCTGTAGTTCGGCCGCACAATGATGGCCTGTCTAGCGGCCCAGACACTTTGCTTTGTTGGGCGGCCGGGCCCCTGTGAGCTGAGTCTCCGGGGGAACTGGGGCGGGCCGAGCCGCCCGGAGAGGTCGGCAGGTGGTCGCACTGTCCTCGCTGCCCCGCGGCGGGTCTGTTCCTGGGTGCCTCCTGGGGGTCGGAGCTCCGACCCCCCTTGGCTTCGGCGGGGCTGCGTGCTGGTTTCTGGGTTTGTCCTGGTGGCTCGCTGCGGTGGGGGTGCCGGTGGTGTGGTGGCTGCGGGCCCGCCCCGTGAGTAGAGGCTGCTTTTCGTTGTGGGTGCTGTTTCATAGCAGGGCTGGCCGCTTGCCGCCCGCTCTAGCCCCCGGGGCCACATTTGGGAGAGGGTGGCTACACGCTGGGGGAGAGGCCCGCTCCAGGGGGTGCTGGACCGGCGCGCCAGCGTCCATCCGGTCCTGCACCACCCCCCCCCAGACCCAACTCGGCCATCCACCCCAAGGGGGAGAGGCCCACCCGACCCGATCACCCACCACCACGCACCGACCGGAACGCCTACCACCGACCCCCGCCACCCACAGCCGGCCGTCAGGCCGGCAGGGAGCGCGCCAGCGATCCCATTCGAGGTGGGCCGTCAGGCCCACCCTCACTGCCCCCCCC
>NZ_JAFNLL010000068.1 GCF_017368795.1 Arthrobacter cavernae | reverse complement strand
CGTATCCGCCCGGTTCTTCCCGAGTACTACGGGGACCCCGTAACGTCGAGGCATGACCACCACCCGCCCCGCCTGGACGCTCACCGAAGCCACTGAGCACTTCCCGATCGACATCAACGCTTTCGGCCAAGGGCCGGAAGCGGATCCGGCGCTGGTTGTGGCCAAGGTGTGCTGGAGCTGCCTGCCAGAGCAGGCATGGCCATGCAAGACTGCGCTCGAGCAAGCCACGGTGGACAACGGCCTCACCCCCGGACACGACAAGGGACAGGCGTTTTGAGCGACGCTCTCCGGTAGAACTGCCCCTGACCTGAGCGCCTCAAAAGCGCTCTCCGGTACTTAGTGCCACCTGGCCCCTGATAAGCGCTCTGGCGACGTGGGGGAAAGTATTTACGGGGTGCCGGCTCCAAGGCCGGCGCCGCCGCTAGTCCCTGGTTTCCATCCATGCGAGGATCTGGCGTGCTTCGTCCACCCGGTCCCTGCTAGCGCGCCTAGGGCGTGCTTGAATCTGTGCATGACAACACCCCAGCAACGGCTGACTTCGCTCCTGCTGTCAATTGGATTCACGGTGGCCGGCCTTGTTGCAGGCCTGGCGCCCTGGACTGTGTCCTATCGCGGTTTGGGTCAGACTCGCACCTTCGGCGGATTGAGTGGTGCGCTCGAATGTGGTGCGCCCTTGATGCGCATGGAGACCTGGGTTGCCCCTGACGGAACCTCCTGCACACCCATCTACGCAGGGATGGGTGTTCTCTCGTGCGCCCTCTTGATCGTCGGTGTGATCTTTTTCGTGCGGTGGCGTTACATGATGCTGGGCCGAGAACAAGCGAGGCATCCAAGGCGCTAATTGCCCCCTGTGGCGCGGCGTTTAGCCGGTACTGGCTGGGACGACTAAGGATCATTCTTGGGGGCCAGTATGTCTACTTCCCCACCAAGGAAGACGCGGTGCTCGGCAATGCCATGCCGTGGGGCGAGTTCGTCCGCGACACCTTCGCGAACCGGCCCGCCGACGAGCCCGTGTGGGACTCCCTCCGCATCTCATACGAAGCGCTATTAGGGCTGTCGGAAAGTCACGGGGAACGGCAGAAACGCATCATGCGGGTACTGACCAGCACGGCGTCGCTGCGCGCCCGCAATCTCGAGAAACACCTCGCTTGGGCGCAGATGCTCACCCCGCTCGTAGCGGGCCGCCTCCACGGGATGGACAGGCAGCTCCGCGCGCTCACGATCGTGCAGGCCAGCCTCGCCTGCTTCGACATCGCCCTCACCAGCTGGGCCGACCCCGACGAAAACCGCCCGCCAGCCACGCTCCTCGCCATCAGCTTCCACGAATTGAAACACTGAGGACCGTCCCGACGGCCACTTAGCAATATGAAAGTGCGGCCAAATAGCGCTGCGATTCACATTCGGGATCTCCCTCGGGCTACTTCTTCAAAAAAACGTTTTTGAATCATCCGTGCAGACTCTGCACGGTCGTAACCAGGCAGGGCGAGCCCTGGCCACGCCGCATGCTCAGTGCCCACGCAGCCGGGACCCGCGAATATTGTCCTGCAATATTCGTCAATATTGTGAGACAATACAGGCGTGGCAATCAGGTGGACGGACAGTGCAGACAAGCACGGAGTGTCCCGTGAAGACGCGGCGAACGCGATCCTCAACCACGTTTACCGGGTGCAGGAGTTCGACGAACCACGCATCGAAGGCGGCGCCCGTCCCGACCTGTTCATCGGCCCCTCCGTGGACCGCCGGACCATGCTGGAAGTCATGGCGATCATCACTCCGCCCAACGACATCCTCGTGTTCCACGTCATGGAAGCACGCCGCAAATCATTGACATAGCCGAAAGGGGAAGCAGCAATGACTAAGGACCAGACCGGGCCCCTGGGCCCGGAGGAGCAGGACCGCTACCACCGGCTTGCCGAGTGGGCGGAAACAGCCGACATCGCGCCCGGCGCGAAGATCACCAAGGCCGCAGGCCCGGGAGCGGGCCGGGCCCTCCTGGAGGCTGCCCTTGGTTCTCCTGAAGCGGTCCAGCGCGCCGTCGGCAAGCCCTCCCTCAGCGGCAAGGGCACATCGCCCACGCTCTCTATCCGGATACCGAAGGACCTGGCCGAGCTGCTTGAGGCCAGGGCCGAACTGGAGCACCTCAAGCCCAGCGTTGTTGTCCGCGACGCCCTGCGGGCCTACCTGGGACACTCCTCCTAAGGAACCCTGACGGGAAGGCGTCTCCGCCAGTCACGTTTGCGGCAGCGCGTGGAGCAATGACGGGCAGCCGCGCGTAAGTTCCACTCACCGCTCCCGGATGGATCCGGTTCCCGCGGCCAGGGCAGACAAACCCGGGGGCAACGTCCTGAACGCGGACTCATCGCCCGTCTTCCTGACCCGGCAGCGGCAGCCCGGGGGTCATCGTTTTCCCAACATCACGGGTGTAGTTTGGAAATTGAAACCCGGGGTCAGGTCCTGCGTTTTGGCCCGGCCCGGTCGGTCCGGTCAAGGAGATGACACATAATGTCTGTCAGCCGGCGTGACGTGCTCCTGTTGGGAGGACTTGGTGCCTTGGGAGCGGCAGGTCTGGCCGTCCCGCTGTCCTCCATCGCCGGGAAGTCGGCCAGCGAACTGGCCCGGGCCAACATGCCGGTGCCCTTCCGCGCCGGGTTCCGGATTCCACCGGTCCTGGAACCGTTCTTGACGGACATCGATCCGGCGGACGGTGCGCCGGTCAATCACTATCTGATCACCGAGCGGGTGGGTGTGGAAAACTTCCTCCCCGACCTGCCCACCCCGGTCCTGGGCTACAACGGGATTTTCCCTGGACCGACGATCAGCCTGGAACGCGGGACGCATGCCGTGGTGACCATGCGGAACCAGCTGTCCAGCCCGCAGCCCTTCCTGGGAACGCCGACGGCCACATCCACGCACCTGCACGGCTCGCCGTCCCTGCCGCAGTTCGACGGCTATGCCAGCGACGTGTCGCAACCGGGCTTCAGGAAGGACTACCACTACCCCAATACCCATGCCGCGGTGACGTTCTGGTACCACGACCACGCGGTGCACTTCACCGCGCAGAATGTCTATTCCGGGCTGGCCGCCATGTACGAAATCCATGACCCGGCAGAGCGGGAACTGCTGCCGCAGGGGGAATTCGATGTCCCGCTGATTGTCAACGACTTCATGTTCGCGGCCGACGGCACCGAAGCCTACGACGACCACTCGCAATCGGGCCTGTTCGGCGACGTGCTCCTGGTCAACGGCAGGCCCTGGCCGGTCATGCCCGTCAAGCGGCGCGTCTACCGCTTCCGGTGCCTGAATGCCTCCATCAACCGCTCGATCCGGCCCGCCCTGAGCACCGGCGAGCCGCTGGTCATCGTGGCAACCGACGACGGCCTGATGCCCAGGT
Organism: Arthrobacter cavernae; assembly: GCF_017368795.1. Classification (GTDB taxonomy): domain Bacteria; phylum Actinomycetota; class Actinomycetes; order Actinomycetales; family Micrococcaceae; genus Arthrobacter; species Arthrobacter cavernae. Next base: position 790 of record NZ_JAFNLL010000068.1, on the reverse strand, counting down.
CCCGGCCCGTCGGCTCCTACCGCCATGCCAATGCCGAACGGTACGAATTCCTCATCGACTTCTCGCAATACCCGGCGGGCCGGCGCGTGGAGCTTCTCAACCTGTCCAACCCCCACAACATCGATTTCGACGGCACGGACAAAATCATGGCCTTCGACGTCACCGATGAACCGTTCGAGGGCGACGGAACCAACCGGATTCCGGACCTGCTGGTGAACACCCCTGAAATGGAACTTGATCCGGCCCAGGCCGTGAGGACCCGCCACCTGCGTTTCGAACGCCAGGGCGGCGACTGGACCATCAACGGGGAAACCTGGCAGGACGTCATCGCCAGCAACTTCCAGCACGCCATCGCCAACCCCGGCCTGGACGACATCGAAATCTGGGAACTCGAAAACAAATCCGGCGGGTGGTTCCACCCGGTCCACATCCACCTCATCGACTTCAAGATCCTCAGCCGCAACGGCCAACCCCCGTTCCCCTGGGAACGGGGCCCGAAGGACGTCGTTTACCTGGGCGAGAACGAAACGGTTCGCTTGATCACCCACTTCGGACCCCACCGCGGACGCTACATGATCCACTGCCACAACCTGCCCCACGAGGACCATGACATGATGGTCCAGTTCCGTGTGGGCCTGCAGGAAGGCGAACCGGACCCGAACGACCCGATCAAGGCCGCACGGCCGGTCTTCGACAGTCCGGTCCCATAAACCCGGCGCAGCACGCCGCCGGTGCGGCCATTTCGGCATGCCGGAGCGACGCCGGCCCGTTCGACGCAGCGGCACCCGCG
>NZ_JAFNLL010000067.1 GCF_017368795.1 Arthrobacter cavernae | reverse complement strand
GCCGGTCTTCGACAGTCCGGTCCCATAAACCCGGCGCAGCACGCCGCCGGTGCGGCCATTTCGGCATGCCGGAGCGACGCCGGCCCGTTCGACGCAGCGGCACCCGCGTCAGGTTCAGGCTCAAAGCCCCCGACGGAACCGTCATGGCCGTCTCCAAATCCTTTCCGGACAAGCAGTCCGCGGTGGCGGCATCAGTGCCATGCGCGAGTATGCCGGAATGGGCCTGATCACGGACCTGTGCCCGGACGTCCCCGCCCGCGGATCACCGGCCGGGCCCCACGCCGAGTTCGCCGCCAACCAAGCAAGCAAGCACCTGACCGTCGGCCCGACGGACACCGTCGCTGATCAGGCATATCCGATTTTTCCCGGTTACTACGGCAACCCCAAGACTTCGGCATCGATGGAAGGGCGTCCCCAACCGGTGATGAGCAGATCGGCCGGCCAACGCCACCTCTCCTCGCAAGCTCGGACAGGGAACCCTGCCGGCGTGGGCCCAGCGATTGCCTCAATGCTGGGAGATCGCCACGGATTCGTGCCCGGAGTGTCCCGGGTTGCCGAACCAGCCGGTCCCGGCGAGGCCCATGACGCTGACGGCGATCGCCGCCACCACCGGGAGGGCGCGGAGGTGGGCCGACGCCGGCGGGCGTCCGTGCAGCCGGCCTCCGTCCCGCAGCAGGATGACGGCGAGCAGCAGCGTGCCCAGTTCCAGGAGGCTGGCAGCGCAGTCGGCCAGACCGACAGCTTCGGGTACGCCGGCTTCCGGGCCGAAGGGCAGCCCGACTGTGCGGGAGTGCAGCCACAGCACCAGCGGGACGATCGAGACTGCGGCTGCGGCCAGAAGGACTGTGCGCTGCCGACGGAGGAGCACCAAGACGCCGGCGGCAAGCTGTGCCGCGGCGAGGATAAGGAAGAAGGCGCCGGCGGCGGCCCAGTGGCCAAGATGCTCGGGTACGACGGCCGCATGGATGGCCGCGCTGCCGAACAGCACGGCAGCCAGGAACAGCCGTCGGGGATCAACCGGGTCCCTGCGGGGCGTCCGCCGTTGAGCCCGGCTGACGGTCAGCCGGCCGCCCTGGATCGCCACTGCCCAGCCGAGCAGCACGAGGTTGGTGATGAACAGGATTCCGCTGCCATAGCCGATTGCGCGAAGCTGCAGTCCGAGCGTCGCCTGCTCCAGCGATGACGGAGTGGTGCCCGTGGCGCTGTGGTGCGACGCGTCCATGAGCTGAAGCTGCAGGTGGTAGTCCCAGGCGGAGCTGGCAGCAATCTCGGCGGTGCCGGCCAAGGTGCCCGCCACTGCGACCAGCAGCCCGGTTGCCATCACCGTCCGTGGCTTGGAGAACACCGGCCCGAACCAGCGCAGCGCCAAGGTGAGCGCCGCGAGCACAGCCAAGACGAACACCGGGAGGGCAGCGGTGGACTCGATCAGCCAGCTCACGAACGGCCCCTGCGTGCGCTCGATGGCGCCGACGGCGCCCCGCAGCGAGATCATCCAGAAACCGTCAGCGTACGCCATCAGGACAGCCAGCGACACAACCGTCAACCACGGGACGGCTGGCCGGTCCGGAATCGCGCCGCTGCGTTCGTTGACGGAGTTGCCGAGCCTGGTCTTTCCGATCACGGCGTGATCTCCCAGCCGAACATCATGGAGTGGTCCTCGTGGGCCAGGTTGTGGCAGTGCGCCACGTACGGCCCCACGAAGTCCCGGAATCCCCGGTAGATAATCACCGACTCACCCGGGTCGAGCGCCACCAGGTCCTCCCGCGAGACGTCGTCCGGATGCGAGGGATTCCCGCGGGTCACGTCCTTGTCATTGCGCATGACGGTGCGGTGTTCCTCCATGTGCAGGTGGAAGGGATGTACCCAGCCGCCGCCGCCGTTGCGGATCTCCCAGAGGTTGAAGCTGTTCTTTTTCTGCTGGGCCAGCGGCGTGCGGCCGGCCCGGTTCTTCAGGCTCGACGCCACCGTGGCGGGTTCAAAGGGTTTGCCGTTGATGAGCCATTCGGTGTCGCCGCCTGCGCTGCCGCGCTGCACCTCGAATATGAGGCGGTTGTCCAGCAGGTTCTGCCAGTTGCCCGGCAGGGGCGGAAGCGGACGCATTGCGGTGGGGATCCGGCTGTTGTCCGGGGCGTCGTCGCCGATCACGAACTTGAGCACCGGCACCTTGTACTTCGGGTCAGGTGAGAACCGGGACGAGTTGGACCACATCCGCCCGTCGGGCATCTTCATGACGTTGGTGAGGTAGATGACGTCGCCCTTGGTGGTCGGTGTGCCGTCCTGGTAGCGGGTGAAGTCGACGATGACTTCCCGCCGCTTGGCCGGCCACAACTCGAAGGAGTCCCGTGTGATCGGGAACGGCAGGAGCCCGCCGTCCGAGGCGATCTGGGTGAACTGCATGCACTGCTGCGCGTCGGGGATGCGGTATTGGCCGGCGAGTTCGTCACCGTCGTAGCCCAGCGACGCCGACGACTTCGGGCCCTGCGTCGAGCTCATCAGCTTGAACTCGTAGATCCTCGAGATCGAGGCGTCGAGGAAGCGGAAGCGGTATTTGCGCCGTTTCACCTCCAGCACCGGGTTGGCCGTGCCGTTGACGGTGAAGATGTCGCCCACGAAGCCGTGGTTGGGGAAATGCTTGTAGAAGGTCTTGCCCCACCATTCGGGGTGTTTGGCCGGGTTCTTGGCGGCCGGGAATTCGCCCTGCCCGTCGTGGATGTCCTTGTGCACTGTGACGCCGTCGTCCAGCCGGCAGTCGTAGAAGGCCAGGGGGATGTCGTAATCGACGTCGAACGATCCGTCCGAATTGTTCCTGCGGACACCGGGTAGGTGCAGCCCCTGCCGCTCGTCGCCCATGTCCATGCCGCCCTTCGGGTCGTAGATGGGGTACAGGCCCACCATGCCCTTGTAGACGTTCGAACCGGTGTGGTCCATCCTGTGGTCGTGGAACCAGAAGAAGCTTTGCTTTTCGCGGTCGTCGCCGCCGGCAGGCCAGTTCAGGTACAGGTTGTCGCAGAACGTCTTCGGCAGGTAGCCCTCGTACTTCGGCCCGGACGCCATGGAGTAGTGCGGGTTGCCGTCGCTTTCGGGCGCGGTGTGGCCGTTATGCAGGTGGGTCAGAAACGCCCATTCCGGAGAACCGAAGTCCTGGCGGTCGAGATTAAGCGGGTTCTCGTCCAGATGGTTTTCGAAGCGCACGAGCACCGGTTTTCCGTACTCGGCGTTGATCATGGGTCCGGGGAAGGTGCCGTTGAAGCCGTAGATGGTGCTGAGCGGCAGCGTCCGCTTCGTGCCCGCCGCGAAGGTCTTGCCCGATGCGTCGAAGGATACGGTCGGACGGCCCTTGGCGTCGATCGGCAGCACCTGGGATGTGGTGAACGCATGGGCCCTGAGCAGCAGGTCGATCTTGTAGACGATCGGGTCTGGATAGCCGATCTGGCTCGGCCAGATCTGGTGCCGCTCGTTTTGCATCGAATTCTGCTGGCCGACGCCGGGTCCCGGCGGCTGTTTCCAGTTGCTGAATTCCGACTTCGACACCGGGGCCAGCGCCTTGGGGACCGGCAGCCGGTCCTTGAACGGCGAGATGATCAGCGGGCTCGTCGGGAATGTCTCGATATAGAACAGGAGGTCACCAAGCGACGTCGACGTAGCGGCGAAGGCGCCGTCGGCCGAGAGCAGGCCCCTCTGGGCGAGGAACGGGCCGCCCCACCCCTGTGCGGCAACCAGCGCAGCACCCGCACCCCCAACAGCCCCCCACCGCAGGAGCGTGCGGCGGGACACGCCGCCTGAGTTTGCAGATTCTTCTTCCGACATCAGACTATGCCTCCTTCGCGTGGGGCCGAAAGGCAGCCCCGCGGCACACGGCCGCCAATACTTGCACGCCGTTCCCCAGACCGACGTTGAGCCCGAGGAAACTCCTCACCTTGCAGGATTGGCTTCGCGATGCGATTCCCCCACCCGACCACTGTGAGCCGCGGACCTTGTAAAAACACGGGGAACGTTTTTGGAACGGGGTCCCTGTGGTCAGGCTGCGCTGAGCCTTGCCCTCTTCCTGATGGCCGAGTTCTTCCGCGTGGTCAGCAGCATGTCCACCATGAGGACCAGCAGGGCCAGCCAGACGACGCCGAAGCCGATCCAGCGGCCCAGGGTCATGGCCTCCCTGAACACAGCCAGCGCCACAACGAACTGCAGCACCGGAGCAACGTACTGCAGGAGCCCGATGGTGGTCATGGGCAGCCGGCGGGCCGAGGCGCCAAAAAACAGCAGCAGCACGGCCGTGATGACGCTCGAGGCAAGCAGCAGCCAAGAAATGCCCGGCCCCCTGGCTCGCCAGCGCGGCCGTTCCGCCGGCGGCCAGCGCCACCATGGTGGCGAACACGATGTGCTCCGCGACGAGGGCGAAGCCTATGCTGAGCGCATGCGCGAGGAGGGGGTCGCGATTGAGCACCGCCGCTGGCCGGGCCAGATGCACGGGTTCTTCACGCTGGTCAACGTCCTGCCGGCGGGCGCCGAGGCCATGGAGCTGATCGCAGGCAAGATCCGCGCCGGACAGGTTGCCTGACCTGCGCCGGTTCCCCGCCGGGGCCTGTCAGACCAACGTCTCTGGCGGGCTACCCTGCCCTGCAATGCAGACGCCGATTACGGGCCGTTGAACGATGCCGCCCGTCACCGGATCAAGCTATCCGGAATACCACGCCTGGGCATCGACTCGGACAACGGAAGCGAATTCATCAACTGGGAGCTGTTCCGCTGGTGCGAACAGGAGAACCTCACGTTCACCAGGTCCCGGTCCGGGAACAAGAACGACGGCGCGCATGTGGAGCAGAAGAACTGGCACATCGTCCGCCAGACCGTGGGCTACCACCGCTACGACACTCCCGGAGAGCTGGAGCTGCTGAACCGGATCTGGGCGCTGCAGCGGCTGCTGACGAACCATTTCGCACCCCAGCAGAAGCTCATCTCCAAGACCCGGACCGGCGCGAAGACCACCAGGAAATACGATGCTCCGGCCACCCCGTACCAACGGGTCCTCGCCGACGAGGGCACCGTCCGCAAGACGGCCAAGACCAGACTCACGCGGGAAAACAAGCCCCTGAACCCGGCCGCAATCCAGCGGCAGGTCCAGGCCCTCACGGCCGAACTGCTCACTCACCACCAGCAAGCAAGGGCCCAAACCCCGGCCCGCCACGCGCGCACTTTCAAGTGATTCCACGAAGAAAACCACGCGCGCATCTTGACATGATTCCTCGGGTCGGCCCGGCCCGTCCCAACCCTTTCCACCAGGCGAGCAGGCGCCTCGTGGACAAGCCGGGGCAGCACATCTCCGGTCTCTCGTGAGAGCTTCCTCGCCTTCGATGTTCACGTCCGTCAGAAGCGGGCCCGGATCGATTTTCGTTCCTGATCCGAGCCAATCACACCTTCGCGGATGAGCGTGGTTAGGGCCGTCTGAGTCCTGTGGCAGGGGATATGCCACCGCCGCCGGCACCGACTTCGGACCCGGCAGCGCCGGCAATAATACCTTCGGACGGGAACCCCGCCTGCGCCATTTCCAGGCTTCAATGCGGGTGCTCCCGCACAAGGCCGTGATGCGGTCCGGGAAGGTATGCCGACGTGTGTGGGTTACGCGGCCCGGATGTAGGCGAGGTTGGGGTTGTGGAAGAAGCCAGCCACGATGTCGGCCAGGTGTTGGAGCTGGCTGAGGGCGGTGACGCACAGGCTCCGGAATTGGTCGAGGCCGGTGATCCGGGACCCGCCGACGCGATCGTGTTTGACGTTTTTCCAGACCCGCTCGTCGGGGTTGAGCTGCGGCGAGGATGCAGGCGGAACAGGCGCAGCATTCCGTTGGTGGATTCAACGTAGTCGCGCACGGCCTCGACCTGTGGACCAGGTGGCCGTCGATCAGGAACACCAGAACTCGATGAACGTCGCCGGGCCAGGTGCCGTCGACGATGGCAAAGTGCAGCGTGCCGGCCGGTGACCGCCGAGATCAGGTTCACCGAAAACCTCGCCCCCGGTGGCGGTGACGACCGGTGCGTGGCCCACCGGTGCCCCAGCTCGCGCCGGGCGTGGAAGTCGGAACGGACCGGGGCCTCATCGCCGAAGCAGGCCTCGGCCCCCGGCCGCCCTGGCCGACGCGGCGATCGCCGGGTACTCGCTCGCCCTTCCACCCCGCCACCGCCCCTCCGGGTCGGCCTGGTAGGACCGGTACAGCGGCTCTTGCACCGAGAGCCCCAGCTGCCTGAGCAGCCGGCCCACGCTGGTGGCCGGCAGCTCCACGCCGAACTCGCGGGCGATCAGCCCCCCGCACCATGCCCCGGGTCCAGGGCCCGGCCTCGATGCCCAGTTCGCGCGGGTCGTTCTCCGCCACCCGGTACACCCGGCGCCGCCGGGCCCATTGGCTTGAGGCACACATCACCGAAGTTCTGGGACGGCGCGTAGGCACGGGGCCGGCTCGTCGCGAAAGTCGCCGACTAGGGTCCGCTTCCCCTTGCGTGAAATTCATCAGAAATTAGTGTTCACACAACGAGCCGAACATCTCTGCCCAGACGTGCGCCATTTACCCGCTGCGATTCACACCCCGGCCTGCTGAACATGTCGTGGTGTGTCTTGCGAACGATCGTTTTTGATTATCATGCTCGTCGGCCATCCGCCACTCCCTTCAGAGACGGAAAGGGCCAGCGGCATTCGGCGCTGACCCTCTCCCGGCTACTTGCGGTTTAGTTTTCTAGTGAAGCCACTGAGCCAATGATCTTGGCGAGGTCGCGGGGTCGGCTCCACATAGGCCAGTGCCCCGTGGGGAGGTCGATGACGTCGAGGTGTTCAAGGTTCGCGACTTCGGCGAACATGGGATGACCGGTTTGGGCCAGCTCTACCACCTGCGCACTAGGGATTGAGCAACAGACCAAGGTCGTCTGGACCTTGTGGCGTGCATCGTTGGTGAGCTCGACGGGCTGACGAAGCACGGGGCCGGGCTCAGGGACCGCCCTGGCCCGAAACTGCTCCAGGTCCTCTGCGCTCAGGCCTTCGAGGCTCGCCTGCTCTGCGAGGACGTCGAAGGACGGCAGCGGAAGCTCCTCCAACTCCTCCGGGATGTCTGGGGCGAAGACACTTCCCGTCGCGACAGGGCCGGAGTCGACCCACACCACCCGGTGGACAAGCTCAGGGTGTCGGTCCATGACGAGGCTGACGGGAGCGTTAGCCCCACTGTGGGCGACGAGAATTGCAGGCGGATTCCCGTGTTGAGAAATGGCGCCTAGGATCGCTTCAGCCTGGTCGTCGAGGGTTTTAGTCGTACGCTCAGGGTCGCGCGCGTCGAGACCGGGCAGTGTCATCGCGATGGCACTGGAATCGTCGGTAGTCAGGTGTTCACGGACCTTGTCCCATGCCCAGGCGCCCAGCCAGTGGCCGGCGATGAGGATGATGGTCGGACTGCTAGTCGTGGTTGTCATGTCACAACTCTCGGAGGCCCTACGGACAAGAGTATGTCACTATTTATGTCATGAATTTGCCGGGGTCTGAGCAGTGAAGCGAGCCGAACGACTCCATGCTATATCCGAGATGTTGCGCCGCAGCGGCGCGCGGGGGGTCTCCGCCGAACGGTTGGCGAGAGAGTTCGAGGTGTCCGTGCGCACAATCAAGAGAGACCTGACTGCGCTGGAGAACAGCGGTGCGCCAATATGGTCTCGCCCAGGTCCGGGCGGCGGCTACGGATTGGTTATCGGCGCGTTCTTGCCACCCGTCAGTCTGTCTCCGGCGCAGGCTGTGGCGCTCATGGCGGCCGTGTCTGCTGCGCCCGATGCCCCCTACGCTGATCTGGCTGCAGCCGGTGTCCAAAAGATCCTGGATGTTCTCGATCCCAGAACACGAGTAAGAGCCGACGAGCTAGCCCGCCGAGTGTGGGTCAATGCGGTTCCCTCATCTTCACGCGCAACAAAGTCGGCCCTGGAGGAGGCGATGGCCGAGCAGAGGGTGATTCGGATTCGCTACATATCGAGTGACGGCACCACGACCACCCGCGACGTTGAGCCCGTGCTGTTCGCCTCCACGAACGGCCAGTGGTACTTGATTGGGTGGTGCCGAATGCGCGACGCAATGCGATGGTTTACCGTGTCACGCATCGAGCGGGCCAACGTAACTAAGACTGCCTGCAGTGGCCACACCATCCGCGAGGTTGGAGTACCCCCGGCGAACGCCAGACCGGTGCACGGTCGGGGCGAGTGACTCACTCAACTAACGTGTCCAGTCAATTTCAATAACGACCACTCCATGCCGGAAACGATCGTTACCGGACGCCGCTACCAGTAAGCCGCCCCTAATTGCGGCTCATGACAGCGCCGTTACCAACAACCGGAGTACGGGCCGGGTCATCCTCACCGTGTACGAGATGAAGCGCATGGGCCGCGACTCCGCCGAACTGACCGCCCTGTCCGACCACCTCACCGCCCACGGCATTGCCCCGGAAATGCCCGCCGGTCCCCTGCCCGACATGAGCTCCAAACGGAACGCGACGAACCATGGGGCGTCATGAACCTAGTGCTCAACATCATCCGACTCGTCGTTGATGTAGCCCGCCTGTTCTGGCACAACATCCCCTAGCAGGAGCGGTGGCTGGATGCCTTGGCCCTACTCGTTCGGCCTTACATACCCAGGTTTGACTTATGGCATCCCTAGATTCTTCGTCCGGTTGTCGATGCGGGGCAGTTGCCTAAGTATGTGTTGGGAAGGGGTCAGGCGGCTGGGGCGGCCTGCCAAGGCCGGCGTCCGGGTGCCGGTGCCAGCCGCCTGGCCATCAGCCCGATCATGGCCCATTTGACCATGGCCTCGGCGTGGGCCGGAAGCCGTTCATAGTCGCGTCCCAGGCGGCGGCAGCGGACCAGCCAGGACAGGGTGCGCTCGACCACCCAGCGCCGGGGCAGCACCTCGAAGGTGTGCAGTCCCTGGGGTTTCGCCATGATCTCAAGGCTGATCCCGAGCAGCGTTCGGGCGAATTCCACCAGCCGGCCGGCGTAGCCGCCGTCGGCCCAGACCCGCACGATCGAGGGCATCTTCGTCCGGGCCCGCTCCAGAACCAGGCGTCCGCCGTCGCGGTCCTGCAGGCTGGCCGCGGTCACCAGCACCACGACCAGCAGGCCGATGGCATCGGTCACGATGTGCCGCTTGCGGCCGTTGGTCTTCTTGCCCGCGTCGTACCCGCGGGTGACCGCCCCGACGGTGTCTCCCTGAGCCGCCGCGGCTGGTCAGTGACAGAGTGAACTCGGGCTTATTCCTCGTCGAGCAGACCGGCGCACAGCCCGAACTCGTAGAGTTCCGCGGCGGCCGCGGCCTGGCTGCGAAACGCCACGCTGTCGCCGCGGGAAACCGATTCCCAGCAGACGGCGTCGCCCAGACGCAGTGCCCGTGCGGCCACCGAGCTCAGCGCTACCACCGGGGCAGTTTCAGCCTCCCGGCGCAGCTCCTCGAATGCGCTCCCCGACGCCGCAGCCGCCGCCTGCTGCAGCCGGGCCAGCATCAGCGATAGCTCGCCCGCGAGATACATCTGTGTCACAGTGATCGCCGCCTCTCCCGACTCTTCCGTGAGGCCATTTAGCATATGCCCGGGCTGCCCTGGGGTCCAGAGTCAGAGGTCGCTGCGTAGGACAGCAGCCAAAAATCCAGGAGATTGGCGTGCCCAAGTAGGTCCAAAGTTCCTTGCCCTGGACGGCGTTGACCCTCAGAGTTGACTTAAGCGAACTGGACGGAGCCGTCCCGCAGCGGGCTGTCAAAGGAGGGGCCGTGAAAATTGAATCCTGGATGTTCGGAGGGTTGGGCTTGTTCTTCATCCCCGTCGGTGTGTTCTATGGGATCGCCACACGATGGACTGAGCCGGTGGGTTTCATGGGCTTGTGGCTGGCAGGCGGTCTGGGCTGTTTGATCGGGCTTTACCTCGGGTACACCGGCCGTCGGATCGGGATGCGTCCCGAGGACAGTATGGACGCGGAGATCCATGAGGGGGCCGGCGAGCAAGGCCACTTCAGCCCGTGGAGCTGGTGGCCATTTTCCCTTGGCCTGGCCACAGCGGTAGGATTCCTCAGCTTGGCCGTGGGTTTTTGGCTCATCTACTTCAGCGCCGGTTTCGCCTTGGTCGCGCTGATTGGCTGGGTTTTCGAATACAGCCGCGGGGATCACGCCCACTAATCGGCTAGAAGCGTTCCTTCAGCTTTCGCAGCTTACGCCCGGATCCTTCCTCAATGGATTAGCTCAAACCTTCGGCGCCGTCGACGTCCTCGTCAACAACGCCGGCTACGGCTACCGCTCCGCCGTCGAAGAAGAGGTATCTCGGGCGTGGCGCAAAAGGAGCACGAGCCGCTCGGGATCAGCGTCACGGTGATCGAGCCGGGCGGCTTCCGGACCGACTTCGCGGGCCGCTCGTTGACGGAGTCGGCCGAGCCGATTGCGGACTACGCCGAAGGCCGCAGGCCAGCGGCGCAAAGAGCACGACAGGGGCCAGGCTTCGACGCGTAGCCCGAAGGACGGCCGCCGCTACCCTTGCGCCATATTGAGCGCTTCCCTGCCATGGTTCCGACCTATTCATACCGGAAGGAAAACGCCGTGTCCGGTCCGCTCATCTTCGTAACGACCGCCAGGATCAAGGACGGCAAGCTGGACGACTTCAAGCGCTTCGTCACGCAGCTGCTGGAAAACGTCCAGGCGAAAGAGCAGGAGCTGATGGCTTCAATGTCTTCCTCAGTGAAGACGGCACGGAGATGACAAGCATCCAGGTCCGTCCCAACGCGGCGTCCATGGATTCCCATATGCAACTGCTTCCCCCACTGCTGGGCGAAAAGATGAATGAGTGGGTCGACAGGGCAGACTTCCTCGAAATCAAGCACATCGAGATCTACGGGACGCCCAGCGCAGCCCTGCTGGAAGCTGATCAGCACTGGGTGGATTCGGGTGCCATCAGTCGAACCGTCAAGCCGGTACACGTGGCTGGGTTCACGCGAGGGAGCGTCGACGCGTCGTGAGTTGCGGATCGCAGAGATGCCTCCGAGCGCTCTCGCGAGCAGACTGCTTGCGCTAATGCGCTCAGCGTCTCCCAGTTCCTTGGGCGTGTGGCGCGGCTTCTCTACTCACCCGCTGCCGATTGAGCCAGGCTTCTTGGCCTCTGCGCAGAAGACGGAACGTCACTGCCTCAGCCTCGGCTTCATCGGGCAGTTCAGGATAGTGATTCCGTATGCCGTTACGAAGCTCATCGATAGGTGTTCCCGGGGCGAGGCCCGCCTGTTCGGCAGTCATCCGATCAAGACGGTAACGCTCGACTTCGGTAACCCGCTCTTCCAACGTAAGGTGTCCGGGGTCGTCTTCGAAATCGAGCAAGGAACGCCCTATAGGTACTGCATCGTCATGGCGAATATCCTGCAGTGAGCGCACCGGCAGGCATGTCGGCACCGACCACCGGCTCCGCCTCGGGCCGTTTCGCCCTCAGCTCCTTCTCGGCAGCATGCGGGCCCAGACGTCTCAGCGCCCACGGAATGAGGTACTGCCGTGCCCAGACGAGGTCTCCGGCCCTGGTCTGACGCCAGTTTCTTTCCGGTAAACCCCCGGGCTGCAGGGGCTGGAGCGTGTGGGGGACGTGCAGGGATTCCAGGACCATCATGGCGACCGTGTGGTGCCCCAGCGGTGAGAGATGCAAGCGGTCCGGATCCCACATTCGCGGGTCCTTCAGCTGCCTCAGGGCCCACAGGTCAGCGATCGTCGCCTTGTGGAGCATGGCGATGGTGCGGATGTGCTCGTTGAAAATGGCCACCCTGGCGCGGTTGCGTCCCAGCAGCGGCGTCGCTCCCCAATCCGGTCCGGTGAACAGAACCAGGGTAGCGCCTGTGGAACTCAGCAATTCCACACCGGCATCGAGTTTGGCCGCGAGCTTGTCCGGATCGCTGCCGCGGAAGGCCATGTCGTTCCCGCCGGCCGAGAGGGTGATCAGGTCCGGCTGCAAGGCCAGAGCCGGCCCGGTCTGCTGGTTCAGAATCTGCTCCAGCCGCAGGCCTCGCACAGCAAGGTTTGCGTAGACGAAACCCGGGTGGCCCTTGCTGAGTTCTTCGGCAACACGGTCGGCCCAACCGCGTAGACCTCCGGGGCTGCGCGGTTCCGGATCACCCACTCCTTCAGTGAACGAATCCCCTAAGGCGACGTAACGGCTCCACGGATGAAGGTCTGCCCCGTACCCGGGGTCGCTGTCACCAAGGACGGCCTCGGCAAAACTGCCCCGACCAGCTGGGAACAGGGGCCGGATCCATGCACAGATGATGCGCAGCACGGCATGGGACGCCGCAGTATGGTCCGCGGCCCGCTGCAGCGCAGGCATGGACGGACCTGAGCCGTCATATCCGACGGCCACTGTGGTGCCCATCGTTACCGCCCCCAGGCCAGCTCACCCGGACTGGTACCTCCCAGCACAATAAGCGTCCTGACCATCTCAGAACTCTCCTTTCCCGATGGCTGGATCTACCTAATTAACATTCGGAGACCAGAGAATCTTCCTAAGAAAGCGGGCGGGCAGCCGTGACATCCGGAATATCCGAACGAATCCGGGCTGACAGCTCAAACAATCCCGGAGCACAGGCGCGTGTCCGCCAACGGCCAGGACCTCACCGCCCGGAAGAACGCCCTGGCCGCTCTTGGGGTGGCGCCGGGGAAGGCCTTCACCGGCCGGGGCCTCACCGGCGCCAACCGGGCCCGGCCCGGACCGAGGGCTTCCTGGCCTCCTGCCGGGCCGGCGTGCACGCCGTCGCTTTCTTCGGAAGCGTCTTCACTCCTGGCCCCGTGCCTGGGCGAGGACGCGTTCGCTCTCCTTGAGGGCGTCCGCGATC
>NZ_JAFNLL010000066.1 GCF_017368795.1 Arthrobacter cavernae | reverse complement strand
ATGGGAGGTCTCTTCTCCTGCAGCCACGTCCAACCTCTCTTTAGGCGCATCCATCGGCGCCTCAGGTCCGGCAGGGTATCTGCCCGGCATGAACGCGTCGTGTGCGACATCTCGGTTTCAACAGCCCGGTCAGATGCGCCGGGCAGGTCTTATGGTGAGCGCATGGCTGCGCAGTAGTATTCCTGGGGCTGTTGCCCTGCAGCCAAAGCGCTCATGGCCACTCTAGCTTCGTCGGCGCCGCGATGCGTAGCCGCGGGGTCCGCCGGGGCGTTGTATGTCACAGTGGGGCCGCGTGTGTGACCATGGGCGCGGCCCTGACTTGCGGGGGAACGGCCTGTGGTGGTGCGGAATATGGCGCGTGGCAGGGACAATGGCTTGAAGCACACGCCCAAAGGGTGTTGGCTGGTAGTAATCGAAGTCACTTCAAGAGGAGGAAAACGTGAGCGAGGCCGACGCCGCGACATCGGTAAATGTGGCGGAACGATTGGGTTTCAGGGACGGGGATCTGATCCAGGAACTCGGTTACGACGACGACGTCGATATGGACCTGCGTGACGATATTGAAGACGTCACGGGCACCGAGTTGCTGGATGAAGACGACCATGAAGTTGTAGACGCCGTAATTTTCTGGTGGCGTGACGGCGACGGGGATCTTGTGGATGCCCTGGTTGATTCGCTGACCACGCTCACGGAAGGCGGGGTTGTGTGGGTCCTTACCCCCAAGTCCGGCCGTGACAACTACGTTTCCCCGGCAGACATCCAGGACGCCGCACCGACGGCAGGCCTGCACCTCACTACCTCTGCAGGGGTGTCCAAGGACTGGAGTGCCACGCGCCTTGTGGCGCGGAAGAAGAACAAGTGACTGCAGTCCGGCAGGTACCGGCCTCGACGTCGGCCGTCCCGCAGCCGGGGCAGGAGGCTCCCGACTTCGAGTTGGTCAATCAGTTCGGCGAACCGGTCCGCCTGTCCGCCCTGCGGGGACGCAACGTCGTGGTGGTTTTCTACCCGTTTGCGTTCTCCGGCATCTGCACGGGGGAGCTGTGCGAGATCCGGGACAACCTGGCCGTCTTCCAGGACGCCAATGCGACCGTGCTGGCCATCTCCGTGGACAGCAAGTTCACGGTCCGCGCCTACGCGGACAAGGAGGGCTATGAGTTCGATCTCCTGGCGGACTTCTGGCCGCACGGGGCCGTTGCCGAAAAGTATGGGGTGTTCGACGCCGGAAGCGGCATGGCCCTGCGCGGCACCTTCATCATCGATGCCGCCGGGATCATCCGGTACGTCGTGGTGAACCCCCGCGGACAGGCCCGCGATCTGGCCGAGTACCGCCGGGTGCTGGCCGGGCTCGGGGAGAACTAGCCCCGTGGTGCCGCAGCGGCCGGGCGTCGGACTGACTGGCTTTGCCAGCATGCCGCCAACTGCCGCGGCACCACCCGGACCCGAAGAGCTCGACGCTGTCCGGGAGGCAGGCGCCGTCCTGGGCGGGCTGCCCCTCGCGCTGCTCACCGGCGCCGGCCTGAGCACGGACTCGGGGATCCCCGACTACCGCGGACCCGGCTCGGCTCCCCGGAACCCCATGACCTACCAGGAGTTCATCGGGAGTCCCGCCAACCGCCGCCGCTACTGGGCCCGGAACCACATCGGCTGGGCCCATCTGCGGCACGCCGACCCCAACGCCGGGCACATCGCCGTCGCGCAGTTGGAGCGCCGCGGCCTCCTGACCGGCCTCATCACGCAAAACGTGGACCGGCTGCACGAGGACGCCGGAAGCGTGAACGTGGTGGATCTGCACGGCAGGTTCGACCAAGTGGTTTGTCTGGAGAACGGGCACGTTTTCACCCGGAAGCTCATCGCCTCCATCCTTGAGGAGATCAACCCCGGCTACCTCGAGGCGGCCCTGTCGAGCGGGATTATCGAGATGGCGCCCGACGCCGATGCCACAGTGGAAGATCCCGAACTCATCAGCTCATTCATCATGGCCGTGTGCCCCGTTTGCGGCGGGGTATTGAAGCCCGATTTCGTGTACTTCGGCGAAAACGTGCCCAAGGACCGTGTTGAACGCGCCTACGCCATGGTGGACGCGGCCGGGGCCTTGCTGGTGGCGGGTTCGTCGCTGACCGTCATGAGCGGCCTGAGGTTCGTACGCCACGCGTCCAAGCTCGGCAAGCCGGTGGTCATCATCAACAGGGGAGCCACCCGCGGCGATGGGTTCGCCACGCTCAAACTTGAGGCCGGCGTCAGCGGTGCCCTGGCGTGGCTGGCGCGGGAATTGCCCGATCTGGAGCCGTCCGCGCCGTCGATTGGTGTTTCCGGCGATTGATCAGGTAGAGTCTATGTTCGTTGGTTGAAGCGCCGAAGCGCGGAAAGCAGCATCTTGGGTCTTTAGCTCAGCTGGTAGAGCGCCACGTTTACACCGTGGATGTCATCGGTTCGATCCCGGTAGGACCCACCGAAGAAACCCCGTCATTCCACGTCATCAGGCTTGGAGCGGCGGGGTTTTTGCGTTACTGGCTGGCCCGTACCAGCCCAGGCGATCCGTCCGGGAATTGGAAGAGCTCTCCACCGCGACTATTGGGGGATGCCGCGGTGGAGAGCTCAAAAATGAATATACAGCGAATTCTTGCCCTTGGGAAGCAGGACGTTCTACCTTTTGCCAGCGTGTCGTCCGGCGGATGTTCCGGAAAGCCGGACCATTTCCATGCTCCTGCCACTATGATGGTTGGTGTTCAGTAGATTGAACGCAGGCATTCACCGACGAAGGAGAATCATGGCCGATTCCCACACCACGCGTTCCTCTGAAGGTTTGGGGAGCTCTTCTCCCGCGCCGGCTGTAACACGGGCCGCTGCAGTGCTTGAGGCGCTGGCGGGATCGCCGTCGGGCCGCCTCACGCTGAGCGATCTGGCCCGCGAATTGGGCATCCCGAAGTCATCCACCTCGAACCTGCTGCTGGCACTCGAGGAGGCCCGGCTGATCACCCGCCAGGGCATGGACTTCGCCCTTGGCCGCAAGCTCGTGGAACTTGGCGCCGCCTACCTGAGCCGCATGGACGAGGTCCAGGAGTTCTACCGGTACTGCGGGCAGGCGCCCACGCTGTCCGGCGAGACTGTCCGGATTGCGATGCTCGACGGCGACCATGTCATCTACCTGGCCCGCTATGAGGGCCACCCGGCCGTCCGGCTGACGTCCAACATCGGCGACAAAATGCCCGTCTCGCTCTGTGGCGTGGGGAAGGCCCTGTTGGCGCAGCTTCATGACCACGACATCGCGGCGCTCTTCCCTGACGGCACCGAGTTGCCGGTGATGACGGCAAAGTCCCTGCGCACGGCGGAAGAACTGAAGGCGCAGGTCGTCACCATCCGGGAGCAGGGCTTTGCCTTCGAGGATGAGGAGTCCACGGTGGGGGTCGTCTGCCTGGCCGTGCCGGTTCCCACGCACGGGGCGCACGGCCCAAGCCTTGGCCTGTCCGTCACGGCGCTGAAGGCCACCTATTCCGCGGAGCAGGGCGCCCTCATGGTCAAGGAACTCAAGGAGCTTGCCCGTTCGCTCGGCAATCCCATGGGTTGACGCGGCCACATGATGAGCGTCACGCTTCCGGGTATTTGAATAAATCTGATTTCTCTCTTGGTTGATCGTTCAGCACCATGTACGCTGTTCAATATAGTGGATATGGCGTGGACGCCATCGCTATCTCACCAGGCCAACGGGGGCCTGGAGTGTTCTTGAGGGAGTGCTTGTGACAACTCGTACCGATGCAAAGCTTGCCGAAGCTGCCGATTCCGTTGTTGAACCGGAGCAGCTGCGAAGGGCAACTCTTGCCAGCTCCGTGGGATCCGCCCTGGAGTACTACGACTTCTACATCTACGGCCTGGCCTCGGCCTTGATCTTCGGGCCGTTGTTCTTCTCACCGCTGGGCCCGGATGGTGCCCTCATTGCCTCGTTCGCCACGTATGGCGTCGGTTTTGCGGCACGGCCCTTCGGTGGACTGTTGTTTGGCTACATCGGCGACCGCTTCGGCCGGAAAATGGTCCTGATCCTCACCATCGCCCTGATGGGAACGGCAAGTTTCGCCATCGGCCTGCTGCCCACCTTCGAGCAGGCAGGCATGCTGGGCGCGGTCCTCCTGGTGACACTGCGGATCGTCCAGGGCCTCGGTGCCGGCGCGGAGCAGGCCGGCGCCACCACCCTGATCTCGGAAGTCGCACCGCGCCGCCGTCGTGGTTTCTTTGCCGCGCTGCCGTTTGTCGGCATCCAGCTCGGCACGCTGCTGGGCGCGGGAACGTTCGCACTCATTGCCATGGCGGACAAGGCCGTAATGCAGGGCTGGCTGTGGCGCGTGCCCTTCCTGGCCAGCTTCATCCTGATCATCGTGGCAGTGTTCATTCGACTGCGCCTCAAGGAGACTCCTGCCTTCCAGGAGCTCGAGAAGCACAAGAATGTGGTCAAGAACCCGATTGGTGCGCTCTGGAAGCACTCCAAGAAGAACGTCCTCATCGGCATCGGCCTGCGCATGGGCGAGAATGGCAACTCGTCGATCTACTCGGCGCTGCTGGTCTCCTTCATGAGCATGCCGGCCGGCGTCTTCGCCGGAAACAACTCCATCGGTCCGGTGGGCCTGCTGATCGCTGCAGGGTTCGCCGCCGTCCTGGTGGTCACGTTCGGTGCACTGTCCGACCGCTTCGGCCGCGTCCCGGTGTACCGCTACGGTGCCTTGTTCCAGGCCATCATCGCCGTTCCTGCCTTCTATCTGGTCACGCTCGGCAATGTAACCCTGGTGTGGATTGTCATGGCCGTGGGCATCGCCATCGGCGTGCAGTCGATGCTCGGCCCGCAGTGTCCGCTGCTCCCTGAGCTGTTCGGCTCGCAGTACCGCTTCACCGGTGTGGCCATGAGCCGCGAGGTCTCGGCTGTGCTCGCCGGCGGACTCGCGCCGCTGCTCGGTGCCCTCCTGCTGGCCGCCACCAACCACTCGTGGCTGGTGCTCTCCATCTACTCCTTGGTGCTGGCGCTCATCTCCTTCGTCACCACCTTCTTCACTCCGGAAACGGCCGGCCGCGATCTCCTGACCACGGAAGACGCCTCCTAGCACGTCCCGCACCACTGCAAAGCGGCGGCCGCTCTCCCCAGTGGGAGGGTGGCCGCCGCTTTGCAGTGCCCTGAGGCGGGTGTCCCTCGGCGATGCTGTGCGGGCAGTCGGAGACGCAGACAGCCCCTCCGGAATCCGGGGGGCTGTCTGGCTGTTGGGCTGCCAGGCCCGGGGGCCTGGAGGGCGGTTTAGTAGAAGTGGACCGGATCCACGAGGTGGGGGAGTTCGCCGCCGTCGAGGAAGGTCCGCAGGTTGCTGCAGAAGCGCTCGGCGATGAGGCGGTTCTCCGCGGCACTGAGGGCCGAGGTGTGCGGGGACACCAGGACCCTCGGGTGGTTCCACAGCGGGCTGTCCTGGGGGAGGGGCTCCACGGCGAAGACGTCCAGACAGGCGTAGGAGACCTGTCCGTTCTCCAGGGCTTCGAGCAGCGCGTCCTCGTCCACTACGGTGCCGCGGCCCACGTTGACGAACACCGTGCCGGGCTGCATGGCGGAGAAGATTTCCTTGTTGAAGAGCTTTTCCGTGTAAGGCGTGCCCGGAAGCGTGTTGACGACAGCGTCGGCGTTGGCCACCAGGCCGGCGAGGCCGCTGTTGTCCGTGACCTCGTCGATCCCCTCGATGGGCTCGACGTTGCGCTTGGTGCCGCTGACCTTCATGCCGAGGGCTCGCGCCACGCGGGCGGTCTCCATGCCGATTTCACCGAGGCCGGCAATGACCACCTTGGAGCCGTTGGCCAGCTTGGTGGGGGTGCGCAGCTCGGGCCAGTGCTTAGCGGCCTGGTCCTGTGCCAGTTCGGCGCTGCGCTTGAAGCCGTTCAGGATGCCGAAGGCGGAGAACTCCGCGAGGGGCAGGGCGTGCACACCGGCCGAGGTGGTGACGTGGAACTTCTGGAGCGTTTCAGTGTCCAGTCCGGAAGCCTTCACGGCACCTCCGGCGCCGGCGGCCATGGCGTGGATCCACTGCAGGTGCGGGTTGCTCTTGGCGATCCGGGCCAGGCCGGCCGGGCTCTCGTTGGGGAAGCCGTAAAGGACCTGTGCCTGGTTGAGCATGGCCCAGTAGCGTTCCTCCTGCTCCGGGGTCCGCTGGAAGGCGGGATCGCCGGAATGGTCGGCAGGAAAGCGTTCGGGCGGGAGCAAATCGGGCTCGTACAGCACGGTACTGGAAGGGTCTACGGCGCGGATCCGTTCCACATGCTCGGCTTCGAGCGGGACGGCGATCGCGATGGTAAGTTCATCAGTCGTCATGGTGTTCATCATACTGAATGGCGGCTAGGATATTGAACAGATTTTCCCTAAGGGACCACAAAGAAGTGAGGTGTTAGCCGAATATGACGGCCAAGCGCATGGGTTTCGTGGGACTGGGACTGATGGGTTCGCCCATGGCGGCCAACGTTGCGAAGGCGGGCTGGACGGTCACAGCCTGGAACCGCTCGGAAGCCGCCTTCCGGGAGCTGGACGGCGTCCGCCGGGCGGCGTCCGTGGCGGAACTCCGCGACGAGCCGGTCATTATCTTCATGCTCCCGGATCTCCCATACATCGAAGAAGCCGCGGCGCCGCTGCTGGAATCCTGGCGGGCACAGGCACCCGCGCCGGGAACCGCCGTCGTCGTCATGAGCAGCGTCTTGCCCACCGCCGTCCAGGAATTCGGACGCACGGTCCACGACGCCAGCGGCGGGAACGCCGTCGTCGTCGATGCGCCGGTCAGCGGAGGCACCAAAGGGGCGCAGGACGGGACGCTGGCCATCATGGCCGGAGCCACGGAGGACGACTTCCAGCGGCTCCTGCCGCTGTTCGAAACCATGGGGATCACCGTGCGCCGGATGGGGCCGCTGGGTTCCGGTTCCCTCGCCAAGGCCTGCAACCAGCTGATCGTCGGGACCACGACGGCGGCACTCGCCGAGGCCGCCGAGCTCGCCGAACGCTCCGGCATGGACGTCGCGGCCCTCTATGAGGTCCTGGCCGGCGGGCTCGCCGGAAGCCGCGTCCTGGACATTGTGGGACCCCGCCTCGCCGCCAAGGACTATGCCCCCACGGGCCCCGCCAAATTCATGCACAAGGATCTGGGCTTCGTCATCCAGAGCGCCGCGGCTGCCGGCAGCGCGGTCCCCATGGCCGCGGCCGGCGTCGAACTCTATGCCGAACTCACGCGGCAGGGACTCGGCGACCAAGACCTCGCGGTCGTACGCCAGGCAATCGCCAACCTCAGCTCACCAGCCACCGTCACAGCAAACACGAAGCAGAAGGAAAACCGACTATGAGTGGTCTTTTCGACCTCACCGGGCGCATTGCGCTCATCACCGGCTCCAGCCGCGGAATAGGCAACTCGCTGGCCCGCGGCCTGGCCGATGCTGGCGCCACGGTGGTGCTCAACGGCATCAATGCCGAACGCCTGGCCGGCGCACACGCCGCCATGGCCGCCGACTACCCGGAAGGGCACGTCCACAGCCGCGCCTTCGACGTGACGGACGCGGAGTCCGCGGCGCAGGGCGTGGCGTGGATCGAGGAGAACCTCGGCCCCCTGGACATCCTGGTCAACAATGCCGGCATTCAGCACCGCGTCCCCATGCTGGACCTGGACGTCAAGGACTGGGACCGCGTCATCACCACCGACCTGACCAGCGCCTTCCTCGTGGGACGCGAAGCGGCCCGGCACATGATCCCGCGCGGCCGCGGCAAGATCATCAACATCTGCTCGGTCCAGACCGACCTCGCCCGGCCCACCATCGCGCCCTACGTGGCCGCAAAGGGCGGGCTGCGCAACCTCACCCGCGCCATGACGGCGGAATGGGCTGCCTCCGGGCTGCAGATCAACGGCATCGCGCCGGGCTACATCCACACGGAAATGACGCAGAACCTCGTCGATGACGCAGACTTCAACTCCTGGATCCTGGGACGCACACCCGCGCACCGCTGGGGGACCGTTCAGGACCTGGCCGGACCCGCTGTCTGGCTGGCGTCCGAGGCCTCCAACTTCGTCAACGGCCAGACGATCTTCGTCGACGGCGGAATGACGGTGGTGGTCTGATGCCCGGCTTCCGGCTCCCCGCCTCAGCCCCCGCCGTCGTCGCGCATGCCGCCGGAGACCTCCGCGTCGAGGACGTTCCACTGACCGCCCCTGCGCCGGACCAAGCCGTGGTGGAGATCGCCTACGGCGGGATCTGCGGTTCGGACCTGCACTACTGGCTGCACGGCGCCGCCGGTGAATCGGTGCTCAAGGCCCCCATGGTCCTTGGCCACGAAATCGTGGGCGTCGTGGCCCAGGCAGCCGCGGACGGCAGCGGCCCCGCTGCCGGAACCGCCGTCGCAGTCCACCCGGCCACTCCAGCCCCCGGGGACGCCAAGTACCCGGAGGACCGGCCCAACCTTTCGCCCTGCTGCACCTACCTGGGCAGCGCGGCGCGTTTCCCGCACACGGACGGGGCCTTCAGCCGCTACACCAAGCTTCCCTCCCGGATGCTCCGCGTCCTTCCGGAAGGACTGTCCCTGCGCACGGCAGCCCTGGTGGAGCCGGCAAGCGTGGCCTGGCACGCCGTCGCCCGCGCCGGGGACGTCGCCGGCAAGACCGCCCTGGTCATCGGCAGCGGGCCCATCGGCGCGCTCGCCGTCGCCGTCCTCAAGAGGGCCGGCGCCGCCAGGATCGTGGCTGTGGACATGCACGACAAGCCGCTCGAGATCGCACGGGCAGTCGGCGCCGACGAGGTCCTCAAGGGCGACGACGCCGAGGCCATCGCAGCGGCTGAGGCCGACATCGTGATCGAGTCCTCAGGCAGCCACGTCGGCCTGACCTCGGCCATCAAGGGCGCCGTGTGTGGCGGCAAAGTGGTGATGGTGGGGCTGCTGCCCTCCGGTCCGCAGCCGGTGTTCATCTCGCTGGCCATCACCCGCGAGCTTGAGCTGCTGGGCTCCTTCCGCTTCAACGACGAGATCGACGAGGTCATCGCGGCACTGTCCGACGGTTCGCTCTTCGTCGATCCTGTGGTGACGCACGAATTCACCCTGGACCGCGGGCTCGAGGCCTTCGAGGTGGCCAGGAACTCTGCGGAGTCGGGCAAGGTCCTGCTGGACTTCCGGCCTTAGCGCCTTTCCACCGGTACGAACACCCTGGGCTGGCCGTGCCAGCTGGGTGCCAGGTCCGAGATGGCCTCCCGCATGATCCTGCCGGCGGCTTCGCGGGCCTCGGCGCCGTTGCCGGCTTCGATGGCGTGGGCGACGTCCATGTGCCACTGCAGGGCGTCCTTCTGGGGGTGTTCGGGCATCAGTCCGTGGGCCGTGCGGCCGGTGAGGGTTTCGGTGACCTGGCCGATCAGGTTGGCGAACATTTCATTGCCGGAACCGCACAGCACCAGTGCGTGGAAGCGGATGTCGAGTTCGAGGAAGCGGGGAACGTCCCCGGCTTCCCCGGCATCGCGCATGGCCAGCGAGATCTCCACGAGCTCCTTGCGGAGCGCCTCCGGAGCGTTGGCGGCGGCCAGTTCGGCTGCCGCAGGCTCGACGGCGGAGCGGAGCTCGGCGAGTGAGCGCAGCTGGGCGCCGCGGCCTTCGCCGGCCAGGCGCCAGCGGATCACGAGGGGATCGAAGGGGTTCCAGCGGTGGGCCGGCAGGACCCGGATGCCCACCCGCTTGATGGTCTCCACCAAGCCAAGCGACTGTAGGACGCGCACGGCCTCGCGGATCACGGAGCGGGATACCTTGAGCTCATCTTCCAGATGCTCGGCCAGCATCACGTGGCCCGTGGGGAGGGTTCCGGCGACAATGCGGGTGCCCAGATGCTCAACGGCGCGGTGGTGAAGGCTGGTTGACATAATCGTAAGCATAGTAGCGGGCGGCCATACCGGAGCTCCACGGGACGTCCCGGTGCGGTGGCTTCCTGTGCGCGGCATCATAGACTGGTTTGTGACGTGGCCTGTTCCAAAACGTGGGCAGGACTTTCCCGCAACAGCTTTTAATACGTATGGTTTATTCAGCCTTTGGTTTAGAAAACGTTTCCTGCGCCGGGCGCAGGACTGTTTGCACACGATCGAATTGGAGTATTTGATGTCAGCACACATCGGTGTCACCGGCCTTGCGGTGATGGGCGCCAACCTGGCCCGCAACCTTGCACGCAACGGCTTCACCGTGGCTCTCCACAACCGCTCCGTCGAAAAGACCGACGCCCTGCTGGAAAAGCACGGCACCGACGGCGACTTCGTCCGCACGGAAACCCTGCAGGAACTGGTGGACTCCCTCGAGAAGCCCCGCCGCGTCCTCATCATGGTCAAGGCAGGCGCCCCCGTGGACGCCGTCATCGAGCAACTGACGCCGCTGCTGGAGCCGGGCGACATCGTGATCGACGCCGGCAACTCCCACTACGAGGACACGCGCCGCCGCGAAGCTGCCCTGGCCGCCAAGGACCTGCACTTCGTAGGCATCGGTGTCTCCGGTGGCGAGGAAGGTGCCCTCAACGGCCCGTCCATCATGCCCGGTGGCTCCAAGGAGTCCTACGACGCCCTCGGCCCGCTGCTGGAGAAGATCTCCGCACACGTCGACGGCAAGCCCTGCTGCGCCTGGATCGGCACCGACGGCGCCGGCCACTTCGTCAAGATGGTCCACAACGGCATCGAATACGCCGACATGCAGGTCATCGGCGAAGCCTTCGATCTCCTCCGCTCCGGCGCGGGCATCGAGCCGGCCGAGCAGTCCAAGATCTTCGCCGAGTGGAACACGGGCGAACTGTCCTCCTTCCTCATCGAAATCTCCGCCGAGGTCCTGGGCCACGTTGACGCCAAGACCGGCAAGCCGTTCGTTGACGTGATTGTCGACGCCGCAGGCCAGAAGGGCACCGGCCGCTGGACGGTCATCTCCGCCCTCGAACTCGGCTCCCCGGTGTCCGGCATTGCCGAATCCGTCTTCGCCCGTGCACTGTCTTCCCAGGCCGAGCAGCGCAAGATCGCCCAGGAAGTCCTGGCCGGCGAGGAAATCGCCGTCGAGATCCCCGCCAACTTCGTCGAGGACGTCCGCCAGGCGCTGTACGCCTCCAAGCTGGTGTCCTACGCCCAGGGCCTGGACATGCTCACCTCGGCTGCCAAGGAATACGGCTGGGACCTGAAGCTGGATGAGATCGCCTCGCTGTGGCGCGGCGGCTGCATCATCCGTGCAGAGCTGCTCAAGGAAATCACCAACGCCTACGCGGCCGAGGAAAAGCCAGCCAACCTGCTGTTCGCCCCGGCCTTCACCAAGGCCATTGCCGACGTCCTGCCGGCATGGCGCCGCGTGGTTGCCACGGCGGTCCAGCTGGGCATCCCGGTTCCCGTGTTCTCCTCCTCCCTGGCCTACTACGACGGCCTGCGCCGCAAGCGCCTTGCCGCCGCCGTGATCCAGGGCCAGCGCGACCTCTTCGGTGCACACACCTACGGCCGCGTTGACGCCGAGGGCACCTTCCACACCCTGTGGAGCGAAGACAAGTCCGAGGTCGAGGCAGTCGACACGCACTAGGGACCCTGCTGCCCACGCTGTTCCTGACAAAGGCCGGTGCTTCCCCGTTACGCTGGGAGGCACCGGCCTTTGACGTGCCGGGACCACAGCCACTCGTGGCCCTGGAGCAAGGACCCACCATGCCGCAACGTGTCGCATTTGTCACCGGAGCCTCCACCGGGATCGGCTATGAGGCCGCCATCAAACTGAGTGCTGCCGGGCTGGCGGTCTATGCGGGAGCTCGGCGGGTGGAGAAGATGGAGCCGCTCAGGGCCCACGGCATCACCGTGCTGCCGCTGGACGTCACCGACGACGATTCCATGGTGGCTGCCGTGGACACGGTCCTGCACCAGCATGGACGCCTCGACGTGCTGGTGAACAACGCCGGCTACGGCTCCTACGGATCGCTGGAGGAAGTGGCGCTTGATGAAGGCCGGCGTCAGTTCGAAGTCAACGTTTTCGGCCTGGCGAGGATGGCGCAGCTGGTGATTCCTGGCATGCGGGCGGCAGGATCCGGGCGGATCATCAATGTGTCCTCAATCGGCGGCAAGATGTACGAGCCGCTGGGTGCCTGGTACCACGGCACCAAGTTCGCAGTGGAGGGCCTCAGCGACTCGCTGCGCCTGGAGCTGAAGCAGCACGGCATCGATGTGGCGATCATTGAACCGGCCGGCACGGACACCGAATGGGGCACCATCGCAGGCGAGGGCCTGCTGGCAGTCTCCGGCGCGGGCCCGTACCGGGAACAGGCACGGATTGTGGCAGCGGCGCTGGCCTCGACGTCAGGGAGCGCGCTGTCCACCCCTCCCGGGACGGTTGCGAAGGCCATTGTCCAGGCGGCCACGGCCAGGCGGCCCAGGACCCGGTACCCGGTGGGCAGGGGCGCCCGGACCATCCTGGCGTTGCGCAAGTTTCTTCCGGACAGGGCTTTTGACACCGTGTTCTGGAACTTCTACAAGCGTTTTGCCGGCTAGATCCGGTATTCGATGTAGTACTCGGCCGGGTCCACCGCGGGCTTGGTCTCCGACTTCGCGTCGCGGTGCCGCCAGGTGGCCGGCACACCCGTGACGATCGATTCCGGCGGGGCGTCCTTCACGACGACGGCGTTCGCACCGATGGCGCTGTCCGCGCCGATGGTGATGGGGCCCAGAACCTTCGCCCCGGCACCGATGGTCACACGGTCCCCGATGGTGGGGTGGCGCTTTACCCTGGCCAGGGATCTGCCGCCGAGCGTCACTCCGTGGTAGATCATGACGTCTTCGCCGATCTCCGCGGTTTCGCCGATGACCACGCCCATGCCATGGTCAATGAAGAACCTGCGGCCGATGGTGGCTCCGGGGTGGATCTCGATACCGGTCAGGAAACGTCCCAGCTGGGAAATCAGGCGCGCCGGAAAGCGCAGCCCTGGTGTCTGCCAGAGTTTGTGCGTCAGCCGGTGGATCCAGATGGCATGGAGTCCGGAATACGCGAAAAAGTTCTCAAAAGAACCTCGAGCCGCCGGGTCATGTGACCGGGCGGCGTCGAGGTCTTCCTTAAGTCTTGCGACGAAGCTCACAAAGACCTTTCTACAGGAAATGAAGGCGTGGGGGCGAAGAATCAGCCGCGGATGTCGTCAAACAGGACCGTGGAGATGTAACGCTCTCCGAAGTCCGGGACGATCGCGACGATCAGCTTGCCCTTGTTCTCCGGACGCTTTGCCAGTTCCAGGGCGCCCCACACGGCTGCGCCGGCGGAGATGCCGCCCAGGATGCCTTCCTTGGCGCCCAGTGCGCGGGCGGTGGCTACGGAGTCCTCCAGGGTGGCGTCCAGGACCTCGTCGTAGACGTTGGTGTCCAGTACCTCGGGGACGAAGTTGGCGCCGATGCCCTGGATCTTGTGCGGGCCCGGGGCGCCGCCGTTCAGGATGGCGGAGTCCTTGGGCTCGATGGCGACAACCTGGACCTCGGGCTTGCGCTCCTTGAGGACCTGGCCCACGCCGGTCACGGTGCCGCCGGTGCCGATGCCGCCCACGAAGATGTCCACGGCGCCGTCGGTGTCGGCCCAGATTTCCTCGGCGGTGGTGGTGCGGTGGATCTCCGGGTTGGCCGGGTTGGCGAACTGCTGGGCCCAGATGGCGTTTTCCGTGGTGGCAACGATTTCCTGGGCCTTTTCGACGGCGCCGCGCATGCCTTCGGAACCGGGGGTCAGGACGATTTCTGCACCGTAGGCGCGCAGCATGACACGGCGCTCGGTGGACATGGTTTCAGGCATGGTCAGGATGACCTTGTAGCCGCGGGCTGCGCCCACCAGTGCCAGGGCGATTCCAGTGTTGCCGGAAGTGCCCTCCACGATAGTGCCGCCCGGCTTCAGGGCGCCGGCCTTTTCGGCGGCGTCAACGATGGACACGCCGATGCGGTCCTTGACGCTGTTGGCCGGGTTGTAGAACTCAAGCTTCACTGCGACGGTGGCGTCGAGGCCTTCCGTGAGCCGGTTCAAGCGGACCAGAGGGGTGCGGCCGACCAGCTGGGTGACGTCGTCGTAGATCCTTGCCATGAATGTATGCCTATCTCTGAAGTAGGGGAATGCTGAGGTCAGCCTAACGAGCGCCGGTCACCCGGGCTAAGCGCCAAGCCATGCAGAGTAATATTTCCGGGCCTTGGCTAGTTTGGGGTTGATGATCACCTGGCAGTAGCCCTGCGCCGGGAATTTGGCGTAGAAGTTCTGGTGGACTTCCTCGGCCTCGAAGAAATCGGGCAGCCGGCTGACCTCGGTCACAATCGGATTGGACCACAATGCCTGCGCCCGCTCTATCGCTTCCTCGAAAAGGATCTTCTCCTCGGTGGTCTCATAGAACATCGACGAACGGTACTGTGTGCCGACGTCGTAGCCCTGCCGGTTGAGCGTGGTGGGGTCATGGAGGACGAAGAACATGTCCAGGATGACCTCCTCCGGAACCACGGTCTCGTCGAACGTCACGGCCACCACTTCCGCATGGCCCGTGGTGCCCGAGCAGACCTCGTAGTAGTCCGGATTGCGCACGTGGCCGCCCGTGTAGCCGGACACCACAGCGCTGACACCGCGGGTTTTCTGGTAGACGGCGTCCAGGCACCAGAAGCAGCCGCCGCCAAGTACAAAAGTTCTCATGACCTCTTCAATGGATCGGGGCACGGGATGATTCCCGGGATACCTTACGGGACCGTGACGTTGTCCGGACTCTGCGGGGAACGCCGTGCGTGCCGCATGAGGTAAGAATAAGGGTATGGAAGCAGTAAGCACCGCACTCCCCGATGCGGACTCCGGCGAAGACGCCGGTGCCGGTGACCTCCCCGAGGCCCCCACACTGGGCCAGGTCCTCCTGGCGGTCGAAGAGCTCTGGCCCGAATCACTCGCCGAGGACTGGGACGAGGTGGGCCTGGTGGTGGGCCGGCCCACAGCCCCCATCACCAAGGTCCTGTTCGCTGTGGACCCCACGCTGGAAGTGATCGACGAAGCCATCGAATGGGGCGCAGGGCTGCTCATCACGCATCACCCCTTGCTGCTCAAAGGCGTCAACTCGGTGGCCGCCACGTCCGCCAAGGGACTGGCGGTGCACCGACTTATTGAAGCCGGGACGGGGCTGCTGACCGTCCACACCAACGGTGATTCCGCCGTCGGGGGTGTTTCCGATGTCCTGGCGGATGCGATGGGCCTGGAGAACGTCGCGCCTCTGACCCACGCGAGCAAGGGCCTGCCGGAAGAAGGCATCGGCCGGGTGGGCGAGCTCCCGGAGCTGATGACCCTGGGCGACTTTGCCGCCCGCGTGTTCGAAATGCTGCCGGCGGTGGCCGGCGGTGTGCGCGTGGCTGGGGACAAGGACGGGCTGGTGCGCCGCGTGGCGGTCTGCGGCGGGGCCGGCGACAGCCTGTTCGACGCCGTCCGGGCCAGCCAGGCGGATGTCTACGTTACGGCCGACATGCGCCACCACCCGGCGTCCGAGGCCCGCGAAGACGCGGTGAACGGACGCCCGTACCTCATCGACGTCTCGCACTGGGCCAGCGAATGGCTGTGGCTGCCCGCGGCGGCCGAAGCGCTCGGGAATGTGCTGGCGGACCAGGGACACGAGGTGGAGATCCGCGTCAGCGCCACCAACAGCGATCCCTGGGACTTCATTCTGACTCCCGGCGGGGACTAGAGTCTAGAAGGACGCGGGCTGAGAGCCCGGCCGGGCCTGAGACACAGCCCCGGCACAATAAAGCGGAGGTAAGCGTGGCCAAGGCAGCACCGGCGGAACAGTTGAAATTGCTTGAGCTGCAGGGTCTGGACGCCAAGCTCAAGTCCTTGGCCGGCCGCCGCCGCGTCCTTGAGCAGGACCCGCGCATCACCGACCTGCAGGACGCCCTCAACGTGGCCAATGGGGAACTGGGCACCGCGAAGGTGGCCGTCCACGACGCCGAGGCAGAACTCCGCCGCTCCGAAGCGGACGTGGAGCAGGTGGTTTCCCGGATCGAGCGCGACGAAGCCAGGCTGAACAGCGGCACCGGACTGTCCAAGGACCTGATGGCACTGCAGAGCGACATTGCTTCGCTCAACAAGCGCCGCTCCGATCTGGAAGACGTCGAGCTGGAAATCATGGAGCGCCTCGACGGGCTGCGGGAACGCCAGGGGGCCCAGCAACAGATCGTGGACGACATCCAGGGTGCGTTCGGCAGCATCCGCGCCGAACTCGACGCCGCCATCGCAGTCATCGCCGCGGAACAGACCGAGGTCCGGACGCAGCGCGCCGCCTTCGCCGAGGGCCTCGACGCCGGAATGCTGGCCGTCTACGAAAAGACCATTGCCAAGCGCGGGGTGGGCGCAGCGCGGCTCTTCCACGGCAAGTCGGAGGGCTCCGGCATGATGCTGAGCCCCGGCGACCTCGCCGAGGTCAAGGCCGCCGCGGACGACGACATCGTCTTCTGCCCGGACTCCGGCGTCATTCTTGTGCGCTCCGCGGAGTGGAACTAGGCGGGCTGCCTGCTTAGTCGGCCAGGATGATGTTGAGGGCGTGCGCCTTGCGCGCCGTGCCCTCCACCAGCTCGGCAGTCCACGCCTCGTTGGCAACCTTCAGCAGCTGCTGGGGGGTGGCCGGCGCCTTGCCGCGCCGCGTCAGCAGGTGCCGGGCCAACTCGCCGCGGGTGTGCTTGGCGAAGTGGCTGACCACTGTGCGCTTGCCGTTGGCCTCCGTGAACACGTTGACGGCCACGGTCTGCGCGGCCGGGGGAGTCCACGCCGCCGTATAGGTGCTGGAGCGGCAGTCCACCAGCAGCTCGCCCTCCGTGCGTTCGGCGAGGGCAGCGCTGAGCTGCGGCTTCCAGAACGAGGCGAGGCGCCCGACGTCGGGCAATGCAGTTCCCATGGATAAACGGTAGGCGGGCACGTGGTCGCCAAAACCGATGGCGCCCCACAGCGCCGACACCACCAGAACGGACTCGGTGGCCTTGCGCCGCTGCGTGGCGGTCAGTGTGTTGAAGCCGAGGGCGTCGTAGAGGACACCGGAATAGACCTGGTGTGCCGGCGCCGCCGGTTCCGCGTGCAGCCGGGTGTTGCGCTCGACGTCGTCCTTCAGCGAGGCGCCGACGCCCAGCAGCGCGAGGGCGTCCTCGTGCGCGCTGACGGTGCCGAGCGCCTCCAGCACCTTCGCCCGGGACGCGTTCAGGGCGGGAAAGCTCAGGGACTCCCAGTCGACGGCGGGGCCGTGGGCGGCGGGGGTCTTGCCTTCGGAAGGCGGCAGCAGAATCAGCACCTGTCGATATTACCGGCGGACGGGAGCAGCGCCCGACGCCGGTAGACTGTAGGGCGGATGGGTTGACCAGGCGGCTGCGCGTCACGCAAGTGGCTCGAGGAACGTCCGGGCTCCGCAGAGCAGGGTGGTGGGTAACACCCACTCGGGGTAACCCGCAGGCCAGTGCCACAGAGAACAGACCGCCGGGATCCCTTGGGATCCCGGTAAGGGTGAAACGGTGGTGTAAGAGACCACCAGCTTCCCGGGTGACCGGGAAGGCTAGGTAAACCCCACCCGGAGCAAGGCCAGACAGGGCACGTTTGAGGGCTGCTCGCCCGAGTGCCCGGGTAGGCCGCTGGAGGGCGTCGGCAACGGCGTCCGTAGATGGATGGTCGCTACTCCTCTGCCGGCAACAGCAGGGGAACACAGAACCCGGCGTATAGGTCAACCCATCCACCCCACCCACTGTGAGAGATTTCACGCCCGACGGCGGCCACCCCTGGCAGGGTGCCACCGTAGAATGGGAGCTGAACGTGGATGTTCTGCCGCCGGGTCTGCGTTCGCAGCCGGCGGTTTTTCTTTGTTCCCGTTCAAGTGTCCCTGGGCAGACCGAAGCCCAGCCGATGCGCGCGCCGCAGGATCAATCCCCGCGGCCGACTTCTGCATACGAGGACGTATGTGGTTGACCCAAGGAAGGTAGTTCTGTGAGTCAGACGTCAGATTCTTGTCTTGATACGTGGATGGGCCGGGAGGCTCTT
>NZ_JAFNLL010000065.1 GCF_017368795.1 Arthrobacter cavernae | reverse complement strand
CGAGGCCATGATCCCCGTGATCGGCCGGCTGTACCGCGAAAACAATGTGGTGACGAGCATCCATGGCCGTAGCCTGATCAACAAGTCGACCATGAACATCCTCAAGGCGCACCGCTTCGCACGCCGGATGAGCAACACCGAGCTCCTGCTCGAAGAAACCGCGCCGCTGCTGAACGCCCTGGCCGAGCTCGAGCTCGGTGCTGCAGCGATCGACATCGCCCGCCTGACCGAGAAGTTCAAGGCCGAAGGTGCCGGAACCTCCCTCGACGAATTCCTCCGCGCGGAACTTGCCGACGTCGTCGGCAAGCGCGGCGGCGACGACCGCACCAGCACCGACGTCGTCCTGTACGGCTTCGGCCGCATCGGCCGCCTGCTGGCCCGCCTCCTGATCGAAAAGGCCGGCGGCGGGCACGGCCTGCGCCTGCGCGCCATCGTCGTCCGCAAGGGCGCCGAGAACGATCTCGCCAAGCGTGCCAGCCTGCTGCGCCGAGACTCCGTCCACGGCTCCTTCGAAGGCACCATCCGCGTGGA
>NZ_JAFNLL010000064.1 GCF_017368795.1 Arthrobacter cavernae | reverse complement strand
GCGCCGGTCCCGCGGATCCCGGAGGGGATTGCGGTACCCGGACCTCACACTTGAATCAACGAAAGTAACAGACATTGTTGGCTTCCAACTTTTCGACAGTCAGTGCGCCCGTCGGCCGACGGTCACGAGAGTATCTGCTCGCGGGTCTCTCCAAAGGGAACCGTGCAGCTGAGCGCGAGCGTGTACCGGCTAGGATCATGGCGGGTGACAAGGATGCCGGCAAACCGTTCGGGCATCGCTGCCTGCCGGAGCACGGCCTCTGCATCGTCGAGCAACTCGTAAAGTCGACCAGGCTCGGTGACAAGGACTTCCAAATGCTTGGTGGCCTGACTACGCATGATGAACAGCTTCCTTCCCAGGAACTAGGGTCCCCACAATGTCTCAACCCCTCATCGCTGGGGGTGTGCTGTGTCTTAGATCGAATACAGAATGACGGGATCACCACGAACAAACAGGCGACGGGAGCCGGTGCCATTCTCGATGACCCATATCAGTTCGCCGTCGTCGGCGCGGTCATCGACATAGCCTGCGTAAAGGAACGAATCGAAGGACCAGACTTCAACGCATTCCCCGTGCTGAAGTGAAGCCCACCCCCGGACAGGCTGCTGGTCGGGGAATCTGCGACTTCCCCTGGACGGTCCCGGTGTTTGTTGGCTCATGTCTTGTTCTTCCCGCCGAAACCGATGCCACGGCTGCGGGCCCCTGAAATGCCGGAGCCCGCTGCCGTGGGTGGCGTCCCGCGGCTCTTAAGGGTGCGGGACGCCACCGTGAGTCAGCAGGCTAGACGATCGCGGCGCGGAGCTGCTTGGCGGCCAGTGCCGGGTCGGCTGCGCCGTAGATGGCGCCGCCGGCGACAGCGACGTCAGCGCCGGCCTTCTGGACGTCCGCGATAGTTGCGAGCTTTACGCCGCCTGCCACGGAGAACGGAACGCGGGCTTCTGCTCCGGCTCGGAGCAGTCCGTTCAGGTCGAAGCCGGGCTTGGCCTGCTCGTCCAGGCCGGCGTGCATCTCGACGAACTTCGCACCCAACGCGCGGACTTCCTTGGCACGGGTAACCTTGTCTGCCACGCCGATGAGGTCAACGACAACACCCTTGTTGTGGGCCTTGGCAGCCTTGACGGCGCCGGCAATGGTGGAGTCGTCCGCTGCACCGAGCACGGTGACCAGGTCGGCGCCGGCCTTGAAGGCGATATCGGCTTCAAGTTCCCCGGCGTCCATGGTCTTGAGGTCTGCGAAAACAACCTTGTCCGGGTGGGCTTTCTTGATCGCGGTGATGGCGGAAAGCCCTTCAGCCTTGATCAGCGGGGTACCGAGTTCGATGATGTCCACGTATTCGGCAACCTGGCCGGCCAGTTCGAGGGCGGCTTCGGTGGTCAGGAGGTCGATAGCAACTTGGAGTTTCATGGTGTTGTTTTCTTTCTGTAGGGAACTGCGGTGGGTGTGGAAAATTGAGGGCTCGATTATTCGAGGTTGGCGTGCCTGAGCCAGAGCTCTTCGGCGGGTACGTCGGTGTTGTCCCAGAGGGACTGGAAGAGGGCTTCTGTGGTGAGGAAAAGAACCTGCTCGAAGAGCGACCCGGAGTACTGACGGGAAACGCTGGAGCCGTGGTCGGTCTTCTGGGCGGCGGGAATGATCACCAGCGCGTCGGCGAGGCCGGCGAGCGGGGAACTCGGGTTGGTGGTGAACGCGGCAATCCGCGCTCCGGCCTTCGCCGCTGTTTCCGCTGATTTGACCACGCCCGAGGTCGTTCCCGATCCGGAGGCCACCAGAAGCAGGTCGCCGGAACTGATCGCGGGAGTGGTGGTGTCACCGGCGATGTGGACATTCAGGCCCAGGTGCATCAGCCTCATTGCAGCCATACGCAGGACCAGGCCGCTTCGGCCCGCGCCGGCGACGAACACTCGTCCCGGCTGGCTGAGGTGGCGGGCCAGGTCGGCTACCTGCTGCTCGTCGATCTTGGCCGCTGTGTCCGCGATCTCGTCCCTGACGAGAGACAGATTGCGGACAATGTCACCAGCGGTGCTGTACCCGGTGAGCGTTGCATTTGCTGTCGGAGTCACGATTTGTCCCTTCGATTCGGTCATCAACCTCTTGCGGCCGATGGATGCTTTCCGGTTGATATCCATAGTGTCGAAGCGAAAGGGTAGGGGTAACACTGTTTTCTGACGGTTCTGACTACACTTTAGGATTGGTCCTTGTTGCCGGCCGGCCCTTGAGTCAGCGTTCAGCACCCTGGTCCATAAGCAGATCGTGCCCAACCAGTGGCTCCTGAGAAGGTGGTCCGGGCCCCCGTTGAAAGTCGCAGTCTTGAAGGATTTATTGCATAGACTCTGAAGAACGAGTTATGTCCTTGAGGAGCTGTGCGGACTGCTTGTTCTTGACCCGACCCTTAGCCCATTTTTGGAGCGCAGACTTTTGGCCTCGCAGACCCCATTTCAGTCGCAGATATATCGGTCCTTGCCGGAAATCGAGAGGGCCGATGCGATCGTCGACAGAATCACCAAGGCCATCGCCCTCGGGCTGCTCAAGGTAGGTGAACGCTTGCCCCCCGAAGCGGCACTCTCTGAGATGTTTGGGGTCGGCGGCCAGACCCTTCGCGAAGCTTTGGGGGAATTGCGCGAGCGGGGAATCGTCGAGACTCGTAGAGGCCGGAGCGGGGGAACCTTCGTCGTCAATCAGCCTCGAACCCAGACCGACACCATGCGGGATTGGTTTCTCTCGACGTCTATTTCGGAAATACGCGACCTCGGAGACGAACATTCCGCCATAGCCGCCACGACCGTTCGTCTGGCATGTGAGCGCGCGGAAGCACATGACTTCGACCGTCTTCAGGAGCTTGCGCGAGCATTGGTTCTGGCTACGACCCCTGAATCGCGTGCACCTGCTGACAGCCGCTTCCACATCGAGTTGGCGGTATCCGCGCAATCACCGAGGCTTACCGCTGCCGAAATCCGGCTTCAGGAAGAAACAGTTCAACAGCTATGGACCCCCTTCGCTGTCGGATTTGACCCCGAACAGGCAACCGCTGAACACTTGGAGCTGGTCCGGGCAGTGGCCCAGGACCAACCCGAAAAGGCCCAGAAACTAGTACTTGAGCACATCAGGCGAAACATTTTCCACCTGATTGACACGAAACTCACCCTCGGTTACGCCCAATCAATTCAGGATGGCCAATGAACCCCACCAGTGAAGTCGTACATGCTGCCAATGCCCTCACTTCGTGGATTCGCGGCGTCTCCACCGAGACTGAGGAACTCTCCAGAAACGTTGCCTCGCTGCTTGAGCGAAATCTCGTCGGAAAGTCCAGGGTGGATAAGGCTGCACTGCTCGGATTGGACGAAGTCTCACGGGAGTTCCTAGCGAAGAACACTTTTGCTGTCGGCGCCGGGACCTTCTTCGCCGCGGAATCCGTTGAGGAAGGCGCCAGGGTTTTGGAATGGTGGTCCCGCAAGGAATCCGGTGTCATCGGAAGGCTTGATTTTGACCTGACTCCCGGCAGCAACCGATATTACGACTACGAGAAGCTGCCGTTCTTCTCGACCGCCGCCTCCACAGGTGAGAAGTCGGTTTGGGGCCCCTATGTAGACTTTCTCGGCTTCGAGGAATACATCCTTACATTCGCGGCTCCGGTTTACGTGCATGGAAACTTTGCAGGAGTCGCGGCATGCGACATTCGGATCAAGGATCTGGAACCCCTCATCATGCCAACCCTGCGCGCCATCCCTGGCGATGCCGCCCTCGTCAACGCCAGCAACCGCGTCGTTCTCGGCAACTCTGGGATGTACCTGGTGGGCGAACGGATTAAATCCGGATCTCCAAACCAGCATCGAATGGCTCTGGATGTTCCCCACCTCGGGCTCTCATTGATCTACTCCACCTAGCCTCAGGCCGCCTGAAACAGGCGCGGATCATGCCTCGCTGATCTGGTACGTCAGGGGCGGTAGCCGGCGGGGATCACCCATGTCCGCTGGCCGGACAGACTCAACGTCTATGCCGGCCTGCGAGGTTGCCCGAGATCGACTCTCCTGACGAACGGCTAACAAGCAGCAAAATTAACATGAATAAAAACTGTTGCAATAGAGCTTTAAGGCTGTAACCTCGGGAGTGATCTGTTTCACAGGAGACGCCGCGGCGACGGTTCGAAGTCCTTCGATGGTTGTACGTGACCGCATCACGCCAGTAAAGCTCGGAGCAGAGCCCTGCCGACTCTCTAGTCATTGAAGTCATGGTCTGCGGCGATCTTCCAGGAGTCGTAACTGGTGCTATGCCCACCTAAGTTGAAGCATATTTCCCAGCGGTATTCAAAGGAGAGACCATGGAAACCCTCGTAGGAACACTCAGCAAGGCCGGATCCACCCACCAGGTAGAAGGCGGCTTTCTGGGACTGCCGTCGATGAACATGCCTGGAAGCGAAGCCGCAATCCTCAAGGGCATCACGGTGAAGTTTGAGACCACTGAGTATGGTCTGGGGTTCTTGGCCGGCGACCGCACCTTCGCACCCTAGAACCCACCCATGCGACGCCTGTGGCCGACCCAGGCATGCCCTGGCGGCATCTGCAAACCCGGGAACGCTCTCGGATCCAACGGCTAGTCTCGCCGTAAATAAGGTTTGACGAGAGCAAATGTAGGCCTGTCCCTATATCCGCGCATCCCCCGGTCTTCCACATCCTTGCATTTTGCCGGCAGGAGTGTCGCGGTTTCTTCACTGCCACTTCAGAGATTCAAGAAGTAAGTAATGCAACTAAGAATCTGACGACTTTACCTTATCTAAGGGAGATTGTTATGAGCAAAGAACGTTTGGATGAAGGCGATCACCTGAAAAGGTCGATCAACTGGAAGCAGGGCATGGCAATAGCACTGGGTGTTCCCATGCTGATTTTGCCATCGTTGGGTTACCTTCCGATGTATGTGTCTGCCGCGGCGATTCTTATCTGGGGCATATCGGTGCTTCAGGGTTTCGTGCAGAGCACCGCATACGCTGAAATGGCTACCACTTTTCCCAAGGCCTCCGGTCTGCCAGGTTTTGCCCAGCATGTATTTCGCACCGAAAACTACAAGGGCAAGTACGACAAGGGCAAGCTGATCGGCGGCTTCTCCGCCTGGAGCTACTGGTTTGGCTGGAACCCGATTCTGGCGATCTTCGCCATCCTGGTGGGCGGTTACCTTCATGGGTTGTTTCCGGTGCTGGGCGAGACATTTACCGAGTATCAGCTCGCATTGATTTCAGGTCTGGTGATTTTCGCCGGGTTGTTCGTGGTCAATTGGTTCGGTCTCAAGGATGGCGCCCTCCTGGGTTACATCTTGGCGGCGGTGTCTCTGATACCGCTGGTTATCCTGGCCGTGGCGCCTTTTGCTACCGGACACGTTGAGTTGACCAACATCACCGGCAGCTGGTGGCCAACCGACTGGGCCTGGGATATGCACCATATCCTGATGCTCTTCGGCATCTTCGCGATTGCACAGTGGAGTGCCTGCGCCTGGGAGACGGCAGCCATTTACGGCCCTGAATACAAGAACCCTTCCAAGGATGTCCCCAAGGCGCTGCTTGCCTGCGGCCTCATCTGCTTCGTTTTGTATGTGCTGCTGCAAACGGCAGTGATCGGTGTGCTTGGTGTTGAGGGTGTACAGGCCGAGTCTGTATCGCCCCTGATTCCAGTGGCCCAGGCTGTCTTTGGCGAAGCCGGCTCAATCATCACCATCATCATGTTGATCGCGGCCATGATCCTCATCATCCAGACGGCTTATCTGGGGTCCTCCCGCGCCATGCACTCCATGTCGATGGAAGGCAACCTTCCCAGGGTTTTCGGTAAAACGAATCGCCAGGGGACTCCGTTTGTTGCCATGTTGGTTATCGGAGCCTTTAACTTGGTGCTGATCTCCATGGGAAACGCCGCGGCAATTCTTGCGGCGTCGGCGATTGGTTACACCTGCGCCAACGGCATCAGCCTCTTCGCCTATGTCAGAGCTAAAAAGCACCCGGCCTTTGCTAATTTGGAAAGGCCCTTCAAAGCCCCCAAGGGCTGGAAAAATGTCTCCATGTTCTTTGGCCTGTTCAATGTGCCACTGTGTGTGGTCGGCGTGGTCTACCTGAACAGCCTGGAAATCGGCTGGACCTCAACCTGGGTTGGCTTCCTCGTATTGGCACTCTATATACCCATCTGGTTGTACTCCCAGCATGAATCAAGGCGCGCGAACTCTGAAGCAATCATTGCTCCCCCTTCAGATCATGCTGCCGAAGACCCGGAGAAGGTCCTGGATCTCAGGTAACGGTTTTCAGAGATAGGAAGGCGGGCCGGGCAACAACCGGCCTGCCTTCCTATCTCCGTGCCCCGGAGCAAACGGCCCCCTTGAACGATCAGAATCGCAGGAAGGGGCCGTAGCGACTGCAATCCGCCCCGGTAAGCAGTGGCCGCCGGCAGCTGCGCGGCGTTGGAGATCCTGTGCGCCGTTGCCCGTGCCGAACCGCGCCACGATCTTCCCGGAGTCGCCAGTAGCGTCCAGGGCCGAGGTTGACGGTCGCGAACCCGCTGCCTGGATGCTTCGCGGGATGTCAAGAGTAACGGGAAAAAATTAACCTGAACTCCTGCCAGATTAATTCCTAAAAAAGACTGGACTAGATGAATTTTGTCGCGTAGTTTTGCTTGTGGGACGAGCGTACGTGATTGGCATCACACCGGCAAAACTCGGAGCAGAGTTGGGCTGGTCCTCTGGAAGTAGAGGATGTCGAGATTGCAGACGATCCCACCGCACCCCGAGCGGGGTTCTGACTTGATCTACAAAACAGTCTCACCTGCAATAAATCAACATTTCTGACAGATCTTTCCAACACAGGAGTAATCATGGAAACCACTCTCGTAGGAACACTCAGCAAGGCCGGA
Organism: Arthrobacter cavernae; assembly: GCF_017368795.1. GTDB lineage: Bacteria > Actinomycetota > Actinomycetes > Actinomycetales > Micrococcaceae > Arthrobacter > Arthrobacter cavernae. Next base: position 48 of record NZ_JAFNLL010000064.1, on the reverse strand, counting down.
TCCATCCACAAAGTAGAAAACGGCTTCATCGGACTGCCGTCGATGAAC
>NZ_JAFNLL010000063.1 GCF_017368795.1 Arthrobacter cavernae | reverse complement strand
ACAAAACAGTCTCACCTGCAATAAATCAACATTTCTGACAGATCTTTCCAACACAGGAGTAATCATGGAAACCACTCTCGTAGGAACACTCAGCAAGGCCGGATCCATCCACAAAGTAGAAAACGGCTTCATCGGACTGCCGTCGATGAACGAGCCTGGGACGGTCGCTGCGATCGGTGACTCCCTTCACAACCCCGCCGGGTCTGTCATGTGCGCCGGCTTCTTCGAGCTGAAGGCCTCCGAACCCTTGGTGTACACGTACACCTACGACGAAATGAAGGTCGTCATCAAGGGTGAATTCATCCTCACCGACCAGAGCACCGGGGAAGTGACGCACGCGAAGGAACGCGATGTGCTGTTCTTCCCCAAGGGCACCACGGTGAAGTTTGAGACCCCTGAGTATGGTCTGGGGTTCTTCGCCGGCGACCGCACCTTCGCACCCTAGGACCCACCGTGCGTTCCGCGTCAATGCCGCCGGCAGCAGGCACCGGCTTGGAACCTGGTTTCCGCGGTGTCATCTGTGCGTCGTTTGGCTCCACAGGTGACACCGCGGAACAGCACAGCGGTGGCCGGCCCAGGCACGACCTCCGTTTCGAGTCCGCAAACCCGGAGACCCTCTCGGACTTGAGATCCGCGCTCGGACGTTCGCACGTCGGAGTCCGGCTCGTACTCGCCGGTCCCCAATCGGACATCCGGGCAGCCGCCGCCGCAGCTGCGGAATGTGGACTGCTGGAGGAGGAGGTGATCCTCCTAAGTGACGGCATGGGACCCAGCGTTATTTATTGCCCGCACTGCCGCATCACGACAACCGTCAGGGCAGCCAGTCCCGAGGTGGCGTGCCAAGGATGCGCCACCACTTTGGCCATCACGGATCACTTCTCTCGCCGAATTGGCGCGTACCTGGGTTACTCAGCCCATGCCGAGGAGGCATCATGACAGTGACGGCGCTCCAGACTGGTATCCATCCGGCGGTGGACGGAGGCCTCCTGCTGGAGGTGACCAACGTCAGCATCCAGACGGACTCGATCGTTAGCATCACGTTCGCTGATCCGTCGGGCGGGCCACTGCCGTCCTACGTCCCGGGAAGCCACTTGGTGGTCCAGTACGGGACCGGCGTCAATGCCTACTCCCTGACGGGTTCGGGCAGTGCCCCGTCCGAATACGCCATCTCGGTCCTCCAAGTTGAAGACGGCGGCGGCGGCTCCGTGGCCATGCATCGACTTTCCGTCGGTGACCGTGTTCAGGTTTCGCGTCCCCGCAGTGCCTTTGCCCCCGTGTCAACAGCAACGCATCATCTGCTGGTTGCCGCAGGAATCGGAATCACGCCAATTCTTTCGCACGCACGAGCCGCGGCCGAACGGGGCATCCCAGCATCCGTGATCTACGTCCACCGGCGCGGGGCGGGGGCGCACGTGGCAGACGCGAGCGAACTGCTGAGCCGCGGGCTAACCGAGCTGATCGAATGCACTGATCGCGGCAGTTTCCAGCAAGTCCTGACGGAAAAGCTAACTACCCAGGAGCTGGGAACGCACCTTTACGTTTGCGGGCCGGATCCCTTCATGAACACGGTCTTGGATCAGGCACGGGAGCATGGATGGTCCCAGGCCCGACTGCATTCAGAGGCATTTGGAGCGGCCGAGCTGGACGAGGGCGAACCCTTCACGGTGAACCTGGTTCGCAGCGGTATCAGATTGGACGTTCCGGCCGGCGTTTCGTTGTTGGAGACGCTCGAAAAGGCAGGCAAGAGCATTCCGAACATGTGCCGCAAAGGCATTTGCGGTGAATGTTCCCTGTCGGTGCTGCGGGGGACACCGCAGCACCGGGATCTCTACCTGAGTGACCAGGAAAAGGCTGCGAACACCACAATGATGTGCTGCGTTTCGCGCAGTGACGACCCAGAATTGGAGTTGGACCTTTGAGCATCACCATCATCGACAAAGACGCTGACACCGCGGTCCTCCCGGAACGGATCAGACGTTTCCCTTTCCCGTTTTCCGCCGACAGCTACCGGTACAGCGCCAACGTCGAACCGGCCACGAAAACAGTGACAACAGAAGCCGGCGAATGGGGCGCCCGGCTGCTGGACATTGACGAGCACTATCTTCAGGAATTGGCCGAACGTGACGGAGTGCTGACCCGCGACCCTTCACGCATGCAGGTCCTCCCTCACATGCGGCCTGCAGTGTGGGACACCATCTCCACGCTGCTGTCCGCTATGGCTGAAGAATACCCGGACACGATGTCCTTCCACCGGGAAGGGAACGCCTGCCGCTGGCGGAACGCTTTGCAGAACCTCGACGTCGAATTCACCATCGGCGACGACAGCTCGCTACCGATGGGCCCACTACGGTTTCTGGGCAGCCAGATCCAGGACGACATCATCCTGCTGGACGTTCGTGAGGACACGATGTGGCTCGACGCCGGCCTGGTCACCTTCGCCGCCGACTGGTCCTTCGGTTTCGACGTTGGCATGAACTTCCTCGAGATCCACGGTCCCGTGCCGCGGCTAAAGGAGGAACAGATCATCACCAGGGCGCACCAATTCCTCTTGCGGCTGCAACCCGGCGAGCAATATCGCCGAACCAACTGGACCATGACCATTGACCGGCGTTTGGACACCTCCACCGAAACCTACCCGGAATGGGGCCCTGACCGCGGAACCATAGCCGCAGACCCTGCACTGCCGGATAGGCTCCACCTGCGGGTGGAAGTTCAGCATTTGATCCGCCTCCCGCACTCCGGGGCCATGCTGTTCCTGGTCCGGACCCACCTCCTCCCCCTCTCCGACATCGCCCGCGTACCCGCATGGCGCGAAAAGTTTGGCCGGGTGCTGGCCGAACTTCCCGAAGACATGGCGGACTACAAAGGCATCTCCCGCTTCCGCAAGGCTGCATCTGATTGGCTGCTGGCCGGCTAATCAGCGGCGCAGCCCCGTTTCACCTGTTCCTGGCCGATTCGGCCAACAAAAACCCACTGGGGCAATTACTGGGGAACGCCTCGGCTGTTTGGCCGTTCGGTCCTCAACCTGATGAAAGAACCAAGGAGAAAACCATGACTATCAATACTGAAACTGAAGCCGTTGTAGGGGTAGCGCACCCTCTTGATCCGCTGTCCCGCGCCGAGATTTCCCGGGCGGCTTCAATCTTGAAGGACGGCCCGGCCGCGGCAGAAACGTTCCGCTTTATCAGCGTTGAACTGCGCGAGCCTGACAAGGAACTGCTCAGGACCGGCGCTAAGACGGTTCGCGAAGCAGATGCGGTGCTCGTCAACCGTGCCGAGGGACGTTCCTACGAAGCGATTGTCGACCTTGATTCGGGCATCGTCTCGAAGTGGACGCAGTTGGCTGCCAACATTCATCCTCCATTCATGCTGGACGAGTTTGCAGAGGGTGAAGAGAGCTGCCGAAAGAACCCTGAGGTCAAGGCTGCCCTCGCCAAGCGGGGCATCACTGATATGGACCTGGTCTGCTTCGAACCGTGGTCTGTGGGCTACTTCGGTGAAGACAACGAGGGACGGCGTCTGATGCGCGCTCTCGTCTTCGTCCGCCAGGAGCCTGACGACAGCCCTTACGCGCACCCGATCGAGAACTTCATCGTCATTGTCGACCTTAACTCCGGCGACGTCGTAAAAGTCGAGGACGACCAGGCGATCCCCGTCCCCAGTGCCAGCGGCAACTACCTGCCCAAGTACGTCGGGCTGGCCCGCACGGACCTCAAGCCCATCTCCATCACCCAGCCCGAAGGTGCTTCCTTCAAGGTCACCGGAAACCACGTCCAGTGGGCCGACTGGTCCTTCCGTGTCGGTTTCACCCCCCGCGAAGGCCTGGTCCTTCACCAGCTCCGCTTCCGCAACAAGGACACCGAACGCCCCGTCATCAACAGGGCATCACTGTCGGAAATGGTGGTCCCGTACGGTGACACCGCCCCCGTCCAGGCAAAGAAGAACGCCTTCGACTCCGGCGAATACAACATCGGCAACATGGCCAACTCCCTCAAACTCGGCTGCGACTGCCTCGGCGAAATCAAATACTTCGACGGCATCACCACCGACAGCCACGGCAACCCGCTGACCATCGAGAACGCCATCTGCATGCACGAGGAGGACGATTCCATCCTCTGGAAGCACTTCGATTTCCGCGAGGGCACCGCCGAAACCCGACGTAGCCGCAAACTCGTAATCTCCTTCATCGCCACCGTCGCCAACTACGAGTACGCCTTCTACTGGCACCTCTTCCTCGACGGCAGCATCGAGTTCCTGGTCAAGGCCACCGGCATCCTGTCCACCGCCGGCCAGAAGCCCGGCGAGAAGAGCCCCTACGGACAGACGCTGAACAACGACGGACTGTACGCGCCGATCCACCAGCACATGTTCAACGTCCGCATGGACTTCGAAATCGACGGACCCAAAAACGCCGTCTACGAAGTAGACATGGAAATCCCCAAGGACAACCCCACCCACACCGCGTTCATGGCCGTGGACCGGCTCCTGGAAACCGAACAGGCCGCCATCCGCAAGACTGACTCGTCCAAGCACCGCTTCTGGAAGATCGCCAACCGCGACAGCAAGAACCTGGTCAACGAACCCGTCGCCTACCGCCTCATCCCAACCAATGGCATCCAGCTCGCCGCCGGTGACGAATCGTATGTCAGCAAGCGCGCACAGTTCGCCCGCAACAACCTGTGGGTGACCGCTTACGACCGCACGGAACGTTTCGCGGCCGGCGAGTTCCCGAACCAGGCCACCGGCGCCGATGACGGCCTGCACATCTGGACACAGGCGGACCGGAACATCGTCGATAAAGACCTCGTGGTCTGGTACACCTTCGGCATGCACCACGTCGTCCGCCTCGAAGACTGGCCCGTCATGCCCCGCCAGAACATCGGCTTCATGCTCGAACCCCACGGCTTCTTCGACCAGAACCCAACCCTGAACCTGCCCAGCAGCATCACGGCATCTACCGAATCCTCGCACTGCTGCGGAACGGAAAAATGAACCGACCAAGCTGACTAGATAGAGCTGAAGAAGGAACAACCTTAAGACAGGCGGTCCCCGGTGCTGTGGCAGCAGCACCGGGGACCGTCCTGCACCTAACCCAACCCAGTAGTGAGAGTGTGATCCCCGTGTTCAACATCCCCGCAATTACCTGGGCCCTCACGGCCGTCCTGTTACTTAGTGGGAGCTACCAGGTCCTGCAAGCTACAAAATCTCACCAGCGCACGGATCAGGTAAACAAATGCCTCCATGCCCTCATGAACGTCCTGATGGCCACGATGTTGTGGAACCTCGCGCCCTCGACCATGCTGGCTCAGATCGGAGTCCTCGCCGGCGCCGCACTGTGGTTCGCCATTCAGGCCGTCGCCCGGCCGGAATTCAAAACACTCTGCGCAGGCACCCGGGACCGGCTCAAATGTGCCTACCACAGCCTCACCATGGCCGGTGCCGCCCTCATGGTCGCCATGATGGGCCACGTGACCACCACCGGCCAGGGAACCCTGCCAGCAGCCGGAACGTCCATGCCGCACGCCCACCACACGATGGCAGCCCAAACCCCCGCCGCGGCCGCAGCAACAATTGATCACTCACCCGATCTGGCGATCCTACTGACAGTGTTCTTCGGAGCTGCGGCGATGGTCTTCATTGTCCTTCTCCTGCGTTACCGGAAAACAACAATCGCTCCCCGCCACGGGACGGCCCCCAGGTTCTCCGTCCGCACAGAACACGGACTCGAAGCCCTCGGCGCCGCCGTCATGGCCCTCATGTTCGCCACCATGACCGCCTGACCGCATGACCTCAGCCCACACAGCCGTATCCCCAGTCCGCACCAAAGCCGGCATGGTGGAACCTTGCCAGGGCCGATCATCCTTGTTGCGTCGTGTGCATTGACGGTGCTGCCCGTGGCGGTGCTGACAAGTTCAGGTTGCCCTTGCCAGCCCTCATTGGTTTGCTTGGCGCCGGCAGGCCTGGCTGCATTGGGCCTTCCATTCCCTTTCCGGTGCGGCGCATTCAGCGGGGCCGCAAAGCTCACCCGCTGGGGCATCGCCGCGCACATGGGGGTGCTGTTCGGGTTGCCGAACCAGCTCGTCCTCCTGGCCATTGCCGCCAGGCTGGCGGCCATGGCCGTCTGGGGCTACGTGATGTGGTGGAAGCGGCGCCCCACCCGCGGCGGCGCCTGGGCCTTGGGCAGCCCCGCGCCGCGTGGGGCGCTCCTGCGCGCGCACTGGGCCGGTGTCCTGACAGCGATCACCATCATGGTCCCTCTCGGGCTCTTCCTGCCGCTGCTGGGCTGGAGCCTGCTGGCCTTCATCATCCTCGACACTGCCATAGCCACGGTCAAATGACGCCGGAACCGCACACCGGCCGCTGCAGAACCATCGATTGAGAAGGGCACGTCCAGGACGCTGCCATAACCCCTTTGGGAGAACCCGAGAAAGCCCCGGATGGCCGTAGCTGTCCGGGGCTTCCGTCGAAGACCGGCGTTACACCATCACCGGAATCCGTGGCTGTTTGCCAGGGCGATGGCCTCGGTGCGCGAGCCGACGTCGAGCTTCTTGAACAGGTTCCGCACATGGAACTTGACCGTATTCTCGCTGATGCCCAGCGTTGAGGCGATGGTACGGTTGCGGTGCCCGGCCACAAGGTGCTGGAGCACCTCGAGTTCCCGGGCGGCAAGGTCCCATCCGGCGACATCCGCGGCCGGGCGTACCTGCAGGTCCAGGGGGAGTGTGACGAAGACGTCTGCACCCCAGCCTGGCATGACGTCGATCCGCAACTGTCCGGTGAGTGCCTGGACCCGGCGGTCCAAACGGGCGATGCTCGGCGCGTCGGCGGCGAGTGCGCCGCGGCCGTCGTCGCGAACGTTGATCAGCAGGTTTTCGCCGTCGCAATCCCACTGAGTCCTTACCCTGCTGACGTCTGGTTGTTCTGTCATGGCGAGCACAAGTCCGCGGACGATGGCCCGTGCCGCATGGGCAACTTCGCCGGGCAGTGCCCTTCCATTCAGCGGCGGTTCGATGAATTCGATCTCGATGCCCCTGTAACGCGTGAGCGGTCGCAGGTCCTCCCGTAGGCGTTCGAAGGCCTTCGCAACGGGCTCTTTCACCAGGTCCGCCGTGCGGTCACTGTGCGTGCGGAGCCCGATTAAGGCTTTGGCGCTGAGGTCAGTGACGGTTGAGCGGGCCGTTGCATCGTCCAAGGAGGATGAGCGCAGGGCTGCCAGAAGGGTCTCCAGGGTGGTGGAATGCATATCGGTCAGTTCCGCTGTCACGCGGATGCGTTCGGCTGATGCGGCGCGGGATTCCAGCAGGTACGACGGCGGCGCGTCGGCCACCTTCTCTTGGATCCGCCGGGCGGCAATGCGCCACAGATACGTCACCCAGTCCAGCCCGGCATTGTTTTCCGGCTCGGTCGGGCGAGGATCCGTGAGGACGAGGAGGGCGTGGCTGGAGGCGTGTTTCAGGGCGAGTACGGGGCGGGAACTGCCGGCGAGCTCGGCTTCCCCAGACCAGGGTGTCTCATCCGAAAGGGTAGCGCGAAGCGTGTCGAGTTCGGCGATGGAGACGCGGGAAATGATCTCTTCCTCGCCCGCCTTCTTCTGCGGCCGCCCCGTGCAGTCTTCGGTGAAGATGACCAGCGCGCTGCTTCCCAGATAGGGGAGCGTGGCATCACGCAGTCGCTCCGCTATCTGGGTCAGCGGGGCGTCGGCCAATGCTGCGACGCTGTGCAGAAGAGGCCACGGCAGGTCTGGAAGAGGCATGGTGGATTCCTTCAGGGTCTGGTTGGTGGCTGCACTCATCCGGGCAGTCTACCGGGACGGAAGCGTCCACCCAACCCTAAAGTGTAGTAAGAACCGTCAGAAAACAGTGTTACCCCTACCCGTTCGGTTCGTAATGATGGATATCAACCAGAAGGCATCAGTGCGGCCGCTACAGGCCGATGACCGAAATCGAAGGGGATTAATCGTGAATCCGACAACAGATGTGATGCTGAGCAGCACTACACGTGCAACATCAAATCCCGAATCAGCAGCATTCACCTGGACGCCCGAGGACCAGCGCGCGGTGGACACCGCCCGCGTTCTGGCCGCGGACGCTGTAGAGAAGGTCGGCAACGGCCACCCCGGCACGGCCATGAGCCTTGCACCGGCCGCCTACCTTCTGTTCCAGAAGCTGATGCGCCACGACCCGCGCGACGCGGACTGGCTGGGCCGGGACCGCTTCATCCTGTCTCCCGGGCACTCCTCGCTGACCCTCTACATCCAGCTGTTCCTGTCCGGTTATGGCCTGGAACTGAAGGACCTTGAGGCGCTGCGCACCTGGGGTTCGCTGACGCCGGGCCACCCTGAGTACAAGCACACCGCCGGCGTCGAAATCACTACCGGCCCGCTGGGCCAGGGCCTTGCCTCCTCCGTGGGCTTCGCCTACTCCCAGCGCCGGATGCGCGGTCTGTTCGACGCCGACGCTGCCGAGGGCACGTCCCCGTTTGACCACACCATCTGGGTCATCGCCTCCGACGGCGACATCCAGGAAGGCGTGACCTCCGAGGCTTCCTCGCTGGCCGGCCACCAGGAACTGGGCAACCTCGTGGTGGTTTACGATGAGAACCACATCTCCATCGAGGACGACACCGACATCTCCTTCACTGAGGATGTCCTGAAGCGTTACGAGGCCTACGGCTGGCACACCCAGCGCGTGGACTGGACCGAGACGGGCGAATACGTCGAAGACGTCCAGGAGCTGTACTCGGCCCTGCTCGCCGCCAAGGCTGAAACGTCCAAGCCGTCCATCATTTCGCTGCGCACCATCATCGGCTACCCGGCCCCGAAGAAGCAGAACACCGGCAAGATCCACGGATCCGCACTGGGTTCAGAGGAAGTCGCAGGCCTCAAGGAGGTCATGGGCTTCGATCCGGCCAAGTCCTTCGAGGTGGACCAGGACGTCCTGGCCCACGCCCGCTCCGTCGTCGAACGCGGTGCCGCCGCCCGCAAGGAATGGGATGAGTCCTTCAACGCCTGGCAGGCAGCGAACCCCGAGGGCGCTGCTTTGTTGGAGCGGATCGAAGCCAAGAAGCTTCCGACCGGACTCGACGCCGTCCTGCCGGTCTTCGAAGCGGGCAAGGACGTCTCCACCCGCGCCGCCTCGGGCAAGGTCCTGAACGCACTCGGACCGGTCATGCCGGAGCTGTGGGGCGGTTCGGCCGACCTTGCTGAGTCCAACAACACCACCATCGAGGGCTCGCCGTCCTTCATTCCGGCATCGCGCTCCACCGATGCGTGGAAGGGCAACCCGTACGGGCGGGTCCTGCACTTCGGCATCCGCGAGCACGCCGCCGCGTCGATTGTGAACGGCATTTCCCTGCACGGACGCACCCGGGCGTTCTCGGGCACGTTCCTGATCTTCAGCGACTACCAGAAGCCGGCCATCCGCCTCTCGGCCCTCATGGGTGTCCCGTCCATCTATGTGTGGTCGCATGATTCGATCGGCCTTGGCGAAGACGGACCCACCCACCAGCCGGTGGAGCAGCTTTCCACCCTGCGCGCCATCCCGGGCCTGGACGTGGTCCGTCCGGGCGACGCCAACGAGGTGGGTATCGCGTGGAAGACCATTCTGGAGAACCACGAGAACCCGGCCGGCATCGTCCTGACCCGCCAGAACATCCCCACCTGGGCCCGTGGCGAGGGCGCGGCCGAGGGCGACACCTTCGGCTCCACCGCAGGCGTCGCACAGGGCGGCTACGTCCTCGCCGAGGCATCCAAGGGCGGCGAAACCGTTGATGCGCAGGTCATCCTGATCGCCACGGGTTCAGAGGTCCAGCTTGCCGTCGAGGCCCGCGAAGCCCTCCAGGCCGAGGGCATCGCCACGCGCGTTGTCTCGATGCCGTGCGTCGAATGGTTCAACAAGCAGGACGCCACATACCGCGAGTCCGTGCTCCCCGCCAACGTGAAGGCACGCGTCTCGGTCGAAGCCGGCCTCGCCCTGGGCTGGAAGGAATTCGTCGGCGACGCCGGCCGCTCCATCAGCCTTGAGCACTTCGGCGCCTCGGCTGACTACAAGCGGCTCTTCCAGGAATTTGGCATCACAGCAGAAGCAGTAGCTGCCGCCGCCAAGGACTCCCTGGCTGCAGCAAGCAACTAACACGCCCACCTGCAGTGCGGCGGCGCCGCGGGATACCCCAAGGCGTTCCCGCAGCGCCGCCGCAAACTGCCACCAATTTCGAAGGAAGAAACAGAAGCCATGACCGACGTAACACCCACCGCACAGCTTTCCGCCGCAGGCGTTTCCATCTGGTTGGATGACCTTTCCCGCGAACGGCTGTCCAGCGGCAGCCTGCAAAAGCTCATCGACGAAAAGAACGTTGTTGGAGTGACGACGAACCCGTCCATCTTCCAAGCCGCGATCACCTCCGGCAAGGACTACGAGGCAAAGATCGCCGAGCTGGCCGCGAGGGGCGCCAGCGTTGAAGAGACGATCTTCGAGATCACCACCGCGGATGTGGCCGACGCTTGCGACTTGTTCGCTCCGATCGCCGCCGCCACCAACGGCGTCGACGGCCGTGTCTCCATCGAGGTGGACCCCCGCCTGGCGTGGGACACCGAGGGCACGATCGCCGAGGCCAAGCGCCTCTACAAGAAGGTGGACAAGGACAACGTCCACATCAAGATCCCCGCAACCCTGGAAGGCCTGGCAGCCATTACGGCCACCCTGGCCGAGGGCATCAGCGTCAACGTGACCCTGATCTTCTCCCTGGAACGCTACCGGGCCGTCATCAACGCCTTCCAGGGGGGCCTGGAACTGGCCAAGGACAACGGCCACGACCTCTCCAAGATCCACTCCGTGGCATCCTTCTTCGTCTCCCGCGTGGACACCGAGATCGACAAGCGTCTCAACGCCATTGGCACCGCCGATGCAAAGGCCCTCAAGGGCAAGGCCGGCGTCGCCAACGCCCGTTTGGCCTACCAGGTCTACGAGGAGCTGTTCTCCACCGAGCGCTGGGCCGTCCTGGCCGCAGCCGGAGCACGCCCTCAGCGTCCCCTGTGGGCCTCCACCGGCGTGAAGGACCCGGCCTACCCGGACACCCTCTACGTGACCGAACTGGCAGCGGCCGGAGTGGTCAACACCATGCCGGAAAACACGCTCGATGCCACGTTCGACCACGGCGTGGTCACCGGCGACACCATCTCCGGAACCTACGACGAAGCCAAGCAGATCCTCAACGCCATCAAGGCCCAGGGCATCTCCTACGCCCTCGTCGTTTCAATCCTCGAATCCGAGGGCCTGAACAAGTTCGTGGCTAGCTGGAAGGAACTGCTGGCCGACGTCGATGCCGCCCTCGCCATCGCACGGAAGGCGTCCTAAACCGCCATCCGTATCGGCGGAGTGGAGACCCCTGGGGGTCTCCACTCCCTGACCCGCAAGCTCCGACCGCTACCGAAAGGCAGACACCATGTCCTCTTCACCCCTGAAGTGCTGCATCAACCCCAGCATCCTCTCGGCCGACTTCGTCAACCTCGAGGCGGAGCTGGCCCGCATCAGCAACGCTGATGCCGTGCACGTGGATGTCATGGACAACCACTTTGTGCCGAATCTGACCATCGGTCTGCCTGTCGTGGAACGGCTGCAAAAGGTCAGCCCCGTGCCGTTGGACGCCCACCTGATGATTTCCAACGCGGACCGCTGGGCGCCACAATTCGCCGATGCCGGCTTGAGTTCGGTGACATTCCACGTCGAGGCGTCCAACGCTCCCATTAGGCTCGCCCGCGAACTTCGTGCGCGCGGAGCCAAGGCGGGCATGGCGCTGCGCCCGGCCACCCCGGTGGAACCGTACCTGGACATGCTCACCGAACTGGACATGCTGTTGATCATGACGGTGGAGCCGGGCTTTGGCGGCCAGGCATTCCTTGACGTCATGTTGCCCAAGATCCGCCGTGCCCGCGCAGCGGTCGACGGTTCCGGCGTCAACGTAGCCATCCAGGTCGACGGCGGCATCACGGAGGAAACCATCACCCGTGCCGCGGAGGCTGGTGCCAACGTCTTCGTGGCCGGATCCGCCGTGTACGGCAGGCCGTCGCCAGCGGACGCGATCGAGTCACTGCGCGCGAACGGCCAACTCGCCTTCACCCCAACCAGACTGCACCCCAACAACGCCGCACCCCAACCAGCCTGAAGGAACACTCATGCGCGTTCACATCGCAACCGACCACGCCGGCATGGAGCTCAGCGCCCACCTCATCACCGCACTGTCAGCCAACGGCTACGAGATGGTGGACCACGGGCCTGACACCTACGACGCCGAGGACGACTACCCAGCTTTCTGCATCAAAGCCGCGTTAGCCGTCGTGGCCGACCAAGCCGCGGGCGTGGACGCCCTCGGGATAGTGCTGGGCGGCTCGGGCAACGGCGAGCAGATCGCCGCGAACAAGGTCCAAGGCGTGCGGGCGGCCCTGGCGTGGAACCTCGACACGGCCAAGCTGGCCCGCGAACATAACAACGCCAACGTCGTAGCAGTGGGCGGGCGCCAGCACACCGTTGAAGAGGCCACCGAACTGATCGAAGCATTCCTGGCAGAACCATTCAGCAATGCCGAGCGCCACGAGCGCCGCATCGGCAAGATCGCCACCTACGAGGCCACCGGCGAGGTTGCCGAGTAGCTTCACTTCGCCAGGGCCCCGCGCAATCCGTTCGAAGGACTGCGCGGGCCTTGGGACTTTCTGGCGCGTGTTTGTGGCAGGCGTGCCCAAAAACAAGATTCATTTTGAGGAGTCACCATGCCCATTGCAACCCCAGAGATTTACTCCG
>NZ_JAFNLL010000062.1 GCF_017368795.1 Arthrobacter cavernae | reverse complement strand
CCACGGAACCCCGAACAGGGTTCGCATGTTGTAACCACACACTTCCCGCCCCCCGGGCACAGCACGGGCGGAACGGGTCACAGGGTTACGGCGGTCACAGCGTGGGGGAAACGCCCGGTCCCATTCCGAACCCGGAAGCTAAGACCCACAGCGCCGATGGTACTGCACCCGGGAGGGTGTGGGAGAGTAGGACACCGCCGGACACACATTCAGCACGGAAGCCCCGACCATGACGGTCGGGGCTTCCGCCATTTAACAACCAAAACAGGCGCGCCCGAGCCGGTTTCGCGGATCGCGCTCTCACCTTTGAGTGGTTACCGACAAACGTTCTCCCACCTCCCGATCGGACGTGAGAGAACGTCCGCCAAAAGCCTCAAAAGTGCGAGAGCGTCCGGGCAAAATGCCCCAAACGTGAGAGAGCGTCCGGACGGGCAGGGCCTGGAAAGCGGCCACAGGCTCGGGCCGGCGGCTGGCGTCGGGCCCTGATGTGGCGTGAACAGGCCTGCCGGAAGCGGCCGGAAAGCGGCCTGGCAAGGGGCTGGGAAAGCCGCCCTGGAGGGGTTCCGGACCCGAAAACCCCGGAAATCCGGTGATTTTGCTCAAAAAAGCGCGGAAACACACGGAATTTGCTGGCCATGTCCGTCCAAGCTGGTAAGTTTTCGAGCAGTGGCTTGCTCGCACTCCGCTTGAAAGCTCTAGAAACGTATCAGTCCAGGAGGACGCAAATGGCTAAGAACCGTAGTGAACTTGTTGCAGAGGTAGCAGGCAAGGCTGGCACCAGCCAGGCAGCCGTCAACTCCGTGCTCGATGCAATGTTCGAGGTTTTCGAGACTTCCGTCGCCGCCGGCGAGAAGATCACCATCCCGGGCTGGCTCGCAGTTGAGCGCACCGACCGTGCAGCACGCACCGGCCGCAACCCGCAGACCGGCGAAACCATCCAGATCGCCGCTGGCCACAGCGTCAAGCTGACCGCCGGTTCCAAGCTGAAGGCTGCTGTCTCCAACAAGAAGTAATCAACGTCGGAGCACACCTTGGAGGGGCGGCAACCTGCTGGTTGCCGCCCTGCCTGCTTTAACCGTGAGATCCGCAGGCCGGCCGATTCGCAGCCCGGCGACGGGTAGCGGACAATGGATAGGTGCCATCTGCAAGAAAGCCCGCAACTGCCCCTTCGCCTGCTCCCAAGCCGGGAACACCGGGAGGTGCCGCCGTCGCGGGGATTTCCCTTCCCTGGCAGCTGGCCGGCCTTGCCGCGCTCTTCCTGGCCCTCGCCGCAGCACTGCTGTTCTCCGGCGCCGCAGCGGCCCGCCAAGTGGCCGATCCCGGCGCGTTCGTCCGCTGGGGCCTGCCGGCGGCGAAAGCCATCCACAACGGCTCCCTCGCCACCGTGATCGGCGGCCTGATCTTCGCCGTCGGGATCCTGCCCAGGAACATCGGCGGCTCCCGCTCCCGGGAGAAGGATGCGGACGCCCCTGAACACCCGGCGTTCACCCGTGCACTGGCGGTGGCGGCCGCGGCAGGCGCCGCTTGGACGCTGTCCTCCGTCGCAGTCCTCGTACTGACCTATTCGGACGTCGCGGGGCTGGGCCTCTCCGGCGACGCCGAGTTCACCCGCTCGCTGGTCTTCTTCATGACGGACATCGAAGCGGGGCAGGCGTGGCTTGCCGTCACCATCATCGCCGCCGTGGTCACCACCGCACTGTTCGGCGTCCGCTCGCTGACCGGGCTGGCCATCACCCTGGTCCTGGCCCTGGCCGGCCTGGTGCCCACAGCCCTGATCGGCCACTCCTCCAGCTCCAGCGACCACGAAGGCGCCATCAACTCCCTCGGCCTGCACCTGGTGGGTGTCTCCACCTGGGTGGGAGGCATCATCATGCTCGCCGTGCTCTCGGGCCTGCTGCGTGGCTCCAAGACGGCCGGCACCACCGACATCACCGGACAAACCCTCCGGCGCTTCTCCGCGCTGGCAGGCTTCGCCTTCGTGCTGGTCTTCGCCTCCGGCGTGGTGAACGCCAGCATCCGCATCACCAACTGGGGCGACCTGACCGGCTCCGCCTACGGCCAGCTCATCCTGGCCAAGGCCGCAGCCACGCTGGTGCTGGGCGGCATCGGCTTCATGCACCGCCAGTGGGTCATCCCGCAGCTGGGACGCAACGCCATGTCCGCCCGCCGCGTGCTGTGGCAGCTGGTGCTCGTCGAGCTGCTGGTGATGGGCGCGACGTCGGGACTCGCCGTGGTGCTGGGCCGCTCGGCACCGCCAGAGCCCACCACCTACGCGCCGGACGCCTCGCCGTCGTTCATCCTTTCCGGCTACGAACTGCCGCCCGAGCTGACGCCCACGCGCTGGCTCACCGAATGGCGCCTCGACTGGCTGTGGGTGGGCATCGCGCTCTTCGGGGCGGTGGCCTACATCCTGGGCATCATCAAGCTCCGCAGGCGCGGCGACCGGTGGTCCTGGTTCCGCGCCGTGAACTGGATCATCGGCCTTGCCGTGCTGACCTTCATCACCTCCGGCCCGCCGGCGGTTTACGGGCGCGTGCTGTTCTCCGCGCACATGGTGGACCACATGGCCCTGACCATGGTGGCGCCGCTGTTCCTGGTCCTTGGCTCGCCGGTGACGCTTGCGCTGCGTGCCCTGCCGTCCCGCGGCGAAGGCGCCCACGGCTCCCGTGGCCTGCGCGAATGGCTTCTGCTGTTCGTGCACTCCAGGTTCTCCCAACTCGTCACGCACCCGCTGTTCGCCGCCGCCAACTTTGCCGGCTCGATCATCCTGTTCTACTACTCGGACGCCTTCGGCTTCGCCATGCGCGACCACGTGGGCCACGAGCTGATGAACGCGCACTTCGCGCTCACCGGCTACATCTTCGTGCTCAGCATGATCGGCACCGACCCGCTGCCGCGCCGCGCTCCGTACCCCATGCGGCTGCTGCTCCTGCTGGCTACCATGGGCTTCCACGCCTTCTTCGGCGTGGCCATCATGGGCGGCACCAGCCTGCTGGCAGCGGACTACTTCGGCAACCTCGGCCGGATCTGGGGAGGGTCGGCCATCGCGGACCAGCAAATGGGCGGGGCCGTGGCCTGGGGCATCGGCGAGGTGCCCACGCTGCTGGTGGCGATCGGCGTCGCGATCATGTGGTCCCGTTCGGACGAGCGCGAGACGAAACGCACCGACCGCGCAGCAGACCGGAATAACGACGCCGACTTGAACGCTTACAACGACATGTTTGCCCGGCTCGCAGACCGCGATGCCAGGATTGCAGAACGGACTGCCGAGCAGGCCGAACCCCATACAAAGCTGGAAGGACGCTGATGAGCGAAACCGTACGCACCCACCTGCGGGTCCGGGCCTCCGAACTGGAGGGCCGCGGCTGGCTCAACACCGGGGGCAAGTCCCTCGACCTGGAATCCCTGCGCGGCAAAATCGTGCTGCTGGATTTCTGGACCTTCTGCTGCATCAACTGCCTGCACGTCCTGGACGAGCTGCGCCCGCTCGAGGAAAAGTACTCCGACGTCCTGGTGACGGTGGGCGTGCACTCGCCCAAGTTCGAGCACGAGGCCGACCCCGTGGCCCTCGCCGCCGCCGTGGAACGCTACGAGATCCACCACCCGGTCCTGGATGACCCCGAGCTCGCCACCTGGAAGGCCTACACGGCCCGCGCCTGGCCCACCCTGGTTGTGGTGGACCCCGAGGGCTACATCGTGGCCCACCTTTCCGGCGAGGGCCACGCTGACGGCCTCGCCGTGCTCCTCGAGGAACTCGTGGCCGAGCACGAGGCCAAGGGGACCCTGCACCGCGGCGACGGCCCGTATGTGGCTCCCGTCCCGACGTCGGGCACTTTGCGCTTCCCGGGCAAGGCGACCCTGCTGGCCAACGGCAACTACCTGGTGGTCGACTCCGGCCACCACCGCCTGGTGGAGCTCCGCCCGGACCTGGAGACCGTGGAGCGGGTGATCGGCTCCGGCACCAAGGGCTACCTGGACGGCGTGGCGGAGATCGCGCAGTTCAACGAGCCGCAGGGCGTGGCCGTGCTCCCGTCCGAGCTTGCCTGGAAGCTCGGCTACGAGGCCGTGGTGGCCGACACCGTGAATCACCGCCTCCGGGGCGTCACGCTCAGCTCGGGCTATGTGCAGACCGTGGCCGGCAACGGCGTGCAGCGCCTGCTCGACGCCGGTCCGGCCCGCGTGACGGAGTCCGGTGCGGGAGTCTGGTCTTCGGCTGCCGCTCCGGAACACCACGACGGCGGTCCGGCTGACTTCGCGGCGGACGCCGTGGACGTCGGGGTGCTGGGGCTTGGCACGGACGTTTCGCTGTCGTCGCCGTGGGACGTCGTCTGGAGCGAGAAGCTGCAGCGCGTGGTCATCGCCATGGCCGGCACGCACCAGATCTTCGCCTTCGAACCGTTGTCCGGCGAAGTGTCGATCCTGGCCGGATCGGGACTCGAAGGCCTCCTGGACGGCCCCGCCGAGGAAGCCTGGTTCGCCCAGCCTTCCGGCCTCGCCGTGGACGCCGACGACAACATCTGGGTGGCCGACTCCGAGACCTCGGCCCTCCGCCGCCTGGTCCTGGGCTCAGGGGAACAGGGCGAGCCAGTCGTGGCCGTGGAGTCCGCCGTGGGCAAGGGCCTGTTCGACTTCGGCTTCCGTGACGGCGAGGCCGCCGATGCCCGCCTGCAGCACCCGCTGGGTGTCACCGTGCTCCCCGACGGTTCGGTGGCCATCGCCGACACCTACAACGGTGCCGTGCGCCGCTACGACCCCGCCACCAAGTCGGTGTCCACGCTGGCGCGCGGGCTCGCGGAGCCGAGCGACGTCGTCGTGGTCCACCCCGAAGGCGGCGAGCCGCTCCTGGTGGTGGTGGAATCCAACAAGCACCAGCTGGTCCTGGTCCCGATCCCCAAGGAAGCCCAGCAGGTGGACGAGGGCGCCTCGCAGACGCAGCGGCCCAAGAGCCCCGTCGCTCCGGGGACGCTGGAACTGACCGTGCGCTTCACGGCCCCCACCGGCCAGAAGCTGGACGACCGCTGGGGCGACCCCACGCAGCTGAAGATCTCCTCCACCCCGCCCGAACTGCTGGTTTCCGGCGGCGGCACCTCGGTGGGGCTGCTGCGTACCCTCGAACTGTCAGCGGACGTTCCCGAAGGCATCCTGCACATCACGGCCCGCGCCGCGGCGTGCGACGGCCCCGAGACCGAAGACGGCGAGATCCCGGACCACGCCGCCTGCCACCTGTACCAGCAGGACTGGGGCATCCCGGTGATCCTGCAGGCCGACGGCGACACGGACCTGGTGCTGGACCTGCGCGGCATGGACTGATCTGCACTGATTGCTGGAAGGCCCGGCTTCCGACCCCGAGGGGCGGGGGCCGGGCCTTTCCTGCAGTTGGGCTTTGCGGCTGGGCTTCTTGTGTGGGTCTAGAGGCTCAGCATCGGGGTGACCGTGACGGTTTGGTCCGCGGTGTCCAGGCGGGTGGTGAAGCTGAAGTCGTGGACCACGTCCAGGGCACGGACCGTGCCCGTGAAGAGGTCGATTTCGCGTGCCGTGAGCCGGGCCTTGCCGTTGAGCGGTGCCACCACCCACCGGCCGCCGAAAGGCTCGATGCTGATCTTGGGGTACTCGGTGATTTCCCACGCGATGGAGCCTGCCTCCACGCGGTTGCTGACGGCGTGGTAGAACGGGCAATTGGGCTGGAGCCGCTGCTGCTGGGTGGCTTCCGCGGCACAGCTGTCCAAGAATTCCCTGACCTTCTCGGCCACAGCATTGTTCATGGCAGGGGTGGATCGGGTCTTCAGGTTCAGCGGCGCCTGGCCGCCATCCCTGCTGGTCACCGAGACCGAGGTGGCGGGCGCCTCGAAGAACGAGCCGTTCAGGCTGGCCTCGTAGTGGCCCGGGTAGAACACGGCAAAGCTGTTGTGGCCGTTGGGCATGTTGACCGGCAGGCCGTTCAGCGTGGCTTCGCTGGAGTTCACCACCGTGACTTCGATGGTGGGCAGTTGCGTGGGCACAAACGCCCATTTGGCGAAGAACAGCCACTGCGTGCCGGTCCGTTCCAGGAGGAAATCGGTGTGGAGCCGGCTGCCGTCGATCGTGTAGTCCACGGGGACCGACACCCGGTTGCCGCCCCGCGGTTCGGCGTTGCCGAGCTTGACGTCGGACACCTTGGCGGCCGCAGTCTGCAGGGCCGTGCCATCCAGCATGGCGGGGTTGGCGCCGGGAACCGAGGCCCGCAACAGGCCCAGCGCTTCCTCGCCTTCGCCCTTCCTCAAGGCCTCCAGATACTCCCGGACGGGCTGCTGCGGACTGGCCACGGAGGCGCTCACGAGGTTGACGCAGACCACCGCTGCGGCGGCAGCAAGCATCAGACCGAGCAGCCAGCCGGCTGCGGTCTTGACTAATGCTTGGCTCAACTGCACGCTCTTTACGTTACCTGCCAGTGCACGCATACCCGCGCAGGGGGCGGCCGGTGTGACGCACGGGGGCCGCATTGGCCGACGGCGGCCGGAAAAGCGCTGCGGCCCGCCGTCGTGATCCCATGCCTAGCGGCGGCGCCGCGATGAGGTGCCGAAAACGCCGCGGAGGAGTTCGCGCCCGAGCTGGGTGCCGAGGGACCGGACCATGCTCTTCAGCCCGCCTCCCAGCGCCCCGCCAAGGGCTCCGGCGATGTCGCCGAACATCCCGCCGCCGTCCTGCTGGGGCGCGGAGGCCGGCGGCGCAGGCATTTCGGGGAGCGGCTGCGGTGCAGGGCGTGAACTGGGGCGGCCGAGGATTTCCTCTTCGATCCGGCGGGCGTCGGCGTCCACGGCGTTTTGGTCGACGGCGTGTTGGACGACGGATCCGGGGACCGGTGGCTGGCCGGGGGCGGCCTCACCCGTGGGCGCCGCGCCCTGGCCGCTCAGTTTCTCGTAGGCCGACACGTTGTCCACGGCCGTGCCGTACTTGCCCAGCAACGGTGATGCCGCGATGCTGCTGCGGATCAGCTCGTCCGTGCTGGGGCCCATGACGGATTCCGGGGCGCGCAGCCGGGTCAGTGCCACCGGGGTGGGCGCGCCTTTCTCGTTCATCACCGTGACCACGGCTTCGCCGATGCCGGCAGACGTGAGGGTTTCCTCGAGGTCGTAGTCGCTGACCGGGAAGGTGGAAACTGTTGCCTTCAGGGCCTTGGCGTCCTCCGGCGTAAAGGCGCGCAGGGCGTGCTGGATGCGGTTGGCGAGCTGGCCAAGGACATCGGCTGGGACGTCCTTGGGGGTCTGGGTGACGAAGAAGATGCCGACGCCCTTGGACCGGATGAGCCGGACCGTGGTGGTGATGGCATCGAGAAAGGCCTTGGACGCGCCGTTGAAGAGCAGGTGGGCCTCGTCCAGGAAGAAGACCAGCTTGGGCTTGTCCAGGTCGCCGGCCTCCGGGAGGTCCTCGAACAGGTCCGCCAGCAGCCACATGAGGAAGGTGGAGAACAGCATGGGCTTGGTCTGCAGCGTGGGGAGCTCGAGGCAGCTGATGACGCCGCGGCCGTCCGGGGCCGTGCGCAGGAGCTCGGCGGTATCGAACTCGGGTTCGCCGAAGAACTTCTCCATGCCTTGGGCCTCGAGGTTCACGAGCTCGCGCAGGATGACTCCCGCCGTGGCCTTGGAGAGGCCGCCGAGGTTCTCGAGTTCCGCCTTGCCCTCGTCCGAGGTCAGGAACTGGATGACCGCGCGCAGGTCCTTGAGGTCGATGAGCTCCAGGTTCTGCTTGTCCGCGAAGTGGAAGATCAGCTGCAGGGTGGATTCCTGGGTGTCGTTGAGCTCCATGATACGGGACAGCAGGATGGGGCCGAACGAGGTGATCGTGGCGCGGACCGGAACGCCGTTGCCGTCCCCGCCCAGGCTGAGGAATTCCACGGGGAAGACCTTGCCCTCCCAGGGCTGGCCCAGGCTTTCCGTGCGGGCCGTCAGCTTCTCATTGGCCGTGGCCGCCGTGGCCAGGCCGGAGAGATCGCCCTTGATGTCCGCGAGGAACACCGGGACCCCTGCCGTGGACAGCTGCTCGGCCATCATGTGCAGGGTGACGGTCTTGCCTGTGCCCGTGGCGCCCGCAACGAGCCCGTGCCGGTTCATCATGGCGAGGGGCAGGCGGACCTGGGCTTCCTTGTGGACTTCGCCATCGACGATCGTGGCACCAAGCTCAATCGTGGCGCCCTGCAAGGTGTAGCCCTCCTGGATGGTGGCGAGTTTTTCAGCTGCGGTTTTGTTGGCCATGCGCATAGCTTAGCCGGGCACAGTGACAGTTTTGCCGAATGAGTTTGAAGTGGCTGCCGGAACGAAAACGCTCGGGGTGGAGGCTGCGGCGACGGCCTGCGTGGGTGTCGGGGCAGGATCGCCCGGAAGCGCATTCCCGCTACCGGGGGGAGCAGTATTCCCCCGAGCGAACTGCGGGAATCCCGATGGCATTTGTCCCTGAGGCTGGCGCTGGTGCCGGTCCTGACGCCGGCACCTGCTCCGGCCCCGAAGCGACGGAGCGGGCGGCAACGCTCACGCCCGGCATCTGCTCGGTGACCCTTCGTGCCCTGAGCATTGACGAGGTGGTTGCCCTGGCCGTGAGGGCAGGTGCGCCGCGCGTGCGCATCTGGGCCGGAACCGTCGAGCCGGCCGAGGCTGGGCAGCAGGTATGGGACGCGGTGGTCGAGGACACCCGGCGCATCGCCGCGCTCGCCGGCGCGCAGGGCCTCCGGCTCGCCTTCGAATTCCATGGCGGAACGTTGACCAGCACGGTGGAGGGCACGTTGCGGCTACGTCACCAGCGACGCCGGCTTCCTGCGCAGGATCGCCATGGGCGCCGCGTAGCCTCAACAACTGACCACCTTTGCGGCCTCGCTCCTTGTGGGCGCGCCGTCCGGAGCTGCGGAGAGCATCAAAAGTGGTCGCGAGTTGCGGGGCTCAAGAGATGACGGGGCTCAGAAGGGCATCGCGGCTCAGGAAGAGGAAGTGCTTCGGCGGAGCGCCACACTGCCCTCAACGGTGGCCGGTCCGACGTCGTCGGAGATGGCCCCCAGGGTCACCAGGCGTCCGAGCTCCTCCAGCGGCAGGCTCACAGTGGACAGCGCCGGCCGGAAATCGCGCAGCCATTCGATATCGTCGAAGCCGGCCAGGGCCGCATCGCGCGGAATCTTCAGCCCGTGTTCGCGGAACGCCGCCGCCACGCCGATGGCCATGACGTCGTTGCCTGCGAAAATGCAGGGCCGCGGCTGTTCCGCCGTGGCGAGCTTCCGGGAGATCCCGACGCCGGCGTCGAACCCGCCGTTCCGGTTGAACGGGGCGCGCAGCAGCTCAGCCGTGGGCCGGCCGGCGTCGGACAGTCCCCGCTGGAAGCCCTTGATGCGTTCGTCCGAGGTGGCCAGGCCCTCGGGTCCGCCCACAATCACAAAGGGGCCTTCGTGGTCCGCGGCCAGCTCCAGTGCGAGCTCCCTGGCCAGCTCTTCGTTGGGGACTGCGACGGTGTAGTACCTGTCCGTCTCGGCGGCGCCGATCACTGGCTGGCCGAGGACGCCCACGCGCCCGCCGTTGCGGCAGTAGCGGTCCAGTTCCGCAGCGAGCTCGGCGTTGGCGCCGGCGTCCTCGGCCCGGGTGGAACGCGATCCGGCGATGACGATTGATTCGGCCCGGCGCGCGGCAAAGGCCACCACGGCCTCTTTTTCGGCTGCGGGCGTGCCGTCTGTGGTGGCCAGGAGCACCATGCGGTGTTCCTGGCGGGCGGCGGCCTGGACGCCCTGGGCGATCGCTGAGAAGTAGGGGTCCGCGATGTCGTGGACGATCAGCCCGATGAGCCCCGTGCTGGACTTCGCCAGGGCCTGGGCCTGGGCGTTGGCGACGTAGCCGAGGGACTCGGCGGCGGCCCGGACGCGTTCGGCGATGCCCTCGCCGGGCTTCCTCGCGGAGCCGTTGAGGACTCTCGAAGCCGTGGCCAGGGAAACTCCTGCCAGCTTGGCTACCTCTGCCAGGGTGCTTGCGGCCACGGGACTTCCTTTCTGGTGGAGCGCTCTGAGCAATTATGGCAGTCGAGCGGGAAATTCCGGAAAGCGCTTGCCCGAATCGCGTGGATCCACACGCCCAAGCTCGTCTGGAACCCGGACCTGCCCTTCACCGATTCCCTCCGCAGCCAGTGGCAGGACGTCCCCGCGAACGCCGAGCTGGACAACGGCTTCAAGCTGCAGTGGGAAGAATTCCTCCGCGACGTGGTCGCCGGCCGCGAGCACCGCTTCGGCCTGCTCTCCGCTGCCCGCGGCGTGCAGCTCGCCGAGCTGGGCCTGCAGTCCAACGACGAGCGCCGCACCGTCGACATCCCGGAGATCACGCTCTGATTTGTGTGCCCGTTGGTGTCCGTGCCGATTGTTTTCGTTCCGGGGCGCGGATCGGGCGGGTGAGATAAGTGGTACACCGCGGAAACATAACGTCGATGCAAGGAAACAATCGCCGCATAGGCTGCTTTCACCTGGACAAAGACGTCCAAGCTACCAGTGGAAGGACACCCCGATGTTGCTTTGGAACACCATTAGCCTGTTTGTAGATGCAGGCCGGAACGACGGCGGCGCTGGGGACAGCGGCGACGGCACCCCGGGCGAGGACGCCGGATTCCCCACCACTCGCCTGTCGTCCAGCGCCTGGGAGGGCTGGTGGCACGACGCCGCCTGAGGAAGACTCTGCCTGAACGAGACATGAGATCTCGCCTCTTTGAATGATCGAAAGAGTCGAGATCTCACCTCTCGTCGAGCCGTCCGAACGCATGCAGCTAACTGGACGCGAGGGGCTTGCTGAACGCCAGGTGCTTGATCTGCTCGGGGTCGGCCTCGAGGTCGAACAACGGCGTGTAGCCGGTAGCCAGGTAGAGGCTCTTGGCCTCGGGCTGCCGCGGGCCGGTGGTGAGGTAGATCCTCCTGTAGCCGCGGCGGGCGGCCTCGGCCTCGAGCTCTGCGAGGACCACACGGGCCAGGCCGCGGCGCCGGTGCGAGGAGTGGGTCCAGATCCGCTTGAACTCGGCAGTGCGGGCGTCGTAGCGGCGGAACGCCCCGCCGGCCATGGTTTCGCCGTTCTCCTGCAGGATGAGCAGGGCCCCGTGCGGCGCGGCGAATTCGCCCGCCGGGTACCTGTTGAGTTCCTCCGCCGCGCCACCGCTGCCGAACAAGTCCCCATAGCGGGTGCTGTATTCGACGGCGAGTTCGTCCAGGAGCGGCCGGACGCGGGGATCGTGCATGGGCAGGCTCAGGACGGTGATGCCCGACGCCGGCCGTGTAGGGGTGCTGGTCATGTCATGCCTTTCGTGTGAGCGCGGCGGGGACGCGGAGAGTGGCCGAAAGCCCGCCAAGGATGCGGCGGGCGAGGGCGTCGTTTTCCCGGAACGGCGCCGCGTTGGTGTTGGGCCGGGCAAAGGCGCCCGCGCCCCAGCCGGAGGTCCACGGCCCGACGGCAAACAGCCCGGCCTGCGGGGCGCCCAGCGGCGACAGCACCTCGTGCTCCCCGGAGACCAGCAGCTTGCCGGTGGAGTGGGCGCCGTCGGAGGTGAGCAGCCGCTGCTCGGTGCCCCTGCCGCTCGCATGCAGCTCCGCCAGCGCGGGGTTGGCGGAGCGCTCCACGGAGGGCGCCGGCAGGCGGGCCTCGATGTATGCGGCGGCGTCCACCACCACCGGCGACTGGAACGAACCGGCAACGAAGCTGCCAGTGGTCTCGTCGGCGCGCACCCACATGCCGGGCCCCAGGAACTGCACCAGTCCGGCCCGGTGCAGGGCCAGGAGCTCGCGCAGGCGGTGGGGCGGCGGCCCGGAATCGACAAAGCTGAAGAAGCCGTGCCACCAGCCGTGGACGGCGCGCTGGGAACGGGAGTTGAGCCGCTCCTGCGGCACCAGCCGGCCCAGCTCCATGTAGACCTTCAGCAGGGCCGTGAACAGGGCGAGGGTCTCGGAATGGTCCGGATCCGTGCGCAGCGCGAGATCGTGTTCCACATAGGCGGCCACCGATTTCTGCACGGCCGCGTGGCTGGAGAACGCGCAGCCGCTGAGGGGCTGGTCGAGGGCTTCGAGGTCCAGCCGGAACGCGGGATCCGGCACGGCCGCGGCCACCAGCTCGTCGCGCCCGCTGCTGTACCAGTCGACGGCGTCGAAACGGGCGGCGAAGTCCGCCCACGTGCCCAGCACCCGCTCCGGATAACCCGTGAACAGCTCACGATAGAAGGCGTAGCCGGCGTCCTTCGCGATGAGCGGCCACAGCTGCGTGCGGAAATCGAGCTCGTCATGCTGCGCCAGCAGCGACTCCATAGCGGCGGCCGTGAAGTACCGCGGAGTCCCGGCGGCGTAGCCGCGCAGGGTGGAGGAGATCTTGGAGTGGTACGGCACGCCGCGGCGCGACCCGGCCCAGAGCCGCGGCTCGGCGCCGGACGGCAGGTACTCCAGGCCGCCGTCGGGCCCTTCCTCGAAACGCCCGCCGCGGCCCTCGAACAGGAGCACCAGCAGGTCCACGAACGCCAGGCCCATGCCGGCGACGATCACGTCCTGGCCGGGGGCGATGGCCGAGTAGTCGACGTCGGTGGTGTACGACGGCGGCGCATGGAAGCCACCATGATGGGCGGCGAAGGCGGCCATCCGCTCCGATTCGGTATCGGGCCTGGAGTCGGTGTGGCCCAGGGCATAGACCACCACGTCGGCGTCCAGTGCGGCGCCGGACGCCAGGCGCACGCGGTGCCGGCCGCCGTCGGGCCCTTCCGCCGAGGTGCCGGAACCTGAGGTGCCGGAACGCTCGACGGCGGTGGCCGTGTCGCGATGCACG
Organism: Arthrobacter cavernae; assembly: GCF_017368795.1. Classification (GTDB taxonomy): domain Bacteria; phylum Actinomycetota; class Actinomycetes; order Actinomycetales; family Micrococcaceae; genus Arthrobacter; species Arthrobacter cavernae. Next base: position 7,705 of record NZ_JAFNLL010000062.1, on the reverse strand, counting down.
GTCACCGAGGCGCCGGGGCCGAGGGCCGCGACGGCTCGGCGGAAGAACCACTCGAGGTATTTGCTCTGCAGCTGGCGGCTCGGAAACGACGCCGGCGTGAGCGCGTGCAGTTGCGCCAGAAGGTGCGGCTCCAGCCGGGGGACGTCCCGGATGGAGCCGTCCAGCACGCCGGCGGCCCAAGTGGCGAGGCCGGGGCCGTCCACTGCGGGACCGTCGCAGGCCACGGAGCCATCTGTGAACATGGTGACGTCCGCGGCGGTGGAGTTCAGGAGCAGGCCCGGGTTCTGGTCATGGCGCCAGATCCTCCCGGAGCCGGGCTCGTGCGGTTCCACCACGTGGATGCGCAGCGGGCCGTCGAAGAGGGCGGGGCGGTTGGCGGCGAGCCGTTCGAGGATGCCGGCTGCGCGCGGACCGCCGCCGATGAACACGATGGCGGGGACTGTGGACGGCATGGCAACTCCTGGTGGCGGTGGCTGGTGCAGCCCAATCTAGGGAGGCCGCGGGGCCGCGGTCGAGGCGCCGGTCACGGCCGTTCACCGTGCGTCATTCCGCGTCAACAAGCGCAAAAAACGGACTCATGACGCCCCGCGTAGCCGCGTGAAGAAGTGCAAAAAACCGCCTTGCAGAGCCTTTCGCGGCGCCCCTAGATTGGCAGCCATCCGATAGACAACAAGCGATATGAAAGGAGGTGGCGCATGAGCACCATCACTGCCCCGGCCGTACCCGCCGCCGACTACTCCGACTATACGCTCGTCCCGGCCCGCCACCCCTGGCGCTGGGTGGGCACCGTTGTGGTGGCCCTCGGAGTCGCCGCCGTGGCCTGGTCCCTGGCCACCAACCCGCGCTGGGAATGGGGCGTGGTGGCCCAGTGGTTCACGGCGCAGTCCGTGGTCAGCGGGCTCGTGGAAACCCTCAAGCTGACGGCGATCTCCGGCGTTCTCGGCTTTGTCCTGGGCTTCATCCTGGCGCTCATGCGGCTGTCCGCCTCGCCGCTGCTGGTTTCCGTCTCCTGGACGTTCTCCTGGATCTTCCGCTCGACCCCGCTGCTGGTCCAGATGCTGCTTTGGTACAACCTGGGCTACCTCTACGAGAAGATCAGCCTGGGCATCCCCTTCACGGACGTCCGCTTCTTCGAGGTGCAGACCACCACGCTCATCAGCCAGTTCGCCGCCGCCGTCCTGGGCCTGACCCTGAACCAGGCAGCGTACTCCGCCGAAATCATCCGCGGCGGCATCCTCTCCGTGGACCAGGGCCAGCTGGAGGCAGCCGCGGCCCTGGGCATCCCGGCCTGGCGGCGCTCCACCCGGATCGTGCTGCCGCAGGCCATGCGCGCCATCCTGCCCAATGCGTTCAACGAGATCATCGGCCTGGTCAAGGGCACCTCGATCGTGTACGTCCTGGCCTACTCCGAGCTCTTCTACACCGTGCAGGTCATCTACAACCGCACACAGCAGGTCCTGCCGCTGCTGCTGGTGGCCACGCTCTGGTACGTGGTGATCACCTCGGTGCTGAGCGTCTTCCAGTACTACATCGAGCGCCACTACGCGAAGGGCGCCCTGCGGACCCTGCCGCTGACCCCGCTGCAGAAGGCCCGGAAATTCTTTGCCACCCACGCCGTCACGAACGCCAGGAGCCCCCGATGAGCACCACGGTCACGCCAAAGCAGCCGACGACGGCGGAGCCAGCCTCCGCTGCCGGTCCGGCTGCCGCTTCGGCCACCTTCCCCGCTGCCGCCGCTTCGGCGCCGGCCGCCCCTGGTGCCCCCGCCGCAAGCCGCGGCCAGGTGGACATCAGCACTGTCCGGAAGTCCTTCGGTGCCACCGAGGTCCTGAAGGGCGTGTCCCTGTCCGTGCCGCCGGGCGGCGTGACCGTGATCGTGGGGCCCTCGGGCTCCGGGAAGTCCACGCTGCTGCGGACCATCAACCACCTGGAAAAGGTGGACGGCGGGTACATCACCATCGATGGCCGGCTGGTGGGCTACCAGGTGCGCGGCACCAAGCTCCACGAGCTGCGCGAAAAGGACATCCTCCAGCAGCGCACAGACATCGGCATGGTGTTCCAGAACTTCAACCTGTTCCCGCACCTGACCGCCCTGGAGAACGTGGCCGAGGCACCCCTCGTCGCACTGCGTCCCGGGGACCCGCGGCGCCGCACCACGGCGGAGGTCCGTGCCCGCGCCCTGGAACTCCTGGACAGGGTGAGCCTGAAGGACCGCGCAGACGCCTACCCGCGCCAACTCTCCGGCGGGCAGCAGCAGCGCGTCGCCATCGCCCGGGCGCTCGCCCTGGACCCCAAGATCCTGCTCTTCGACGAACCCACCTCGGCTCTGGACCCGGAACTGGTCAACGAGGTCCTGGACGTCATCCGCGAGCTCGCCACCTCCGGCACCACCCTCATCATCGTCACGCACGAGATGGGCTTCGCCCGCGATGTGGCGGACACCGTGGTGTTCATGGACCAGGGCCAGATCGTGGAATCGGGCACGCCGCAGGACATCTTCACCAACCCCCGCGAGGAACGCACCCGCAGCTTCTTCTCCAAAGTCATCGAACCAGCCTTCAACATCTAGGAACCCACCATGCTTCGCACCAGCACCCGGCGCCGCATCACGTCCAGGCTCCTGGCACTCGCCGTCCTTCCCGCCGTCGTCCTCCCGGCGCTCGCCGGCTGCTCCGATCCGGGCGCCTCCGCCGCGGGAACCACACCGGAGACCACGGCGGCGCGCAACGGCGTCGTCTACAACACCTCCCCGGAACAGAACCGCATCCGCGCAGAGAAGAACGCCGCGCTGGCTGCCAAGGTCCCCGCGGCCGTCGGCAAGGACGGCAAGCTGACCGTCGCCACCACGGCCGGCTCCATCCCGCTGTCCTTCCACGCCACGGACGACAAGACGCCCATCGGCGTCGAGCTTGACCTCGCCCAGCTCGTGGCGGACAAGCTGGGGCTGGAGCTGGACGTGCAGGTGACGTCCTGGGAGAACTGGCCGCTCAAGACGCAGTCCGGCGACTTCGAGGCTGTGTTCTCCAACGTGGGCATCAACGCCGCCCGTGTGAAGCTCTTCGATTTCTCCAGCTACCGCGCCGCCTACATGGGCTTCGAGGCCAAGAAGACGTCCAGCTACAGCGTCAACGGCGCGGACGACATCTCCGGGCTGACTGTCTCCGTGGGCTCGGGCACCAACCAGGAGAAGATCCTCCTGGCCTGGAACAAGGAGCTCGAGGCCAAGGGCAAGGCGCCCGCCACCCTGCAGTACTACTCCTCCGACGCCGATACCATCCTGGCGCTGTCCTCCGGCCGGACCGATCTGAACATCGCGCCCTACCCCTCGGTGACGTACCGGGAGAACACCCGCGACGACCTCAAAGTGGTGGGCAAGGTCAACGCCGGCTGGCCGAGCGAGACCCTCGTGGCCGCCACCACCCTGAAGGGCAACGGCCTGGCCCCGGCCATCACGGATGCCCTGAACTCGGCCATCAAGGACGGCTCCTACGGCAAGGTCCTGGACCGCTGGGGCCTGTCCGAGGAAGCCCTGCCGGAATCCAAGACCGTCACCGAGGCCACGTTCGGGGCTGCCCAGACAGGAGCAGCGAAATGAAGTTCCAAATCCTGGACATCATCCCGCACCTGAAGAACCCGGTCACCGGAGAGATCGTCTCCACGGCGGACCGTCTGAACCAGGTGGTGCAGACGGCGCCACCATCACCTCGGACCACGACTTCAACAGGAGCGATCTTGCCAGTATCTACGCCCACTGAAACAGACACCTTCGCCGCCGCCTGGGAAGACTGGCACGCCGCCCACGAGCAGCACCGTGCCCACCCGCACGGCTTCCTCGCCGTCACGCACCTGCACTGGCTGGACGGCCAAGCCGCGCGGCTGGACGGTGCCCCGGGCACGTGGAGCGTGGAGAACGACGTCGTGAGTGTTGTCCTTGAGCCCGGCGAGAGCCTGCTGCGGGACGGCCGGGAACTGAACACCGCGGCTGGCGCCACGCTTGAGTTCGGGCCGATCGAGGAACGCGGCGGCATCAACCTCGTCTCCGGCAACACCGTGATCGAGCTGGCCAAGCGCGGTGGCTCGTACATCGTGCGGCCGCGGAATCCGGAGAACGGGCTGCTGCGCAGCTACCGCGGTACGCCGTCGTACGCGCCCGACGCTGCCTTCGCCGTGACCGGCACCTTCGTGCCGTTCGAGGTGCCGCGTCCCACCACGGTGGGGGCCGCCGTCGAGGGCATCCAACACGTCTACGAGGCTCCGGGCGAGATCCGATTCCAGCTGGCCGGCCAGGAGTTCGCGCTCACCGCGTTCAACGGCCACGCGCCGGGCACGCTGTCCGTGCTGTTCACCGATGCCACCTCCGGCAAGACCACGTACGCGGCCAACCGATCGCTCACCGTGGTGCCCGCCGCGGACGGCACCGTGCGGCTCGACTTCAACCGCGCCATCAACCTGCCGTGCGCCTACACCGACCTCGCCACCTGCCCCTTGCCGCCGGCCGAGAACCGGCTGCCGGTGGCCATCGAAGCCGGCGAAAAGATCCCCTACGAAAGGCAGGAGCAGCAGTGAGCACTACACCCAAGGCCGGCTTCCTAGCCATTGAACTCGACGGCGCAGGCTGGGAACGAACGAGCCTTACGCAGGCCGTCCTCGCCGCCGAGTCCGCAGGGTTCCACGTGGCGACCTTTGCCGATGCGCCGGTTCCCGGCCGTGCCAACGCCCTGCAGCGTGCGGCCTTCGCCAGCCCCGTGACGCGGACCATCGCCCTGGTGCCGGAAGCGGACACCGTCTACACCGAGACCTTCCACATCTCCACGCAGCTGGCCAGCCTGGACTACGTGTCCGGCGGCCGCGCCGGGTGGATCGCCACCGCGGCGCAGTCGCCCGAGGCGGCGGCCGCCGTCGGACGCTCTTTTGTCAACGGCGAAGCGCTGGCACAGGAAGCCGCGGCGTCCATCGAAGTCAGCCGCCGGCTCTGGGACTCCTGGGAGGACGACGCCGTGATCCGCGATGTCGCCACCGGCCGGTACATCGACGTCGACAAGCTGCACTATGTGGACTTCGAAACTCCCGCTGGCCTCGCGGGTCCCGGCTACTCCGTCAAGGGGCCGTCCATCATCCCGCGGCCGCTGCAGGGACAGCTGCCGGTGCTCGCCGCTGCGTCGCTGGTAGGGGACGGACAGCTTTCGCCGGACGCCGTGGACGCCGTGCTCGTCACCGCGCCGACTCCTGAACTTCTGGCCGCCGAGGTTTGCGAGGTGCGCGCCCGCCTGGGCGCTTCGGTTGCCGTTGTTGCCGAGCTCGACGTCGTCCTGGACGCCCGCGGGCAGGCTGCGGCCTCGCGGCTCGCCGCGGAAAGCGGCCGTGCGCGTTTTGTCGGCTCGGCTGCCGGTCTCACAGACTACCTGGATTCGCTCCTCAAGGAGGCCGACGGCGTGCGCCTGCACCCGGCGTCGCTCGCCATTGAGCTGGACGAACTTGCACGACTGGTCCTGCCCGAACTTGGTCGCCGCGGTGCGTTGCGGGCGCCGATCCAGGACGGTACGTTCCGTGATCTGCTCCGGCTGGAACGCCCGGAGAGCCGCTACGCACGCTCAAACACGGCCGCCGCTGGCGGCGGAAACTAAGGGGAGATCATGACTCAGCACATCCATGCTAAATACCAGCCCTCAGGGCAGCTCCAGTTCGGCATCTTCTTCCAGGGCGTCAACTCCGGCACCATCTGGAAGGCCCCGGAATCGGGCTCGCAGACGGACTTCGAATCATTCCGGCGCATTGTCCAGACCGCCGAGCGGGGAAAGTTTGCCGCGTTCTTCCTGGGCGAGGGACTGCGCCTGCGCGAGCACCTGGGCCGCCCGCACGCCCTCGATGTGGTGGGCCGGCCCGACGCACAGACCATGCTCGCCGCGCTGGCTGCCGTGACCAAAAACATCGGCCTCGTGGCCACGCAGAACACCACCTACAACGATCCCGCGGACCTGGCCCACCGGCTGGCCTCCCTGGATCTGCTGTCCGGCGGACGCGCTGCCTGGAACGTGGTCACCACGGACAACGCCTGGACTGGCGCCAATTTCCGCCGCGGCGGCTACCTGGACCATGCCGACCGCTACGTCCACGCCGAGGCGTTCGTGGAGACCGCCAAGCGGATCTGGGATTCCTGGGAGACACCGGCTGGCCCTGCGCACCGGGTGGTCCATGAGGGCCGGCACTACACCGTGGATGTCACACCCCGGCTGCCGCGCAGCGCGCAGTACCGGCCGGTGCTCTTCCAGGCCGGCGATTCCCCGGATGGCCGCGACTTCGCCGCCCGCCAAGCGGACGTCATCTTCTCGGCGCACCCGAAGTTCGACGACGCCGTGGAGTTCCGCCGCGACATCGTGGCGCGCTCCCTTGCCGCGGGCCGGGGCGCCAACGACGTCCAGATCATGCCGGCCAGCGAGTTCATCCTGGCCGCCACCGAACAGGAAGCCCAGGAGAAGAAGGCCTGGGTCCGGAGCCTGCAGATCGGCCCACAGCAGGCCGTGGCCTACCTGGAACAGTTCTGGGGCCGCGAACTGTCCGCCTACGATCCGGACGGGCCGCTGCCGGACATCGACCCCGTGGTGGAGGAGACCTCCGAGACCCGCGGCAGCGGCTTCCACGGGGCCAAGGCCCGGCAGCTCGCGGACCAGTGGCGGGCCGAGGCCAAGGAACGGGGACTGTCCATCCGGCAGTTCGTCACTTCGAAGACGGCACGCATCGATGCCACCTTCACCGGCTCCTACACCGCTGTGGCCGACCACCTCGCCGAGTACGCCCGCGTTGGTGCCGTGGACGGCTTCAACATCTCGCCGTGGCTCATCCCCACGGGCCTGGACGACATCGTGAACCAACTGGTTCCCGAACTGCAGGAACGCGGCGTCTACCCCACGGAATACCGGGGCACCACGCTCCGCGAAAACCTGGGGCTGGCAACGCCGGAACGTTCGCCGGAGCTGATCCCCGCGGCTGCCGCGAGCGTCCGGTGAGTAGGGCGCGCGAGGAAAGCGCCGACGTCGTGGATTCCGTCTGGACTGACGACACGGTGAGGCTGCAGCTGACGGTGTGGGAGCAGCAGCTCTAGTCCCATGGTGTGAATCGCAGGGCTAATTGGTTCTGGCATGAATTTAGTGAATCGGGGATCGGGCGTGGTTCGGTCATGAGAGCACTCTCTGCCTGAGGAGATGGAAGCCGGCTCGGCCGAGCATCTGGCGTTTGATCATCCTGGCCCGGTTGACGTGCCCTTCAACGAGGCCGGAGCTGTAGGGCAGGGTCAGCCCTGCGATGACCGCGTCCAGGTCCCGGTCGCCGCCGTTGGCGAAGGAGTGCAGGCTCGGCAGGGTGTCGATGCAGGCCTTGTCCAGGCCGGTCCCGGAGCCGGTCGCCGCGCAGGCCGGTGAGCATGGCGGCGAAGCCGCGTACATGCGCGGTGGCGGACTCCAGTTCCGGGTAGTTGGCCAGCACGGCCTCGAGCCGGACCCGCTCGTCCCCGATTCACGAAATTCGTGCCAGAACCATTCGTTTGGCGGTTAGTTCACAGTTGGGAATGGCGGTTCTCGTTGGCGTCGAATCCGAGATTGCCCGGTATGACACAGCAGATGGTCAGCGACCTGAGGTCAGGAACCGCCATTTGAGCCGAAATAAAACCGCCATTCCCAACGAACAGTCACATTCCGGCACGGCCCGGCGC
>NZ_JAFNLL010000061.1 GCF_017368795.1 Arthrobacter cavernae | reverse complement strand
TTGATTAATCAATTAGTCCACAGCCGGGGCAACAGCACCGCCCCTGCCACGTTCCCGGAGTCTCGGTTGCTTCCGGACGTGCGGTCTTCAGCGCTGCGTATCCTCGGTCCAGTCCAGCGCAGCGGTGAGCCGTTCAGCGTCCGGAAGTTCGCTGCGGACTGCATGAGGCAGGGCGTGCCGGCTGCCCGACGCCGAGCAGCTGGCGGCAGCCTTGGACTGGCCCGAGGGGGCAGGGAATCAGCCTTCGCAGTCCGTGCAATAGACGCGGCCGTTCTTCTCACGGGCGGTCTGGGAGCGGTGCCGGACCAGACGGTTGAGCCGGTGGAGCGGGCACGTATGATCCGCAGGAATCTCAATGATGTTGTCAACGGATTGCAGCAGCGTCCGTTAAGGATCCGGCTCCCTCGAGATTGATGCTCCCGGGCAGTGACTGCATGCCTTTGGTTTGCTCATGGCGTGGTTCCTTTCAAGTGGGTGGGGCGGCTTTGGTGAGTGGCCAGCTTCCCCTCTCCCCCGTTGCTTTTGCTGCTGGCGAAGCTTGCGGAGCTGTGCCCGACGGAGCCGGGGCAACCCGCAAGGACAAGCCCCGGTTGGGTTGTGGGAGGAAATAAGCGAAGCGCCGGCACAATTCAAGCGGTGCGCAGCCGTCCGCAGGACGGTTGAGCCGGTGGAGCGGGTACGTACAATCCGTCAGGACAGCAGCAAAAGAAAGAAAAACGCTTCTACAGCCCGAGCGCAGCGAGGACCGCTCTTTGCGGGGACCCATACTTGGCCGCGACCGTTGGGCGGATGAGCAAGATGCAGTTAAAGAGGTTGAGGCCGGCCCTTGGGGGCCGGCCTCTGTTTTTCCCTCAGCAAAAGGAAACTTGGTGTGCAGCATCCTTGCTGCCGGGTTAAGAATCTTGCGGAGACTTCTCCCAGGAGATGTCCACCACGGTGGATCCTCGCTGCATGGTGAGCAAGGAGAGTTCCAGCATGTCCTGGGCGTGGGTCGCTCCGGCAGGCACGGCGTCCTCGTCCGTGAGGATGAAGTCGTGACCCATGGTGCTGCTCCCTGACGTTGGTGGAACCCGTAGCTCTTCCACTGTAGCCCGACGGCAGACGGCTTTCGTTTGCTGTGGGGGCTTCGCCCGCGTCAGCGTTGATCGGCGGCCGGAGGAGCGAAGCGGGGGAGGCCGCCGACGCACCCGGGGGCCGGAACCGTTACCCGGTCCGGCCCCTGTTGGGGTTAGATGCTCTTCCGGTACCCGGTGTTCTCGTCCTTGGCGACGGGGGCCAGGTTGCCGTTTCCGATGATTTCTTCCATCAGTTCAGCGAGCCGGTAGCCGGGCGTGTCCTCGACGGCTGCAGCAAGGTGATCCGCGGCCACCGACGACTGGCCCTTGAGGTAGGCGAGCCAGCCGATCAGGGTCAGCAGCGGAGCACGGTACCCTTGCGGGGCTGCGCCCATCAGCTGGCAGGCGGTTTCCTGTGCCCTGTCCACCCGGTTCCAATCCGGTGCGATGCCGTGTCCCAGCAACAGATACCCGCTGCCCTCGGCGTCCGGCCGCTCGGGCTCGATCACGTTGCAGAACAGCACGTCCCGCAGGTCCGGACGCTGGAAGAACGCCACCAGTTCCACCGCCGTTGCCTGCTCCGGGGCTTCTGTCCGGTCCAGGGCTTCGGCCCACAGGGCCCGCCCGGCGTCCGGTTCCCCGGCGAGCACAGCGGGCATGGCCGCATCGATGCGCTCGGCGGTGTCCGCGGGACCGGCGAACGGGGCGTAGTTCGCGCCGGGCGCCTTTTGGTAGCTGCTGCCTCGGAAGATCATTTCCGCGTTCAGGTGCCCGTCCGTGATGGCTTCCAACGGCTGCGGAGGGCAGCACCGGGTGTCGTCGCAGAGCAGGTTCTTCCAGTGCTCGGAGGTGACAATCCATGCGTCCTGCAGTGGGGTTCCTGCGGTTTCGAGCGTCTGGATGATGGCCTCGAGGTGCTCGTGGAAGGGCCGCGGCGAACCGTCGGCCGGGGCATGGTCCGTGAACACGGCCAGCAGGACCGCGGTCGCCGGGGTGTCCAGTGCGATGTAGTCGGCCATGGACCGGGCGAACCCGGCCGGGTCGGCCCATGCGGGGGCGTCGACGCGCAGCGTCGCGCCGAGCATGTTCGCGCGCAGGGTGATGAACACGAAGGATTCCCGGGGCGCGAACCCGAGGGTGTGCGGGATGAAGCCGAGGATGTCGGCGGGGCTGGAAATGCTGATTCCGTTGGTCATCGTTCTTGTGTCCTTTGCTGAGGATCCGGTGGGAGGGGCGGCTCAGGTGAGTGGCCAGCGTCCCCTCTCCCCCGTTGTTTTGGCTGCTGGCGAAGCTTGCGGAGCTGTGGCCGACGGAGGCCTGTCTACCCGCAGGGCAAGGGGCGGGAAATTCCCGGAGGAAATCAGCGACGCAGGAGCGCCGGAGGGAATTCCCGCCTCGCCGGCCCCGACGAAGGAGGGGCTAGACGGGCCGGAGCGGACACGTACAATCCGTCAGGACAGCAGCCAAAACGTCGTAGACAAAACAGGGCCGGGCACGGCGGAGCCCTGCGGAGCCGGGCACGGACCCAACAGCCGGCCGCGCCAGCGGACGTCCGTTCCTGGTGAGCCTTGGCGAACCCTTTGCTTCAGCACCTCGTGAAACTCGCGAGGTTCGGGTCGTGGCCGGCGGGCCGCGCCGCCCATGGCATGGAGCGAAGTCCCTGGGCGGTTGGCGTTCCGCCGCAGGCAACCACCACCACAGCCAGCCACACGGCGGCGGACCGCCCGCGGCGACCGGCCCCCATGGACCGGCCACCGCAAGCGTCTAGGCGGCGAGGAGTTCGCTGATCTCTGCCGCGTCGGTGACCAGAACCGCGCCGCCCTCCTTCAGGAGCCGGTGGCATCCTGCGGAGTTGGCACTGTGGACGCTGCCGGGTACGGCGGCGACGTGACGGCCCAGGGATTCGGCGTGGTGTGCGGTGTTCAGGGCGCCGGAGCGCCAGCGGGCTTCCACCACGCAGGTCACCCCGGCCAGCGCAGCCATGATGCGGCCGCGCCGAAGGAACCGGTACCGTGTTGGCGCCGTTGTCGGGGGCTGTTCGGAGACGATCAGGCCGTTCGCGCGGATGGCTCCGGCAAGCTCGGCGTTCCCTGATGGGTAGTCACGGTCAAGGCCTCCGGCCTGCACGGCGATGGTGGCCGGGCCCTCGCCCTGGTTTCCTGCCAGTGCGGCCCGGTGGGCGTGGGCGTCGATCCCGTAGGCGAGCCCGGAGATGACGCAGATTCCGCGCTGGGCCAGCGCGTGGGCGAGGTCACCGGTGACGGCCGTGCCGTAGCTGGTGCTGTCCCGGGAGCCGGTGACGGCGACGCTCCTGCCGGTGGCGGGGATGCCCCGGCCCAGCTCGCCGCGGTACCAGAGGCCAATGGGGGCGTCTTCGAGCTCGGCCAGACCTGCGGGCCACCGGTCATCCTCCGGGGTGAGGAAGCCGCCGCCCAGCCTTTCGATCGTGGCCAGATCGGCCTCGGCGTCCAGGTCCTTGATGCGGGGAGCCCACCGGCCGAGGGCCTCGGCCAGCTCGTCGGCGCTGACATCACCGAACGGGACGGCAGGGCGGGCGCCGATGGCGATCCGCAAGGCCCCGTGGGCCCCGTGCCGGGCGATGAGGGCCAGGCCCACCGTGTCGCCCGGCTCGAACAGGCGGGTCAATGCGGCGCGTGCAATGCGGTTTTCAGTCATGGTTTCGTCCTTTGCAGAGGATCGGGCGGGTCGGGGCGGCTCAGGTGACCGGCCAGCTCCCCTCTCCCCCGTTGTTTTTTGGCTGCTGGCGGAGCATCGCGGAGCTGTGCCCGACGGAGGCCCGTCTACCCGCAGGGCAAGGGACGGGAGATTTCCCGGAGGAAATCAGCGAGGCACGAGCGCCGCAGGGAAAGATCCGGCACCGCAGGCCCCGACGCAGGAGGGGCTAGACGGGGTGGAGCGGGCACGTATGATCCGGAGGACAGCAGCCAAAAAACGTCGTCGTAGACACACAGGGCCAGGGTGTCCGGAGCCCTGCGACGGCGCGCACTGGCCCCACCAGC
>NZ_JAFNLL010000060.1 GCF_017368795.1 Arthrobacter cavernae | reverse complement strand
AAGGGACGGGAGATTTCCCGGAGGAAATCAGCGAGGCACGAGCGCCGCAGGGAAAGATCCGGCACCGCAGGCCCCGACGCAGGAGGGGCTAGACGGGGTGGAGCGGGCACGTATGATCCGGAGGACAGCAGCCAAAAAACGTCGTCGTAGACACACAGGGCCAGGGTGTCCGGAGCCCTGCGACGGCGCGCACTGGCCCCACCAGCCGGCCGCGCAGCGGACGCCCGATACCTGGTTGCAGCGCAGCGGAGACCAGGGCCGTGAACGGGTTGTGCCCACTGTGGCAGGTGGAGCCCTCCGCACAGCTCAAAGCTGTCCACCATTGGGTGCAACCCGCCGCGCTCGTGCAGCCCGATCCGCCTTGACGTTCGCCAGCCTCAGAAGGTGAGTCCGAGTATGAACAGGACAGCGACGACGACAACTACGGCATAGAGAATTCTCCGGCCCCGGTTGGGTCCGATCCGCGGCTCCCACACCTTCGGGTTCTTCCCAATTAGCGCCGTGGAGACGAGAACGGCGAGGCAAATGATGGCTGAGCCGATGAAGGCAGCTGCTGAGAAGGGGTTGGTCGCCACTAGGAATGCTGCGCAGACGTTGAAGATGACTAGCGCGGCGAGGGCAATGTCCTGGAAGCGTTCCCTGGTTGTACTGGTCATGAGTGGCCCTCGGTGGCGTCGGATTTCCGTGGCAGTGGGCGATCCCGGAAGAAATACGGTTTCGTTGCCAGTCCGTCGCGTTCGTCGTCGTATTGCTTGACGGTGAGTTTTGCGAGGTACACCGAGAGTGGCATTGGGGACCCCGGCTCCGTGCGCAGCTCACGCAACCGCTCCAAAGCTCCCGTGCGCTTCCCAGTCTTCTTGTCCGTCCGCACGGCGACGTCGGCTGTGAGAATACGAACGCCCTCGGGATCGCGTGCGATGAAGCCTTCCAGACCGAAATGCATCTCCAAGGTCAGGTACTTGCTGGCCATGACCGCCCGGGCCAAGTCCTGGGCGCTGTGCGTGAAGTTTTCAAGGTCGCTGTTTGGTGGCTTTTGAAACATGTCTCTTTCCTATCAGCTGGGTATGACACCTGAAGCTCTATTCCCCCTAATAGACCCAATGGGCCAAAGGGCGACGGCACGTACTGGCCCCACAGCGGCCGCGCAGCGGACGCCCGATACCTGGTTGCAGCGCAGCGGAGACCAGGGCAGTGAAACGGGTTGTGCCCACTGTGGGCAGGTGGAGCCCTCCGCACAGCTCAAAGCTGTCCACCATTGGGTGCAAGCCGCACTTCGTGTCAGCCGTCTCCCGCAGCGCTGACTTGCTCCCGCCGGCCCGCGCCGTACACGCGCTCCCTCGGCGGTTCCACGCCCGGTCCGCGACGCAGGATGATCCGCCGGCGACCCGGTGCCTCGGACGCTAGAGCTGCTTCCGGGCAGGGAATTGCCGGCCCCGCCACCCCGGTGTTTCGGCGTCCAGCCGCTCGTGCAGGTCCACGGCCAGGGCTCCGTTGGCGGCCGCTTGCCGGCGGCCATGGAGCCAGACCCCGATCAGCCGCTCTTCGGGATCTGCGGCTTTGTGCGATGGCCAGCGGCCGTGCTCGAGGCGGAAGGCTGCGAGCTGCGTGACCCTGAGGTCATTCCGGTCCCGGGTCTGGGACCACCTCCGGGTCGCCCGCCACCCCCGCAGGTGGTCCAGGAGCTCGATCTGCTGCGGGCTGAGGGCCCCGCGGCGAAGGTGCCTGCGCTGGGTGGTCAGCCAGCGGCCGAGCGCGGCCCCTTCGGAGGTCTTGTGGTTGTCGTACGGCAGCTCACCGTGCTCACTCAGGTGGGCCAAGACGCCTTCCAAGCGTTCCAGCCACTGGCGTGGGACGTCGTGCTCCGGCCGGGGCCCGGGAACCCGGCTCTGGTGGAGCTCCTTCAAGCCCGGCACGGCAACGATGTACGGGCGCAGGACGCCATGGACCGCGTTCGGATGCACGCCCGCCAGCTCGGCCATCCTCCGGGCCGGCACCCCGGCCAGATACATCAGGAACCGCTCACCTGCAGGATCCAACCCGGCCGCGGCGGCCAGTTCCTTCGCCAGCTCGTCGGTCTTCACCCAAACACTCTAAGCCGGGCACAGCGCCCTTGCGTGGTGTGGAGCCGGCACGGCCGGCTTCCGGTCTTGCGGCTTCTGGTCTTGCCGGGACGGTTCGATCCCAGGCAACGCGCATCAAGGTTGCTCCCTCGCCTGGTCTCCAGGATGGAACCCATGACTGAACCGCGCGGCCTGTCCCTTCCCACCGGCTACAGCGAACTGCTCGGGGACTTGAAGGGCCAGGTCCGCACGGCCCGGGCCAAGGCCCTGCGCACGGTCAACACCCAGCTGATCGAGCTCTACTGGTCAATCGGCCCACCGCGTCCTGGACCAGCAGGAACGGCAAGGCTGGGAAGCGGCGTCATCAAGAGGCTCGCGGAGGACCCGCGTGCCGAATTCCCGGACATGAAGGGATTCTCGGCCCGCAACCTCCAATACATGACCACCTTTGCCCGCACCTGGGAGGCCGGACCGGTTGCGCAACAGCTGTTGCGCAATTGCCGTGGGGCCACATCATGGTGCTCCTGGACAAGATCCCGGAGCAAGAATCCCGGGACTGGTACGCGGCCGCCGCCGTCGAATACGGCTGGTCCCGGAACATGCTGCTGCACATGATCATGAACAAAACCCTGGAACGGACCGGCGCCGCGCCGTCGAACCTTGCGCAACAGCTTGCCGCGCAAGACTCGGAACTGGCCCAGCAGGTCGCCAAGGACCCCTACAACTTCGAACTCCTCGGCCTCTCCGGAAGTTGCCGAACGTGATCTCGAGCAGGCGCTCATGGACCGCATCACGGACACCCTGCGGGAGATGGGCCCAGGCATCGATCTGCTCTTCTTCCACGTCGAGCAGCTGCGCGACCGACTGCGCTTTGTTGCGGGCCACAAGTCTGAGCCTGCCGGATTCGGCGCTGCGCGAGCTCTAACGACACCACGTTTCGGTCGGCCAGGGCCAGATCGACACAGCACAGGCCAGTCGGTGGCGGCCTGAGCCAGGCGTCGCGGCCGGGCGTTCCGTCAGCGCGGCGGCGTCAAAGTCGATCCCTGCCTCACTCTGGTTCGCCTGACTCTCCTACCGTTCCCTGCTCCAGCGCCGCTGTGATTGCTGCGGGAGACGGCAGCGCTTCCCGCTCCTTCGGCGGAAGGGTGTCGTAGGTATACGACGCAACAGCGATGGGTTGCGAGGAGCCGTCGAGTGCATAACGGACCGTTGGGTCGTGCTTGGAGCCGCAAACGAGGATCCCCACCGTCGGAGCCATCCCCGGGAACTTCACGAGGTCGTTAACGGCAGAAACGTAGAAGTTCAACTGTCCCAGATGCTCCGGGCGGAACTTTCCTGACTTCAGCTCCACAACGACGAAGCGGTTCGTCGGTACGTGAACAAGCAGGAGATCGATGTAGAAGTCTTCGCCCTCCACATCGAGATGGAACTGGCGTCCGTAAAACGCGAAGCCGCGGCCAAACTCTGCCAGAGTCTGGGACATGCGCTGCGTCATGGCCTCTTCTATGGCCATTTCCTCGGCCTCGGTCGTGAGTCCAAGGAAATCCAGAACCAAGGGGTCCTTGGCGACGTTCCGGGCCAATTCAGCGCCATCCGAAGGCAGACGCGCTTCGAGGTTGTTCGGGGCGGCCCCGAGCCGCCGATGGAGACCGGTCGAGATTTGGTGCTCGAGAACCTGAAGCTTCCAGTTTTGCTCGACAGCCTGCCCCGCGTACCAGTCCCGGACTACGGGATCCTTCAGCTTGAGCAGTTCGATGATGTGACCCCATGGCAGTGCGCCCGCCCTGCCACGGACCGGTGCTTCTGACCAGTCCCAAGCAGCAGCGAAGGCGCGCATGTAGAACAGGTTGGAGCGGGAGAAGCCGCGCATGTGCGGGAAGGCAGTCTTGAGGTCTGCCGCAAGTCGCTGCAGGACTTTGCTCCCCCACGGCTCCTGGCTCTGGCGTTCCAGGATCGTAGCCCCGATTGCCCAATACATTTCGACCATCGCAGTGCTTGCCGCGTGCTGGGCGCGCAGCTGCGCCGATGCAACGAGTTCCTTCAGGGACGCGAGGATTATGGGGTAGCCGCTGGGCAGGTCAGGCTCGATTTTGGACACGCAACCACCCTAGCTGCTGGCTCTGACGGGATCGCGCCTGGCGCCGTCGGGAATCGTCCAAAGCGCTCTGGACAATTCGGGGAGAAGACGGCATGTTGGCTGATCTGGCCGGAGCCGGCAATTGTCCAAAGCTCCTTGGACAATTCGTTCGCAGCTTCTTGAGACGCCGTCTGGCTCGTGGCCGGATGCAGGACACAGATCGGGGACATATCCCACGCGCGTTTCAGCCTGCCCGACGCCGGGCAGCTGACCGCGGCCCTTGGACTGGCCCCGGACGGAGGAGGATCAGCCCTCGCACTCCACGCAGTAGGCGCGGCCGTCCCGCTCGTGGGCAAGCTGGGAGCGGTGACGGACCAGGAAGCAGGAGTAGCAGGTGAACTCGTCGTCCTTTTGCGGGATCACCGCGAAGGTGAGCTCCTCGGCGATGAATTCGCCGCCGGGCAGCTCGCTGCCTTCGAAGGCATCGGCCTCCTCCAGTTCGCGCACAACGCTGCGGGCGTCCGGGGCGTTGGCCGACTGCACCGCCCGCAGCGAGGTGTTCTGGGATTCCGCGACGTCGGAGCGGAGTTCGTCGTAATCGGTGGCCACCTGGTGTTGTCTCATTTCTCGGGTGTTGACTGGTGCAGCTGCAACGTACACCAGGGCAAGGCTATTCCCCGGCCATGGTGCAGAATGATCGCATGTGCGGACGCTATGTCATGAGCCGGGCCACCGGTGACCTGCTGGCCTATTACGACGCCGTGGAGGCCGTGGGCAGCGAGCCCGGGCCGTCCTGGAACGTCGCCCCGACACAGAACGTGCCGATCGTGACCGAGAAACTCTCCGAGGACGTTCTGGAACGCCGGCTGCTGACGGCCCGCTGGGGACTGGTCCCGTCCTGGGCGAAGGACGTCAAGATCGGCTCCCGGCTGATCAACGCCAGGAGCGAAACTGTCCTGGAGAAACCTTCCTTCCGGAAGGCTGCGGTCAAGCGACGGGCACTGATGCCGGCTGAGGGCTACTTCGAATGGGAGAAGGCCCCGGACGGCAAAAAGATCCCCACCTACCTGCACTCCGAGACCGACGAGCTCCTGAGCTTCGCCGGCCTGTACGAGTTCTGGCCGGACCCGGACCTGCCCGAGGACCACGAGAACAAGTGGCTGCTCAGCTGCACCATCCTGACCACCACCGCCCAGGACTCCCTGGGACACATCCACGACCGCGCCCCGCTCATCGTGCCCCGCGACATGTACGCCGACTGGCTCGACCCCGAAACCACCAACACGGCCGACATCCAGCAGCTCCTGGACGCCATCCCCGAACCGGTCCTCACACCCCGCGTCGTCAGCGACCGCGTCAACTCCGTCAGGAACAACGGACCAGAACTCCCCGACCCCGCCTGACGGGCAGTTCCATATCGGTACGAGTTCATCAACGGGCACCTGCTGCGCTGGTGCCAGGCGCAGGAACTGACGTTCACCCGGTCCCGGCCCGGGAACAAGAACGACGGGGCGCACGTGGAGCAGAAGAACTGGCACGTGGTCCGCCAGACCGTCGGCTACCACCGCTACGACACCCCCGCGGAACTGGAGCTGCTCAACCGGATGTGGGATCTCCAGCGCCTGCTGACCAACCACTTCGCACCCCAGACCAAACTCATCTCCAAGCAGCGCACCGGCGCGAAGGTCCTCAAGAAATACGACACCCCCGCCACGCCGTTCCAACGGGTCCTCGCCGAAGCCGGCGCCGTGACGACGGCGGCCAAGGCCAGGCTCGCCCGGGAGAACAAGCTGCTGAACCCCGCCGCCATCCAGCGCCGGATCCAGGCCCTCACTGCTGAACTGCTGACCCTGACCACCACGAAACAAGGACCGCCGGCCAAGCCGGTAATCCGGGCACAATCAAATGATTCTTCGAAGAAAGCTACGCGGGCATCTTGACATGATTCCCCGGGGACGGCTGGCCTAGGCTTCGCCCCGCCGCAGCATCCCCTTGACGTAGGCGGCCTGGCCGCAGTGTTCGAGGCAATCGTCGACAACGCTGACCAGCCGGACGCCCAGCGTCACAGGCGGGTTCCAGCGGGTGTCGACGATCCGGTCCAGGTCGGCTTCGCCCAGCCCGCGCAGGTAGCGGACGGTGCCTTCGTGCACGGCGTCGAAATAGCCCCGGAGCAGTCCGGCGGAGCTGACGCGGACCAGGTCCACCTGGGTAGAGCTGTGCCCGTAGCCGGTGTCTGCCACGTCCAGGGGCAGCCCCAGCTTGCCCGCCCAGCCCTCCGCCGTCCAGAGCTGCTCGGTGCCGGCGACGTCGGCGATATGGTCATCCTGGATGCGCGCCAGGTGCCAGATCAACCAGCCGATGGAGTTGCCCCCTCCCCCGGGGCGCATGGCGAGCTGCCCGGGCGCCAGATCCTCGAGGATGGCGTGCACGCGCTCCTGAGCGCGGCCGTAGGCATCGATCAGGAGATCGTTGAATTCCATGCTGACAGCCTACGGCCGTGGCCGTCAGAGGCCCAGCGTCGCACCCGGGTCAATGCACGAGCGCACTGAGCCAGATTATGCCCAACCCCAGGACCGACGTAGCGGCGGCATTGAGGAGACGCAGAGACCAGTGGCTGCCACGTCTGGCGGCGTTGGCGTATCCCAACACCGCGAGAATAACGACGCCAACCCACAGAGCGAGGTAGTAAGCA
The DNA here is from genome assembly GCF_017368795.1 of Arthrobacter cavernae. Taxonomy (GTDB): domain Bacteria; phylum Actinomycetota; class Actinomycetes; order Actinomycetales; family Micrococcaceae; genus Arthrobacter; species Arthrobacter cavernae. Next base: position 10,708 of record NZ_JAFNLL010000060.1, on the reverse strand, counting down.
ACGTACTCGTCGAGTACGCCAACGGTTGCCAGCAGCAGAAAGACGGCTGGCACGAGCATCGCGAGCACCATGCCAACGGAATGCCGGGCGGACGCTAGCACCGCGATCCATATGGCCTTGCCGCGATGTTCCTTTGATAGGGTGCCTGCGACCACGCCAGAGTAGATGTGGGCCAACCAGAAGACGCCGATCGTTCCCAAGGTGAACAAGAAAACTTCCAGGTTGGTGTGGTACTTCCATCCGACGGCGATCAGAGCGCTGACGAGCACGGTGCCATAGATCGCATACTCGGTTTCGTAGGCACGCAACAAAAGGACCGCAGGTTTAGCCATGCTGTGTGCGGCACGATGGATCCAACGCCAAGCAGATGACGGGCGTTTCACCGCGTCAGGCCCGCCGCGCATCATCGCTTCCTTCGCGCTGCCGTCGTCCCGCATGGGTGCAAGGATATCTACCAATAAAGTTGTGGTCCAGAGGACGCGATGCTCCTATTGACTGTCAAGCTCTAATGGAGACCGCTACCCTCGCACCAAACGCCACGACGACGCGGCGGTGGCGGTGTGGAACAGAGCAGCAAGTTGAGCCCCAGCAAGCCCGACCACGACAACCGCTGTCCTCCATATAAGTCGGCCCCTCACATTCTCATTAGTACACGCAAAGTGCTCACCGGGCTGTCTCGGCCGTAGCAGGGAATTCCACCTCACGCTGGTAGCGCTGGTAGCCCAATTGTCCCCGAGTCGCAACGACGATGACCAATGCCGCGATGCCAAAGACAATGGCTATACCCATGCCTTGAAAACTAACTGGGACATAATACGGTGTGGTGGATGGAAAGAGCCGGACGAACGCGGGGCTCATGTCGAAAGCCCAGTGAAGCAAGATCGCCAGCAGTACGCTGCCACCACAGTTATTTAAAACCCAAGTCATAATGATTGAAAAGCTTATTAAGGCGATTGTGAACAGAACGAAAGCACTGCTTACGCCCACGAAGGTAGCATCGGGTCCGGTGATCGCCAATGGGCCAACAAAGATCTGCAGGTGCCACAAACTCCAGAGCGCCCCAAGGATGATGGTTCCGATCAAAGGACCGTGTAGCCGCTGCAAACGGGGTAGCGCGAAACCACGCCACCCACCTTCCTCTAGCAGTGGACCGCCGGCCAGCAAGAGAGTGAAGGCAGCTTCACCCAGGTAGAAAGGTAAAAAGCTCCAATCCGGAGCGGCAAAATCAGCAAGGCCCCCTGGCACGACCACAAAAGCCAACAACATCAGAACCTGAACGCCGATCAGGCTTACCAAGTACCATCGCACACCGACTCGCCAGTGCACATAGCTGCGCAACAAGTGAAGCACTCCGGGCTTTCCCGAGGTCACAGCTAATATGAGGAAGGCTGCGACAGTTGGCCCGGCGGCGGCCAGTGCGTACATGGGTTTGGGTAGCTGCAGAGCCCAGTGCAGCGCTATATATCCCCACGTGAAGACAAAGGATAGAAGGAAGAAGGAGACTAGCGGATAACGGGCTAACAGCCCCCCGCGAGCAGCGTCTGGTCGTTCGGCGGCAGCGGCCATCTCGAAACTCCTTTTCCATAAGAATGGGACTCCCCAGCCCCGATACTCACAGCCACGCGCTAATTATCCTACGTGTAACACTCACGTCTGAGGGCCGAGGCCCGGGCAGCCCGGGCCGCATGGAGGAACCACCACACTTTGAGTGGAATTGCCATGATACTGGGATTATGTTCCCTTTTGGGAAAGGTTCGCTTAGCATGGAGGCGCATTCACTACCTCAGAGGAGGAATAGTGCGTGAAACGACCAGGGATACCGGCGCCACCTACTCCCGAATCCCGACAAGCCATGTAGTCCTAGGCTCAGTAATGGTCGCTCTGCTTCTGACTGGCGGCGGGTGTGGGACTTCTAAGGAAGAGAAAAAACCCAGCAGCCGCGCCAGTTATGCCCCTGCCGCCTGCCCTACCCCCAACGTACCCGGCTCCCCAGAAGCCAACCTGGGTCCAGAATTTACCTGCGGATACCTGACCGTACCCGAAAACCGCACCAAACCTGACGGACGCACCATCCGTCTCACCGTAGCTCGACTCAAAGCCACCTCATCTCAACCCCAGCCCGATCCCATCGTCTGGCTCGCCGGCGGACCAGGAGCCAGCGCCCTCTCAACGGCCCCTGCTTATGCCACTATGAACCTCAATACCGATCGCGAGATCATTTTTGTGGATCAGAGGGGTACGTTACACACCGATCCCTCGCTTGCCTGCCCTGAAGTTGACACCTTCATTCGAGAGGCCCCAGGCTTGCGGTTAATTGACCCGGTTGCGGCTCAGAAATCTGATGAAGCAACTAAGGCCTGCCGTACCCGCCTCGCCAAGGCTGGCATTGACCTCTCCGCCTACAACAGCACCGAAAATGCCGCCGACATCGCCGATCTCCGCACCGCCCTAGGTATCAAAGAATGGAACGTCTTCGGTGTCTCCTACGGCACCGACTTAGCGTTACAGGTAGCACGCAACCACCCCCAGGGCATCCGCGGTGTGGTACTGGATTCTGTTCTCCCACCACAGGTGAACATCGCAGAGCAGGCTTTCTGGCCTAACGCAGCAGCTGGCTACCAGGCCCTGTTCGACGCATGCGCTGCACAACCAGCCTGCAACAGCGCCTACCCGAACCTACGCACCGAATTCATGACTACAGTCCAACAACTCGACCAAAAACCACTAACAGTCAACGTCCCCGCCGCAGAAAACCAACCAGCCACCACAGTAGTCATCGACGGCTACCGCCTCGCCGACCTGACGCAGTCGCTATCTGGAGGTTCCGGAAAGGGGCTCTTTGACGTACCGGCCATGGTGCGTGCTCTTGCCGCCGGGGATGGTCTGCCCGCGGCTAAGACGCTGTTAAGTATCCTGCCCCCCGTAGGCGTAGTCGGCTACGGTTTGCAATTTGGAGTCTTCTGCCGGGAGCACGTGGCCTTCACTGATCAGCAGAAGACTCAAGCCGCTGCTAAAGCCGCTCTGCCGGACTTCCCCGACCGAGTACTGTCGATGCTGACGGACAAGCCGTATCTGTTCAACACGTGCAAGATCTGGGATGTCGGTAAAGCCGATGCCAGTGTGAACAGCCCAGTACGCAGCGACATACCCACGCTGCTCATGTCCGGTAGTCTCGACGGCCTTACACCACCTGCGTGGGCAACTATGGTGGCGAATGGATTATCAAGATCTAAGGCTCTAGTATTTCCCGGCATTGGCCATGGCGTGGTCTACGGCTCGGAATGCGCCCGTACTTCGATGCTCGCCTTCCTCAATCAGCCCGCAGGTGGCTACGACACCTCCTGTGTCGCCAACGTTACTGTTCCACCATTCACCACTAAATGATTCGCCGCGGTTACGGGCATCTAGGCGCTATTAGGAGGGAATTATGCGTGGGACGGTCAGGGGTTCAATCGTCTTACCCTTCCGAAAGCACGTCAGCCGGGCAGTGGGTAGTTCAATAATTGTTGCCTTGCTGGCAGCTGGCGGCGGGTGTGGGACTTCTAAGGAAGAGGAAAAACCCAGCAGCCGCGCCAGTTATGCCCCTGCCGCCTGCCCTACCCCCAACGTACCCGGCTCCCCAGAAGCCAACCTGGGTCCAGAATTTACCTGCGGATACCTGACCGTACCCGAAAACCGCACCAAACCTGACGGACGCACCATCCGCATCGCCGTAGCTCGGCTCAAAGCCACCTCATCTCAACCCCAGCCTGATCCCATCGTCTGGCTCGCCGGCGGGCCAGGAGCCAGCGCTACAGCACTAGCTCCTCTTATTGCCCAGGTTAAGCCGAGCCTCAACGCTGATCGTGACTTCATTTTTGTGAATCAGCGGGGTACGTTACACACCGATCCCTCGCTTACCTGCCCCGAAATCGATACCTTCGCCCACGACGCAGTCAGCTGGGTAGCCACTGACCCCGCCACGGTACGCAAAAATGATGAAGCAACTAAAACCTGCCGTACCCGTCTCGCCAAGGCTGGCATTGACCTCTCCGCCTACAACAGCACCGAAAATGCCGCCGACATCGCCGATCTCCGTACCGCCCTAGGAATCAAAGAATGGAACGTCTACGGCGTCTCCTACGGCACCGACTTAGCGTTACAGGTAGCACGCAACCACCCCCAAGGCATCCGCAGCATGGTTCTTGCCAGCATTTTGCCGCCACAAGCAAGCGTCATGGAAGATCCTTGGCCTAACGCAGCGTCTGGCTACCAGGTCCTGTTCGACGCATGCGCTGCACAACCAGCCTGCAACAGCGCCTACCCGAACCTACGCACCGAATTCATGACTACAGTCCAACAACTCGACCAAAAACCACTAACAGTCAACGTCCCCGCCACAGAAAACCAACCAGCCACCACAGTAGTCATCGACGGCTACCGCCTCGCCGACCTCCTCGTAGGAACGGCTATCAATCCAGGAACCTTTGAGGATATACCGGCTATAGTGCATGCTCTCGCCGCCGGGGACGGACTACCGGCAGCCAAGGCAATACTGGGAATTGCACCCTCAGCAAGTGAGATCGGTTTGGTTGGCTACGGTTTGCAATTTGGAGTCTTCTGCCGGGAGCACGCGGCCTCAGCTTTCACTAACCGCCAGAAAGCTCATGCTATGGCCAAAGCCGCTCTGCCGGACTTCCCCGACCGAGTACTTTCGCTACTGCCGCAAGTACCGTATCTGTTTTCCGTCTGTGAGATCTGGGATGTCGGCCAAGCCGACGCCAGCGTGAGGAGTCCAGTACACAGCGACATACCCACACTGTTAATGGTCGGTAGTCTCGACGGTGTTACCCCGCCACGGTGGGCGGAAATGGCAGCTCGTAGTTTGTCGAAATCCCAAACTTTGGTATTCCCTGGACTGGGCCACCGCGTGATCGGCGCGTCAGAGTGTGCCCGTATTACGATGATCTCCTTCCTCAATCAGCCCACAGGTGGCTACGACACCTCCTGCGTCGCCAACGTCACCGTTCCACCATTCACCATCAAATGAGTATCAAGGCCCTTGAGAACGGGCGGATCAGAGAGGTTCTGAGGACGCGGCCGTCGAAAGCAGCAGGTCGACTTCCAGGTTCGGTCGGGAAGTTTCCGGTTGAGTCTTCCGCTGAGGCGGAGCCACTCTACCTGCCCGTTGGCGCCGCGGATGAAGTCGGCTCGGACTCATGGCACACATTCGGAATGCATCCTCTCCCATGCCCCGTCCCGAATCGGTGGGGCGTCGGATCAACAAACTTCTCGTCCGGCTAGTCGAACTGGCGCTGGTCGTTATCGGGGTGGCGTTCCTCCTCAACTCCGCGGGCACCGCCGTCGATGTGAACTACCTGGCCCTGTGGGACGGGTTGGCTCTGGGATATCTGTTCGTGGGCGGCTTGGCGGTCCGACGCCGCCGGTACGACGACACCCCTCAACAGCCACCCGACAGATCCTCGTCCTGGCTGCTGCGCACCCTCGGTGGCCGGCGGTTCAGCTTCCTGTTCACTGCCGCGGCCAGCTTGACAGGAATGTGCGCTGCCCTCATCGTGGTGGTCGCCAACCCGCAGGATAAGTACCACGACGTGCTCGACTTTTTCGCCGTCGTCGCGATCACGCTGGCTTGGGTGCTATTCCATGCCGGCTACGCCCGCTTCTACGGCGCGCTCTATCACTCCGTCGGCAGGGGGCTGCAATTCCCCCACACCGGCACACCCCACCAGATCGATCTGCTGTATTTCGCATTCACAATCGGTACTACCTTCGCCGTGTCCGACGTCGAAGTCACCACGCCAGAGATGCGCTGGCACGTCACCGTGCACAGCGTGCTGAGCTTCTACAACACCGCTGTCCTGGCCCTAGCGATTGGCATCGTCACGGGGAAGTGACACAGCGCTCCGGTCCGGCCAGCCTGGCGCACGTACCTTTCGCGTACGGCGATGGTGGATGGCGCAAATGAAAAAGGGAGCTGCCCGCTTGTTAGATTCCTAAAACGTCCCGAATCCACGGAACTAAGACATTCCCCGCCGCCCACCGGACCAAATAGGCCGAAGAGCGTGTCTCACGCGCCCCTCAAGAGAACGCCACCTCTCGCAAACGGCCCATTCTGCGAAAATTGGGCCGCACTACTCTGCGGACCACCCATGGGCCCGGATCCTTCCCACAACGCTTTCTCCCATTAAAATGGCCCGGGCGGATTCTGGGAGTGGTTTGTGAGAAGATTCCGGCATGAGCAGCGCCCCGGACACCGCCCCGTCCGATGCGGATGAGGTTGAACGCCATCCCTGCCCCCGCTGCTTGGTCGACGCAGGGTCCCCGTGCCGGTCCCGTGCCGGGACGGTCGCGGACACATACCACACCGGCCGGTTCGCGAAGGTCCCGCGGCTGGCCAAAGAGCTGCGGGTCAACACTCCGGCGGACCGGGGTCCGGGCCAGCTCTGGCGTCCCGGCACCCCGCCGTCTGCACCGGTGGCGGCCGACATCCCGGCGACGGACATCAGGGTCGGCTACGCCCGCTGCTCGCACCTGACCCAGGAACTCCAGTCCCAGCTCGACGCCCTCGAAAACCACGGGATCGACCGGGGGAAAATCTTCGCCGAGAAAGTCTCCAGCCGGGTCCGGGTCCGGCCCCAGTTCCAGGCCGCCCTGGAGACCTGCCGGCAGATCAAAGCCCACGCCCCGCACTGCCGGGTCATCCTCACCGTCTACGAAATGAAGCGCCTGGGCCGGGACTCCGCCGAACTGACCGCCCTGGCCGACCACCTCACCGCCCACGGCATCGTCCTGGAAATGCTCGCCGGCCCCCTGGCCGGGATCTACGACCCCTCCGGAACCGGGAGGATGCTGTTCGGGTTCTTCGCCGCAATGGCCGAAACCGAACGCGAGAACATCCGCGAAGCCACCCTCGAAGGCCTCAACGCCGCCGCCCGCCAAGGCCGCCACGGCGGCCGGCCCCCGGTGATCACCAACGACATGCTCCACACCCTGATCCGCCGCCGCGCCAACGGCGAATCCATCGAGGAGATCCGCCCCCACCTGATCATTCCGACCGGCAAACGCAAAGGCCACAACCCCAGCCCCGCCAGCATCTACCGCGCCCTCGCCGAGCACGCCAAACACCAAACCCACCCCGACGCGATCGAACAGGCCCACCAAGAGCACGCCGCCGACCAGGCACACCCCTAACCGCCACTACACACCAGCAAGAACTTGAGCTGAAGGACAACGCCCTGGCCACTTTCCGTGTCCAGGGCCTTGAAGGGCGTCTCTCCCATGCCTACGCTGACCATGCCCTCAAAGAAGACGCGTGGTTTGGGTGGTCAGCTCATTTGTCTTTCGTGAAGGAGACCTTCAGATCGGCGTCAGGATCGCCAATGTACCAAACGATTTGTCGACCCCTGGCTCCCTCTTGACCCTTGGCCCCCTCCTCAACGTCAATAACCGTGGAAGCGGCTCTCCCCTTGATGGATACATCCAGCCAGGCTCGACGTACTTCCGCGTCCCACTTGGCCTCCCAGGTTCCAGAGATCGCGTCAGGTGACAACCAGTCAGGCGGCCCACCGTATTTCGGATTTCCATCATTTACGTAGAAGACATGGTCCGGCAGGTTCGTCCCGGAATAGGTACCGTCCGCCCGGAACACCAACTGCCCGGGTCTCCCCCTCCGGCCCATGAGCCACCCATGTGCCCGCGATGTCAGCGGAGCTGACCTCTATCCCGGGGGCGTCACAACCAACCAGACGGGCCGGCGGTCATTGAAAGTGTGGTTCCCCCGGGTGGACCATGGACACCATGTACAGGCTTTCGCTCCGCGCCCGGCGGACACCACAAGCTGCAGGCGCCATAACCGGCCTGCCCGTGACACGCAGTATTTTCACATCTTCCACGGCTGGGCGCTGTGCGGCTGTGTGCCGGCCAGAGGTGTTCGGCGGCCGTGATCCGCAGCCTTGTCCCGCCGACCTCCGTTGGCGGCCGGGGAAGACGATGTGTTCGCGGTGTGATGGTGGTCGGGTTCGGATCCTTGCTTGTTGCCTGTCCTGGCGGTCGTGCGGGCTGGTGAGGCCATGGCGCGTGTCTTTTTGAGTCATTCGAGCAGGGATGCCCGGGAGGCGACCGCGTTGAAGCGGTGGCTGGTAGGGCAGGATCCGGGACTGGCCGAGGAGATTTTCCTGGATCTGGACCCGGTCACGGGCATCCAGCCCGGTGAGCGGTGGAAGGAAGCGCTGCGGCGCTCGAACGCGCGGTGTGAGGCCGTGATCTGCCTGCTCTCGGACCATTGGGAGGCATCGGCCGAATGCCGGACCGAGTTCCGGACGGCGGAGACCCTGGGCAAGCTGATCCTGTGTGCCCGGCTGGAGCCGCTGGCGGACGGCGGAATCACCGGGGAATGGCAGCGCTGTGACCTGTTCGGTGAGGGTCCGGGCACCGAGATTACCGTCGACGGGCAGAGCGGTCCCGTCATCTTTCTCACGGAGGGGCTGCAGCGGCTGCGCCGGGGTCTGCACCGGGCCGGGATCGGGGCCGAGCACTTCGTGTGGCCGCCGCCGGATGATCCGGACCGCGCACCGTACCGGGGGTGGGAACCGCTGGAGGAAGCGGACGCGGCGGTGTTTTTCGGCCGGGACGGGCAGATCGTCCGGGGCTTGGACGCGCTGCGGGGGATGCGCAGTTCCGGGATCAGGTCGCTTTTCGTGATCCTCGGGCCCTCCGGTACCGGCAAGTCCTCATTCCTGCGGGCGGGCCTGCTGCCGCGGCTGCGGCGGGACGACCGGCACTTCCTGGTCCTGGACATCATGCGCCCGGAAGGGAACGCACTCACCGGGGAGCGGGGATTCGCCCCGGCGGTTCATGGCCTGCGCACCGGCCTGGGCCTGGACCGGCCAACCCTGGGGGAAATCAAGGCCGCCTGCCTGGGCGCCGATGCCGCCCGGCTGAGGGCTTGGCTGGCCGAGGCACAACAGACCGCGGCCGGCCGGCTGCTCGAGGCGGGCGCCGGGACGCCCCCGCCCACCCTGGTCCTGCCGCTGGATCAGGGCGAGGAACTGTTCAGCGCCGACGCCGGGCCCCAGGCTGCCCGTTTCCTCGACCTGCTCGCCGGGCTGCTGCACCGCGATGACGGGACCACGCCGGGAATGATTGTCGCCGGCACGATCCGGGCGGACCGGTACGAAGCGCTGCAGACCGCACCGGAACTGGCGGGACTGCAGAGTGTCCTCTTCGATGAGCTCAAACCGATGCCGCCCGCCCGGTTCAAGGAAGTCATCCTCGGTCCCGCCGCCCGGGCTGCCGCTGCCGGACAGCCGCTGACGGTCGAGCCGACGCTCGTGGACCGGCTGCTGGCCGACTGCGGCCCAGGCGCGGACACCCTGCCGCTGCTCTCTCTGACCCTGGCACGGCTGTACCGGGACTACTGGGGGGCCGGGGAGTTGACGCTGGCCGGGTATGAGGCGATGGGCGGAATGACCCAGGTGGTGCAGACCGAAATCGACAGCATCCTGGCCGCCGACCAGGACGAACGGCAGGCCCAGCTAAATGCCCTGCACTCGGCATTCATCCCCTGGCTGGCGACCATCAACCCGGACAATGACCAGCCGATGCGCCGCCTCGCGCGCCTGGTCGATCTTCCGGCCGGGGCCCGCCCGCTGATCGAGGCGCTGGTGGAAAAGCGCCTGCTGGTCAAAGACGAACGGGGCGGGGAAACCGTCGTGGAAGTGGCCCTGGAAAGCCTGCTGCGGCAATGGGAGGAGCTGGCCGCCTGGCTGACCACCGAGCGGGAGGACCTCAAGGAGACCGACAACCTCGAGCGCGCCACGGCCGCCTGGGAACACAGCGGCCGCAACGAGGCGTGGCTGATCGAAGGCGAAAGGTTGGACAGTGCGGAAGAGTTGGCCGCGAAACCCGGCTTCCGGGACCGCCTCAATAGCGCCCGCCCGTTCCTGGCCGCCTCGCGGCGGAGGGAAGAGGACCGGCTCGCTGCCGAGAAACTGCGGCAGGAAGCCGAGCTTACGGCCGCCCGCGAGAAGCAGGAAGCAGCCGAGGCCCACGCTGCAGCGCTGCGGAAACGCTCCCGCGTGCTCAAGGTGGTCCTGGCCGCTGCGGTCCTGATCGCCGTGGCTGCCGTGGCCGGTTTTTTTCAGACCTCTCTCGCCCGGCGCGAGGCCGACACCCGGACCCGAGAAGCCACCGCCCGGCGGCTGGTAGCCGAAGGCCAATCCATGCTCACAAGGGACCGCCCCGGAGGTGATGTGCGCGCGATCCAGCAAATCCTTGCCGCCCATGCAATTGGACCAACGGCAGAAGGCGAGGGAGCACTGATGAAGGCGGTGGGCACGCTGTGGGGCGTGCAGGAGATCATAGAGACTGCCGATTCTGTGGACAGCGTCGCGTTCAGCCCGGACGGGCGGCGGATCGTCTCCGGCGGTGGTGACAATACGGTGCGCGTGTGGGACGCGGCCACGGGCCGGCCCGCCGGGGAGCCGATGACCGGACACACCGATGCGGTATTAAGTGGGGGCTTCAGTCCGGACGGACGGCGGATCGTCTCGGGCGGTGGTGACAATACGGTGCGCGTGTGGGACGCGGCCACGGGCCGGCCCGCCGGGGAGCCGATGACCGGACACACAGATGCGGTATTAAGTGTGGGCTTCAGTCCGGACGGACGGCGGATCGTCTCGGGCAGTCGGGACAAGACCGTGCGCTTGTG
>NZ_JAFNLL010000006.1 GCF_017368795.1 Arthrobacter cavernae | reverse complement strand
CCCGCCCATGCCGGCCGGGCGCTTCTCCGTTGGCTTGTTGCCGCCGGATTGCCACTACCGCACGGCCCGGCTGGATGTAACCATTTGTGTCGCAACCCACATAGCTGCCTACAATCATTGGGAGCTCAGCGTGGCGCTCTGCATGTATTCCTCCAAGCCATGATTTGAGCGCACACATGAAAATTGGAATTCTCACCAGCGGTGGCGACTGCCCCGGACTTAACGCCGTCATCCGAGGCGCCGTATTGAAGGGCATCGCCATCCACGGGCAGGAATTCGTCGGGTTCCGGGACGGTTGGCGCGGCGTTGTGGAAGGTGATGTCATCGACATCCCCCGCACCATGGTCCGCGGCATCGCCAAGCAAGGCGGCACCATCCTGGGCACGTCCCGCACCAACCCCTTCGAAAACGGCGGCGGCCCCGAGGTCATCAAGGCCCACATGGACCGCCTCGGCATCGACGCCATCATCGCGATCGGCGGCGAAGGCACCCTGGCCGCAGCCAAGCGCCTCACGGATGCCGGCCTCAAGATCGTGGGCGTCCCCAAGACCGTGGACAACGACCTCGACGCCACCGACTACACCTTCGGCTTCGACACCGCGGTCCAGATCGCCACCGAGGCCATCGACCGCCTCCGCACCACGGGCGAGTCCCACCACCGCTGCATGATCGCCGAGGTCATGGGCCGCCACGTAGGCTGGATTGCCCTGCACGCAGGCATGGCCGCCGGCGCCCACGCGATCCTGATCCCCGAACAGAACACCAGCATCGAGCAGATCACCGAATGGGTCCAGGAAGCCCACGACCGTGGCCGCGCGCCGCTGGTTGTGGTGGCCGAGGGCTTTGTGCCGGAGCACATGGAATCCCCGCACTCCGAGCGCGGCCTGGACACCTTCGGCCGGCCCCGCCTGGGCGGCATCGCAGACCAGCTGGCTCCGGAAATCGAAGCACGCACGGGCATCGAGACCCGCGCCACCATCCTGGGCCACATCCAGCGCGGCGGCGTCCCCTCGGCTTTCGACCGCGTCCTGGCCACCCGGCTGGGCATGGCCGCGATCGACTCCGTGGTGGAAGGCCGCTGGGGAACCATGGTGGCACTCAAGGGCACGGACATTTCGCATGTCGGCTTCGAAGAGGCCCTCGGCAAGCTCAAGACCGTTCCCCAGCACCGCTACGACGAAGCCTCGGTACTGTTCGGCTGAGCATCCTCAGCTTGCCGCCCCGCGGGGCGGTAGGCTGAAGCCATGACATTGGAGCCCACGTCCGCTGACATCATCCAGCTGGCGTGGGCCCGCCATTTGGGGATCGACGACCACGCCTTCGCTGCTGCGGCCGCCCGCATCGCCAGTGCCCCCCCCGACGCAGGAAGCACGGCCGGACGCATCACGCTCGCCGACGACGCCGCCAAGACCGTGGAATTCGTGCGGCTCTTTGGGGTGTCCGCCTTGGTTGGTCCGCAGTGGGCCTTGGACGCCGCCGTCGGGATTCCCGACGAGGAACTCGCACAGCACCTCACCCTGCTGACAATCACACGGACCCATGGCGGGCACGGCCTGGGTTCGGCGGCCCTGTTCTTCGCGGACGAGCTGCCGTTGGTCCAGGCAGCCGAGGAGCTGACCATCTCCCACGGCAACCCCGAGGTCATCGAGCTCGAAAGCCTGTGCCCGCCGGACGACGTCAACGAGGCAGGCCTGTCCGGGCTGGAGCACCATTTCACCATCATGCACCCGGATGAAGAGCATCCCGGGCCGGTTGCCTGCGGTGCCTACGGCGAATGGGAAGGCCTGTTGGCCAACATGGGCGTCTTGGTGGCCCCTCAATGGCGGCGCCGCGGGCTCGGTTCCCTGGCGGCCTCCGTGGCCGCCCATGAGGCCCTTGCGGCAGGGCTGACGTTGCAGTGGCAGGCCGATGTCAGCAACACCGGTTCCCTGGCCATCGCCCGGAGCCTGGGCTTCGTCACCGGCGGGATCCACGCCAGCGTCCGCCTCGGCTGACGCCTAACCCTGATTCGCAGCAGCGGCCCGGGTATCGGTCCGGGCTTCCGTATCCGCAGCGTCCTTGGCCGGCGCGCCCCAGCCCTGCACGGCCTTCGGCTTGCCGAAGAACAAGGCCACCGCCGTTCCGAGGAGAATCGCGAAGGCGGGCAGGAGGACTGACTGGCCCATCGCCGTCGAGAAGCCCGCGTGCAGGTACTCCGGCAGCTGGCCCGTGAGACCGGCTTCGCTGGCGGGGGCTCCGGCCGGTGCGGCGGGCAGCTCTGCCGCGAGTCTGGCCTGGATGAGGGCCGCAATGGCTGCTGAGCCCAGGACGGCGCCGATCTGGCGGGTGGTGTTGAAGACGCCGGAGCCGGCACCGGCCTGGCGCGGCGGGAGGTTGCGCGTGGTCGCATTGGAGACCGGGCCCCAGATGAAGCCGTTGGCCACGCCCTGCAGGGCACTGGGCAGCAGGAACATCCAGATGGGCGTGTCCGGGGTAAGCAGGGCCGATGTCCAGAACAGGGCCCCGGCCAGGCAGACGAGGCCGAAGGCGGCGAACCAGCGCGGGTTGACGCGGTCGATCAGCTTGCCCACGAAGGGTGCCAGCGCACCGGAAATCACGGCCATGGGGATCATGAGCAGCGCGGACTGCGTGGGGGTCAGGCCGCGGACCACCTGGTAGTAGAAGATGGTGGGCAGCGGGAACGCCGTGATGGTGAAGCCCACGGCCATGATGGTGGTGTTGCCCAGGGAGAAGTTGCGGTCCTTGAACAGGCCCAGCGGCAGGAGAGGCTCGCCGCCGCGGCGCTCCAGCAGCCACTGCCACACCACGAACGCCGCGAGGACAACGATGCCGGTGATGATCAGGCCCCACACGGTGACGGGCCCGGTGACGGTCCCCCACCTGAAGCTCTGGCCTTCCTGGATGCCGAATACCAGCAGGAACATGCCGACGGCGGACAGCACCACGCCCAGCACATCGAACTTGTGGTTGTGCGTGCTCAGCTTCGGAACGAGGCGGGTCACGAGAATGAAGGCCACGACGCCGATGGGGACGTTGACGAAGAAAATCCACGCCCAGCCCAGGCCGTCCACCAGCACGCCGCCCAGGATGGGTCCGATGAGGATGGCCATGCCCGCGGTGGCGCCCCACAGGCCCATGGCGGCGCCGCGGCGGTCCGGCGGGAAGATGCGGGTGATGACGGCCATGGTCTGCGGCGTCATCATGGCCGCGCCGATGCCCTGCACGGCCCGGGCGGCGATCAGCATGCCGATGTCGCCGGAGAGCCCGCACCAGAGCGAGGCCAGGGTGAAGACCACCAATCCGCTCAGGTACAGGTTCTTGGGGCCGAAACGGTCACCCAGGCGCCCGGTGATGAGCAGGGGCACGGCGTAGGCCAGCAGATAGGCACTGGTGACCCAGATGACGGCGTTGATGTCCGTGTTGAGCCCCTCCATGATGCGGGGATTCGCCACGGAGACGATGGTGGTGTCGATCAGGATCATGAAGAACCCGATCACGAGGGACCACAGTGCGGGCCACGGTTTGGCTACGTTTTCCAAGGGATTCCTTTCGCAGCGGAGCAGGAAAGTCGCAGCCGTTGGGTGGGTGCTTCCCGGACGGGCAAAAGTGTCCCGCTAAGCCAGGAGGTCGAGGATCTCGGTGCGGGCAAACATTGTGGCGGCTTCGCGCGCGGTGGGCGATCCGGCGTCGGGGTCCGCCCCGGCGTCGAGCAGTACACGGGCGACGGCCGTGTACCCCTTGAAGACGGCGCCCGCCAGCGGCGTCTGCCCGCGGTCGTTGGCCCCGTTGGCATCCGCATCGTGGTGCAGGAGCAGCTGTACCGTCTCTTCATGCCCGTGGTAGGCGGCGAGCATGAGCAGGGAGTCGCCCGCCGCGTTGGTCAGGGTGGCGGGGGCGCCGGCGTCCAGGTAGCTCCTGAGCGCCTCGATATCGCCGTCCCGCGCCGCATCGAACAGCATGTGGGCCAGTTCGAGCGTTTCGTCGTCGACGGCGGACGTCGTGTTGGCGACCTCGGGGCCGGTGGGCTGGCTCATCGGTGTGGTCCCTTCAGGAATCCGGACTGGCGCCCGACGACCTGGCCGGCGTCGGGGGCGACGATCACTTCCTGGGCCGCGACATAGGGTTCCTCGCCGTCCATCACGGTCAGGACCTCGTCGGCCGGGACGGACCGCTTGATGACGGCCAGCGCCACCGGGCCCATCTCGAAGTGCTGCGCCACAGAAGTCAGCGTACCCACCTTGCGTTCCCCGGCAAATACACCGCTGCCGGCAGCAGGAAGCGTGTGCTGGGAGCCGTCAAGCTGCAGGAAAACGAGGCGCCGCGGCGGATGCCCCAGGTTGTGCACGCGGGCGATGGTTTCTTGGCCCTTGTAGCAGCCCTTGGACAGGTGCACCGAGGTCCGCAGCAGGTCCAGTTCGTGCGGGATGGTCTTGTCGTCCGTCTCGGCGCCGAGCCTCGGACGCCAGGCGGCGATGCGCAGGGCCTCGACGGCCATGGCGCCGGCCAGCGGCAAATCGCCGACGGCGGCCTCAAGTTCAGCGACGGGCACGAGATATTCGAACCACGGCCGCTCAAGCCCCGGGTGCGAGTCCTCCTCTACAGCACTGTAGGAATAGCCGCCTGCACCCACGTGCGGCCACGGGTCCTCCCACACGAGCCACCCGGCCCACGCCTCAACGGCCTTGGTGGAAGCCAGCACGCCCCAGTCCGCGGACACGTCGGCGATCTCAACCCGCAGCATGAACTTCATCTTGTTCAGCCACTCCGCCAGCGGAACGGCCTCGGCAGCCTCGACGATCAGCCAGGTGGTCCCGCCGTCGTCCACCACCCGTGCATCGAACTCGATGCGGCCCTGGAGGGTGAGCATCAGCAGTTCGCTGGAGACGCGCGGCTGGAGGTTGGTGAGCTGCTGCGAGGAGAGCGTGTTGAGCCAGCTGAGCCGGTCCGGACCGGAGACCGTCACCACGCCGCGGTGGGAGAGATCGACGACGGCGGTCCCCGCGGCCAGGGCGCGCTGCTCGCGCAGCGGCTCGCCGTAGTGGGCCGCGACGCCGGCGTCCATGCCGGTGGCCTCAACGGCGCCAGGGCGCGACAACAAAAGGCTCGTGTAAGTCATATCCAGTACAAGTCCTTGGGGCTCAGCGGTATTCCGGGTTTTTGGAATCAAAACGGTTGCCCGGGTACGGCTCGACGCGGGTGGTCAGGAAACCTTGTGTTAAGAAACCTTGTGCAGGAAGGCCGAGGCGTGGGCTTCGAGGGATTTGCCCTCGGCAGCCACATCCCAGCGCCACAGAAGGTTGCCATCCACCAGGCCGTAGATGCGGGTGGCGGCCGTGTACTCCTTGGAGTGGCTGCCGCGCATCACCATGTCGGTGGTGAGCTGGATCTGTGGGCCCTTGATCTGCCCGTAGTACAGTTCCGTGATGCCGCCGGGGTGGGCAATCGAGACGGTGAGGTCGAAGCCGCCGTCCTTGTTCCGGCGTTCCTCGACTTCGTCCGCGGTCCTGAGCACGGGGACGATGTCCGCCGGGATCAGGCCGGGACCGCCGTCGCCCTCCTGGAGCTTGCGCTCCAGCGCCCAAAAGCCGGTCTCGACGGTCAGCGGGCGCAGCTTTGCGCCGTCGTCGTCGCTGATCCAGCTTTCAGCACGGTACTGCAAGTACGGCAGGCCGTTGTGGGTGAAGGAGACATGTTGCACGAAGTGTCCCGAATCCTCCTCACCGGCGCCGAGCCGGCCACGGCCTTCCCACTCACCGATGAGCCAGGATAGGGGGACGAGTTCGGGCGTCAGGTCTGTTGGAATCTCGATAGGCACGGCAATTACCTCAGGTGGACTGCAGGGTCAGCAGGATCTACTTCTGGCCCTTGAAAAGTCGGTAGACCACAAAGCCTGCGAACCAGGCCATGGCAATGCTGGCAATGCCGAGCAGGACGAGGAAGAAGATTTCAAATGCAAGTACGGACATGATGCCATCCTAACCGTTAGTAGATGAGTAGTTTGTCTATGAAGTAGGCAAGGGCGCCGACGGCCCAGACCGGGGCGACGCCCATGCCCAGCGCCGCGGCGACGTTCAGGCGGCCGCGCCGCAGGGTGGCCATCCGGCGGAAACTGACCAGCACCGAGCCCAGGACAACGCCCACCAGCACCGCCGGAACCACGGCAATGTCAGAGAAGACCAGGCCGGCCAGGGGGCCGATCAACCCGGCAACAACGATGCCCAGCGGAGCCACGATGCGGTCCGGCCACCGGATGATGCCGGCGAGCAGGGCGGCTGCGGCGCTCAGGCCGGCCACCAGCACCATTTCCTTGACCCCGTTGAAGCGGGCGGCGGCGATCCAGCCGGCGCCCACGCAGCTGAGCAGCACGCCCGCGCTGCAGCCGAGGGTGGATTCGAGGCGCTGGACTTGGCCCGTGCCGCGGACCAACTGGATAATGAACACGGCGATCACACCGAGGGCGATGAAGGCGGGGGTCCAGTCCAGGAACCCCGGAGCGGGAGTGAAGTACGCGGCGGCAGCCGAGCCGGCACCGGCAAGGCCGATGACGGAGGCCAGGGTCTTCTTGGCCGGAACCGCCAGGAAGTGCGGCCAGCCGATCCCGACGGCGGCAGAAGCGGCGATCCCGATGGCGAGCATGAGCTCGCGGGAACCATAGGTGCCGGCGACGATGGCTGCGAGCGCCGCGAGGCCGATTACCCCGATGCTCCAAGACTTCACTGCGCCCGACCTCAATTCGCTGTGCCTTCCGACCTCCTGCCAATCCTGCCCTATGCGGCACAAATATGTCGCAATCAGCTGGTTTGGGCGTCACGAATCCCTGACTCGGAAAGGCCTGGTGGGTATACTCGAATTTCAACGGCGCTTCCCGTGGTTCGCACCCGTCACCACGGGCAGGACGCCGCAGAATGCCGCCAAACGCCGGTGGAAACCCGGTTCAGACGCCCAATGATGCGCGGACAGCCCACTGGAGGAACCATGTCGCACATCCTGCTCCTGACGAACAGCACCGGCTCGTCGGTGGACATCCTGCCTGCCTTGGAGCTCCTGAACCACCGTGTGCACATCCTGGCTGCCGAGCCGACTGCGCTGCTTGAAACCGACCCCACCGACATCGTGTTCCTTGATGCCCGCAAGGATCTGGTGGGCGCCCGGTCCCTCACCCAGCTGCTCAAGGCCACGGGCCTGAGCGCTCCCCTCATGCTGATCCTCACGGAAGGCGGGATGGCCGCGGTTTCCTCGGCGTGGGCCGTGGATGACATCGTGCTCGATTCCGCGGGCCCTGCCGAAGTCGAGGCCCGCATCAGGCTGGCCATGGCCAGGGCCGTCCCCGGCGAAGAGGAAAAGCAGAGCGAAATCCGGGCGGCCGGCGTCGTGATCGACGAGGCAAGCTACACCGCCCGTGTGAGCGGCCAGCCGCTCAACCTGACCTTCAAGGAATTCGAGCTCCTCAAGTACCTGGCACAGCACCCGGGCCGCGTGTTCACCCGCCAGCAGCTGCTGACCGAGGTGTGGGGCTACGACTACTACGGCGGCACGCGCACCGTTGACGTCCACATCCGCCGCCTTCGCGCCAAGCTCGGCGTGGACCACGAGAACCTGATCAGCACGGTCCGCAACGTTGGCTACCGCCTGACGCTGGTCCGGCTCCCCGACGATTCGCTCTCGGAAGCCTAGGAACACCTGCAAAGGAAAGGCCCGGATTCCAATGAATCCGGGCCTTTCCTTGTACCGGCTGGCCGGTGCGCGTGGAGGACATACGGGTCGAACGTATCGAGGCCACCCCAGTGGTGGATCCCCCTCAGATCCTGCTTCGCAAAGCCGGACGAGATACAGACCTTACACGGCACCATGCCGTGACCTCAAATCGGCCCGGCAATCGGCCCGGCAATCGGCCCAGCAATCGGCCCGGCGAAAGTCCGCCCGGGCGTATAGCCTTGCAGCATGAATCCTGCGCACCCGGATACCTGGCCCGTACTCGTCATCAAAGGCGCCGTCGACGACGAGCTCCTGCGGGATTTCCGCACGCTGGCCGCGGCCGCCGAGGAATCCGACGGCAACCCCCCGCTTTCCGAGCAGACCATGGTCATGCTGCGCGGCGCCGACGCCGGTGACCACTCGCTGCTCTCCCTGGCCCTCTACGCCCCGGACGAGGACTCGGATCCCGCCACCGCCCAGGATCTGGCGGGGCTCGCCGTCGTCGTGGAAGCAGCAGACGGCAGCGGCGTCATGGAACTCGCGGTTCATCCCGCCTACCGCACCCAGGGTGTAGCCGGCCGGCTGCTGGGCGCCTTGGGCGAGGCCAGGGGCTTCGCCGGGCTCAGCGCCTGGTCGCACGGAAACCACGAGGCCGCCGCCGAGCTCGCTGCCCGCTTCGGCTACGGACCGGTCCGCGAGCTGTGGAAGATGCGGCTGATGTCCTCCACGTCGGAGCTGCCCGACGCCGTCCTCCCGGACGGTGTTGAGCTGCGCGCCTTCGTGCCGGGCCAGGATGAGTCCGCCTGGCTGGCCGCCAACAGGGCGGCGTTCGCCCACCATCCGGAGCAGGGCGCGATGACGCGGGCCGATCTGGACGCCCGCATGTCCGAGGACTGGTTTGATCCTGCCGGTTTCCTGCTGGCCGTGAACGCCGCCGGGGAGCTGCTGGGCTTCCACTGGACCAAGGTGCATCCGCGGCAGGGCCCGCACCCCGCCATCGGAGAGGTCTATGTGGTGGGCGTAATCCCGGCTGCCCAAGGCATGGGGCTGGGCAAAGCCCTCACCGTTGCCGGCATCAAGCACCTGCAGGAACAGCAACTGCACGCCGTGATGCTCTACGTCGACGCGGACAACACGGCGGCAGTTGCCCTGTACCAGAAGCTGGGATTCGTCCGCTGGGATGTTGACGTCATGTACGGACCGTTGACGAGGAATTAACCTGGGCGGGCGGCCCGAAAGCCGGGGACTTCCGGGATTCGGGCTGGGCGAATTGCTTGTAATGTGGGAGGAAACCAGTCCTGAGCTTAGGAGAGACCCCATGCAACCGGACTCCGTCGGTACCACCCGAACCCAGGAGAAGGGCCCGGCCCTGCCCGCACGCTTTGGCTCCTCCGAAGTCCCGGCCGCCCGTGCCACCCAGGACCGCATCGACATCCCCGAATTTGCGCCGAACCTGGAGCCGGAAGGCGACATCACCCCTGACCGTTTCCTGGACCGGGAACTGAGCTGGCTGGCCTTCAACGCCCGCGTGCTCGAACTCGCCGAGGACCCGGACCTTTTCCTGCTGGAACGCGTCAACTTCCTTTCGATCTTCGCCTCCAACCTGGACGAGTTCTTCATGGTCCGCGTGGCAGGCCTGAAGCGGCGCATCGCCACCGGCCTGGCTGTGCCCTCCCCCGCCGGGCTGAGCCCCATCGAGGTCCTTGAGCAGATCGGTGCGGCCGCCCACAAGCTCCAGGAACGCCACGCCCGCGTGTTCGCTGAACAGCTCCGCCCGGCCCTGGCCTATGAGCACATCCACCTCATGCACTGGCACGAACTGGATGAAGACGCCCAGCACCAGCTGAACGTCATGTTCCGGGAGAAGGTCTTCCCCATCCTGACGCCACTGGCCGTGGACCCTGCCCACCCGTTCCCCTACATCTCCGGGCTCTCGCTCAACCTTGCCGTGGTGGTCCGCAACCCCGTGAGCGACAAGGAACTGTTCGCCAGGGTCAAGGTGCCGGACCAGCTCCCCCGCCTCATCTCGATCGACGGCCCCCGTGCAGGCGCCGTCCCGGGCCGTGTTGCGCGTTTCATCGCCCTCGAGGAAGTCATCGCCGTCCATCTGGACAAACTCTTCCCCGGCATGGAGGTCCTGGAGCACCACTCCTTCCGGGTCACCCGCAACGAGGACGTCGAGGTCGAAGAGGACGATGCCGAGAACCTGCTGCAGGCGCTCGAGAAGGAACTGCTGCGCCGACGCTTCGGCCCGCCCGTCCGCCTTGAAGTGACCACGGACATCAACCCGAACATCCGGGCCCTGCTGGTCCGTGAACTCGGTGTGGAGGAGTCCGAGGTCTACTCGGTCCCCGCGCCCCTGGACCTGCGTGGCTTGTCCGTGATCGGCGGGATCGACCGCGCGGACCTGCACTACCCCAAGCACGTCCCGCACACCTCGCGCTACCTCAACGAGTCCGAGACGTCCAAGGCCGCCAACGTCTTCGCAGCCATGCGCCGCCGCGACATCCTGCTGCACCACCCCTACGATTCCTTCTCCACCTCGGTCCAGGCCTTCCTGGAACAGGCTGCGGCGGACCCCAAGGTGCAGGCCATCAAGCAGACCCTGTACCGCACCTCCGGCGACTCGCCCATCGTGGATGCCCTGATCGATGCAGCCGAAGCCGGCAAGCAGGTGCTGGCCCTGGTGGAAATCAAGGCCCGCTTCGACGAGCAGGCCAACATTTCCTGGGCGCGCAAGCTGGAGCAGGCCGGCGTGCACGTGGTGTACGGCATCGTGGGCCTGAAGACGCACTGCAAGCTCTCCCTGGTGGTGCGCCAGGAAGTGGACGGCCTGCGCCGCTACTGCCACATCGGCACCGGCAACTACCACCCGCGCACAGCCCGCTACTACGAGGACCTGGGCCTGCTGACGTCCAACGAGCAGGTGGGCGAGGACCTCTCCAAGCTCTTCAACCAGCTCTCCGGCTACGCCCCCAAGTCAACGTTCAAACGGCTGCTCGTGGCCCCGCGCTCCGTACGCTCCGGGCTGATCGACAGGATCGAGGCCGAGATCCGGAACGCCCGCGCAGGCATCGCGTCCCGCGTGCAGATCAAGGTCAACTCCATGGTTGACGAGGCCATCATCGATGCCCTCTACCGGGCCTCGCAGGCAGGCGTGAAGGTGGACGTGCTGGTCCGCGGCATATGCTCCCTGCGCCCCGGCGTCCCCGGCCTGAGCGAGAACATCACGGTCCGCTCCGTGCTCGGCAGGTTCCTGGAACACTCCAGGGTGTTTGCCTTCGCCAACGCCAACGACCCTGTGGTCTACATCGGTTCGGCCGACATGATGCACCGCAACCTCGACCGCCGCGTTGAGGCGCTGGTGCAGCTGTCCAACCGGGATGACGCGGCCCAGGTCCTCGACCTCCTGCGCCGGTACCTGGACCCGGGAACGGCAAGCTGGCACCTGGACAACTACGGGAACTGGACGCGGCACCACCAGGCCGAAGACGGCAGCCCGCTGCTGGACATGCAGTCCTGGCTGCTGGATTCCCGGGCCCGGCAGCGCACGGCCACGCGTCGCTAGGCAGCGGACTTGAAAAGCGATACCCCCATTGCCGACCAGACCGACCATCCCGGCGAGGCCGTCGCCGTCGTCGCGGCCGGTGCCCTGCCGTGGCGGCTCAACAAGGGAGCCCTCGAGGTCCTGCTGATCCACCGGCCCAGGTACGACGATTGGTCCTGGCCCAAGGGAAAGCTCGACGCCGGCGAAACGGTCCCCGAGTGCGCCGCCCGTGAGGTGGAGGAAGAGATCGGTTTCAAGGGCTCCCTTGGCATTCCGCTGCCGCCCATCCACTACCACGTCACCGCAGGCCTGAAGGTGGTCCATTACTGGGCCGTCCAGATCAACGGAACGCCACTGCGGCCCGATGGCAAGGAAGTGGACAGCGTCATGTGGTGCAGCCCTGACAAGGCCGCGGGCTTCCTGAGCAATCCGACCGACGTCGAGCCCCTCGAGTTCCTGGAGAAGGCCCACATCCGCGGAGAGCTGGACACCTGGCCGCTGGTGCTGGTCCGCCATGCGAAGGCCAAGCCACGGTCCTCGTGGACCAAAGCGGAAGGCGACCGGCCGCTCGCGGCCACGGGACTCCGCCAGGCGCTGGCCGTCCAGCGCCTGCTGGACGTGTGGAAGCCACAGCGCATCGTCAGCAGCCCCTGGAAGCGCTGCGTCGCCACGATTGCACCGTATGCCAAGGCCAGCGGGGCGAAGGTGAAACTGGTGGATGCCCTCACGGAACACAACCACCACCGTTCGCCGAAGAAGACCGGTGCCGCCGTCGAGTCCCTGTTCGACAAACAGCGCCCCAGCGCCCTCTGCACCCACCGCCCCGCGCTTCCCACGGTCCTGAAGCAGCTCGGCCAGCACATGTCCCCCATACTGCGGGAGCTGCTGCCCACGGTTGACCCCTACCTGGTCCCGGGTGAGGTGATCGTGTGCCACGTGCTCCGCGGCAGCTCGCGCAAGGTGGTCGCCGTCGAACAGGTCAGGCCCTTCGACGACTAGCGTGGCCGGCGGTCCTGCGACCGCCGGCCATGCGGCCGGACTGCTGCTGGGCGGGCTACTGCTGGGCTGGTTACTGCTGGGCGGGGTCCAGCGGTAGGGGCACGATCGGCTGGTCATTGGCCACCAGGTCGATTCCGAAGTCGTTGGCAAACACCAGGCGCGTGTTGGTGTACACCTTGGGCTGGTTCTCGTCCAGCTCAAAGACCCGGGCGCCGCGGAGGCGGTTGCGTTCAGCGCCGCTGAGTCCGTAGGCGCCGAAGCCCGTTCCGGGCGCGTAGCCGAGCTGCACGCCGTAGTAGTTACCTACGTAGGTGTTGACGTGGTCGTGGCCCACGAAGTATCCGAGGACATCCCCGCGCTCCAGGAAGGCGCTGAACAGGCCCGAGTTGATGGGTCCCGGGCACTCGTCCTCGTTGCGCTCGCCCACGATTGAGTGCTTCGTCAGGGCACGGGCGTGGTCGGCAGCAGTACGGGAATCGAGGCTGGCGAACCACATGTTGCGGTGCTCGTGCAGGGCGATGTGTCCCCACATGAGGGACGGGATCTTTTTGCCGTACTTCTGCTCGGTGGCGATGGACTGGTTGCGGTACCAGGTGACCTGGTCCATGCGCACCCAGTCCCAGTCGGGGTAGCCCTCGAAGTTCTGGCCGTCGATGGTGTCCGGCGCATAGCGGCCGGTGTCGATCAGCCACAGGCCGAAGGCAGGTTCCTGAGACTTGGCAGACTGGACGAGCAGCTGGGTGTTGGAGGTTCCCGTCAGGCCTGGGACGGAGTCCGCGTTGACGTTATGCGCGTAGCTCTGCAGGAATTCCAGCATTTTGGCCTCGGTCATGCCGGTGCGGGACACGGAGTCCTCGTCATGGTTGCCGAAGGTCACGGCCCAGGGAATGCCGCGGCGCTCCATCGGCAGCACAACGTGGTTCAGTGCTTCCTTGACCTCCAACTCGGTGTCGCAGCCGCCGTTGATGACGTCGCCGTTGATGACCACGAAGTCGGGCTTTTCCTGGTCCAGGGTGCGTTCCATCAGTTCGATGGTCCGCCGGTCGGTCTTCTCGTCGTCCTGGGTGTCGTTGAACTGGACCACCTTGAACTTCCCGTCGGGACGGAAGGCCAGGGTGGGGCGCGGCGCCTTCGGCTTGGGCGCAGCCTGGGCCAGGCCGCTGGACGCGGCGATGAGCCCCATGGCACCGAGCGTGCCGGCTGTGGCCAGGGCAGCCCTACGGCTGAGGTCGAAGGTGGTTGCTTTGCTGCTCACGGATTCCTCTTCTCGCTTTTCGCCCCGGGGTTGTGGGGCATTTTCCTGTGAGACCCTAGGTTTCCCGAATGGCCGTTCGGTGAGCACAAGGTGAATAAAACGTTTCACTAGCGGCGGCGGCCTGCTGGAGGGGTGTGCCGCAGCTGTGCAGCCCGCGGAATCCGCGTTGACCGAAGCATCTTTGTATCAAATACTTAGTACATTGATACAAAGACTTGGGGGTCATTGTCATGTTGTTCCAGTTGCCACCTCTGGCTCTGCTCGCCCCACTGGGCGGGGCTGTGGTTGTCTACCTGTTCCTGCGCTGGGTGGTGTGGGCCCCGCGCGTCGGGGCGAGCGCCGCGACGGTTTCCCAGCACGCCCTCTGGGTGGGCATCATCGGCTGGATGGCCAGCTCGCTCCAGGGCGCCGTCCGCGCGGGACAGATCCCGGGCAACCCGGTCCTAGGAAGCGCCCCGTCCGCGGCACCCGATCTGCTGCAGGCACTGGGCTGGCCCGTCCTGGCCGCGCTGGCCGTCCATGCGATCGGGCAGCTGAGCTACCCGGCCCCGAAGCAGGCGCGCAGGCATGCGGAGCTGGCGGTCCGGAGAATCCGTGACTTCCTGCCCAGGGGGCTTGCCTGGACCACGGCCGGCGTCTTCGTGGTGTCCCTGCTGTTCATCGTGCAGATCTCGGCCTTGCCCGGCTTTGACCCCGTGCTGCCGGAGCCGCAGCCAACACCGGCCGTGGGCGGCCCCGTCAACGGCGGCCCCGTCTACGGTGGCCCCGTCAACGGCGGCCATGCCGGCCGGATCCCGGGTGCCGAACTCGCCGCGTGGCTCGGCGGGGCCCTTCTGGTCCTGGCGGCGGGCACCTGGCTGGTGCTGTGGCTCATCGCCCGGCGCCGGCACCTCGAAACCCTCGACGGCGCGGACAACCGCGCGCTGCGCACCATCGCCATGAACCGGCTGCTGCGTACAGTGTCCACCATCGCGGCGGGCCTCGCCGCCGTCGCCGGGAACTTTGCCCTGGCGACGCCGCCGGGCCTTCGCCCGGACGGACCCGGACTGCCCATAGCGGGGCTGAACCTTCCGGTCCTCTTCAACTTCATCGTGCTCTTGGCCATGTTGTGCTGGCCTGCCGGCGAACTGCCGTCGCTCGCCGCCGCCAAGGCCGCGGAGCGCGGTACGCCCCTGAGCCACGACCCCACGGCCCATCCTGCAGCGCGGCTTTCCGCCTCCATCGGCGTGGGCCTCGGCGTGGTGGCCGCGGTCTCTCTGCTGGGCGGACTGTTCCTCATCCGGGCCCTGACGGTGGCGGGCGCATGGGGGCTGCCCGGCATGCTGGCCTTCGTCGCAGTGCTGCTGCTCCTCGCCATCGCGGCCGGGGAGCTGGTGATCAGGGCCAACTACGGAAGGGCGGACTCTCCCCGGGAGTGGCCCGTGCAGCCGGTCTCGCGGGGGCTGCTGTCCACGGCCATCGTGGCGGCATTCCTGCTGGCGTCCGTCCTGGTCATCACCAGCGGGGGCCAGAACGCCCTGCACGAAGCACCCGTCTGGCCCGCGGTGGCGCTGGTGACCGCCGCAGTCCTGGCGGCCGGCGGTGCCGCCCTGCTGGCGGCCCGGTTCCGCCGGGGCGTCCCGGAGGCAGGCGGCGGCCACGGCCTGGATGGGGCGCTCCGCGCGATTTCCGTGTACCGCATTGTGCGCACGCTTGCCGCCTATTGCCTGTTCCAGGCCGGCCTGGTACTGATGACCACCAGCCACGCCTTGCCGCCGCTCTTCCGGGACCCCCGGAGCTTCGTTCCCGAGGATGCGCCAGCGGCCATCGCGGCCGGCGCAGTGCTTGCCGCCGTGGCCGTGGCCATTGCGGTCACCCCCGTCCGCCGGTTCTTCCGGGACCTCCCCTCGCCGGCCGACAACCGGACCGAGGACGCGTCGCGGTGAGTCCCCGGATCTCCGTCGACCTCAGCTCGGCGGTCCCGCCCTACGAGCAGATCCGTGGTCAGATCAGCTCGCTGATCGCCATCGGGGTGCTGGCTGCGGGCAGCCGCCTGCCCACTGTCCGCAGCCTAGCGGCGGACCTGGGCATCGCCGCCGGCACCGTCGCGCGGGCGTACAAGGAACTGGAGCAGGCCGGGCTGATCGAATCCCGACGGCGGAACGGGACAATCGTCGTCGGGCACCCTGCGGAGCCCGGCAGCACCGCTGCCGCACCGGGCGCTGAGGTGATTGCCGCCGTCGACGGCTTGATCCGGACGGCCCGTGCTGCCGGTGTGAGTGACGAAACGATCATCGATCTGCTCCGCGGCCGGCTGGCAAGTAAGCTGGAGGGGTGAGCATCCCCACCCCATATGAAGACCTCCTGCGCGACGTCATGGCCAACGGCACGCACAAGTCGGACCGCACCGGCACCGGCACACGCAGCGTTTTCGGCCGCCAGCTGCGCTTCGACCTCGCCGAGAGCTTCCCGCTGATCACCACCAAGCGGGTGCACTTCAAGTCCGTGGCGGTGGAGCTGCTGTGGTTCCTGCGCGGCGATTCGAACGTGAAGTGGATGCAGGAGCAGGGCGTCACCATCTGGGACGAATGGGCGGACGCCGACGGCGAACTGGGCCCGGTGTACGGCGTGCAGTGGCGCAGCTGGCCCACTCCCGACGGCGGCCACATCGACCAGATCGCCGAGCTCATGGACAACCTGGCAGCGAACCCGGATTCACGCCGGCACATCGTCTCGGCCTGGAACGTTTCCGAGCTCAAGGACATGGCCCTGCCGCCGTGCCACGCGTTCTTCCAGTTCTACGTGGCGGACGGCAAACTCTCCTGCCAGCTCTACCAGCGCTCCGCGGACACCTTCCTGGGCGTGCCCTTCAACATCGCCTCCTACGCCCTGCTGACGTGCATGGTGGCGCAACAGCTGGGCCTGCAGCCGGGCGAGTTCGTCTGGACCGGCGGCGATGTGCACATCTACGACAACCATGTGGAGCAGGTCGGCGAACAGCTCAGCCGCGAGCCGTACGAGTACCCGCAGCTGAAGATCCGGCGCAAGCCGGACTCCATTTTCGACTACACACTGGAAGAATTCGAAGTGGTCAACTACCGCCACCACCCCACCATCAAGGCACCGATCGCCGTATGAGCACCCCCGACGACTCCACGCCCGGCGCCCTCCCGGAGCTCATCTTCACTGAAGCCACCGCGGCCTCCATGACGGGCATCGGCCTGATCTGGGCACAGACCAGCGGCGGCGTGATCGGCAAGGACGGCGGCATGCCGTGGCACCTGCCCGAGGACCTGAAGCACTTCAGCAGGCTCACCACCGGCCACCCGGTCATCATGGGCCGCAAGACCTGGGAGTCCTTCCCGGCGAAGTACCGCCCGCTGCCCGGCCGGACCAACATCGTGGTCACCCGGCAGAAAGACTGGGCACAGACGCCCCAGGCGAGCGGCGCCGTCGTGGTCCGTTCGCTCGATGAGGCGCTGCTCGAATCGCAGTTCGCCCCCGGCGGGCAAAAAGTCTGGATCATCGGCGGCGGCGAAATCTTCCGCCAGTCCATGGACATCGCCAACATCGCCGTGGTGACCATCATCGATTCCGAAAGCAATGGCGATACCTTCGCCCCCGAGCTGGACGAAAACTGGACATTCGACACCATGGTGCCGGCCCAGGGCTGGCTCACCGCCAAGAACGGCACAAATTACCGGTTCACCTCGTGGCGCCGGGCGGAAGGCTAGAAAAGACATGCTGAAGAAACCCGAAACCCTCTTCGTGCTGGGCTACATGCTCCTGCCGCTGTTCGCGCTGCTGTCCGCGATCGTGGGCCTCACCATGATCCTGGGCGGCAACAAGATCCCGGGCATCATCGTGCTGGTGGTCGTCACCCAGGTGTTCGCGTTCGGCGCGTTCTTTGCCCTGCGGGCCCGGAAGGCTGCGCTGCTGCAGGAGCCCGACGCCGGGGAGTAGTTCCGTACGAACGGTGCCGGACCGCGTTGGGGCGAGTGCCGGCGTCGGGCATTCCGCGTCCGTGACGTAACCGACGGCGACAGTTCGCTGGGAAAGTTTAGACTGGTCCAATGACTACAGCAGCTAATCCGTCCGTTGGACTGGTCGGTTGGCGTGGCATGGTCGGTTCCGTCCTGATGCACCGCATGCAGGAAGAGAACGACTTCGCCAACATCAACCCGGTATTTTTCTCCACCTCGAACGCAGGAGGTGCCGCCCCGTCCTTCGCCGATGGGGCAGGCAAGCTCGAGGACGCGTTCGATATTGAGACATTGTCGAAGCTGCCGATTATTGTCACCGCACAGGGCGGCGACTACACCAAGCAGGTCCACGGCGAACTCCGCAGCCGTGGCTGGGACGGCCTCTGGATCGACGCTGCCTCCACGCTGCGCATGAACGACGACTCGATCATCGTCCTGGACCCGATCAACCGCGACGTCATTGACAAGGGCCTCGCCAACGGCACCAAGGACTTCATCGGCGGCAACTGCACCGTGTCCTGCATGCTGATGGGCCTCGGCGGCCTGTTCAAGAACGGGCTGGTCGAGTGGGGCACCTCCATGACCTACCAGGCTGCATCCGGCGGCGGCGCCCGCCACATGCGTGAACTGCTCAACCAGTTCGGCACCCTCAACAACGAGGTCAGCAGCGAACTCGACGACCCCGCATCCGCCATTCTCGAAATCGACCGCAAGGTCCTGGCGCACCAGCGCACCGACATCGACGCCACCCAGTTCGGCGTGCCGCTGGCCGGCTCGCTGATCCCCTGGATCGACGCAGACCTGGGCAACGGCCAGTCCAAGGAAGAGTGGAAGGCCGGGGTGGAGACCAACAAGATCCTGGGCACTTCGGGCGACAGCCGGATCATCATGGACGGCCTGTGCGTCCGCATCGGCGCCATGCGCTCGCACTCCCAGGCACTGACCCTCAAGCTGCGCGAGGACCTGTCCGTCGCGGAGATCGAGAAGCTCCTGGCCGAGGACAACGAATGGGCCAAGGTGGTTCCCAACACCAAGGAAGCCTCCATGGCGGACCTCACCCCCGTGGCTGCCTCCGGCACGCTGGAGATCCCGGTTGGCCGCATCCGCAAGATGGAGATGGGCCCGGAGTACATCAGTGCCTTCACCGTGGGCGACCAGCTCCTGTGGGGCGCGGCCGAGCCGCTGCGCCGCATGCTGAACATCGCCACGGGCAAGCTCTAGGCCGGTCCGTTCGTCCGTCTTTGGCCCGCTGTTCCGTTGCTGTCCCGCGACGAAACAGCGGGCCGAAGACGTTCATGCGCAGACACTCCGCTGCCGGCACCGCTCGAGGGCGAGGTTGATGCGGCGTTCCACTTCGTACGGTTGCAGCAACTGGGGCCACCGCACGCGGACAAACTCCCAGCCGAGCTCGCGGAGCGCCGTTTCGCGCTGGCGTTCCTCGAAAAGCACGAGCTCCGTGGGCCGGTAATCGAAGTACTTGTCCTTGCCGTCGAATTCGAGGATCAGTTTCTCCCGTTTCCACGCAAAGTCTGCCCGGAACAGGCCTGCGGCGGTAGGAATCTCGACTTGGGGTGTTGGGGCAGGAATCCCGGCGCGCACCATGAGGATCCTGGTCCGGGACTCGCCTGGTGATTCGGACGCGCCGTCCAGGGCCTCCAGTACGTTCCGAACCCTATGGGCACCTCGCTGGATGCGTCCGGAAGTCACTGCCTCCAACATGTGGACAGGGTCGGCCCCCATGCGAAGGGCGTGATCGCCGATAATGACAGCACGTTCAAACTCGAGCGTCCGCGCGCAGTCAAGGACGGTCCTCTCCAGGCTCGTTGCCAGAACGGGACGGCCGGACGTTGCCGGTATTTCCACCAGCTCGGCAGGCTCCAGCGGCGACCGGTAGGCGCGCACATCAGGCCCCGAACTGCCGCGTGCCGGGTTGAAAGGCGTAGTGACGTGGACCAGGGGGCTGCAGTCCCACACCCAGCACTTGTGAATGCGCGCGGCGCTGACATGGCTGTAGATGCTGCTGCCGCCCGTGGAAAGGTGATGCGCCTGGATGGCGATCATGTTCCTTTCCCATGGTTTGGCGCCATGCCAGAGCTCCGCCGGCACATAGGCTCCCCGCCGCACACGCACCAGCACCCCGGCAGCGACGCCTGCCGTCAGGAGCCTGTCACCGATGCCGTGGGCGGCAAGCATCGAGGTGCCGGCCACGCGTTCAGGAGGCCACCGCCTGGCCAGTTCCGCTTTCAATGCCTGCACCTTCATCAACGAGCCTGTGCCTTCATTGTGCCAGCATTGGCCACGGCAGCCCGTTGGCGCGAGGCCCGCACGCGGCTATGTGGACAACACCGCGTCAGCCCGGGAATGTGGACAACGCCGTCTGCGCCGATGATGGCCTTGGACCGTCTCCGCACCGCTAATCCGTGGTTGCCCGGCGACGAATCAGCGGGGCAACGACGAAACAGCCAGCGCCCAATCAGGCGGCCATGAACTTCAGGTACTCGGCGGCCTGGAGTTCGAAGGAGCGCTGCGCAGCCGGACCCAGGCTACCGTCGAACGGTTCAGGCACGACGGCGGCGCCCTTGCCCGTTCCTTCCCGCGACCAGGTGCCCATCGTCGAGCATTGCCGCAGTCTCCGGGGACAGCCAATAGCTGGTGTCCCGGAAGACGAGCTCAACGAGCTGCCCGCGGACGGCGGCCACCGCTTTCCTCACATCCGCAAGGGGTATCTGGCTCCACCAGGAAAAATCGCGTTCGGTGGCGGGACCGTGGCTGCGGCAGTACCGCAGGAACAGCTCGGCGATCCCCTCCTCGCGGCCCAGGTCACGGGACCGGGTAATCCATTCCTCAAAGGGCATAAACAGCTGCTGGCCGGCAGGCTTGCCGCCCGTACCTGCCATGGGGCCCTGGACAAACCACGCATGCTGGCACAGGCTCCAGATCAGGTGCACTCCGCGCTGTGCCTTGGTGATCTGCCCGCCGTCCTCGAATGCTGCGAAGAGCTCTTCACGGGTGGCACCCTGGCCCCCGGATGTGAGCTTCGAGGCGATCCTCCGGCAGTCCGCGGTGTCCTCCGTCGTGATCCCCAGTTCACGGTGGCGGGGAGCCACCATCTTCAGCATCCGAGGGGAGGTGATCGCCAGAATCCAGCGCAGGTCCTCGGGAGCGAGGAGGTGGAGCGTGCCCCGCAGGGGCCAGGACCTCACGACGGTTCCGGCGTCGATGGCGGCCCTGACGTCCGACAATCCCGAACCGGGCACGCGCTGGCCCACCGCCCACAATGCCGATGGCAGGTCCTGTGCCTGCATCGCGCCCATCCTGGACACACACTCAGCCACACTGCCGAAGCCATCCAGCAAGCCCTGGCTGGCGAGCCGCAGGCGGCCGATGACCTGGGGCGTGACACGGATCTTCGCGGAAGCTGCCATGGCCCCATCCTAGGGGCCATCCCCGGCTACGCACACGCAGTTCCCAGCCACCTCGCAGCAGCCGCCACTACAGTGGTGGCATGCTCTTCGGTGACCTGGCCCCGCTCCTGCGGCCCCTGAGCCGGCGGCTGGCCACCGCTGGCTGGTGCTTCACGGCTGCGGGATTGGCGGCCGGCCTGGCGGTGGCATTGGGAACCGGGGTCAGCCTGCCTCCGGGGATGCAGCTGGTCCAGGCCGCAGGGATCGTGGCCACTGCGGCTTCGGCGCTGCTCATCGGACTCGGAGCGGTATGCCAGCCCACCGCAGGCGCCGAGGAAGCCGCCGCGGATGCACCGGAGCCATGGGCCTACCCTGCCGCAGCGTCGCAGGTCCGCAGTTTCCTGCTGGGAGCCATCGTGCTGCTGCTCGGACTGCTCGGCTTTGCCACAGCGGGCCTGTTCCTGCCCAGCGGGCCGTCCCCGCAGAGCCTGGCGTTCACGCAGATCTTCCTGCAGGGTTCCGTGAGCTGCGGCCTGACCTTCGTGCTCCTGAACAAGGTCCTGCCCCAGGCGGACCGTGAGGCGCCGCTTCCCTGACTGTGCGGCCGGGCCAGCAGCAGCGGCTCCGTCAGCGTTAGAGTGCGACGCCGATCAGCAGCGGTTCGGGGTGCAGTTCAATGCCAAAACGCTCGACGACGCCGGCGCGCACCGCGCGTGCGACCGCCACCATGTCCGCGGCGCTGGCCGAGCCGCGGTTGGTGATGGCCAGCGTGTGCTTGGTGGAGAGCGAGGCCCGGCCGCCGGACACGCTGCCGGGTTCGATCCCGAAGCCCTTGCCGAAACCCGCGTGGTCGATCAGCCAGGCCGCGGAAAGCTTCACCAGGCCGTCGGCCCCGGCCGGGTACCGCGGCGCATTCTCCGGCAGGCCATCCGCGACGGCGGCCGGAACGATGGGGTTGGTGAAGAAGGATCCCGTGGAATAGGTGTCCCGGTCCGCGGGGTCCAGGACCATGCCCTTGGAGGCGCGCAGGCGCAGGACCTCGCGGCGGACATCGTTGGCATAGGCACGCTTGCCGGCTTCGACGCCGAGGACGCGGGCCAGTTCGGCATAGCGGATGGGGGCGCTCATGCGGCCCAGCGGGAGCTGGAATTCGACCGTGAGCACCACGTAGCGCGGCGAACCTTCCACGGTGGTCTGCTTGAGGATGGAGTCCCGGTACCCGAACTTCAGCTCGGAACTGGTGAAGGTCTGGACGGCATTCCGTTCGCGGTCCCAGGTCCGCACGGCCGTGATGGTCTGCGAGACGTCGGCCCCGTAGGCGCCCACGTTCTGCACCGGCGTGGCGCCCGTGGCCCCGGGAATGCCGGAAAGCGCCTCAAGTCCCGACCACGCGTGCAGGACCGAGTGTTCCACCAGGGCGTCCCAGTTGTGCCCGGCTTGGACCACCACGGAGACTCCCCCGCAGCTGTCCTCGGCCGTGACCTTGAGGCCCTCGGAGGCGATCTTCAGGACGGTGCCGGGGTAGCCGTCGTCGGACACTAGCAGATTGGAACCGCCGCCGATGATAAGCAGCTTCTCCCCCGCGGCGTCGGCGGAACGGACGGCCTCAATGATTTCGGCCTCGGTTCCGGCCACCACGTAGTTGCCCGCGGGGCCGCCCACGGCGGCAGTGGTCAGTTCGGAAAGCATCATCTGGGTCACCGAACCAGCCTAGCCGGGATTGCCCGGGTGCTCAGCCGGAAGCGGGCGCTCAGCCGGGAAGGGGCCGCTTTCGGGAGAGCGGCGCGAGGAAGAAGCTGAGCACCAGGAGGACCAGGGGCGCCAGCAGGGAATGCAGGATGCCGAAGTGCTCGGCCAGCAAGCCCAGGAGCGGCGGACCGCAGAGGAAGGCACCGTAGCCGATGGTGGAGACCACGGACACCCGGGCCGCCGCATGGGCGGGGTCGTCCGCGGCGGCGGACATGCCGACCGGGAACCCGAGCGAGGAGCCCAGGCCCCAAACGGCCAGCGCCACGAAAGCCAGCCACGGCACCGGTGAGAACACGAACAGGGCGAGGCCGGCCACCGCGGTGGCAGAGCACCAGCGCATCACCGCCACGCGCCCGAAGCGGTCCAGCACCACGGTGCCGCCGAAGCGGCCGATGGTCATGAACGAGACGAAGATGCCGTAGCCCAGGGCGCCCGCTGCATCGGATTGCCCGTAGCTGTCGGACAATGCCAGGGCCACCCAGTCGCCCGCCGCGCCTTCTGCCAGGGCGAGGCCCAGGACGAGGACGCCGATCAGCAGGGTGCGCCGTTCCCGCCAGGCCTGGGCCACCATGCGCTTGCCGTCCAGCGGAGCGGGCGCGGCAAGATCCTTGGAATCCCCGACGGCGGTTTCCGCACCGATGATGGGTAGCGGCCCCGTGGACGGGTCCTCAAAGGTGTCCGTGCGGTCTGGGCTGAATTTCCGCGCAGCGGGCGCAACGGCGTCGGCGCGGAACCAGAACCCGGCCGTGACCACGGATCCGGCCACCACCAGGCCTACCAGCGAGAAATGCCACACAACGGGCATGTGCACGGCAGCTGCCCAGGCCCCGAAACCTGCGGCGGCCACGGTTCCCAGGCTGAAGGCACCGTGCAGGTGCGGCATGATGTGCCGGCCCATCGCCCGCTCGAGGGCGGCGCCCTCCACATTGGAGGCGGTGTTCCAGCTGGCCGTGCCCAGGCCCACCACGCCGAGCCCCAGGGCCACGGCCACGGGGCTGGAGACCACGGTCCCGAAGCCCACTCCGGCCAGCCCCAGGCCCACCATGGTGCTGCCGATCCGCGTGGTCATCCGGGAACCGAGCCGCAGGACGATGATCCCGGAGGCCGAGATGGAGATGAAGGACGCAACCGTCATGCACAGCAGCAGCAGGCCCACGGTTCCGGGGGTCAGGTCAAGGCCGTCCCGGATAGCCGGCAGCCGGGAGACCCAGGTGGCGAAGGCGATGCCGCTGGCGGCGTAGGACGTGAGCACGGCGAGGCGCCACTGTGGCATTCCTGCCACAGTGGCGCCCCGCGTGGATGTTGTGTTTCGGCTCAAGAAAGCTTGACGACGGCTTGGGACTTCATGAGTACCTTCAGGCCGGCCGAGACGACGGTGAGGTCGATGCGCGCGGTGCCGGCGTCGGCGTCGAGCGCTCCCACCACTCCGGTGACCTCGATGACGGCGCCGGCACCGCCGGTGGCCGTGGTGTCGGCGACCAGCACGGGCTTGGTGAAGCGGGTCTGGTAGTCGACCACGGCGGCGGGATCGCCGGCCCAGTCGCTGACCAGCTGCACTGCGGAGCCCATGGTGAACATGCCGTGGGCGATGACGCCGGGCAGTTCGACGCCGGTGGCGAAGGCTTCGTTCCAGTGGATCGGGTTGAAGTCGCCGGAGGCGCCCGCGTACTTCACGAGGTCCTGGCGGGTCACGTCAATGCTGCGGGTGCCGATTTCCTGGCCGACTGCCAGTTCTGCAATTTTGGGGCTCATGGTTACTGTCCCTCTCCGCGGACCAGGATGGACGAGGTGGTGGTGGCGACCTTCTCGCCTGCCACCGTGGAAATCTCGGAGCGGGTGGTGATCATGGCTCCGCCGCCCATGGCGCGGACGCCGTCCACGTGCAGTTCGGCCACCAGCTGGTCGCCGGCGACGATGGCGCGGTGGTGCGTGAAGCGCTGGTCGGCGTGGACCACGCGCGAGAAGTCGATGCCGGACTCGGGGTCTTCCACGAGCAGGGCGTCGGCGCGCTGGGCGACGATGATGGCGAAGGTGGGCGGGGCCACGAGGTCCTTGTGGCCGAGGGCCTTGGCGGCCTCCACATCGAAGTGCGCCGGGTGGCTGGCCTTCACGGCCCGGGCGAACTCGCGGATCTTTTCACGGCCGACGTCGTAAACCTCTGCGGCAGGGTAGCTGCGGCCCTGCAGGTCCGGATTGATACTCATGGTCCAACCCTATCGGCCCGCGGGCCGGGGTGGCGTGCGGTTACTTCTTGTAGCCCTTGCGGATCTGCTGCCCGCGGTAGATGAGGCCCACGACGTGCAGTACCAGGCCCGCCCCGATCACGGCCAGCGAGGCCATGGCCAGGCCCTGGTTCTGGGAGGTGTTGGCCACGATGTTGAGGATGATCCCGACGGCGATGAGCCCCATGGCGCTGAAAACCAGCGCTTTGTAGGCGGTGGACGCGGTGGCCCAGAATTCGTTCAGCACCGTCCAAGTCTACTGGTGCGGTGTCTACTGGTGCGTTGCGGGCCCGCTCTACGTGCCAAACTGCTGTGAAGGGACGTAGAGCGGGCCTCGCAACGGTCTTACAGGGAGGGCTGGACCCCGAAGGCCACGGCAAGCTTCATGATCTTCTCGGCGCGGCCCAGGCGCGGGAGGTCCGAACCGTCGCGGATCACGCGGCCGTTGGCCTCGAAGTCGTTCATGAAGTCGGTGGCCCAGGCGACGTCGGACGGCGTGGGGCTGATGACCTCATTGATGA
Organism: Arthrobacter cavernae; assembly: GCF_017368795.1. GTDB lineage: Bacteria > Actinomycetota > Actinomycetes > Actinomycetales > Micrococcaceae > Arthrobacter > Arthrobacter cavernae. The sequence goes on along the minus strand of NZ_JAFNLL010000006.1, from coordinate 17,353 downwards.
TCTTGGTCTGGTCGATGGCCAGGCACAGCTTGCCGGTCATGCCCATGGCGACCGTGATGCCGGTCTGCTCGCGCAGGATGGGGTGGTTAGTGCCGACCGTGGGGCCGTCGATGGGGCCCGGCAAGTTGCCGACGCGGCTGGCGACGACCAGCTTGGCGCGCGGGTAGGCCATGGCCTCCGGGGTGGCCGCCATGCCGGTGTCGCGGCGGAAGTCGCCGGAACCGAAGGCCAGGCGGAAGGCACCCTGGGCGCGCGCGATGTGGTTGGCTTCCTCGATGCCGAGGGCGGACTCGACCAGGGCAACCACTGGGGTCTTGCCGTCCATGCGGTGGAAGGATTCGGTGACCTGGTCCGCGGATTCGGTCTTCGCGAGCATGACGCCCAGCAGGCCGGGCGTGCCGCGGAGTCCGGCGAGGTCGTCGGCCCAGAACGGGCTGGTGGCGTCGTTGATGCGGACCCAGGCCTGGCCGCCGGCGGCCAGCCAGTTCACGACGTTTTCGCGCGCGGCGTCCTTCTGCGAGGGGTCCACGGCGTCTTCGATGTCAAGGATGATGGCGTCCGCGCGGGAGCTGGCCGATTCGTCGAAGAGTTCCGTCTTCATGGCGTTCACGAGGAGCCAGGAGCGGGCGATCTCGGCGGGAATGTTGCGGGTAGGCCGTACGGAGGCGGCGGCGGTGCTAGACGTCATGTATCTACCGTATCCGGCCAGCCGCCGCCGCGGCGAAGAAATCGCTCCGCGTGTGAGTAGCAATACGAACTAAAGGCCATGTGACCAGGGTGCGGGGGGCTTTATCGGGGGCGTCAGGTGGGTGTCAGGTGTGCTTCAACGGGAGAGGATGTCCAGCAGTTTCCTGAAATCGCTGCAGCCTGCCCCGTCCGGCCCGCAGGGGTGCTTTTCGGTGGCCATCGCCGTTTCCAGTCGCTCGATGGAAAACGCCGAGAGGGTCCAGCCCAGTGGCGGGTCGATGGCCGGTTCGCTGTTCGGGGCGACTTCGACCACCCTGTTGGTGCCAAGCGGACTGGCCAGTGCAGACGTGGCCTCCAGGCAATCCGGGCCTGCCTGCTTGTCGTTTCCTGTGGCCGGCACGGGTGCTGTGGCCGGCACGGGCAGTTCACAAACACCGGCACCGTCCTGGAGCCGCTGTTTCCAGGCAGCGGCGTCGGACTGCGCATCCTTGGCCTTGATCCCTGCCACGGGGACGGCGAGTTCGGAAACGGGCTTCGGGATGGCCCGTGCGACGTCGGAGCCCGGGGAGTTGCGGATGTAGACGAACACCGGCAGGACGAAGGAGTTCTGAGCCTCCCCCACCGGGGTCAGCCGCTCCGCCAATGGCTTTGAAAGTTCCACATCCCGATTGTGTTGCGCCACGACGGCGCTGAGCTCCCACCACAGGTCCGCAATGGTGCCCAGGCCGGATCCTTCCGCATAGCCGCCGTCGATGGCCTGCAGCGACGACGCCTTGCCCGGGTCATCCGGGCATGACGGCTCCGAGCCTGCCGGGCCGTTTCCGGGGTAGAAGACCCGGCCAGCCGGGGAAATGATCGGGAATCTGGCCGATAGGCCCACCGCCGTGGACCAGTTGAGCTGCGTGTTGCAGAACTGCCCGGCTTCCAGGAGATCAAGGGTGACCGCTTGGCCTTCCGTTGCGGTGCACCCGGGCTTCCGCGGATCCGGCGTTGCCGTGGCGAGGTCCAACTGGCTGACAAGCAGCCGGCATCCAGAGCCGCTCGCCGTGGAATTGAGGAGCAGGGCCCCTGCCGGCCCTCTTGTGGAAACACTGAAAGGTTCGCCCAGCTTGTCTGCCTGCGACTCCCAGAAGGTTTCCATCAGCCCTGCGCGGTCGTGCCACTGCCAGCCGGCACCCTGGTCCGTGGGCAACATTACGCCGGCGCCTCCGGCCACCAGGTCCCCGACGATGGCCCCCGCCACGCCTGCGGCCAGGGCATCGGGTGCCGAGACGGCGTCCACCGCCCCGACCATGGCGGGGCCCGAACCATAGAGGTTGACCAGGGCCAGGCCCAGGGAGCCGCCACTGACCCCGCTCGAAGCCAGCGTCGCCACGGGGCCACACTGCGCGTCAGCGTCTGCGAGTTCGGCAAGGACCCGTGCCGTCCAGCTGGCCGCCCGGATGCCGCCGCCCTCGGACGCGAGCAGAAGCATGGGCCTGACACTCTTTCCCCCGCCGGCATCCTGCTCGCATGGCTTGCTTGTTCCCAGCCATTCGGCGAACCGGCCCTGGATGTCCAGTCGCGTGGCTCCCGCCGTTTCCCCTGATTGCCTCAGGGCATGGACCTGCGCGCTTCCCCCGTTGATCTGGCCGATGGCCAGGACCACGGCGAGGAGGGTCAGGACGGGATTGGCGGTGAGTTTCATGCGCTGGAAGATCTCCAGCGGCTTTTGGTCCTGGACCAGGACAATGAGGAAGCCGATGACGAGCGCCCACGAACCGATGCCTCCCACTGCGGTGGCGGAAACGCCTGTGACTTTCGTCACGGGACCGGGCCAGACGGCCAAGGCCGTCAGGAAAAGCACGGCGAGAACGAAAAGCGCCAGCAGCCACTTCTTGAAGGCCTCCGGCGATCCTCCGCTTGGATTCAGCCACCCGGACAAGGCGCCCAAGCCCGCACCGGATGGTGCCCGCTTCATGATCCGCCGGACGACAAACGCCTTGAAAGGGTACGCCGCCACAGCCAGCAGAGCTCCGACGGCCAGAAAGAACACGGCCCAGCCGATGCCGGTCTTCCCTGGCTGAATCAGCTCCTTGGCCACCGGGCCGGTGAACGATCTGACGCCGGCAAGTCCCGAGACTGCCAGCAGCGCGACGGCGAGGTTGTCGCCGCCGCACCAGGCATCCAAGGCACGTTCCTGGTCCCGGGTGACAGGAGCAAGCGCCGGAGAGGGAAGCCACACGGAAACGGCGAGCAGGGCCAGCGGAGGAAGCACGAACAGCAGGATCTGGAACCAGGCGAGTTGCCCGTTGCCAACCGCAGCCCAGATGATCCCCGCCAGGACGGCCAGCGGACCGATCATCCACCACAGGCGGCCGGGATCGCCGTCAGGAACCTCGCCCTGCTCCCACAGCTTCCAGGCCAGATCGGATCGCCGCCGGCCCAGGACAAACAATCCGATGGTCACGGCTGCCACAAGGACGGCAGTGCTCAACCAGCTGGGACTGAGCAGCCCTTCGACGGCCCAGAGCCGCTGGGAATCGGGCATCTGGTCGTTGACACCGGGGATGGGCAGGAGTGCCAGTACTGCAATCACTGCCACGACGGCGGCCGACAGTCGCTGGAAATGCAGCGCCAGTGCGATCCTCCGGATCCCGCCCAGGACCCGCGTCCGCACGCCCGGAACCGCCAGGCAGCAGAGGAGGAAGAAGAGCAAAGTGAGCCACTTGATGAGGGAGGCCCCGGCGAGAGCACTTCCGACCCATGCCGTTTCGTGATTCTGCACAGCGGCGGCACCAATCATCAGGAAAGCAGCTTCTGCCAGCTCGGCGAGCGCAATGACTCCGGCGACGATTCCCAGTTGCCAGCGTGGCCTGACCAGGCGCCACAGAAGCCAGACATAGCTGGCAGCGAAGAGGAGGTCCAGGCCTGCGTGGATGCGGATCAGGACCGACAGCCGCGGCCCGTCCTGCGGATCCAGGCGGCTCCAGAGCTCCCAGCTGTCCCGGCTTTCAAAAGCGGCCACTCCGACGACGTCCGCGATGCGCCTGCTCTCGCCGGACACAATCAGCCCGGCAATGAGCCGGTCCAGTTCCGCCATGGCCAGCCACAATGCCAGTGCAACAACAATCCAGGTGGCGGTTTTCCAGCGGAGTACGCGGCCATGGGCTGCTCCCTCCAGCGCTTCGGCTGCCGCCGCCGTCATGACGAAGCTTTCTCGGACGAGGCCTTCTTGTAGGCCCGCTCGCCCATCACCCAGGTCTCGTCGACGGCGCGGTCGTCGCCCACCATCATGATGCCGAACAGAAGCTCAGCCGCCGTCGCGATGTCCTGCGGCCCGCCGTCCTCCACGAGGAGGCTCATGTGCCAGGCGGTGGCCGGGGGGCCGCCGTTCCAGTCCAGCACCACGAAGTCGGCCTCCTTGCCGGCGTCGAAGCTGCCCACCAACTGGTCAAGGTACAGGGCCTCGGCGCCGCCCTTGGTGATCGAATAGAAGGCCCGGTACGGCGAGAGCTTGTTGCGCTCCGACTCGGCCAGGTCCTGCTGCCGTGGATCGATGCTGCCGTCCAGGACGGTGCTGTTCAGCATGCCCACCTTGTAGGCCTCTTCCAGGGTGTTCAGGAGGCTGAAGCGGTTCCCGCCGCCGACGTCGGTTCCCATGGTCATCAGCACCCGGTGCTGGGGGTCCGTGGCGCGGCCGAGGCGGAACAGGCCGCTGCCCAGGTAGAGATTCGAGCCAGCGCAGAACGTCACTGCGGCGCCGGCGGCGGAGAGCCGCCGGAATTCGTCGTCCGTGAGCCAGACGCCATGCCCGCCGGTGAACTTGGGCCCCACCAGCCCGAATTTCTCGTACACCGCCAGATAATCGGGGCAGTCCCCGAACATCGCCGCCACGCCGCGGATCTCGGCCGGGTTCTCCGAGATGTGCGTGTGTACCCAGAGATCGGGATGCTCCGTCTTGAGCCTGCGGCAGGCGTCCAGCAGTTCCTCCGAGGCGCCGAAGGCAAAGCGGGGTGTGATCGCATAGAGGTTCCGCCCCACCCCGTGGTACTTCCTGATGAGCTCCGTGCTTTCCGTATAGAAGTCCCCGGGTGAAATGGTGAACCACTCGGGGGCATTCCGGTCGATGCCGGTGATGCCCGTGATGACCCTCATGTTCCGGCGAGCGGCTTCCTCGAAGACTTCTTCGGCGCAGACGGCGGTGCTGGTGGTGAAGGCCTGGCACGTGGTGGTGCCGGAGGCCAGCAGGTTGTCGAAGAAGTGCGAAACGCCCTCCTTCGCGTAGCCGCGGTCACGGTACTTGCGTTCCTCGGGGAAGACCCATTTCTTCAGCCACGGCAGCAGCTGTTCCCCGTAGGCACCCAGGATGCGGGTCTGCGGCACGTGGATGTGGCCGTCGATGAACCCGGGCAGGATCAGGCGGTCACGGATCTCGATGGTCTCCACGTCTCGGTACGTCCCGGAGAGTTCGGCATACGCGCCGAAGGCGGTGATGATCCCGTCCTCGATGACCAGGAGTCCGTCCGCGAAGAAACGGGCCGCGTCCTGCTCATGCCCCACGTGCGTCCAGGGATCGTCAATGAAGTCGACGAAGGTTCCGCGGATCGCTTTCCGGGACATGGCACTGTTCCTGACTCTCGAAGGGACATCGAGCAGCAAAGCAGCCCTCGGCCCGCGTCCAAGATCCTCGTGCCGCGGCCCGGCGGCTTGGTGCCCATCGTGGCACAGCCGCCCCTCCCCGGGAAGACCCGGAGGGACGCCTTCCTGACGTTCGGTGACCTCCCATGAAGGCCGGCCGACACACGGCGCCGCACCGCGACTTGTGTCATCAGATTGCCCCGGATGGCGCCCGGTTTCCTGCCGTTTCCCGGGATTTCCCGCGGTTTCCGAGGGTTACCTGCGGGCTTCCCAGCCGCCCCCGGGATGCGCTTACATCGTTCCCACCGGCAAGCACATCCGCACCGGACCAACCACATCCCCTCCCCGGAAAGTAGCTCCCATGAAACTGCACCTGCCCCTGCTGAGCGTCGCGGCCGCCGTCGTACTTGCGCTGACGGTGTCCGGCTGCGGCGGAGCTGCCGAGGCGGGCAGCGCCGCGCAGGCCGGCACCGAGGTCAAGGAACTCCGCTACCAAGGCTCGGCCAACAACGTCACGCTCCCCGAACTGGCACAGGACCTCGGGTACCTGGGCGATGTCAGCCTCAAGTGGGTGGGCAACACCACCAGCGGCCCGCAGGACATCCAGTCGGCGGCCACCAGCCAGACCGACATCGGCGGGGCGTTCGCCGGGGCCGTGGTGAAGCTCATCGAGGCGGGCGCCCCGGTCACGGCTGTGGTGAACTACTACGGCTCGGACGACAAGACGTTCAGCGGCTACTACGTCAAGGCCGACAGCCCCATCAAGGCGCCCCGTGACCTGATCGGCAAGAAGATCGCCGTCAACACCCTGGGCGCGCACCACGAGGCCGTCATCAACACGTACCTGAGCAAGAACGGCCTCAGCCAGGACGAGATCAAGCAGGTCCAACTGGTGCCACTGGCACCCAACGACACCGAGGAAGCCATCCGGCGCGGCCAGGTGGACGCGGGCACCTTGGGCGGCGTGCTGCAGGACCGGGCCGTCGAGGCAGGCGGGCTGCGCTCCTTGTTCAGCGACGTCGAGCTCTTTGGATCGTTCGCCGGCGGCCAGATCGTCCTTCGCAACGACTTCCTGGAGAAGAACCCCAGCACGGCGCGGACGTTCGCCACAGCAATTGCCAAGGCCATCAAGTGGGAGACCGAGACGCCTCGGGAGGAAGTGATCGCCCGCTTCAAGAAGATCATCGACGCCCGCGGCCGCAATGAAAGCACCGCCAACCTGCAGTACTGGAAGAGCCCGGGCGTGCCGGACAACGGCGTGGTCAAGGACCAGGACTTCACCCGCTGGGCCGCCTGGCTCACGACCAGCGGGATCGTCAAGGACGAACTCACCACCGCCAAGTACTACACAAACCAGTTCAACAATCTCGCGCCGGAAAACGCGAAGAAGGGATAGCCATGACCGCCAAGATCAGCCTCCGCGGCGTCACCAAACAGTTCACCGTCCGGCCTGGCAAGGGTTCCGGGGCCCGCCCCAAGGCCCGCCCCGGGCAGGCAAACGCCAGCACGCTCACCGCCATTGATTCGCTCAGCCTGGACGTGCGCGACGGCGAATTCCTCACCCTGGTGGGGCCCAGCGGCTCCGGCAAGACCACCCTGCTGGACCTGCTCGCGGGGCTCTCCAGCCCGACGTCGGGCGAGGTCCTGGTGGACGGCAAGCCCGTCACCGGGCCGGGCAAGGACCGGGCCGTGGTGTTCCAGCAGTACGCGCTCTTCCCCTGGCGCACGGCCTCGGCCAATGTGTCGATCGGGCTGGAGGGCAAGGGCGCGGACGGCAGGAAGCCGAACCGCCGCGAGCGCGCGGCGAAGGCCCGGGAGTACCTGGAGCTGGTGGGCCTGGCGGGCTTCGAGGACCGCTACCCGCATGAGTTGTCCGGCGGTATGAAGCAGCGCGTGGCCATTGCACGGAGCCTCGCCTATGAGCCGGATGTCCTCCTGATGGATGAGCCGTTCGCGGCCCTCGACGCCCAGACCCGCGAACAGCTGCAGGACGAGCTGCTGCGGATCTGGAAGGCCACGGGCAAGACCATCGTGTTCATCACCCACGGCATCGACGAGGCCGTGTACCTGGGCCAGCGGGTGGCGGTGCTCAGTGCCCGTCCCGGCCGGCTCAAGGAAATCGTGGAGGTGGACATCCCGGACCGGGACGGCGCGGACGACATCCGCTCGCACCCGGCCTTCGTGGAGCAGCGCCACAAGGTGTGGACGCTCCTGCACGACGAGGTCCGCCTGGCCCATGACGCCGGGCACCGCAAGATCCTGCCGGACGGCACCGCCCCGGACGAACCGTCCTCCGCCACGCACGAAACCCTCCCCGAAAGGAGCGCCGCCTGATGAGCACAACCCTGATCCGCGAGCCGAAGGCACCGGCCGCACCCCAGGCGGCGGCCGCCGTCGGGCCCTCCGCTCTGGCCGGCTGGACCGCACAGCAGCGCACGACGGCGGTGCTCGCCGCCGCGGGGACCGCCGCCGCCCGCGCGGGTTCCCTCGTGTGGAAGTCCGCGGCCATCCTGGCTTTCCTGGCACTGTGGGAACTGGGGCCGACGTACCTGGCGAGCCCGTCCACGCGGGTCTTCCTTCCGCCGCTGCATGAGGTGCTCGCGGCGTGGGGCAGGCTCTTCGAGACCGGGTCCATCCAGGGACACATCGCGGCGAGCCTCACGCGCTCCGTGGCCGGCTTCGGCACGGCGCTGGCGGCCGGCGTCTCCCTGGGCCTGCTCATTGCCTGGTACGGGCGGCTGAATGCCGTGCTCAACCCGCTGCTGGAGCTGTTCCGCAACACCGCGGCGCTGGCACTGCTTCCCGTGTTCACGCTGCTGCTGGGCATCGGGGAGGAATCCAAGATCAGCATCGTGGCCTATGCGGCGTTCTTCCCGGTGCTGCTCAACACGATCGCCGACGTGAAGACCGTGGACCCGCTGCTGATCCGGGCTGCCCGCTCCCTGGGCCTGAACAGCTTCCGGCTCTTCCAGAAGGTCATCCTGCCCTCGGCCGTGCCCACCATTTTTACGGGCATCCGGATGGCCGGAACAGCGTCCATCCTGGTGCTCATCGCCGCGGAAATGGTGGGGGCGAAGGCCGGGCTCGGCTACCTGATCGTCAACGCGCAGAGCAGCTTCCTCATCCCGGACATGTACGCCGGCATACTCACTGTCTCGCTGCTTGGCCTGGCCGTGAACTTCCTCCTGGTCGCCCTGGAACGGCATTTCTCCCGCTGGCGGACCGCCGTCGGGGCCGACGCTGCATGAAGTCTTTTTGACCAACCCATCCGAAACACAACACCACAACAGTAAGGAACAAACCATGTCCGCCATTACCGAAACCAAACTCGAATTTGCCAAGCTCGGCTCACGCATCGGCGCCGAAATCCGCGGCTTCGACCTCAGCGGGGAGCTCAGCGAGGACACCGTGGCGCAGATCCGCGCGGCGCTGAACGAGCACAAGGCGCTCGTGTTCCGCGAAGCCAACATCGACTCCGACGAAGCCCAGGTGACGTTCGCCAGCCACTTCGGCCCGCTCACCAAGGCCCACCCCACCGTGGCCTCCGTGGAAGGCGAGGAGAACGTCCTGCCCGTGGACAGCGAGAACGGTTCGGCCAACAACTGGCACACTGACGTCACGTTCGTGGTCAACCCGCCGCAGGCCTCCACGCTGCGCAGCATCGACCTTCCCGCCTACGGCGGCGAAACCCTGATCGCGTCCTCGGCCGGCGCCTACGCGGATCTTCCGGAGGAGCTGCGGAACTTCGCTGACACGCTGTGGGCCATCCACACCAACGGCTACGACTACTCCGTGCCCAAGAACCTGGAGCACAAGAACGCCGAGGAGCGCCGGCAGGAATTCACCCGGCTGACGTTCGAGACCGCCCACCCCGTGGTGCGCGTCCACCCCCTGACCGGCGAGCGCGGATTGTTCATTGGGGGCTTCGCGCAGCGGCTGCGGATCGTGGGCCTGTCCAACACGGAGTCGAAGGACATCATCCGGCTGCTGCAGGCCTACGTGACCCGCCCCGAGAACGTGGTGCGCGTGAACTGGGAGCCGAACCAGCTGGTGCTCTTCGACAACCGCATCACCCAGCACTACGCCCCGGACAACTACGACGGCCAGCCGCGCAAGCTCAACCGCGTGACCATCGCCGGCGACATCCCCGTGGGCGTGGACGGCCAGCAGAGCCAGGCGATCAAGGGCGACTCGACCACGTACTCCCCAACGGTCCCCGCACCGGCACCGGCAGCCGCACCGGCAGCGGCCGTGGCGTAGTGGGCGGATTTAGCACACATGTGTTGTTGTAGCAGCTCCGCGCAAGAAAGAGCAGCGGACCAGGGAGGCGATCCCGGGTCCGCTGCTCTTTGCGTTCGTTACGGAAGGTCACCACCGCGCGCCGCAACCCACAGGCCGTACCACTCGGCCCGGGTCATGGCCGCGGCCACGGCAGCGGCGTCCCCGCACGCCGCGATCCTGCCCGGATTGGACGTGCCGATCACCGGGGAAATGCGGGCGGTGTGCTTCATGAGCCAGCCCAGCAGCACCGCCTCAGCCGTGGTGCCCTTCTCCGCCGCCAGTGCGGCGAGCATGGCAGCGGTGGCGGAGTCGGCCGCCGTCGGGGTGTCCGACGGCGAGCCGGAGTACCGGCCCTGGGCCAGCGACCCGTAGGCCTGCAGCTCGATCCCGTCCCGCAGGCAGTGCTCCAGCGTCCCGTGCGGGAAGCTGTGCCCCAGGCCGTCGTCGTGGTTGACCAGCACGGTGCTTTCCAGCCAGGCACGGCGGAACAGGCTCATCTCCAGCTGGTTGGCCACCAGCGGCACGCCAAGGCGGTCCTGCAGGTAGCCGATCTGGGCGCCGGACATGTTGGACACGCCCAGCTGCCGCACCTTGCCTTCGGCGATCAGCTGTCCGACGGCGGCCGCCACCTCGCGCACGTCCATGAGCGGATCCGGGCGGTGCAGCATCAGGATGTCCACGTAGTCCGTCCGGAGCCTATGCAGGCTGCCGTTCACCCGTTCCAGGATGCCGTGCCGGCTGAGGTCGTAGTGCGTGGCCAGGCCCTGCTCGTTGAGGCGGATCCCGCACTTGGTCTGCAGCTGGATGGCGTCCCGGAGACCGGGCGTACTGGCCAGGACCTCGCCGAAGACGGACTCGGCCTTGCCGCCGCGGTAGATGTCGGCGTGGTCGAACAAGGTGATGCCGATGGCCCGGGCGGCGTCGATGGCGGCCGCGGCCTCATCGACCTCGGCCGCACCGTAGCCGTCGGTTCCCCAGGGGCCGCCGAGGCCCATGCAGCCGTAGATGAGGCGGCCGGACGCGGTTTCGCTGTGTGCAGTCATTGTTGAACTCTTTCACTTGATGCCGTCCGCGTCACGGCATGACGCCGGACACGCCGGTGGCGGCGCCCCACAAGGGCGCCGCCACCGTGAACTTTAACCCGGGCCGAAGGTCAGACCAGCCAGGCGGTGGTGTTGGCCGGGAGCTTGCCGGCCTCAAGAGGCGCGCTGCTCACGACGACGGTGCCTTGGGGCAGTGCCACGGGCTTGGTGCCGAAGTTGGTTACCGACTGCCAGCCGTTGGGGCGGGCGAAGTGCAGCACGTCCCCGTTGGCGGCGGGGATCCATTCCAGGTCCTCGGCGGCCTGCAGTTCCGTGCGGAGTTCCAGGGCCTTGCGGTAGAGCTCCAGGGTGGAGCCCTCCACGCCGTCCTGGGCTTCAACCGAGTAGCCGGCAAACCATTCCGGCTGCGGCAGGTGCGCGCCGCCGTCGCCGAAGCCGAAGGAGGAGCCTTCCGTAGTCCAGGGCAGCGGCACGCGGCAGCCGTCACGGCCGATCTCCACGCCCTTGTTGCGGAAGAAGGACGGGTCCTGGCGTTCGGAATCCGGAATCCCGGCAACCTCCTGCAGTCCCAGTTCCTCGCCCTGGTACAGGTAGCCGGAACCGGGCAGGGCGAACATCAGCAGCGATGCGGCGCGGGCGCGGCGCAGGCCGAGCTCGGCGTCGAGCTCCTCGGCCGGTGCGCCGGCCAGCAGCCACGCCTTGCCGTCCTGGCCCTTGGGTTCCTTCGCGGTGACATCCTGGGCGGCGTTGGTCCCCTGGGCCGCCGTGGCACCGCCCTTGGGCAGTCCGTAGCGGGTGGCGTGGCGGACCACATCGTGGTTGGAGAACACCCAGGTGGAGGATGCCCCCGTTTCCTTTGCGGCAACGAGGTTGTCCGTGATGATCTTCTTGAACTTCGGCGCCTCGAAATCGGCCTGCAGGAGGTCGAAGTTGAACGCCTGGCCGAGCCCTTCGGGGCTCGCGTAGCGGGCGCGGCGGGTCTCGTGGACCCACGCCTCGGCCACCGCGGTGCGCGGCGGGTTGTACTCGTTGAAGAGCTTGCGCCACTCGGCGTAGACCTCGTGGACCTCGTCACGGTCCCAGAACGGGTGGGAGCCGTCCACGAACCCGTCGCCGCCGGTGTTCTTCTTGGCGAGTTCGGCCGTGCTCGGCAGCGGCTCGGACAGGTCCTTGACCAGGGCGTGGGCGACGTCGATGCGGAAGCCGTCCACGCCGCGGTCGGACCAGAAGCGCAGGGTCTTCAGGAAGTCCTCGCGGACCTCCGGGTTGTCCCAGTTGAAGTCCGGCTGCTCCTTGGCGAAGATGTGCATGTACCACTGGCCGGGAGTGCCGTCCGGTTCGGTGATGCGCTCCCAGGCCGGGCCGCCGAACACCGATTCCCAGTCGGCCGGCGGCAGTTCGCCGTTCTCGCCCAGGCCGTCACGGAAGATGTAGCGTTCACGGGCGGCCGAGCCCTTCGGCGAGGCGAGGGCTTCCTTGAACCACTCGTGCCGGTCCGAGGAGTGGTTGGGGACGATGTCGGCTACCAGCTTGATGCCTGCGGCGTGCAGTGCCGCCACCATCTCGTCGAAGTCCTCGAGGGTGCCCAGCTTCGGGTCCACGTTGCGGTAGTCATCGACGTCGTAGCCGCCGTCCGCGAGGGCGGAGGGGTAGAAGGGGCTGAGCCAGACGGCGTCGATCCCCAGCGCCTTCAGGTACGGGACCTTGGCGGTGATGCCCTTGATGTCGCCGAGGCCGTCGCCGTTGGCGTCGGAGAAGCTGCGCGGGTAGATCTGGTACACAGCGGCCTGGCGCCACCAGTTGGGATCGGCCATGCGCTCGGAGCGCTTTGAGTCGGAGAGAGTTGCCAGGGTGGCGGTGGTGGACAAGGTGCTTCCTTTTCGTGGTTGTTTGGTGTTGCCGGAGCTGTGGTGCACGGTTATTTGACCGCGCCGCGCATGACGCCGGAGAGGACCCAGCGCTGCGAGAGGATGTAGACCACCAGGGTGGGGGCCATGGCCATGAGGTAGGAGGCGAAGGCCAGGCTGTAGTCGGTGTTGAACTCGCCCTGGAACAGCATCTGGACCACGGGCAGGGTCTGCAGCGCCGGATCGGCGATCATCATTTGCGGCAGCAGGAAGTCGTTCCACGAACCCAGGAACGCGAAGATGCCCACGGTGGCGTTCATCGGAGCCAGGAGCGGCAGGATGATCTTGCGGAACACCTGCCACGTGGTGGCGCCGTCCATGCGCGCCGATTCCTCGAGTTCGGCCGGGATCGCCCGGACAAAGGCGATGTAGAGCAGGGTGTTGAAGGAGATGCCGCCCAGCACGTGCAGGAACACGACGCCGGCAGGATTGTCGAGCCCCAACAGTGCCGTCTGCTTGATGAGCGGCAGGATGATCACCGGGAACGGGATGAACATCGCGGACAAAAGGTACACGAAGGAGCCGCGGAAGAACTTCCGGTTCCAGTTGCGGGCAATCGCGTAGGCCGCCAGCGAACTCGTGGCGAGCGAGCCCAGGACACTGAACACGGTGACCAACGCGGTGGAGAGGAAGTGCGCGGGGAAGTTGGTGGCGACGAAGGCCTCGGCAAGGTTTTCCCAGTGCATGGGGTTGGGCCAGCCCAGGCCCGTTCCGGTGCCGATCTGATCGGCGGATTTCAGGGCCATGGCCACTGTGAAGTACAGCGGGACGATGATGGTGAGCGAGGCCAGCAGCATGAGGACGGTGAGTCCCCAGTTGACCTTGTAGCCTTCCCGGGACGAACGGCGGATCTTGCCGGGCGAGCCGGCGGAACCGGCGGACGGGCGGGAGCCGCGGGACGAGCCGGCGGACGGGCGGGTACTGGCGGACGGGCCTGAACCCCGGGGGGAACCGGTGGAAATGGTGGCAGTCATTAGAGTGAAACCCCCCGGCGCTGGATGAGGCGCAGCTGGATGACGGAGATCACCAGGGTGATCACGAAGTAGATGACGGCGTTGGCCATCTGGTAGGCGTAGTCGCCGCCGGTGAAGCCGGAGAAGATCTTCATGGCCACGGACTGCGTTGCCATGCCCGGGCCGCCGCCGGTGAGGCCGACGATGATCTCGTAGGTGCCCAGGAAGCCCTTGAAGCCCAGGATGATGTTGATGACCAGGTAGCCCATGATGAGCGGCAGGGTGAGGCTGCGGAACTGGCGCCAGGTTCCGGCGCCGTCCATCCCGGCGGCTTCGTAGACCTCGGAGGGGACGCTCTGCAGGCCGGCGAGGTAGATGATGGTGGCGCCGGGTGCCGCCTGCCAGACCGTGACCACCACGATCGCGAGCCAGGCCCATTTTTCGTCGGCCAGCATGCTGGAGGCCAGCGGCGTAACGCCGAAGCGTTCCGCGAGGGCGGGCAGGGTGTTCGAGAACAGGTAGCTGAAGACGAAGGACACGATCAGCCCCGACAGCACCATGGGGATGAAGAACACCGTCCGGATGCCCGTGCGCCACTTGATCCTGGCGTTCAGGCCCAGGGCGATGGACAGGGCCACCACGTTGACGGCCACGGTGGCGGCCACGGCAAAGCCGAAGGTGAAGACGTAGGACTGCAGGACCGCGGGGTCCTTGAAGATGTTGACGTAGTTGCTGAGGCCGACGAACTTCCAGTCGCCGTAGCCGGCGTAGTTGGTCAGGCTGAAGAAGACGCCCACCAGTGCGGGCAGGGTGATGAAGAAGGCGAACAGGGCCAGGACCGGGACGATCATCCAGTAGTACGTAGGATCGATCCGCCCGGCGCCCTTGCGCGTGGCTTTGCTGGTCTTCCCTGGTTCCGGGGAGGTGGTGGCCGCGTCCCGCTGCGCCACAGGCAATGTTGTGCTCATGTTTGGCTCCAAAGTCTCGGGGACGGTCAGATCGCGGTGCGTTCGGCTACGCGGCGCCATTCGGCGTCGACGTCGGCCAGGAACCTGCCGCTGTCCTTGCTGTAGACCAGCGACTGGATGTAGTTGTTCATGGGGACCGACGGCGGGAAGTAGGTTCCGGCGCCCTGGTAGTAGCGGCCCTCGGCCATGTGTGCCGCCACGCCGCTGATCTGCGGGTCCACGACGGCGGGGGCTGCTTTGAGGGGCGAGAACGCGGCGTGCTTCTGGTTGTAGCTGTTCACGACCTCCGGCGTCAGCAGGTAGCTGAGGAAGCGCTCGGCGGCTTCCCGGCGGGGCGTGTGGCGGGCGATGGACAGGACCATGTCCACGTTGACGCGCACCTTGGTGTCCGCCGGATTGTTGGTGGCCGGGAGGGGGAAGGTGCCGAGCTTGATGTCCTTGTTTGCCTGGATGATGGGCGACAGCGCCCACGGCCCCTGCAGGTACATGGCTGCCTGGCCCTTGGCGAAGGCCGCGTTGCCGTCGGCGTAGTTCTTGGTTTCCGCCCCGGGCTGGGCAAACGCTGCCAGCTGCAGGATCTGGGGCAGGGCCGGGCCGAAGTTGTTGGTGAAGGACTCGGGGGCGTCCTGGCTGATCTTTGCGCCCTTGGCGTAGATCCGGCTGAAGAAGCCGGCCACGTCCAGCGTGCCGCCCGTGACGTAGTCGAAGGCTCCCTGGCGCAGGGTCCAGCTGTCCTTGTGCGTTCCGTAGATGGGTGCGATTCCCGCGGCCTTGAACGTCCCGCAGGCCGCGACGAACTCGTCCCAGGTTTCGGGCACGGCAACGTTGTGCGCGGCGAAGATGTCACGGTTGTAGATGACGCCGGCGGCGGCCAAGGAGAAGGGCACCGCACTGGTTTCGTCCTGGCCGTAGCGACCCCAGGAGTTGACGAGTTCTTGGGCCTTCGGATCTATGGCCGAGGCTGCCGGGAGGCCGGTGAGGTCGGCGAAGATGCCCTTGTGCACAAAGTCCGCGGTTTCCTTGGCGAAGCCGCGGGTCATGACGTCGGGCGGGTCGTTGCGGACCAGGGACGGCACGAAGTTCCCCTCGTTGTAGTCCTGCACCACCCGAACGTCCGGGTTCCGGGCCTCGAAGTCCTTGATGACCTGGTTGAAGTAGGCCACTACCTCGGGCTTGTTCTGCATGAAGCGCAGCGTGGTGACGCCGTCGGTGCCGACGCCTGCCCGGGAACCGCAGCCGGTGAGGGGCAGGACGGCTGCTGCACCGGCCACGCCGGCAACCTTGAACAGGGACCGCCTGCTCAGCAGTGCGTTCACAGGGTGGCTGCCCGGGCCGGGCGGGAGTTGTGGCACTCCCTGACATTGATCGGTGTGGAGATCAAGAGTTGCTCCTTTGCAAGAGTCCGGCGCGCTTTTGCGCGGCGGTGTGAAACTCGATGGTCCTCGACGAATTAATTTAGTATCTAAATTTAGATCCTCAAGTATTATGTGGTGAACAGCACAGAGAGGTCAAGAGTCGATGTCAGAAGTTACGGCGGCCACCCCGCAATTGCTCCGGCGCGTCAACGCGGCCGCCGTCCTGGACGTCATGCGCACCTCCGACGTCGTCACCGTCACCGAGCTGATGGAGTCCACGGGGCTGACCCGGGCCACGGCCCTGGCGGTCTGCGAAGACCTCATGAACCGCGGCTGGATCCGGGAACTCGAAAACCAGCGCGATTCCGGCGGCTACCAGAAGGGCCGGCCGGCCCGGCGGTTCGCGCTCGACGAAGCGGCGGGCTTTGTCCTGGGCGTGGACATCGGCGCGGTCAAGGCCACCGTGGTGGTGGCCGATCTCCGGGGCAACACCGTCAGCCGCGCCAGCCAGCCCTTCCCCGGCGAGGACATCACGGCGGCGGAACGCATCGACGTCATCAACCGCACGGCCTTGCTTGCCCTGCACTCAGTGGGCGCGTCGCCGTCGCGGGTATTGGCGGCGTCGGTCGGCATCGCGGCCCCGGTGGACCGCCGTGGAAACGTCCTGGCGAGCCAGCCGTTCTGGCGCCAGTTCGACGTCGGGCTCCGCACCGCGCTGCACGAGCTGCACGGCTGGGCGGTGCTGCTGGAAAACGACGCCAACCTGGCGGCGCTCGGCGAGCGGTGGCGGGGCTCCGCCGTCGGCGTGGACGACCTGGTGGTCCTGCTGGCCGGCGAGCGGATGGGTGCCGGCCTGATCGAGGACGGCCGTCTCCTGCACGGCCGCCACGGCGGCGCCGGCGAAATGGCCTACCTGGACCTCGTGGAGGGGGTGGGCAGCACCCTGGGCGTGGCCGGCCTCGCCAGGACCTGGGCCGGGGAGCAGCTGGCGCTCGGCGTGAAGACCTCCCTGCGCAAGGTGGCCAAGGACGGAGCCGTCAGCGCCGAGCAGGTGTTCGAGGCCGCGGCGGCGGGAGACGCCGTCGCCGTCGGGCTGCTGGAACGCCTGGCCGAGCGGCTGGCACGCATCGTGGCGACGCTGTCCACCATCCACAACCCGGAGCTCGTGGTGATTGGCGGCGCCGTCGCGCATTCCGTGACGGCCATGCTGGACTCGATCGCGCAGAAGATCCCGGCCCACACGGCCACTCCCCCAAGGATCGCGGCATCACCGCTGGGCGATGCCGTGGTGACCGTCGGGGCGGTCCGCTGCGCCCTGGACTACGTGGAGGCGAACTCCCTGGACCTGGAGCTGGAGAAGGCATAGGGACGCTGTCCTGCCCGCCACGATGGGGGTTCCCGAGGATTCCGGGATATTCAGCGTTGTGTGTCCGGGTTCACAGAACCGGGGTTGGCTGAGAGCCTAGGTTTCGAGGGTAAGCACCATCCGTTCCAAGGAAAAGGAGCCAACTGATGTCCGCTACATCGCCGGTGGCACGC
>NZ_JAFNLL010000059.1 GCF_017368795.1 Arthrobacter cavernae | reverse complement strand
GAATGACTCACAACCAGCTTGACGATGAGGGGCTCTCTCACCATGTGCAGGAGCGTTGCCGGATTTGGGGCCAAAGGTGAGAGAGGGGTGGCCGTCAGGGGGCCAAAGGTGAGAGAGGGTCGTTGATCCGGACCAGCTTCCAGACGGCGAGCCGGCCGATGGCGGCGGCGAGGGCCAGCGAGATCGGAAAGCTGAGCGACAATACGGAATGGTAGGCGCCGAACTGTGCGCACATGAGTGCCCCGGCCAGGAAGAATGCCGCAACGTGGATCCACTGGTTCCGGATCCGGCGCAGCGCGACCCCCAGCGCCATCCCCGCCGTAATGCCGACGATCCAGACCGGCAGAGCGGAGTAGGCCAGGAAGATGAGGAACCACTGCCCGGCCATGCCCGTGGTGGCCCAGAGTGCAATGGCGAAAACCACATGTGCCACGACGGCTCCGAGCAGAAGCGAGAGTGTGCTCAGGACGACCCGGTACTTGGACTCTTCCGGCGCCATGTTGGTGCTCATTCTGCCCCCTTAGCGATGTGGTTGAGTGCCCCGGCCAGCGCGGGGTGGTTGAAGGTGAAGCCGGCGTCGAGGAGCTTGCGGGGCTCCACCCAGCGGCTCTTCAGGACGAGCTCCGTTTCGGTCCGGATGAGGACGGCGCCGACTTCGAGGAGCCACCGCGGCGCCGGGATGCCGAACGGGACACCCTGGCTGCGGCAGACGAGGTCCATCAGCTCGCGGTTGTCCACGGCGTAGGGTGCCGCGGCATTGACGGGTCCGGTGATCTCCGTGCGGGCGTGCAAGAACAGGACCGCGCGGAACAGGTCCTCCACGTGGATCCAGCTGAACTTCTGCGTGCCCGGGCCCATCCGCCCGCCGAGGCCGAGCCGCGCCAGGTTCCGGAACGGCCTCATCACACCGCCTCCAGGACCCAGCACGATCGCGATCCGGAGCGGGATCTTGCGGGTGTCCGACGTGTGCGCGGCTTCGAGGGCCGCCTCCCAGGAACTCGCGACGCCGACCGAGAAGCCCGTGCCGATCTCGCCGTCGAGCTCTGCCTGGGGCCGGTCCTCGGCGTGCCGGTAGATGGTGCCGGTGCTTGCGTTGATCCACGTCCGCGGAGGAGCAGCGCACGCCTCGAGCGCGCGGCCCAGGGCGGCGGTGGTGTCCACCCTCGAACTCAGGATTTCGGCCCGGTTCCGTGCGTTGTAGCGGCAGCCGACGGACCGCCCGGCGAGGTTCACCAGCAGCTCGGCGCCGTCCAGCACCCGGGTGATGCCGCCGTCGTCGTCCCAACCGGCGTCGTTGCCGGTCGCCCGCCCGACCGTCCGCCCGACCGTACGCACCGCCCAGCCCTCGGCCTCGAAGCGGCGTTGAAAATACCTGCCGATGAACCCGGAGGCCCCGGCGAGCACCACTGTTGCCATGCGTCCCCCTTCCCGCGGCGCCACCGTCAGCCCCTGACGCTCCGGACCAGGCCCAGGACGTCGTCGAACACCTTGCCGACGCCCGGGATCTTCGCCAGCGACAGGCCGCGTGCGATGAGCGGCACCACGCCGTCGATCAGGCTGCGGGTGCGGCGCTGGCCCTCGGACTTGTCGTAGACCCAGAACAGGGCGATGCCCATGTAGGCCAGCCACAGCAGTTCCGGGAGTTCGCCGCGGAGCTTCTTCGGGGCGGCCGGCACTGAGCCCTCGACGGCGTCGCGGAAGATCGCGAGCGAAGCTTCCCGGGCGGCGGTGGAATCCTCGCCGAAGGGGTTGACCGGCGACGTCGGGCGGATGGCGGTGGCGATGAAGTCGGCACCGAACTGGTGGTAGGGCTCCATGACGTCGAAGCCGGCGTGCAGCACGGCCTTGAGGCGCGCGGAGAGGTCCTTGGCGCCGTCCAGGGCTTCCGCCGCCGCTGCCGCGTGTTCGGCCTGGACCTGCAGATAGAGCTCCTGGACGAGCTCGTCCTTCGAGGCGAAGTAGTAGTAGGCGTTGCCCACGGAGACGCCCGCTTCCTGGGCGATGGCGCGCATGGTGGTCTTCTCGAAGCCGATCTCGCGGAACATCCTGAGCGCGACGTCGGCCACGAGCCGGCGCGTCTGTTCACTCTTTGCAGCCATGGGGTTCCCTTGCTTCGATGTTTTGAACGTGTTCAAGAATGAGTATGGCACGGGTTCTGAACATGTTCAAAACAATTGTCGGCGTGGAACCTCCCCATGGAACCTCCCCGTGGCGGGGCGCAGGGGATGGGACAATGGTGGAGGTTCCGGGCGCACTCCGTCCGGGCCGCAAACCAGTGCTAATACAGCGGGGCGACGTGACACCTCCGGTCGCCTGCGCGAACCACTAAGGACGGATTCCCCATGCCCTCGCCCACCGGCTCCAGTATCCTGAGTAAGCCCGCCCCCCGCTTTGCCTCGATCGGTTCGCCGTACTTCGGGATCATGCTGGCCGTGATGGCCGTGGTGCTGATCCTCTCCAACATCGGTGCCTCCAAGGGCGTGGTGCTGGGACCGATCATCACCGACGGCGGCTTCTTCCTCTTCCCCCTGGCCTACATCCTGGGCGACGTCCTGAGCGAGGTGTACGGCTTCAAGGTGGCACGCAAGGCCATCATCACCTCGTTCGCGCTCTCGGTGTTCGCCTCGCTCTGCTACTGGATCATCATCGTCCTGCCCGGCTTCAACGACGACTACGGAACCGCGAAGCAGGCAGCCATCGAAGGGGCGCTGGGACCGGTCCCGCTGATCGTCCTGGCCTCGCTGCTGGCGTTCCTGGCCGGGCAGACCATTAACTCGTGGATCCTCGTGAAGATGAAGGCCCGCACCGGCGAGAAGACCCTCTGGGCACGCCTCATGGGCTCGTCCGTGGTGGGCGAATTCGTGGACACGCTGATCTTCTGCAGCATCGCGGCCTCGGTCATCGGCATCACGGACGCTGGCTCATTCGCCAACTACGTGCTGGTGGGCTTCGTCTACAAGACCGCCGTCGAGTTCCTGTTCGTGCCGGTCACGGTGCTGGTGGTCGGCTGGATCAAGAAGCGCGAACCGAGCTACGGGGCCGCGTAGGGCGGCGCTGCGGCGTAGCTCCCGCCCGTTTCGATGGTTCCCTGCGCATTCGATGGGGTCAACCACCGGGTGCGCAGGGAACCATCGAAATGGGGAAGCAGTAGGAACACCCTAGGAGTAGTACCTTCCCAACGTCTCGGCCTTGAACTCGAAGAAGTCGCCGGACTCGATGGCCAGGCGGGCGTCGTCTACCATCTTCACCACGAAGCGCTCGTTATGGATGGAGATGAGCGTGTGCGAGACCATTTCCCTGGCCTTGTACAGGTGGTGGATGTAGGCGCGGGAGTAGTTTACGCAGGTGTAGCAGTCGCAGCCGTCCTGCAGGGGGCCGAAGTCCGCCTTGTAGCGCGCCCCGGACAGGTTGAAGCGCCCAAACGGAGTGTAGAACGCCGAACCCCGGGCCACACGGGTGGGGGAGACACAATCGAACGTGTCGGCACCGTTTTCGATGGCCGTGAAGATGTCGTCCGGTTCGGAGATACCCAGGAGATGGCGGGGTTTGCTCTCGGGGAGTTCCTCGTTGCACCAGCGCACGATCGTTCCAAGGTTGCGCTTCTCCAAGGCCCCGCCGATGCCGAAGCCGTCGAACGGCATGGCACCCAGGTCGTTGCAGGCCTTGCGCCGCAGATCTTCGTACTGTGCGCCCTGGATGACCCCGAACAGCGCCTGGTACGGCTTGCCCGCCCGCTCGGCCGTCAGGCGGCCGTGCTCGGCGATGCACCGCTCCGCCCACCGCCGCGTGCGCTCCAGCGACTCCTCCTGGTACGCCCTTGAGTTCTGCAAGGTGGTCAGTTCGTCGAAGGCAAATATGATGTCGGCGCCGATCTGGTGCTGCACCTGCATGGAGATCTCGGGCGAGAATCGGTGCCGGTCGCCGTTCAGGTGGCTCTTGAACCAGACGCCGTCGTCGTCCACATGTGCCAGCCGCTCCTTGCCGGGGGCCACGGCGTCGTCCGGCCCGGACTGGTCCACGTGCTTCATGTCGATGACTTTCTTGAACCCCGAGCCCAGGCTCATGACCTGGAATCCGCCCGAATCCGTGAAGGTGGGCCCGTCCCAGTTCATGAACGCGCCCAGCCCGCCCGCGGCGTCGAGGATTTCCGGCCCGGGCTGCAGGTAGAGGTGGTAGGCGTTGGCCAGGACGGCCTGCGCACCCAGTTCGGCGATGGATTCAGGCAGCACGGTCTTCACCGTGGCTTTGGTCCCGACGGCGATGAACGCGGGCGTCTGGATGGTTCCGTGCGGTGTGGTGATGGTGCCGGTGCGGCCCAGGAAGGCGCCGCCGTTGGCGTCCGTCTGCGGGCCCGACGGCGTGCACGTGTCACTCAACCGGGCGCCTACCTCGAAGGAAAACCCGGGCGGGCGCACGGCAAGAAGCCCGGCGGCCCCTACTGCGGGACCGCGTGCAGGGTGGGCGGAGGAGCTGGCATCGGGCAGGGCGGAATCGGCTGGCACGGTTCCAGTGTGCCAGCTACGGGGTGCGGATCCTCAGTGCGCCGCCACCGATGTGGGGTAGTTCTCAGCCCGCCAACTGTCCCACTGCCGGCGGATGGCGTCCAGGCTGTGCGCCCCCAAGTCGTAGGTGGAAGCGATCACCATGGCGCCGCCGTCGGGCCTTTTCTCCGGAACGGGGAGCTGCTCCGCCACGATCAGCAGCCCGTCGCCGTGCTCGGCGTAGCTGTGGACCGTGAGCCCCACTTGGTGGGTGCTGCGGAACCAGACCCGGCCCGAGATCTCCTCGCCGGTGGCCAGCTTCAGTGCGTATTCCTCGCCGGGCGCGGGAACGTCCCCCAGGCCCAGCTTCCGGATGGCAGGCTCCCCGGTGCCCGGAATCGAGAGGAAGTGTGTGCGCCGCTGGCCGTGCGGGTGCCGTTCCAGCGCGAAACGCAGCTGGTGCAGGAACGTCAGCCAGCCCTGGGTGATGTCCTCATCCCAGGCGGCCCACTCGGAGTTGTGGTCCAGCGCGGCCCTGGTCACCTTGACTTCGGTTCCACCGGTGACGGGGCTCAGCTCGAACACATCCCCGCCGTCCACGGTCAGGCTTGTGTGCCCGGGCCCCTCAACCACGGTGGTGTTGAAGTAGATCTCGTTGATTTCGTCGTGCAGGTCCTCGGCTTCCCAGCCGTGCCATTGGGCCACCAGCGACGGTTCGCGCAGCATCGTCCAAACTTGCTGCGCGTCGGCATTCACCACAACGCTCAGATTGTTCGTCATGTGCCCGAATCTACCGCCGTTCGGCCCGGCACAACAGGCCTTGAATATAGCCGCTGCAAGGCCTAAGGGGGCACTACGCCCGCACAGCCTCGAGTTCGTTGGCGATGCGCCGCTGGAGCTCCGCCATGCCGATGGTCTCCGAACCGCCGTGCGCCCGCAGGAACAGCAGGGATTCAAGGCGCAGGTAGCGCCACTCACGCTCGGCGTCGTGGTTGGAGTTGTCGATGGAGCGGAAGATCTCTTTGTCGTAGAGGTTGGGTTCGTTCAGCTTGCGCTGGCGGACCTTGGCGTTGACGCGGGCCTTGAAGGGGTCCGTTTCCTGGGACTCCGGGGCACGGAGCAGTTTCTCGTACACGGCGCCGCGCTCGTCCAGGCCGGCCTCGCGGCAGATGAAGCTGGAGAGCGCCAGTGCCCGCTCAATGGACGTCCAGCGGTCGTTGTTGCCGTCGAAGGGCAGCACGTTGAGCAGGTCCGCGATGGCCAGGGCATGGTCCGGGTCGCGCAGGATGATGCAGAGATCGTGGGCGAGGTCGCTGAGGTCCCGCAGGCAGCTGCCCGACTTCGTGTTGATCCCCTTGACCAGGCGTTCGCTGAGGACCTGCACGCCGTTGTTGCCAGGGTGCTCGGCCGCGGCGGCCGCCACCACGGACTCGGGGGTGCCGTCCGGCTCCGGGATCAGCGCCAGTTCGCCCGCGCTGGGGGCAAGGAACGCGGGCAGCCCCGCGGGCAGGGAAGGAACGACGACGGCGGGACCGGCTTCCGCTTCCCCGCCGGCTTCCGCGGGGGAGCCGGCGCCGTCGGCCGCGCCGGCAAGATCTGAGAGAGCGTTGCCCGGAAAGGGCAGCAAAGGTGAGAGAGCGTCCGTGGGGTGGGGCAGCAAAGGTGAGAGAGCGTCGCTGGCGGGGGTGCTGCCCACAGGGACACTGGACGAGACAGAGATCCGCAGGAGGCCGCCGTCGACCGTTGTGACCATCAGCAGAGCGGGCACGCCAAAGTCGTCATGGATCGTCTCGATGCGGCTGATCTCCTCGGCCTGGCCGTCACCGGGGGGGAACACGTGGTCGCCGATCTGCAGGTCCCCAGCCTGCTTTTCGCGGTACTGCTGGGCGGCTGGGCTGTGAGTCATCGGAAGTCCTTTGGTTCTCTTGCGGTCCGCCCAACAGTCTACAAAGCCAGCCGCCCTAAATGCTGGAGGCCCGGCTACAGTCCGACGCCGGCGTACGCCAGCGCCTGCCGCACCAGATTGCCGCGGCCGCCTTGGAACTCCTGCTGGACGTCCTCGCTGAGGACTTCGGCCGGCGTCATCCAGGTGAGCTCCAGCGCGTCCTGCCGGGGCTCGCATTCGCCGGTCACCGGGATGACGTACACCAGCGACACCGCGTGCTGGCGGTCGTCCGTGAAGCCGGTCTGCGACGGTGCCGGGAAGTATTCGGCCACGGTGAACGGCACCGGGCTGACGGGAAGCTGGGGGAAGGCGAGCGGGCCGAGGTCCTTTTCCATGTGCCGCAGGAGAGCAGCGCGGATGGTTTCGCGGTAGAGGATGCGGCCGGAGACCAGGTAGCGCACCATGTTGCCGTCGGCGTCGCCCTGGAGCAGTGTGCCCACCTCGTTGACGAACCCCAGCGGATCCAGCCGCACCGGGACCGCCTCCACATAGACCATGGGGAGGCGGCCGCGGGCTTCGAAGAGGTCTTCATCGGAAAGCCAGCCGGGGTACGGGTCGGGGGTGCGAACGCTCATGGTTAAGTTCTACCGCATCTCTTGCCGAACCACGCCCGTGACGTCAGATTGCCGTGACGTCAGATTGCGAGGATCGAGGCGAGGGGCTCGCCGGCCGTGATCCGTGCTTCACACCTGGGCCGCAAGCTCGTGGCGGGTCAGGTTTAGATACACCTTTCCTTCTTCAACCCGGTTGATTGCATCGGCAGCCGCATAGGAGTCAGTGGCCCAGAAACCGCGGGCATCGATCTTGATGTAGCCCGAATGGAACAACCGCCGCGCCATCAATTCGGGTACTCTCGGTTCCCTTCCGAAGACGGCGCTCAGTCCGAGGTTGAGCAAATCTTGCGTGGAAGCTGTGGCGGCTTCTTCGAACGTCTCTGCCTTCGCATTGGGCGGAACGATGTGCTCAACGGCACCGATTTCTTCCCCCGACACATCAACAACCCTCATACCCTTGGACACGGTTTCCAAGACGTCCACGATCGCCCTCCTCCACTCGCCCGCATGGCATTTCTTCGCCATGCTTTGCCAGGGCGCGGTAGTTGGAAACCCCGCGCCTACAGCCCTGAAACGCCGCACTCTGGACAATTTCATTACGGCACCATTGCGCCTGCCGGTCAAGGGGCTTTCCGGCTCGGCCCCAATAAGGCCAGAGAGACATCTGGCGGCCAAGGTCGCCGCCGATCTGCAACGGCGCGCTGGAAGACACATGAGACGACAGCGAAGGGGCCTGCCGGATGGCCGACAGGCCCCTTCGATCATGAATGCAACTCTTGGCGCTTGATGCCGCTCAATGGCTGCCTACTGCGGGATGTTGACGTTTGCCGGGTGGCCTCCAAACTTCTTGTCGTCGTACGCGGCGCCGCCGAGCCCGCACAGCTGTGCGGCGGTGAATCCGGCCGGTGCGGTGCCGAGCGAGGTGAGGTCGACGCCGTCAACCGTCACGGTGCTCGGGTAGAGCGAGTTGTCGGCGGACTTGCAGACCAGGACGATGATCTTGAAGTCACGCGGGTCGACGAAGGTGAGGGATACGGTTCCGCCGGCTCCGACGACGGCAGCCTGATCAGCCGCTGTGTCGTGACCCGCCGGTGTTGTTGTTTCAACCACCCAGTAGTTGCCGGGAACCACATTCGTGAACGAGCAGGTTCCGCTGGCAACAGTCAGGCAGGTGAAAGCCGTGATGGTGTCTTCGGCTCCACGGGTTCCGCCAACGGGGGCGTTGTCCGTGTAGAGCGTGAAGACGGCACCTGCCAGCGGTACGGCCGGGTTGTCGTCGTCGACCTTCAGGACGTCGATCTGTCCGCGCTTTGTGTTGGTGAAGGTGCACTTGACCGTCTCGCCTGCCGCCGCGATGAACGTTGCCGTCCGTGTCGCGACGTTTCCAGTGCTGTTGGAGTCGTCGCAGACAATGCTGGTCAGGTCAAAGCCCGGTGTCGGATCGTTCTCCGTTGACGTGTAGGTCCCGGGGACGACGTTAGGTACCGTGATGGTTCCGTTGTCGGCGATGGAGCCTGCAACGTCTCCGGTGAAGGTGAACAGCGTGGCAAGGCCATCAGGAAGTGTCTGCTTCTCCACCACCAGAGTTGCCCTGGCCCTGTTGGTGTACGTGCAGTCCACGTCGCCCTTGAAGCCCAGCACGATGTCGACCTTCTTGGCCGCCAGATTGGTTGTGGCCGAGGTGCCGGTTCCCGTTGCCGTACACGTCAGATTGGTCAGGTCCCAGCCTGCGGGGAGGGTGCTTTCCGTGATGGTGTAGTTGCCCGGCTGGACGGAGCTGCCGTAGTCCTTCACCCCGCCGTTGCCCAGCGCAAACGTCGCCGGGGTGAGGCCACCGGTGGCCGTGAATCCGAAGCTACCGTCGCCGCCCACCGTCACCTTGCGGATCTTGATGGATCCGCACTTCTGGAAGTCCAGCGGAACCGGGGCGATAAAGTCCTTGAGCGCTGCCGTGAAGGAATCGGACGAGCGGCTCTTCAGGTAGGCGCCGGAGAAAGTCTCGCAGGAGCCCGCAGGGACGATGCCCGAATCCGTCAGGTTGATGGCCGCTTCGCCGAAGGTCCGCGCCCCGAGGTCCCGGGGAGCGTCCGGGTTGATCGGATCCACGACCGTACCAGCGTTGATGGATCCTTCGAAGTTGCCGCTCAGGGACTGGACCTTGCCCCAGCAGGGCACCGAGTTGGCCGCCTCGCAGACTGTCTGCGGATTGCCCGAGGTCACCCACAGGTGGTAGCCCAGCGATGGGTTGGTGCCGCCCTGGGAGAGATCGTATTTGATCAACACGTCACCCGCCGTGCGGATCGGAGTGACCCCGTTCGCGGTCTTGGTGTTTCCCTTGTTGAACTCGAAGTCCATGTTGGTGGTGCCCGAGGGCTCCTGGACACGTTCCCAGGCCAGATAGGCGTAGTCCTTGCCGTTGGCCTCAGTGACCAGCTTGGCGTAGAAACGCAGCAGATCGCTCTTGTTGTTCGGGATGGACCCGGTCACCACAGACGGAACGGCGGTATCCTCCTTGGAACCTTGGCCGAAGGAGTTGTCAGTCTGCCCCGTGGGCAGGTCAATGCCACAGCCAGATGGAGTAGGTGTACAGACCACTCCGACGTTGGCCCAGTCCTTGGTTTCGTCGTCCAGGACCAGGTTGCCGTCGGCCGCGTCGAACGGGCTTCCGGCCAGGTTGGCCTGGGCTGCTGTTGCGGAAAGCACCAAGGCCAGACAGGCCGCGGCTGCGGCGAGCGAGGTGAGTTTCTTGTTTTTCATCGGGATGCCTGATTTCAAGTAGTGGTGTGAAATCCAGGTGCCTGCGGACGGATCGTCCGGGGCACGACATTCCCCCAGCGTTGACCGTCCCCTCAGGGAGCGGCGGCTAACTACGGATGAGTCTGAAGGGTGGGCGGAGATCGGGCGGCGAGGGCGGCCTCGGAACGAACCCGGCCGTCATGGCCGGGTAAGTAGGCCCCGACTGAGCTCAGGACACGCGGGCACCTAAGGCCCAATGCGCTCCCAGCGTCTTGATCTTAGGCCCCGGGCGCCACGATTGACAATAACTACCGCGAATTTCCGTGCACGGTGGAGCCACCCTTCGGGAGGGACTTTCGAGGGGTGGGCTTTCGACTCTTTGGCCGCGTCAAAGAGTCGAAAGCTCACCTCCCGGCGTTAGGCAGACGGCGCCCGGGTGATCCCGATCGACGCCGGGGCCGCCCCGGTGGCCGCGTCCGGGTTGGCGATGTGCAGGATTTCGTCGTCCAGGCGTGCCTCGACCCCTGCGGCGGTGAGCCGTTGCAGCAGTGCCTCCAGGCCGCCGTCGTACTCGAACGCGAGGTCGCCGGATTCCGCCGCCGCGCCATGAACCACCCGCAGGATGCCGCCGTTCTTGGTGCTGAAGTCAGCCGTCGTGTCGGTGTCCGACCGCGGACGGGCGCCAATGTTGCGCAGCTCGCGTGCCGCGCCATCGACGTCGGGCGTGAGCCAGGTGGCGGTGACCGCCAGGGCCGGGTCTGCGTGGGCGCTGGTGGCCCACGTCCCGTCAGCGGCCCGCCGGGCCTGCTCGGCAAGGAAGGTGAAGCCGTCCTGGCCCGTGACCCTGACGGCGCTCCCATGCGGCGCCTCGATGACCTCGGCCTGCGTGCCGGCCTCGGTGGTGCGCCGGGCGAATTCGGCCAGAATGCCGATCTCGACGCCGAACACCGTAGTGCCGTCCTCGGGGGAGCTGTGCGCCGCGCGGTGCACGGCGAGCCGGCCGGAGCCAGCGTCGAACTCAAGCCAGTCGCCGTCGTCCATGGTCTTGACGAGTCCGAGCGCGCCGAGGAGGTGTTCCCACTGCTCCGGGCGGGACGTGAAGTGGATGGGGTGGACACGCAGCATTGGATCCTCCTGGGCATATTGGCAGGTGCTCCCAGCCTATGCCGCCGGAGTGTTCAGCAGCAGAATGGGGGACATGGCTATTGAGCTTCCCGAACTCCTCGTGAACGATGCCGCCGCCTGGCGGGCGTGGCTGGCCGCGAACGGCGGCACCAGCCCCGGCGTGTGGCTCGTCCTGCACAAGAAGGGCGGTGACGTCACCGAACTGGGCTACGACGCCGCCCTGGACGAGGCCCTGTGTTTCGGCTGGATCGACGGGCAGTCCAAGAAGCGCGACGACGCGAGCTACTTCCAGCGCATGACGCCCCGCGGGCCCAAGAGCGTCTGGTCTGAACGGAATGTGGGCCACATTGCGCGGCTCGAGGCCGCGGGCCTGATGACCGACGGTGGGCGGACTGCCGTGGCGGCCGCCAAGGAGGACGGACGCTGGGAGGCCGCCTATGCCGGCCAGGCCTCGGCCGAAGTGCCTGAGGACCTGGCGGCCGCCATTGCCGCCGTTCCCGAGGCCCAGGCCATGTTCGACGTGCTGAGCTCGGTGAACCGATATGCCCTCATCTACCGCACCAACTCGGTGAAGCGGGCGGACACGCGGGCCAGGAAGATCACCGGATTCGTGGAGATGCTGGCCCGGCACGAGGCGCCGTACCCGCAAAAGCAGAAGCCTGCGGAGGCCGGCGCTTAGGCTTCGAGCGGGAAGGCCACTCCTTCGCCCACCACGCGCAGGCACAGTTCCGTGCCGGGCTTGGTGATGGAGGCGTTCCAGTGGCGGATGGTGATGACCTCGCCGCCGCCCGGATAGCGGTGGCCGTTGCCCGCAGCACCGGCGGCCGCGTGTGCAGCAGCGAGCGGGGCAAGTTTGATGCGGACCGTGGTTTCAGGGCCGAAGTAGTCGGTGTCCACCACCACGCCGCGGATGGGGCCGTCGGAGGCAATGCGGATCTGCTCCGGGC
The DNA here is from genome assembly GCF_017368795.1 of Arthrobacter cavernae. Lineage (GTDB taxonomy): Bacteria > Actinomycetota > Actinomycetes > Actinomycetales > Micrococcaceae > Arthrobacter > Arthrobacter cavernae. Next base: position 11,970 of record NZ_JAFNLL010000059.1, on the reverse strand, counting down.
GCAGCATGAGCTGGACCTTGCCCTGGGCCGGCGGGCGCCGCACCGGGATTCCGCCCAGCGAACAGGTGGCGAGTGAGCCTTCCATCCAGGCGTCCAGGATGACGGCGTCGCCCAGGAATTCGGCGGTGGCGCGGTCCGCCGGGCGCGTGTAGACCACGAAGGGGTTGCCGATCTGGGCCAGCTTGCCGCCGCGCATGATGGCCACCTGGTCGGCGAAGGACAGGGCCTCGGCCTGGTCGTGCGTGACCAGGATGGTGGTGACTCCGGCGTCGCTAAGGACCTTGGCCACGGCCCGGCGGGTTGCCACGCGGAGCCCGGCGTCCAGGGCGGAGAACGGCTCGTCCAGCAGCATGAGTTCCGGTTCGCGGGCCAGTGCGCGGGCCAGGGCCACGCGCTGCTGCTGGCCGCCGGAGAGCTGGTGGGGGCGTCGCTTGGCCATGGCGGCGTCGAGGGACACCATCTCGAGCAGCTCCTGGACGCGCGTTCTGACGGCGCGGCGGCCGCCGTCGAGCTTTGCGGCATCGAGGCCAAAGGCGATGTTCTGACCCACCGTGAGGTGCGGGAAGAGGGCGCCGTCCTGGGCCACATAGCCGACCTGCCGCTTGTGGGCAGGGAGCCAGACGCCGCCCCCGGCCACGGGCGTGCCGTTGAGGCTGATGGTGCCGGTGGCCGGGTGCTCGAAGCCGGCGATCAGGCGCAGCAGCGTGGTCTTGCCGGAACCGGAGGGGCCCACGATCGCGGTGGTCCCGCCCTTCGCCACGGACAGGTTGACGCCCTTGAGCACGGCCTGGGAACCGAAGTTCTTGGTGACCTCGGCAATGTCCAGGTGCGTGTTGGTGGTGGGCACCACCGACGCGGCGACGCGGGGTGCCGGAAGCCTGGGAGGGGATTGTTCGGTCACTGTCCGGCTACTTTCTTGGACTGTTGGAAAAGCAGGTAGGTCATGGGTGCGGAGAGCAGGATCATCAGCAGGGCGTAGGGTGCCGCGCCGGTGTAGTCGATCTCGCTGCTCTTGCTCCAGAATTCGGTGGCGAGGGTGCGGGTGCCGTTGGGGGACAGCAGCAGCGTGGCGGTGAGCTCGTTGACGATGGCCAGGAACACGAGGGCCGCACCTCCGGCGGCCGCGGGGGCCGTGAGCCGCAGCGTCACCTTCAGGAAGGAGACCAGCGGGGCCTTGCCGAGCGACTGCGCTGCTTCATCGAGTTCCTTGGGTGCCTGGGCCAGTCCGGACCGGATGTTGACCAGGGCCCGGGGCAGGAACAGCAGTACATAGGCGGCAACCAGGACGCCGGCCGTCTGGTAGACGCCGGGCACGGCGCGGATGCTCACGGTGACGAACGCCAGGCCCACCACGATGCCGGGCAGGGAGCTGGTCACGTAGTTGGAGAGTTCCAGCATCTTGCTGAACCAGCTGGGGTGCCGCACGGCCAGGTAGGCCATGGGGAAGGCCACCACCGTGGTCACGGCGGCGCCCACCGCACCGTAGCCGAGGGTCTGCAGCAGCGCGGGCAGGAATTCCTCGGCGGACCAGATCTCGGCGCCTCCGGCAATCACCCAGCGCAGCACGAACCAGACGGGCAGCCCGAAGGCCAGTGCCGTCACTGCCAGCAGGGCAAGCTGGGCGGGCAGCTGGAAGTGGCGCAGCGGCGCACGTGTGGCTTTGCCCTGGGCGCCGGAGCCAACGCGCGCGTAGCGGGCCGTGCCGCGGCTCTTGACCTCTACCAGCAGCAGGATGAGGCAGAAGAACACCAGCACGCTCGCCAGCATGTTGCCGGCGGTGCCGTTGAAGGTGGACTGGAACTGGACCATGATCGCCGTGGTGAAGGTGTCGAAGCGGATCATCGCGAAGGCGCCGTATTCGGCCAGCAGATGCAGGGATACCAGCAGCGCGCCACCGGTCATCGCGATCCGCAGCTGCGGGACCACCACGCGGAAGAAGACGGCCCACGGACCCAGGCCCAGGGACGCCGCGGACTGCTCGATCGCCGGATCCAGCCGGCCCAGGGTGGCCGCCGCCGGAATGTAGACGAGCGGGAAGTAGGACAGGGTGGCAATGAGCACGCCGGACCAGACGCCTTCCAGCGACGGCACGGCGGACACCCAGGAGTAGCTGTTGACGAACGCCGGAATGGCCAGCGGTGCGGCCAGGGCCACGGCCCACCAGCGGTGGCCGCGCAGCTTGGTGCGTTCCACCAGCCACGCACCGCCCACGCCCAGCACCAGGCACAGGGGCACCGTGAAGACCATGAGCATGATGGTGTTGAGCAGCAGCTCGCCGACGCGCGGCCGGAAGATGAGTTCGACGGCGGTGTCCCAGCCGGTGGCGACCGTCATGTAGGCGACGTACCCCAGCGGGATCAGCGAAAACAGTGCGATCAGCACCGCCAGCACGGACACTGCGGAAACGCCGAAAGGCGGGCGAGGGCGCTTGCCCCTGCCCGCCGTCGTCGTGCTCGCCGAACTCTTGGAGAGTTCGGGAGCCGATAGATCAGTGGTCACAGAACTACAGCAGTCCTGCCTTGGTCATCAGCTCGGTGACCTTGGCGGAGTTGAGCTTGGCCGGGTCCACGGCGGGGGCCTGCAGCTCCTTGACCGGTACGAGCTTCGCGTTGGCGTCAACCTGGGAGGCGATGGCGTATTCGAAGGAGTCGCCGTTCTTGAGGACTTCCTGGCCCTGCTTGCCGGTGATGAACTTCAGGAAGGCCTGGGCATCTGCCGCCTTCTTGGAGGACTTCAGCACACCGCCGCCGGAGACGGACACGAACGCGCCCGGGTCCTGGTTCTTGAAGTAGTACGGGGCGACGTTCTTGGAGTTCTCGCCGGTCTTGGCCTGGTCGCCGTAGTAGTAGTAGTGGTAGATCAGCGCGGCGTCGATTTCGCCGGCGTTGACTGCCTTCATGGCGGTGCTGTTGCCCTTGTAGGCCTTGGAGTTTTCCTTCATGCCCTTGAGCCACTCTTCGGTAGCTGCCTCGCCCTTGAGCTCGAGCAGTGCGGAGACGATGGCCTGGAAGTCGGCGCCGGACGGCGAGGCTGCCCACTTGCCCTTCCACTCCGGCGTGGCCAGGTCCAGCATGGACTTGGGCAGCTTGTCTTCGGTGAGCTTGGCCTTGTCGTAGACCAGAACGGTGGAGCGGGCGGCGATGCCGGTCCACTTGCCCGTGGACGGCCGGAACTCGGCCGGAACCTGGTCGATGGTCGCCTTGTCGACGTCGGCGAACAGGCCGGCGTTCTCAACCTGTGCCATCGCGGGGGAGTTTTCCGTGAGGAAAACGTCAGCCGGGGAAGCAGCGCCTTCCTGGATGATCTGGTTGGACATCTCGGTGTCCTTGCCCTGGCGCAGGGTGACCTTGATGCCGGTCTCCTTGGTGAAGGCCTCGATCCATTCCTTGGTCAGGCTCTCGTGCTGCGCGTTGTAGACCGTGATGCCTTCGCCGGAAGCCGCGGTTTCGGATGCGGCAGGGGTGGGCGTGCTGGTGCCACAGGCTGCGAGGCCGAGGGCGGCGGTGGCGGCGAGTGCGATACCTGCCAGCGCGTTCTTGCGGATCTTCATGGAGGCTACTTTCTGCGAACAAAGTCAACGGGACCGGGGTCCTTGCGGGCCGGGGAAATGGGGAGGCCCACTTGAGAAAGCGTAGGTTAGCCATACCTAAGTCACCAAGCCGCGGAGGCCTTAAGTGAGAAGGATCACAAGAATTGCGGAAGTATTGCGTGACCTAATTAACTGCAGCTCGCGGGCTCGCGGGGCCTCGGGCTCGCGGGGCTCGGGGCCCCGCGAGCAAAAGGGGTCTCGGGATGCTGCTAGCGGCGGCTCATGCTGTTGGCAAAGCCGATGACGATTGCCGTCCACCAGAACGCCTGCGAGAGGACGAGTGCCAGCAGGAGCCGCGCGCGGAGGTTTGCGGCGACCTCCTTGAACATGGTCCCGCTCGGAAGGGCATGGAGGCCGCGCATGACCGGGATCAGCGAGATGGCGTTGAGCATCAGCCCCAGGACACAGCACATCTTGACTTGGGTGGCGGTGCTGGTGATGTCCGGATGGATGAAGGCTCCGGTCAGCAGCAGCCCCGCCAGGCCGATCCAGATCAACGGGGATGCCGCGGACTCCAGCCGGCTGGTGTCATGCAGTCCCCGCCGGCCGATGAGCCACAGGAAGCCGACCCAGTCCACCACGATGACGGAACCAAACGCCAGCACCATGGCCAGGACGTGCGCAGACAGCGCCAGCCGGTGGATGCCTTGGTCAAAGGTGAACGTGTAGCCAGCAGCCACGGAAAGGCCCCACGCGGCCGTTGCAGCCACGGAAAGAACCGGAAGCAAGAGCCTTGGCCTGGAAAGAACTGCGCGGATTGCGGGGGCGCTCATGCCTGGCCCGCCATCATTGTGAAGAGTCCTTCGCCGATGAACCCGCCGGGCTGGATGCCGGGCGGCACGGCCGCCAGCGCCGAGCCGGTGTGTTTGAGGTACTCCAGGGCCAGCGTGTCCTCTTTCGCCATGGCCAGCTGCATGGGGACGTAGTGCGTGCGCGGATCCTTGACGAAGGCAATGAAGAAGAGCCCTGCGTCCAGGTGTCCCAGCCCGTCGGAGCCGTCCGTGTAGTTGTAGCCGCGGCGGAGCATCCGCACGCCGTCGTTCTGGTCTGCGTGGGCGAGACGGACGTGCGAATCCATGCCCATCAGGGGTTCGCCGTCCTTCCCCTTGATGCTGAAGTCCGGGGCGGTGAACTCCTTGCCGCCCGAGAGCGGGGCACCTTCGGACTTCGTCCGGCCGATCAGCTGCTCCTGTTCCCGCAGCGAGGTGCGGTCCCAGATCTCGATGTGCATCCGGATCCGGCGTGCCACCAGGTAGCTGCCGCCCTGCATCCAGGCTTCCTCCGGGCGGGCGCCTTCGCCGGCCCGCACGTGCTCCTGAAGGAGCGCTGTGTCTTCGGCCTTGAGGTTGTTGGTGCCGTCCTTGAAGCCGAACAGGTTGCGCGGAGTCTGCTGCTGCCGGGAGGTGGAGGAGGTGCGGCCGAAGCCGAGCTGGGACCAGCGGACGCGTACCCGGCCGAAGCCGATCCGGGCAAGGTTGCGGATGGCGTGGACAGCCACCTGCGGATCGTCGGCGCAGGCCTGCACGATGATGTCGCCGCCGCTGCGGTTGGGCTCCAGGTCGTCGCCCGGGAAGTGCGGCAGCTCGATGAGGGCTTCGGGGCGGCGGCCTTCCAGGCCAAACCGTGCCTTGCCGTCCTTCTCGAAGAGTCCCGCGCCGAAGCCGAAGGTCACGGTGAGCTTTCCCGCGCTCAGCCCCAGGGCTTCGCCGGTGTCTTCCGGTGGTGCGTCGTACGGGCCGTCCACGGCCCCGGTGGTGCCGGTTTCCCGGCCCTGGGTCATGGCCTCCGCGGCCGCAGTCCAGTCCTTCAGCAGCTGGATGAGGGTAGCGCGGTCTTCCGTGATGACATCGAAGGCGGCCATATGCAGGCGGTCCTGCGCGGCCGTGGTGATGCCGGCCTGGGTCGCTCCGTGGAACGGCACCACATCGTTGGGCCCGGCCGTTGCCGGAGCGGCCACGGCTGCCAGCGTGTCGTGGCTGAGCAGCCCGGCGGCGATGCCGGCCACTGCGCCGGCGCCCCCGACGCCGGCCAGGGACAGCAGCCCCCTCCGCGACAAGCGCGAGGCCGGTGCCTCTTGGCCGGCGTCGTGCTCGCCGCCCCCGAACGGGCAGCCGCTCACAGGACGACTGCCGCGGTGAGGTGGGACAGGGGCTCGCCGAGGGCGTCAACCAGGGAGGCCAGCTTCTGGACCTGGTCCTGGCTCAGCTCGTTGTAGTACACAAAGCCTTCGCCGCGTGCGTGTTGCTTCAGCTCGGCCTGGAGGGCGGCGAACTTCGTGTCCAGGGACGTGGCGAGTTCCGGGTTCTTCTGTTCCAGGACGGGCCGGAGGTTCTCGAAGGCGATCCGGGCACCGTCAACGTTGGCCTGGAAGTCCCAGAGGTCCGTGTGGGACCAGATCTCTTCCTCGCCGGTGACCTTGCCGGTGGCAACCTCGTCGAGGAGTTCCTTGGCGCCGTTTCCGAGCTTGTCCGCGGTCAGTTCAACGGTTCGCGTGCGGGCGGCCAGGTCCTCGGTGTCGGCAACCAGCTGTGCCGCCAGTGCTTCGCGCTCGGGGGCGGTCAGCGCGGCGAAACCGGCCGGCGGGAAGAGGTCCTTCTCGGCCCGATGCCAGCCGGTCCACTCCTCGCCCGGCGCCAGGTCGGCCTCGCGGGCGTCCAGCTTCGGGTCAAGGTCGCCGAAGGATTCGGCCACAGGTTCGATCCGTTCCCAGTGCATGCGGGTTGCCGCGTAGAGTTCGCGGGCCCTGTCGGCCTCGCCGGCGGCGTAGGCCTTGGCGAATTCCTTGGTGCCGGCGAGCAGCTGCTCGGTCTGGTCCTTGACGTAGGACAGGTATTGGGCGGTGCCCTTGTCTGTGAGCGCCTTGATGTTGGTGTCGACGGCAGGCTTCTCGCCGGATTCGGTGACCTCGAAGGCCGCTCGGATGCCGTCGCCCTGCATGCCGGGCTTGCAGGCCGTGGTGTACTTGCCGGCCGGGGCCGTGACCACCAGGTTGCGGGTCAGACCGGGGCCGATGTTCTCCACCTCGGCGATGATCCGCAGGCCGTCTTCGGCCAGCAGATAGAACTCCGTGACCTGGCCGCCGTCGTTCTGGATGGCGAAGGTGATGTTGCCGCTCTTGGTGGACTGCGTGGACAAGGTGCAGGCGTCGGCGGTGCTGGAGACCTTGATGGGGCCGGATGCCGCAGCGGCGTTGTTGTCGGTGCAGGCTGCCAGGGTCAGGGGCAGGATGGCTGCCGCCAGCACGGCGAGGTGCCTGCTGCGGGAGCGTGCGGCGGAGCCGGGCTTGGGGGAAACAGGCATGGCGAAAAGAGGCACGGGTGGATCCTTTGGGGAGTGCGGTGTGGGGTTGGGGGTGTTGCGTTGGGGGGTGTTGCGCTGGGGCTAGGAGACTGCGGCGGCCTCGAACCGGGTGGTGGCGGGGGAGAAGTTCAGGGTTCCCTCGAGCAGGGTGCCGTACCAGGACGACGGCGGGATGGCGGCCGAGACGTCGAAGGCCAGGCTGTGCAGGCCGGGGAGGATGCCGGATTCCTGGAAGTCGCGGCCTACCGCGATGGCGGCGATCCCTACGCCGGCCCACATCCGCGGGAGGAGATGCTTGCGGCCGCTCTTCACCAGATAGGCCACCGGGAGGACAGCCATCAGCGTTGCCTCGAGGCCCTCGCGGAGGCCTGTCAGGTAGTTTGCGGTCATAACGGATGGATACCTCGGCTCGTGGAAGCCAAGGTTAGGCTTGCCTAAAAATGTAGATTACCCAGAATCGCGAATTAAGCAAACTTCGTGTGCGCTAATTGACGGGGTGTGACGGGGCATTCGCGGGGCTGCGGGCGCCGGCCGGTCACCGGCCGGGGCCCGCGTTCCCGTGGCTATGCTGGCCTCATGTCCGATCTCGCCGATTCCGTTCCGACGCTGGCAGGCGTCGGGCTCTTGATGGCGCTGACTGTGGCGGTGCTGCTGGCATTCCGTGCACCGCGCGGTTTTGCCCCCACACTGGCGATCCTCAGGGGAGCGGTGCAGCTCGCCGCGATCAGTTTCATCCTGGGTGGCGTCATCACCAGCCCGGCGTGGGTTGCCGTTGCACTGCTGGTGATGTTCGCCGTCGCCGTGGTGAGCGCAACCCGGCGGCTCGGCTGGAGCTGGCCACACCTCACGGTGGTGGGCGGCTCGATGGCTTTGGGCATCACCGTCACCCTGCTCATCATTTTCGGCACCGGGGCGATCGGCCTCACTCCCCGCTATGCGCTGGCCATCGGTGGGATAGTGATCGGCAACGCCATGACCGTGGCGGTCCTGGCCGGCCAGCGCTTCGCCGAGTCCGTCCATGGACGTTGGGAAGAGGTGGAGGGCTGGCTGGCCCTCGGCGCTTCGCCGCGGCAGGCAACGCTGGACCTTGCCAGGCGTTCGGTCTATGCCGCGCTGATTCCGGCCACGGACCAGACAAAGACCACGGGCCTGGTCACGCTGCCCGGAGCGTTCGTGGGAGCCATTTTCGGCGGGATTTCGCCATTGGAGGCAGGGCGTTTCCAGATCGTCGTGCTCGCGGCGATCATGGCCGCCGGATCCATCACTGCCGTCATGGTCATCGCCCAGCTCGCGCCGGTCCGTGTGCGGCCGGCGCTGCCCCGGTGAGCGGCACTCAGCGGTTCAGGCTCGCAGCGGCCTCGAGGGCCATCCAGGCCTGGAGCTGGGTGGAGAGCTCGACGGCGGCGCCCGCCGGATACGTCTCGCCCGCCGGGCGCTGTGGTTCGGGCGAGAAGACGAGCGTTCCGTTTTCCCTTTCGGTCCGGCCTGCCCAGAAGGCCTCCGCCGTACCGGTCACAAGGCCGCGGGCGGCGGCCCGGGTTCCGTCCGGAAGCCGCTCGTCCCGGGCGGCCAGCGCCACGTAGCGCAGCAGGATTCCGGTGAACAGCCCACCGTCGCCGCCGCCCTCACCGCGTATCACGAACCGCCCGGGCTCGGTTTCCGGCGCGGTGGGTTCCGTCGAGGTGTGCCCCGGCACGGTCAGCTCCTTCGCTATCGCGTCCACCAGCACGGCAGCCCGCGACAGATTGGCCTCGCCGCCGAGCTCCAGCAGGGCGCCCAGGACCGGCCCCTGGTTGTAGGTGTAGACGCCATCCTCCAGGATGGCCTCCCCGCCGCTGATGCGCAGGCCGTCCAGGTACAGCCCCCTGGCGGGATCGAAGAGCCTTGCATCCAGCCAGTCCAGCAGCGCCTGGGCCTGCTCCGGCCTGCCGGTGCGGGCGAAGTACAGGGCCACCGGTGCCGTGGCGGGGGTGTTCTTGAAGTCGCGCTTGGTGCTCCAGAAGGTGCCGCCGCCCAGCTCATCCGTGGACGCCGAATCGAACTGCAGCGTGAGGCTCTTCCGGACGAACGCGTTCCGGCGGCGCCCCGGCTTCCGGCTCGCCTCGGCCAGCTCTTCCAGCCGCAGCGTGGCCAGCGCCAGCCACGCCATGTCGTCGTAGTAGCTGTTGATGAAGCGCAGGAAATTCCGCAGCCGGATGGTGGTGACCAGCCGCGAGGCCAGCCGCCCGGCGCTCGGCCGCCCGGCGCCGTCGAACTTTGCTCCCGAGGCGAGCTCGCGGCCGCCTGCGTCCACCAGGCAGTCCACATAGTGGGCCTGCCACCAGTAGTGCCAGGGCCGGAAGAGGCTCCTGAAGCGCGTGGACGGCCGCACGATCGCGCCGAAGTGCGTGCCCGGCAGGAAGAACAGGCGCTGCCCGAAGGTCCTGGTCACGGAGCGGGCCGCGAGGTCTGCCCGGGCCGGCCAATCGTGCGGCCCCGGCCCGTTGCCGGTGCGGGCGGCGGGGGAGTCGGCGGCAGGCATGGGCCCAGCCTAGCGCCGGCACCCCTCCTAAGAGGGGTGCGCTGACCGAGAATTCCAGTTAACATTCATTAACGGATTTTGGCCGGGCCGCTGAGGCCGGGCATCAAGAAACTATGCATCAAGGAGGATGGATGGACATCAAGGGCGCAGTCGCGTTGATCACCGGTGGAGCTTCAGGGCTCGGAGCCGCTACCGCCAAGCGGTTGTTCAACGCCGGAGCTTCGGTGGTCCTGCTGGACCTTGCCTCCTCGCCAGGGGAGGCCTATGCGGCAGAACTCAACGCCGCCGGCAACGGCGCCGTCCACGGGTCAGGGGCACGCGCCGTCTTCGCGGCCGCGGACGTCACCAGCGAAGAGCAGGTCCAGGCTGCCGTCGATGCCGCCACCGCTCTCGGGCCGCTGCGGATCGCCGTCAACTGCGCCGGCATCGCCACCCCGGGGAAGGTCCTGGGCCGGGACGGCATCCTGCCGCTCGAGACCTTCAACCGCGTCATCCAGATCAACCTGGTCGGCACCTTCAACGTGGTCCGGCTGGCCGCCGCCGCCATGGTCCAGAACGAACCGGCGTCCACCGAACTTGGCGGACCGGAACGCGGCGTCATCATCAACACCGCCTCCGTGGCCGCCTTCGAAGGCCAGATCGGCCAGCCGGCTTACGCCGCGTCCAAGGGGGCCGTCGCCGCCATGACCCTGCCGCTGGCCAGGGAGTTCGCCCGCTCGCTGATCCGGGTGGCCACCATTGCGCCGGGCATCTTCGAGACGCCCATGATGGCCGGGCTGCCGCAGGAAGCCCAGGATTCCCTGGGCCAGCAGGTGCCCCACCCGGCCCGGCTCGGACGCCCGGCCGAATACGCCAACCTGGCCGCCCACATCGTCGAAAACGCCATGCTCAACGGCGAGACCATCCGCCTCGACGGCGCCATCCGGATGGGGCTCAAGTGACGGGCGACTACGCGCGCGGCGACGCCCCGCCGTCGTCGGCCAAAACCACGACGGCGGCACCCTCCGTCGCGTCCCTGCCCACCGCTGACTTCTTCGACTTCGAGTCCCTCCTCAGCGTGCAGGAACAGCGCAAGCTCAACGAGCTCCGCCGCTTCCTGGCCACGGAGATCGCCCCCTACGCCGGGCAGTGGTGGGAGAAGGCCGAGTTCCCTGAACACATCCTGCCCAAGCTCGCGGCGCTGCGGCTGAGCGCCCCGGCCCAGCGCGGCTACACGCACCTTTTCGCCGGCCTGGTGATCGCCGAGATGACGCGCGTGGACACCTCGATCGCCACGTTCTTCATGGTCCACCACGACCTCTTCGTGGAAGCCCTCTACGACTTCGGCTCGGACGAGCAACAGAACCGCTATCTGGACGATGCGTCCAATCTGCGGACCACCGGATCCTTCGCGCTGACCGAACCCGAGCACGGCTCCGATGTGGCCGGCGGCATGGAGACCACCGCGCGCCGGGTGTCCCGCCCCGCCGGGGACGGCGGCGACTACTGGGTGATCAACGGCGCCAAGCGCTGGATCGGCAACGGGACGTTCTGCGACTACATGCTGGTGTGGGCGCGGGACGAGGACGGCGGCCCGGCGGGCCCCGGCGGGCGCGGTGATGGCGGGCGCGGCGCGGTGCGCGGCTTCATCGTGGACGCCTCCCTGCCGGGCGTTTCACGGAGCCGGATTGAGCACAAGATCGCGCTGCGGACAGTGCAGAACGCGGACATTGTGCTCAAGGACGTGCACGTTTCCGAGGCCGACCGCTTCGCCGGAATCAGCAGCTTCGCGGACACCAACCACCTGTTGCGCGGCTCGCGGATCATGGTGGCCTGGCAGGCCGTGGGCCAACAGATGGCGGCGTTCGATGTCGCCCGGCAGTACGCCGTCGAGCGCATCCAGTTCGGCCGGCCCCTGGCGAAGTTCCAGCTCATCCAGCAGCACCTGGTGGACATGCTCGGCAACGCCGTGGCCAGCATGGGCATGATGGTGCGGATCGCGCAGCTGCAGGAGGACATCTACACGGACGCCCACGGGGTCCGGCAGGGCGGCGCCGCCATGGCGCAGGTGGCACTGGCCAAGGCTTATTGCAGCGCCCGCATGCGCGAAACCGTGGCGCTGGGCCGCTCCATCATGGGCGGCAACGGGATCGTGACCGACTACAAGATGGCCAAGATCTTCGCCGACGCCGAGGCTATCTTCACGTATGAAGGCTCCTACGAGATCAACTCGCTGATCGTGGGCCGTGCCGTGACGGGTGTGTCGGCGATCGTTTAGCGGCCCCTTGAGACACTCCTGCAGTTCCCGCAGACATTCCCGGTGTGATGTCTCGTCACGCCGTGGACGGTTGCTTGTCGGGTGGCGGGTCGGCCTGACACTGCTCGGCACGCGGGTTAACGGCCGGGGGGTTTACCACGGGCGGGTTCACGACCGGGGACTCCTCGACCGGAGGTTCAACGACCGGGGCTCCTCAACCGGGGGCTCCTCAACCGGCGGCTCAACGGACGGCGGGTACACCACCGGATGACCGCAGACGGCTGTGGAATCGCCGCCCACGGCTACTGACGTTGCACACAGACT
>NZ_JAFNLL010000058.1 GCF_017368795.1 Arthrobacter cavernae | reverse complement strand
TCGTCCGGCGTTTTAACGACTACCGACCCACGCTCCTAGAGGGGGAGTAGTCCGGACAGGTCCGCGCGCAGCCCGGAGGCGGCAACCCGGCCGGCGTCGACGGCGTCTGCCCAAGCCAACCGGCCGGTCACCAGCCCAAGCCAGGTGGCTGCGTCGCACTCTATGACGTTGGGGGGAGTGCCGCGCGTGTGCCGGGGTCCCTCCACGCATTGGGTGACGCCGAACGGCGGCACCCGGACCTCCACGGAGTTCCCGGGCGCGCGGGCGGTGACTTCCTCGAGCGTGTAGCGGACCGCGGTCGCGGTGATAGCGCGCGACGGCGGTGTGCCGGCTCCGGCGGCAGCGTCCCCGGAGTCGGACTGCCCGACGGCGGCCTGCCACGCCGCGAGGGCGGCGCGGCCCTCTTCGATGTCGATCCGGCGTCGTGCCGTGCTTTTCCGTTCAGCGGCCATGGGAATCAGTCGAGCATCACGGACACGGCGTGGCCCAGGAGGATCTTGCCCACCGGACGGCCGCCGCCCAGCACGGGCTCCACCACTTTTTCCAGCACGCTGGACACTCCGGGGATGTTCACGGCACCGGCCACCGCCAGCAGCGTCAGGCCCACCAGCGTGGTGGCACGCAGGTTGCCGTCCAGCATTTTGACGGCCGCGGTGACCCCCGTGGGCGTTGCCAGGACCAGCACGCCCTCGGCGCCCACCTTGGCGATGACGTCCAGTTCGTCCATGACAATGGTGTTGGCCTCGCCCCTGCCCTGGACGGCCCACGGGTAATCGAGCATGGACGTGGCGATGGTGGCCGCGCGTGCATTGGAACCCGGGTCCTGCGGTGCCTTGGCCAGCTTGGAGTAGGCACGGGCCAGCCCGGTCAGTGAGATCGCCGCGACCGGGGCGCCGCAGCCGTCGATGCCCAGGTGTGCAATCTTTTCCTCGCTGTACTCCTCGATCACGGAGCGGATCCGCTGCTGCAGCGGATGGTTGGGCTCGAGGTAGCTGTGCGTGTCCCAGCCGTTCTCGGTGCAGGCCCACAGGAACGCCGCATGCTTGCCGGAACAGTTGAACGCCAGCCTCGACTGCCCGCGCTCGGAGCGCACCAGCCAGCTGCGGGCGGTTTCGTCCTCCGGCCACGCGGGCGGGCACTGCAGCTGCTCCTCACGGATACCGGCCGCCCTGAGCATTCCCTCCACCACGTCCATGTGGTCCAAGGAGCCCACATGGCTGCCGCACGCGATGGCCACCTGGGCGCCGCGGAGGGGCACTCCGGACTGCATGGCGGCTAGCGTCTGGAAGGGCTTGAGGGTGGAACGGGCAAAGATGGGGGTGGTGATGTCGCCGAGCTGGGTGACCACTGTGCCGTCGCCGGCAAGGACCACGGCGGAGCCGATGTGCCGGGATTCGATGAAGCCACTGCGTTCGATGACGGCCAGTTCGACGGCGGACTCCAGGCTGAAAGTTTCATGCGGACTCAAGGGCATGAGGCCAGTGTATGGTGCGGCGTGTCCCGTAGTGCTCAGGACCGCCGCAGAAACGCCTTAGGAGTCCGCGCCCTGCACAAAGTACCCTTGAAGACTGTGAAGGTACTCGTCATTGGCCCCGGTGGCCGCGAACACGCCATTGTCCGCTCCCTGCTCGAAGATCCGAATGTTTCCGAGGTCCATGCGGCTCCGGGCAACGCCGGCATCAGCAGGCTCGTCCCCACATACGGGATTGACGGCAATGATCCTGCTGCCGTCGCCGAACTGGCCACCAAGCTGGCGGTGGACCTGGTGGTGGTGGGCCCCGAGGCCCCGCTCGCCGCAGGCGTTTCCGACGCCGTCCGTGAGGCCGGCATCCCGGTGTTCGGCCCGAGCAAGGCCGCTGCGCAGCTCGAAGCCTCCAAGGCCTTCGCCAAGCAGGTCATGGCCGAGGCAGGCGTCCCCACCGCCATGGCCCGTGTGGCCACCAACGCCGAGGAAGCCGCGGACGCCCTGGACACCTTCGGTGCCCCGCACGTAGTCAAGGACGATGGCCTGGCCGCCGGCAAGGGCGTGGTGGTTACCAACAACCGCGACGAAGCCCTGGCCCACGCCCAGAGCTGCTTCGACGCCGGCGGAACCGTGGTGATCGAGGAGTTCCTGGACGGCCCCGAGGTCTCCGTCTTCGTCCTGTGCGACGGCCGCACCACCGTGGCGCTGTCCCCGGCCCAGGACTTCAAGCGCATCTTCGACAACGACGAGGGCCCCAACACCGGCGGCATGGGTGCCTACACCCCGCTCGAGTGGGCCCCCGAGGGCCTGGTCCAGGAAGTCATCGACCGCGTGGCGCAGCCTACCGTTGACGAAATGGCCCGCCGCGGCACCCCGTTCGTGGGCGTCCTGTTCGTCGGCCTCGCCCTGACCTCGCGCGGCACGCGCGTCATCGAGTTCAACGTCCGCTTCGGCGACCCCGAGACCCAGGCCGTGCTGGCCCGACTCAAGACCCCGCTCGGCGCGCTGCTGCTGGCAGCCGCCAAGGGCGAACTGGACAAGGCAGAAGAGCTGCGCTGGTCCAAGGAAACCGCTGTCGCCGTCGTCGTGGCCGCGGAAAACTACCCGGACACTCCCCGCACGGGTGACCGCATCCGCGGCCTGAAAAAGGTCGAAGCGTTGGAAGGCGTCCACGTCATCCACGCCGGCACCAAGCTGGACTCCGAAGGCAAGGTGGTTTCGGCCGGCGGCCGTGTCCTGGCCGTTGTCGCGCTGGGGTCCGACCTCGTGGAGGCCCGCGAAAAGGCGTACGACGGCGTGGAGCTGGTTCACCTGGACGGCGCGCAGTTCCGTACGGACATCGGCGGGAAGGCCGCCCGCGGCGAGATCCGTGTGTCCTCCGACACCACCGGCACCATCCCGAAAGCGCAGGCCTGAGCATGACTGAATTCAACGCCGCCGCAGGCTTCGACGCCGAGACGCTGGACCTCCCGGGCTGGACCCACGTCTACTCCGGCAAGGTCCGCGACCTCTACGTCCCGGCCGAGGACTCCATTAGCGAAATGATCGGCCAGGACTGCGTGCTGGTGGTTGCCAGCGACCGCATCAGCGCCTATGACCACGTCCTGAGCAGCGAAATCCCGGACAAGGGCCGCATCCTCACCCAGCTGAGCCTGTGGTGGTTCGAACAGCTCGGCGTGGAGCACCACGTCCTGGCTTCCACCGTGGCCGGCGGCGTGCCCGCGGCCGTGGAAGGCCGGGCCATGATCTGCAAGAAGCTGGACATGTTCCCGGTGGAATGCATCGCCCGCGGCTACCTCACCGGTTCAGGCCTGGCCGAGTACCGGGAATCCCGCACAGTCTGCAGCATCCCGCTGCCCGAGGGCCTGGTTGACGGCTCGCGCCTGGAAGAGGCCCTCTTCACACCTTCCGCCAAGGCCGAGGTGGGCGAGCACGATGTGAACATCACCTATGACGACGTGGTGGCCATGGTGGGCGACGACATCGCCGCGCGCCTGAGCGAACTGACCCTGAAGATCTACACCCGCGCGGAGGAAATCGCCCGCGAACGCGGCATCATCCTGGCCGACACCAAGGTGGAGTTCGGTGTTGACGCCGCCACCGGTGTCATCACGCTCGGCGATGAAGTCCTGACGCCGGATTCCTCCCGCTTCTGGGACGCTGCCACCTACGCGCCGGGCCAGTCACAGCCTTCCTTTGACAAGCAGTACGTCCGCGACTGGCTGACCTCGGCCGAGTCCGGCTGGGACAAGGCCTCGGACACGCCGCCTCCTGCGCTGCCCGCCGACGTCGTGGCCCGCACCCGCGGCCGCTACGTGGAAGCGTACGAAAAGCTGACCGGACGCACGTTCGTTTAGCTGGCCTTGGCGGCGCTGCCGGGGCTGGACGCCCCGCTAGGGCTGGACGCGGCGCCGTGTGCCGCGGCTGCACGGCGTTCCGCCAGGCGGATTTCCAGGACGGCGTCCATGGCCTGCTGGACGCGGTCCTGGGCGCCGGCGGCGCTGAAGTCGCGCTGGGCTTCCTCAAGGTGGACCAGGGCGTCGTCGGTGTCGCCGGCCGCCTTGAGCGCCTTGCCCAGCAGCAGGGAAACCTCGCCCGCCGTGTGGCGGGCCAGGGCCTTGCGGTCGGCATGGATTTCGCGCAGCTTGGCGACGGCGGCAAGGATGTCGCCGGTCAGGTACAGCCACCGGGCACGGATGAAGGCGACCTCGAGCTGGTCCGTCAGGTTCCCGCCGACGATCGACAACGCCAGCTCGGCGCGCTCGATGGACGAGAGCGTCTCGGGCTCGACGATCCCCGAGGACAGCCGGACGGCCGCCGAGGCCTTGTTGAACCGGGCCCACAGCTCGATGTCGTTGGCAGGGGAGAGGAGCTTCGCGGCCCGCTCATGGTGCTTGATGCCCTCGGCGTAGTCGTGGCGCATGAAGGCAACGTTGCCCACCACCCAGGCGACCTCGCCGGCCAGCTGCGACATGGCGTGTTCGTCCATGTGCTCCATCATGGCCTCGCAGTACTTCCAGGCCTCGTCCAGCTTGCCGCTTTCGGCCAGGGCGCCGATCAGCGCACGGTGTGCGCCGATGATCAGCGTTGAGCCCTGCGGCAGCTGCTCGGAGAGCTTCACCGCTTCCTTGGCATGCTCGACGGCGGTGGACAGTTCGCCTTGTCCGTGGCACACAGCGGCAAGCATCTGCCGGGCGCGCACGCCAAGGCCCGCGGACTCTGTTGCCATGGGGTGTTCCAGAAGATGCTGGATGATCTGCTGGCATTCCTTCAGCTGGCCCTGCTTCATGAGGCATTCGGCCTGCATGTAGGTCATGTTCCACCATGCGCTGGTGTTCTTGCCCTCAAGGGCAATCTGGGCCGCCGTGGCCGCGTGGCCGGCCGCAAGGGGGTAGTCCCGCAGATCCCAGGCCTGCCTCGCATAAAGCCCCGCGAGCACATACTCGGCATCGCTCACCGAGACAGGCTGGCTCCAGGCTTCCAGGGCTTTCGGGGCCAGTTCCAGCCTGCGGGCCAGTTCTTCGATGACCTCCGCAGTGGGTTCGCGCCTGCCGGTCTCGAGGAGGGAAATGTAGCTTGGCGAGTAGAGGTTCTTGCCCAGTTCTGCCTGCGTCAACCCGCGTTCGAGCCGTTCGGCACGGAGCTTTTCGCCGAATCCGTTTCCCACGGATGCCTCCTGAAATCGAGTCTTTGTTGCCGGTACCTTGACAGTCCCTGTGGAAAACATTTTACAATGTATGTCAACAGGGACCGCGCCACTTTCAGTAACGAATCCGACTCGCATTGAGGAAAATAATGTTCAAGAAGATCGCAGCTTCCGTCGCCTTGGCGGGAGCCCTCGCATTCTCCGCGGCGGCTCCCGCCGTCGTATCCGCAGCCCCCGTTTCAAATGTTGTCAGCAGCGTCCTGGCCATCGGCAACTGGCCGGACCCCATGCGCGCCAGCAGTGCCATCGGCAACTGGCCGGACCCCATGCGCGTCAAGACCGGAACCACGTACTCGCCGTCACGGATCGGCAACTGGCCGGACCCCATGTAAACAGAACCCCACGGTGCAGAACCCCAAGTTTGAAGAAACCCTAGGACGTTGACAAGCAATGTCCTGGGGTTTCTTCATGCCCGATGGACGCCTGGACACACAAAAGAGGGCCTTCCATATGGAAGACCCTCTTTCTTTGGTCGGGATGACAGGATTTGAACCTGCGACCTCTTCGTCCCGAACGAAGCGCGCTACCAAGCTGCGCTACATCCCGATCCGCTGCGAAAGCAACTGTTCAAGAATAGCTGAAACGGCCCGCGATGCGAAATCGAGGAGAGTGTCGCTGCTCACGTCCGGACCCGTTGCCGGGCTGGGCCGCCCGCCGCTGCCCAGGCCTCAGACGAGCGAGTCCCGCCAGGCGCCGTGCAGCCGGGCGAACCTGCCGCCGCCGCTGATCAGCTCCGCAGGGGTGCCGTCCTCCACCACGCGGCCGTCGTGCACCACCAGGACCCGGTCTGCCGTCTCCACGGTGGAGAGGCGGTGCGCGATGATGATGGCCGTGCGCCCGGCATCGGACGCGGCATCCTGCGACGCGGCGCCGTCCAGCAGGCGGGCCAGCCCGGCCTGGACCATCCGCTCCGAGGGGATGTCCAGGGAGGACGTCGCCTCGTCCAGGATCAGCACTGCGGGGGCCGCGAGGAAAGCACGGGCAAAGCCGATCAGCTGGCGCTGGCCGGCGGAAACCCGGCCGCCGCGTTTGTTGACGTCCGTGTCGTAGCCTTCGGGCAACCCCGCAATGAATTCGTGGGCGCCCACGGCGCGGGCCGCGGCCTCGATCTCGTCACGCGACGCTTCCGGCCGGCCGAGGGCAATGTTGTCCGCCACGGAACCGCTGAACAGGAACGCCTCCTGGGTGACCATGACCACCGCCCTGCGCAGGTCCGTCGTCGAGAGTTCCCGCAGGTCCACGCCGTCGAGCGCCAGGGAGCCCGAGGTGACGTCGTAGAAGCGGGCCACGAGCTTGGCGAGCGTCGACTTGCCGGCGCCCGTCTGGCCCACCAAGGCCACTGTCTGGCCTGCGGGGATGTGCAGGTCCAGATACGGGACCACCAGGCGGCCGTCACCGTAGCCGAACTCGACGCCGCGGAACTCGATCTTGCCCCGCGGATTCTTGAGGGCCACCGGGTTCCTGGGCGGGCGCACGGTGGGAATCTCCTGCAACAGCCCGGAGACCTTTTCCAGCGCCGCCTGGGCGCTCTGGAAGGAGTTGTAGAACATGGCCATCTGGTCCACCGGCTGGAAGAAGCGCTTGGTGGACAGGATGAGGGCCAGGAGCACGCCCACGGCCAGCCCGCCGGAGAGCACCCGGAAGCCGCCCAGCAGGAGCACCACGGCCACGCACACGTTGCCGATCAGCACCAGCCCAGGCTGGAAGACGCCGTTGAGGTTGATGGACCGGACCGTGTTCTTCCGGTAGTCCTCCGAGAGCTGCCCGTAGCGTGCGGCGTTTTCGCGCTCCTTGCGGAAGGCCTTCACCGCGCGGATGCCGGTCATGGTCTCCACGAAGTGGACGATCAGCCGGGCCGAGACCACGCGGGATTCCCGGAATGCGATCTGGGAATGCTTCTGGTACCAGCGGGCCAGGAAGAACATCGGGACGCCGGCGCAGAGCATAATCAGCCCGGTGCGCCAGTCCAGCACGAAGACTGTAATGGCAGTGAACACCATGAACAGCAGCCCGGAGGCCAGGGAGCTCACACCGGAATCGAGCAGTTCGCGCAGGGCCTCGAGGTCCGAGGTCTGCCGGGCGATGATGCGCCCGGAGGTGTACTTCTCGTGGAACTCAAGGCTCAGCCGCTGGGTGTGGCGGAAGACCCGGAGCCGCAGGTCCAGCAGCATGGCCTGGCTCAGGCGCGCCGTGGAAGTCACGTACAGGGCGGTGGTGGCGGCGGTGGCGATAGCCGCTGCCAGGTACAGCACGCCGCTGAGGATCAGCGGCAGGTTGTCGCCGGCCCGGAGTGCGGGCAGGGCGTGGTCGATCCCGAAGGCGATCAGGGCGGGCCCTGCCACGCGGGTGAGCTGCGAGACCACCACCATGCCGATCGTCAGCCAGAACCTCAGCCGCACGGGGCGGATCAGCGAGGCCAGCAGGGCGAGCGACCGCCGTCGGACGGCTTTGCTGTCCGCCCGGGTGAGGTGGGCGTTGTCTTCATCGGCGGTTCCGAATGCTGCGGTGCTCATCGGCGGGCCTCCTTGGCGTCGACTTCCAGCTCGTGCAGCTCGGTGTCAAGATCACTGTCCAGGTCCTTGGGGCCGGTTTCCAGGCTCGCGATCACGTAGCGGTAGTGGTCGTTCCCGGCCAGCAGCTCGGTATGGGTCCCGACGGCGGTGATCCTCCCGCTCTGGAGGAGGGCCACGCGGTCCGCGAGGGCCGCGGTGGAGGGCCGGTGCGCCACGATCAGCGTGGTGGTGTCCCGCAGCACTTCGCGGAGCCGGGCCTCGACGAGTTCCTCGGTGTTGACGTCCAGCGCGGACAAGGGATCGTCCAGGACCAGCACCCTGGGCTTGGCCGCGATGGCCCGGGCCAGGGCGATGCGCTGGCGCTGGCCGCCGGACAGGCTGAGGCCCTCCTCGCCGATCAGGGTGTCCACGCCGTCGGGCAGCGAGTACGCGAAGTGGGCCTGGGCGACGTCGAGCGCCTCGTCCAGGGCGGCGTCGCTGGGATCCGGGGCGCCGAGCAGCACGTTGTCCCGGACCGAGCTGGAGAACAGCGTGGTGTCCTCGAACGCGACCGCCGCCACGGTGCGGAGCTCGTCCAGGGCGAAATTGCGGACGTCCGTGCCGTCGATTGTCACGGAACCCTCCGTGACGTCGTACAGGCGGGGGACCAGCTGCAGCAGCGCACTCTTGCCGCTGCCGGTGATGCCCACCAGGGCCATGGTTTCGCCCGGCCGGATGTCAAGGGTGATGTCCTCCAAGAGCCGGTCGCCGTCGTCGAAGGCGAAGCCGGCGCCGTTGAAGCTCAAGGCGCCCCGCACGGCCCCGGGCCTCTTGGGGTGATCCGGGCTGGTGATGGTGTTGGCGGTGTCCATGACCTCGAAGTGGCGGTCCAGGGCGGTTTTGGCGGTGAGGGCCATGGACAGGAGCATGCCGGAGAATTCGACCGGCGCAGCCACCACGGCCGCGGTGGCGAAGAACGCCACCAGCGAGCCGATGCTCAGCTGTCCGCCCGCCGCGAGCATGATGCCCACTACGAGCCCGACGCCGAGCGCGAGTTCCGGCAGCAGCGTCACCACCAGCGTGAAGCTCGCCTGTTGCTTGGCCTTGGTGATTTCGGTTTGCCGCAGTCCCTCGGCCTGCCCGTTGAAGTTTTCCAGTGCCTCACGGCTGCGGCCGAAGGCCTTGAGCACGCGGATGCCATGGACGGATTCCTCCACCGTGGTGGCGAGATCGCCGGCTTGGTCCTGGCTGAGCCGTGCCACCCGGCTGAAGCGGCGGCGGAAACGGAACGAGTAGACCATGATCGGCACGGCGGCGGCGAGGAAGATCAGCGCCAGCTGCCAGCTCATGGAGAACATCACCACCACGCCGATCGCCACCGTCAGCGTGGTGACCACCAGCATGATGGCGCCGAAGGCCATCCAGCGGCGCAGGAACGCGAGGTCGCTCATGGAGCGGGAGAGCAACTGGCCGGATCCCCAGCGGTCGTGGAAGGACACGGTGAGGTCCTGCAGGTGGCCATAGAGCGAGACGCGCATCTTCGTTTCCACCGTGGTGGCCGGGTTGATGACGAACTGGCGGCGCAGCGCCACCAGGCCTGCCTCGGCGATGCCGAGGAGGAGAATCACGACGGCGGCCGCCCAGACCGCGTCCGGGGCGCCGCCGGGGCGGAGCGAATCATTGATCAGAACCCTCAGTACCTGCGGGATGGCCAGGGCCACGATGCTGGCCAGCAAGGCACAGACCAGGCCCATGAACAGCCGGGGGAGGATGGGCCGCACATGGGGGTAGAGCCGGCCGACGGAGGTGAAGAATGATGTTTGCTTGGACATGCCCGCTTCTCAACAGCTGGATCTTCAGATGGTGCGGAGGTAGTTTCCCGTAGCAACAACCCTATGCCATGGCGTGACGAGGTTCACAGGGCAATGCGGGGGTGGTGAAATGTTTTACCAATTATTGCGTTCTGTAATCAGAGCGCTGTGCCTCACTTTCATGGTTAGGATGAGACCGCTCGGCGTGGTGCCGCGCCGGACCGCATGGCGGGTCGGCGGCCGGAGGAGCCTGCCGGCAATCAGGAAATTCATCGTTGTAGTGCCACACATGGGGGATGCTGTGCGGAAATTGATGGACGTTGTAGTGGTAACAGGCCTTGTGGCCGCCGGACTGGTCATGGGACCGCCGGCGCACGCGGACACGGCGGATGGGGGAGGCGGCGGCTACGCGGCCTGGACCTTTGCCGGTGCGGGCGGTGCGTACACCGGCACTCTCAGCCTGGGCGGCGGATTCCCGGAGGCCACCTTCACCTCCGATTCCTCGCAGGCCACGATGCCCGGTGGTGTGAGCACATACCTTCCGGCGGGAAGCGCCCCGGGCCTGGTCTTCGGTTCCAGCAGCGGCCAGCCCTACCTGAACCAGCGGCCCAAGGCGAACAACCCAGGCTCACCGGCCACCACCACCTACACCTTTAAGCGTGCCACTCCGGCAGGCGGCTGGGGATTTGTGCTGGGTGACATTGATGCGGACATGGCCAAGGTCTCGGCAACGGACGGCAACGGACTTCCCGTGCCCGTTGCCGATCTTGGCTTCCAGGGCGCGTTCAACTATTGCGACGCCCCGTCCCCGCGCCCGTGTGGAGACGATCCGGAGGGCTTCGACCTTCCTGTCTGGGACGGCGCCACCGGCACGCTGAACGGTTCCGGGCGGGTGCCCGACGCCGATACTGCCGGTGCGTCCGGATGGTTCCGCCCAACCGTGGCCCTGAAGACCCTGACCATCGAGTACACCTGGAAAACGGGATTCCCGATCTACCAGACCTGGTTCGGCACGGCGGCCGAGGACATCTCCGGGACCGTTGCCGGCTGCAGCGTGGCCGGGGTCGGCATTGCCCTCCAGGGCCCCGGAGGGACGGTGCTGGCGAGCACCGTAACGGATTCCGCGGGGGCGTACTCCTTCGCCAACTTCCTGGCTGCTCCGGGCTACACCGTGGCCATGACCACGCCCTCCGGCTGCGTCGCGTCGGGCCCCGTCCAGAGGCCGGTGGACCTGAGCGGTGGACCCGCCACAGGCGTCAACTTCGTGCTCACAGCAGTCACGGTCACGCCGACGGAGACCGTCTCTCCGTCGCCATCCCCTTCGGAGACCACCCAGACTCCCGGCCCGACGGCGTCGACGGGCACCGGAAGCCCGGCTTCGGCGACCCCGTCGGCCAGCATAGCGGCCAGCACGGCGGCCGTCCTGCCGGCAGGCAGCACCACCCAAGACCTGGCAAACACCGGCGCCAATTGGATCGGTCCAGGCCTCCTGATGGGATTCTTGTTCCTCGGGGCCGGGGCGCTGGCGATCCTTGCCGGACGCCGCGGCGGCAAGCACCGCCCGTCCCGGCGATAGCCACCCGCTTGGCTCTGGCGGCAGCGCCGACAGGGCCAAGCGAGCGCCGTCCACAGGGACCCCGTCCTTAGGAACGGGCGCCGCCCTTAGGGAGCCGTCCTTTGGGGCGGCGCCGTCTTACGCGCGTGCCGTCAGTGTCAGCAGCACGGCCTCGGGCCGGCACGCTATGCGGACCGGGGCGAAGCGTGAGGTGCCGATCCCGCCCGAGACGTTCACCGGCGTCGTGCGTCCCTTGCTTTCCCAATCGTGCAGGCCCTTGGCCCGCCAGGTGGGGAGATCACAGTTGGAGACGAGGGCGCCGTAGCCGGGGATGCAGATCTGCCCGCCGTGAGTGTGGCCGGCGAGGATAAGGTCCGCCGCGTCCTCGGTGAAATGGTCCAGGACGCGCTGGTAGGGCGCGTGGATGACGGCGACGCGCAGGTGCGGACGTGAATCCTGGTCTGCCGTGCCGCGCGGCCAGCCGGCGTACCGTTCCCGGCCCAGGTGCGGATCATCCACGCCGGAGAAGTCGAAGCGCAGCCCGTTCAGGACCACGGATTGGCAGCGGTTGGTGAGCTCCACCCAGCCGGCCATGCCGAAGCCTGCGCGCAGCCGCGGCCAGTTCAACGGCTGCGGATCCTGCTTGAGCTTGGACGGGCCCAGGAAATACGTTGCCGGGTTCCTGAGGCGCGGTGCGTAGTAGTCGTTGGAGCCCGGCACGAAGACGCCCGGGTACTCCAGCAGCGGACGCAGGGCCGCCAGCAGCGGATCGATCGCGTGTGCGTGGCTGAGGTTGTCGCCCGTGTTCACCACCAGGTCCGGCTGCAGCCCGGCCAGCGACTCCAGCCAGGCGGCCTTCCGGCGTTGTCCCGGGACGAAGTGGATGTCGCTCAGGTGCAGCACGCGGAACGGGGCCGAGCCCTCCGGCAGGATCGGCAGGGTCTCCTCGCGGACGCCGAACTGCTCCTTCTCCCACAAACCGTAGGCAGCGGCCGCCGCCCCCGCAGTGGCGCCCAGCGCGGCGGTAACGGCGAAGCCGCGCCCGATGCTCCGGACGCGGCTTGCCAGGGTGCCGGTGACGGCCACGGGGCGGTTAGTCATCCTTGCCGCTGCCGCTGCCGCTGCTTCCGCTGCCGCTGTTGTTGCCGCCGGTGCCTCCGCCGGTGCCTCCGTTGTTGTTGCCCGGGGCAGGGACGGCAGGCGCCGCAGGACGCTGGACCTGCGTGCCGAGCAGGTTCGACGGCGGTGCCGGGAACGGCTTGGTGCCGTAGCCCGGGGCAATGGCTGACATGAACCTGGTGAACTGCGGGCCGGCGATCATGTAACCGTCAATGCTCGGATAGAACTTGCCGTTGACAGTGAGGTTGCGTCCGAAGCGCTGCTGGTCGCCCAAGGGGTCACCGAACCATGCGGCCGTGGCCAGGCCGGTGGTGTAGCCGACCACCCAGGTGGAGCTGTTGTTGTCGTTGGTGCCTGTCTTGGCGGCCACCGGGAAGTTGTTCTTCGTGCTCAGCGCCGGCCGGATCAAGGAACCGGAACCGCCGTTCAGGACTTCCTGCATGGCGTAGGCAACACCGCGTGCCACCTCGGGCTTGACGGCGTCACGGCAGTTGGACGACTGTGCCGGCAGGGTGGCGCCGGACTGGTCCGTCACGGCGGTGATGGCGATCGGCTCGCAGTACTTGCCGTCATTGGCGAACGTTGCGAAGGCGCTGGCCATGGTCAGCGGGGCCGTCTGCGTGGAACCGATCAGGTTGGCCAGCGTGGTCATGGGGACCTTGGGGTTTGGGTCAGATACTTTGCCCGTGCTGTCGCGCGTCGGCAGGCCACCATGGATACCTGTGGCATCCACAATGCCCTGGATGCCACAGAGGTCCACTTGGGCGGCCGAGGCGAATGTGGCGGTGTTGACGGAGTTCATCAGCCCGTACAGCACGGACATGCCCCGGTAAAAGCCGGGCTCGGAGTTCTGCAGGTCGAAGCTTCCGCTGACGCTGCTGTCATAGGAGCCATTGACCGGAGTCGGGCAGGTGTTCCGCCAGGGGAAGTTCGGCGAGTAGCGGCGGACGGCGCCGTTGATGGTGGTGTTCATCGACTTGCCCTCGTTCAGCCACTGGGCGAAGGTGAAGGGCTTCATGGTGGAGCCGGGCTGGAAACCGCCGATGCCGTTGAGGTCGTTGCCCTTGGCATCAAGGACGTCAACGTTGAAGTTCTGCGTTTGGTCGAACTTGCCCTCTTGCGGCAGCAACACAGTGTTCTGCGCCATGGCGACGATCTCGCCGGAGTTCGGCTGGACCGAGACCAGGGCGGCGCCCCACTTGTCCGGGTTGGCGCCGGTGGAGCCGTCAACCTGCTGCTGTGCCACGTTCTGGGCGTTCGGATCCAGGGTGGTGGTGATGGTCATGCCGCCGCGCATGATGCGTTTCTCCCGCTCATCCCGCGTGGCTCCGTACGCAGGGTTGTTGAACAGCAACTGCAGCACGTAGTCACAGAAGTACGGTGCCGTGGTGGCGTAGGCGCAACCCTGCCGCGGCCTGGTCACCTGGGTGGTGACCGGCGTGGCCACTGCGGCATCGTAGTCGGCCTGCTTGATCTTGTCCTGGGCCAGCATGGCGCCCAGGACGAGGTCGCGGCGGGCCTTGGCGTTGTCCGGGTTGGTGATGGGATCGTAGAAGGACGGGCTGTTGACCACGCCGGCAAGGAGGGCCGCCTGGGGCAGTGTGAGGTCCTTGGCCGTGGTGCTGAAGAACAGCTTGGCAGCGGCTTCGATGCCGTAGGCGTCCGTGTTGAAGAAGACGATGTTGAGGTAGCCCTCAAGGATCTGCTCCTTGGAGAACTTCTTCTCCAGGGCGATCGCAAGCTTCATCTCACGCAGCTTGGTGCCCACGCTCTTGCTGCCGTTGAGCTGGACGTCGGCGTCCTTGCCTTCGGCCACCAGGGACTCGTTGATGACGTTGTTGACGTACTGCTGCGTGATGGTTGAGGCGCCCTGCTTGTTGCCGCGGGCCGTGCTGACGACCGCGCGCATGATGCCCGTGGTGTCGATGCCGCCGTGGTCGTAGAAGCGGCTGTCCTCGATGGCGATGACCGCGTCCTTGATAAACGGGCTCATCTGGTCCAGCGGAACCTTGGTGCGGTTCTCCATGTAGATCGAGGCGATCTTGCTGCCATCCGCCGCCAGGATGGTGGTGTTCTGGCTCGGCGGGTCCACCTGGAGCTCCGCCGGAAGGGCATCAAAGAACTGGATGGAACCGCTCGCGGTACTGCCCGAGACGGCGGCAGCCGGAACCAGCAGGCCGGCCACCAGGACGCCACAAATTGCGCTCACACCAAGGAAACCAAAGATCTTTCCGAGGGTTGTGGCAGTGTCGAATATGGGGTTCTTACGAGTCGCCATGTTTTCCACTTTACCGGCAAGGGCTAGTCTTTCTGTCATGACCAAATGGGAGTACGCGACGATTCCGCTCATTATCCACGCCACAAAACAGATCCTGGACCAGTGGGGTGAGGACGGCTGGGAGCTGGTCCAGGTCGTCACCGGACCGGATGGAAAAGGCCTCGTCGCATACCTGAAAAGGGAGAAGCAGTAACCATGACAACCCCCGCAGAAACCACTGCTGCCGCGGAATCCGCAGCTCCGGCCTCCGCCGTCGAGCAGCGCCTTGCCGAGCTCGGACTGACCCTTCCGGCAGTGGCCGCCCCCGTGGCCGCCTATGTGCCGGCAGTCATCTCCGGCAACCACGTTTACACCTCCGGGCAGCTGCCGTTTATTAACGGCAAACTCGAAGCTTCGGGCAAGGTTTCCACCGGCACCGAGGGCAGCTCCGACGAGCCCACCGTGTCCCCGGAGGACGCCAAGGCCTACGCCGCTGTCTGCGCCATCAACGCGCTGGCCGCCATCAAGAGCGTCATCGGCGACCTGGACCGCATCACGCGCATCGTCAAGGTGGTGGGCTTCGTGTCCTCCGATCCTTCCTTCACGGGCCAGCCGGGCGTCATCAACGGTGCGTCCGAACTCCTCGGCCAGGTCTTCGGCGAGGCCGGGCACCACGCCCGCTCCGCCGTCGGCGTTTCGGTTCTTCCGCTCGACTCTCCCGTAGAGGTCGAACTGATCGCTGAATTCAGCTAAGGAACCGGTTCACTCAATTGCCTCAGCTTGCCCGGCGCCTGTTTGTCCTCCCTCCCGAACTGGAAGGCGCGGCGCAAAACTGGCTTCAACTCGGTGAGCGGACCCCCAGGGCCGCCCGCTATGCATCATCCGTTGTCCTGTTGAGGGACTCGCCCACCGGCCTGGAGACGTGGCTGGGCTACCGGCCCGGCTCCTCGCCGTTGGGCGTCCTCGCGTTCCCGGGCGGCTCGCTGGAGGCGTCCGACGACGACGCCGTCGGTTGGCTGGGTCCCTCCCCGCAGCATTGGGCGGAGACATTGGGGACCACCGACGTCGGGCTCGCCCGCCGCCACGTGGTGGGCGCCATCCGCGAACTGTTTGAGGAAACCGGCGTGTTGCTGGCCGGGACGGACCAGTCCTCCACCGTGGAAGCGACGTCCACGCACGAATGGATGAAGGCCCGCGAGGCCGTTGCCGCGCAGGAGAAATCGTTCACGGACGTCCTGGCCAAGCGCGGCCTGTCACTGCGGACCGACCTGCTCAAGCCGCTGGTCAACTGGCTCAGCCCGGACTTTGCGCACCGCCGCTTCAACACCCGCTACTTCGCCGCCACCGTGCCGATCAGCCAGCAGCCCAGCCTCCTGGAGAGCAAAGGCGTCTGGGGCCGCTGGGTGTGTGCGGCCCAGGCAATCGAACTCCGGGAAACCACGGCGCTGGGCGATGAAGTGGCCCAGGAAAACACTGCGGGGCTGACGCTCGGCCAACTGCTGGTGCCGGGATCCGAGATCATGCTCGAGAAGATGGCCGCGGCGAACGGCTGCATCGCCTACCTGAGCTACAAGCGCAAGGCCCACGTGTACCAGCCGAGGCTCGTCGACGAAGGCGGGATCCTGATGCTCGAGGTCGAGGCGGCCAAGACCGTCGCCGGGGAGCCGCAGCGGGAACGCTGACCTCTTACCCCAAGGACAGAAGTCCGCCG
>NZ_JAFNLL010000057.1 GCF_017368795.1 Arthrobacter cavernae | reverse complement strand
GTGTACCAGCCGAGGCTCGTCGACGAAGGCGGGATCCTGATGCTCGAGGTCGAGGCGGCCAAGACCGTCGCCGGGGAGCCGCAGCGGGAACGCTGACCTCTTACCCCAAGGACAGAAGTCCGCCGTCCTCGGCGTGCTCGCTCGTTCCTCGCTTAGACGCACGCTGCCGGACGCCGGACTTCTGTCCTTGACCGGCAGTTTTCGAGGCGGATTGCGGGCCTTCGCAAAGGAGCGCATCGCGATCGATCGCGCCGTGAAGGTCGCCCAGCGACCGTAGCGGCGCATTTCGATCGTGTCTAAGCGACGGCGAAGGTGCGCCTTCCGCCGGAGGTGAGTTAACAAAGAAAGCCGCTCCGGTTCAGAACCGGAGCGGCTTTCTTGTTTGGTTTAGCGGGAGCGCTGGCGGAGGCGCTGCATGTCGAGGATCACGACTGCGCGGGCTTCGAGGCGCAGCCAGCCGCGCTGGACGAACTCGGCCAAGGCCTTGTTCACGGTCTCGCGGGAAGCGCCCACCAGCTGGGCCAGTTCTTCCTGGGTGAGCTCGTGGGCCACCAGGACACCGTCGGTGGCCGGACGGCCGAAGCGGTCGGCCAGGTCCAGGAGGGCCTTGGCCACGCGGCCCGGGACGTCCGAGAAGACGAGGTCGGACAGGGAGTCGTTGGTGCGGCGCAGGCGGCGGGCCAGGGCCTGCAGCAGCTGGGCAGAGACCTCGGGGCGCGTGCGGAGCAGGGCGTTGAGGCTCTCGTTGCGCAGGCCGGCCAGACGGGTCTCGGACACGGCGGTGGCCGTGGCGGTGCGCGGGCTGGGGTCGAACAGGGCCATTTCGCCGAAGAGCTCGCCCGGGCCGAGGATGGCCAACAGAGACTCGCGGCCGTCGGGGGAGGTGCGGCCGAGCTTCACCTTGCCGGACACGATGAAGTACAGCTGGTCACCCTGGTCACCTTCGCGGAACACCGAGGCTCCACGTGAAAGGTCCACCTCGGTGAGCTCATCCGTCAGCAGGCGGAAGGCGTCGTCGTCTAGGGTGGCGAAGAGGGGTGCGCGGCGCAATACCTCGATGTCCATAAAAGTCTCCTGAGTAAGTTTCGGTCGTGGCGCTCCAGCCATTGTTTCAGAATTTTGGCGCTTCTGTGACGTACTTGGCACGTGAAACGCCCGAAATCACACGGGAGGGCCGCCGCGAGGCCGTCCGTGGGCCGTCGCGGAGGGCCTCTGCGGGTCCGGCTCTCACGGCTTGTTGTCAGCCCGCGCCTCTACAATTGGGGCTTACCCTGCTGTGAGGAGCAATGGTGTTTGGCTTGACCATCCTGGACTTGGCGTTGGTTCTGATGCTTGTCTCCTACCTGATCTATGGCCTGCGCAACGGTTTCCTGGTGACCCTCGGCGGCATCGCCGGTTTCGCTGTGGGCGCAGTCGCGGCGTTCATGGCCGTGCCGTTGGTGAGCGGATTGGTCAGCGACAGCGGCTGGAGGCTCACCGCCACCATCGGCTCCGCCGTCGTGCTCGTGGCCCTTGGCCATGGCCTGGGAACCATGATGGGGCACAGGGTCCGCGGAGCGGTGAAGATCAAGCCCCTGCACGGGGTGGACCGCCTGGTGGGTGGCGCCGTCAGCGTGGTGGTTGCCGCCCTGGTGATGTCCATGCTGGCGTTCAGCATCAGCTCCCTCGGTGTGCCGTTCGTGTCCCAGCAATTGGCCGAATCCAAGGTCATCAGGTTCATTGATGGGCTCACCCCCACACCCGTCAAGACCGCCATGGCGCAGCTCCGGTCCACCGTCATTGGCAACGGCATCCCGAAGCTGATTGAAGGCATCGGCCCCACCGAGCCGGTTCCGGTACCGGACGCCAGCACTAACACCCCGGCCCTGAACAATGCGGCGCGCTCGGTCCTGAAGATCGCGGGTACGGCCTACCAGTGCGGCCAGAACCAGACCGGCTCCGGCTTTGTGGTCTCGCCCGGCCGTGTGGTCACCAACGCGCACGTCGTGGCCGGCGTGTCCCAGCCGGTGGTGGAGATTCCCGATGGCGGTGCGCTCGCGGGCCGCGTGGTGTACTTCGACAGCCAGCGTGACCTGGCGGTCCTGGCCGTCGACGGACTGCCCACGGCGCCGCTGCCCCTGAGCCCGGACCTCGGCCCGGGCAGCCCTGCGGCCTTTGCAGGCTACCCGCACGGCGGGCCCTTCCAGTCCAAGCCCGCCACCGTGCAGGGCATCTCGACGCTGCTCGTCCCGGACATCTACGGGGACAACCCCGCCCCGGAACTCGTCTACCGGCTTGCCGGCGACGTCCAGCCGGGCAACTCCGGCGGCCCGCTCCTGACCACCGGAGGCGCCGTGGCCGGCGTGATCTTCGCCAAGACCACCACGGACGCGGCCCTTGGCTTCGCCCTCACCATGGAGGACCTCGGGCCCGTGGCCGCCCAGGCCCCCGCCCTCAGCGCCCCGGTGTCCCCAGGGCAGTGCACGCAGAAATAGGCCCCGCACCTGGAAATAACCCCGCCGGACGCTCTCTCAGATAAACGCCCTTTTCGCCCAACGCTCTCTCACATGATGTGGGAGAGCGTTGGGTGAAAGTGCCTCAAACGTGAGAGAGCGTTCCGGTGCCTAGAGCGTTTCGGCCAGGTACTCGATGGCCAGCTTGTAGCCCAGCACGCCCGCGCCCACGATCACTGCCGAGCACACGGGGGACAGGTAGGAGTGGTGCCGGAATTCCTCGCGCTGGTGCACGTTGGTGATGTGGACCTCGACGGCGGGCAGCTGCACGGCCGCCAGGGCGTCGCGCAGGGCCACGGAGGTGTGCGTGTAGGCGCCGGCATTGATGACGATCCCGACGGCGGTGGTCCGTGCGGCGTGGATGGCGTCCAGGAGGTCGCCCTCGTGGTTGGACTGGACGCAGTCGACCGTGAAGCCGTGGCTGGCTGCGGCGTTCATGGCCAGCTGTTCGACGTCGGCCAGCGTAGACGTACCGTACTTTTCCGGCTCGCGCGTTCCCAGAAGGTTCAGGTTGGGTCCGTTGACAACAAGGATGGTGCCGCGGCCGGTTTCGGAGGCGGAGGATGCGTCAGTCATGGTTCCCAATGTATAGGCGGCACGCGGTGCTTGGCGCGTTCATGACCTGTCACTTCCGGCGCTGAGGTCCCAGTGCAGGCGGATGGCCTCGGCAATCGGTCCGGTGGCCACATCCACCCTGAAAGCAACCGGTGCCGTGCCAGTCTCCTCCACCACGGAATCGCGGTACACCCGACCGCATGACGGGCACAGCGTGAAAAGCTCGCCATCATCCGGCCATGACGCCAGGCCTGCGGGGACGTCGGCGCCAGCCTGGATCGGCACGCCCTCCGAATTCGCCTGGATCAGTCCGTCGTCGCCGACGGTGTTGCCGCAGACGCACGTGATTGTGGTGACATCATGGCCGGTGACAGCGGCGGTTTCAGTGTCCATGGCAGACTCCAGGCGGTGGAAGGACCCTAGTCACAGCCTACGCCTGGAACCCCGGGCGAGAGACCCCTCCGCAGCGAGGTGGCGCGGAACGTGGGCCAGCAGAGCGGTAACCGGCAGTGACTCAGAAGGGCGGCGGGTCAGAGGCATCACCCGGCGCCGAGCCTGGATTGTGGGTGATGGATGCTGTATACGTCGCAGGAATGGGTGGGTGGTCTGTGTATCTTCGGCCGTTGGGGTTGGTCCATTCCAGAACCCCGGCTCCGATCTGCCGGATCTTCCACCGTGAGTGGTGTTTGAGCATGTGATGGCGTCGGCACAGCCCGGCGAGGTTGCCAGCTTCGGTGGCTCCACCGAGGGCCGCGTCGAGTGTGTGGTCCAAATCCAGTTCACGGGCCTTGATCCCACAACCGGGGAAGCGGCACCTTGAATCCCGGGCCCTGAGGAGCCGTCTGAGATCTTCGCCCGGCCGGTACCTGTCCACGGCCAATACTGCGCCGTTGAACGGGTCCGTCAGGACCCTGTTCCAACGAGTCGCCTCCCCGGCCAAGACCCTCGCCGTGTCAGGGTCGATCGGGTGGCGTCCGTCCAGCTCGGCCGGCGTCCAGGCGGCTTTGCCCGCAACGAGGCCTTCGCAGTCGGTCAGGTTCAGCACAGGGACTGTGACATCCACCCGGGCCGTGATCGCCGCCAGGAGCCCGTCCGGGGTGTCATGCCCGGTCGGAACACTGCGGAGCAGCAGGTCCGAAAGGAGGTCGGCACGGAGCTGATCAGTGGTTCGACTCAGTTCAGTGCTCCGACGCAGTTCAACAGTGTCAGGTGCCCGGACTGCCATCGCTTCTGCATGCGCGTGCGCCATCTGGGTGATTCTGTCGTGGATGCCGTATGCCACGGCTGCGGGCAGCACCGCTGCGAGTTCGGCCATGCATCCGGCAACGGCGTCACCCAGACACGGCGTTCCTCATGGGCTTGCTCGTGCCGGTTGCTCAGGGGTTCTGGTTGGACTTTCTCGGCTTCCCGGACAGCCATGCGTCGCACCCGCCCAGGAGCCTGCTGTTCCGCGAACGCCACCACCACAGCTTCATACCGGGACAAAGCCCCAGGCTCGTCCAGCACCATCCCGACCTCCTGGATCACGCGGGCGTGTGCCAGGTTGATCCGGCCCTCCGCAAGGGCATTGAAAGTCAGCGGGAAACGGTCCAGAAGCTCAACCGCCTGACCTATTTGCCGTTGCAAAGTGCGATCGTTTGCACGGGTTGCCGTTGCGATCTCGGCAGCCACCGCACGCTGAGCCAGCTCCGCCGAGCATGAATCCCACCGCACGGCGTCGAACCCTGGCCGCACCGCGCCGCCGTCGTTCATGAAGTCCGCCACCCGCGACGCCATGGCCAGCGTATACTCCCGCAGAGCCTGCAGGCCCGCGATGGCTGCTTCCAGCGACTCCAGCGTTGAGACCATCTCGTCCAGCAACCGCGCGGGATCAGATGCAGCAACGGGCTGCGGGGTCCTCTCACTCAGGCTGTTGGTGATCTCCATGAATCCATCTCACCACTGACCACTGACATTAATCCGGCGTCCGTTGATTCGGAGTCGAAAACTGGCCAGGTTCGCCCGAAGGGCATGCTTCGGCGATCAGGCGATCAGGCGATCATACGATCATGCGGGCACGCCTGTGGGCGGGCAGACTCCGTATGTCTGTCCGCCCACAGGCCCAGCAACAACAGCGGATCAGACCGCCGTGACCTTCAGCAGCAGCGCGTGTTCGGGACGCAGGACCGGCAGCGGCAGCCCCACTTCCGCGAGGAAGCGGCCCGTGGCGGTCAGGCCGCCGTCGAGCCATGCGGGCGGCGTGATCTGCACGAACGGGCTGTAGGCGTCGCCCTCCACCGTGACGGGCAGGTCCTCCGAGGTGGGCATGATGGCCTCCACCCGGTACGTGCGGTCCGGGTCCAGGCCGGGAATGCCCGCGTTGCCGGGCATTTCGGCGGCCAGGGAAGCCAGGACGACGGCGGCGAACAGCGCCTCCGATCCGTCCTGGGAGACCACGCCGTGCAGGCGGAGGTTCGGCTCACCGAGATCCGCATTGACCCGCACTCCCGAGTGCAGCAGTCCGCGGTGCTCCTTGTAGATCGCAATGATGCGCAGCAGTACGGCCCGTTCGTGCCCGCTGGCCTTGCGGATGTCCCACTCCATGCCGAAATGCCCGAAGAGGGCAGTAATTGCGCGGAAGGTGATGCTGTGGGTGCGCCCGGTCGTGTGGGCGTGCGTCGGCCCCACGTGTGCGCCAACCAGCTCCGGCGGGAGCACGGCCTGGGTCCAGCGCTGGATGGTCTGCCGTTCCAGCGCATCGTTGCAGTCTGAGGCCCACACGCGGTCCGTGCGCTGCAGGATGCCGAGGTCAACACGCGCCCCGCCGGAGGAGCAGGACTCGATTTCAACCTGCGGATGGGAGGCCTTGAGCGCGTCGAAGAGGCGGTACGCGGCCAGGGTCTGCTCGTGGACCGAGGGCCGTCCGCCGTGGCCGTGTTCGGTCAGGTCCCGGTTCTGGTCCCACTTGAGGTAGCTGATGTTGTTCTCGCGCAGGAGGGCGTCGATCCGGTCGTAGATGTACTGCCATGCCTGCGGGTTGGCGAGGTCGATGATGTACTGGTTCCGCCACTCCAGCGGCAGGCGGCCGCCGTCCTTGTGGGACGCTGCGGCCGGGCCGACGATCCAGTCCGGGTGGGCACGGGCGACGTCCGAGTCCAGGTTGATCATTTCCGGTTCCACCCACAGGCCGAATTCCATGCCGCGCGAGGTCACGGCGTCGATCAGCGGGGTGAGGCCTTCGGGCCAGAGGCCCTCGTCAACGTACCAGTCGCCCAGGCCCGCGGTATCGTCACGGCGGCCGCGGAACCAGCCGTCGTCGAGCACGAAGCGTTCGACGCCGAGCTCGGCGGCGGACTCGGCCAGCTCGATGAGCGGCTCGATCCGGTGGTCGAAGTACACGGCCTCCCAGGTGTTCAGGACCACCGGGCGGGCCTTGCCGGAGCCGCCTGCGGCCCCCTGCGTGGCCACGTGCTGCGGCCGGGCGCGGAACCACTCGTAGAATCGCTCGGTCACGCCGTCCAGGCCATGGTCCGAGTAGGCGGAGTACAGCACGGGCGTGCTGTACTCCGCACCGGGGGCGAGCACCACTTCGCCCGATCCGAGAAGCTCCGAGGCACCGAGCATGCGGCGGCCGTCCGCGAGGGAGTCAAGGTATTGTTCGTGGTTGCCGGACCAGCCGAAGTGCACGGCCCAGACGCGGCCCGAACGGTTGGAGAAGCCAGCGGTGCCGGCGGCCACCAGCAGCGAGGAGTCGTGGCCCGTGCGGCCGTGCCGGCCGGAGCGGACCCAGGTGCCCTGGGCGATCTGGTGGCGCTGGGGGTGGTTCTCGCGGCACCAGCGGCCGGTGAGGTCCAGGAGTTCGACGGCGTCGCCCGGCACCGGGAGCACCAGTCCGAGCTCGTCCAGCACGTACGGCGTGGTGCCGGTGTTGGTGAGGGTGTGGCGGATTTCCAGCAGGCCCGAGGGGCCGAGGCGCAGGCTGGTGCGCACCTCGACGCCCGTGTCCGGGTCAGCCTGTAGGACGACGGCGGCGTCCCCGCCGTCGAGCTCTGCCGAGACGATCCGGAGCGCGGAGGAGAAGTCGAAGCCGGGAACTCCGGCGTCGGTGCGGTGCCCGCGCAGGCCGGGACGGCCGGGCCAGCCCGAGGAAGCCTGGGGCAGCAGCCCTGCCACGATCGGGACGTCAAGGGCCGAGTGGGGTACGGGGGCACTGAAGAGGCTGAGGTCAGGGAGGGCATCGCCGAGGTCGGCGCCCCAATGGACGATCTGGGCCTCGCCGGTGTAGAAGGCGAGCAGGAGGCTCGTGCCGGCGGAACGGAGGTGCAGGGGGTCCATGGGGATCGCTTTCGTGGAGTCGGTGCGTTGCTTGCAGGAGTGGAGAGTCCGGGCGCCGCCGTCAAAGGAGTAAAGCGGCGGCGCCCGGACTGGTTTCTGGGGTTGGTGTTACTTGGTGAAGATTGCGTTGATCTGTTCGTTGGCTGCTGTCAGGGAGCCGGCCGGGGACTTGCCTGCGATGACCGCGTCCATGGCCGGTTTCATGACACCCTCAATCTTGGCGGCATTGTCGGTGATGGGGAACAGGAAAGTGCTCTTGTCCTTCACGTGCTGGGTGAAGGCAGTGACGTCCACGTTCTTGGCCTTGAACGCTTCGGCGGCCTTGTCCGAGGAGGTCTTCACTGCGGGGAACACCACGGCCTTGGACGCAACGACGTCCTGGCACGCGGTGGAACCGAGGTACTCGACCCACTTGATGGCGGCGTCCTTCTTCTTGGTGCCGGCCCAGATGGAGTCGGCCAGGCCGTTGAACATCGAGGCGCGCTTGCCGTTCACGCCGGTCGGCGTGGGGGCGATGCCAAGCTCAATGCCCTTGTAGCCGGTGTACTGTCCGATCATCCAGGAGCCGTTGGAGTTGATGGCGGACTTCCCGGCGGCGAAGTTGTCGGCCATGTTCGCGCCGACGGTGGTCTCGAGCTTGGGCATGTAGCCCTTCTCCACGAGCGAGGCCCACCAGGCGATGGTGTCCTGGAATTTCTTGTCGTCGTAGTTGTAGTGGGTGCCCCAGGGGTTCTTGTCCGTGTGGGTCCAGCCGGTGGTCGCGCTGAGGTAGCTCCACTGGGTCTGGCCGCCACCGGCGTCGGAGTTGGGCAGGCCGAGGCCGTAGACGGCGACGTTTGCCTTGTCGAATCCGGGCTCGTCGCCGCGCTTGCCGTTCTTGTCCACGGTGAGGCGGGCGATGGCCTTCTCATAGCTGCCGCCGTCCTGCGGGTTCCAGCTCAGCGAGCCCATCTGCTCGGGGCTGAGGCCGGCGTCGGTGGCCATCTTCTTGTTGTAGAAGAGGGCTACGGTGTCCCAGTCCTTGGGCAGGCCGTAGCGCTTGCCGTCCTGGCCGACCCAGAGGTCCGCCAGGCCTTCGTTGTACTGGGAGAGGTCCACCTTGTCCTTGCTGATCGCGTCATCGAGGGCGACGAGCTGCTTGGTCTTGAGGAAGTCCGGGTACTTGGCGAGGTGGTCGGTGAAGACGTCCGGGGCAGTGCCGGAGGCCATGCCGGTGGTGATCTTGCTCCAGTAGTCGTCCCAGCCCGTCTGGGTGATTTTGACGGTGATGTCCGGGTTGGCCTTCTGGAAGTCCTCGGCGCACTGCTTGTAGGCGGGCAACTGGTTGGCGTCCCAGAGCCAGTAGCTGATCTCGCCCTTGGCGGCATCGCCGCCGCCTCCTCCACTTGAGCCGCCGGAGCAGGCGGACAATGCGAGGGTGGCTGCAGCGGCCAGGGCGACGGCGCCGAGTGCTTTCTTCTTCATGGGGGTCCTTTCGGGACAGGGTGGGGTGGGGACACGGCGCGTGCCGGGCCCCGTTGAGGGGATGAGAGGGAGGGAGGCCTACTTGGTGCCGTTGAAGCCGATCGAGTTGACGATCTTCTTGCCGAAGATGGCGAAGAGGATAAGGACCGGCGTGGCCGAGACGAGGGTGGCCGCCATGAGGCCGGACCAGTCCGGTGCGCCCTGGGGTGACTGGGATTTGAAGACGCCCAGGCCTACCGTGAGCACGCGTGCTTCCTCGGTGGTGCCGACGAGCAGCGGCCAGAAGTACTCGTTCCACTGGCCCATGAAGGTCAGCAGCGCAAGGGTCGCGATCGGGGCGGCCGCGTTGGGCATGACGACCTGGAAGAAGATCCGGAAGTGCTTCGCGCCGTCGAGCATTGCGGCTTCCTCGACCTCGCGGGACATGTTGAGGAAGAACTGGCGCATGAAGAAGATCGCGAACGGGGTCATGAACAGGTACGGCAGCACCAGGCCGAGCATCGAGTTGAGCAGGCCTAGGTTCTTGATGAGCAGGAAGTTCGGCAGGGCGGTGAAGATCGGCGGGACCAGCATGGTGCCGAGGAACAGGGAGAAGACGCCGTCACGGCCCTTCCAGCGCAGCCGGGCGAAGGCGTAGGCGGCCATCGAGCTGAAGAACACGGCGCCCGCGGTGGTGATGCTGGAGAAGAGCAGCGAGTTCCACAGGTACTGCCAGAAGTTGATCGAGGCTCCCGAGCCGCCCTCCGCGATTGCTTCGGCGGCGGTCTGGAGGCCGAAGACCCGCTTGAAGGCTCCGAGGTTGAAGTCAGCGGGCAGCAGGCTCGCGGAGTTCGCGGCGAGGGAACCGTTCGTGGACAGGGCCGTGCGCAGCACCCAGAAGAAGGGCAGCACGCTGACGGCAATGGCGATTGCGAGCAGGGTCCACGCGATGGTACGGCGCCAGTTGAAAGGACGGTTCCTTGTGAAAGGACTGTTCCTTGTGAAAGGACGACGGCGGCCGCCGGTTTTGGGGGAGGTAAGGGTGGTCATGGGGTGTCCTTAGTCCAGGTCCGACTGGTTGCCTCGGAGGAACTTCATCTGGATGAAGGCCACGAGGGCGAGGATGAGGAAGAGGATGACGGCCAGGGCCGAGCCGTAGCCGAAGTCCTGCTCGTTGAAGGCGCGCTGGTAGATGTAGTACTGCAGCACGCGGGTCGCGTTGACGGGGCCGCCGGCGGTGGTGACGGCGACGGTGTCGAAGACCTGGAAGGAGCCGATGACGGTCACGACCAGCACGAGGACGAGCACGGGGCGCAGCAGCGGCAGGGTGATCCGCCAGAAGGTGCTGACGGCCTTGGATCCGTCGATGCTGGCGGCTTCGTAAACACTGTTGGGGATGGCCTGCAGGCCAGCGAAGATCAGCAGCGCGGTGTAGCCCATGTGCCTCCAGGTGTTGATGAGCGCCTGGGTGGGGATGGCCCACTGCTCGCTGCCGAAGAACGCTACACGGGGAAGGCCGGTCCACTCGATGAGCTGGTTGATGATGCCGATCTGGTAGTCGAGCATCCAGAACCACAGGAGAGCGGCGATGACGTTTGCCATGAGGTACGGGAGCAGGAGCGCACCGCGGATGAGGGTGGACTTGGCCACCCGGTGCATCAGGATCGCGAGACCGAGTGCGAGGGCCGTCTGGAGCACGATGTTGATGACGACGTATTCCGAGGTGACCCCAAGGGCGTTCCAGAACAGCGGATCCTTGGCGATGCGCTCGTAGTTCCGGGTCCCGATCCATTCAGGGTCCCCGAGGATGCTGTACTCCGTGAAGCTGAGGTAGATGCCACGGACGGTCGGCACCAGGTAAAAGAGCAAGAAGCCGAGCATTGCGGGTGCGATGAAGAGAAGTGCGATCTTGAGATCGCCGATGCCGCGGAAACCTGCGGACGGCTTGCCCCGCTTCCGTGATTTCCGGGGCCCGCTGGATGCGGAGAGCCCCGGACCGGGCTGTTTGGTGAGCGTGGTCATCTTCGACCCTTCCTGGATGTGACATGGCTAACAACTGAAGACGAATCTACACGAGTAGATTTCTGGGCGTCAAGAGTTTTTGTGATCTTTTGTGAGATTTTCTTTTGTTTCTTGCGTTTTTGGGCGCGATTGGGAGCGCGGATGCCCGTGCGGTTAAGCGCCGGTGCGGCGGAAAGCGGGCAATGTGCCGAGGTCGACGGCGATCTCCACGGTTCCCTCGCCGCGTTCGACGCCGTCCGGGCCGGTCCAGGTTCCGGCCGGCAGGACCACGGTGCGGCGGGTTGCTCCGGCCTGGAGGACGGGTGCCACCAGAATGTCCTCGCCGAGCAGGAACTGGTCGGTCACACCTTCGAAGCCCGCGTGGTGGTAGGCGAGCGGGCGGATGACGGGCTCTGCCGTCCGGGCCGCGTGTTCCACCAGTGCAAGGATCTCGGGAAGGAGTTCCTGGCGGAGCGCGACTGCGCCGTGCACCGCCGCGAGGTGTTCGGCGTCGAGCACGCGGCTTGGGTTGATGGAGAACTGCATCATCGGGAACAGGGCCGCGCACTGCGCGTAGCGGACAAACTGCTCCTGGTCCACGGACGCCCCCGGGGCGAAGGCCGCGAGGTCGCCTCCGCCCACCATGTCGGCGCACGTGAAAGCGTGGCCGATCAGGCCCTGGGCCAGGCCCTCGGGAACCAGCGAGAGGAGGCCGTCGCTGCCCCAGGTCGGGGGCTTGTCATGCAGGCGCTGGGCGAGGGGCTGGCCGCCCATTTTCCAGCACGCCCGGTACTCGTTGAAGCTGTACTCCAGACCCAGCCGGGCGTATGCCTCGCACAAATCTACCGGACCGGTGCCGTCGGCAGCCTGGTCATCTGCGCGGTAGTCCCTCAGGTCTCCGGCATCGAACTTGAATCCATCGATGCCGTGTTCGTCCCGCAACGCGTCCAGCCGGGCCTTGAGCCACGCCGTTGCCTCAGGGTTGGTGACGTCGAGCATGGCGCTGAAGCCGTTCCACCATTCGCGCACGATCACTTCACCATCGGGGCCCTTGAGCAGCAGCCCGAGTGCGCGCAGTTCACGGAACTGATCGCTGTCCGGGCTGATGAATGGCACCAGCCAGAGCATCACCCGGAAGCCTCTGGCACGCAGTTCCTCGACCATCGAGGTGGGGTCCGGGAAGTGCGAGGCGTTGAAGCGCCAGTCGCCGTAGTCCCTCGACCAGCGGTCGTCGATCATGAGGACGCCCGGCGGGAAACCGGCCTCCAGGAGGCTGTCGGCGTAGGTGATGACGCCGTCCTGGGTGGGTGCGTAGGGCATTTCAATCCAGGTGTTGTACTGCGGCCCCTCGAAAAGCTCCCGCGCCGGAATGCGGCCCGACGCCGGGAAGAACCGCTGCGAAGCCAGCAGGAAGGCTTCCCGCAGGGTCCCGAGGGGTGCTTCCAACAATTGGACGTCTTCATCGCTCGGGACCACGCCAAGCCGGCCGTCCCCGAACGTGAAGCTGAAGGGCCTCCCGGACCAGACGATCCTCCCGGCACTCGAGAGCAGCAGGGGTGCCGACTGGTTGGCCCCGGCTGACGGATCTCCAGCGAGCCCGGCATTGTCGGCCAGATTGCGGTGGTGTGGCAGTGCCCCGAACGGCATTGCCTGCCCGTCGGCCACGGCGCCTCCCCACCAGACCTCCCCGGGCAACAATTCGATATCGAGCGCGGCGGACTTCTCAGGCATGGGACTCCTTTGGCGTGGCTTGAAATGGTGTGGCGACTCGAGTAGACGGGCCGGGATCGGGGACAATTCCATCACGTTGACCCCGGCCTTCGGAAGGTCTTCTGTGAATTTTTGTGAGATTTTCTTTGATTTAGGGAGTTTTGGTTGACTCGAGTAGATCACGCTGGGAGACTCGATGAATCCCACAACCCACAGACCCACGGAGGATCAAACAATGACGTTTTCACTCGGCGTAGTAGGCGCCGGCCAGTTCGCAGGCCAGTTCACCAAGCTCTTCAAGGCGCACCCGCAAGTCTCGGAGGTGTATGTCACGGATGTCCTGCCGGAGAGGGCTGCGACCTTGGCCGAACGCCAACAGCTGGGCGGGACGTTCCCCAGCTTTGAAGACATGCTCGCCAGCGATGTGGACGCCGTCGCGATCTTCACCCAGCGCTGGACCCACGGCCCGCTGGTTGTGCGGGCGCTACGTGCAGGCAAGCATGTGTACTCCGCCGTGCCCATGGCCATCAGCGAGGAGGAGATCGCGGCCATCATCGAGGCGGTCCGCGAGACGGGCCTGACGTACATGATGGGTGAAACCAGCTACTACAACCCCGCCACCATCTATGCCCGCCAGCAGAAGGACGCCGGTGCCTTCGGCCGGATCTTCTACGCCGAGGGCGACTATGTGCACGACATGGACCTGGGCTTCTACGCCGCCTACCAGTACAGCGGGGGCGATGACTGGCAGAAGACCGCCAGCTACCCGCCCATGCTCTACCCCACGCACTCGCTCGGCGGCGTGCTGGGAGGAATTGGCAGCCACGCCACGAGCGTGAGCTGCATTGGTGTGCGCGACCAGCGTGGCGACGGCGTCTTCGACAAGGACGTCAGCATGTTCGACAACGACTTTTCCAATGCCACCGCGCTGTTTGAAATGGCCGGTGGCGGAAGCATCCGCATCAACGAATTCCGTCGCGTGGGCTACCCCTCGCACCTGCGCGAGAGCCGCTTCCGCTACTTCGGTACAGAGGGCAGCTTCGAGCAGCTCGTCGAAACCGCCGTCTGGCAGGACAAGGACGGCTTCACCGACGTCAGCGAGCAGATCCGCACCCTGCCCAGCATCCCGCTGGACGATCCGTCCCTGGCGGAGGTGGATCCGGCCCTGCGCGACGCCTTCGTTTCGGGCCTGGCTCCGGTCCACGACGCCTCACGCCTGCCGGCGGAACTGCGGGCCCTGCCCAGCGGCCATGAAGGCAGCCACAGCTTCCTGGTGGACGATTTTGTCACAGCCGTAGCCACCGGAACCCTGCCCCCCGTCAACGCCTGGGTGGCCGCGCGCTTCACCCTGCCTGGCGTCGTGGCCCATGAATCAGCGTTGCGCGGCGGGGAACGGCTGGCCATCCGCGACTTCGGCGATGCTCCGGGAGACGCCTCCGCTGGCTAGCATGGTCCTCATGCCTATTTCGGAGATGCACACCCCCCGTGGCCCGGTCACACGCAAGGACGTGGCCCACCACGCGGGGGTGAGCACCGCCGTCGTCAGCTATGTGGTCAACGGCGGCCCGAAAAAGGTGGCACCGGCAACGGAAGCGAAGGTCCGGGAGGCCATCCGTGTGCTGGGCTACCGGCCAAACGCCGCGGCACGGGCGCTCAAGCTGGGCTCCAGCGAGACAATCGGCCTGGTCATGCCGGACAACTTCAACCCCTTCTTTGCCCTCTTCGCCCACTCGGTCGAAGAGGCGGCGGGTGCCCGGGGCTACTCGCTGCTGCTGGCCAACTCGGACAGCGATCCGGACAGGGAACGGGGCCAGGTGCGAAATCTCGCGGCGCGGCAGGTTGATGGTGTGGTGCTCTTCAGCCTCATGGACGAGCCTGATTACGCCGAGCTCGAGGCAGCCGAGATTCCTTGCGTTCTACTCAACCATCCCGCGAAGGCCCCGGGCTTCAGCAGCGTCGGTGTTGATCTGGAAGCGGCGGCCCGGACTGCCGTCGAGCACCTGATCGGCCACGGACACCGCATCATCGCGCTCGCAATTGGGGTTAACGCCTCAGGCACCGTGGATGAGCGCCGCCAGGGCTGGAGCCGCGCGCTGGCCGACGCCGGGCTGGCGGAAGGGCCTGAGGACTACGGGCTGTTCACCCTCGCTGGCGGCTACGACGCCGGACGGCGGCTGCTGGCGCTTGAAGAGCGGCCGACGGCGATCTTCGCCAGCTCGGACGTGCAGGCCGTCGGAATCATGCGCGCCATCCATGAATCCGGGCTGTCCGTTCCGGGCGATATTGCAGTGGTGTCCTTCGACGGAACCATTGCCGCGGAGTACGCCTGGCCGACCCTGACCACAGTTGCGCAGCCCGTGCAGGCCATGGCGGAGGCAGCCGTTGCTGCCCTGGTGGACGTGCGCAAAGGCGGAGAACCGCAGCACCAGGTCTTCCCCACAGAACTCCTCATCAGGCAGTCCTGCGGCTGCACCTAGGAAGTTGGCACCGGGATGACGTGCTGGATGCCGTTGCGGGCGAACAAGCAAAATATAACTTTCTTTCACAAAATTTCACAAATGGCCTTCCGGTATCTGATCTACTCGTGTAGATTCTTGGTAGCTTAGAACGCCCATTACGGATGTGGCGACGCTCTCGTCCCGCGAAGGAATCCATGAGAATTCTTGTCACCGGTGGCACCGGCTACATCGGCTCGCACACCGTTCTGTCCCTTCAGGAAGCCGGCCACGACGTCGTTGTCATCGACAACCTGGTGAACTCCAGCGAGGAGTCCCTCCGCCGGGTCGCCGAACTGACCGGCAAGACCGCGGCCTTCCACCGGGTGGACCTCGTGGACGAGCCCGCCGTCGAGCAGGTTTTTGAGCAGCACCGGATCGACGCCGTGATCCACTTCGCCGGCCTCAAGGCCGTGGGAGAATCCGTCCAGGAGCCCCTGGCGTACTACCACAACAACATCGTGGGAACCCTGAACCTGCTCCGGGCCATGGACAAATACGGCGTGCGCTCCATCGTCTTCAGCTCCTCCGCCACCGTGTACGGCGAGCACAACCCCACCCCCT
>NZ_JAFNLL010000056.1 GCF_017368795.1 Arthrobacter cavernae | reverse complement strand
TCGTCCGCGGCGATGTCCCGGAGACCATCAAGGACAAGCAGCTGTACACGCTTGACCTCGGTTCCCTGGTTGCCGGCTCGCGGTACCGCGGTGACTTCGAAGAGCGCCTCAAGAAGGTCCTCAAGGAAATCCGCACCCGCGGCGACATCATCCTTTTCATCGACGAAATCCACACCCTCGTCGGCGCCGGCGCTGCTGAGGGTGCCATCGACGCCGCATCCATCCTTAAGCCGATGCTTGCCCGTGGCGAGCTGCAGACCATCGGCGCCACCACGCTTGACGAGTACCGCAAGCACATCGAGAAGGACGCCGCGCTGGAGCGCCGCTTCCAGCCGATCCAGGTCAAGGAGCCATCCGTCGCGCACGCGATCGAGATCCTCAAGGGCCTGCGTGACCGCTACGAGGCACACCACCGCGTAACGATCACCGACGGCGCCCTCACCTCCGCTGCTACCCTCGCCGAGCGCTACATTTCGGACCGCTTCCTGCCGGACAAGGCGATCGACCTGATCGACGAGGCGGGCGCGCGCCTGCGCATCCGCCGCATGACCGCTCCGCCGGAGCTCAAGGCCATGGACGAGCGCATCGCCGCGGTGAAGTTGGAGAAGGAATCCGCCATCGACGCCCAGGACTTCGAAGGCGCCGCCTCGCTGCGCGACAAGGAGCAGAAGCTCATTGCCGAGCGTGCCGAGAAGGAACGCAACTGGAAGTCTGGCGGCATGGACGACGTCTCCGAGGTTGACGAGGACCTGATCGCGGAAGTTCTGGCGAACTCCACGGGCATCCCGGTCTTCAAGCTCACCGAGGAAGAGTCCAGCCGACTGCTCAAGATGGAAGTCGAACTGCACAAGCGCGTGGTGGGCCAGGACGAGGCCATCAGGGCACTCTCTCAGGCAATCCGCCGCACCCGTGCAGGCCTGAAGGACCCCAAGCGTCCCGGCGGCTCGTTCATCTTTGCCGGCCCCACCGGCGTGGGCAAGACCGAACTGGCCAAGGCGCTCGCCGAGTTCCTGTTCGGTGAAGAGGACGCCCTCATCACCTTGGACATGTCCGAGTACTCCGAGAAGCACACG
The DNA here is from genome assembly GCF_017368795.1 of Arthrobacter cavernae. Taxonomy (GTDB): domain Bacteria; phylum Actinomycetota; class Actinomycetes; order Actinomycetales; family Micrococcaceae; genus Arthrobacter; species Arthrobacter cavernae. The sequence continues at coordinate 41,258 of NZ_JAFNLL010000056.1, read as the reverse complement.
GTTTCGCGTCTCTTCGGTGCCCCTCCCGGATACGTCGGCTACGAGGAGGGCGGCCAGCTGACCGAGAAGGTCCGGCGTCGTCCGTTCTCCGTGGTCCTGTTCGACGAAGTGGAAAAGGCCCACGCGGATCTCTTCAACTCACTGCTGCAGATCCTGGAAGACGGCCGACTGACCGACTCCCAGGGCCGCGTGGTGGACTTCAAGAACACCGTGATCATCATGACCACCAATCTGGGTACCCGCGACATCTCCAAGAGCGTCGCAACGGGCTTCCAATCCGGCACGGACACCCAGACCGGCTACAACCGGATGCGTGCCCGGGTCACGGAAGAGCTCAAACAGCACTTCCGCCCCGAGTTCCTGAACCGCGTTGACGACGTTGTGGTGTTCCCGCAGCTGACGCAGGACGAGATCATCGAGATCGTGGACATGTTCGTGGCCCGGCTGGAGAAGCGCCTCAAGGACAAGGACATGGGCATCGAGCTCACTACGGCCGCCAAGGTCCTCCTGGCCACCCGCGGCTACGATCCCGCCATGGGTGCCCGGCCGCTGCGCCGCACCATCCAGCGCGAGATCGAGGACCAGCTCTCCGAGAAGATCCTGTTCGGCGAGCTGCACGCCGGCGACATCGTGGTGGTGGACGTTGACGGCGCCGGCGACGAAGCGAAGTTCACCTTCGCAGGCAACGCCAAGCCGCGCATCCCGGAGATTGCCCCGAGCGCCTAAGGATCCTGCCGCCTCGGCCAACGACGTAAAGCCCCGCCCGTTCCGCAAGGAGTGGGCGGGGCTTTTGCGTTCGCGGCGTGGTGGAACACTTCTTGGCCACGCAGGTCCTGGGCGAGCACATCCCGGTCCCGGAGGAGCTGGGGCTGTAGGCGGCTGGCCTCGTAGGATGGGGGAGTGACTTCGACCTTCAGCCTCCGCCCTGCCCGCACCAGTGACGTGGCGGCCATTAAGAGGCTCGTGGCGCCCCTTGCCGAACAGCGGATCCTGATGGCCAAGGAAACCGTGGCCTACTACGAAAGCCTCCAGGAGTTCCGCATTGCCGAATCCGTCGACGGCGAGGTGATCGGCTGCGGGGCGCTCCACGTCATGTGGGAAGACCTGGCCGAGGTCCGCACCCTGGCCGCCGCCGACAGCTGGCGCGGCAAAGGTGTGGGCCACGTGCTGGTGGCACGCCTGCTCGAGGACGCGAAGGCCCTGGGCGTCTCCCGGGTCTTCTGCCTGACCTTCGAGGTGGACTTCTTCAAGCGCCACGGCTTCGAGGTCATGGAAGACCAATCGGCAGTGGACCCCGAGGTGTACTCCGAACTCCTGCGCTCCCATGACGAAGGCGTGGCCGAATTCCTGGACCTGGCCCGCGTCAAGCCCAACACCCTCGGCAACACCCGGATGATCAGGATTCTCTAGTCCCCGCAGCCTGGGCGGTTCCGTCCTCCCGGCGTGACTCTCTGTTGGGCGGAAATGACGCAAGGGCTTCACATATATCAACTTGATGGATAAACTGGTTGCGGTTCCCACTTCAATGGTGACCAGCCCAGCTTGGGAGGCAACGATGCAAGACCGTGTCATTTTTCCGGATTTTTCAGCGTTCCAGATTGAGATTCCCCACGAAGTGCCCGAGGCCCACGCGCCAGGGAAAGCGGCTGGATGGCAGAACCTCTGCTCTCCCATCTGGCCCGATCGCACCGCAACATAGCTCCTGCAACGCAGAGCCCGCGGGGTACACCCGGCGGAGATCCGGCACAGCTACGGCGCCGATGCGGCAGGGGTGAAGTTTGCGGAAGGGACAGTCATTGGGGGCTGTCCCTTCCGCCATTCAACGTAGGGGATCCGTCCGGGGCGACGGCTGCCGGCCCGGCTCTACCGCACTCCCGGTGCTGGTAGTAGGGTCGAGGCACCAGCCCAGCACCCCAGGAGCAGCGCCATGAAAAAGCTCATCAACGATCCCCGAGCGGTGGTGGACGAGTCCGTCGAGGGTTTCGGCATGGCACACGCCGACCTCGTGGATGTCCACCCAGAACCTAAATTCGTCATCCGCAAGGGGGCGCCGGTGGCCGGCAAAGTCGCACTGGTGTCCGGCGGCGGCAGCGGGCATGAGCCCCTGCACGCAGGTTTTGTTGGCCCCGGAATGCTCGACGCCGCCGTGCCGGGCGCCGTCTTCACCTCACCGACGCCTGACCAGATCATTCCGGCCACGATGGCCGTCGACGGCGGGGCCGGCGTGGTGCACATCGTCAAGAACTACACCGGCGACGTCCTGAACTTCGAAACGGCGGCCGAGATGGCCCAGGCCGAGGGCGTCAGCGTCCGGACCGTGCTGGTGAACGACGACGTTGCGGTCGAGGATTCCCTGTACACGGCAGGCCGCCGCGGCGTGGGCGGAACCGTGATGGTGGAGAAGATTGCCGGTGCCGCCGCGGAACGTGGCGACGCCCTGGACGCCGTCACCGAGATTGCCGAGCGCGTGGTCCGGAACGTCCGCACCATGGGCGTGGCGCTGACCGGCTGCATCGTTCCACACGCCGGCGTTCCCAGTTTCGAGCTGGCAGAGGACGAGATCGAGATCGGCATCGGCATCCACGGAGAGCCGGGCAGGCACCGGATCGCGATGGAAGGCGCCGACGCCATCACCGGCCGGCTCCTGGACCCGGTAATGGAAGACCTAGGTATCACCGCTGGAGACAAGGTGCTGCTCTTCGTGAACGGCATGGGCGGCACGCCCCTGAGCGAGCTCTACATCGTCTACCGCCGGGCTGCGCAGCTGCTCGCCGAGAAGGGCGCCACGGTGGAGCGCTCGCTGGTGGGCAACTACGTCACGTCGCTGGAAATGCAGGGCTGCTCCATCACGGTCCTCCGCCTGGACGACGAACTCGCGGCCCTCTGGGATGCGCCCGTGCACACGGCCGCCCTGCGTTGGGGAAGGTAGGCGTGGGGCTGGGCCTTGCCTGGGCGGTGGAATGGCTGCGGCTGTCCGCTGGGCTCATGGAAGAACACCGCACCGAGCTCATTGAGCTGGACCGGCCAATCGGCGATTCCGACCACGGCGAAAACATGGACCGCGGCTTCAGGGCCGTGCTCCAGAAGCTGCAGGACGCCCCGCCCGCATCCCCGGGCGCGGCACTGAAGCTGGCCGCCATGACGCTCATGTCCACGGTGGGCGGGGCCGCCGGGCCGCTGTACGGTACCGCCTACCTGCGCGCCGCCACGTCGATCGGCGATGCCGCCGAGCTGGACGCAGCCGCGCTCGCAGCCGCCCTGGCGGCCGCCCGGGACGGCATCGTGGCCCGCGGAAAGGCCGAAAGCGGTGACAAGACCATGGTGGATGCCTGGACCCCGGCGGTGGAAGCAGCAGAAGCGGCCGCGGCAGGCGGGGACACCACCGCTGTACTGATGGCGGCCGCGGAGGCTGCGGAAGCGGGGGCGGTGGCCACGGATCCGCTGGTCGCCCGCAAGGGCAGGGCAAGCTACCTTGGGGAGCGCAGCGCCGGGCACCGGGACCCCGGCGCCGCGTCCAGCGCGCTGCTGCTGCGTGCTGCGGCGACGGCCGCCGCTTCCCCGGAGTCTGCGGGCGCAGCCGGGAACGGCGCCGCATGACGGTTGGGATCGTTGTGGTCTCCCACAGCGGCAAGATCGCCGAGGGGGCCGTGGAACTTGCAGCCCAGATGGCTCCCGACGTCGTACTTCTCGCCGCCGGGGGCACGGACGACGAGCGGATCGGCACCAGCCTCGAGAAGGTGCTGGCCGCCGTCGAGCATTCACTGGCCGGAGCGGCAGGCGACGGCGTGGTGGTGCTGACCGACCTTGGTTCGGCGGTGATGACGGCCGAGTCCGCCGTCGAATTCTGCTCCCAGCCCGAAGCCGTCCTGCTGGCCGACGCGCCGCTGGTGGAGGGCCTGGTGGCCGCTGCCGTTGCCGCGCAGGGAGGTGCCGGCGTCGAGGATGTACGCAAGGCTGCGGAGGCGGTTGGCTTCGGCGGCAGCTCGTCCGGGCCCACGGATGCCGAAGCCGCAGGCGCCGGAGAGCCAGCGGTGCTGGGCGAGTTCGAGCTCATCAACCCACTGGGGATGCATGCCCGCCCTGCCGCGAAAATCGCCGGCGGCCTGGCCTCCCTCGACGCCGAAGCGACCGTCAACGGCGTCGAAGGCACCTCGATAATGGGGCTCATGACGCTCGCGGTGGGGCAGGGCGGGACGCTTCGTGTGGAAGCGCGCGGCAAGGACGCGGCCAAGGCCGTGGACTATGTGCGCCGTCTGGCGGCGGAGGGCTTCGGGGAAATCTAGCGCTGCCGGAGTCCCGCGGCGTCCAGCTCCAGGCTGGCCGTGATGAACTTGCCACACTGTTCGCCGTAGGGATAGTTTGCCTTCGGCGTGAAGGTGATGGTCCGTGTAGGCAGGGGGTTGCCGTCCGGGCCGGTGCCGCTTGCCGTGGCGTCAATGGGTGATTCGCTCAAGTTCGGGAGGAACAAGTGGCCGACGCGGGTGCCGTCGGGTGAGGACGTGGCCGAGCACATGCCGTCCGGCCGGCAGCCCTGGTCGATGGAGACGTATCCGGGCATCAGCTCCAAATCCTCTTCCTCGCACGCGCCGTCCTGGCAGGCCTTCAAGTGAAGGGACGCCACGGCGGGAACGTAGCTGGCCGCGATGGTCACGGTGACCACGGGGGCCATCGCAATGGCAGGGCACGGGACGGGCTGCGGCTGGCACCCGGGGAACAGCGCCGTCGTCATCAAAGCCGCAGCCAATCCGAACCTGCCCATGCCTCAGGGTAAGCCGCCGGCCCCGGCACGCACACGGCACCGGTAGAAACGGCGGCCACATTGTTATGGCCGGCGGGGGCCGTTGCCGAAGCGATATCCGCCCGGCGGTGCCTCAGGCCGGAAGCTGCAGCCCGCCGTCGTGCAGTTCCGCGAGACCGTCGCGCAGCAGGCCGTCCAGGGCGCGGCCAAGCTGTTGGGGCGCCGAGTTGAGGCGGTGCAGCGCCGCAAGCGGAACCCCGACGCCGGAGGGCGCGAAGCCGAGATCGGCCGGCGCGTGCTCGAACATCTCGCGCGGAACGGGGGCGTCAGCTTCGCGGAGGACGGCCATCACGGCGCCGCGGACCTGCCGATCGGTGCCGTGCCAGGCCTGGCCCTTGGGCGTGTACGACGGCGGTGGCTCACCGGCGGCGAGCCAGGCGCAGGACGCGCGGACGGGGCATTCGGCGCATTTGGGCGAGCGGGCCGTGCAGACCACCGCGCCGAGCTCCATGACCGAGGCGTTCCAGCGCACGGAGAGGGAAGTGTCGTGCGGCAGCAGGGCCTCGGCCAGGCGCATTTCGGCCGCCGTGAGCGACTGCGCCGGAAGGGCGTGGCCGGAAACCAGGCGGGCGTGGACCCGGCGGATGTTGGTGTCCACCACTGTTTCGCGCTGCCCGTAGGCGAAAGCAGCCACCGCGGCGGCCGTGTAGTCGCCCACCCCGGGGAGGCTGAGCAGCTCGTGGTGCGTGCCCGGCACCGCTCCGCCGTGCTGCTCCTGGATGGCGACGGCGGCCGCGTGCAGCCGAAGGGCCCTGCGCGGGTACCCGAGCCGGCCCCAGTGCCGGACGGCTTCGCCGGCGGGTTCCTTGGCCAGGTGTGCCGGGGTGGGCCAGCGCTGCATCCAGTCCTCCCAGACGGGCAGGACGCGGACCACCGGCGTCTGCTGCAGCATGACCTCGCTGACCAGGATGCCCCACGGGCTGCAGTCCGGCGACCGCCACGGCAGCTCGCGGGCCGATTCGGCGAACCAGCCATCCAGGGCGTGGTGGAGTCCGGCCAGGTCCGTGGCGCCGGGCTGTGTGGCGCTGGGCACCATGGTTCCGGGCGGTGTCATGCGTTGCTTCTCTCGGGTTTCTGGCTGCTGCGGCTTGGGTGCCGCCTTGGGTGCTGTGCGGTTGCTCGTGCCGCCGCGCTGCCATCAACTGTAGTGGAACGGCCTGCGGATGACCGGTGACTGGTAGCACGCAAGCCTGCCTTTCAGGGCGGGGGAGCCAGCTAAATCCAGTGGTTCGAGGATGGAGCACACGTTGCGCATGGTGGTTTCGCAGGCGGTGAGCATCTGATTGTTGAAGACCCGGCGCCGGTATTTGGTTACGAACACTGGGTGTTTCGTGCAGGAGCTTTCCGCTGTGGCGGGTGCGCAGATAGGTGGCGGTGTTAATTGTCCGCCCCTCTGTTTATCGTCGGTTGTGTGAGTATTCGGCAGCGGTTATACCCGACAGCCGGCCAGGCAGCCGGGCTGATGGAGCACTGCCATCATGCCCGCTTCGTGTTCAATATCGGCTTGGAGCAGAGGTCGATGTGGCGTCGGGATAAGCATCTGCGGGGCCCGTTGAGCGCACCAAGGGTGAACACCGCGACGCAGATGCGCGAACTCGCCGAACTCCGGGGCGAGGCGGAATGGCTGCGGGCAGGGTCCTCCTCGGTGCAGCAGGCCGCTTTGCGGGACCTGGACCGCGCCTTTGGGAATTTCTTTGCCGGCCGTGCGAAGTACCCGAAGTTTAAACGGCGTTCCGACCGTGAAGGTTCGTTCGTGATCCGGGACCTGTCGGTGCGGCGGCTCAACCGCAAATGGGGTGAGGTGATGGTTCCCAAGATCGGTCGGGTGCGGTTCCGGATCAGCCGTGACTGGGTGCAGATCACGTCCGCGTCGTCCGCGCGGGTCACCCACCAAAACGGCGCCTGGCATGTAGCGTTCACAACACCGGCCCCCGCCCGGCGGATGGCCGCCACCGGAGCCGCGGTAGGGATCGACAGGGACGTGGCCAATACTCTGGCGCTCAGTGACGGGCGCATGTTCCAGGCCCCTTCGCTCACGACCGGGGAGCAGAGCCGGTTTGTCCGGTTGCAACAAAGGCTTTCGCGACAGCAGAAGGACTCCCGGCGTCGGGGAAAGACCCTGGAGAAGCTGGCTGTGCTGCGGCGCAGGCTCGAGGCCCGTCGTTCCGATTGGCTTGAGCAGACCACAACAACACTTGCCAGAACTCACGGCCTGATAGCCGTCGAAGACTTACGGATCCGAAACATGGTCCGCCGGCCCAAACCGAAACCAGACCCCGAAACCCCAACCGTTTTCCTGCCGAACGGGGCGCGGGCGAAGGCCGGGCTGAACAGGGCGATCCTGGCCTCGGCGTGGGGGCGTTTCCTCACCCGGCTGGAACATAAAATGCCCGAAGGAAATCTCCTGCGGGTCGATCCGAAGAACACCAGTCGAACGTGTGCCGCCTGCGGGCATTGCGCACCGGGGAACCGCGAGAGCCAAGCGGTCTTCGAGTGCCAAGCCTGCGGACACGAAGCACACGCCGACACCAACGCCGCGATCGTCATACTCGACCGCGCACTGAGAACCACAACGGCCGCAGGACATGCGGTATCAGGGCGCACAAGCCCAGCTTCGGCTGGCAGCGCCAACCAACTGGCCGCCTAGCGGCCAGGAATCCCCGGGCTTCAGTCCGGGGAGGATGTCAAGCACGTCATACTGGGCCGGATTGGCCCGCAGCGGCGTGGTGAAGGGGCACCCGGCCCGCCGCGTGCCTAGCCTAGAAACATGGTCAAACAGGGCAATCAGGAACCGTCCGGGCGCAAGAAAGCGCCGGCGAAAAGCCCTGCCCGGGCCGTGAAGCCGGCCGCCGGAGTCAGCCGGTCTTCCGCGAAGTCCGGAACCCGGCCTCCCGCCAAGCCGGGAAACCGGCCGGGAACCCGACGGGCAAGTCCCGCCGTGTACCGGCGTCGGAGGCAGGTGGTGTTCGGGGCTCTTGTGCTCGTGATCGCACTGTTCGCAGGCGGGATCCTGGCGATCAGCAGCGCACTGGCGGGAAACCCCGGCGCCGATGCCGGCGCCTCCGGCGGCGACGTCCAGTCCACCCAGGCGCCAGCCGGCGGGACCACGCCCCTCGCCACGGCGGGCCAGGCCACGCCCACGCCCAGCGCCGTGTGCGACCTGAGCCTGGTGACCGTGGCCGCCGCGACGGACAAGCCCGCCTATGGTGCCGAAGAGCAGCCGGTGCTGATCATGAAGGTCACCAACGGCGGCACGGCGCCCTGCCAGGTGAACATGGGGACATCCCAGATGGAGTTCCTGGTGATGAGCGGCGCGGACCGGATCTTCTCCTCGAGGGACTGCCAGGCAGCCAGCGAGGACCTGGTCAAGACCATCGCGCCGGGCGCGAGCGAAACCGGAAACTTCAAGTGGAAGCGCGACCGCACCGTGGAAGGGTGTACGGTGGTCGCCGCAAAGCCCGGCGCAGGCGGCGCAACTTACACCTTCGTGGCGCGGCTGGGGAACAAGACCAGCACCAAGGCGGTCTTCCAGCTCGGCTGAGAAGCGCGGGACACCCCTTGGCCCGATTTACAGGAAGCGGTCCAAGAGGCTGGCTTCGGCCATGCGGCTCAGGCCCTCGCGGACGGTGCGGGCGCGCTGGTCGCCGATGCCGTCCACGGTCATGAGGTCGTCGATGGTGGCCGCCATCAGGTTCTGCAGCCCGCCGAAGTAGTCCACCAGGCGGTCGGCCACCGCCTTGGGAACCGAGGTGAGTCCGGACAGGAGCCGGTAGCCGCGGGGCTGCACCACGGTGTCCAACAGGTCCACCCCGCCGGAGAAGCCCATGATCCCCGCGATCTTGGCGAGGTCGATCAGCTCCGTGGAGTCCAGGTTGAGCAGCGCCTGCACGGCTTCTTCGATCTCCTCCGGCGTGGCGTCGGGATCGGCGTAGTCGCGGATGATGACGTCGCTGCCCGGGCCGCGGCCCATGGTGAGTTCCTCGACCTGGAGGGACAGCAGGCGTCCGTCCTCGCCGAGTTCCAGGACGTACTGGGCGATTTCCTCGGAGATGCGGCGCACCATTTCCTGGCGCTGCAGGGTGACCGCGACGTCGCGCACGGTGACCATGGCTTCGATTTCCAGTGCGGAGAGTGAACTGGTCACCTGGTCCAGCCTGGCGCTGTAGCGTTCCAGCGTGGCCAGGGCCTGGTTGGCGCGGGCAAGGACCTTCTCGGAACCTTCCAGGACGTGCCGGAGCCCGTTCACGTACAGGGCGATGATCTGCATGGACTGGCTGACGGAGATGACGGGGACGCCGGTCTGGATGGCCACGCGCTCAGCCGTACGGTGCCGCGTGCCCGATTCCTGGGTTTCGATGCTGGAATCCGGCATCAGCTGCACGGCGGCCCGGAGGATGTTGCCGGCGTCCTTGTCGCAGATGATGGCGCCGTCCATCTTGGCCAGCTCGCGCAGGCGCGTGGGGGAAAAATCGATGCCGATGTCGAAGCCGCCGGAACAGATGGAGTCCACGGTGCGGTCCGAGCCGAGCACGATCAGGGCCCCGGTGCGGCCACGGAGGATGCGCTCCAGGCCGTCCCGCAGGGGAGTGCCGGGCGCAACCCTGCCCAGAGTCGCCTTGAGCGATTCTTCGGGGCTCCGAGCCATAGATGTTCCCTTCAAAGGTGCAAGCCATAGCTCGCAGACAAGCCTTGACAGCCAGGCTGCGGCGCCGGGAAAACGGCCCGGCAGCGGCTAGCACCATGATAGAGGGTCCCAGCAGCGTTAACCGCACCAGAAAGCCTTAAAGTGGCTCGTTTCTCCATGCAGAAAAGGCCGGGCAAAGTGCGGAACGTGGACATTGCCGGAGACATACATTGTGGCGGAGACGCGCCTGCCCGTCGGCGGGCCCATTGTTCGCTACAGTCCTTGAGTGCAGGGCCAGTCCGACAGAAAGAGGAACCCCTTTGAACCTGGAACACCCGGCTGCAGTAGAGTCTCTGTTTCCCGCATTTAGGCCTGGCGAAGACGAACGGGATTGGCAGCGTCGGGCCCGCAAGTATGTTCGGATCCATGCGCCCCGGCCGGCAAATCCCCGGGTTCGAAGGGCTCTGTACGGGTTCCGGGCCCGCATCCTGGTCCCGTTGGTGAGTATCCTTGCAGGAGTTGTCCTGGCAGCAATTGGCGCCTTCTCATTGGCAGGTGCAGGCGCGCTTTACTCTGAGGCTGCGGAGATCCGCAGCCTGCCCGTTGAGTCGCTTCGAATGAACGCCAAAGGCCAGGACGTCGGAGCCAACGTGCGGATTGCAGACGAAATTGTTCCCGTTGATTTTTCGGGGGTCGTACCCCACCAGCCCGGGGAGGTCTTGGAGATTCGATTCGTCCCTGGGAGTCATGGCCGTGCTGTAATGGCCAGCGTCAGCCGTGAGCAGTACGAGGGCGGTCAACGTGTCCTGTTGATGGTCGGCCTTGCCATGCTGGCCGTTGCGGCGTCCTGGCGTCCGTTTATCCGCCGGATGGCCGTCCGTAAATACATGCCCGACGCCTTGTCAGCCCTCCGGGTTGGAAGTCCGTTGCCTGAGCGGGTGGATTATTAGAGGTAAAGAAGGCCAACAACCGCACAGGCAAGCCCCAAAGTGCCCCATCCGGGGGTGTCCGGAAAGCGCTCCGGAACAGGCCCGACGGCGACTGGCCGGGAGGCACTTCCGACGCCGGGCCGGGATGCCGGAAGGCTCCTTTTCGGCGGTTGGCAGCCGCAACGATAAACTTGGTACTCGGCCTCCCGCCAGTCCCTCCCCCTAAGTCCCCGCCAAGCGCAAGGGGTCACCCGCACCGCAGCGAAAGTAGCACCGTGTCCCAAGACGTCCTGAACCCCGCACGAGTCCAAGAGATTCACCAAGAGGCGGCCCGGCGTCGTACTTTTGCCGTCATTTCGCACCCCGACGCCGGCAAGTCGACGCTCACGGAAGCGCTCGCCCTGCACGCCAAGGTCATCGGCACGGCAGGCGCGTCCAGCGGCAAGGCCAACCGCAAGGAAACGGTCTCGGACTGGATGCAGATGGAAAAGGACCGCGGCATCTCCATCAGCTCCGCGGCGCTGCAGTTCTCCTACCGGGACAGCGTGATCAACCTGCTGGACACCCCCGGCCACGCCGACTTCTCCGAAGACACCTACCGCGTCCTGGCCGCCGTGGACTGCGCCGTGATGCTGGTGGATGCCGCCAAGGGCCTGGAAACGCAGACCATGAAGCTCTTCGAGGTCTGCAAGCAGCGCAACCTCCCCATCATCACCGTCATCAACAAGTGGGACCGCCCCGGCCTGGACGCGCTCGCGTTGATGGACGAGATCACCGAACGCACCGGTCTGCAGCCGATGCCGCTGACCTGGGCCGTGGGCATCTCCGGCGACTTCCGCGGCGTCTGGGATCTGCGCAACGACCGGTTCGCGCGGTTCCAGCGCAACAACGCCGGCGCCAGCATCGCGCTGACCGAGTACTTCACTCCCGAAGAGGCCTCGGACAGCCAGGGTGTCGACTGGTCCAACGCCGTGGACGAGGCCGGACTCGTGATCGAGTCCAACCTTGAGTTCGACGTCGACGCCTTCCACGCGGGCACCGCCACCCCCATCCTGTTCAGCTCCGCCGCCCTGAACTTCGGCGTCAAGGAACTCCTGGACGTGCTGGTGGATTTCGCGCCGCACGCCGCACCCCGCCCTGACGTTGAGGGCAGCCCGCGCCCGGTGGAGTCGGCGTTCTCCGGCTTTGTCTTCAAGGTCCAGGCAGGCATGAACAAGGCCCACCGCGACCACGTCGCCTTCATCCGCGTGTGTTCGGGAGTCTTCGAGCGCGGCATGGTGGTGACGCAGACCCGGACGGGCAAGTCCTTTGCCACCAAGTACGCCCAGCAGGTCTTCGGCCGGGAACGCGAAGTGATCGACGAGGCCTACCCCGGCGACGTGGTGGGCCTGGTCAACGCCTCCACGCTGCGCGTGGGAGACAGCCTCTTCCTCGAAGGCGCGGTGGAGTACCCGGCCATCCCGCTCTTCGCCCCGGAACACTTCCAGGTGGCCCGATCCAAGGACCCCAGCAAGTTCAAGCAGTTCCGCCGAGGCATCGAGCAACTCGAACACGAAGGCGTCATCCAGGTCCTGCGCTCCGACCTCCGCGGCGACCAGTCGCCGGTGCTTGCCGCCGTGGGGCCCATGCAGTTCGAGGTGGTGGAGGACCGCATGGAACACGACTTCAACGCCCCGCTGCGGCTGGAACGCCTGCCGTATTCCATGGCCAGGATCTCCACGCCGGAAGCCATGCCTGCGCTGGCCAACGTGGTGGGCGCCGAGGTGCTGCTGAGGTCAGACGGCGAGTACCTGGCGCTGTTCAACGACATCTGGGCGCTGCGCCGGATCGAGAAGAACCACCCGGGCCTGACGCTGGTGCCGATCGGAACGCACAACCCGGCCAAGTAGCCTTGGTCGGCGCTGGTGGGCCTCAGTAGTCCACCTGTCGCTTGAGCTTGTTGCCGAGCCACAGCATGGCCAGGCTCACCAGCACGAAACCCACGGCAATGGACACGGCGAACACCACCACGCCGCCCCAGCCGCCGGCGCGTGCCGGGTCGATGAACCAGTAGGGGTACCAGTTCACGAAGGTGCCGCGGACGAGGCTGTAGACCAGGTAGGCGATGGGATACAGCAACCAGTACCAGAGGTGCTTCAGGGTGAGCGTGGCGCGCGGCGGCTGGAACAGCCAGTCAACCACCATCACCACGGGGATCACGTAGTGGACCACGATGTTGACCCACGGCACCATTGAGCCCAGATCCTCGCCGGCCAGGAGCGCGCCGAAGACAAGGCCCACCACGGCCATGGCGATGGTGGCGGTACCTCGAGTGGCGTCGTCCAATTCGCTGGGCCGCTTGTTGACCAGCACCCGGTAGCCGCTGATCAGGAGCACCGCCGCGGCGAACATGTTGGACAGGTTGGTGAAGTAGCTGAAGAAGTTCCAGGGGTCGAAGCCCAGTCCCAGATGGACAAGCAGCTGTGTTCCCACAGCCACCAACGTCAAGAGGCCGAAGAAAAAGCGTCCCCCAATAAGCACAGTTCTTTTGGTCATAGGCTAAATCTTCCGGAAACCGCGCCACCCGGCGCGAACGACACTCCGCAGCAGCGGAGGAGTTACGCGATCAGCAGCTCCAAGGCCTCGGCCAGATGCCCGACTTCCCGGACCGAGAACCCGTCGGGGACCGGACCGGACCCGTTGGGGCTCGCCGGCACCACGGCATGCGTGAAGCCGAGCCGGTGGGCTTCCTGGATGCGCTGGTTGATGCCGGGCACGGGACGGACTTCGCCGGCCAAGCCCACCTCGCCGAAGGCAATGAGCCGCTGCGGCAGCGCCTTGCGGGCCTTTGCGGAGGCGACGGCCAGGGCCACCGCGAGGTCCGTTGCCGGTTCGCTCAGCTTCACCCCGCCCACGGTGGCCACATAGGAGTCGTCCTTGTGCAGCAGGCAGCCCGCCCGCTGCTGCAGGACCGCCAGCAGCATGGAGACGCGGGAGCTGTCCAAGCCGCTGGTGGCGCGGCGGGGCTGGGAATTGGGGCTCTCGGCGAGCAGGGACTGGACCTCGGCCAGCAGGGGACGCCGGCCCTCCATGGTGACGGTGATGCAGGTGCCGGACACGGGTTCGCGGGTCCGCGAAACGAACAGCCCGCTGGGATCCGCCAGGCCCTCGATGCCGGCCTCATTGAGGTCGAAGCAGCCGACGTCGTCCGTGGCCCCGTAGCGGTTCTTCACGGCCCGCAGCAGCCGCAGCCGGGAGTGGCGCTCGCCTTCGAACTGGCAGACCACGTCCACGAGGTGTTCGAGCAGGCGCGGGCCTGCGATGGTTCCGTCCTTGGTCACGTGTCCCACCAGGAGCGTGGTCATGTTGCGGCGTTTGGCGGCGGCAATGATGGACGCAGCAACCTCGCGCACCTGCGAGACGCCGCCGGCACTGCCCTCCACGTCCGCGCTGCTGAGCGTCTGCACGGAGTCCACGATGAGCAGCTTGGGCTCAAGTTTCTCCACCTGGCCCAGTGCCTGGCCGAGGTCCGTTTCGGCGGACAGGTACAGGGTGTGCGCGACGGCGTCGATCCGGTCCGCGCGCAGCTTCACCTGGGCTGCCGACTCCTCGCCCGTGATGTACAGCACGTCCTGGCCGGTGCGCGCAAACTTCGCCGCGACGTCCAGCAGCAGGGTGGACTTGCCGACGCCGGGTTCCCCCGCGAGCAGGATGACGGCTCCGGGCACGAGTCCTCCGCCCAGGACGCGGTCGAGTTCGTCGACGCCAGTGGGAAGGAATGCGGCGGTTGTTCCATCTACCTCAGCGATACGGCGGGCTGGCTCCAAAACTGTAGCGGCCGCCGTCGTGCGCGCAACAGTGGCGCCGCTTTCCTCCACGGTTCCCCAGGCCTGGCACTCGCCGCAGCGGCCCACCCACTTGACCGCGGTCCAGCCGCATTCGGCGCACTTGTACGCGGGGGTCTTGGATGCGCGGGAAGTCTTGGTTGCCATGGGTTCAGGTTAGTGGAGGGGTACGACAACGTGGCTCAGTGGGCAGACTTGATGGTCTTCATGGTGAAGCGCGAGGCCACCTTCTGGATTCCGGGCAGGGTCAGGACGTGTCCGCTGAGGAACTCCTCATAGGCTTCCAAGTCGCGAACGGCGATCCTGACGAAGTAGTCGGGGGAGCCGAACATGCGGTGGATCTCCGTCACTTCCCCAAAGCCGGCCATGGCTTCCTCGAAGGCGTAGACGCTCTCCCGGTCGAAGGCGTTGATGTCGACGTCGAGGATGACTTCGAAGCTGCGGCCGAGCGCGGCGGGATCCACCACCGCCCGGTACCCGAGGATGGTTCCCGACTCCTCAAGCCGCTGCACGCGCCGCAGGCAGGGGCCAGGGGTGAGGTTCACCTTGTCGGCGAGATCCACGTTGGAAATGCGCCCGTCGCGCATAAGCTCCATAATTATTGCGCGATCGATCTTGTCCATGCGTTTATATTGCCCATCGAATCGGCGTGTGAGCAATATTGGCAATCGCGTGGCCCGGTCCTTCGGGGAGCATTGAAGATGTGAACAACCCCTCCCCGCCCATCGTTGCCCCACCGCCCATTCCCACGCCAAGCCAGGAAATCCGTTCGGGCATCAAGGATTCCTTCGCCGCCGGCCTGGGCATGTTTCCGCTCGGCATAGCCTTCGGCCTCCTGGTGGTCCAGTCCGGCCTGCCGTGGTGGGTGGCGCCCGCCCTGTCCGTGGCGGGATTCGCGGGTTCCCTTGAATTGCTGCTCATCGGGATGATGGCGGCCATGACACCTTTGGCGACGATCGCGCTGACAACGTTGCTGGTGAACTTCCGGCACGTCTTCTACAGCTTCACGTTTCCCCTGCACCTTGTGAATTCGCCGTGGGCCAAGGCCTATTCGGTCTACGCCATGATCGACGAGGCCTACGCCGTGACCGCGGCGTCGACTGGCCGATGGACGGGCCGCCGCCTTGTCAGCATGCAAGTGGCTTTCCAGGTGTACTGGGTGGGCGGCGGGCTCGCCGGGATCGGCATCGCGGCATTGCTGCCGGCCCGCATTGAAGGGCTCGAGTTCGCGCTGTGCGCTCTCTTCGTCACGTTGACGCTCGACGCCGTGAAGTCGCGCCGGCAGGTCCCCTCACTCATGCTGGGGGCTGCTGCGTTCATCGCTGCTGCGGTCCTAGTGCCCGACGTCGCGCTGTTCGCCGGACTGATGGCGTTCATCGCCCTGCTGATCGCACGCCACTTCCTGGCCGCCAGGAAAGGAATCCAGAATGCCTGAAACTTGGTACATCGTCTCTGTCCTGGCGGTCGTCTTCACCATTACCCTCGCGTTGCGGGCCCTCCCCTTCGCGGCCTTGCGACCGCTCCGGAAGTCAGCCCTGGTCCGGAATCTGTCGCTGTGGATGCCTGCCGGAATCCTCGTCATCCTGGCCGCTTCCACGCTGCGCAGCGAAGTTGTCGCCGATGCGGGACACCTGATGCCTGTCTGCGTCGCGGTGGCAGTCACCGTCGCCGCCCACTTCCTCGGCGGACGGCGAACGCTGCTCAGCGTCGGGCTGGGAACGCTGAGCTACGTGGCCCTCGTGAACCTGGTGTGACGCAAGCTACAGCGGCGGCAGGACGGCGCGGGCTTCTTGCGGTTCCATGCCACTGGCCTCCAGCAGGTCCACCATGAGCGGCCGGAACAGCATCACCACGGTTTCGCCCTCCAGCCGGTGCACGTCCAGCATCCTCGGGTGCAGCCGCGAGGCAACCAGCGTCAGCTCCTGCCGTGCCACCCGCAAGTGCGCGCGGCGGGCGCCGTCGTTCAGTTCGGAGAGGGCCACGGTCAGCTCATCCACGGCCGCGGCCGTTTCCTGCAGGGCCTCGGAGATGTTGTCCGTGGCCTCATCCGTGAGCGCGGCATGGTTGATGGCGCTGGTCAGGCGGCGGGCAAACACGCGGCTGTTGCGCAGTGCGAGGTCGATGAAGTCCAGGGAGTGCTCCAGGTCCGCGAGCTCGTCACGGTGCCGCCGGTAGGCGGGGGCAAGGGTTGCCACCTCGCCGGAGGCCCGGAGGGTCTGGCGCATCCGGTCCACCAGCGGCTGGCAGTTCCGGCCGCGGATGAGGGCGTGCCAGGCCTGCGTGGAATCGCTGTGGATCATCGCGTCCGCGCACTCCCGCAGTACCTCGGCGAGTTCATGCAGGAGTTTCCGGACGTCCTGCCGGGGCTCGCGGCGGGGGTCCTTGGGTACCAGGACCGTGACCAGCAGGGCAAACACGCCGCCCACCACCGCGTCCAGGCTGCGCGTGAACGGTCCGCCGGCGGGCGCCGGCAGCAGCACGACCAGGAGGGACTGCAGCCCCAGCTGGGTGGTGAAGATGTTGCCGCTGTCCAGGAAGCGGGCCAGCAGGATGGAGACCAGGAGAACGACGGCGGCCACCCAGATATCGCTGCCCAGCCAGTGGAGGAGCAGATCGCCCACCGCGATGCCGATGGTGCAGCCCAGGCCCACCTCCATCACGCGGCGCAGCCGTGGCTCCCTGGAGAAGCCGAGCGCGATAAGGGATGAGGTGGCAGCGAAGAGCGGGCCCGAGTGGCCCAGGATGTATTCGGCGAAGGCGTAGGCTCCCACGGCGCACACGGTCATCTGGATGGCGGGGACCAGCGAATTGCGGCTGCGGACGAGGCCTGTCCTGGCCCGGGTGCGCAGGAATTTCTTGCCCCTGGAAAGTCCCTTCACGGCTGCCATGGAACCAGTCTATTTGGCGGGCGGAGCCGCCCCGTCCAGCCCGGCCCGCACTCAACGCAAGTGGAGCTGTCTTGTGACGCAGCTCAACAAACGACGCGCCACGGCACCAAATGGTCCGCCGTCGTTCATCTGTTGTTCACTTTGCGCGGGACATCCCGTTACCTGCGCTCCTTACCGTCAATAAAGGCACAAATAAGGTCCACAGCTTCGTACGCCGATCTCCGTTCGGCTCGCATCAGAGAATCCCTGGAAGGGGTACATCCAAGTGAAGGCAACTCGCTTCGGCCGCAACGCGGCAATCGCGGTCATCGCAGCTGGCGCACTCGCGCTCACCGCTTGCGGTTCCGACAACGCAACCGGCACCGCCACGGGCACGCAGACCGCTGCCGGCGTCAAGGTCACCGGCACGCTGACCGGCATCGGCGCATCCTCCACCGGTGCAGCCATGGACGCGTGGAAGGCCGGCTTCGCTTCCGCCAACCAGGGCGCCACCGTGCAGTACTCCCCGGACGGCTCCGGCGCAGGCCGCAAGGCGCTCATCGACGGCTCTGCCCAGTTCGCCGGCTCGGACGCCTACCTGAAGGACGAGGAGCTTGCCAGCTCCAAGGCCAAGTGCGGCCCCGATGGCGCCATCAACATCCCGGTCTACATCTCCCCGATCGCCGTCGCCTTCAACCTCCCGGACATCAAGGAACTGAAGCTCGACGCCGCAACCGTGGCGAAGATCTTCCGCGGCGAAATCGCCAAGTGGAACGACCCCGCCATCGCCGCCCTGAACGCCGGCGTCACCCTCCCGGACCTCAAGGTCACCCCGGTGAACCGCTCGGACGACTCCGGCACCACCACCAACTTCACCGACTACCTGGCAGCTGCTGCTCCCGAGGTCTGGACCGACAAGGCTGCCGGCGTTTGGCCCGCAACCCTGAAGGGCGAGAACGCCAAGGGCACCTCCGGCGTCGTCAAGACCGTCACCGACACCCCGGGCGCCGTGACCTACGCCGATGACTCCGCCGTCTCCGGCAAGCTGGGCACCGCCTCCATCAAGGTCGGCACCGAGTTCGTCAAGATCTCCGCCGAGGCCGCAGCCAAGGCTGTCGAGGCCGGCAAGGCCGTTGACGGCCGCTCCGCCAACGACGTCGCCATCAAGCTGGACCGCAAGACCACCGCCAGCGGCGCCTACCCTGTGGTGCTGGTCTCCTACCACGTCGTATGCTCCACTTACGACAAGAAGGAAACCGCTGACCTCGTCAAGGCCTTCGAAAGCTACGTAGTCTCCGACGCCGGCCAGCAGGCCGCAGCCGACGCCGCCAAGTCCGCGCCGCTGTCCAAGACCCTGCAGGACAAGGCCAAGGCTGCCATCGAGTCCATCAAGGCCAAGGCCTAAGAATCCAGCTCCGGAGCGCCCGCGCCCAAAGCAAAGCGTCCCGGAACACCGAAGTTCCCTGTTCCGCCGCAGTGGCCAACACCACTGTGGCGGGGCAGGGAACTTAGCCATGTAATACCAGTTGTTTGAAACTGAAGGATCGTGAAGTGACCACCAACTCCCTGACAACCTCCCCGGGCGCCGGACGCGCCGGGGACAAGGTTTTCTCCGGGGCCGCCATGGCCGCAGGGTGCCTGATTCTTGCGGTCCTCTTCGGGGTCGCGCTCTTCCTTGTGGTGCAGTCGATCCCCGCCCTCACGGCCCAGCCCGAGCAGATCCAGGGCGGCCACGGCTTCTTCGCCTACATCGGGCCGATCGTCGTCGGCACCCTGATTGCTGCCGTGATTGCCCTCGTCATTGCCACCCCGGTGTCCGTCGGCGTCGCCCTGTTCATCTCCCACTACGCCCCCCGCCGCCTGGCCTCGGGCCTCGGCTACGTGGTTGACCTCCTGGCCGCCATTCCCTCCGTTGTCTACGGTGCCTGGGGTGCGGCCTTCCTGGCCAAGGAAATCTCGCCCGCCTACGACTGGCTGGCCAACAACATGGGCTGGCTGCCGATCTTCCAGGGCCCTGCCTCCGCCACCGGCAAGACCATCCTGACCGCCGGCATCGTCCTGTCCGTCATGGTCCTGCCGATCATCACGTCCCTGTCCCGCGAAATCTTCCTGCAGACCCCCAAGCTGCACGAGGAAGCCGCGCTGGCCCTGGGCGCCACCCGCTGGGAAATGATCCGCATGGCTGTCCTGCCGTTCGGCCGCCCGGGAATCGTCAGCGCCATCATGCTTGGCCTGGGCCGCGCCCTCGGCGAGACCATGGCCGTGGCCCTGGTGCTCTCCTCCGGCGTGCTGACCGCAAGCCTGATCCAGTCCGGCAACCAGACCATCGCCGCCGAGATCGCCCTGAACTTCCCCGAAGCCAGCGGCGTCAAGGTCAACACCCTGATCGCCGCCGGCCTGGTGCTGTTCGTCATCACCCTCGGCGTCAACATGGTGGCCCGCTGGATCATCACCAAGCACAAAGAATTCTCGGGAGCCAACTAAATGACTGCCACAATCGCCCGCAAGCGCTCCGCGCTCACCAAGGGCCAGCTCCCCAAGTTCGCGCCGTACATCGTCCTGGCGGTGGCCCTGGTGGTGGGTGCCGCCATCCTGGCGCTCATCGGCTTCAACGCCTTCGGCTGGGGCTTGGTCTCCGCCATCCTGTTCGCAATCGGCCTGGTCGGCTGGAGCGGCGCCGTTGAAGGCGGACGCAAGGCCAAGGACAAGCTTGCCACCTGCCTGGTGGTGGGCGCGTTCCTCATCGCGCTGCTGCCGCTGGTCTCGGTGGTCTGGACGGTGCTGGTCAACGGCATCCCCGGACTCATCACCCCCGGCTTCCTGGGCACGTCCATGAACGGCGTCACCGGAGCGTTCGACAACAAGATCGTCGAGGAAGGCACCAAGGTGGTGGGCGGTGTCTACCACGCCCTCCTGGGCACCATCCAGATCACGCTCCTGGCAACGGTAATCTCCGTGCCCGTGGGCCTGATGACCGCGATCTACCTGGTGGAGTACGGCAACGACCGGCCGCTGGCGCGCGCCATCACCTTCTTTGTGGATGTCATGACCGGCATCCCCTCGATCGTGGCCGGCCTTTTCGCGGCAGCGTTCTTCTTCGCCGTGGTGGGCCCCGGCACCAAAACCGGTGCGGTGGCCGCCGTCGCGCTTTCCGTCCTCATGATCCCGGTGGTGGTCCGCTCGAGCGAGGAAATGCTCAAGATCGTTCCGAACGAGCTGCGCGAAGCCGCCTACGCCCTGGGCGTGCGGAAATGGCGCACCATCCTCAAGGTGGTCATCCCGACGGCGATCTCCGGCATCGCGTCCGGCGTCACCCTCGCGATTGCCCGGGTCATCGGCGAGACCGCCCCGATCCTGGTCACCGCCGGCTTCGCCACCTCCATCAACAACAACGTGTTCGGTGGTTGGATGGCCTCGCTGCCGACCTTCATCTACACGCAGATCCTGAACCCGACCTCGCCGTCCAACCCCGGGCCCTCCGACCAGCGGGCCTGGGGCGCGGCCCTGGTGCTGATCATCCTGGTGATGCTCCTGAACCTGGGCGCCCGGCTCATCGCCCGCCTGTTCGCCCCGAAAACCGGCCGCTAACGCCCAGCTTGCTCCCCAGCCTCGCTTCGCTCGGCCGGGGACCCCTCGCAAGCTAGGCTGGACTGCAGGGCCCCGAAAACCTCCACACCCCAAGCAATGAAGGAACACCATGTCTAAGCGCATCGACGTCAAGGACTTGAACGTCTACTACGGCAATTTTCTGGCCGTCGAGGACGTCAACATCAACATTGAAGCCAAGTCCGTCACGGCATTCATCGGCCCGTCCGGCTGTGGCAAGTCCACCTTCCTGCGCACGCTGAACCGCATGCACGAGGTCCTTCCCGGCGCCCGCGTGGAGGGCGAGGTCCTGCTGGACGGCGACAACCTCTACGGCCCCGGCGTGGACCCCGTGACCGTCCGCAGCCAGATCGGCATGGTCTTCCAGCGCCCCAACCCCTTCCCCACGATGTCCATCCGCGACAACGTGCTGGCCGGTGTGAAGCTGAACAACAAGAAGATCTCCAAGGGTGCAGCCGACGCCCTGGTGGAGAAGTCCCTCATGGGCGCCAACCTGTGGAACGAAGTCAAGGACCGCCTGGACAAGCCCGGCTCCGGCCTCTCCGGCGGCCAGCAGCAGCGCCTCTGCATCGCCCGCGCCATTGCTGTGGAGCCGCAGGTGATCCTCATGGACGAGCCCTGCTCCGCCCTGGACCCCATCTCCACACTGGCTATCGAGGACCTCATCAATGAGCTCAAGGACCAGTACACCGTGGTGATCGTCACGCACAACATGCAGCAGGCTGCACGTGTCTCGGACAAGACGGCCTTCTTCAACATCGCCGGCACAGGCAAGCCGGGTAAATTGATCGAGTTTGGCAACACTCACACCATCTTCAGCAACCCGACCCAGAAGGCCACCGAAGACTACGTCTCCGGCCGCTTCGGATAATCCCCAGCCGCACCCCAGGCTCGCAAGCTCGCCCGGGGACCCCTGCGGCTGTGGGCCCAGCCCACCACAGCTCCGGTTCCCTTTGGGGGTCGGTTAACGACGACGGCGACCGTACCTTGGGGGTGCGGTCGCCGTCGTTTTTAATGCGTTAGCTGTGGCCGGCTGCGATGCGATCAGCCTCGCTGGCCTCGGGCGTCCCGGCGGCCGCAGGCGCCTCGGCAGGAAGGGGCTTCCGGGGTCCGAAGCGGCGCCACGCGAGGGCCAGCAGCGGCCACGCGAGGATGAGCGCCACGAGTGCGTACACCACCACGCCCACCGGTTCGTTCCACAGCCCGTTGATGTCGCCCGCGCTCAGCTGCAAGGCCTTGCGCAGCTGGCCCTCGAGCCGGGGACCCAGGATCAGGCCGATGATCAGGGGCAGGACCGGCAGGCCGAAGCGCCGCATGGCGAAGCCCAGGGCACCCAGCACCAGCAGGATGATCAGGTCGAACGACTGCATGTTGACCGCATAGGCGCCCAGCGTGGCGAAGAACAGGATTCCCGCGTACAGGTAGGGCCGGGGAATCCGCAGCAGCTTGGCCCACAGGGGCGCCATGGGCAGGTTGATCAGCAGGAGCAGGGCGTTCCCGATGAACAGGCTGGCAATGAGGCCCCAGACCAGGACCGGCTCGTTCTGGAAGAGCAGGGGACCGGGCTGGATACCGAACTGCACCAAGGCGGCGAGCATGACTGCCGCGGTGGCGTTGGTCGGCAGGCCCAGGGCCAGCAGGGGAGTCAGGGTGCCGGCGGCAGAGGCGTTGTTCGCGGCCTCGGGACCGGCCACGCCCTCAATGGCGCCGTGCCCGAATTCTTCCTTGTGCTTGGTGAGCTTCTTCTCGATCGAGTAGGACAGGAAAGTGGGGACCTCGGCGCCGCCCGCCGGCATGGCGCCGAACGGGAAGCCAAGCGCGGTTCCGCGGAGCCACGGCTTCCAGGAGCGCTTCCAGTCCTGCTTGCCCATCCATGGCTGGCCCACCGGGATGGTGGACATCTTGTTGCGGCGCAGGTGGGCTGCGATCCACAGGGCTTCACCGACGGCGAAGATCGCCACGGCCACCACCACGATGTCCAGGCCGTCAGTCAGCAGCGGGATGCCGAAGGTCAGCCTCTGCTGGCCGCTGACCGGGTCCATGCCGATCAGGCCAATGGCCAGGCCCAGGCCAAGGGACGCGAAACCGCGGAGCTTGGAGGCTCCCAGGACCGCGGTCACGGCCAGCAGGCCAAGGATCATGATGGCCAGGTAGCTGGACGGGCCCAGGCTCACGGCGAACTTCACCACGAAGGGGGCGAACGCCGCCAGGAGCGCCGTACCGATGGTGCCGGCCACGAAGGAGCCGATGGCTGCCGTGGCCAGGGCCTGTGCCGCCCGGCCTGCCTTCGCCATCTTGTGGCCCTCGATCGCTGTGATGACCGTGGAGGACTCGCCGGGCGTGTTCAGCAGGATGGACGTGGTGGAACCGCCGTACATGCCGCCGTAGTAGATGCCGGCGAACATGATGAGGGCGCTGGTGGGCTCGAGGTTGTAGGTCAGCGGCAGGAGCAAGGCCACCGCCATGGCCGGGCCGATGCCGGGCAGCACGCCCACGGCCGTGCCAAGGAGCACGCCAAGGCATGCAAACAGAAGGTTCATGGGGGTCAGCGCTGTGGCAAACCCGCCCAGGAGCAAGTTGAAAGTATCCATATCAGAGGATTCCTGCCAGGATACCGGCGGGCAGTTTGATGCCCAGCCCGAAGTAGAAGCCGTAGAACGTTGTCAGGGCCATGGCCACGGAGACGAGCCCGTCGCGGACATACTTGCGGCCGCCCAGCGCCCACACGCTGCCCCAGAAGAGCAGCGTCCCGGAAATGACCCAGCCTGCAATGTCGATCAGCAGGATGTTCAGGACGAAGGCGCCCACGAGGGGCAGGACGGTCTTCCAGTCCGCGGGGTGGCTCAGGTCCACGTCCTCGCCCTCTTCGGCCTGGCCCCGGCCGCCGCGGAGCACATTGATGGCCAGCAGCACGGCGGTGACCACCAGGAGGCAACCGATGATGATGGGCAGGGTCTTGGGGCCCACCACATCGGTCTGTGAGTACGGGACCGCGAGCCGGGACGCGTCCCAGAGAACGACGGCGCCGGCCGCCCCGAGCAGGGCAGCAATGCCAAGCTCGGAGCGGCCCTTGCCCGCCGCCGGTTTACCGGCGTCGGTGGATTGCTGCGTCACGCCAGCCCCAGTTCCTTCAGTACGTCGGCAACCCGCTTGTCCTGGTCCGTGAGGAAGGTCTTGAACTCGTCGCCGGTGATGAAGGCATCGGTCCAGCCGCGGGTCTTCAGGGCGGCCTTCCATTCCTCGCTGCCGTGCATCTTGGTCAGGGTGTCCACAATGCGGTCACGGTCGGCGTCGGAAACGCCCGGAGGAGCCACGATGCCGCGCCAGTTGGTGAAGACGAGGTCGATCTTGGATTCCTTGAGGGTCGGGGCGTCCACGCCTTCCAGGCGGGACTCGCCGCTCGTGGCCAGCACCCGCACTTCACCGGATTTGATCTGCGCGATGTATTCGCCGGCGCCGGAGGCGGCGAAGCCGACCTTGTTGCCTAGGATGGCCGGGAGCAGGTCGCCGCCGCCGTCGAAGGAGACAAAGTTGACCTTCTTGGGGTCGATGCCCACGGCCTTTGCGAGTTGCATCGGCAGCAGGTGGTCCGGACCGCCGGGGGAGGATCCGCCGCCGACGGCGATCTTGGACGGGTCTTCCTTCCAGGCCTTCACGAGATCGTCGATGGTCTTGTACGGGGAATCCTTGCCCACCATGATGGCGCCCGGTTCCTGGATGAGCCGGGCCAGGGGCGTGGTGCCCGTCAGCTTTGCTTCGGACTTGTTGGTGTAGCTGGCTCCGACCACGCCCAGGCCCATGAGCATGGCGAGGTCCTTGTTGCCCTTTTCGTTGACCAGGCGCGCCAGGCCGACAGTACCGCCCGCGCCTGCCAGGTTGAAGACTTCGACGTTTGTGGCGGTCTTGGTGTCGCCCATGACCTTTGCCGCGGTGCGGGCGGTGGTGTCGTAGCCGCCGCCGGGGGTGTTGGGGACCATGATCCGCAGTCCGGTCAGGGGGCCTGAAGCCGATGAGTTGCTGCTCGGCTTGGCGGCATCGGCGCTGCCGGTCACACCGCAGCCTGTTGCGGCCAGTGCGATGCCCGCAGTCACGGCCAGGGCGCGCAATACGTTCAATCGACGCATGATGTTCCTCTTCTCGTCATTGGTGGGAGTAGCTCCACGCTATGGCCGCCCGTGACGCCGGTCACGCTTGTGTTCTCAAAGAACGTTTTGTTCATTGTGGTCACAGCCGCATTCGATTTTGCTTGCCCGATAATGAATGGACAACCACCTTTCCAAAGGAACCCCTGTGCTCAAAGATGCGCTGCCACAGCAGGCCGAACCGCACGGCGCCGGCAGGCCCAGAATCCTGCGTCGGCGCCGGCTGTCCCTGGCGGGGCAGCTCCTGGGGCTGCAGCTGCTGATTGTTCTGGCCGTGCTCCTTGGTGTCATCGCGATCTCCCTGGCGCAGTCCACGCAGACCTTCGAGCGCGTGGAAGGCAGGAGGGCGCTTTCCGCCGCCGAATCGCTGGCCGCGATGCCGGTGGTGCGCTCGCTGCTTCCGACGGCGGAGCCCCGCCAGGGCTCCGCGCTGCCCTCGGTGGCCGAATCCGCCCGGACCGTGTCCGGGTCCAGCTTTGCCATCCTCGCCAAACCGGACCTCACCATTCTCACGTCCCCGGACAACTCCAAGCTGGGCACGCCCCTGGCCCTCGGCTCCAGTGCCGTGCGTGAAGGAAGGGCCTGGACCGGTGCGGTCAGCATGGAGGGCAGCACTTCGCTGGTGGCCCACGTGCCAGTGATCGACGACGGCGGCACCATGGTGGGCATCGTCGCCGTCGGGCGCCAATACCCCTCTGTCTTGGAGCGGCTGGGCGAGGCGATCCCCAATCTGTTGACATACCTGGGCGTCTCGCTGGCGCTGGGCGCAGCGTGTTCGCTGCTGCTTTCGCGCCGTATCAAGCGGCAGACTTTCGGCCTGGAACCGGGCGAGATCGCCGGGCTTGTGGAACACCGGGAGGCCATCCTGCACGGGGTAAAGGAAGGGGTCATCGCCCTGGACCCGCACGAGCGGATCACCGTCGCCAATAAGAGCGCAAGGGAGTTCCTCGAACTTCCGGAGGACTGCCTGGGCCGGACGCTCGAGGAGATGGCGATGCAAAAGCAACTGCGGGAGGACCTGACCACGGAGCAGCCGGACCCGGACCGCCTGGTCCTGGTGGGCGAACGCCTGGTGGTGCTGAACCGGAAGCCCATGCGCTCCCACGGCCGCGTCATCGGCTCCGTGACGACCCTGCGCGACCGGACCGAGCTTTCCTCCTTGGAGAAGGAACTGGGGGCCACGCGCACCACCACGGATGCGCTCCGGGCGCAGACGCACGAGTTCGCGAACCAGCTCCACACCATTTCCGGGCTGATCCAGCTGGGCGAATACGAGGAGGTGGTCAGCTTTGTCAGCGGCGTCAGCCTGAGCCGGAACCGGCTCTCCGACGACGTCACCTCGCGCGTCCACGACCCCGCGCTCGCGGCCCTGCTCATCGCCAAGACCAGCCTGGCAGGCGAACGCGTGGTGACCCTGCAGCTGGATGAGGACTCGCACCTTGGCCGCGTGGACGAGCAGTTGTCGCGCGATCTGACCACCGTGGTGGGCAACCTGGTGGACAACGCCATGGACGCGGTCACCGGAACCCCCGAGGCGACCGTCCGCGTCCGGCTCACCGAGGAAGCCGACCACGTGCTGGTCACCGTCCGGGACTCGGGCCCCGGCGTCGCCCCGGAACAGATGGATGACATCTTCCGCCGCGGCTTCACCACCAAAGCGGCAAGCGGCGACGGCGGCAGGGGCTTCGGACTGCCGCTGACCCGGCTAGTATGTCTGAGGCGCGGCGGCGAGGTGGGCGTCCACAACGACAACGGCGCCGTTTTCACAGCACGCCTGCAGAAGCGGAGCCCATTGGCATGATCAAGGTCCTGGTAGTCGACGACGACTTCATGGTGGCCAAGGTCCACGCCGGGTTTGTCCGGCAGACGCCCGGGTTCGAGGTGGTGGGTGTTGCCCACACCGGCGCCCAGGCGCTCGTCGAGGCCCGGCGCCTCACGCCGGACCTGGTCCTGCTGGACATCCATTTGCCGGACATCAGCGGCCTCGAGCTGCTGCAGCAGCTGCGGGAAGCCGTGCCCGAGCTGGACGTCCTGGTCATCAGTGCCGCACGCGAGGTGGACACGGTCAGGCGTGCGCTGCGCGGAGGCATTGTCCACTACCTGATGAAACCGTTCTCCGGTGACGACCTCCGCGAGCGGCTGGAGCACTACCAGCGCAGCTACGGCTCCCTGGATTCCTCGAAGAGCACGGCCGAGCAAGCCGATGTGAACAGGGTGTTCGGCCTGAGCCGGGCGGAGCGTCCGCTGCCCAAGGGATGCAGCGTGGAGACCCTGCGCCTGGTGGAGGAACTGCTCCGGGGAACCGCTGCGGACCTGTCCGCCAGCGAGGCCGCGGACGTCCTGGGGACATCCCGGGTCAGCGCCCGGCGGTATCTCGAGTACTTGAGCGAGGAGGGCCGGGTTACCGTCCAGCTGCGCTACGGCGGGGTTGGCAGGCCGGAACGCCGGTACCGGTGGATGCCGGCCGGCTGAAACGGCCCCGCTGCCCGGCTCTCGGGGACGCGCGGGGGGAAGTTCAGTTGAGCGGCGGACGCTCAGTTGAGCGGCGAGAACGCGAGTTCCAGGATGAGCGCCATGGCCGCGGTGACCAGGGGTGTGAGGACCCAGAACGCCAGGACCCTGATGACGAGCCTGCGGTTGATGCCGGAGAAGGGCTGGTTGGTGCTGGCGCCGAGGACTGACGCCGTCAGCGTGTGCGTGGTGGACAGCGGCAGGTGCAATCCGATGGCGCCGATGAACAGCATGACCGAGGTCAGCGTCTGTGCCACGAAGCCCTTCAGCGGGTCCACACGGACCAGTTTGTGGCCCAGGGTGTGGGAGATCCGCCAGCCGCCGCACAGCGTGCCCAGGGTCAGCATGGCGGCCGTCAGGAGCAGCACCCATAGCGGGACCTCGTTGCCGCCGGACAAGCCGGCCGCAACCAGTGCCAGCAGCAGCACTGCGGCGGTGCGCTGGCCATCCTGGAGCCCGTGGCCGAACGCCACAGCAGCAGTGGAGACGGCCTGCGCCCGGCGGAAGCGGCCGTTGACCACATCCGGCTGGGTATAGCGGGCGGCCCACGTCACGGGCCATACGAGCAGATAGGCCGCCACGAAGGCGATGACCGGCGAGAGCAGCAGCGGCAGGACCACCTGGGCCAGCAGCGCATTGTCCACGCCGCCCACGGCGTTGCCGCCCACCAGGATGCTCGCCGTGCCAGCGCCGATGAGGCCGCCCACCAGCGAATGGGTGGAGGACAGCGGGATGCCGCGCCACCACGCGTACACGCCCCACAGGATGGCGCTGCACAGCGCGGAGGCGAGCATGGTCAGGCCGCCGGTGCCGCTGGGCAGGGTGATCCATGACTGGGTGAGAGCGAGCACAAAACCGCCGCTGAGCACGGCGCCCACAAAGTTGAAGATTGCTGCCAGCAGCACGGCAACGGAAGGCGTCAGGGCCCGGGTCCTCGTGGACAGCGCGACGGCGTTGGAGACGTCCCGGAAGCCGTTCAGGAAGGCGAAACCGGCGGACAGCCCCATCACCAGGACGAGGAAGGCGGTGGTCACGTCACGATTCCTTGACGATGATGCTGCCTACCTGGGTGGCAACCTTCCGCATTTCCTTGGTGACGTCCACCAGCTGGTCGGCGATGTCCCGGTGCCGGGCGTACTGGGCGGACTTCAGGTCCCTGAGCTGCTCGGCAACCCAGACCCGGTGCGTGCGCTCGGCGCGCTTGGCCAGCCGCAGCATCTCGATCCAGTAGTCCTCCAACTCATCGAGGTTGTTCAGCTTCTGCATGGCGTCCACGGTGAGTTCGGCCTGGCGGCTGATGATTTCCAGCTGGTCCGCGGCGCGCTTGGGCAGGCGGTCCAGCTTGTACAGGGCAATGAGCTCACCTGCGGCGTCCAGCTTCTCCATGGCATCGTTGAGGTGCCGGGACAGGGCGTACATGTCCTCGCGGGGGAGCGGGTTCACGAAGCTTGTGCGCATGTGCGTCAGCAGTGCGAAGTGCAGGTCCAGGGACTTGGACTCGTGCTCGTGCAGCTCTTCCGCCAAGCGGTCGTGCTCACTGGCCGGTGCGCCCAGGATCTCCGACATGGTTCCGGTTGCGGCAAGGATCTGGCCGGCCAGCTGTGCGAGCAGGACGAGCCCGGCAGGTTCCTGGGGAAAGAGGCGCAGCTTCATGGTGCCTTCGGTGTTGGAGGGGCAGGATGGGCCGGCGTCGTTGCCGAAGGCATAAAAATGGTGCCGAACCGGATACGCCTCTCGGCGGTAGGCCGCTCGAAGCGGCTATCAGTTGAAGCCCGGGGGTTTCGCGGTTCGACACCAGTTTCAGTTTTCTACGTCCGCCGGGCTAAGTCAACATTGACAGCCGGGCCGGGAAGTGGTGGGCCGGCTGGGCGCCCCACCACGGACGGACCACTAGTCCAGCTCGCCCAGGCGCCACGCATTTGCCGCGTGCTCGAGGTCCTCCGCCGTCTTCACGAGCTGGTGGGAATTGCGCGTCAGTTTGCTCGCGTGGCCCTCGTTGGAGTGTTCGGCGCCGTCGGCGATGGTCGCCTGGCCGAGCGCCACAACCCGGCAGAAGGCCGCGGAACGTTCCAGCGCGACGTCGAAATCGCCGTCGAACGCGCCGTGGAGAATGGCGTCAGCCATGGTCTTCATTTCCTCGGCTCCGGGGGGCTCCGCGGCGCCGGCAACAACGTTGGCGACCTGTGCGGTGTCCTTGCCGGCCTTGAAGTAGACGGAGATGCGCTCGGAGTCCTGCATCGTTGCCGCGCGCAGGGCGTAGAGGCGCCACAGTGCGCCGGGCAACGACCGTGCGGGGCTTTCGGCCCACATCTCGGCGATGGCGTCCAGGCCCTGCTCATCGGCAAGTTTCACGAGGCGCTTGGTGACCTTGGGGTCGTCGCTGTCGCGGCCCCGGCGGACCAGCGCCTGGGCGGCAAGGTGGGCGGCCTCGGACACGCGCGCGGGATCCGCTCCGCCAGCGAAAGGCTCGAAGTCTATGGGTGCGAAGGGCTTGGGCTTGTGGTGCCTGTTAGCTCCGCCATAGGGTTTGGGTCCTGGCTGTTCGCTCATGCCCCAACGCTACTCCTGTGCACAGCCGGGGTCGAGCAGGGTGCCTTGGGGCCTGGGGTGGTGCCGGCATTTGGCGGCCGCGCCGCTGGGGGTGTGCCGGGGGTGTGCCGTCCTGACCCTCTTTGGATCCGCCGGTGCCCCGACACGCCGCAGCCGCCGCGCGCCGTCGGGCGCTGCCTGCCCAAAGAAGGTCACGACGGCGGCCGGGCCGGTGTGCCACAGACCACCCCGACGTGGGGTAAAGTATTTATCGTCCAGAAATGGACTGGGCCGGCTGTTTCGACAACCGGCAGGGGCCTTTAGCTCAGTTGGTAGAGCATCGGACTTTTAATCCGTGGGTCGTGGGTTCGATCCCCACAGGGCCCACCCTTTCGCAGGCCAGAGACACATCGTCTCTGGCCTGCTGTTGTTTCAGGGCCTGCGCCCCGTCCTCGACCAGCGACGCTCCCTAACCTTTGGCGGCCACCGTCACGTTCACGGTCGCAGCGGCGGCCCTCCTCCACCCTGCGGCGTGCCGGAACCCGGGTCTGTTCCTTTCCCCCGCTGTCAGAGTACGTTTTGATGCAGGGCCGCTACGCCGGTCACAAAGTGCGTCGAAGGTGCCGGGCATCCGCGGATTGGATATGTCAGACGTTTGGAGCTATAACCGTAGTAGCTGCCCCCGGCGTCCTCGGCTGTTTCAAGCCTCGAGTGATCTGACGTCCGGCTTCGCGGCACCCAACTTTCCGAAGGAGAACCGATGCATCTTTTGCCCCGTGAGCAGGAAAAGCTCATGATCGTGGTTGCCGCCGACCTCGCGCGACGCCGGCAGGCCCGGGGGCTGAAGCTGAATTTTCCCGAGGCCGTGGCGATCATCAGCTACGAATTGATCGAAGGCGCCCGTGACGGCCGCACGGTGGCTGACCTCATGAGCTACGGCACCACGCTGCTGCGGCGCGAGGACGTCATGGAGGGCGTGCCCGAGATGATCCACGATGTTCAGATCGAGGCCACGTTCCCCGATGGCACCAAGCTCGTCACCGTTCACGACCCCATCCGCTAGGAGCGCCTCCCCCATGATTCCCGGTGAATACAGGCTCCACTCCGAGCCGATCACGTGCAACAGCGGCCGCGAGGCAATCGCCGTCGAGGTGGTCAACCGCGGCGACCGCCCCGTCCAGATCGGCTCGCACTACCACTTCGCCGAGGCGAACCCAGGCCTCGAATTCGACCGCGAGCTGGCGTACGGCCGCCGGCTGGACATCCCCGCGGGCACCGCCGCCCGCTTCGAGCCCGGCGACACCAGGACCGTCCACCTGGTGGAACTGGCCGGAACCCGCGAGGTCTACGGCCTGCGCGACGCCGTCAACGGGCCCCTGGACACAGCCGCCGCCGACAAGACCGAAGGGGCAGCCCAGTGAGCTTCGACCTTTCCCGCCGGCAGTACGCCGAGCTGTACGGCCC
Source organism: Arthrobacter cavernae (assembly GCF_017368795.1). Taxonomy (GTDB): domain Bacteria; phylum Actinomycetota; class Actinomycetes; order Actinomycetales; family Micrococcaceae; genus Arthrobacter; species Arthrobacter cavernae. Next base: position 9,964 of record NZ_JAFNLL010000056.1, on the reverse strand, counting down.
GACGACGGGCGACGCCATCCGCCTGGCGGACACCGAGCTTTTCCTCGAGATCGAGAAGGACTACACCGTCTACGGCGAGGAAGTCATGTTCGGCGGCGGCAAGGTGGTCCGCGACGGCATGGGCCAGAACGGCCAGGTGACCCGCGACGGGCGACTCCCTGCATCAAACAAGGGTTCCGATGAGGTCCTCGACGTCCCGGACACGGTCATCTCCAACGTGATCGTGCTGGACTACACGGGCATCTACAAGGCCGACGTCGCGCTCAAGGACGGCCATATCTTCAAGATCGGCAAGGCCGGCAACCCGCAGATCGCCGACGGCGTGGACATCGTGATCGGCGCCAGCACCGAGATGATCGCCGGCGAAGGCAAGATCCTCACCGCGGGCGGCATCGACACCCACATCCACTACATCTCCCCGGACCAGGTCCCCACGGCCCTGTGCAACGGCGTCACCACCATGGTGGGCGGCGGCACCGGCCCGGCGGACGGCACCAAGGCCACCACCATCACCCCCGGCGCATGGCACATCTCCCGGATCCTGCAGTCCGTTGAGGGCCTGCCCATCAACATCGGCGTCTTCGGCAAGGGCCACGCCTCCGCCGTCGAGCCCCTCGCCGAGCAGATCCGCGCCGGTGCGATCGGCCTGAAAGTCCACGAGGACTGGGGCGCCACCACCTCGTCCATCGACATGTCCCTGCGGGTCGCCGACGAATACGACGTCCAGGTGGCCATCCACACCGACACCCTCAACGAGTGCGGCTTCGTGGAAGACACCATCAAGGCGATCGACGGCCGCGTCATCCACACCTTCCACACGGAAGGCGCCGGCGGCGGGCACGCCCCGGACATCATCAAGATGGCCGGCCTGCCCAACGTGCTCCCGGCGTCCACCAACCCCACGCTGCCGTACACGCGCAACACCATCGAAGAGCACCTGGACATGCTCATGGTGTGCCACCACCTGAACCCGGACATCCCGGAGGATGTGGCGTTCGCCGATTCGCGCATCCGTGCCGAGACCATCGCCGCCGAGGACGTGCTGCAGGACCTGGGCATCTTCGCCATCACCTCCTCCGACTCACAGGCCATGGGCCGCGTGGGCGAGGTGGTGACGCGCACCTGGCAGGTGGCCAACGCCATGAAGCTGCAACGCGGGGTGCTGCAAGACCCTTCGGGCGCGGCGCACGGTTCTGAAGACAGCGACAACTTCCGGCTCAAGCGCTACGTGGCCAAATACACCATCAACCCGGCCATCGCACAGGGCATGGCCGACTCCATCGGCTCCATCGAGGCCGGCAAGTTCGCGGACCTGGTGCTGTGGAATCCGGCATTCTTCGGGGTGAAGCCCGATCTGGTGCTCAAGGGCGGCCAGATCGCGTATGCGCTGATGGGTGATTCCAACGGCTCCATCCCCACGCCGCAGCCGCGCACCATGCGCCCCATGTTCGCCACCCTCGGCAAGGCCCTGCAGCAGTCCTCCATCACCTTCCTGTCCAAGGCGGCCATCGAGGCCGGCGTGCCTGCGGAGCTGGGCCTGGAGCGGGTCATCCGCCCGGTGTCCGGCATCCGCAGCCTCACCAAGTCCGAGCTGAAGCACAACGGTGCCACGCCGGACATCCAGGTGGACCCCGAGACCTACACGGTCACGGTGGACGGCGTGGAAGCCACCTGCGAACCCTCCGACGTGCTGCCGATGGCGCAGCGCTACTTCCTCTTCTAGGTCTCCGGGAGGACGACTCCGTGATTGTTGAAAAGATCCTGGGCAACCTGCACGAGCTGCCCGCCACCGAGGCCGAGGCCTACGCCGGCCTCCACCGCGAGAAGGTGGTGCTGCCCAGCGCCCTGCTGGTCAAGCGCATCCAGCGCGTCACCACGGACCACGGCAAGGAGCTGGGCATCCGGCTCCCCTCCGGTTCCGGGGACCTGCGCGACGGCGACATCCTCGCCGTGGAGGAGGCGAACCTGATCGTGGTCTCGGTGCTGCCAACCGACGTGCTGGTCATCGCGCCGCGGACCATCCATGAGATGGGCGTGGTGGCGCACTCCCTGGGCAACCGCCACCTGCAGGCGCAGTTCTTCGACGCGGCCTCCGAGTACGCGGCAGAGGTCATGGTGTGCCAGTACGACCACACCGTGGAGGACTACCTCAAGCACGTGGGCGTGCCGTACAACCGCCAAGAGCGCGTGATGCCGGTGCCGTTCCGCCATGCCGAACACACGCACTAGCCCCGCCTCAGCCGAGGCAGGGCGCGGCTACCGGCTGGCGCTCCAGCAGCTGACGGACTCCGCGCTGCCCACAGGGGCCTTCGCGCATTCGCTGGGCTTCGAGACGTACATCCACCGCGGCCTGGTGCACGACGAAGCCACGTTCGGCACCTGGCTGCACGCCTTCGTGGCCCAGCAGCTGACGTACTCGGACGCCCTGGCCATGCGCTTCCTCTACGACGGCGCGGAGCTCGCGGGGCTGGACGCGCACCTGAGCGCCCAGCTGCTGCCGCGCCAGCTGCGCGAGGCCAGCACCAAGATGGGCGGCCGGCTGATCGAGATCGGCACCGAGGTCTTCCCCTCCGCGGAGCTGGAGGCCTACCGGACGCTGGTGAGTGGGGGCCGCGCCGCCGGCCACCAGCCGCTGGCGTTCGCCGTCGTCGCGCACTCCCTGGAGGTTCCCTTCGAGGAAGCGCTGGCCGCATACCTGTTCGCCACGGTCACGTCCCTGACGCAGAACGCCGTGCGCGCCATCCCGCTCGGCCAGAACGCCGGGCAGCGGGTGCTTCGGGGAGCGCACGACGCCGTTGCTGCCGCCGTCGGGCAGGTCCGGCACCTGGGCTGGGACGACTTCGGGGCCGTGAGCCCCGGACTTGAGATTTCGCAGATGCGGCACGAGAGACAACGTGCCCGCATGTTCATGAGTTAAACATTCAGGAGGACACATGTCTGAACTAGTTACATCCGAACCGGTCAAAATCGGCATCGGCGGCCCCGTCGGCGCCGGCAAGACCCAGCTCGTGGAACGCCTCACGCGGCACATGAGCCGGGACATCTCCATGGCCGCCATCACCAACGACATCTACACCATCGAGGACGCCAAGATCCTGGCCGCCAACGGCATCCTGCCGGAGGACCGGATCATCGGCGTCGAGACCGGCGGCTGCCCGCACACCGCCATCCGCGAGGACACCTCGATGAACACCGCGGCCATCGAGGAGCTCAAGAAGCGCCACCCGGACCTGCAGGTCATCTTCGTCGAATCCGGCGGCGACAACCTCTCCGCCACGTTCAGCCCCGAGCTGGTGGACTTCTCGGTGTACATCATCGACGTCGCCCAGGGAGAGAAGATCCCCCGCAAGGCCGGCCAGGGCATGATCAAGTCCGATCTCTTCATCATCAACAAGACCGACCTCGCCCCGCACGTCGGCGCCGACCTGTCCGTCATGGAACGGGACTCGCGCGAATTCAGGGGCGAGAAGCCGTTCTGCTTCACCAACCTGAAGACCGACGAAGGGCTGGACAAGGTCATCGAGTGGGTGCGGCACGACGTCCTGATGCTCGACCTGACGCAGTGAGCACCAGCACGACGAGCACGACGGCGTCACTTGGTCCGGCGGCTTCGCCGGATATAAGGGGCCGTGCCCGCTTCGCGATGCCCGCCACGCCGCGGCCCCTTATATCCGGCTTCGCCGCCTCCGCTGCTGAGTCACCGCGCGGTCGGCTTGAGCTTGTCGTAAGTGAGCGGGCCGGGCGATCAGTTGCGTCGAAGCAATTTCATGAGGGTGCCCTGCGGGTCCTGCGGCCGCACTATCTCGATGATTCGGGGCAGGTCTGCTACGTCATGGTGAACCCGGGCGGGGCCTACCTTGGCGCGGACCTGTACACCGTGGATGTCGAGGTGGAGGCCGGGGCTTCGCTGTTGTTGACCACGCAGTCGGCCACCAAGATCTACCGGACGCCGGGCTCCTACGCGGAGCAACGGATGTCCCTGGTGCTGGGGGAGGGGGCGCAGCTGGAGCTGGCCCCGGACCAGCTCATCGCCTACCGCGAGGCAAGCTACCGGCAGAACACCCACATCACCGTGCACCCGGCGTCGAGCCTGCTCATGGCCGAGGTCATCACCCCGGGCTGGTCGCCGGACGGTTCCTCGTTCAGGTACGAGGAACTGCGGCTCCGCAACGAGATCCACGTGGCGGGCACTGACGGCGACGGCACCCACGGCACGGAGCTGCTGGCGCTGGACAATCTGCTCATCCGGCCGCCGCTGGGCGACGTCACCGGGATGGGGTTCATGGAGGGCTTCAGCCACCTGGGCTCGCTGATCGTGGTGGACGACCGCGTGGACCAGGCGCTCGCCGACGAACTGAACGCCCTCACGGCCGGCCGAGACGCCTACACGGGCGTGTCCCTGACCGACACCGTCTCCGGGACCACGGGGCTCATCCTGCGGTCCCTCTCGAACAGCACCGAGGAACTCAACCATGTGCTCGGGGCCTGTACGGCCCTCCTGCGCGAACGCTGGTACGGCCAGGCGCCGCTGAACCTAAGGAAGTACTAATGACAACACTCACCGAGTTCGCCACCATGTACCGCCAGCGTGAGCACCTGTCCATCAAGACCCGCCTGCTGTTCACCTTCGGCGCCGTCGCCGCCCTCCACCTCGCCGCCGTCGTGCTTCTCCTCTTCGGCACCGCAGGGGCCGGGCAGCCGCTGGCCCTGGGCCTGGTCCTGACCGCCTACCTGGCCGGCATCAAGCACAGCTACGACTGGGACCACATCGCCGCGATCGACAACTCCACCCGCAAATTCGTGGCGCAGCGCAAGGACCCCGTCAGTGTGGGCTTCGCGTTTAGCCTGGGGCACAGCTCCGTGGTGATCCTGGCCGGCGTCCTGGTAGTGGCCGGCGCCACCCTGGTGGGACAGTTCATGGAGGACGGCACCACCGGAAATCTGGTGCTGGGCCTGATCGGCAGCGGCGTCTCCGGGCTCTTCCTGCTGGCCATGGGCATCTTCAACGGCTCGGCCTTCCTCCGCGCCGCCCGGGCGTACCGGAACGTGCAGGGCGGCGGCGACGTCCGCGAGGAGGACCTCGAGGCCAAGGGCTTCATCGCCCGCCTGCTGGCCAAACCGCTGGCCAAGGTGGAGCGGCCGCGGAACATTTACGTGATCGGCTTCCTGTTCGGGCTGGGCTTCGATACCGCCACGACCATCGGCCTGCTGGTCATGACGACGGCGGCGTCCCTGGCCGGTGTCCCGCCGCTCGCCCTGCTGGCGCTCCCGCTGGCGTTCACCGCCGCCATGACCCTGTGCGACTCCGCCAACGGTGTGGCCATGCTGCGCATGTACACATCGGCCATCCACAACCCGCAGCGCAAGCTGGGCTTCAACGCGGTCATCACCGGGATCTCGGCCGTCTCGGCCCTGTTCATTTCCGTCATCACGCTGGGCGGCTTCCTTAACGCGGCGTTCGCCCTGGAAGACCCGTTCACCACCTGGCTGGGCGGGATCGACCTCGGCGACGCCGGGCTGCTCCTCATCGCCCTGTTCGTCGTCGTGTGGGGCGTTGCCGCGTTGCGTGGGCGGGCCAGAGTGGCAGGATAGGGCGCATGGAACTGCACATCACAGGGGACCCCGTGGCCGACAGACTGCTCAGCGATGACGCGTTTGCACTGTTGACCGGCATGCTGCTTGACCAGCAGGTAACCATGGAGTCGGCATTTGCCGGTCCTGAAAAGATCCGGACGCGCATCGGATCCCTGGACCCCGCGGTGATCGCCGGCTACGACCCCCAAGGCTTCATTGACATGTTCAAGGAGCGCCCCGCCGTGCACCGTTTCCCCGGATCCATGGCCGGACGTGTCCAGGACCTAGCCGAAACCGTGCACAGCGATTGGAACGGGGACGCTACCGCCATCTGGGCGCAGGGCAACCCCGACGGCCAGGAGGTGCTGCGCAGGCTCAAGGCGCTGCCGGGATTCGGCGAGCAAAAGGCGAAGATCTTCCTCGCGCTGCTCGGGAAGCAGTGCGGCCTCCAGGCCGAAGGCTGGCGCGAGGCCGCCGGACACTACGGCCAGCCAGATGCCTTCCTGTCCGTCGCGGACATTGTGGATCCGGAATCCCTGAGCAAGGTGCGCGCCAGCAAGCAGGCGGCGAAGGCTGCCGCCAAGGCCGCGAAGAGTTGACTCCTGACGGTTGATGTCGGGGCTTGAACTACAACTGACCGGGTATCCAACTGGGTCGCAGTAGATGTCGTTTTGGAGGCTCAAAACGACATCTACTGCTACCTACTTGGGGCTGGCGGAGTGCCTGCCAGCCGCAGCGCCATGGCGTACGAGGGCTGCCCGGGGCCGCGTCAGCCCGGGAAGCATGCCAACGCCGTCGAGTATGCGGAGGCCAGGGCGTCCCGTACGGGAAGTGCGCGGTGCTCGTTGGAGAGGATCTCGACTCCCCACGGGCCGTTGAACCCAAGCCCCTGGAGCATGCTGATGAAGCCCGTGACATCCTGCTCGCCCTGCCCGCAGAGCCGGCGGTGGTCACGGGTGTCCTCGAAAAGCGTGCCCCGTACTTCGGCATCGGCGTCGTTCAGTTCCACGCCGAACACCTGGTCCGCCGTGAGCTTCTGCGCGACTTCTTCGAGCGATGTTCCGTGCCGGAAGATGTGCCAGTAGTCAACCACCAGGCCGCATTCGGGCAGGTCCACCAGGCGCATGAGGTCGGCCGAGGCGGGGATCGAACGCACCATGGAGAACGCCATCGGTTCCAGGGCGATGCGAGTGCCGCGGGCGATGGCTTCCTTGGTGACTTGGCGCAGCGGGGCCACGAGCTCGCTGTAGTCCGCCATCTCGTCGCCGAGCGCCGTCCCCACCTTGATGAAGCGCGTCCCAAGCGCTTCGGCTGCATCGAGCAACAGCTCGAACTGCGGGCGCCACTCGTGGGCACGGGAATCGTCCCACCAGTTGCTGAGCAGCTCGACTTCAACGTGGCTGAAGCCGGCCACGTCGATGAGTTTGCGCAGCCCGGAGAACCCGATCGTGTCCCTGGCCGCAAGCAGGTCGTCGTGGGCCAGGCCGAACCCCGCCCAGCCGGTGGATGCGACAGCTTCCAGGCGCTCGCTGAGGGGGACCGGGCTGGTCTCAGGGGTGCTCAATGGTGCGATATTGCCTGCGCTGGTCCAGCAGGATGCGATGAATGTGGGCGTGATGGGGTACGTCATTGTTCTCCTTGCCACGTAGCGCGGCTCATCAGTAATCGGACTTTCGAGGGACGAAACGAACCCAACGACAACTCTATTGGAACGCTCCATTGACAATTGGTCAAGCGTTGATTTAGCGTTGGAGCGTTCCACAAAGCGATGTGGATCACAACCGTTCACAGCTAGCTGGTTCCGTCCTCCCCATGCCTCAAAGGCCATGCCTCCAAGGCGCAGAAGAGCGGGCGACGGTCGAGATACGCGGCATCAAAGGAGATTTCACGTGGCGAAGTTCAATTTGCGGAAGGGCGCACTGGCGCTGGCCGTGGTACCGCTTCTGGCACTGGGGGCATGCTCGGCAAGCGGGGGTAAGACCGAGGCAAGCGCAGGTGCAGGGGCCGCCGGCCAGGTGGCCGATACGGCCCGTATCAAGGTGGCAATGATCACCCACGCCGCGGCGGGAGACACCTTCTGGGACATCGTCCGCAAGGGTGCCGAGACCGCGGCAAAGAAGGACAACGTCGAACTGCTCTATAGCGGCGATGCCGAAGGCGGCCGCCAGGCGCAGCTGGTGCAGCAGGCCATCGACCAGAAGGTGGACGGCATCGTTGTCACCCTGGCCAAGCCGGACGCGTTGAAGGACGTCGTCAAGAAGGCAGTGGACGCCGGCATTCCTATCGTCAGCATGAACGCCGGTGAAGACCAGTCCAAGGCCCTGGGCGCCTTCACCCACTTCGGCCAGAGCGACAAGCTCGCCGGCGTGACTGTCGGCAAGCGCCTCGCCGAGGAAGGCATCAAGCACCCCATCTGTGTCATCCAGGAACAAGGCCACGTCGGCCTGGAGAACCGCTGCGCGGGCATCAAGGAAAACGTTCCCGGCACCGAGATCCTCAACGTCAACGGCGCGGACATGACCTCCGTTTCCTCCACGGTGACTGCGAAGCTGCAGTCCACCCCGGACGCCGACGCCATCGTGGGGCTCGGCGCCCCGTTCACGCTCACCATCGTGAAGTCGGTGAAGGAAACCGGCAGCAAGATCAAGGTGGCCTCGTTCGACTTGAACGGCGACCTGGCCAAGGCCATTGCAGACGGCAGAATCGAATTCACCGTGGACCAGCAGCCCTACCTCCAGGGTTACGGCAGCGTGGACGCCATCTGGCTGAGCAAGGTCGGTGGCTTCAAGGTGGGTGGCGGCCAGCAGGTCTTCACCGGACCGGCAGTTGTGGACAAGAGCAACGCGGCGGACGTCTCCACGTTCGCCACGGCCGGTATCCGCTAACCCGTAAGAAACCGTCGGGGTGCCGGGCGCCTGCACCGGCCCGGCATCCCACGCCAAAGGAGCTTAGTAATCATGGCCAATGCTGTCCTAACCGCCGCTTCCGATGAGCGCGTCAGCACCCGGAACACCCTCCAGAAACTGTTGGTGCGCCCGGAAATCGGCGCCCTCGTTGGGGCCGTCGTCCTCTTCATCTTCTTTTCCGCAATCGCCCCTGTCTTCCTGCAGCCCAGCTCGCTTGCGACTGTCCTCTACGGCAGCTCCACCATCGGCATCATGGCTGTGGGCGTCGCGCTGCTGATGATCGGCGGCGAATTCGACCTCTCCACCGGCGTCGCCGTCATCACCTCGGCGCTGTCCGCCTCCATGTTCAGCTGGTACTTCAGCACGAACATCTGGGTGGGGGTCCTGTTCGCCCTGCTGGTCTCTTTGGCCATCGGATTCATCAACGGCTGGATCCTCGTCAAGACGAAGCTCCCCAGCTTCATCGTCACGCTGGCTAGCTTCCTGATGCTCGCCGGCCTGAACCTGGGCCTCACCCGCCTCATCGGCGGCACCGTCGCCACCCCCTCCATCTCGGACCTCGACGGCTTCGATGCGGCACGGGCGCTCTTCGCCTCGAATGTCAAGATCGGCGGCATCGACGTCAGCGTCACCGTGTTCATCTGGATCGCCCTGGTGGCCGTGGCTTCCTGGGTCCTGCTCCGCACGAAGGTGGGCAACTGGATCTTCGCCGTGGGCGGCGACGCCAACGCTGCCCGCGCCGTGGGTGTGCCCGTGACCAGGACCAAGATCGGCCTGTTCATGGCGGTCGGCTTCTGCGGCTGGATCCTGGGCATGCACAACCTCTTCGCCTTCAACACCGTGCAGTCCGGTGAAGGTGTGGGCAACGAGTTCCTCTACATCATCGCCGCGGTCATCGGTGGCTGCCTGTTGACCGGCGGCTACGGCTCGGCCGTGGGTGGCGCCATCGGCGCGTTCATCTTCGGCATGGCCAACAAGGGCATCGTCTACGCGCAGTGGAACCCGGACTGGTTCAAGTTCTTCCTGGGCCTGATGCTGCTTCTGGCCACCATCGTCAACTTGATCGTCAAGCGCCGAGCCGAAAGCAAGTAGAGAACCATGAACGCACAACAGATTGACCAGCAGACCCTGCTCAAGGACGAGAAGGACCCTTTGACGCACACCCCGGTGCACCTTCTCTCGCTGGACGGGGTGGGCAAGCACTACGGCAACATCATCGCCCTGCGCGACGTCACCATGGCCGTGGACAACGGCCGCGTCACCTGCGTGCTGGGCGACAACGGCGCCGGCAAGTCCACCCTGATCAAGATCATCGCCGGCCTGCACCAGCATGACGCCGGGGTCCTGAACATCATGGGCGAGGAACGGAAATTCGCTTCCCCGCGTGAAGCGCTCGATGCCGGCATCGCCACGGTCTACCAGGACCTGGCAGTGGTCCCGCTCATGCCGATCTGGCGGAACTTCTTCCTCGGCTCCGAGCTGAC
>NZ_JAFNLL010000055.1 GCF_017368795.1 Arthrobacter cavernae | reverse complement strand
TGAGGAATTTCCTGAACTCGGTGGCCCGGTATTTGCGGTGCAGGCTGGAGATCACGGATCCGTCCGCGGTGTTCAGGGCCCTGAACAGGGTTGTGGTCCCGTGCCTGACATAGTCGTGGGTGCGTTTCTCCGGCATGCCGGGCATCACGGGGAACGCCGGCTGGAACCGGGCCAGTGCCTGGACCTGCGACTTCTCGTCCACGCTGAGCACCACGGCCGATTCCGGCGGGTTCAGGTAGAGGCCCCACCACGTCATAGACCTTCTCCACGAACAGGGGATCGTCGGAGGGCTTGAAGCCGTCGGTGCGGTGGGGCTTGAGTTCGAAAGACTTCCAGATCCGTCCGATCGTTGATTTTGACAGTCCCGACCGTTCGGCCATCTTCGCCCTTGACCAGTGCGTGGCATTCTTCGGCGTCGATTCCAGCGTCGCAACCACGACATCCTCTACCTGATCGGCAGTGATGCTGGCAGGACGGCCGGGCCTGGGATCATCGACCAGCCCGTCCAGCCGGCGCTCCAGAAAACGGCGCCGCCACTTCGCCACGGTATGAGGTTCGACTCCGCACCTGACGCCGACCTCCACGTTGGTCAGTCCCTCGGCGCTGGCCAGCACGATCCTGGAGCGCGTAGCCAGCGTCTGGGTCGGCAAGTACTCTGGACGCTCCCCACCGCACGAGCCTAAGCTATGGGCGATCGTCGATTTTTTCGGTGAAAGGGGGTGTTGCCCATGCTCATAGCAGCATTGTCATGGCGCGCGCTCCGGCCACTCCGGCCCGTGCTGATTGCTGGCGCTGCTGCAGTGGCTTGGCTGGCGTTCTCGGCACCTGCCGCCAGCGCTGACCCCAGCGCCGACCAAACATCTTTGCTCGGCGCCGCCAGATCGGTCGTTTCTTCGGCCAGTACCACCGTAGGCGGCACGCTGACGTCGCTTGGCAGCGGGGTAAGCTCTGTGACGGCTCCAACTCCGCTTCCGGCACCGGCTGCAGCACCGGCTCCTGATCCCGCACCTGCAGTGGCACCAGCCGGGCTGGTGCAGCCGATCCTGGGCGGCGGACTGACCGGCTTGGCGGACCAGCTGATAGGGGCCGTTCCGGCGCTGACCCAGATGGTTCCCCCGGATACGGTGACGACCATTACCGCACCTCTTTCGTCACTCGTGGACACCACGGTGGCAGGACTGGCGGAAGCCGTGCTTCCAGCGGTTGGCGATGTCGTCCCGGCCTTGGACTCGGTCCTCCAACCCGTCACTGACATGGTTACAGGCGGCACGCTCCCCTCTGTTCCACTTCCGGGCACCGATCCCATCGTCTCGACGTCACCGGTTCCACAGGGTTCCAGTGTGCCGGCGCTCCTGCCGGATCAGGCCGATTTAGGAACTGCCGCAGCGGATCCCGCCATCAACGGGGAATCCAGCCCGCAGCTTGGGGGTATGCCTGCTCTCGCGGCCACTGCCGTAGACACGTTTACTGGGGCCGTTCAAGCCTCTGCGGGCTCGCTTGGCCCTCCGGGCGGCGGAGACACGCCAGCACGGGAAGCGTTGCCTCCTGCACCTGGTTCAGGATCCGGAAGCGGGCATTCATCCTCTGGTCCGTCAGGCCCTGCGGCCTGGCTTTCGAATCCCTTCTTACATGTTCCGTTGACTGGTGCCGTTCCGGTCAGCGGTCCGCTTCAGCGTGTTCCTTCACCGGTGTCCTTCGACCCCGGTTCTTCCCCTGACTAGTTGGGTCCTTTCTGCCCTTCGCGCAGAAAACGGCCATTCGGGCTGCCTTGAGCGCCCAACAACAACTCTTCAGGAGAACCCAAAATGCACAAGAATACTCGCAGGGGGCTGCTTGGCACCCTCTTTGCCGGCGGGCTGCTTGCCCTCGGCGCCACCGCCGCCAGCGCGACGGACACCACGATCGGCTCGGACGGCATCCTGTCCGGCACGCAGATCATCGCCCCGATCAACATCCCCATCAATCTGGGCGCAGCGTCGTTGGGCCTGCTGGGTCAGTCAACGGCAACCAACACGGCTCCCGCGCCGGCGCCTGCTCCAGCACC
>NZ_JAFNLL010000054.1 GCF_017368795.1 Arthrobacter cavernae | reverse complement strand
CCGGCGGGCTGCTTGCCCTCGGCGCCACCGCCGCCAGCGCGACGGACACCACGATCGGCTCGGACGGCATCCTGTCCGGCACGCAGATCATCGCCCCGATCAACATCCCCATCAATCTGGGCGCAGCGTCGTTGGGCCTGCTGGGTCAGTCAACGGCAACCAACACGGCTCCCGCGCCGGCGCCTGCTCCAGCACCGGGGGCAACCACCTCCGGCAGCCTCGGTGTGGCAGCTGGAATGCAAGTCGTGCCCCCGGTGACGGTTCAGGCAACCCTGGGCGCCACCTCGGTCGCCATGCTGGGTGCCTCCACGGCAGCAAACCCGGCTCCCGCTCCTGCCCCTGCTCCCGCTCCGGAGCCTGCTCCCGCTCCGGAGCCTGCTCCTGCACCGGAGCCTGCTCCTGCACCGGCGCCTGCCCCGGAGCCTGCACCGGAGCCTGCACCGGAGCCGGCACCGGAGCCGGCACCGGAGCCTGCACCGGAGCCTGCACCGGCGCCTGCACCGGAGCCTGCACCGGAGCCTGCGGTAACCACCTCCGGCAGCCTCGGTGTGGCAGCTGGAACGCAAGTCGTGGCCCCGGTGACGGTTCAGGCAACCCTGGGCGCCACCTCGGTCGCCATGCTGGGTGCCTCCACGGCAGCAAACCCGGCTCCAGCACCAGCCCCTGCTCCCGCTCCGGAGCCTGCTCCCGCTCCGGAGCCTGCTCCTGCACCGGAGCCTGCTCCTGCACCGGAGCCTGCGGCAACCACCTCCGGCAGCCTCGGTGTGGCAGCTGGAACGCAAGTCGTGGCCCCGGTGACGGTTCAGGCAACCCTGGGCGCCACCTCGGTCGCCATGTTGGGTGCCTCCACGGCAGCCAACGCGGCACCGGCCCCTGCTCCGGCACCGACCCCGGTAGTCACAACCCTGGCTGCGACTGTAGTCACTACCCTGGCTGCGTCTGTAACTGGGTCTGTTGGTTGAGCCAGGACTCTCGCCCAGCCAGGCGCTAACATCCAGTGAGGGCTGCTGGCAGGCATCCTGCCTCGGCCAGGCCTGCCGCTGAAGCTAGTGGGACGCAAGTCCCGGCGGCCACCCTCAGGGAGCCGGGACATAGTCGGAAGCCACACTGGTACACTGATGCACTCCGGCCGCCGTCCGCGCACTCAATCTGTTGGGTGCGTGGACGGACCGGCGGCGTCGCGGAACACAGGCCTATCGTTCACAGATCCAGACGGCGTCAACCGCGCTCGGACAGCTGATGCGGCCGCCTGCGGCGAAGGTCGGACAGGGCGGCCCACGGTTTGACAGTGCCAGGCCTGCCCGCCACCTAGTGTCCTGCGCCTGAAGTTCGGTTCAGAAGTCGGCCGATTGATTCGAGGATCTGTTCTGCCGTCTTTGTCCAGGTGAAGGGTGTGGGGTTGGTGTTCCATTCGCTGACCCACTTGCGGATGTCGGCTTCGAGCGACTGGACGCTGCTGTGATCGCTGCGGCGCAGCAGGTCCTCGGTGACGAAGCCGAAGAACCGTTCGACCTGGTTCAGCCAGGAGGAGTAGGTCGGGGTGAAATGCATGTGGAAACGTGGGTGGTTCTGCAGCCTTGTCTTCACGGCCGGAGTCTTGTGTGTCTGGTAGTTGTCGCAGATCAGGTGCACGTCTAGGCCCTCGGGGACCTGGGCGTCGATCCTGGTGAGGAATTTCCTGAACTCGGTGGCCCGGTATTTGCGGTGCTGATGAGGTTCGTAAATCCGGGCATCGTGTCCCACCTGCTGCATTTCCATGGCAACCACATCTGGACCGTGAGCCGCAACGGAACACTGCTCCCGCGCAACGGCGGTTTTTTCACGTCCGAGGGGCACGTGGCGCTGCAGCAGTGGGAGGACGTTACCGAGCTGGGTCCGCTGGAACGGAAGGACGCGATACTGCCGATGAAACGTCCCCGGAGTCCATCGATGAAGTCTGGAATACGCGCAGCGTGGACTGGAAATACCCGATGCACTGCCATTCCGAGCCGTCGCAGACCGCCACCGGCGAGGTGCTGCTGCGTCCCCCAGCACCGGGGAAATATCGACTCACAATCGATCTGGAGCACTGGATCACGCGCAGGGTGCTGGCCCGCAAGGAAATCCCAATAATCGCCGCATAAAGCCGCCTTGGAGGCCTAGGGGAGTTTTTCGCCTGCCTCGACAAAGACGTCGATGGAATTGCCCTTCACCGGCATGGGGCACGTTCCGTACGGGGTGAACGCGCTGGGGTAGTTGATGGCGCGGTTGAAGTCCAGCACCACGCTGCCGTCCGGCCGGGGCCGGGGCACGACGACCTTGCGCCAGTCGTCCGTGGTGTTGCCGTTCGTCTCGTCGTGGAACGTGACGTTCAGGGCACCGAGCTTTTCTGCCTCGGCATGCAGGCGGACCTCGTGGGGCACGCCCGGCACCCGGAACACGATCTCGCCCACGGAACGGTGCACACCGTCCACCAAGGGGTTGGCCGTGGCTATCGGCACATCCACGGGCTCGGGGTAGGCCTCGAACCGTCCCTCGAGCACCCAGGCAGGGTCGAACTCATAGGTGGGAACGCCGTCGAACTCCGTCAGCACGGGCGATGAATCGTCGCGCGTGCGGATGGCGTACTTGTCCGCCCGCATGGCCAGTTCCACCACCACCTGCGTGCCGTCGGAGCCGCCGTACTGCACCCACATGAGCGATTCCTCGTCCTGGAGCGTGGCTGAAATAGTCCCATCGACGGGCTCCCCGGTCTCCACGAGCGTGAGCCCGTCGGTCGCGCCCGCGGTGAGTGTCGCCGTCGTGCCGTCCGTGGACCACAGCCCGGGAACGAGCTCGACGGCGGAAGGCTCGGATTCGAGCCACTGGAACGAGGTGAGTGTCAGCCAGCCGTGCTCGGCCGCGAGCGCCTCGTTGCGGCCTGCGCGGAAGCGCTGCCAGCGTTCCAGCTGGGCGTCGGTTGCGGGGGCTGAGGTGCTCATGGTTCCTCCAGTGTGGCGGGCGGTGTCATTGCCTTCAACCATGCACCCACGGAGGCCATTCCCGGAAGGCCCGGCTGCCCTACCCGGACGCCAGCCGCATCCGCACCGTCCGGTACAGCGCGCCCGCGGCGAACATCACCAGGCCGGCAACGACGGCGGGCAGGGGCAGCGTCGCCACCAGGGCCACACAGGCTGCGGCCCCCAGCAGCTGCAGGAACCACGGGTACCGGCGGTCAGCGCGGGTCTGCGTCCAGGCCGCGATGTTGGCGACCAGATAGTAGATCAGCACGCCGAAGGAGGAGAATCCGATCGCGTTCCTCAGATCGGCGAACAGCACGATGGTGCAGATGACGCCGGCCAGGACCAGCTCGGCACGGTGCGGCACCCGGAACTTCGGGTGGACGGCGGCCAGCCAGCGCGGCAGATCGGCTTCGCGGGCCATCGCCAGGGTGGTGCGTCCGAGCCCTGCAATCAGGGCCAGCAGCGCACCGAGCGATGCCAGGGCGGCGCCGACGCGGACCAGCGGCCCGGCCCAGGACCACGAGCCCGCCACCACGGCGTCGGCCAGGGGTGTTCCGCTCGCGGCAACCCCCTCCGGTCCCAGCACGGAGAGGACCGTGACGGCGATGACGGCATAGACGGCCACGGCAATCCCCAGCGCCAGGACGATCGCGCGGGGGATGGTCCGCCGCGGATTCCGGACCTCCTCGCCCATCGTTGCGATGCGCGCGTAGCCGGCAAAAGCGAAAAACAGCAGCCCGGCGGACTGCAGGATGCCGTACCAGCCATGCCCCAGCAGGCCGCCCGGGCCCTCGGGCACGATCCGTTCCGGATCGGCGGCTCCCGGCACCCACGCGGCCGCCACTACAACGGCGAGCGCCGCGAGCACCGCCACCACAATGATCCTGGTCAGCGCGGCGGTACGGGTGATGCCACGGTAGTTGACCGCGGCCAGAAGCACGACGGCGGCGACCGCCGTCGGGCGCTCCCACCCGGCTGGCGCGGCATAGGCGGCGAAGGTCAGCGCCATGGCCGCACTGCTTGCGGTCTTGCCGATCACGAATCCCCAGCCGGCCAGGAAGCCCGGCCAGGCACCCAGCCGCTCCCGCCCGTAGACGTACGTGCCGCCGGACGCAGGGTATTGGGCGGCCAGCTGGGCCGAGGACGTGGCGTTGCAGAAGGCCACGATGGCCGCGATCACCAGGCCGATCAGCAAGCCGGAGCCCGCGGCTGTGGCGGCCGGCGTGAACGCGGCGAAGACGCCGGCGCCGATCATCGACCCCAGGCCGATCACCACGGCGTCGAACGTCCCCAGCCTGCGGAGCATCGCCGGTTGAGGGCTGCCCATCAGTACTCCATTCCTAGGCCGGGGTGGACACAACAGTGGACACCATGGCGCGTTGTCCCCGGGGGATACCCTAGCCCCCGCAGCTTAACCAGCGGTGGGCCGCCTCCGTGACGCATTTCCCGCCGTCGGGCCCGGGGCGGGTAAGATTCCTATGTAATCCGGCTCACGGTATCCAGCGCAGTGTACGAAGCCACACCCATACTTCGAAGGTACATTCATGGTTGACGCTGCCCATCAAGACACTGACCTCGCGGCGGAGCTGCGCGCCGACGTCCGGCGTGTGTCCACGCTGCTCGGCGAATCGCTGGTGCGCCAGCACGGCCCCGAGCTCCTCGCGCTGGTGGAGCAGGTCCGCCTGCTCACCAAGGAATCCAAGGAAGCCGCGCGGGGCGGCGCCGATGCCACCGGTCCGTGGAGCGCGCACGACGTCGTCGCCCAGGTCCGCGAACTGCTCGCCTCCCTGCCCCTGGACCAGGCGACCGACCTGGTCCGCGCCTTCGCCTTCTACTTCCACCTGAGCAACGCCGCCGAGCAGGTCCACCGGGTCCGCGGACTGCGCACCCGCCAGGAGAAGGACGGCTGGCTCGCCAAGGCTGTCACCGAAATCGCCGAGCAGGCCGGCCCGCAGACGCTGCAGGACGTCGTTAACCAGCTGGACGTCCGCCCGATCTTCACCGCCCACCCCACCGAGGCGTCCCGCCGCTCCGTGCTGGACAAGGTCCGCAAGCTGTCCGATGTGCTGGCCCAGCCCACGGCCGAGGGTACGTCCGCCCGGCGCCGCCAGGACCGCCAGCTGGCCGAAATCATCGACCAGATGTGGCAGACGGACGAACTCCGCCAGGTCCGGCCGACCCCCGTGGATGAGGCCCGCAACGCCATCTACTACCTGAGCAGCATCCTCACCGACGCCATGCCGGAAATGCTCACCGACTTCTCCGAGCTGCTGGCCGAACACGGCGTGGCGCTGCCGGCCCGGAACGCGCCCATCCGCTTCGGATCCTGGATCGGCGGAGACCGCGACGGCAACCCGAACGTCACCGCCGCAGTGACGCGCGAGATCCTGCAGCTGCAGAACCAGAACGCCGTGCGCATCAGCATCGCCCTGATCGACGAGCTCATCTCCACGCTCTCAAACTCCACCGCCCTGTTCGGTGCGGACCAGGAGCTCCTGGACTCGATCGCCGTCGACCTCAAGAACCTGCCCGGCCTGGACAAGCGCATCCTGGAGCTCAACGCCCAGGAGCCGTACAGGCTGAAGCTGACCTGCATCAAGGCCAAGCTCATCAACACCGGCCGCCGCATCGCAGCCTCCGCCTACCACGAGCCCGGCCGCGACTACGCAGCCACCTCGGACGTGCTGGCCGAGTTCGGGCTGCTCGAAACCTCGCTGCGCAACCACTCGGCAGGGCTCGCCGCCGACGGCGCCCTGGCCCGCGTCCGCCGCGCCATCGCCTCCTTCGGCCTGCACCTGGCCACCCTGGACATCCGCGAGCACGCCGACTACCACCACGACGCCGTCGGGCAGCTTATGGACCGGCTCGCCCTGGGGAAGCCCTACGCCTCGCTGAGCCGGGAGGAGCGCTTCGAGGTCCTGGGCGCGGAACTGGCCTCGCGCCGGCCGCTGTCCGGGCACCCGATCAAGCTCGACGGCGACGGCGACCGCACCTACGACGTCTTCCGCAGCATCCGCCACGCCCTGCACACCTACGGCCCGGACGTTGTGGAAACGTACATCATCTCCATGACCCGCGGTGCCGACGACGTCCTGGCCGCCGCGGTCCTGGCCCGCGAGGCCGGGCTGGTCGACCTTTTCGGAGGGGAGCCGTACGCCAAGATCGGCTTTGCGCCGCTGCTGGAAACGGTGGAGGAACTGCGTGCCTCGGCCGAGATCGTGGACCTGCTGCTCTCCGACCCCTCCTACCGCGAGCTGGTCCGGCTCCGCGGCGACGTCCAGGAAATCATGCTCGGCTACTCGGACTCCAACAAGGAATCCGGCGTCATGACCAGCCAGTGGGAGATCCACAAGACCCAGCGCAAACTGCGCGACGTCGCCGCCAAGCACGGCGTGCGCGTGCGCCTGTTCCACGGCCGCGGCGGCTCCGTTGGCCGCGGCGGCGGACCCACCTACGACGCCATCATGGCCCAGCCCAACGGCGTGCTCGAAGGCGAAATCAAGTTCACCGAGCAGGGCGAGGTCATCTCGGACAAGTACTCCCTGCCGGAGCTTGCCCGCGAAAACCTCGAACTGTCCCTGGCCGCGGTGATGCAGGGCTCGGCACTGCACCGTGCCCCGCGTACCTCCGAGGACGAGCGCGAGCGCTTCGCCCACGTCATGGAGACCATCTCGGACGCCGCGTTTGCGCAGTACCGCACGCTGATCGACGACCCCGATCTGCCGGCCTACTTCCTGGCCTCCACGCCCGTGGAGCAGCTGGGCTCGCTCAACATGGGTTCGCGCCCGTCCAAGCGCCCGGATTCCGGCGCCGGCCTGGGCGGCCTGCGGGCCATCCCGTGGGTGTTCGGCTGGACGCAGTCGCGGCAGATCGTGCCGGGCTGGTTCGGCGTGGGCTCGGGCCTGAAGGCTGCGCGCGAGGCCGGGAACACGGCCGAACTCGCCGAGATGATGGGCCGCTGGCACTTCTTCCAGTCCGTGATCTCCAACGTCGAAATGACGCTGGCCAAGACGGACATGGACATCGCCGGGCACTACGTGTCATCGCTGGTCCCGGAGGAACTGCACCGCCTGTTCAAGGTGATCCGCGAGGAATACGAGCTCACCGTGGCCGAAGTGGAGCTCCTCACCGGCGAAACCGAGCTGCTGGAAGCCCAGCCCACCCTGAAGCGCTCGCTCGAGATCCGCGACCAGTACCTGGATCCCATCAGCTACCTGCAGGTGGAGCTGCTGCGCCGCGTCCGCGAGGCCTCCATCTCCGGCGCCGAGATCGACGACCGCCTGCAGCGCGCCATGCTCATCACCGTCAACGGGGTGGCCGCAGGCCTGCGCAACACGGGGTAAGACAGCCGGGGGCGGTCGGGTTCGCCGGGCAACGGCCCTCCGCCGTCGCTTAGACACGGCCGATATGCGCCGCTCCGGTCGCTGAGCGACCTATGCGACGCGATCGACCGCGATGCGCTCCTTCACGGAGGCCCGCGGCCCGTCTCGTGCGGGAGTCACCGCGCGCCTATTAGGGTTGGTGGATGCCGTCGTTCCAAGCCAAGTTGAAGGTCACCGGGCTCAAGCCGGGAAATCCGCCCGAAGCCGTGATGGCCGCCGCCGTGGAGGCCCTGGAAACGCGGCACCACGTGGAGTCGAACCAGCTGGACATTGTGGGCGGCGTCCCCCAGATCAGCCTCCGTTTTCTCGTCGATTCGCGCGACTACCGGGGCGAGAACAGCGAGGCCCGCGAGTCGGCAGCCATGATGCGCGACGCCGTCGAACGCGTTGCGCTGACCGGGAACCTTTACGTGCTGCGCCGCAGCCGCGGCAAGTGGGCGCCTGTCTGAGGGCAGGGATAGGATCTCTGGGAACCCAGTCCCAGAGAAAGACAGCTCCGCATGCCGCACCTTGACGCCACCCTCCCGCTCCACACCCTGCCCCAGATGCTCCTGGACGTTGCCGCCGTCGAGCGCAATATCGGCATCAAGGAGGCCTGGACGCAGGAGCACGGCATGGTGCTGGCGCCGCACATCAAGACCACCATGACCGGTGAAATTGTCCGGCGGCAGCTGCCCGGGTCCTGGGGCGTGACCGTGGCGACCACCGCGCAGGCCGCACAGGCCATGGAGTGGGGCGCCAGCCGGATCCTCATCGCGAACGAGGTGCTGTTCCGCGGCCACCTCGAGCAGCTGCGTGCCTGGCTGGCGGCCTCGCCGGAGCTGGAAATCTACTGCCTGGCCGATTCGGTGGCGGGCGTGCGGGCCATGGCCGAGATGTTCGACGGCGCGCCCCGGCCCCTTAACGTGCTGATCGACGTCGGAACCCCCGGCGGCCGCACCGGCATCCGCAGCGAAGCCGAAGCCGGGCCCCTGGCCGCGGAGATTCTTACCGCCGGCGGGCTGCTGCTGGCCGGCGTCAGCGCCTACGAGGGCGTGGCACCGAACACCCGGACGGATGAAAACCTGGCCGGGATCGATTCGCACTGCCGCCTGGCCCGCGACATTTTCGATGAACTGCACGCCACCTTCGAGGTGGAGCCGCCGGTCTTCAGCAACGGCGGCTCGGCGTTCCAGGACCGTGCGGCGATGTTCCTGCCGCGCAAAGCTTCCGTCAACGTGCTGCGTTCGGGCTGCTACGTGGTGCATGACCACGGAACGTACCAGGGCGTCTCCCCGGTCCCCGGCCTCACCGCCGCGGTGGTGGTCCGGGCGCTGGTGATCTCCGCCCCGGAATCCGGGCGGGTGGTCCTGAACGCGGGCAAGCGCGAGCTGGCGTACGACGCCGGCCTCCCGGTGATCGTGGCCCGGTACCGTGACGGGGCCCTCCTGTCTGCCGGTGCCGGCGCCACACTGACCCGCCTCTTCGACCACCACGCCATCGTGGACGACGCCGCAGGGCTGGAAGTGGGCGACGTCGTGGACCTGGGCATCTCCCACCCCTGCTCGGTGTTCGACCGCTGGCGCGAGGTAGTGGCGGTAGGTGATGACGCCGTCGAGACCTGGCGCCCGGTGTTCTAAGAGGTGCTCCCAGCGGCAGGGACTATTTTGCGTAGGCGCGCATCGCCGACCAGAGCATGGTGGAAGTCGCCCAGCGACTGAGGCCGTGCGGCGGGAGGAAGAGAAGCCCCAAGGACCCGAGCTGAGCTTGCGAAGCTTGGGGAGGGGCTGAACGCTAAGCGCCGGCAAAACAGTCCCTGCCGCGGACCTAGCCACCGCCTCAGTCGGCGCCCGGCTCGTCCACCGGCGAGCGGTTGCCGCGCCGCCGCGTGACGATCACACCTACGCCGACGCCGATCAGCAGACCCACGCCGACGCCGATCAGCGAGCTGGCCCAGAACGGAAGGTTCGTCGTCGAGCCGGCAAAGTAGCCCAGCCCGGTCTGCCACACCGCCCACAGAATCCCGCCCAACCCGGCACAGAGGCTGAATCCCCGCGTCGAAACGTCGGCGATTCCCGCTGCGGCAGAGGTCGCGAGGCGCCCGCCGGGGATGAACCGGGCGCCGATAATGGTGCCGTAGGTGGAGGACCGGCCTGCCTTGGCGATGGCTTGGTGGATGCCGCGGTGCACCTTGCGGCCCCACGCCCAGCGGTCCAGCACATGGCTGAGACGGCGCTTGAAGAGCTGGAAGACCAGCATGTCCCCGACCCATGACGCAGAAGCCGCGAGCAGCCCGATCAGCCAGGGGTTGACGTGCCCGCCTGCCGCCAGCGCGCCGCCGGTGATGACCACCATCTCGGAGGGCACGGGCGGGAAAATGGCATCGCCGAGCACCACGGGGATGATCCAGAGGTAGATCGCGGTTCCCCAGCCCTCGGCGGTGGTCATGTCCATGGGCACAAATTACCGCATGTGGGCCCGCCGCCGCGGGCCGGTCGCCGGCCGCTGCTCAGGTGCCGGCCCGCCAGGAAATACCAGTAGGGCCACGCCAGCCTCTGCCATCCAGTGATGCCGGGTGTCATCCAGAGCTGCCCGGTGGCAGACTGGCGGCATGCGTATCGAGATTGTTGAAGGCGACATCACCGCCCGGCCCGTGGACGCGATCGTCAACGCCGCCAATTCATCGTTGCTGGGCGGCGGAGGTGTGGACGGTGCCATCCACCGCGTCGCTGGTCCCCGGCTGTTGGAGGCCTGCCGTGAACTACGTGCCACGGTGCTGCCGGACGGACTCCCGGTGGGCGCCGCCGTCGGGACCCCCGGCTTCAATCTGCAGGCGCGATGGGTCATCCACACCGTGGGCCCCAACCGTCACGCGGGCCAGACTGACCCCGCGCTGCTGGCTTCCTGCTTCAGCGAGAGCCTGCGCGTGGCCGACTCGCTGGGCGCCCGCTCGCTTGCCTTCCCGGCGGTGAGCGCTGGCGTCTATGGCTGGGATGCCCGCGAGGTCGCGTCAGTGGCGTTCGACGCCGTCCGCGGCTACGGGGCAGCGGCGCCGGACAGCGGCGTGGAGACGGTGGAATTCGTGTTGTTCAGTGCGGAAACCGCACAGATTTTCCGCGCGGTGCTGGGCTAACTTCCGGCCGACGCCGGTATGCCCGGCAACCGTGCAAGCGTCCCGGAATCACCATGCGGTACAGAAAAAGGCCCCGGGCGGGGCCTTTGTCCGGTTGGAGAGGGATGTGGAATGGGTGTGACTCAGTCCTTTGCTCCCGTGGACAGCACCTCGAATTCGTCGTCCGTTACGGTCTGGCCGAAGATATCCTTCGCCTCGGAGATGATGAACGGCAGCGGATCCTTGGAGCAGCGCGGCTCTTCGGTGTCACAGGGAGGATTATCCGAGTGAAGAGCCCGGGCGAGAGTCACCCGCGCGGTGAGGCCGTCAGGCGACACCTTGACGGCGGTCACAACATGGGCGTGGGGAAACCTGTGGTTGAAGTGCGGCACGTTGAAGACAGCCGACGGAATGGCCTCCATCACGCCCCGATCCAAGGGGTTGTTGAACACGGCCTCGACGGTCGTGGCGTCAAGGACCACCACGTTTACAAGCTCCAAAGGCGCGGGCTGCGTTGCGGGGGTCGTGGACACGGCCGCCGCCAACGGGGACAGGAAGGCTACCGAAGCCACGGCGCCCCCGACAATGATTTTGGTGAATTTCTGCATGAGGGTTTTTCTCGTTCCCAGAGAAGGGACGGCCACCCGTAGGAGACCCCGAATCGGCCCCAGTCTTCGATCCCCAGCGGGGCCACATATGGTTCGACATGCCATGTTGTTTCGACATACCAAACTTTACTTCAGCACAGTAATATGATAGCCCCATCCGGCTTGGAAAGCCGCTGACCGTGGTGTCTTATGGAAGATGCCCGTGCAGTCGGCCGGTGTACTCGCTTAGCTCCAGCCGGCTGCGGTATTCCACCGGCTCCTTGGCGATGGGGTCCACGAAACGGATGCCGCGGGCCAGCAGCTGCAGCGGCCTGGTGTAGTCGTCCGGGGCCTTGTCCAGCAGATCGGGGTAGAACGCGTCATTCACGATGCCCAGCCCCAGCGAGGCCATGTGCACGCGCAGCTGGTGGGTCTTGCCGGTGTGCGGCTCCAGGCGGTACAGCGCGCGGCGCGCCGCGCCTGGCCGGGGACCGCCGCGATGACCGTCGCCGCCGTCGGGCATCCCGGCGTCGAACGCTTTCAGCAGCTCAATGCGGGTCTCCGCATTCGGTTCGCCGTCGACCACTTCGGCCAGCAGGTAGCTGCGGGACTTGGTCATGCGGTTGCGCACGACGGCGGGGAACTCGACGGCGGGATACCCCGGCGCAGGTGCGGCGGCCGAGACGCACTCGTACTCCTTCTGCACCTGGCGCTTTTCGAACAGGACCTGGTACTTGCCGCGCGTCTCCGGGTTGGTGGAGAGCAGCAGCACGCCGGCGGTCATGCGGTCCAGGCGGTGCATGGGGATGAGGTCCGGGAGGTCGAGCTGGTTCCGGAGCCGGACAAGCGCGGATTCCTGGATGTAGGTGCCGCCCGGGGTGGTGGGCAGGAAGTGCGGCTTGTCCACCACCAGCAGGTGCTCGTCCTGGTGCAGGATGCTGAGCTCCACCGGCATGCGGGTCTCCGGCGGCAGCGTGCGGTAGTACCAGATGAAGGTGTGCTCCTCGAGCTTGGTGGCCCGGTCTAGGGGGACGCCAGCCTCGCCCACGATCTCGCCGGCGTCGAAACGGTCCTCGATGCCCTGGGGGTCGATGTGGCCCCAGCGGTGCATCATGTAGTCCATCGCGGTGGCCCAGGGCCCCTCGTCCGGGAGGCGCAGACGGGTGGCGTTGACGCCGTCGCGCACGGGGAGGGGGGATTGCATCACCGGTCCATTCTACTTTGACGTGCGGGGGCCGCGTTGCGGGCGTGGGCCCGGGCCTCCCGCCCGTGCCCCCACCGCCGTTTCGATGGTTCCCTTCGTGCCAGATGTTGCCCAACGCCGAACGTGCAGGGAACCATCGAGTCGGATGCCGACGAGGAAAAAGTTCTTGACAAGAAAAGTTGTCGGTAGGCAGAATGGAAGCATGCTGGACATCGAAGTGATCGAGGACCCGGCCGCGGCGGAAGCGTCGCTGGACCCGATCCGCACGCGCATCCTCCGGGAGCTGGCCGAGCCCGCTTCGGCCACGCAGCTCGCCGCCAGGGCGGGCCTGCCGCGGCAGAAGGTCAACTACCACCTCAAGGCCCTCGAGCGGCACGGGCTCGTGGAGCTTGTGGAGGAGCGGAAGAAGGGCAACGTCACCGAACGCATTGTGCGCGCGACGGCGGCGTCGTACCTGATCTCGCCGGTGGCCCTCGCGTCCGTGGCGCCGGATCCCCGCCGCTTCGCCGACCGCTTCTCCGCCTTCTGGCTCCTGGCGCTCGCCGCGCGGACCGTCCAGGAGATGGGCAAGCTGATCGCCGGGGCAGCCGCCGCCAAGAAGAAGCTCGCCAGCTTCGCGATCGACGGCGAAATCACCTTCCGCACGGCCGCAGACCGCGCCGCCTTCGCCGAGGAGCTCGGCGTCGCGGTAACGCGGCTGGTAGACAAATACCACGACGGTGGCCCCGGCGCGCCGACTGGCACCGCGGCGGGCGGGGCACGCAAGCACCGGCTCGTCGTCGTACTTCACCCCACACTCAAAGCAGACACGCAGCACTCACCAGAAAAGGACCAAGGCAATGACTGACAACCACGAATTTGAAATCGTCTTCGACGGCGAAGTCCCCGGCACGCCCGAGCGCGTCTGGGAGGCCGTCACCAACGCCACCGCGGCTTGGCTGTTTCCCACGGATGAGTGGCCGTCGGTCAATACCGTGGAGGAGTACCCCAACCACCTGGTCAACCGCATGGAGGGCCCGGACGGCTGGTTCAACCAGCTGGAGCACGTGATTGAACCGCTCGACGGCGGCCGGGCCAAGCTCCACTACGTCCACAGCGGCATCTTCGCTGACAACTGGGACGAGCAGTACGACGGCGCCAGCAAGCACACAGAGTTCTACCTGCACACCCTGGGCCAGTACCTGCGGTACTTCGACGGCAAGCCCGTGGTCTTCACCGACATCCAAGGCCCTGCTGCCTCGCAGGTCCCGGACGGTTTCGTGGCCTTGAAGCGCGCGCTGGGCGTTGACGGCGTTGCCCAGGGGGCCGTCGTTGAGCTGGACGTCGACGGCGTGGGGCGGCTGAGCGGGGAGATCGACTTCTCCAACCAGCACTTCCTGGGCCTGCGCACGGCCGATACCCTGTACCGTTTCTTCGGCCGTAACTCCTTCGGCGCTCCCGTGGGCATGACCGTGCACGAGTTCAGCGGCAGCGGCGACTCCGAGGCCACAGCCCAGGCCTGGGGCACCTTCCTGGAGAGGGTCTACGCGTAGGACGCGTTCTCAGCGACGCGCATAGCTCCTAGTGACGCGGAAGCGGCCTGGCGACACCCGAATTCGGGTGTCGCCAGGCCGCTTGCGCGTCGTCAGTCAGCTGCCGTGTTCGGAGAAGCCCGCTCAGCGCGCCCAAGCGCGGACCACGGCTTCGAGGGATGCTTCGTAGATGCCTGCCCAGTCCGTCCCGGGGATGTCCATTTGCGCCAGCTCCAGGCTCACCAGCCCGTGGACCTGCCCCCAGATTCCGGTGGCGACGGTTTCCACGCGGTCGTCGCGCATCGTTCCCGCGGCCTGCCCGGCGGCCACCGCCTCGATGAGGGGCAGCATCGCCTCGGAGGCGACGGCCGGCGTCGGGCTGCAGTCCACATAGGCGGCCATGGCGCTGCCGAACATGAGCCGGTAGAGCGCCGGATGCTCCAAGGCCCAGATGCGGTAGGCCCGGCCCAGGGCGAGGAGTCCGCCTCCCGCCGCCGCGCGCTGCGACTCGCCGAAGGAGCGGAAACCGTCGTCGACGGCGGCCGTCAGCAATTGTGCCTTCCCGCCGAAGAGTGAGTAGATCGCCGTCGTGGAGGTCTGTGCGCCGGAGGTGACGTCGCGGAGCGTGACGCGGGCCGGGCCCTCCCGGTCCACGAGTTCGGCGGTCACTTCCAGGAGCCGCTGCCTGAGGGAATCATCGTGCACGATGGGTCTTGCCATGTCATCCATTGTTTCATAACCTTGTTTTATAACGTCGTTACGAAAACCAATTATCAGCACCGGAACTCCGCAGTGGGTTCCCGAGACCGAAGGAACCTCATGGCACAGGAAGTCTTCCCGGGCCGCTTCACGGCCGACCCGGAACGCGAATCCGTGACCGTGTTCCTCATTGGGATGCGCGCCAATCGATGGTGGAAGCTGGGAACGGTACTGCGCGTCGCCTCGGCCATGCCCAGGATGCTGGGGCACCTCGCCGCCAACCCCGACGCCGGGATGCTCGGCTCCGAGCAGTGGTTCGGGCGCACCACCATGCTGCTCAGCTACTGGGAGAGCCCCGAGCACCTGCGTCGCTTCGCCGCGGACCGTGAGTCACCCCACTTGGGGCCGTGGCGGCGCTTCATGAAGGAGGTCGCGGGCAGCGGCGACGTGGGTGTCTGGCACGAGACCTACCAGGTGCCGGCGTCGGGCATTGAAGTGGTTTACAACGGCATGCCGGAATTTGGGCTGGCCAAGGCAACCTCGCATGTGCCCGTCGGCCCGGGCAGCAACACTGCGAAGCAGCGCATGGGCCATGCGGCGGCTCCGCGACGCTAGCAATCAGCGTTCGTTGCTGGGCCTGCTCTACGTCCCCGGATCCCTCCGAAGCACGTAGAGCGGGCCTCGCAACGCAGGGTTGGTGGCTTTGGGCAGGGTTGGGTAACCGGTCAGGCGATCGCCGCGATTTGCGGTTCCTTCAGCGTCCGGCGCAGCTGCGGCGAGGCGTCGAGCCGGGCCTGCGCCGCGCTCAAGGCCCGGACGGCGGTCTCGAGTTGCTCCGGCGGCAGCGTGAACGGCACGCGCAGGTACTGCTCGAAGGCCCCGCCGGCGCCGAAACGCGGCCCGGCGGCCAGCCGGATGCCGAAGTCGGGGGCGATGACGGTCAGGGCCGTGCTCGACGGCGTCGGCAGCCGGCACCAGGCCGTCAGCCCGCCGCGGGGCTGCTCCGGCTGCCAGTCCGGCAAGTGTTCCGCCAGCAGTTCCAGGAGCGCGGCCCGGTTCTCGCGGAGGGTGGACAGCCGGGCGCCGAGGGGCTCTTCGAACGAGCCCACCAGCCGCGCCGCCGCCAGCTGCTCGACGACGGGACCGCCCAGGTCCATCGTGGTCCGTGTGGCGATGAAGCGGCTCAGCATGTCCCCGTCGGCGCGGATCCAGCCGGTCCGCAGCCCGGCCCAGTGCGACTTGCTGAGCGAGCCGATGGACACCACGGCGGGGCTGAAGGCAGCAAGCGGCGAGGTGCTGCCGCCGTCGAGGTTCAACGCCCGCAGGGTCTCGTCCACCACCAGCACCGTGCCGGAGGACTCCGCGGCGCGGACCAGCCGGCGGCGCTGGAGATCGGACATGAGCCGGCCCGTGGGGTTGTGGAAGTCCGGGACGAGGTAGGCCATGGCGGGCCGCTGCTGCTGCAGGGTGGCCACCATGGTGTCGAGGTCCCAGCCCGCGTTCTCGGCGCCCGGTCCGGCTGGCGGCAGCGGCACCGGCAGGATCCGCGAGCCGGAGGCGCGGATGGCGTCGAGCGCGTTGGGGTACGTGGGGTGGTCCACCAGCACCTTCTGCTGCCGGCCCGCGAGTGTCCGCAGCACAATGTTCAGCGCATGCTGCGCGCCCGAGGTCACCAGGATCTGCTCCGCCGTGGTGGGCACGCCCGCGGCGGTGTATCGTTCCGCGATGGCCTCCCGCAGCGCCGGGATCCCGACGGCGTCGTAGCCGAAGCCCGGCAGCAGCGCCGGCAGGTCCGCCAGAGCGTCCGCGAAGGCCCGGTGGACCACCTCGCCGGTGGCCGGCAGCGAGGCGTAGGCCAGGTCCAGGATCCCGTCCGGCAGGGCAATGCCCGGCACGCTCACCGGGATGGTGCGGTGCGGGATGCCCGTCCGGCCGCGGCTGCCCTGGCCCCCGCTGAGGAAACCCTGTTCCCGCAGGCCCGCATACGCGGCCGTGACGGTGGTCCTGCTCATCCCCAGGGTCTCGGCGAGGGCGCGCTCGCTGGGCAGTGCGACGTCCAGCGGGATGCGGCCGTCCAGGATCAGCAGGCGCACGACGTCGGCCAGTTCGCGGTAGGCGGGCGAGGCGCCGGTGTTCCACGGACCGAGGAGCCGGGCCAGCGCGGTGGGGTTCAGGGAAGCGGACATAAGACCAGTATTGCAAACTGGCTATGGAAAACAAGGCCAGTTTTCGGGGAGCATGGTTTCATGATGACCCGCAGAATCACCCAGCTCCTGATCGGCCTCGCGATGTATGGGATCTCCCTGGCCATGTTCATCCGCGCCGGCCTCGGACTGGACCCCTGGGATGTGTTCCACCAGGGTGTCGCGGGGCTGAGCGGGCTGAGCATCGGCACCGTGGTGGTGGCCGTCAGCTTCCTGGTGCTCCTGCTCTGGATCCCGCTGCGGCAGAAGCCCGGCTTCGGGACGCTAGCCAACGCCGTACTGGTGGGCGTCTTCGCCGACGTCGGGCTTGCGCTGATCCCCGCATTCTCGCACCTGGGCGGCCAGATCGCGATGCTCGCCGGCGCCGTGCTGCTCAACGGCATCGCGTCCGCCTGCTACATCGGTGCCCGCCTTGGCCCCGGTGCCCGCGACGGCCTCATGACCGGCCTGGCCCGCCGCACCGGCTGGTCCGTGCGGCTTTCCCGTACGCTGATCGAGGTTGTGGTTCTGGGCGTCGGCTGGCTGCTGGGCGGCTCCGTGGGGGTCGGCACGGTGGTCTATGCCGTGGCCATCGGCCCTCTGGTCCAGCTGCTGCTGCCGCTGTTCACTGTGCCCGAGAAGGTGGTACCGGAGAAGCTCGAGGCTAAAGACGTCGATACTGGGGCCGCCGAAGCGTCGGAGAAATCGGCTCCGCAGGCCCGGGAATCGCTGACGGCCCAGACGACGCAATAGAGATTCCGAGCGTCGTTTCAGGCCCGCGGCGGCACGACGAGGACCGGGCAAGCCGCGTGCCGTACGCACTTTTCACTCACGGAGCCGAGCAGCATCCCGGCTAGAGCGCCCCTCCCGCGGGATCCGACGACCAGCATACGGGCGTCCCGTGAGAGGGCGATGAGAGTCTTGACGGGGCCGGCGTGAACGGCGTGGTAACTGACTTGAACCGTGTAGTAGTTCTCAACGATGGCACGCGAGTCCTGCACCAGTTCGTCGTGGACCGCTGCGGAATACTCATCGAACGAGGGTACATACCCGAATTCCCAACTGGACGGCCGCGCAGCGGTTGCGATCGACCATGCCCGCACGACGACAACGGGGAGGTTCAGCTGCTCGGCAAGCCCGAGCGCCTGTGCCAGTGCGTAATCTGCGCCATCAGATCCATCGTGCCCGACCACAATGCTATGGCTCGGATATGGCACTTGTTTGGCACTGTCGCTCCCTCCTTCATGACTCATTAACGGTCCTACCGGTTCAGATATTCGTCGTGTTTCCGGTGAGCTTCCGCTACCTGCTCACGGATCCTGTCCACGTCCTTGGCCTTGTCGCGGTATTTCAGCTCCATTGTCAGAATCTGGGCTTCCTCCAGAGTCAGGGCGCCGTAGATCCGCTCCCGCTCGGCAGCATCTGCGGTGTAGTCAAGATCGAGGTAGTTGACCGCGTGCCTGCGTGCATTGTTGATGGCGGTCTGGGCTTTGCCCGCCTTGCTTAGCAGCGAGAGCACCACGGTGATGATGAGCGTTCCCACGATGACGCTCAGGGACAGGCCTGTGGAGATTTCCACGACCGGGACCGGCTCGCCGCCGCTGATGAACGGCAGGTTGTTTTCATGGAGGGCATGGAGCACCAGCTTGATGCCGATGAACGCCAGGATGGCCGCCAGGCCGTAGGAGAGGTAGATGAGCCGGTCCAGCAGCCCGTCGATGAGGAAGTACAGTTGGCGCAGTCCCATCAGGGAGAACGCGGTGGCGGTAAAGACAATGTACACATTCTGGGTCAGTCCGAAGATCGCGGGAATGGAGTCCAGTGCGAACAGGATGTCAGTGCCGCCGATCGCCACCATGACCAGCAGCATGGGGGTGAGCGCTTTCTTGCCGTTGTGCATGGTGAAGAGCTTGTCGCCGTCGTATTGCTCTGTGGTGTGGAAGATCCTCTTGGCCAAAACGATCATGAAGTTGTCCGCCTGCTTCTCACCGTGGGGTTCGGGCTTGAGCAGATTGCCTGCAGTGATCAGCAGGATCAGGCCAAAGATGTAGAACACCCAGGCGAAGGAATTGATCAGCGCCGCGCCCAGGAAGATGAACCCGGTCCGGGCGATCAGCGAGAAGACGATGCCGAAGAGCAGCACCTTTTGCTGGTCCTCGCGGGGGACCCGGAAGCTGGCCATGATGATCAGGAAGACAAACAGGTTGTCCACGGAAAGGGCCTTTTCCGTGATGTAGCCGGCGAAGTACTCCGACCCCATGTCGGTACCGCCGAAGAGCAGGACCAAGATGCCGAAGAGGACGGCAATGCCCACGTAGATGGAGGACCAAAGGGCCGCTTCCTTCAGCGTGGGGACGTGCGTCTTGCGGATGTGGAAGAAGTAGTCGAAAGCGAGCAGAGCCAGAATGCCGACGACGGTGATGCCCCAGATCAGAGAAGGAACAGTCATGTCACTCAGCTTACGTAAGGCGTGAAGGGGATCAAGGCCAGCCCACTGGTTCTTTTCGCGGTTTTCGGCTGTTGTCGCGGCCTACATGGCAGCGGGAAGAGCAGCGGTGAGGGTTAGCCGGTGGCGAACCAGGCCTGAGTCTTTCAGACCAGCGGTTGGCAGTGCGGGCAAAAGTAGATGTTCCGTTCCTCGCTGCCGTCCGCTGCGCCCAGCACTCCGCGCCGGATGGGGGTCCGGCAGCGCAGGCACGGCTGGCGTTCGCGGCCGTAAACCCAGTGCGAAGGCCGCCGGGGCACCGCAGACAGTGTGACCCCGACGCCCACCGTCTGCCGTGCCCCGGGACCCAGATTGGCCTCCAGCAGCCGCTTCGCGTTGGCCAGCACAGCGGGCAGGTCCTTGACCGCAGAGACTGGGCTGGCTGGATGCACCCCCGCCAGGTAACACAGCTCGCAGCGGTAGATGTTGCCGATCCCGGCCAGGTTCCGCTGCTCGAGCAGGGCGAGCCCAAGCGGAACCTCCGGCGCCGCGAGCAGCCGGCGCATGGCCTCGGCGGCGTCCCAGTCCGGGCCCAGCAGATCCGGCCCGAGATGCCCCACCGCCTTGTCCTCCTCGGCTGTGGGCAGCACGTCGAGGATGCCCAGAGAGAATCCGACGACGTCGGACGTGCCGGTGCGGAGCACGCACCTGGCCGTGTGGCCGGGCCTCTTCCAGCGCCCGCCGGGTGGGTAGATCTGCCAGGCTCCTTCCGTCTTCAGGTGCGAGTGGATGGTCAGGGCGCGGCGCTTGCTGGCAGGCTCCGGCGGGCTGGGTTCACCTGGAGCGTGCTCCCCGGGCGCCAACAGCCGCATGAGCAGATGCTTTCCGCGCGGCACCACCTCGGCCACCGTCCAGCCGGTAAGGTCCAGCGTGGCAAAGCGGGGTACGCGGAAGTCCGAGGCCGTCAGCACGCTGCCGGCCAGGGCCGCGTGAAGTTCGGCCGCAGCACGCCAGACGGAGTCGCCTTCAGGCACGGATTCTCAGCCCCTTCGGCGTGGAGTAGGCCCCGGCGTGCAGCAGCGCCGCGGCCACCGGGGTGTCCAGGAGGTCGTGGCCGTTGACCTTTTCCATGATCAGTTTGTCCACGGCCCCGCGGTGCACCACCCCCACCAGGGCCGCAGCGGCCGCCGCCAGCACGGCGTCGTCGTGGCTGAAGGCGAGCAGTGTCTTGCCGCCGCGTTCCACGTAGAGCGCCAGGGCGCCGTCGACCATCACCACCAGGGCCCCTGCCTTGCGGCCGGGCCGGTGGCCGGATCCGGCGTCCACGGACATCCCGGGCCAGGGCAGGGCCGCGCCGTAGGGGTTGGCGGGGTCCGTGGCGGCAAGGGCCAGTGCCAGGGGTTCGCCCTTGGCGAGCTGGGAGTCCTCGGTGAAGGAACGCAGCCGGTCCACGG
This sequence comes from Arthrobacter cavernae, assembly GCF_017368795.1. GTDB lineage: Bacteria > Actinomycetota > Actinomycetes > Actinomycetales > Micrococcaceae > Arthrobacter > Arthrobacter cavernae. The sequence goes on along the minus strand of NZ_JAFNLL010000054.1, from coordinate 20,214 downwards.
TGGCCGGGACCGCGAACTGGGCAGCGCCGAGGTGCTCGATGAAGTAGCCGCGGCGGCAGCGGCCGGCTTCCTCGAGCCTGGCCAGGACCTTGTACATAAGCCCGAAACCGCCCACGATGTTCTCCGCCATGACCGATCCTCTGGTCACTACGCCGTACCTGTCCAGCAGGAGCTCGGCGGTGCCGCGGGCGTGGATGGTGGGATCGAGTTCCGGCGACGGCAGGGCCGACCAGCGCCCGACCGCCAGCGGCGGGGTGGGCGCCGTGCCGGTGACGGAGCCGTAGCGTCCTCCGCTGAGCCCGGGGGAACCGCCCAGCCCGGGGGATCCCATGAGGCCGGTGCCGTGCGAGCGCCCCAGCCGGCTCATCCGCAGCGACCGTGCCCGCGGCGGCCTGGCCACCTGCTTGTGTGCCGTGCGGCCGCCGGCGATCATCGCCCGGACCGGGGCGAAGGTATCGCCCGTGATGCGGCCCGCCCAGACCAGGTCCCAGAGCGCCGCCACCACGGCGCCGTCGCTCAGGACCGCGTCCATGCCTCCGGCCACCTCCGTCAGTTGGCGGAAGAAGTAGGCGCCGCCGGGCTGAAGGTGCTCGAGGAGCCTGCGCTGGGCATCGCCGGGCTGGTACTCGGGAGCCGGGTTGAGGGTGAGCTCGGCGGACTCGGCCACGTGCAGGCTGAGCCAGCCGTCGTTTCCGGGCAGCGATCCGGCCCCGGACCAGAGCAGCTCCCCGGCCGCCATGAGTTCGTCCAGCATGGCCGGCTGGTAGTCGGCCACGCGGCTGGCAAGAACCAGCGGCTCCCACGCCGACGCCGGAACGGGCACCCCGGACAGCTGGTCCACGGCGGTCATGATGCCGTCCAGGCCGCGCAGAGCCGCACCGTTCCGGGGCCCGCCGGGGACGGAGACGTTCTGCCAGGCCGGCAGGAACCGCCCGTACGCGGAGGTGTCCACGGGCTCCACCTCGGCCCGCAGCGCAGCGAGGGAACGGCGGCGGAGCCTGCGCAGGACCTCGGCGTCGCACCATTCGCTGGCCGGCGGGGCCGCGTTTGAAGGGGCTGCGTCGGGGAACACCCCGGCCTGGACGGGGGCATCGGGTGCGGCCACGGGGTGCGGTCGGAACTCGCCCTCCACCACGCGGCCGTCGGCGGCGAGCCGCTTGAGCGCGGTGCCCACGACGGCGACACCGAGTCCCAGCCGGGCTGCGGCTTCGGCGGCGGTAAACGGCCCGTGGGTGCGGGCGTAGCGGGAGACGAGGTCCCCGAGGGGATCGTGCACCGGCTCGATGAAGGCCAGCGGTACGCCCATGGGCAGCGGCACGCCGATGGCGTCGCGCAGGCGCGCGGCGTCCTCGATGGCGGCGTAGCGGTCCGCCCCGCCGATGGTCACGCGGAGGGCACGGTTGGCCTTGTGAAGTGCCGCGAGGTGTGCGCCCGCCTCGGCGATGCTGGCCCTGGCCGCGTCAGTGGCCGCTGCCGTTTCCGCCGCGGAACCCGGAACAGTTTCCGCCGTCGGACCCGCCGCTCCGGCAGAGGCAGGCTCGAGCCGCGCCGCCACTTCCTCCACGCTGAGCGGTCCCAGCAGCCGCAGGAGATCAGCCACGCCTTCCACGCGCCGGACGCGACGGTCCGGGGCCAGCCGCTGCAGTTCGAGTTCGGTGGCCTCGATGACCTTGGCATCCAGGAGTTCGCGCAGCTCCACCCGGCCCAGCAGTTCGTTGAGCAGCGTGGAGTCCAGGGCGAGGGCGGCGGCCCGGCGTTCTGCCAGCGGGGAATCGCCCTCGTACAGGTACTGGGCCACGTAGCCGAACAGCAGGGACTTCGCGAAGGGCGAAGGCTGCTGGGTGGTGGTCTGCACGATCCGCAGTTCGCGGCGCTCCACGGCGGCGGCAATGTCTTTCAGGGCCGGCAGATCGTAAACATCCTGCAGGCATTCGCGCACCGTTTCGAGCACGATGGGGAACGAGGGGTATTTCCGGGCGACATCCAGCAACTGGGCGGAACGCTGCCGTTGCTGCCACAGGGGCTGGCGCTTGCCGGGGTTCTGCCGCGGCAGCAGCAGGGCCCGCGCCGCACACTCACGGAAGCGCGAGGCGAACAGGGCGCTGCCGCCGACCTCCGCCGTCACGATCTGCTCGAGTTCCTCAGGATCGAACAGGAACAGCTCGGCCCCCGGCGGCTCGTCCTCCATCATGGGCACGCGGAGCACGATGCCGTCGTCGGCGGCCATGGCGGAGCCGTCCAGTCCGTAGCGCTGCTGGAGCCGCTGCCCGACGGCGAGCGCCCACGGCGCGTGCACGGGCAGCCCGAAGGGGCTGTGCAGGACCACGCGCCAGTCGCCGAGTTCGTCGTGGAAGCGCTCGACGACGAGGGTGCGGTCGCTGGGGACCACCTCCGTGGCCTGTTTCTGCTCGCCGAGATACTGCAGCAGGTTTCCGGCGGCGAAGGCATCCAGCCCGCTGGCCTCGCAGCGTTCCATGGCCGGGGCCGGATCCGAGGCGGAAAGCTCACGGATGAAGGCTCCGAGGGCGCGGCCCAGGTCCACGGGCCGTCCCAGGGAGTCGCCCTTCCAGAACGGGAGCTTGCCGGGTTGCCCGAAGGCGGGGGAGACCAGGACGCGGTCGTGCGTGATGTCCTCGATCTTCCAGCTGGTGGCGCCGAGCGCGAAGATGTCGCCCACGCGGGACTCGTAGACCATCTCCTCGTCGAGTTCGCCGACGCGCCGCCCGCCTTTCGCCGCGCGCGCCGCGGCGCTCGGACCGCCGTCGCCGGAGGAATCGGCACCTGAGGAGCCTTCAGTCTCCGTGCCGATGATATAGACGCCGAACAGCCCGCGGTCCGGGATGGTGCCGCCCGAGGTCACGGCCAGCCGCTGCGCTCCCGGACGGCCGGCGATGGTGCCGGCATGGCGGTCCCAGACGATGCGCGGCCGGAGCTCGGCGAACTCGTCCGAAGGGTACCGCCCGGCCAGCAGGTCCAGGGTGGCCTCGAACGCGGACCTCGGCAGGGTGGCGAAGGGCGCGGAGCGGCGCAGGGTGCTGAACCATTCCTCGACGTCGATGCTGCCCAGCGCCGTGGCCGCAACGGTCTGCTGGGCTAGGACGTCCAGGGGATTCGCGGGGATGCTGAAGCGTTCGATCTGGCCGCTGAGCATCCGCTCCACCGTGACCGCGGTGTGCAGAAGATCGGCCCGGTGCTTGGGGAACAGCACGCCCTCCGAGATCTCGCCCACCTGGTGACCGGCCCGGCCCACGCGCTGGAGGCCGCTGGCCACCGACGGCGGGGACTCCACCTGGACCACCAGGTCCACGGCGCCCATGTCGATGCCGAGCTCCAGGGACGAGGTGGCCACGACGCAGCGGAGGCGCCCTGATTTCAGGTCATCCTCGATCAGGGCCCGCTGGTCCTTGGACACCGAGCCGTGGTGGGCGCGGGCCAGGACAGGATCCGCTCCGCTGGTGCTGCCCGCCTGCGCCATCATGTGCGCCGGGGTAGCGGTGGACGCCGGCACCCCCACCGCCATCAGCTGCCGATCGGCATGGATTTCGTTGAGCCGCGCGGTGAGGCGTTCGGCCAGCCGGCGTGAATTGGCGAACACGATGGTGGATTGCTTGGACAGGACGAGGTCCACGATCTTCTCCTCCACATGAGGCCAGATGGACGCCTGCGGCTGGAGCCCGGAGGCCGGGCCGGAGTCGAAGGCGCCGGCGGCGCCCTGGAGATCGGACATGTCCTCCACAGGGACGGTGACGGTGAGGTTCCAGTTTTTCCTCGACGGCGGTGCCACGATTTCTACGGGTGCCTGCCCGGCGAGGAACTGGGCCACGAGCTCGCGCGGTTCCACCGTGGCCGAGAGGCCGATCCGCTGGGCAGGCTTGGGCAGCAGGGCATCCAGGCGTTCCAGGGACACAGCGAGGTGCGCCCCGCGCTTGGTGCTTGCCACCGCGTGGATCTCGTCCACAATCACGGTGTCCACCTCGCTGAGCGTCTCCCGGGCCTTCGAGGTGAGCATGAGGAACAAGGACTCGGGTGTGGTGATGAGGATGTCCGGCGGGTGGCTGAGCAGCGCGCGCCGGTCCGCCGTCGTCGTGTCCCCGGAACGCACGCCCACCGTCACGAGAGGTGCCGGGAGTCCCAGCCTCTTGGCGGTCTGGGTGATGCCGATGAGCGGGGAGCGGAGATTGCGTTCGACGTCGACGCCCAGGGCCTTCAGCGGCGAGATGTACAGGACGCGGGTCCTGCCCTTGGGCCGCTTGGCCCGCCCGGAAACCGGCCCGGACACGGGCTCCAGCCCGGGCAGGGTATCCGAGGGCAAGGAATGCAGGCGGTCGAGCGCCCAGAGGAACGCCGCGAGGGTCTTGCCGGAGCCCGTGGGCGCGACCACCAGGGCATGCGAACCGGAGGAGATGGCGTTCCAGGCGCCGTCCTGGGCGGGGGTCGGCGCGGCGAAGGCACCCAAGAACCACTCCCTGGTGGCCCGGCTGAAGCGGTCCAGTGTGCCCTGCGGTCCGGCCGCGCCGGCTAGCTCCTGCATTCCTCCATCATGCCCCACAGCCCTGACAGAATAGCCGCCGCGGCCGCCCGGGCCCCGGCAGGCTAGGAAGCCTGGAACGTCGTGACGCTCAGAAGCTTGATGACCGCGTTGCTGCAGGCCCGCTGCGGCTGGGCGATGAACAGGGACGCGGTGTCGTTGGGCGGGTAGACGCGGTAGCCCGCGGCGTCGACCGCCGTGCAGTCCGAGTAGTTGCCGGCCTGGGTGTAGCGCAGCACCGCGACGCCGGCCTGGCCGGGGGCCAGCTGCACCTGGACGACCGGCTGTGTTTCGTCGCGCTCGGCCGGCGCACCGATCGGTTCGCCCGTGGCGTCGGCGGTCAGGGAAACTCCGGCGAAGCCTTCCAGGACGCAGGGAGTGGTTCCGGAGTTGGTGAGGAGAAGCTTCATGTAGACGCTGCCGGCAGCTCCGCCGCCGCTGGAATCAAGGGATCCCTTCAGCGAGGCGGCCTTGCAGAGGCCCTCCGTGGCGGAGGTTCCGGTGGCGCTTCCGGTGGGGCTCGGTGAGGCCGACGGCGACGGCGGAGCAGACGTCGATCCGGTGGCCGGGGACGTTGCCGGGCTGGTCGAGCCCTGCGGCTGCGCAGGCCCGCAGGCCGTCGCGGCCAGAACGCACGCCGCCGTCGTCGTGATTAAAAGACCGGTCTTGAATCGCTGAGTCCACATGCGCACCAGCCTTCCGACGGCGCCGGGGCGAGTCAACCGCGCCACGGCGGGAGACGGAAATGGCGTCCGGATCGTGATGATCCGGACGCCATTCTGCGGGTTACTTGCCAACGCCGCCAGCAGCGCCGCCCGTGCTGCCGGCCTTGGCCGCGCGGCTGCGGAAGAAGGCCGCGCCACCCAGCCCCAGGCCCGCGACGCCCGCAATGAGGCCGGCCCAGCTGCGTGCCTGTGAACCGTCGTCGCTCACCGAAGCTGCCTGCGCCGTGCCCTCGGACGTCGATGCGATCCCGGCCGCCGCGGGGGCCCCGTGGCCGTCAGCCTCCGGTGCGGCGGCCGTGACGGTGACCGAGGGGGCCGGGGACTTCAGCGAGTGTGCGTCCTGGCCCTCCTTGGGGATTGCGGCCCAGTCGGTCTGGCCCTGCTCGCAGTTCTGCAGCGTGGGGAAGTACAGGGTCTTCCCGGCGGCGTCGGGCAGCTTCACGGACAGCACCAGGGCGTCGCGCAGCTGCGGGTCCAGGGGTGCCTTGGCCGTATAGACGATCTGGCTGGTGCGTTTGGTGATGGACGTCCCGTCGGCCAGCTTCTTGGGCTCGGCCAGGGTCTGCGTGACCTTCTCCACCGTCCAGTTCGCGTTGACCGTGGGTGTTGCGTCGTCCAGTTCCTCGGGCAGCGTGATGGTCATCTTGGTGGTGCCGAAGGTGTCGCAGCCGTGCGGGACGCCGAACGTCAGCAGGGCGTAGGAGTTGGCCTCGGTCTTGTTCGGATCGATGCCCACGTGCGCGGACGCGGCGGAGAGGCCGGCCAGCATCAGGGCGGCGGTGCCTCCGGCAACGGCGGTAGCAGAGAGGGTGCGGCGGAGCGAGGACGTGTTCATGGTGTTGCCTTTCGGTGGGCGCGAAGGGGCGCCAAAGTACGGGAGGTGCCCGTCACCGTGAAGGGAGGTGCCGGGCGGAATCAGGGAAGTACGACGACGGCGGGCGGGCCGCGGCGGCTGTCTTGCCTGAGGTTCCGCCAGGGGCGGGGGACGAAAAGGGAAGGTGCGCTGGACGCCACCGGCGGGCTGCCGGCGTCGGGCCTGAACACGGGCCGAAGCACGCGCAGGAGCGGCCGGAGCCACGCGGCCAGCTGCCAGAGGGCCTGCTCGCCCTTGGCCAGGGCCAGCGCCGAAGCGGCGCTGGCCAGGATGTGGCCGGCGAGCATGAGCCAGCCCAGCGGGGCGTCGAGCTCAGGCAGATGGGCCGCGCCGGCCTCGACCCCCGGCACGGCGGATCCGCCTCCGAGGTGGTGGCCGGACTGCCCGGGGGCCGCGACGCTGAGCGGGCTGAACGCGGTGAAGGCCTCGTGCAGCACCAGCTGCCCGGCACCCAGAAGGGCAGCCAGGGCAGGGAATCCGAGTTTGAAGCGGGTGGCAGAGGTGGTGACCAGGCCGATCAGCGCGAGGAGCGCGAGCAGCACGGGGGCCGCCGGAAGCTGCCCGCCGGCCAGGACGTGGGCCCCGGCAGCGAGCGCCACGATCGTGGTGGACAAGGCCGCGGACCGCAGGGCGTGGAAGGGGGCGAGGCGCGCGGGTGTTTCAGCGCAGGTCATCCAGCTCTTCGTCCGCCAGTTCCACATCGAAGGCCTTGGGGTCCAAGGTTTCGTCCGGCGCGAGACCCAGCCATTCCCTGATTTCCTCATGGTCTTCGTGCGCGGGGTCGTTGGCGATGGCGACCTTGTCCGCCCAGCCCCATACGCCCCCTGAGTCCTCGGCGGGCGCCAAGCCCCGGCCGCCGGTGCAGCGGGGCAGCTCCTGGCCGTCACCGCCGTCGAGGACTTTTTCAAGGGTGATGACATGCACCCAGTCGTCGCCGAAGTCGTAGACGTAGTCCAACTTGTCCCCGGACTTTGCGAGAACCGCATGCAGGGCAGTCCTGGCTTCGTCGCGCATGCCGTCGTCTCCCCGAGGGCCGTACCTTGTCCCGCGCCGTCCGCCGACGTCGAAGGAGTGAAGGTGGTAGTCCTCCCAGTCAAAGACAGTTTGGATGACTTCGTGGAGTTCGCTCAGCCGCATGCTTGCCGGCACCAGCACACGGCGCCACACGGGCGGCGTGGATCCCTTCAGCTGGATCTTCAGCTGGAACGTTGAATCGTTCTGGACCGGTTTTCCGGCTGTTTTGGCGGGCCTGGCGTCCCGCATGTGAATAACGTTCGACGGCGGTGCTGCCGCCGTCGCGCGGTAAGCCTCACCGTCGCCGTCCGTCAGCTCCGCGAACGCGGCGAAGTCCGGGTCATCGCCAAACTCCTCCGCTGCGAAGTCTTCGTCCACTTCCATCAGGACCAGCGCGATCGCTGGAGGCAGGCTCCCGATGACCACAGGGGGCACTGTGTAATGGGTTCCGGCCGTGATCAGCCCGAGCTCGGCAAGGTCCGCCAGCTTGGGGCGGGCGCGCATGGCCGCGATGGTCATGAAGATGTCTCCGCCGGCACCGTTCTCTGCCATGTCCGCAATCTCGGAGACTTCCAGGGGCTCCGCTGAGGAGCCCTTTACCAGGACCATGGCAAGCACGTTGTCCAGTTCGGGTTCATTGGACCAGAATCCACCGGACGTGGTGAGGGCATCGACGAGGAATGCCGTCAGGAAGACCCGCAGGTTCCTGATCCTGGCCGTGAGGTCCTTGCTGTTCCAGTGGGCCGCTTCCGCGCCAGGCACGGCCCGGGTCGCTCCGACGGACAAGATGCCCGATTGGGCCAGCGCCAGCCAGATCTCGCGGAGCACGGGAACATCGTGCATGGACCCGACCTCCAGGACGGCACTGAGGTTCTCCTCGTCACCTTCCCACAGCTCCAGTGGCCGCTTGGCGTTTTTCCTGCCCTTGGCCTCGACGCCGACGGCGGCCGCCGCGGCCTCGATGTCCTTCAGCCGGAGCGCACCCGTGCTGGTGACGTCTTTGCCCGCCCCGATCCATTCCAGCAGACGGGTGGTCCGCTTGATCAATGGAAGCTCGGAGAACGCCCGGAGCTGTTCTTCGTCCGTGAGTTCCGGAATCTTGATGTCCGGAAGATCCGGGCCGTTGTCATCCGTTTCGTCGGAAAGGAGGGCATGAACGTGGTCGTAGTCTTGCTGGCTTCCGGTCCATTGGCCCGATTCCTTGAGGTAGTCCACATAGACGTGCAGCGCGTCGTAGAGCCCGTCCAGGATGCCGTCGTCGTCTCCTGCGAGTGTTCCCGCAAGTGTCTCGGCAACTTCCTCGAGGTCTGCTTCCTGCAGGTGGGTGGCTGTGCTCCCGGAGCCAAGGGCCTGGCCCGTGGTGAGGAACAGCCTGACGACCTCAAGGCACTGCATGGCATCGGCGGCCTCGCCAATTCCACCTTCGAACCAGTGGACAAAGTCCGGGGTCAGGGAATCCACCACCCGCAGGTTCAGCGCAAGCTGCAGCGGCATCTTGTTCGCCGAAGGGACGCTGCTGAGGTGGCCGCCGGGCTTGCGGCCCGGCCTCTTGCTTTTCTTCGACATTCCTGCGCCTTCTGGGGATCCATGGTTCGTACGGGCTCCGTTGCATGCCGCACGGATCCCTCCCGCGTGGCACACTGTCGCTCCGAGAGTACCCGACGTCCCGTTTTCCCGCAGTCCGTGAACTGCGTGAGTCGGCTGGTGCCGGGGCCATCCAAACCTGTCACAGTCAAGCGTCCCTGTTCCTGTGAGCCAGAGCATAAAGGAAGGTCCGCCGACAGGCATCGACGGACCTTCGAATGCACCCAACGTGCGGAATTGCGAATTCAAGTAGGCCAGACTGACCGTGAGACGTCTGTCCGCCTCGGGGGCTGCTCCGGCATCAGCAGGTCAGTGCCACCTGTCCGGTCAGCCCGGTTGAGTTGCTAGCGGAGCACCTGAAAATTTCCTCACCCACAGGCTGTTCAATCACGAGCAGTATGGAGGTCACCGTCAGTACAGGATTAACACCTGTCCAGTTGGGGTTCGGGCAACCAGCCTCAGCCCCCGTGACTGTTTCTCTCGTGGTCAGGAGCGCGGGTTCAGTGACAAGGGTCAGGTTGCCGTTCTTGAACGCACCGCTGTCGATCTCAGTGGGCGCTGTTGCAGGGCCTACAAGGACCTTGTTCTGCCCGGGCGCAACGTTGCCACCCTGATTCTGGCACTGGTAGACGGCGAAACCTGAAGTGGTCACCGTGGCGAGCAAATCATCATTACCGAGTCCGGCGATTACCGCTCGGCAGGTTGTGGACGCGGACGCCCCTGATGTTGTGATCGTACAGACCGGAGAGCCGTTCTTTTTGAAGTGCGGGCTGGCGGCCTGTGCTGCGGACAGCCCTGTCGTGAAGACGAGGAAGATGGCTGCGAACAGCATGAGTAGTGGTCGGAGATGGCTTTTCATGACTTGTCTCTCTGAAAGAGCATGAATTTCTTTAGCCGCAGTCGCGTTTTGGCGACTCGGCGAATGGCCGATCCGTTGCCCCAGCTGCGTGGGCCGAAACCGGGCGCTCATTCCAGCAACAAGAACCCTCAACATAAGCAACCGCAGCATCTTGACTACTTCAAAAATCTGCTGTTGCAAGAGATAGATTACTGAGCTGCAGAGCCGCCGTCCAAGCCCCAGGCACATAAAAAATGGATGTGCCCCTATCGTCTAAAGCGAGCGCTGCCCACAACCAGGATGACGCGGCCAGGCGCAGGTCAACGCTGTGCTGACCCAGTCGTCCCGAGTACTCGGGGTCGGCCTGCCGCGCCGGACCTCTACAGTGTTTCGGGGATCGGGCGTCCCGGGAAGAGTGTCGCGTATTGCCGCCGGTACATCTTGCGGCCGATGAGACGGTAGCCAAGGCGGACAGGGGCGGGGATCTCTTTGAAGAATATTTCCCTTCGGTCGTCGGGCGGGTTCGTGGCCAGAACCATTCCGAGGTAGGTGACCAGGAACTTCTTGTCGTGCTGCTTGACCCCGTGCTGCACGAGTGCTTTCAGTTCCTTTTCCGTCATTACCCGATCTACGGCGGGCATCACCTCGGTGACCTCGCGGCGCAGATGCTCGTTGAGAACGGACTGCACGTCTTCGTAGCCTTTTGCGAGTTCTTCTCTGTTCTCTGCGTCTGCCGTCTGCATCCAGCGCTTACGGACGGGCTCGATGCTTTGGACGCGTTCTCTGACCTGCTTGTGGTGGTCGAGCATCTGCTCTACGTGTGACGCGCTTGCCGGTGCCCGCTCGGCCAGTTGCGGGTACATGAACAGGTCCTCGCCCTCCTGATGGATGAGGAGCACCTTGTCGAAGTTTCCGAGCACTTCCCCCACGTAGGCGGCGCGGGCAGTGTCTCCGGGCGCGGTCGAACGCACCAAGTTAGGCGCCTCATCGTATGCCCAGAGGAGGAAGCGGTGAACCCGCCGCATGCCAGTCGACCCTGTAGACAGGACGGGCCCCGGTGGCACAGGAGCTGCGGTCTCGCCGGGCTGCATGGTGAAGAAGTCGGTCATTGGGTGGCCTCCATTTCAGAAATCAGGCGAGACCCGCCCCGCTCCCGCGGAAGCATTCCAGGAGCTCAGCCAAGCGGGGGGATGACGGCGCACGTAATCAGCCGGCGTCTCACGCAGGCAGGCTGCGGCATGGTGGTTCCGGGCTGGGTCTCGGTCACGTTGTGGTCCTACCGGGCGCGTAGAGGACGCCGGTGTGCGCCGCGGGTTCCTGACCGGATGAGGAGGGTATCGCATGATGAACCCGCGGGAATGCCCGGGCGCTACACGAGGATCGAGCGCCGTAGGCTGGAGGGATGACAGCTATGCCTGCCATGGACACACCATACTACTTCCGTAGTGACATGTCACTACGGAAGTAGTATGGACTATGTCTACTCGTGAACGGGTTCTGGAGGCCGCCGTAGAACTGCTCGGCACACAGGGTCTGAGAGCCCTCACGCACACCAGGGTTGACGAGGCGGCCGGGGTACCGAGGGGCTCGACGTCGAACTATTTCCGCACTCGTGCCGCGCTCCTGACCGGTGTGGTCGAGTGGCTTGCGGAGCAGGATCTGGCCGCGCTCGGAGCGCCACCAAGCCCGCCGGCCGATGTCGCCGCCTTCGTCGCTCTGCTGGCCCACACCGTGGAGACCACCACCACCGCATCCCGGACCCGGACCATTGCCCGGTATGTGCTCTTCCTCGAAGGCACGCACAACGAAGACGTCCGCCGCCCGCTACTCGCCGGCCGAGTGTACTTCCGGGCCTTTGTCGAAACCGCAATGGCGCGCCTCGGAGCGCCTGATCCCGTGGCAGCGGCGACTGCCATCACCGCAGTGGGCGAGGGCATGATCATCCAGCGGGTGGCGGTAGACCCGGATGCGGACGTGCTCGCGCCCATTGATGCGGTCGTGCGGGCGTTTGTGCCGCACCGACGCGGTCGCGCATCGAGGTGAGACGAAGCCAGGAGCGGGTCGCGGTGCCCGTCCGTCCGATCACGATGCCCGCCAGCAGCTGGCCGAGCACCACGGGCAGGTGCCATTTACGCGGCAGCGCGAGCAGGGGTCCCAACAGCGCGACGGCGGAGATCAGCGAAAGCTGGAAGAACTGCACCTTCCTCCTTTCCGCCGGCGATGTGGGCGCCGTGATGCGGCTCAGCGGCCCTTTTGCCCGCCGCGGCGGGCGAGCCAGGCGAAGGTGGGGCCCGGCGGCTTGGGGATCCTTCCGGGATCCGTTCCGGCCCGACGTCGGCGCAGCTCAAGTGCCAGGCTTTCCTGTCCGCGGGCCATGGCCCAGTGGTGGTTGGCGGAGAACGCCGGTTTCAGGAGCCAGCTGAGGCGCCGGAGCAGGGGCTTGGCGGTGCTGACGATCCAGTCGTACCGGATGACGACCTCCGGGCCGTCCTTTTCGAAGGTCCAGCGGCCGGTCCCGTTGAGGTCGCCGGCGGCGGTGAGTGCGAAGCCGTGGGTGGTGATGGGTTCGGTGACCGTGAGTTTCCAGCGGAGCGTGTAGGGCAGCCAGCCCTTGGTGAAGAGGTCCACCACTTTTCCGGTGCCATCGGGGTTTCCCGGGTTGAGGGTGGTGACGTTGAGGTAGACAGAGGGCCACCAGCGGCCCAGCGAAGCGGCGTCGCCCAGGACGTCCCTGACCTCCTCCAAGGTGCCCGCAACGCGCCAGACCGTAACGAATTCGTAGTCGGTACTGCTCCTGGACGTTCGGCCCACAGTTGCCTCCACGGCCCCATTTGGATAGTGGATTCACAGTACTCAGGGCGCTGCGGGTGGTCAACGGTGCCGGTGCTCCCGGCCGGCGCAGGGCTGGTAGTTTGGGTGCTACCCAACCCCCAGGAGTCTTCTCGATGGCGCGCCCGCTCACACCACTGATCTCCATCGACGCCGTGGTGACGGCCGCCCTGGAACTCATCGACGAGTCCGGCGACTTCAGCCTTCCCAAACTGGCGAAGCGGATCGGCGTCAGCCAGTCTTCCATCTACAACCACGTATCCGGCCGGGAAGAGATCCTGGAACTGGTCCGCGGGCGGCTGCTTGAGGAGAGCCCGCTGGTGGTAGCTGCCGACGCCGGCTGGGAAGACGTGCTGCGCGAAGCGATCCGCGTGTACCGCGGGAGTTTCGCCCGGCATCCGCGTACGGCGCCGCTGATGGTGATGCAGACGGTCCGGGACCCACAGGCCATCGCGCTCTATGAGCGGATCGCCGGCGCGCTGGAGGCAGCGGGCTTCGAAGGGGCGGACGTCGCCTCGGCGATTGCCATGATCGACAGCTTCGCCCTCGGCTCGGCCCTGGATCTGGCCGCTCCCGGCAGTGTCTGGGAGGCCGCACAGGGCTCCTCGCCGGCGCTTGGCCGGGCAGTTGAAAGCGCCGCCAGGCTCGGGAGCAGGGCCGATGCCGCCTTCGAATTCGGGCTCGAGATCCTCATCGACGGCCTGCGGCTCCGGCACGAGCGGGCAAACCACATCTAGAAAGTTTCCTCCGGGCTCTTGTGCGGAACGGGAATGCGTTTCATACTAAACGAAAGCCTTTCGTTTAGTGATCCGGCTCTCACCCCAACTGCATCCCCTGCCGCAATGACGCGGCGATCCGCAACAGACGTGGAGACCTCCTGTGAGCAAGACTTCCCCTTCCCTTGATTCCGGGGGCCGCGTGCCCCTGACCTTCAGCCGAGGAATCTCGACCTTCGGCATCGGCGTGGTCGGATTCATGGCTGCCAACCTCGTGCCGCTCATGATCATTGCCCTGATGGACGGGCACGGCCTCAGCCCCACCGCGGCCGGCACCATCATGACCGCCTGCCTCCTGAGCTCGGCGGCCAGTTGCCTGCTTACCTCGCGCTGGACGGCCCTCACCGGCCGGTACGTGGTGGCCCGGGCCGGGCTGCTCCTCGCCGCGGCGGGCTTTGGCGCAGCCGCTCTCATCCCGTCCACGCCCGTGGCCATCGTCGGCATCATCCTCGGCGGCCTGGGCGGCGGCGGCGCCGTCTCCGCCGGTGGTGCGGCCCTCGCGGCCCTGCGGAACCCCAACCGCGTTTCCGGCATCAGCGGCCTGGCCAACCGTGCCGTCGTCACCGTGGTCCTGGCGCTCATCCCGTTGTTCGGCACCGGCATGCTCAGCGCCTTCGGGTTCCTGGCCTGCCTGGCCTTGGCGGCCTTCTTCAGCGCCGGGTGGCTGCCGGTGGCCGAGGCAATGCCCGCCCGAAACGTTCCGGCCGCCCGGGAGACTGGCGGAAGGCCCGACGTCGGGCGCTCGCCTGCCGCCCCGCGGCGCCTGACGCTCGCCGGCTTCACCCTGCTGGCGTGTTTCGCATTGTGGGCGCTGGGCGAGGACTCGCTCTGGGCCGTGGCCGGCTCGATGGGCACGGCCCAGGCGGGTGTGGGGGAGCAGGAATTGGGGCTGGTCCTCAGCGCCTCCACCGCCGGCGGACTCGTGGCCGGTGCCGCCATGACCTACGTGGGCAACCGGCTGGGCCGGACGGTGCCGCTGGCCGCCCTCCTGGTGCTCGGCGGGGTCCTCAAGCTTGCGGCCGGCCTCGCCACCGACCCCACCTGGTACATGGTGTCCGTCATCGCCTGGAACACCGTCTACGCGATTGCCTTCATGTACGTGGTGGCGGTGGCTTCGGCGCTGGATGCCTCCGGGCGCTGGTCGGCGCCGCTGCTGGGCGTGTACCTCATTGGCTCGGCCTTCTCCCCGCTGTTCGGCACGCTCATCGCCGAGACCCTCGGCTACGTTCCGCTCGCCGTCATCCTGGCAGGCTTCAGCTTCGTCCTGCTGGTGCCGTTCGCGGTGATCGCCCGGCTGTCCACCCGGGTGGAGCGGGAGGCCTCGGTCTCCCAAAGCCCCGGATTCAACCACGCCGCCATCGCCTGAGCCCCCGCTTAGCCAAGACCCAACCGCCTGAACCAGAAGGACCACCTGTGACCACCGCAGCCCGCACCCTGTACCGCAACGCCAAGATCTTCACTGCCGACGGCCCCGCCATGGCCGAGGCCATGCTCGTCGACGGCGACCGCCTCGCCTACGTGGGCGAAGAATCCACGGCCCTCCGCCTGGCCGGAGCTGCCGCGCAGGTGGATCTGGGCGGGGCCTTCGTCCTCCCCGGCTTCATCGACGCCCACACGCACCTGCTGATGATGGGCCAGGCCATGCAGAAGGTGGAACTGCGCGACGCCGCCAGCCTCGCCCAGATCCAGGAACGCCTCCGTGAGGCCGCCAACGCGGCTCCGGACGCCGCCCGCATCCTGGGCCGCGGCTGGCTGTTCCCCGCGATCCCCGGCGGGATGCCGACGGCGGCGATGATCGACGTCGTGATCCCCGACCGTCCGGTTTACCTCGACTCGAACGACGTCCACTCCATGTGGGTCAACAGTGCCGCGCTCGCCGAAATGGGGATCGACCGGGACACGCCGGACCCCATCGGCGGCAAGATCCAGCGCGATCCGGCCACCGGCGAGGCCACGGGCCTCCTCTACGAAACAGCGGCGCAGCAGTACGCCTGGCCCACGCTGGCATCCGTAACCACCGACGCCGAACGGGACGCGCAGCTGGCGGGCGCCTTCGGGCACTATCTCTCCACCGGCGTCACGGGCGGGATCGACATGGCCATGGGCGAGGACGACCTCGCAGCGATGCGGCGGGCGCTGACGGCGTCCTCCGGCGGGCCCGACGGCGGCGGGACCCTGCCGCTGCGCGTCACCGGGCACTGGCTCATCACGCAGACCGGCAGTGTGGCGGGCAACCTCGCCCAGGTGGCCCGCGCCGTGGAGCTGAGCCGCGAGGTCAACTCCCCGTGGCTGCGGATTGCCGGGATCAAGATCATTGTGGACGGCGTGATCGACAGCTGCACGGCCGCCATGAAGGAACCCTATGCGGACGGCAGCAACGCCGGGCTGATCTGGGAGCTCGAGGACCTGACGCCGGTGGTGGCCGCGGCCGACGCCGCAGGGTTGCAGATTGCGATGCACGCCATCGGCGATGCCGCCTCTGACGCCGCGCTGGACGCCCTCGAGCACGCCTGCCTGGTGAACGGGGAGCGGGACCGGCGGCACCGGATCGAGCATTTGGAGACGGTCACGCCTGAGAACGTGCAGCGACTGGCCCGATTGGGGGTGGTGGCGTCGATGCAGCCGGTGCACTCTGACCCGGCCATCCAGGACAATTGGCGGGCCATGCTCGGCGACCACCGCGTTGACCGCGCCTATCCCTGGACGGAGTTCACCGACGCCGGGGCCACCCTGGCTCTGGGCTCGGATGCACCCACTGCTCCGCACCAGCCGCTGCCCAACATGTACGTTGCCACCACCCGGAAGTCGGCCCTGGACCAGAGCCTGCCGGCCAATCTGCCGCAGTACGCCCTGGGGCTCGCCGAGGCCCTGGGCCATGCCACCCGGGACGCCGCGTTTTCCTGCGGTATGGAGCAGGAGCTCGGCCGCCTGGCCACGGGGATGCTGGCCGACTTCGTGGTGCTGGACACCGACCCGTTCGACGCCGGCCTCGACTCGCTGCTGACGGCGTCCGTTGCGCTCACGGTGGTGGGCGGACAGGTGCGGTACCGGGGGTAGCTGCGGGCTGCGTGGTTGTTTCCCGGCGGCCCGCGCAGGTCACCGGTAGATGGCCAGCACATCCAGCATGAAGGCCGGGCCCTCCAGCCAGTTCTGTTCCTGGCCCGGCGCGGGGCCGTTCTGTTCTGTTTCCCGGCGTTTTTCGCGGGCGGCGGGGTCCATGCCGGGCGTTGAGATGAGTGGCTTCCACCGGCCCGCGTCCCACTGCGTGGTGACCTTGCCGACTACGTGCGCGTAGCCGTCGATGTCACCGCGCAGGTGTGTGCCGAGGAGCTTCCCGGCAATCCGCACGTCTGTTCCTTCGAGTTCGCCGACAAACACCAGGTGCGATCCAAACGGAGCGCCCATGCCCTTGGCCGCGCGGAAGTGTTCCTGCATGTTCCGCTTGGCTCCGGGGTTCATCATGCCCGCAAACGGCGGCCAGTATGCCTCCAGCTGTTCCATGAGCTGCGGGAACGAGGCCCAGGGGGAGAAAGCCTTGGCGGCGTCGGGCACGAAGATCTCACATTCGAGCTCCAGGATGGCGCCCCGGTGGGCTTCCTTCAGATCGGCGTCGACGTCTGTCACGTCGATCCACGCGGTGGCCTTGGCATGCCGCCGTGCCAACTTCAGCAGCTGCTCGAACTTGGCTTCTGGGGTGGCGGTTCCGTCTGTTCTTTCGTGGCTGTCCTGCTCCAGGCCGGACCCCGTACTGGGGGTCTTCGGGCTACCGGTTCCGAGTGCGCTGAGGAAGCCGTCCAGCATGGGTTCGTTGAGGTAGAGAAAATTCTTCAACATGATGCAGTCTATGGCGGGGCACGTGGGCATTTACAGGGCTGTGGGGAGACGAATCCGCCGAACTGCAAGGTACCACCAGAAGGCCGGCGTCGGATTCTGCACGATCATTCGCCTTTCCGAGTCTGGCTGCCCCGTGATTCCAAGGCTCCGAACCGTGCCAACCTGAATGATTGAGCAGAATCCGACGCAGACCGAGCGGCTTCGTTGAAGCTACCCCCCAGCGGCTCCTACACCAGCCGCAGCGGCCGTTCGCCCAGTTGCACCGTGATTTCCTGGCCCCAGGATGCGGTGAGGCGGTCATCTTCCATGCCGTCGCCGAACACCACGAGCTGATCGGATGCCACGGTGATCCGCAGTGTTTCGCCCGCCTCCAGCATGCCTTCGGTCAGGGAGGTGCCAGTGATGGGGGAGGGCCAGGCTTCGCGGACGAACCAGGCCAGCCGGGGATCCGTGGGTGCCGGCAGCGCCCGTCCACCGCGTTCGATGGCGATGGATGCGCACCAGCCGGTGGCGCCCGTTCCGGTGGAGATGATCAGCCCGGAGGAGGACTGCCGTTCGGTCCGTCCGTCCGGTGCCGTGAGTTGGTACCTGGCCGACTGGTGCGAGGCGTGCCCGATGAAGACCTCGTTGAGTCCCGAGAGTTCCTGTCCGTCGTCGAGCCATGCCGTCACGGTGGCGAGTTCCTGGCAGCGCAGCCGCTCCGGCCCGGCCGGGGCGGCATCCTGGAGCAGCTTTGCCGCGGCGCCGGGCGTGTGCCGGACCAGGACTCCCGGGTTTGTTCCCGGCTCCGGGTCGATCCCGATGACTGGCTGGCCGTTGAGGTATTTGGCCGCGTTGGCCACCAGCCCGTCCTGGCCCACCACGGCGATGATGTCCTCCGGCGTGAGCAGGAAGCGGCTGAGGTCCGCGCTGCTATCAGGATGTCCAGTCCGGGGGAGTGTCGTAGGGCCTTCCCCAGACCGTGGGGGTTTCGTGCGGTCCGTCGAGCGGCGGCGTGGATCCTGAATAGAGCCATTCATCAAAGCCATCTCCATGGATGCCCACTGCGGCTCCCAAGACCCATCCCGACATGGTGGTTCTCCAGAACCAGATGATCTTGCCGTCCGGGGAAAGGCTTGTGTGGATGCCTGGGTCGGCTGGCAGCCCGGCTTTCACGAAGTCCTTTACCGTATATACGTTCCCAACCAGATCCCGCCGCAGTTCTCCCGTTGAGGCGAGCCAGCCCATGGCTGATGTGAGCAGTTTGCGCAGGAAGTCTTTGGTTTCGCGGAACTCGCGGTTGTCTAACCGTCGACCGTTCGCGTCAACGTCCTGGCTGCCGGCCGACGCGGATTCCCGTTCTCTTCGGAGTCTTTGTGCTTCTTGCTGAGCCATGGGCCGTGCCCACTGAACGAGAGCATCGAGCACGGACCAGTACTTTGCGGAGTTCACGCGTGTGTCATAGGCCAGCTCGCGACCATGTGCGACGCCATGACGGGACAGGCTGCCCGCTGCCTGCGTCTGGCTTACGCCTTCGCCGAGAATCTTCTGTAGCGTGGCGAGGCAAGCTTCGATGCCGACGAGTTGCAGTGGGTCCAGCAGGTCAGCTTTGTATTTGGGATCCTGTGTAAAGAACTTCCTTCCACCTGCAACGTCCATCACGAGCCCCTCCATCTGGTTTTGCATCAGTGGAATGGACGCTTCGTAGTTTCCTGCTTCGTGATGTTCCTTGGCCTTTCGGACAAGTCTGGCCCTGTCTTGGAAAAGGGCGTGATACTCAGTCTGTCCTTCGCCGGCGCCAAGGACGGAAACACGTTGCCATACCTGCTTGGTTCGCCAACTTCCTTCGCCGTCCCATTGATCGGCCAGGAGCTCGTCTGCATTGACACCCTGCCCGGCCTCTATGAGCCTGATGGCTTCAGCTACTACGCTGCTGTCCATTCGAAAAGGTGCCCAGCCTCTGGGCACCAGGAGCCGGAGGGCGTCCTCCATGGAAGCAAGGAGCTGCCGGTATCCAGCAGCATGTCCGCCCAACTGGGCCCACTGGTCTGAGAGTCCCTCCTTTAATGCCGTCAACCATTCCGGCAGCTCAGGAGAGGCCTCTACGGCTTCAACCAACTTAAACTGTTCGCCGGATGGATCGACGGCTTTACGGATTTGCTCCCTGAGAGTGCGGACGTTTGGACTGTCAGGCCCTGCCTTCGACAATGGGTGTCGTACCTTTCGCTTGTGGCTCACCCGGCGGTAGTAACGTCGGTGCTTGTGACTCTAACGGTACCGATTACCGTAGCCCAGCGTGACGGGCGGGCCGCGGCTGGGAGCGCGTGCCGTAGGAAAGCATTGCCAATTCTTTGCCCTGAGTCCATTCCGGTCAAAGCAAAGGCCCCTGCTTTCCTTGTAAACAAAGGGAAGAAGGGGCCTTGCCACTTGGCGGTGACGGCGGGATTTGAACTTTCGCAGAAGCCCAGGCGGCAGAGCGATTTCGTTGAAAAGACGCGTTCGTTGATGCCGCCTCAGCGCTGCCAATGTCTGCTGATCACAATGAATTGCGCTTAAAAATGCGCTCATGTTGTCTGCCGGAACAAATGGGATCCGAGAGAGACCCGTGGGCGCTACCGCTCGCCATGCTGACCATGAGTATGAGCCCTCCACCAGAGTGCGCGGGTTCGCCGCGAACCGGTCAAAAAATGAGTGGTGCGCCGCGAACCTGAGATCGGCTGGGTTCGCGGGTTGTCACCGCGCACCTGTTCGCCCTGCCTCAGTGCGATGTGGGGTGGGTTCGCGGGAGTTCGCCGCGAACCGTCACATGTCAGTTCGCGGGTTCGCGAGTGCCTTTAGGCGCGCACGCGCGCACGCGCACACACGAACACGCGAGCAGTAGAGAAAAGCACAGCGGTAAATCTGGGCATTTGAGGGGGCTGCTGCTGATCGATTGCATTGGTTGGGTGCAGTGACTAGCGGCTACCGTACAACCGTGGACTTGAATGATTGGCTCTTGCCCGTGCTGTCGCTGATTGGTGGTGCTGCTGGTGCGGCTGTCATTAATTTCGGCTTTGGCCTATGGAAACTGAAGGCGGACCGGAAGGACGAACATTCGAGATGGCTTCGGGACCAGAGGCAGGTCGCCTATGTGGACTACCTCGAGTCAACCCGACGCCTCTTTGAGTGGGTCAGTTTCAGGGAGCTCGCTAGTGTCAACGGCAACTTAGAAATGACCGGTGGTGGCATGTTGG
>NZ_JAFNLL010000053.1 GCF_017368795.1 Arthrobacter cavernae | reverse complement strand
GCCGAAGAACTCCGCCGCCTCGACCCCGACGAAGTCTTCGGCGACACGGTTCGTAGTCTTGGTACTTTCAGAGTGCGCCAACAAAGCCGCCCGACGTTGGCTGGCAGCGCGGAGCCAGGTCGTAGGCGGGACCGTTTGTCACTGATCGCCGTCTAACCCGCGTGGAACGCTGTAGTCCCGCTCGAGTTCTTCAGAATCCGCTGGAGCCGGCCGGCGTCGCGGGCCACCAGCACCATGGTGTGGCCTTCCTTTGCGAGTTGGCGGGCGAATTCCGCGCCGAGCCCTGCTGTTGCCCCTGTTACGAGGGCGGTGGTGGTGTCTTCATGCGCCCAGACTAGCCGTGTTACGGCGCCGGCGGCATGCAGAGTCCTGAGTGGGAGAACCGCGTGGCCAAGCTCTGGACCGATCTGGAGGCCTCCGGCCGGGAAGAATTCCCCGCCGCCATGAAGAAGCTGTGGGCGGAACTGCCCGAGGGCACCGCCAATGCCGACTTCGAGCTCGGCGGCTCCTACGACTCCACCGGTTACCCGGAGCAGGCCGTCCTGCTGTACCAGCGCGCGCTGGAAACGGGGCTGGAAGGCGAGAGCCGGCGTCGGGCAGTCATCCAGCTGGCCAGTTCCCTGCGCAACCTGGGCCACGCCGAGATCAGCGCGAAGATGCTGACGAGGGTGGTTCGTGGAGGCCGAAGGCCGAGCCTTGGTCGTCCTTGCAGAGCTTGAACCGGCTGAGCTCTGCGGCACTGCCGTCATCCCCAGGGCCTGTATCACCGACTGAGCCCCGAGCTCGCGCACCCGGGCCAAGGCAGCGTCCCTGGGCGCGGTTCCCTGGCCGAGATTCGTGGCAGCACGGCCAGGACCGCAGGATGGGGTGTGTGCCCGCCGGTGCGGGAGCCGTCCCGTAATCGTCCCTTTCGCACGGAAACGCGTGGCCTCTGGCCAGGATGCCTGGCAATGGCCCTATCCCAGCGTTTCGCGCCGTGTGCGGTATTCGTCTTCGCCGATTTCCCCGCGAGCGTACCGCTCATCGAGGATGATGCGGGCAGAGCTGGGAGGGTTATCCGGTGATCGTCCGCCGCCGCGGGCGAGGCGGACGATTCCCCAGACGAGTGCGGCCAGAACGGCGATGAGAAGGATCGACCATCCCAGCATCCACGGCCACATGAACCCCATGTCGCCGCATCCGTAACCCATCATTGGTTTTGTCCTTCCCTCAGTGGTGTGGAGGCGTGTGGTCCAGGCAGCCGGTTCCCGGTATCCTCCCTGTCTCCCGGTCCGCGGGTGGCTACTTGATTTTGCCGGGGCCGTCGAGTCCGCCGGTGCAGGGTGCGCCGGGCTCGGGGGCTGACTTGGCGCTCCGGTATTTGGAGATGAAGTCTTTGACCCGCGGGTCATCAGCGCCTGCCGCCTTCAGCTGCACGCCCCAGGCGGAGGCGACGACAGGTGAGGGAAGCCCGATGTAGGGCGAGAGGATCGCGTAGGTTGAGGGGATGTCCTTGCGCAGCGTCTCCAGCTGTGCACCGCTGACCGCCTGCGGGTCATAGGTCACCCAGACAGCCCCGTGCTCAAGGGAGTGCACGGCGTTTTCGTTGGGCACCGGCTCGCTGTAGACGGCGCAGTTGAGCGGGACCGCCGAATGGTCCCCGCCCACGGGCGGGTTCTGGCCGTACTTGGCCGGCGTCTGCACGTGGTTAGCGCTCAGCCCAGAAAACACCTGGACGCCATCGATGGCGGCGGGCGGGCTTTTCGGCATGGTGCTCATCACGGCGAAGACGACGAGGCCTGCCACAAGCGCGATGCCGACAGTCCAGGCCGTGGTGATGAGGATGAGCCGGTTGCGCCGGGCTCTGCGGTGCTGGAGTTTGAATCCGGCAAGCTTCTGCTGAATATGTGCGGCCCGCTGCTGCTTGAGAGTTGGATTGCTCCCGGCGCCCGGTTGCGATTCCGGTCCGGCCGTCCCGGCAGGTCTGCCCGGCTTCTTTGATCGGGACATTTCACTGAATCCTTTGCTTGACGGGCGCTTAGGGCCTGGCGCTGCGTTCAACGCCGGGGGTCCGGCATTCCTATATCAAACCTAACTTACTTAGGTATTTAGGTGCAATGCCGCGGCCTATCTCCTATCCTTGATAGGACAACACACGGCCGAGGAGGCAGCATGCCAAAGTTTGGCGACCTGGAGAGCGCCATCATGGAGCAGATCTGGCACGCGGAAGGGCCGCTGCTGGTCCGGGAGGTCCTCGAGGGACTGGACCGGGGGCTGGCCTACAACACGGTGCACACCGTCACCGAGATTCTGCACCGTAAGGGCTGGCTCACGAAGGAACGGGACGGCAGGGCATTCCGTTATGGGGCAGCCGCGGGCAGGGACAAGTACGTTGCCGGACTGGTTACTGAAGCCCTCTCAGTCACCGATGACCGGACCGCCGCCCTGGTGGGGTTCGTGGAGGGGATGCGACCCGAGGAGGCCGACGAACTGCACCGACTGCTCAGCGCGGCGCGGGAACAGGACATGCAGGCATGATCGTCGCATTGTCCCTCCTCGGTTACGCCCTGGTTCTGGCCGTTGCCGGACCCCGGCTGCTGCGGGCGGCATCCTGGGCGGACAGGGCTCCCCGGCTGGCCATCGCGGCGTGGCAGGCCCTCACCGTCACCATCCTGGCCTCCGTCGCCCTCGCCGGACTGGCCCTGACATTCCCCACAGTGAGCGTCAGCGGCGATCTGGCCGAACTGTTGCGGGCCTGCGTCATGGCCATCCGCGAGCAGTATGCTTCCCCGGGTGGGGCAGCGGCGGGTGCCACCGGCGCCGTCCTTTCCCTGGCCGTACTCGGCCGCACCGTGTGGTGCATCGGCGCGGGCCTCGCCGGCATGACCCGGGAGCGCGCCCGCCACAGCAGAATTCTTGACATCGTCGGCCACACCGATGGGCACCGCGGCGTTGTTGTTCTGGACTCGGACGAACCGGCCGTCTACTGCCTCCCCGGCAGGCGGCGGCGCACCGTCGTGACAACAGGGGCGCTGCAGGCCCTGGATGAGGCGCAGCTGGACGCGGTCCTGGCCCACGAGCACGCCCACCTCTCGGAGCGGCACGATCTGGTCCTGGGCCTTTCCCGCGCCCTGGCATCGGCCTTCCCCGCCGTCGCGCTCTTCCGGCTCGCCGCCGAAGAGACGGCCCGACTGGTGGAACTGCGCGCGGATGACGCAGCCGCTGCCCGGTCCGGGCGACTCACCGTGGCCGGGGCCCTGCTTGCCGTCGCCTCCGGGGGCATTGCACACCTGTCCCCAGCCGTTGCCCTTGCGGCAGGAGGCAGCGGGGCCGCTGCCCGCGTGCGGCGGCTCATCCCCCCAAACAACCCCCTAGGCAGGGCCCGGACCGCCGCCGGCCTCTTTGCCGTTGCCGCACTGTTCGCCCTCCCGGTGCTGCTGCTGGGAGGTCCGGCGGCTGCCGCGGCCGGACACAACCTCTGTCCCGACGCGAACGCCTCCGCCAGCTCCCCTGCCCCCTGAAGCTGACCGCCAGGCCCCGCTGGACACGGCCAGCCTATTCTCCTAAACTCCTTAGGAGAATAGTTTTCGAAGCCTCGATGGCGTGAAAGGGCGAACGTCCATGGAAGATCTGCTGTTCGGCGGGACGCTGCTGACCGCGTTCCTTGGCGGCCTCGTCGCGCTGCTGGCCCCGTGCTGCGTCTCGGTGATGCTGCCCGCGTACCTGGCCACCGGCTTTCGCCGCCGCACCGGCATTCTGGCCGCAACCTTTGTCTTCGCAGCGGGAGTGGCAACCGTCATCGTGCCGATCGGCCTGGGAGCAACCGCCCTCGTCAGTCTGGTCTCAGGCCAGCACGTGCTGGTGTTTTCGGCTGCCGCCACGGCCATGCTGGCCGGCGGAACAGCGATGCTGCTCGGACGGAAGCCCCGGCTGCCGATGCTGCCTGGCCGGGCCCCCACCGGAGGAGGTTTCGGTTCGATCTATGGGCTGGGAGTGTTTTCGGGGGCTGCCAGTTCCTGTTGCGCTCCCGTGCTGGCCGGCGTCGCGGTGCTCTCCGGGGCGACCGCTTCGTTTCCCGCGGCGCTGGCGGTGGCACTGACCTACGTTCTGGGCATGGTTGCACCCCTGGCAGCGCTGGCCCTGGTGTGGGACCGCAAGGACTGGAGCAAGAGCAGGTGGCTGCAGGGCCGGCAGGTCACGCTCCGTCTCGGCCGCCTGCGCCGCACGATGCCGTTCGGCACCGCCGCGTCGGCCTTCCTGCTCATCGATGGCCGCACTCAGCTACGTCCAGGCCGCACTGGGCCCCGGGATGGGATCGGACGGGGTGTTCCTGCAAATCACGGCCGACCTTCAGCATGCCGCTTCCGTCATCTCCGGAGCCCTGGGCTGGCTGCCCGGCTGGGTTCTGGCCGGGATCCTCACCGCGGGTCTTGTCTACCTGATACGCCAGGCACGCCGATATGCCGGACGCCCGGCCTGCCCGGACACATCCGCCGATGACGCCGAAGCCGGTGCCGGCAACGACTGCTGCGCCCCCGAAAACACCACGGACCCCATCCCCGCAAAGGACAGCCGATCATGAGCACGACCAAAAGCCGGGACCCCAAGACCGGCCCCGCCCGGGGAACGAGCCGCCGCTGGGTCACCTGGACCCTCGCCGCGGCAGCTCTTGCAATCGCCCTCGTCGCCCTCTTCGGCATCTTCTCCGGAGCCACAACCCCGAAAAACGCCGGCACCGCAAAGAACTACGATGTCGGCCAGCCGGGCCCCGGCCAGGCCGCGCCCGTTTTCACCCTCGAGGACACCACCGGCCGGCAGGTGTCCCTGGGCGACTACAAGGGAAAAAACGTGCTCCTGTACTTCCAGGAAGGCCTGACCTGCCAGCCCTGCTGGGACCAGCTGACCAGCCTCGAAAAGGACAGCGCCAAGGTCAAGGCCGCAGGCGTCGACACGGTCCTCTCGATCACGACCGATCCCGCCGACCTCGTTGCCCGCAAAACCCGGGACATGGGCCTGACCACGACCGTTCTCTCCGATCCCAGCCTCACGGTTTCAGAGAAGTACAGTGCAAACGAGTACGGGATGATGGGCGCCATGAGGGACGGGCACAGCTTCATCCTGGTCGGACCCGACGGCACCATACGCTGGCGGGCCGACTACGGCGGCGCCCCGGACTACACGATGTTCGTTCCGGTCGACAACCTGCTCGCTGACCTGAAGGAAGGAATCAGGCCATGATCACGCTCACCCTGCTGACCCAGCCCGACTGCACCTGGTGCAGCGACGGCAAGCAGCTGCTGGCCGGGCTGTCCCGCGAGTTCCCGCTCAGCGTTGATGAGGTCGACCTCCACAGCGAGCAGGGGCGCATCCTCGCGGCCCGGCACCGCCTCCTCTTCGCCCCCGGGCTCATCGCCGACGGCAGGCTCATCGCCCACGGCCGTCTCTCCGCACGCGCGCTCCGCCGCGACCTGACCCTACTCTGCCCCACCCCTGACCACTAAGGACATCCCATGGAACAGTTACTCCTCTTCCTTCCCGCCCTGGCCTGCCCCGTCGGCATGGGCCTGATGATGTGGCTCATGATGCGCGGCCGCGGGCGCAGCGAACAGCCCGCCACACCGGACCAGGAGCAGGAACTGGCCAGGCTGCGCGCCCAGATCGAAGCCCTCCGCCCGGTGCCGGCAGACTTCGACGAGCGTCACCCGGCACCGCGTCCCGGCGAGAGCACCACCGCATGAACACGCTGCTGATCGCACTGGGCGCCACCGCGGCGGCGATTGCCCTGACCTGGTTCTTCTGCCTGCGCCCGATGCGCCGGCAGGCCGGCACCACAGGCGTCGGGTGCTGCGCCCGGCCGTCGCAAGGTCTTGATGACCAGATCCGCGCTGCCCGGGAAGAACTCTCGCAACTGCAGAGCGCTCCCGGCACCGGCCCGGACGTTATCCCCCCGCCCCGGCGTGAAGCGTAGGACCCGCCGGCGAATGCACCGTCTGGGCCGTGCCGGCGCGCTGCTCGCAGCCACGGCGGGGCTCGTGTTTGCCGGTCTGCTGGCGGCGGTCCCGGCCTCGGCGCACGCCAATCTGCTCTTCACCGCGCCTGCCGCCGACTCGACCGTCGCCACAGCCCCGGAGACCCTGACGCTGCTTTTTGACGAGCCGGTCACCACCGCCGGGACCCCGGTGAAGCTGACCGGCCCGGAGGGCAGCCAGACAGTCGGCACGCCCCGGCTCAGCCATGAGAACCGGGCCCTGGAAATACCAGTGCCCGGATCCACCGGGCGGGGTATCTACACCGTCGAATGGCAGGTCACCGCCGGCGACGGCGACGTCATGAGCGGCAGCTACCGCTATGCCGTGGGACCTGCCGCCACGGCGCTGGGCGGCGGCCAGGCCACCGACACGCAGGGATCATGGCAGACGACGACCCTTCGTGCCCTGCTGTTCACCGCCCTCGCCCTGGCCCTCGGGGAACAGGCCGGAACCCGGCTGCTTGCGCGCCTTCGCGGTGCCCCGGCCGGGCCGCGGCCGATCACCGTGTGGGCCTGCCTGGCAGGCCTGGCGGCCGCCGCCGGGCTAGCCGTGCTGCTCCTGGGCAACGGCTCTCTGACAGCAGGCCTCACCCGGCCCGTACCGGAAGCCCTGGCCGGCAGCCGTCCGGGAATCCTGGCCCTTGTCGAGATCAGCGGATTCGCCCTGGCAGCAACCGCTGCCGCAGCACGCCGGCGCGGATGGCTTTGGCTGCCGCTGGCGGCCGTGATCGGCGCCGAGGCTCTGCGCGCCCACCCACAGCTGGCCGACCCGCTCCTGGGCATCCCGCTGACCGTACTGCACCTCGCCTCGGCCACCCTCTGGACCGGAATGCTGGTCCACGCCCTGCGCACACTCGTCCGCTGGCGACACCGGCGGGACCTGGCCCGGGAAGCACTCGGCGTCTATTCCCGGACTGCCGCGTGGCTGTTCACCGCCGTCGTACTCACCGGTCTTGGATCCGCACTGATACTTGTCCCTTTCGACAGCCTCCTCACCACCGACTATGGACGGGTCCTGCTGGCCAAAACCGGGCTGGTCGCAGCCGCAGCCGGTCTTGCCCTGGCCGCCCGCCGCCTCCTGCACCGGAAATCCGCCCTGGAAAAGATCAGGCGCCCCGCCCGGGTCGAAGCAGCCGCCCTGTTCGC
Source organism: Arthrobacter cavernae (assembly GCF_017368795.1). Taxonomy (GTDB): domain Bacteria; phylum Actinomycetota; class Actinomycetes; order Actinomycetales; family Micrococcaceae; genus Arthrobacter; species Arthrobacter cavernae. Next base: position 24,312 of record NZ_JAFNLL010000053.1, on the reverse strand, counting down.
CGTCCTTGTAGTGTCCTCATTGCTGACCGTGCTGCCCGTCCCCGGCAGCACGGACGCGCCCCTGGCCTTTCCGCCGCCCGCCACGGGCCCGGTCGTCCCGGCGGCGGCCCTGGCCGGGGAGATAGGTGTCAACGCACGCGCCAGCTCCGGCCAGCTCGTCATCCAGCTGATGGTCCCGGAGATCACCGATTCATCGGGCGTGACCGTAAACGCGCAACTGGGCCTCACCGGTTCCCTCGCCGGACCCGCCGGCGACATCACCGAGCTGACATTCCGAAGCTGCGGGGAAGGCTGCTTTTTCAGCCCCGCCGCCTGGCGCGATGGCACCAGCCGCCTCACCATTACCCCGACGTCCGTCAACTGGAATGCGAAACCCGCCGCACTGGCCATCACCTGGCCCGCCATTCCGGCAGAGGACATGCTGGGCGAAGCGGTGACGGCAATGAAGGCCGTCCCGTCCTTCACCTTGCACGAACTCGTCACCAGCGACACCGCCCGCGGACTGGGAACACCGCGGTCCTTCCAGACCACCGGCAAGGACTTCATCCGGCGCGCCCTGTACGCCAGCGGCGTCGCCACCACGGCCACCCGGCTTCCCGATGAAAACGGGAACCGCCGCCTCGTCCTGTCCTACCCAGCCGAGAACGCGGTCCTCGAACTCACGCTGGCCGAGGACGGTCGGATCTTGCACGAGACGCTGACCGCACCGCACCATCTGGTCACACGCACGCTCATCTACCCCGAAGCCGCCGGCCATCATGGCTAAGCCGGTCCGCGGGACCGCACCGGCCGCTCACGGGAGCCGCAGCGCCGGCGTCGGGCAGTCATCCAACTGGTCAGTTCCCTGCGCAATCTGGGCCACGTCGAGATCAGCGTGGCGATGCTGACCGACGAGCGCGGCCGGGGCGAGGACCACCTTTCGGACGCGGTGGATGCCGTGCTGGCCTTGGCGCTGGCGGACACCGGTCGCGAACGCGAGGCCCTGTCCTTGGCCATCACCGCACTGGCACAGCACCTGCCCCGATACCAGCGCTCCATGAAGAACTACGCCAGGCAGCTCCTCGAGAAGTCCCGGGACGCTGCCCCGGGCAGGTAGGCACAATTACTGCGCAGGGGGCTGGTAAAGGCCGAAGACCGAGCCCTGATCGTCCTTGCACAGCTTGAATCTTCCGTACTCCGCCGCGTTGTCCTCGTCGCCCGGGTCCGTGCCATCCACCGAGCCGCCAAGCTCACGCACCCGGGCCAAGGCGGCGTCGAGCTCGTCCACCCTGAAGAACAGGTAGGGCGCCGCGCCCTTGTCGCCGCCGTGCAGCCCGCCGGGGATGCCTGCGGTGCCCGGCGCGCTCGACGTGCCGATCATGAAGCCGCCGCGACCGGACGGCCCGGGCGTGAAGTCCCAGCCGAAGAGCGCGCCGTAGAACGCCTTGCCTCGTTCGGGATCTTCGACGCCGATTTCAAAGAACGCTGGTTCGCCGGCCATGGTTCCTCCCTTTCAGGTGGGGTCGGCGGGATCCACCGGACGAACCCACCCTAGACCTGCCTCGCACCCCGGTCCAGAGTGAACCGTCCAGAGTGAACCGGCCCGCCCAGAAGTTCAGAAAAAATTCTCGGGCTTTGTGTCGATCCGGTCTCGCGCCGTTCGACCTGTGGGTGAGAAGGTCGAAGGGCGACCTTCCACAAACCAAGGAGTACGTGATGGCCAAGTACATGTTGATCATGCGGGCAGACGACGAGGCGTTCGCGAAGTTCGAGAACATCGATTTCGACGAAATCCTCGAAGCCATGGGCAAGTTCAACGACGAGCTCATCCGCGCCGGGGTTCTGTTGGCGGCCGAAGGTCTCGACGACGCGAAGGACGGGGTGGTGGTCGACTTCACCGGCGAAACACCCGTGGTCACCGATGGCCCCTACGGCGAAACCAAGGAACTGTTCGGCGGCTACTACATCCTGGACGTCGCATCGGTCCAGGAAGCCGTCGAGTGGGCCAAGCGGGCTCCCATGACGGCGGGCACCAAGACCGAGATCCGGCGCGTGACCAGCATCGACGAGTTCCCGCAGGACAACGAATGGATCCAGAAGGAGCGCGCCTGGCGCGTGCAGACCGGGCAGCTCTGAGCCGCCTGCCCTGACGCGACAGCTCTGACGCGGCAGTGAGTGCGGCTGAGGCACGGGGCGCCGTCGAGGCAGTGTGGCGGATGGAATCCGCCCGCATCGTCGGCGCCCTGGCCCGTTATACCGGCGACTTCCCGCTGGCCGAGGACCTCGCCCAAGAGGCGCTCGCCGAGGCACTGGTTTCCTGGTCCGTCAACGGGGTGCCTGCCGAACCCGCCGGCTGGCTGCTCACCACCGGCCGCCGTCGTGCGATTGATACCTTCCGCCGGCGGGCGGCGCGGGACGAAAAGTACGCGCTCCTGGCCCGCGGGCTCTCGGAGGAGGAGCCCGGAACGGACGCGCTGTTCGACCCCGATGCGATCGACGACGACGTGCTCGCCCTGATGTTCATCTCCTGCCATCCGGTGCTGGCCAAGGAAGCCCGGATCGCGTTGACGCTGCGGGTGGTGGGCGGGCTGGGCACCGACGAGATCGCCAAGGCCTTCCTGGTGCCGGTGGCGACGGTCCAGGCGCGCATCACCCGCGCCAAGAAGACGCTTGCCGCCGCGCAGGTGCCGTTCGCCGTCCCCGAACCGCACGAGCTGGCCGAACGGCTGAGCTCGGTGCTTCAGGTCATCTACCTGATCTTCACGGAGGGCTCGTTCGCCTCGGGCGGCGCGGAATGGATCCGCACGGACCTGGCCGGCGAAGCCCGCCGCCTGGCCCGCGTGCTAGTGCGGGTCGCGCCCGAACCGGAGGTGTTCGGCCTGCTCGCGCTAATGGAACTCACCGCTGCACGGTTCCCGGCCCGGCTCGACGCCTCCGGCCGCCCGGTGCTTCTGGAAGACCAGGACCGACGGCGGTGGGACCAGTCCGCGATCCGCCGCGGACGTGCGGCACTGGCCCGGGCTGCGGGGTCCGGACGCGGGCTGGGCGCCTACGGTCTCCAGGCGTCCATCGCCGAGTGCCACGCGGTGGCGCACTCGGTGGCCGAAACGGACTGGCAGCGGATCGTCATACTCTACGAAGCCCTCGCACGCCTGACCCCGTCCCCCATCATCGAGCTCAACCGTGCCGTGGCGGTCGCGATGGCCTCTGGTCCGGCCGAGGGATTGAAACTGGTGGACGCGGTCGCCGCACGCGGGGAGCTGGCGGGCACGCACCTGCTCCCCGCGGTCCGCGGCGAGATGCTCACCCGGCTCGGCCGGCACGACGACGCGCGCGCCGCACTCCTGCAGGCCATAGCGCTGTGCGGTAACGCCGCCGAGCGCGCGGTACTGGAGCGCAAGGTGGACGGGCTTAGCCGGCCGTAGCTCCCGCCGGCCGGGGTGGCAGTTCGGGTGTTCGGCGGAGGCTGCGGGGTCGCTATGGTAAGTAGCGGGGCCTTTCCGCAGAGTGGCTCTTCGGGCAGTGGTCGGAAGGAGCCGGTACTGATGACGATGGTGGATAACGCCGTCTATGTGGGCGGTGCCAGGACGGCTAATCCGGCGAGCTTGGATGAGACCTTCGAGGTCATGCGGGAGCGCGGCGGGATGGCCTGGATCGGTCTCTACCGTCCGGAGCCGCCTGAACTTCAGGCCGTGGCCGATGAATTCAGCCTGCACGAGCTTGCCGTGGAGGACGCCCTTCATGGGCATCAGCGGGCCAAACTGGAACGCTACGGGGATACCTTGTTCACGGTGCTGCGCCCGGCGCGGTACCTGGATGATGTCGAGAAGGTGGAGTTCGGTGAGTTGCACGTGTTTGTCGGGCCGGACTTTGTCGTCACGGTCCGGCATGCCGAGTCCCCGAACCTTGCCCGGGTCCGCCGCCGCCTCGAGGCGGACCCGGAGATGCTGGGCCTGGGGCCGCAGGCGGTGCTGTACGCAATTCTGGATGAGGTCGTGGACCAGTACGAGCCCGTGGTGGCCGGGCTGGAGAACGACATCGATGAGATCGAAGACGAGTTGTTCAATGCCGGCTCCGATGTTGCGCGGCGCATTTACGACCTTTCCCGCGAGGTGATCGCGTTCCAGCGTGCCACCCACCCCCTGGCCCCGATGCTCGAGGCCCTGCAGCGTGGTTCAGAGAAATACCAGCTCGACCTGGAGCTGCAACGCCGGCTGCGGGACGTGGATGACCACGTGATCAGGATCGTTGAACGCGTCGATGCGTTCAGGGCGTTGCTGCAGAACGCACTTTCGGTCCAGGCGACCCTGGTGGCCCAGCAGCAGAACGACGAGATGAAACAGCTGTCCGAGTCGAGCCTGGCCCAGAACGAGGAAGTCAAGAAGATCTCGTCCTGGGCTGCGATCCTGTTCGCGCCGACCCTTGTCGGGACCGTCTACGGGATGAATTTCGAGAACATGCCCGAACTTTCCTGGTTGTGGGGGTATCCCTTTGCGGTCGCCCTGATGCTGGCCATGGGCGTCGTGCTGTATCTGATGTTCAAGCGCCGGAAGTGGCTCTGATCACCTCCAGGGCCTCTGGCTTGCCCGTCAAGCCATGTCTGTGGTCCAATTAGCACGATTCGACAGATTTGAGCAGACGGGAGGACGTGTCCATGCACACCGAACCTCCAAGTATCAGCCGGGACGAACACTCTCCCGCCTGAACCTCAGGTCCCAGGTTCCACACCAAACTCACGCGCTTTGGCGGGAGACGTCCGTGGCCGTTACGGCCGTGACCTCTTCGAATGCCTGGATCACCATGATGAACACCCGCCGCTTTTCCGCGCGCCTGCACACCCTCGCCAACCGCACTTCCCGCGCCTCGCGGACCCCTGCCACCCAGGGCGCTGCTGCCGCACTGGCCCTGCCTGAAACCCGACGTCCGAGCCTTGTCGACAGCGGCATCTACCTTGACGGCAAGCGCGTGTCCTCACCGAAAAGCCTCCCGGACACGTACCGGGAGCTGAACCACTTCGAAGGCTCCATGGCCTGGATCGGGCTGGTTCGTCCGGAAGAGTCCGAACTGCAGTCGCTCGCCGCGGAATTCAACCTTCACGAACTCGCAATCGAAGACGCCGTACTGGCACACCAGCGCTCCAAGATCGAACGCTACGGAGAGACCCTCTTCGTCGTGCTGCGCGCTGCCCGCTACCTGGACTCGAGGGAAGAAATCGAATTCAGCGAGCTGCACGTGTTCGTCGGGCCGAACTTCATCATCACCGTCCGCCACGGAGGCACCCCGGACCTCGCCCAGGTCCGCCGCCGCCTCGAACATGACACCACCCTGCTACGTCTGGGCCCCGAGGCCGTGCTGTACGCGATCCTGGACGCCGTCGTCGACGGCTACGCCCCGGTCGTCTCCGGCTTGGAGAACGACATCGACGAAATCGAAACCGAAGTGTTCAGCGGCGACCCCGCAGTCTCCCGGCGCATCTACGAACTCTCCCGGGAAGTCATCCAGTTCCAACGATCCACCCACCCCACCCTGGGGATCCTTTCTGCGCTGGCCGGAGGCTTCACGAAATACGGGATCTCCGAAGAGCTCCAGCAATACCTCCGCGACGTCGCCGACCATACCGCCCAGGCCAACGAACGGATCGAAGGATTCCGTTTCATGCTCCGGGATATCCTCACCGTGAACGCAACCCTGGTCGCGCAGCGGCAGAACGAAGAAATGAAACACATCGCCGAGGCCAGCAACGCCCAGAACGAGGAAGTCAAGAAGATTTCCGCCTGGGCCGCGATCCTTTTCGCACCGACGCTGGTAGGGACGGTGTACGGGATGAACTTCGAAAACATGCCTGAACTCGGTTGGGAATACGGCTACCCGCTCTCCATCGCCCTCATGGCCGGCGTCAGCCTCGTCCTGCACCGGATCTTCAGAAACCGCGGCTGGATTTAAGGAGATCGCTGTGGGTACCTTTCAGGCCGGCCGAGCGGGCTGACGTACTCAATGGCGGCCCGGCCGCCTACTCGTTTTCCGGTTCGCCCACGGGCGGTTCCGGCGGCCAGTCGACGTCCTGCTCGTAGCCCTCATGATGGCGCAGGTAGTGCGCGATGTAGGGGCAATGCGGGATGATGCGCTTGCCGGAGGCCACCACGTCATCGAGGGCGAAGTGGGCCAGCACCTTGGCCAGCCCCTGGCCCTGGAACTTGCTCCGGGTCTCGGTGTGCAGGAAGTCGATGTGGCCGGGTTTGTCCATGAACTGTGAAATCACGGCCACTTCGCCGTCAACCAGGAGCTCGTAGCGGTGGAACTTGTCGTTCCTGACCGTGGTGACACCTGGGCTGAACGCCTCTTCGCGTGAATCCGTGAACTCAGTCATGACTCGAGATTGGCACTTAAACCCGGCGCTGGCAATGGCCCCGCCGACCCGGCCGCTGGCGCCGGTACAGCAGCCGGCGTCGCCACTGGTGTCGACAGAGGCGCCGGCACCGGTGCGCTGGCCGGGACGTGGCCGAGCAGCAGGACGGCCAGCGCGAAGCACGCCGCTCCCCTGCCCAGCAGTTCGAGTGTCAGGCCGTTGAAGACCGCGTCCACGATCGGAATGAACATCACGACGCCGGCGGTAACCACCGCGGCCGGCGGGCGGCCCCGGGCGTGGACGGCCGCCGTCGGGCGGTCCTCCAGCCTGCCGCACAGCGCCAGGACAGGCACCAGCATGACGACGACGGCGAGGAACACGAGCGGCCGGGCCCACCACCATTCCGCGGTGCCGGACGCCGGTTTGGGGAAGTCTGTCAGCAGGAGGAGCCCGGACATGGCCACGAGCAGCGGCAAATGCCAAAGGTAGACCGTGACGGAGCGCCGGCCGGCCACGGTCACCATCCCACGGATCCAGCGGATGCCCGCCACCCAGTCCAGGGCCGGCCGCAGCAGCTGCAGCGTGGCCGCCTGCGAAACGCCCAGGAGCAGCAGGCAGAAATTGGGTGGGTTGAGGTTGACCAGCATGTTGCCCGGGTAAGCGCCCACGCCGGTCACCACACCGAGGAGCAGGTTGCTGCCAGCGATCACACCCACGAGCGAGGCCCGGCTGCGACCGGCGAACACGCCGTCGGCCATGAGGAAGCCGAGCTGCTGGACGGCCCACCAGACGAAGAGCAGGTTGAGGTAGGCGAGCATCGGCAGGGCGCCGCGCAGGGAGTCGATGGTGATGATGCAGGCCGTCAGGAGCCCGAGCGTCAGCCAGGGCGCCCGGCCGTGCAGCCGGGCCATGAGCGGCACCGCGAGCTGTGCGGTGAGGTACGCGGCGAGGAACCACAGCGGCATGCCGGCGCCGGTGGCCATCAGCTGGATGACTTGCGGGTCCACTCCCGAAAGCCGCGCCGCCCAGAGGCCCAGGAACATGGCGGCGAGCAAGGCTGTGGCGGGCCGGACGAGCCGCAGGAGACGCAGCTTGGCGTAGTCGAATCCCGTGCCGCCGCTGTCCTTCAGCCGGCGCCAAGACTCGAGCCCGGTGATCCCGCCGAGCACGAAGAACAAGGGCACGATCATCAGCACCCAGACGGCAGGCACAAACCAGATCTGTTCCGCGAGGGTGTTCTCGGTGGTGACGGTGCCATCGCGGTGCAGTACCGGGCTGACCATCATGCTGTGCCCCGCCACCACCAAGGCAAGGCAGAAAAAACGGACGAGGTCGATCACGGAATCACGCTGGCCGCCTCCGGCCAAGCCGACGGAACCCTTCAGCTGCCGCGGACTCCCCATGGCGCTCCTTCACGAAGGCACCGACTGGTATCGATTGCTGACTCCATTGTCCGCCCGCCCGGCGGCCGGAACCAGTAGCGGCGGAGCTGCCGGAGTTAGGCGAGCGTCACGGCCAGGAAGCGAGCACGACGGCGAGCAGCGGCGTCGTGCCCTGCAGAACCGCGGCGCGGAGGTACTTGCGTCCGCTCAAGGCGAGCACGTTGGCCGCCAGGAGCATGGAGCCGCAGCTGGGGCAAAAAACAAGGGAGGCCAGGACCATGTGCTGATCCTAGCCTCCCCTTGTCTTCCTGCCGCGTTCGGCCCTACGGGGCGCCCAGCATCGCCAGCGTGGCGCCTGCGAACGTGGCCGCCGACGCGTTCCAGCGGCCCAGCAGGCCCTGGAGGTTCTCGCCGTCGGCGCGGTGCGCGGAGGTCTCGCCCTCAAGGGTGGCCAGGATGCCGGTGCGGAGCTCGGTGTTGAAGTTGACCTTGCCCACCTGCATCGAAGGTGCCTTGGCCAGCTCCTCGGCGGGGATGCCGGAGGCGCCGTGCAGCACCAGCGGCACGTCCGTCCGCGCGGCGACGTCCTGCAGGACGTCCCAGCGGATGTTCGGCTCGCCCTTGTACTTGCCGTGCACATTGCCCACGGCCACGGCGAGCAGCTGCGCGCCGGTCCGGGCGACGAAGTCGGCCACCTGTCCGGGATCCGTGAGGCCTGCGGCCTCGGGACCGGCGTCGGGTGCGGAATCGTCCGCGCCGAACGCCTTGTCCTCGTCGCCGGCCAGGCCGCCGAGTTCGGCTTCGATCACGACGCCGGACGCACCCTGGGCGTCGAGGGCGGCGCGGACTGCGCGGACCAGGGCGATGTTCTCTTCCAGCGGCAACGACGAACCGTCGGCCAGCACGGCGTCCGCGCCGGCGGCCACGGAGTCACGGATGACGTCCAGGTCCGAGGCGTGGTCCAGCTGCACGGAGACCGGGACGCTGGCGGAATCGGCCAGCCCGCGCAGGGCCGCGATGAGCCGCAGCCCGTTGGGGGTGGCCGCCGTCTTGGGTGCCACGAGCAGGATGATGCCGCGCCCGGCCTTCTCGGCTGCACCCACCACGGCGAGGGCCGTGGTGAAGTCGTAGCAGGTGAAGGCCGGCACTGCGGATCCCGCGGCGAGGGCGGTGGTGACGAGTTCGTCGAGGCGGGCGCGCATCAGTGGGCCAGTCCTCCGACCAGAGCCCAGACGAGGAAGGTCAGCAGGAAGCCGGCCACGCCGAGGATCGTGGTGAGGACGGTCCAGGTCTTGAGGCCGTCCGCCACGGTGATGCCGTAGTAGCGCACCACAACCCAGAAGCCTGCGTCAGTAACGTGGCTGAGGCCGAGCGAGCCGAAGCCGATCGCGATGACGATGAGGGCGATCTCCACCGGCGTGTAGCCGCCGTTCTGAACGGCCGCGGTGAGCAGGCCGGTGGTGGTCACGATGGCCACGGTGGCGGAACCCTGGGCGGCGCGGAGGGCCAGCGAGATGATGAAGGCGAGCAGGATGAGCGGCAGGCCCATGCCGGAGAGGGTGGAGGAGAGTGCAGCGCCGATGCCGCTGACCTTGAGGACCTCGCCGAACACGCCGCCGGCGGCGACGATCATGAGGATCGAGGCGATCGGGGGCAGGGACTGCTCGAAGATCTCGCCAGTCTCCGACAGCGACCAGCCGCGGCGCACCGCGAGCAGGAAGAACGCGAGGACGACGGAGACGAGCAACGCGAACGCCGGGGTGCCGATGAAGGCGGCCAGGCCGTAAAGCTCGTGGGTCTTCGGCAGCATGAGCGTGCCGACGGTGCCGATCATGATCTGGACGATCGGGGCGGCGATGAGCGCCATGATGAGACCGGCCGAGGGCGGTGCCATGACAGCGGAGTTGAGCAAGGTGGCGCCGGGGCCGGACTTCGTGGCGTGCTGGCGCTTGTGGCCCTCGTGGACGGTTTCCGCGCTGCCGTACTCCTCAAGCTGGGCCTTCACGGAGGGCAGGAGCTCCATCTCGCGGCGGTTCATGATCGAGGCGACCCAGTAGGAGAGGAAGCCGAGCGGCACGCAGATGGCCAGCGCGAGCATGGTGATGAGTCCGACGTCGGCGCCCAGGACGCCGGCGCCCGCGACGATGCCCGGGTGAGGCGGGACGGCCACGTGGATGGCAAGCATGATGCCGGCCATGGGCAGGCCGAACTTGATCGGGTGCAGGTTCAGCAGCTTGGAGAAGGCGTACACGATCGGGACCAGCACGATGATGCCGACTTCGAAGAACACAGGGATGGCAACAAGGAAGCCGACGGTGGTCAGCGCGATGCCTACGCGGGTGCGGCCGAAGCGCTCCACGAAGTGGTCCGCGAGGGACTGCACGCCGCCGGAGACCTCGATCATGCGGCCGAGGATGGCGCCGAGGGAGATGAGCAGGGCGACCTTGCCCATGGTGTTGCCGACGCCGGTGGTGACGACGGCAAAGATGTCCTTGAGCGGGATCTGGGCCGCGAGGGCGACGGCGATGCTCACCGCGAGCAGGGCGACGAAGGCCTGGACCTTGAAGCGGATGATCATCACGAGCAGCGCGGCCACGCCGAGGGCGGCGATGGTCAACAGCAGCGGAGTCCCAAGCTCCACGGCCGGCTTGATGGCAGGGGCCTCTGCGGCCCGTACCGCCAAGGAATTGATGAGGGGATTCATCGGGGTTTGTCTCCTTTGACGAGCTAGTTAAAGACTAGCGAGGTGCTTGACGGCGGAGGGGGAACCGCCGTCAAGCGGCTTTTGAGGGGTTTACTGCTAGTTGCTGCGCCTTGTGGGCGCGACGACCTTGATGACTGCGGAGTCATCGGCTGCGGCGAGGCCCTGGGCCTGGCCGAGCAGGTACAGCTGTTCTGCGGCGCCGGCCACCGGCGCGGCGAGTCCGGCGGCGCGGGTGGCTTTGCCCACGATGCCCATGTCCTTGACGAAGATGTCCAGGCGGGAGAGGACCTCGGCGCCTTCCTCGGTGTAGGCCTCCAGGATGCGCGGGCCGCGGTTGGAGAGCATGAAGGAACCGGCAGCACCGGCTTCCAGGGCCGCGAGGGTCTTGGCCTGGTCCAGGCCGAGGGCGTCGGCCAGGGCCATGGCCTCGGCCGCGGCGGCGATGTGCACGCCACACAGGAGCTGGTTGACGGTCTTCAGCGCCTGGCCGTCGCCGGGCTTGTCGCCCACGATGCTCAGGGTGGAGGCCAGCAGTTCCAGCGCGGGGCGTGCCTTTTCCAGGGCTGCCGGAGCTGCGCCGACCACGATGAGCAGGTCGCCTTCGCCGGCACGCTTGGGGCCGCCGGACAGCGGCGCGTCAACGAGCTCGACGCCGTACTCGGCGAGGCGCTCCACCGTGGCCGGGATGGCTTCGGTGCCCACGGTGCTGCCGAGGATCACGACGGCGCCCGGCTTCAGCACGGATGCCACGCCGTTCTCACCGAAGAGGACATCGTTGAGCTGTTCGCCGTTGCGGACGGCCAGGAGCAGGGCGTCGGCGCCTTCGGAGGCTTCGCGAGCGGAGGCGAAGGTGTTGATGCCGGCGTCGGCGGCGAGCTGCAGGCGGGCCTCGGCGATGTCGAAGCCGTTCACGGTCAGCTGGGACGCCAGGCGGGTGGCCATGGGCAGGCCCATGGAGCCGAGGCCTAGAACGGTGACGGTGTAGTTGCTGGTCATGGTGTTCTCCATTGAATGCAGGGGTTGGGGGAAGGAGCTTTTTAGAAGGTGGTGCTGAGCTTGCCGGTGACCGCGGCCAGCGACTGGTCGTCGCCCACGTTGCCGGCGAACACGATGTACGGGATGCCCTTGGCGGGCCCGTCCACCGGCTCCCAGAGGGAGACGATGCCCGGCAGCATGGGGCCGCGGACAATCGCGTGGCGGATTTCCAGGCCGTGCGCGGCGACGTCCGAGGACGTGATGCCGCCCTTGGCGATGACGAAGCGCGGCGGGAAGGTCTTGAGGGTGCGGTTCACGACCGCGACGACGGCGGCCGAGACCGTGCGGGCGATCTTCAGGCTCGCTGCGGCGTCGTCGGTCTTGATGAGCAGGCGGCTCGTGTGGACGATGACGTCGCCGCTGTGGAGGGCGTCCACGACGTCGGCCACCACGGTTCCGATGTAACCGTCAGCAGCCTCCGTTTCGGTTTCGGCGGCAAGCAGCTGTTCGACGTCGATCTCGATGATGCGGGCCGCGCTGTGCTGGGCCGTGAGGACGTTGAGCTGGCGGGTGGTGACGCCGACGTGCGAGCCGACCACGATCAGTCCGCCGGCGGCGGAGGGGGTGTTGCCTTCGAAGGCTTCCTCGGTGCTGAGTTCGGTGCGGATTTCCTGGCCGATGCGGGCGCGGACGAACGGCGGGCCCACGCGGTAGAGCAGCTTCTTGCCGCGGCGTTCGGCTTCTTCCAGGCCCAGGGACAGGGCGCGGAGATCGTTCTCGGTGACGATGTCGGCCACGATCGGGGTGGAATCGCGGGCGCCGTCGAGGGCGTCGGCGATGGCCTTGGCGGAGACTGCGGGATCGCCGTCGGCTCCGGCGGCGCGGATGGTGTTCAGGTCCAGGACGATCACGGAGTCCGCGGCGAAGCGGCCCTGCGACTTCTCCTCCACATACTTGGCCATCTCGGAGTTGGCGAAGCCGAAGCTGGCGTCCTTGGCGAATTCGGTCTCGGAGACCGGCGTGAGCTTGCCGGCGTCTTCGCCGGTGCCGCGCATGTAGTGCACGCCGCCGATGGTGACGCGGCCGGCGTCGGGGAACGCCGGGACGATCACCACGCCGTCGGTGCTTTCGCCGGTGACGGCCTCAACGGTGGCGGCGATGACGTCCGGCTCCAGCGGGTAGTGGCCGCGGAGCGTGGAGTCGCCGCGGCTGACGAATCCCACGCGCAGCGTGGAACCGGCATTGCCGGGCTCTGTGGCTTCCGCGGCAGCCAGGGCGTTGCGCACGATTTCCTCGTTGCGGGCGGCGGCCTCGGCCGGGTCCAGGCTGCGGGTGTTTGTCAGGACGTAGACGGCGGGATCGGCCTGGGTTTCGGCAATGTGGGCGAACGCCCAGGTGAAGTCAGCAACGTCCCAGCGGGTGAGCACCGGCAGATTGGCCACGGACTGCGTGCCCGTGGGGTCGTCGTCGAGCACTACCAGGACGCGGGGGGAGCTTGCGGAGGACGCTGCCATGGCGTCCGCAACCAGCTGTGCGGGAATCTGGACTTCCGCGGGGAAAGCGGCCAGAACATCGACTTCAAGGGTCACGGTGCACTCCATCGTGGGGAAACTTTGCTGCGGTTAGTGAATGTAAGATGTCAGACATCTAACATTTGAATGCTAGTGTGACACATGCGTCTTCAGGCGCGCAAGTGGTGCTGCTCACTAGGCTGGGCGCATGTCCAACGATGCACCCCCGCTCCACGTGGAGGTCCGCGAAGCCGCGGCTCCCCTGGCAGGATCCCCGCCCGCGGTCCTGATCCACGGCTGGGCATCGTCATCCATCTACTGGGAACCCCTCGCGCAGGAACTGCTCGACGCCGGGCACAGAGTGTGGATTCTCGACCTGCCGGGATACCACCCCGGCGAGGAGCTGCCCGGGGACTTTGCATGGACGCTGGATTCGGCGGCCGCTGCGGTGGCGGCGGCGATTGCCGCCCGGACCGCGGAAGCTGTCCATGTGGCCGGCCATTCGCTTGGCGGCAGCGTGGCGCTGACGCTTGCCGCGCACCACCCGGAACGCGTGGCCACCCTTGCCCTCGTGGGCATGGTGCCGGCACCTCCGAACCAGGGCTTCCGGACCATGCTGCTGTCCCAGTTGGAGCAGGGATTCATCGACGCCGGCACCCGGGCCAAATGCATGAAGGCATGGTTTGGGCCGCTGCCGGCCGAGGAGACGAAGCTGCTCAGCAGGGGCTTCGAAGTGCCGTTCCCGGTCTTGGCCGCCAGCGGAACCGCCGCCATGGCGGGCGTGGCACCGGAGGTGCCGGGTTTGGTGAAGGCACCCACGCTGGTTCTCACGGGCACGGCGGACCGACTGCGGACGCCGGAACAGGTGCAGGAATTCGTGTCCGGCAGCCCGTTGCGGAGGCTCGCAGCGGTACCCGGCGCCGGCCACAGCGTGCATTGGGAGCAGCCCCGGGCCTGCGCTGTTGCACTTCATGAATTTTGGAAAGAAAGCTGGCCACCGCCAGCGTAAGATGTCTGACAACCAGCCCGCCCCAAGGGATCCGCCCCGGCGCCCCGGGCGCGGGCTGCAGGAAACGGAACGGAGCACCATGGCACGCAAGTCGCTGGTCGGCGTCGTAGCGGATGAGCTGCTGGACCGCATCATCACGGGGGAATTTCCACCCGGATCATCGGTTCCGGGCGAGCTTGAGCTCAGTGCCCGGCACGAGGTCAGCCGGATGACTGTCCGCGAAGCCATGAAGACCCTGGAAGCCCAGCGCATCCTGAGCGTGGAACGCGGCCGCGGCACGTTCGTGAACCCCCTGAACCGTTGGGCCTCGCTCGAAGCCGTGCTGCGCGCCGCCTCCGAGGGCAAGAACGAGGCCGAGGCCTCGGTCCAGCTCATCGAACTGCGCCGCATGCTGGAAACCGGCGCCTGCGAGCTCGCCGCCAGCCGGATCGGCGACGCCGACATCCAAGCGCTCTACGGCTACGTGGCCGCCATGCGCGATGCCCACCTGGTCAACGATGTTGCCGCCTTCGTGGAAGCGGACCTGGCCTTCCACGACCTGATCCTGCACGCCTCTGAGAATGTCTTCGTGGCCGTGCTGTTCGAGCCGCTGCACCGCGTGCTGGAGAAGCGCCGGACCGAAACGTCCGCCGTGCCGGAAATCCAGGAACACGCAATCGGCCACCACCAGAACATTGCCGAGGCCCTGGAGTCCCGCGACCCCTCGCGCTCCCGCCAAGCCATGGACGCGCACATGCAGCAGACCCTGGACGACCTCAAGAACCTCGTGCTCGAGACGCCGTAGCCGGACCCTGCCCCTGTTCGCCCGGCGTCGTGTCGGCTAGTCTGCTTTCACGGCCTCCGCCAGGCCAGCAGTCCAGGCATCAGAGACGATCATGAGGAGCAAGAATGGCTGACCACACATACAGCGTTTCCGAAATTGTCGGCACCTCGTCCGAGGGGGTGGACGCCGCCATCAAGAACGGCATCGCGGCCGCCAACCAGACCCTGCGGAACCTTGACTGGTTCGAGGTCAAGGAAATCCGCGGCCACCTGGCCGACGGTGCCGTGGCCGACTGGCAGGTCACCATCAAACTTGGCTTCCGACTGGAACGCTGACCGGATTCCTGACTGGATACGGTGATGGCCGCGCCCCTTCCGGGGCGCGGCCATCACCGGTTAAGCCTCAGGTTCCGCAGAAGGTCCGGTAGGCGCCGAAGTCTTCCGGGGCTGCGGAGGCGTAGCGCTCCAGGCCGGGGCGCTCTTCGAACGGTGTGGTCACCGCGTCCAGTAGGCCGTGGAGCGGATCGAGATCTCCCCCGGTGGCGGCGGCTAGGGCCTCTTCCACGAGGTGGTTGCGGGGTATGTAGGCGGGGTTGACCCGGTCCATCAGGCCTGCGTCCGGGCCAACGGCGCGCCAGCGCCCCAGCCAGGCATCGAAGGCTGCCAGGTCCAGAACCATGCCCCGTGCAGGCCCGGGCTGGCCGCGGGCAGCCTTGCCGAGGTTCCGGAAGAACGAGGTGTAGTCGACGCGGCCCTCCTGGAGGAGCGCCAGTAGATCGTCGACCAGAAGCGAGGCAACGTCGTCGTCGACGTCTGTGTGCAGGCCAAGTTTGGCCCGCATCCCCGCCGACCAGGCGGCACTGTACTGCCGGCGGAACCCTTCGAGTGATTCAACCGCGAGCGCGACGCCCTGCTCCTCATCGTCGTGGAGGAGCGGCAGCAGGGCTTCGGCGAGCCGGGCGAGGTTCCACTCCGCCACCACCGGCTGGTTGCGGTAGGCGTAACGTCCGGATTCGTCGATCGAGCTGTAGACGGCGGCGGGGTCGAATCCATCCATGAAGGCGCACGGCCCGTAGTCGATGGTCTCCCCCGAGATGGTCATGTTGTCCGTGTTCATGACCCCGTGGACGAAGCCCACCACCATCCACTGGGCCAGCAGGGACGCCTGGGCGGCTACCACCGACTGGAACAAGGCAAGGTAGGGGTTCCCGGCGTCGGCGGCCCCCGGGTAGTGGCGGGTAATGGCGTAATCGGCAAGGCGGCGCAGGAGATCGACGTCGCCGGTGGCCCGGGCGTACTGGAAGCTGCCCACGCGCAGGTGGCTGCTGGCCACCCGGGTGAGCACGGCTCCGGGAAGCAGGGTCTCGCGCTGCACGGCGCGGCCCGTCCCCACCACGGAGAGGGAGCGGGTCGTGGGGATGCCCAGGGCGTGCATCGCCTCGCTCACGATGTACTCGCGGAGCATCGGCCCGACGACGGCGAGGCCGTCGCCGTTCCGGGCGAAAGGGGTGCGCCCCGATCCTTTGAGGTGGAGCTCGCGGAGCCGGCCGTCCACGTGGGTGATTTCCCCGAGCAGGAGGGCGCGCCCGTCGCCGAGGCGGGGCGAGTACCAGCCGAACTGGTGGCCCGCATAGGCCTGGGCCACCGGAGTGGCCTCCGCCGGCACCTCATTGCCGGTGAGCAAGAGCAAGCCCCCGGGACTGCGCAGGAAATCGGGGTCGAGGCCCAACTCTTCGGCCAGTGGCCCGTTGAGCACCAAGAGCCGTGGCTCGGGCGCCTTCTCGGCCCGCCAGGGAATGGCCATCTCCGCAAAGTCCCGGGCGAAGCGGCCGCTGAAGGTGACGGTTGAAGCAGCAGTGTCACTCATGCATCAAGGATACCGGCGTCCCCTGGGAGAACAGGATCACAGCAAACTGCTGACTCCGGGCCGAAAACTGCATAGGCTCAGTACAAAGCCCAAGGCAAAGGAATCAGCGTGCACTACACCCATCTGGGCCGCTCCGGCCTGAAAGTCTCCCGGCTCTGCCTGGGCACCATGAATTTCGGCCCGCAGAGCGATGAAGCCACGGCCCACTCGATCATGGACGCCGCACTGGACTCCGGCATCAACTTCTTCGACACGGCCAACGTCTACGGCGGGACGGGCCACCGTGGCTGGACCGAGGAGATCATCGGCCGCTGGTTCGCGAAGGGCAGCGAGCGCCGCGAACGGACCGTTCTCGCCACCAAGCTGTACGGCACCATGACGGACCGTCCCAACGAGTCCAGGCTGTCCGCCCTCAACATCCGCCGCGCCCTGGACGCCAGCCTCAAGCGGCTGCAGACGGACTACATCGACGTCTACCAATTCCACCATATCGACCGGGATACGCCGTGGGACGAGATCTGGCAGGCGATCGAGGTTGCGGTCCAGCAGGGCAAGATCCTCTATTCGGGCAGCAGCAACTTTGCCGGCTGGCACATCGCCCAGGCCCAGGAGGCCGCACGGAGGCGCCACTACACGGGCCTGGTCAGCGAGCAGTCCATCTACAACCTGCTCACGCGCCAGGTGGAGCTCGAGGTCATTCCGGCCGCGCAGCAGTACGGACTCGGCCTGATCCCGTGGTCGCCACTGCACGGCGGCCTGCTGGGCGGCGTGCTGAAAAAGGAACAGCAGGGCGTCCGCCGCGCTGAGGGCCGGGCCCTGGAGGCACTGCGCAAGCACGAGGAGCAGATCCGCCGGTACGAGGACTTCGCCGACGAACTGGGCCACGCCCCCGGGGACGTCGCGCTGGCTTGGCTGCTCCACCAGCCCGCCGTGACGGCGCCGATCGTTGGGCCGCGCACGCAGGAACAGCTCGACGCCGCCATCCGGGCTTTGGATGTCACCCTCGACGCCGACGCGCTCAAGCGGCTCGACGACATCTTCCCGGGGCACCGCACCGCGCCCGAAGACTACGCGTGGTGAGCGGCATGGCACTTTCACCGCTCATCGAGCTCAACGACGGCCACCGGATCCCGCAGATTGGCCTCGGTACCTGGCCCTTGGACGATGCCCAGGTTGCCGAGGCCGTGGTCCAGGCCGTGGGCCTGGGCTACCGGCACATCGACACCGCCGAGAAGTACGGCAACGAGCGGGGCGTGGGCAACGGGATCCGCGCCTGTGGCGTGGCCCGGGAGGAACTGTTCATCACCACCAAGCTGGACGGCGAGTTCCAGGGCTCGGGCAGGGCGGTGGCGGGCCTGGAGGGATCGTTGGAACGCCTCGGGCTGGACTACGTGGACCTGCTCCTGATCCACTGGCCGCTCCCCCGGCGCGGCGAGTTCGTCTCCACGTGGAAGACCTTCGAGGAACTGCAGGCCGCGGGCAAAGTCCGCTCGATCGGCGTTTCCAATTTCAAGCCCACCCATCTGGACCACCTCCTGGCCGAGTGCGACGTGGTGCCGGCCGTCAACCAGATCCAGCTGAGCCCGGCCATTCCGCGGATGATCGCGCGGGCGTTCAACGCACAGCACGGCATCGCCACCGAGTCCTATAGCCCCTTGGGCACCGGCGAGGATCTGCTCCATGCCCCGGTGCTGGCCGCCATCGGGAAGAAGCACGGCAAGACGCCCGGGCAGGTGGTGCTCCGCTGGCACGTCCAGCACGGCCTGGTGGCCATCCCCAAGACCTCGAACCCGCAACGCATGCAGGAGAACCTGGACGTCTTCGGCTTCGTCCTGGACCATGACGACCTCACCGCCATGGACACACTGGACGCCGGGTCCGACGCCGGCGTGGACTCCGACGTGCAGGGCCACTGACTAGGCGGCGGACCAGACCTCTACGGCATCCGTTCCGCACAGCAACCTGCGGCTGCCAGGCTCAAGGAACACCCACAACAATTCGTGGTCCCCGGAGACCTCGTCAACGCGCCCGGCTCCGACGCCCCAGCCCGCTTCGTAGATCCATACGGCATCGCCGGAGGTGAGCTCCGTCCATTTGGATGCGGGGATGTGCCGGTAGCCGACTGGCCGCTTCAAAAGGGTGCTGGTCATGCAGATGCGCTGCCGGCAGGGCGCCGGCGCCAGAGCGTCGGCATGCCGTTGTGGGCGGGAAGCACATGGCCTTCGGGGAATGCCTGGACGGCGTCCGGCTCGGAGTCCGGACTCCACAGCCCCGAGGCCGGGCAGTGGGAACCGGTGGGCATGACGCGCGTGGCGCGCTCGCGCAGGAGGGCGATGCTCTTCATCGTTGAATTTCATCCTTGGGTAGTGCGGACCAGATCTCCTCAACCCTATGCAAGCCAAGGAGCTCGCGTTATGGACAGCTGCATAACGTTCAGGCGGGTCATCGTGCAGAGACACAGTGAAATTTCCAGAGATCCGTATTCGGCCGACGTGCAAGCGTTTCCAGTTTTGCATCGATAGATCGAGGAACTCACCAACAATTCCCTTAAATTCTGTGGAATTGGCCCGCGCAAACGCTTACAGTTGTGACGTCCCACACAGCAAAGTCGCTTAGCGGAAGGTTCACCACTTGTTATCTCGCAGCTCCAGACCTGTTGTCCCCCGCAATATCCCCTGCGGAAGCCCGCACCGGGCACTCCGCCGCACGGCCGCCGTCGTGCTCGCCACCTCGGTACTGACGGCCTCCGCAGTCCTGCCAGCGAGCGCCGGACCCGCGAACACCAAGAACCCCGCCGCCCAGCATTCGGTCCGCGGCGGCGTCAGCAAGCAGAACTTCTACTTCGTCATGGCCGACCGTTTCGGCAACGGCAGCACAGCGAACGACGACGGCGGGCTGGGTTCCGATCCGATGGTGTCCGGCTACGATCCCACCCGCAAGGGCTTCTACAACGGCGGCGACCTGAAGGGCCTGCAGGACCGGCTGGACTACATCCAAGGCCTGGGCACCAACGCCCTGTGGCTCACCCCGAGCTTCAAGAACAAGGCCGTCCAGGGCGGCGGACAGCTGGACAACAGCTCGGCCGGCTACCACGGCTACTGGGTCACCGACTTCACCCAGATCGACCCCCATCTGGGCACCAATGCCGAGCTGAAGACCCTCATCGACGCCGCCCACGCCCGCGGCATGAAGGTCTACTTCGACATCATCTCCAACCACACCGCGGACGTCATCCAGTACAAGGAGACGTCCCCGGCCCCGTACATTTCCAAGGCGACGGAGCCGTACCGCACAGCCACGGGCGAGGTTTTCGACGACCAGGACTACGCCGGAACGCAGGACTTCCCGGCGTTGGATGCGGGCACGTCGTTCCCCTACACGCCCGTGGTTCCGGCACCCGAACGGGACGTGAAAGTGCCCGAGTGGCTCAACGACCCCACGCTGTACCACAACCGCGGCAACACCACCTTCGCCGGCGAGGACTCCACGTACGGCGACTTCTTCGGCCTCGATGACCTGTTCACCGAGAACCCGCGCGTGGTTGACGGCATGGTGGACATCTACAAGATGTGGATCCGCGACTTCGGGATCGACGGCTTCCGGATCGACACCATGAAGCACGTCAATGACGAGTTCTGGCAGCAGTTCGGACCCCGCGTGCTCAGCTACGCCAAGGAGCAGGGCAAGGACGAGTTCTTCATGTTCGGCGAGGTCTTCGACACCTCCAAGAGCGTCACCTCGAAGTACACCACCAAGAACCGCATGCAGGCCGTGCTGGACTTCGGCTTCCAGGGTGCCGCCCGCAGCTTCGCATCCCAGGGCAGCAAGGCCACCGGCCTGGCCGGGTTCTTCGCCGGCGACGACTGGTACACCGACGCCGATTCCAACGTCTACCAGCTGCCCACCTTCCTGGGGAACCACGACATGGGCCGGATCGGCACGTTCATCGCCCAGGACAATGCGGGCGCCCCCGACGCCGAACTGCTCGAACGCGATGAACTCGCCCACGAGCTGATGTACTTCTCCCGCGGCAACCCGGTGGTCTACTACGGCGACGAGCAGGGCTTCACGGGCGCGGGCGGTGACCAGGACTCGCGGCAGTCGATGTTCGTCAGCCAGGTCCAGGAGTACCTCGACGACGATCTGCTGGGCACCGCTTCCACGCACGCCTCGGACAACTTCGACGCCCAGCACCCGCTGTACCGCAAGATCAGCGAGCTGGCGGCCCTTACCTCCGAGCATCCTGCGCTCCGCGACGGCGCCCAGCAGAACCGCTACGCCGCGGACGGCGCCGGGATCTACGCCTTCTCCCGCATCGATGCCAAGGATCAGCGCGAATACCTCGTGGCCCTGAACAACAGCGAGACCGCGCAGACGGCCGCCATCCCCACCTATGAAGCAAAGCAGCCGTTCGAGCTCGTCTACGGAAACGCCGCGGCCGAGGCCAAGAGCGACGCGCAGGCCAAGCTCACCGTCACCGTCCCGCCGCTGTCCGCCGTCGTGTACCAGGCGAGCGGGCGGCTTGCGAAGTCCGAGGCGGCCCCCGCCGTCGTGCTCAGGAAGCCCGTCACGGCGGCCGGTGACGCGACGCGCCTGAAGGTGACCGCCGACGTCGACGGCAACTCGTTCCATGAGGTCACCTTCCAGGCTCGGACGCCGGGCGGCGGGTGGCAGGCGATTGGCACGGACGACAACGCGCCGTACCAGGTGTTCCACGACGTCTCGGCGGTCGAGGCCGGGACTGCGGTGGAGTACCGCGCGGTAGTGCTGGACAACGCCGGCCACACCTCGGCCAGCGAACCCCGCAGCGGCGTGGTGGGCGAGCCGACTCAGCCCGAAACGGTCACCGTGGCCGGCAGCCTGAACACCGAGCTGGGCTGCACGGAGGACTGGCAGCCGTCGTGCGGGCAGGCGTCCATGAGCTACGAGCCGGCGCACCGCCTGTGGCAGCTGACCGTCCCGAACCTGCCGGCCGGGCACCACGAGTTCAAGGCCGCACTGAACGGTTCCTGGGACGAGAACTACGGTGCGGGCGGAGAACCGAACGGTGCCAACGTGGTGCTCGACCACTCTGGCGGCGCCGTCACGTTCCTTTACGACCACGCCAGCAACGTGATCAGTGCCGTCACTGCGGGCCAGCAGCCAGCCGCCGTGTCCGCGCCGGGCAGCCTGAACTCCGAACTCGGCTGCGCGGGCGACTGGATGCCAGACTGCAGCCAGGCCCAGCTGGCACTGGATCCTTTGGATGGGATCTGGAAGCTGACTGTGGCGAACCTTCCGGCCGGCTCGTACGAGTTCAAGGCCGCCATCAACGGTTCCTGGGCCGAGAACTACGGCCTGGGCGGCGCCGCGAACGGCAGCAACATCACGCTGAACCACAACGGCGGCCCGGTCACCTTCCGGTACAACCCCGCCAGCCACCTGATCACGGCGGGCTGACCCAAGTAGGTAGCAGCTGATGTCGTTATGAGCCGTCAAAACGACATCAGCTGCTACTCAGATGGGTGCCAGGCTACTTGTAGCTCAGACTCAGCAGCAGGGCCTTCAGCTGTGCGTACTGTTCGCTTCCCATCCAGGCCTTAATCGCCTCGGGTGTCATGACGGCTGGCCACTTTACATTGGGGACAACGATGGCCGACATCATGCCATTCGGCAGGAGGATGTAGGGGCTCCTAGGTGCGGGCACCGTAGGCAGGAAGTTGGCGGCAGGACCGAGCCCCGTAGGGTGGAAGCGGCCACCGTCCGCGTCCGTGGGTCCGGCCAGTTGGGTGAGGCCAAACTCAGCGCGATTCCCCGCCACATCGACTATTCCTGGCACCGTCGCGTGATCCAGAACGGTCTGCTCGAAGGTGCTGCCTGCCGGGCTGTCGTGGGCAATCTCGTGTTCGTACATTCCGCTGGTGACCTGGGCTACGTCGGTTCCTGCCCCGTCGGAGACGAAGGCGATGATGGAACCGTACGAGCCCGGTTGGGTTCGGACACTCCACCCTTGCGGGTAGGTGAAGGAGATGTGCCCGTCGGGGAAGACGAAGGTCTGCAGGGTGGGGGCCTGCACTGGCGGTTGCGTCGGCTCGGTTGTCGGTGCGACAGCAGGGACGGTCGGAGCTGCGGACTGGCTGGCAGTCGGCTCAGCGGACGACGTCGGGGTCGGCGTTGGCGTCGGAGTCGGTGTTGGCGCGGCTTCAGTTGCGGTGACGGTGGTGGCAGGCGCCGGTCCGGAGGTCAGCGGACCGAGGTTGCCGGCCAGCAGGACCCCTGCGGTGACTGCCGCGGCGCCCAGCAGGAGACCCGCTGCGATCCGGGCCCGCCGCAGCCTGCGGTCGGTGATCGATGTCAGTCCCGCGGGCAGGCTGTCGCTGAAAACCGCCGGCCCGGACAAGATCCGACGCAATGCTTCTTCGCTGTCCACGGCAGCGGCCGGCTCGTTGTACAGCGGGTCCGTTGCGGAGATCTGGTTCTTGATCTGGTCCATCTCAGGCACCCATCCTCTGTGTGATCGGTTCGGCTCCGGCAGGCATGTGCTTCCGGAATGCGGCACGGGCACGGTGCAGGCGGACTTTGGCTGCGGACTCGCTGCACTGCAGGACGCCTGCGATCTCGGCCGGGCCGAGGCCGTCCCAGTACGCCAACTGCAGTATGTCCCGGTCCTGGCCGCGCAACCGCGCCATGGCATCCTGGACCACAACATTTTCGGATTCTTCACCGAAACGCTGCACCGCCGTCGTCCGCAGCTTTTCCTGCAACGCCTGTTGCCTGTCACGGCTCCGGTAGGCGTTCCCGATGAGGTTCCGGGCGACCGTCAGCAGCCACGCAACATCGCTCCGGGATTCGTTGCCCCATTTCTGCCACACCACACGGAAGACGTCGGCCACGATTTCCTCCGCCACCTCCATGGATTCGACGCGCCTGCGGACAAAGCTGAGAACGGATGGGTAGCTGTCTTTGTGAATGGCGATGAACGCCAGTTCGCGCTCGGAAAGCACGATGTTCCCCCTGAAAAGTAGTGTCCGGAACTGCAGGATACTTGCTTTGTTTCCGGCCGGGGCGCAACGGTTACTTGAGGATGGGAATTCTCTTGGGTGTTAGCCGGGCTGACTCAGAAGTAGATCGCAATTGTGGCCGCTTTGAGCCCCCAAAACGGCCACAACTGCGACTCAGCTGGGGTTAGTTGGACGGGAAGTTGTACGAGGCTCCCGAGGCGTGGGTGGCCTCCGGCCAGCGGGAGGTGATGACCTTGCCGCGGGTGTAGAAGGAGACGCCCTCGGGGCCGTAGATGTGCTTGTCGCCGAACAGCCCGGCCTTCCAGCCGCCGATGGTGTGGTTGGCCACCGGCACCGGCAGGGGCACGTTGATGCCCACCATGCCTACGGTAACGGAGCGCTGGAACTTCCTTGCTGCCGCACCGGAGGAGGTGAAGATCGCGGTGCCGTTGCCGTAGGGGTTGGCGTTGATCAACTTGATGCCCGCGTCCAGGTCCTCCACCCGGACCACCACCAGGACCGGTCCGAAGATTTCCTCGGTGTAGGCGCTCATTTCGGCGGTGACGTGGTCGATCACGGTGGGGCCGACCCAGAAGCCTTCTTCGTGGCCGGGGACCACCAGGTCGCGGCCGTCCACCACCATCACGGCACCGGCCTGCTGGGCTTCGGTGACGGTCTTGACGATGAAGTCGCGGGATTCGACGCTGATCACGGGGCCCATGTCGGCGTCGGCTTCCGTGCCGTTCTTAACCTTGATGTCCAGGGCACGCTCTTCGACCTTCTTGACCAGCAGGTCC
>NZ_JAFNLL010000052.1 GCF_017368795.1 Arthrobacter cavernae | reverse complement strand
CGATGAAGTCGCGGGATTCGACGCTGATCACGGGGCCCATGTCGGCGTCGGCTTCCGTGCCGTTCTTAACCTTGATGTCCAGGGCACGCTCTTCGACCTTCTTGACCAGCAGGTCCGCGGCATCGCCGACGGCGACCGCCACGGAGATGGCCATGCAGCGCTGGCCGGCGGAACCGAAAGCAGCCGCGGCCAGGTGGTCGGCAGCGTTGTCGAGATCGGCGTCGGGCAGGACGATCGCGTGGTTCTTCGCGCCACCCAGGGCCTGGATCCGCTTGCCGTGCGCCGTGGCCACCTCAAGGATGTGCTTGGCCACGGGAGTGGAGCCAACAAACGAGATCGCATCGACGTCCGGGTGGGTCAGCAGGCCCGAAACCACTTCACGGTCGCCGTGCAGGACCTGGAACACGCCGTCCGGGAGGCCGGCGTCCTTCCAGAGCTTGGCCAGCAGCATGGCCGCCGACGGCACGCGGTGCGAGGGCTTGAGGATGAAGGCGTTGCCGGTGGCGATGGCCATCGGGGCCATCCAGAGCGGCACCATGACGGGGAAGTTGAACGGCGTGATGCCTGCGACGACGCCCACCGGCTCGCGGAAGGAGAAGACGTCGATGCCGGTGGAGACCTGGTCCGAGTACTCGCCCTTGAGCAGCTGCGGGATGCCGCAGGCGAACTCGATGACCTCCAGGCCGCGGCCGATCTCGCCCTTGGCGTCGTTGATGACCTTGCCGTGCTCGGCCGTGACCAGCTGGGCCAGCTCCTCCACGTGGGCGGCCACGAGTTCACGGAACTTGAACAGCACGGCGGTGCGCTTGGCCAGGGAAATGTCGCCCCAGGATTCGGCTGCCTTCTTGGCGATGGCCACCGTGGCGTTCAAATCGGCCGCGTTCGCCAGGCGCAGCTGGGCGGTAACCGCGCCCGTGGCCGGGTTGTAGACGGGCTTGGTGCCGGTTCCGCTGCCTGCGGCCTCGGCGCCGCTGATGAAGTGGTTGATGATGGTCATTACTGCTCCTGTAGAAAGTGGTGCTCCGCGGCAAGGACGTCAGTGACGATGCGCGGTAAGCCGGTGGCCATGGATTCTTGAAGCGCGAGGCGGACCGCCAGGTTCTGCTCGGTCAGGTCCCTGTGGACTAGCTCGGGGCCCGAGCTGCGCACCCAGGCGCTGAAGCGCTCGATTTCGGTCTTGAACTGGTCTTCCCCGATGTCGAAGAACTCGGTCCGTCCATCCCGGTAGGACACGGTGACACGGGCAATCTCGCCCGGGTCCGGATCGAACGCCTTGTCCAGGGTGATGTGGCCCTTCGTGCCGATCACCTGGAAGGTGTGGGTGCGGGGGCCTTCGAAGCCACAGTCGAGCGTTCCCAGGACATCGCCGTAGTCCAGGATCGCGGTCACGGTGGTTTCCACGGGGTCGGTGCGGCTGGTGCCCTTGCCGTAGACCGTGCGGGGCGCGCGGCCCATCACCATGTTCATGATGTCCACGGCGTAGCAGCCCACATCGTTGAGTGCGCCTCCCTCCATTCCCGTCTGGAGGCGCACCTCGCCCTCGCTCCGGTCCATGGGGAAGTGGAAGCGGGCGTGCATGGACACGAGCTCACCGATCTTGCCCGAGTCGATGAACTCCCGGACCTTCTGGTGCTGGGGGTGGAAGCGGTACATGAACGCCTCCATGAGGTTCACCCCGTTGCGTTCGCAGGCCTCCAGCACGCGGCGGTAATCGTGGGTGCTGGAGACGAGGGGCTTCTCGCAGAGGATGTCCTTGCCCGCCTCAGCGGCGGCCACGATCCAGTCGGCGTGGAGGGCGTTGGGAAACGGCAGGTACACCGCCTCGACGCCCGGATCGGCCAGCAACTCCTCGTGGGACGAGTAGGCCGCCGGGATGCCGAACCGTGCAGCAACTTCCGCAGCCTTGCCGTTCGGGCTGCTGATGGCCGAGGCCACCGCGTTCCGGGCTAGGCTCATGGAAGGCAGGAACCGGCCCTGCGCGATCCGCGCAGTGGTCAGCACGCCCCAGCGGACCGCGCTCAACCGCCGATCTCCGTTTCCAGCTGCCGCAGGAAAGCAACGGACTGCCGGACGTCCCGGACGGGCCCCTCGTCGGTGGGCTCGGATTCGAGGATGGTGTCCTGCTCCATGGTGAACCATCCCGGGTAGCCCGCACTCAGCAGCTTGCGGACGATGTCGGCAATGCCGACGTCTCCCTGGCCCAGGGGCACGTACATGCCGGCCTTGACGGCGTCCGTGTAGGAGAGCTCGCCGGCCTGCACGCGCTGGGCGATGGCCTTGCGCACGTCCTTCAGGTGCGTGTGCCCGATGCGCGCAGCGTAGTCGCGGACCAGCAGCGCCGGGTCGGTGCCGCCGATGAGCAGGTGGCCGGTGTCCAGGCAGAGGTTCGCGGCGGTGTCGTTGAGGACCCGGTCGACGTCCGAGGTGCTTTCGATCATGGTGCCCACGTGCGGGTGGACCACTGCCTGGATGCCCTTGTCGGCGGCGGCCTTGACCACGGCGTCGAGGTTCCGGCCGAACAGCTCCCAGCCATCGGCGTCGAGCTCGTGGCGCTGGTCGTAGCCATCCACGCCGGTCTCGGCGGCGAGGACCATGATGGTGGCGCCGGCGGCCTCGTATGCGTCCAGCTCGGACGACACCACGTCCAGGGGGTTCTTGGACGCATCGTGCAGGATGACCGGGAAGAAGCCGCCGATGGCCTGCAGCTTGTGCTGCTTCAGGACCTCCGCCCGCTGGGCGGCCTGCTCGGGAAGGAAGCCGGCGGGGCCGAACTCGGTGGCGCTGATGCCGAGGGCTGTCATCTCCGACAGGACCCGGTCCGCCTCAAGCTGGTGGCCCCAACCGGGGACTTCACAGACGCCCCAGGAGATGGGGGCTGCGGCAAGGCGCTGGGTGATGGTGCTCAATCTGATCCTCCAATAACGTTCTGGTCCCAGTCGATGACTGAACCGGTGACAACACCGCTCCTGCTGGAGAGGAGAAAAACAATGAATTCGGCGATCTCGTCCACTTGGCCGAGCTTCCCCATGGGGACGGAGGCGTTGGCCTTTTCGAGCCAGTCGTCCCCGGCGCCGTGGAACCTCTTCTGGGTGTCGGCCTCGCCCTCGGTGGCGGTCCAGCCGATATCCAGCCCGTTGATGCGGATCTTGTCCCAGCGGTGGGCGTGCGCGGCATTGCGGGTTGCCCCTGCCAGGCCGGCCTTGGCCGCAACATACGGTGCCAGGTACGGCTGCCCGCCGAGCTCCGCGATGGAGATGACGTTCACGATGCTTCCTGGCACACCCCTGCTACAAAGATGCTTGATGGTTTCGGCCATGATGAAGAACGGGGACTTCAGGTTGACTGCGATGTGCGCATCGAACAGTTCCGGCGTGGTGTCCAGCATGGTGCCGCGGGTGGTCAGGCCGGCCGCGTTGACGGCGCAGTCCAGCTGCCCGAAGGCCTCGATCGTCTCGAGCACCGAGTTCCGGGCCTGTTCGACGTCGGCGAGATCGGTTTTGATGAACCGCGTCTCGACGCCGGAGGCCGTGATCTCCGCTGCAAGTTTCTCGCCCGTGTCCGCGTTCCGGCCCGTGATGGCAATGCCGGCAGCACCCTCCGCAGCTGCGCGCCGCGCAACTCCGGCCCCCAACCCCTGGGTGCCACCGCTGATGAGGACTACTTTGCCCAGGAGAAGCGACATGGTCACCCCTGGCCGATCTTGACGATGCGGCCGGAACGGGCGGACTCCTCGGCAGCGTTCGCCAGCAGGAGTGCCTGCAGGCCGTCGTCGAATCCCGGGCTGCAGGCCGTGCCGGAGCGGATGGCCTTGGCGAAGCTGTCCAGTTCGTTCCGGTAGGCCTCGGCGTAGCGCTCCAGGAAGAACGGCAGGTAGGCGTCGGACTCTTCGGTGCCCTTCGCGCCGTACTTGCGGACCGTCGTCGGGCTCACGTTGCTTGCGTTGAGCATCCCTTCGCTGCCGAACGCCTCCAGGCGCTGGTCGTAGCCGTAGGCGCTGTGGCGGGAGTTGGTGATGGTGACCAGTTCGCCGTTGCGGCCCTTGAGGGTGATGACCACCGAGTCGAAGTCCCCGGCTTCCTCGATGTAGTCGCAGAACACGTTGGAGCCGGCGGCGAATACCTCGATGATGTCCGGCACGAAGAACCTGGCCATGTCGAGGTCGTGGATGCTCTGGTCGCGGAAGATACCGCCGGAGCTTTGAATGTAGGCCGCCGGGGCCGGTGCGGGGTCGCGGCTGATGATGGTCAGCTGCTCGAGGCGGCCGATTTCGCCGGCCGCGACGCGCAGCTGGATGGCCGCGAAGTTGGGGTCGAAGCGCCGGTTGAAGCCGAGCATGAGGGGCGTTTTGTTGCCCTTGATCGCATCGCGGCAAGCCAGCGCACGGTCGATGTCCAGGTCGATGGGCTTCTCGCAGAGGGCGGCCACGCCGTGCTCCATGGCGAGCGAGATCAGGTCCACGTGCGTGCTGGTGGGCGAACCGATGATGACGGCGTCCAGGTCGGCGTTGGCGAAGACGTCCTCCGCTGATTCGACGGCGACGGCGCCGGTTCCGGCCGCCAGGGTGCGGGCACCCTCAATGAAGGGGTCGGCGATCCAGGCCAGTTCCAGGTCCGGGTGCTCGGCGATGTTCCGGGCGTGGACCTGCCCGATGCGGCCGGATCCGAAGAGGGCAACCTTGAGGGGGCGGTTAGCGGACATGGGTGGGGGTCCTTTCCAGTGGGGTGCCGGGAGAAAACGGGGCGTGGGTTGGTGTTTCCGGGTTGATGACGACGGCGACGGCGGCGGTCACGGCGCTGCCACCGCTGCGGGCGTGCGTCCCGCTAGGACGTCCACCGCGCCTTGGGCGGCGTCCCTGACGGTGTGCGCCATGCCTTGGCGGGTGAAGCCCATCAGGTGCGGTGTCAGGACCACGTTGGCGTGGTCGAACAGCGGGTGGTGCGCCGGCGGCTCGGGATCGAACACGTCCAGCCCGAGACCGGACAGCTGGCCCGACTGCAGGGCCTCGTAGGCGGAGTCAAGGTCGATGAGCCCGCCGCGGCTGCAGTTGATGAGGACCGCCCCGGGCTTCATGCCGTTCAGCCGGTCTGCGTTGATGAGGTTCTGGTTTTCCGGCGTCAGCGGCACGTGCAAGGTGGTGAAGTCGCTGCGGGCGAGGAGCTCCTCCACGCTGTCGCAGCGGATCTCCGCGGGAATCTCGGCGAACGGGTCAAAGGCCAGGACCTTCAGCTCGAAGGCTTCGGCAATGCGCGCCACCCGGCGGCCAATGCGGCCGTAGCCGATGATGCCCAGCGTTAATCCCTCCAGGTCCCCGACGCCGACGGCGGCACGCTGCTCCCAGCGTCCCTCACGGACCAGCGCGGTCAGCGGAGCGAGCTTCTTGACGAGCGCCAGGAGGTGGGCGAAGACACCTTCAGCCACTGAGGCTGTGTTGCTTCCCGGGGTGATGACCACCGGGATTCCGCGCCGCTTGGCCTCGGCAACGTCCACCAGGTCCGTACCGACACCGGTCCGGGCGATGACCTTGAGGGCCGGCATGCGGTCCAGCAGTTCCCGGTCCACTCGGTATGCGGCCCGGACGATTGCGGCATCGGCGCTGGCCAGCTCCTCGTCGCTGGGGTCCTGGATGAGCCGCTGGTGCTCTGCGAGCAGCGGTTCCACGAGCTCGGGTTCAACGCTGCCGAGAGCGACAAAAGTCTGGGGTGTGGTTAAGGGAGCCATCGTCATCCTTGAAGATGTGGAGTCTGGGGGCGGCGCCGGGTAGGGCGCTGCCAGGGAGAGGTGTTCTAGAGGCCGAGAAGGCTGGATGTCCGCACGACCAACTTGGGCGTGACGGAATGGTGGACGAAGCCGCTGCCTTCGCCGTGGATGCGCTCCAGGAGGGTCTTGGCCCCGGTCACTCCAATGGTGGAGCTGTCCGGGTCAACGGTGGTCAGTCCCAGGCGGGGCATGGCCCCCAGCGCGATGTTGTCGTATCCGGTGACGGCTACTTCGATCCCGCGTTCATCAGCCGCTGTCATCGCACCAAAGGCCGCGAGGTCGTTGATGCAGGCCAATGCCGTGGGGCGCTGGTGCTTGGAACGCGAAGAGCCCAGGGCCCTTTGGGCGGCAACGTAGCCGGACTGCTGGAAGAAGTCGGCGTCCACCACGCGGATGTGGCGGGACAGCCCGTGTTCTTCCATGGCTGCCGAATAGCCGTCCACGCGTTCCCGGCCAACCGAGCCGCCCAGCCCGCCCAGGTGCACGATGTTCTCGTGCCCCTGGGCGATCAGGTGCTCAACAACCATCGTCAAGCCCATGGCATCGTCGCTCCGGACTACATCGGCGGTGTCGATGTAGTCCGGTCCGCCGCCGGCAAAGACCACGGCCCCGCCGGATACTGCCCGGCTGAACGGTGCCTTGTCCGGCACCGTTCCGACCACCAGCAGGCCCGCCACACGCAGGTCCCGGAAGGCCTGGAGGATGGACTGGTCCACTCCCCTGCCGGCCGCCGTGACCGCGCTGAAGAGGACGGTGTGCCCGGCCTCTTCCAGTACGGTACGGGCGGCATCGGCCACGTCAAAGGCCCAGGGGTTGTGCATGTCGCTGACCAGCACGCCGATGGTTCCGCTGTCCCGTGTTGCCAGGGAGCGGGCTGCGAGGTTCAGCTCGAAGCCCATCTCCTCAACCACTTTGAGCACCCGCTGCCGGCGTTCGTCACTGACACGGGGTGAATCGCGCAGGACGAGCGAGACCAAGGACTTGGATACGCCGGCACGTTCTGCCACATCCATAATCGTTGGCCGCCGGGCGGATGGAGGTGCCATGGTTATGCCCGCGCTGCCGTGGTGCCGTGGATTTCCTCGATCTTCAGCCATTGACCGGACAGCGAGGAAGCCTCTGCCGCACTGACAATGGCGGCTGCGGAGGCGGCGTCGTGGATGTTGGAGTTCTCCTGCGCTCCTCCGGTGACGGCCACCAGGAACTTCTTGGCTTCGATGACCTTGAGGTCGTCAAAGCCCATGCTGTTGCCGGGGCCGGGCTGGAAGTGCGAGTAGTCTCCGTGGCGGGGGCTGGCGTTGACGGTGGTGTAGCCCTGTTCGTCGTTGTTGCGTCCCAGGCAGACCTTGAGTTCGTTCATGCGCTCGAAGTCCCACTTGAGGGAGCCTTCGGTGCCGTAGACCTCGATCTGGTAACCGCATTCGGGTCCAACGGCGACGCGGGACGATTCGATGGTGCCGACGGCTCCTGCGCCGACGGCGGACGGGCCGAAGCGGACCAGCGCTGCTGCGTAGTCCTCATTCTCGACCTCTCCCATTTCACCGTTTTCAATTACTGCGAAGTGCGTTCCGGATCCCATGGCCAGCTTGGGCCGCTGCGTGTAGACCGTGCTGGTCAGCGCGGTTACCTCGGCGATGGGTCCAACTACATACTGGCACAGGTCCGTGGCGTGGCTGAACAGATCCGCCAGCACGCCGGTGCCGGCAAGCTTGCGGTCGAAACGCCAGGACAGCGCCCCGTTGGGTTCGGAAGCATAGCCGGAGAAGAAGACGGCGCGGACGTTGGTGATGCGGCCCAGGCGTCCTTCGGAAATCAGCTTCCGTGCGTGCTCCACTGCCGGGGCGTGGCGGTAGTTGTAGCCGATGGACGTGACGACGCCGGCTTCCACGGCGGCTTCCTGCACGGCTGCGGTTTCCTCGTAGCCGCGTCCAACGGGCTTTTCGATCCAGAAGTGCTTGCCGGCCTTGGCTGCCGCGATGCCGATTTCGGCGTGCAGGAAGTTGGGGGCGCAGATGGAGACGACGTCCACGTCCGGGTGGTTCAGGACATCGTGGTAGTCGGTGGTGCCTTCCGCGAAGCCAAGGACGTCGCGGGCGTAGTCCACCCGGTCCTGCGCCGTGTCGGCTGCGATGACCAGCTTGGTGCTCAGCCCAAGCTCAGGGTAGGCGTAGGGGACGGTCTGGTAGGCGCGCGAATGGAGCTTTCCCATCCATCCGACGCTGATGAGGCCTACACCGACGGTGCGGGATTCTGCGTTCACGTTCTTGCCTTTCTCGTGGGAATTCATGTCAGTTGCGGGCGGTGTGGAAGGCGTCGCGGAACGCCGCCGCCATGATGGTGGAGTCCGAGCCGATGGCCACGAACCGGAAGCCCTGGCGGACGTACTTGGCTGCGGCCATGCCGTCCACCGCGAGGATGCCGGCCGCCTTGTGGTGCAGTTCGGCGGCCGCAACCACCCGCTGCAGCGCTTCCTGGAAGATGTTGCTGTCCAGTTGCAGCGGCACGCCCAGGGCGTAGGACAGGTCCAGCGGGCCGACGAAGAGGACATCCACGCCGTCCTGGGCCGCGATTTCTTCAACCCGCTCCAGGGCATCGAGGGTTTCGATCTGGATGACTCCCACCGTGGGCTGCTGGTCTGCGGTCAACGGTTCCCGGTCCATGCCCCAGCGGCAGGAGCGGTTGTAGGTGGCAACGCCGCGGTCACCGTGGGGCGGGTAGAGCATGTGCTTGACCGCCTGGGCGGCTTCCTCGACGGCGTGCAGCCGGGGCACCATAATGCCGGCGGCGCCTTGGTCCAGGACCCGGCCGATGCGGATCCGTTCGCCGCTTTCGACGCGCACGATGGTGGGGACGCCGTAGCTGCCGGCCGCCAGGACACCGTCACGGACGGCGTCCTCACCTCCGGAGCCGTGCTCGAGGTCGATCAGAACCCAGTCGGCGCCCGCGGCGGCGCATACTTCCACGGCCGTCGCCGAAGCCATGCCCACAAACGTTCCCACGGTCACCTCACCGGTGGCCAAGCGGCGCCGCAGCCGGCCGCCGTCGAGCGGTCCGGCGTCGTGGTTTCCCCCGATCACTGGTGAGCGGCTCATCCGAACCACCGCTGGCGGCCGCGTGCCTGGTCGTAGTCCGCGCGGAGTTCGCGGACCCATTCCTGTCCGGAAACCTCTGCGGGAGCCACGTCCCACCAGACGTCGCCACCAGGAAGGTCCACGTGCGGCACGGTGGGTACCACGATCACCACGGGACCTTGCGTCTCGCGGGTGGAGGCGAGTGCTTCCCGGACCTCTGCCGCGGTGCTGGCGCGGATGGCCAGCGCGCCGAGGCCTTCGGCGATCTGCCGCAGGTCGACCTTGAGGTAGTCGCCGTCGAGGCGGGCCTTGGGGGCGTCCTCCGCAGCGACGCTGCCTCCGGTGGTGCGGTACCGGAATTCGTTGCCGAATTCCTTACCGGTGCGGTTCATCTGCAGGCGGTGGATGACCTGGTAGCCGTGGTTCTCGGACACAACGATGGTGACGTTGAGGCCTTCCTGGGCGGCCGTAAGGATTTCCGTGGGTGCCATCAGGAAGGTGCCGTCGCCGATGAAGGTGACCACGCGGTTTTCGTTGTTGCCCTCGGCAAGGCGGACACCCATGCCTGCGGCGATCTCGTAGCCCATGCAGGAGAAGCCGAATTCCAAGTGGCAGTTGCGGTTGCCGGTGGCATCCCAGACCTTCTGCAGGTCACCGGGTGCGCCGCCGGCGGCGGCGATGATGGTGTCGCCGGAGCGGGCGTGCTCCTGCATCAGTCCGATGAGCTGCGGCTGGGTCAGTATGGCACCGGTGACCGGCGCGTCCGGGTGGTCTTCCGGGCGGTAGGCGGTATCGGCGTCGAGCCACTGCGTGCGGATGGGGGCCCACTTGGCCTTCTCGGCCTGGACCGTGTCCTGCCAGGCTTCGCTGGTGCTGTGGCCTTCCAGTGCCTGGGCAAGGGCCTCAAGGCCCAGGCGGGCATCCGCCAGGATCCCGGTGGCGCCCTGCTTGCGGGTGTCGGCGTCCACGATGTTCAAGGAGGCGAAGCGGACGTCCGCGTTCTCGAAGATGGACTGGGAGCCGGTAGCGAAGTCGGTCAGGCGGGAACCGACGCTCAGCACCAGGTCGGCCTGCTTGATGAGGGTGTTGGAGGCGAAGTTGCCTTCCAGCCCCACGCCGCCCACCTGCCACCATTCGTCCTTGGTCACGGCGCCCTTGCCGCCGAAGGTCTCCACCACGGGGATGCCGAGCTGTCCCGCCAGCGCCTCAAGGGCGGCGTGGGCGTCGGAGTAGTGGATGCCGCCGCCGGCGATGATCACGGGATGCTCAGCGTCGCGGATGAGGCGGGCGACGTCGTCGACCTCTTCCAGGTCCGGCAGCGGCCGGCGGATCTTCCAGTCGCGCGGTTCGAAGAACTCCGCCGGGAAGTCGTAGGCGTGGGACTGCACGTCCTGGGGCAGCGAAATGACCACGGCACCCGTATCGGTGGGGCTGGTGAGCACGCGCATGGCCTGCGGAAGTGCGGTGAGGAGCTGCTCCGGACGGTTGATCCTGTCGAAAAAGCGCGATACCGGACGGAACGCGTCGTTGACGGTGGTGTCAGCCTCGATGGGGTGTTCCAGCTGCTGCAGGACCGGGCCCTGGTGCCGGGTGGCATACGTGTCGCCGGGCAGGAGCAGCAGCGGAAGCCGGTTCACCGTGGCCAGTCCGGCGGCGGTCACCAGGTTGAGGGCGCCAGGGCCGATGGAAGCCGTCACGGCCAGAACGGATTGGCGCCGGGTTGCCTTGGCGTAGGCAGTGGAAATGTGTGCCATGTACTGTTCGTGGCGGCCCTGGATGAACGGCATGTCATCTGCCAGTTCGTCGAAAGCCTGGCCCAGGCCGGCCACGTTGCCGTGCCCGAAGATCCCGAGCGCAGCGGGCACCAGGCGGCGGCGGACGCCGTCGGCCAGCGAATACTGGACGGAGAGGTACTTGATGACCGCTTGGGCCGTGGTGAGCCGGATGGTCTGAGGTGCTGTGGTCATTGCCTTATTCCCGTTGTTCGTGGTTACCAGGGGCGCCCGTGCAGGACGACCGTCTTTTCTTCGGTCATCTCCTGGACGGCGGAGCGGACGCCTTCCTTGCCGATGCCGCTGCCTTTCAGGCCGCCGTAGGGCATGAGGTCGGCCCGCCAGAGCGGAGACCAGTTGATGTGGATGTTGCCGGCGTCGATCTGGCGCATGGCCTGCACGGTGTTGGCGACATCGCTGGTGAAGATGCCCGCACCCAGGCCGTACTCGCTGTCGTTGGCCAGCGCGATGGCCGATTCCATGTCCTCCACGGAAGAGACCGCGACGGCGGGCCCGAACAGTTCGTTGCGGCACAGCGGCGAGCGGGGGTCGACGCCGGCCACGACGGCGGGAGTCACCACGGCGCCGTCACGGTCACCGCCGGTGAGGACCCTGGCGCCGGAGTGGCGGGCCTCCATGATGGAGGAGTGGACACGTGAGGCTTCCTCCTCGGAGATCAGCGAGCCGAGACGGGTGCTCTCTTCCTTGGGGTTGCCCACGGCGATCGCCTCGACCTTGGGGACCAGCGCGTCCAGGAAGTCCGCCTCGACCCGGCGGTCAACGATGACCCGCTGCACCGAGATGCACACCTGGCCGGCGTTGACGTACCCCCCGGCAGCCACGGCCGTGGCAGCGAGCTCCAGATCGGCGTCGGGCAGGATGATCACCGGGCACGAGGCACCCAGTTCGAGGGAGAGCTTCTTGACGCCGGCGATGGAGCTGAGGCGCGTGCCGACGCCGGTGGAGCCGGTGAAGGACACCTTGCGGACGCGCGGATCCGTGACCAGGACATCGCCCAGGGAGCTGCCGGGGCCGGTGATGACGGACAGCGCCTCCGGCGGCAGGCCGGCGTCGACGAAGCACTGTGCCAGCTTCAGCGCCGTCAGCGGCGTGGCGCGGGCGGGCTTGAGCACGACGGCGTTGCCGGCCGCCAGTGCGGGTGCGATCTTGTGCAGCACCAGCAGGGCCGGGTAGTTGAACGGCGTGATGGTGACGACGATGCCTACCGGCTGCCGCAGCGTGAAGCCGATCTTGTCCAGGCCGGTGCCGGCGTTCGCGTCCAGGGGAAGGGTGGAGCCGTACAGCTGGCTGCCTTCGTAGGCGGCCAGGCGGATGATGTTGCCGGATCGGCTGGCCTCGCCGCGGGCTTCCGTGATGGGCTTTCCGGTTTCGGCGCTGATGGTTTGGGCGATGTCCTCGGCGCGTTCGTCGGCCAGGGCAGCTGCACGGAGGAGGATGTCCACCCGCACGTGGGCGGGAGTGTTCCTCTGTACGTGGGAGCCGATCTCGGCCCGGTCAAGGGCGGCTTCGGCGTCCTGCACCGTTGCCACGGGGACCGTGTCGATCGTCCGGCCGTCGAACGGCGAGCGGACCTCTTCGGTCCTGCGATCGGCGGCGCCACGCCAGTTTCCGGCTATTAGCATGTCCATGGTTGCTCCATCCAAGTTGTAATCGTTGGCCAGTTTGTATCGTTGGCGCTTAGTGGCGCTTGGTGTTGCTCTCGGGTGCTGCTTCTGCGACGTCGGCCACTTCGGCCTGGACTTCCCTGAGGGCTTCGCTGTGGCCGCC
>NZ_JAFNLL010000051.1 GCF_017368795.1 Arthrobacter cavernae | reverse complement strand
ATCACCGTCCAGAACACCGCGGCGCTCAGTGCGATCGCACGCAAAACCGTATGACGACTGACGCCGGCCATGCCGGCCGAAGGCGCCTAAGCCTCCGTCAGCGCCTCCAGAACGGGCACGGAGCCGTCCCTGAAGTCAATAGTGCGGCCGATAGCCTCAGGGAGCTCCAAGACCGCGGCGGCCACGAGTGCCACATTGGCCCGTGAGGTGTGTGTGCCGCCGGCGGTCTCCGCCGGGTCCACGTCGATGAGGGCCGTGCCCTGCGCCTCCGTGAGCGGGCCGGGGCACAGCACGGTCCAGTCGAGGCCGGTTCCGCGGAGGTATTCGTCGGCCGCGGCCTTGGCCTCGGCGTAGGCAAAGAAGCTGTTGCCTTCCGGGATTCCGTGGCCGGGTCCTGCGCCCAGGTAGGACACCATGACGTACCTCCCGACGCCGGCCTGCCCTGCGGCATCCATGGAGCGGATGGCGGCGTCCCTGTCCACTGCGTAGGTTCGGGCGGGATTCCCGCCGCCGGCCCCCGCGCTCCACACCACGGCGTCCTGGCCGCCCAGCGCCGCGGCGATCTCCGCCGTCGTCGAGTCCTCCACGTCCAGGACCACCGGAGCCGCGCCCGCGGCCGTGACATCCGGCACGTGCTGGGGATTCCGGATGAACGACGTGACGGAGTGTCCTTCATTACTCAGGATGCGGGACAGCTGCAGGGCCACCTTGCCGTG
This sequence comes from Arthrobacter cavernae, assembly GCF_017368795.1. GTDB lineage: Bacteria > Actinomycetota > Actinomycetes > Actinomycetales > Micrococcaceae > Arthrobacter > Arthrobacter cavernae. The sequence goes on along the minus strand of NZ_JAFNLL010000051.1, from coordinate 26,948 downwards.
GCCGCCGATGATGGCAATTTTCGACATGGTCATATTCTGTCCCAAGTGGGTGCGGGCGCGCACAAAAAAGACCCCGCAGAACGAATCTGCGGGGTCTTGCCCTGTAGCGGTGGGGAGGCTCGATCTCCCGACCTCACGATTATGAGTCGTGCGCTCTAACCAACTGAGCTACACCGCCACGAATGAGAAAAACCTGTGCCAAGCCGGTCAAAAACCGCCTTGACACAGGCTCTCATTCAGAGCCCCCCACCGGAATCGATCCGGTGACCTCGTTCTTACCAAGAACGCGCTCTACCACTGAGCTAGGGGGGCAACGAGTAAATACTCTACCGGACGTTTTCCGAAGCTACAAATCGGCCACCGGGCAGGGAAATGCGGCGCCGACACAATTTGCATCGGCACCGCTTCGTTGATCTAGAACCGGCCGAAAAACTACGGGAGGCGCAGGACCTGGCCGGGGTAGATGAGGTCCGGGTTGGGCACCGTGTCGGCGTTGGCGGCGATAAGCGCGCCGAGGTCGACGCCGAACTGGACGGCAATGCCGCTGAGGGTGTCGCCCGGCTCCACAACGACTTCGGTCACGCGGGCGGCTGCTGCCTGGGCCGCGGCGGCCTGCTCAGCGGCTGCCTGCTGGGCAGCGGCGTCGGCGGCAGCCTGCTGGGCCGCTGCCTGCGCTGCAGCCTGCTCAGTGGCCGCCTGGGCCGCTGCCTGCTCGGCGGCTGCTGCGTCAGCGGCTGCAGTGTCGGATTCAGCTACGAGGTCGTCTGTGGAGTCAGCGGCAGGGTCCACTGCAGCATTCTCCGGACGGTCGGTGCGGGCTTCCGGGTGGGCCTCGGCAGGCGTCTGCGCCTCCTTGTGCTGTTCCTTGTGTGCAAATCCGAGGTTCTTTTTCAAGTCGTCAAGCAATCCCATGGACTACCCTCCTCCATCTGCGTGCGGTCCAGTTCTGTTCCGCAGCTACGCCGTTCGTAGCACCTTGATCGTAAAGCCGCATACCGGCCGTTCCAAGGCTTTTGTCGCATGGCGTGACAGGCTTTCACACGGACGACAAGGACCGTTCACACGGCACCGGGCCCGTGAAGGGCCGTTAAACGCAGCCAAGGGCCGGCTCGAAAGCCGGCCCCTGGCCGAAGCGGGTAGTCAGTTACCCGAGCTGTTTACCACTTGCCCTTGCGGTTGAAGTCGCGGTGGCCGCCTTCGCTGCCGCTGCGCGGCTTGCGGGCACCGTCGCCGTGGCCGCCGAAGCGGGAGCCGCTGGCCTGGCCACGGTCGCTGTCACCGTAGGAGGCGCCGCGGTCACGGTCGCCGTAGCTGCCTGCGCTGCTGCGCTCGCTGTAGGAACGGCCGCCGCGGTCAGCAGAGGAGCGCTCGCCACCGGCGTAGCCGCCACGGTCGCCCTCGGACTTGCGGAATTCCTTCTTGAAGCCGCCGTTGCCCTTGAAGTTGCCCCCACGGTCGCCACCGGAGTAACCGCCACGGTCGCCACCTGAGTAGCCGCCACGGCTACCGCCGGAGTAACCGCCACGGTCGCCACCGCGATCGCCGGAATAACCACCACGGTCACCGGACGGCCTGCGGCCGTTGTCCAGCTCGAGGTGGATCAGCTCGCCGCCGATGCGGGTGCGGGACAGGGCGCGCAGCTGCTCGGGGCTCAGGTCTGCCGGGAGCTCCACGAGGGAGTGGTCCGAGCGGATGTCGATGCCGCCGATCTGTGCGGAGGAAATGCCGCCTTCGTTGGCAATGGCACCCACGATGGAGCCCGGCATGACGCGCTGGCGGCGTCCGACGGCGATCCGGTAGGTGGCGTTGCCCTCGGTCAGCGCGCGGGTGGGGCCACGGGAGCCGAAGCCGTCCTTGGCACGCTCACGCTTCTGGAATTCCGGCGCGGCCGGCAGTTCCTTGACGAGCAGCGGCTGGCCGCCCTGGGCCATGACGGCCAGGGCTGCGGCTATCTCCGCGGCCGGGACCTTGTGCTCTTCCTCGTAGGAAGCGATGAGGTCGCGGAACAGTGCGACGTCCTCGGACTCAAGGGTCTCCGTGATGCGCTCGGCGAACTTGCCCATGCGCAGGGAGTTGACCGTCTCGGCGGTGGGCAGGTGCATCTGCTCCACCGCTTGGCGGGTGGCCTTCTCGATGGCGCGGAGCAGGTACTTCTCCCGCGGGGTCATGAACAGGATGGCATCGCCGGCACGGCCTGCACGGCCGGTGCGGCCGATGCGGTGCACGTAGGACTCGGTGTCGTGCGGGATGTCGTAGTTGACCACGTGGCTGATGCGCTCGACGTCAAGGCCGCGGGCCGCGACGTCGGTGGCCACCAGGATGTCGATGCGGCCTTCCTTCAGCGCGTCAACAGTGCGTTCGCGCTGCTGCTGCGGGATGTCGCCGTTGATGGCGGCGGCCTGGAAGCCGCGGGACTTCAGTTTGTCGGCGAGGTCCTCGGTGGCCATCTTGGTGCGCACGAAGGCGATGACGCCGTCGAACTCTTCAACCTCAAGGATGCGGGTCAGGGCATCGAGCTTGTGCGGGCCCATGACCTGCAGGTAGCGCTGCTTGATGTTGGTGCCCGTGGAGGTCTTGGACTTCACGGAGATTTCGGCGGGGTTGTTCAGGTACTGCTTGGACATGCGGCGGATCTGGCCCGGCATGGTGGCAGAGAACAGGGCAACCTGGCGGGTCTCCGGGGTCTGCTGGAAGATCTGCTCCACGTCATCGGCAAAGCCCATGCGCAGCATTTCGTCGGCTTCGTCCAGCACGAGGTACTGGAGTTCGGACAGGTCCAGGGAACCCTTGGCGATGTGGTCGATCACGCGGCCCGGGGTACCGACAACAACCTGCGCACCGCGGCGCAGGCCGGCGAGCTGCGGGCCGTAGGCGGAGCCGCCGTAGACAGGGAGGACCGTGAAGTCGTCGATGTGCTTGGCGTAGGAAGTGAAGGCCTCGGCAACCTGCAGGGCCAGTTCACGCGTCGGAGCCAGGACCAGGGCCTGGGTCTTGCGGGACGGGCCGTTGAGGTCATGGAGTTCGGCCAGACGGGACAGGGCCGGAACAGCGAAGGCTGCGGTCTTGCCGGTTCCGGTCTGGGCCAGGCCCACGACGTCGCGGCCTTCAAGCAGCAGCGGGATGGTGGCTGCCTGGATGGGGGACGGCTTTTCGTAGCCGACATCCTGCAGGGCGGCCAGAACGCGGCCGTCGATGCCGAGATCGACGAAGCGGACGCCTTCCTCTTCTTCCTCGGCAGAGGCCGCGGGAGCCTCGGCGGTGGCCTCGGCCGGCGCTGCAGCCTCGGGAGCGGTTCCGGCGGTTTCGACAGTCTCGACGGCGGTCTCTGCTACTTCAGCAGACTCGGCGTCGAAAGATTCGTTCAGGTTTTCGGGCATAGGGAAGTTTCCTCATCCATAGGGCAGTCGGCGCGGCCCGGTTGGGCTTGGCCGCAGTACGCGTTGCAAGAAGCAGGGCAGATATTGCTCTGCTGCTCGCAAGAAGTCCGGCGCTGTCGCAATCCCATGGCAGGACTTCCCGCTGCATCTCTTGGCTGCTATCCCAGCAGTCTGTACAGCGTTTTCTTTAGCCGGCTCTCCCTATGAAAATGCCCGCACACATTTTGCGGGCCCCAACACTTACCAGTCCTGCCTCAAAAATTGGGCAGGATAAAGGGATTTCCGGAGTGGGGGATATTTCAATTGTAGGGCACAGATTAGCGACCCGATGACAGAACTGTCGACGGCGGCGGTGAGCTTGCGCACACCGGCACCTCGAGCCCTTGTGATTCAGGCCCCCTGGCGGCGCAGGATCTTCTCGAATTCGTCGTGGTATTCAGGCTGCAGGCGGATCTCGCGGTCGGCCTCGGCGTCGAGCAGCGTCTGGACATCTTCCGGCGTCGGGTCGCTGAACCACTTGCCGACCGTCACCCCGTGCTTGGGCACGAACAGCCGGTGGATGTGGTCTCCGGCGGAGATACTGCCGGTCTTGACGACGCGCAGGTACGTGCCCACCCGGCCCGCTTCGGTGAAGCGCTTGATCCAGTGAGGCTCCCCCATGCGCCGCTGGAAGGTGTTGCACGGGACGCGGGGAGAGGTCACCTCCACCTCCACGTCCAGGCCGATCTTCCAGCGCTCGCCGATCACCGCGCCGGTGGTCGCGATGCCGGCGACGCGCAGGTTCTCGCCGAAGATCCCGGGAGGCATCTCACGCTGGAGCTCCCCCACCCAGTAGTCCGCGTCTTCCTGCGAGTAGGCGTACAGGGCCTGGTCCTCGCCGCCGTGGTTGACCCGGTCCGCCTGGACGTCGCCGTGGATGCCCAGTTTGTGGACCTTCACGGGGCCGTCGAGGGGCTGCTTGTCGATGGCGGTCACGCCCACCCTGCCCTCTCCGTCTTCCAAGAGCTGGCGTACCCGGCAGACTGCGATCAATGAGGCGGTGTCCATGGCTCCAGTCTACGGATCGGCGGCAGCACGTCTACGGATCGAAACGGTAGCCCATTCCTGCTTCCGTGTGCAGGTGGCGGGGAGCGGCCGGATCCCGTTCGAGCTTGCGCCGCAGCTGGGCGATGTATACACGCAGGTATTGGCTTTCCTTGGCGTAGGCCTGGCCCCATACCTGGGTGAGGATCTGCTGCTGGCTGACCAGCTTGCCCTTGTTGCGGACCAGGAGTTCCAGGATGTTCCACTCGGTGGGGGTGAGCCGGACCTCGGCGCCGTCCTTGACGATCTTCTTGCCGGCGAGGTCCACCATGAAGTCGGCCGTGGCCAGCGTGGGTTCCTCATGGTCCGGAACCACCCGGCGGGACGCCACCCGCAGCCGGGCAAGCAGCTCATCGAGTCCGAAGGGCTTGGTCACGTAGTCGTCCGCGCCGGCGTCGAGGGCTTCTACCTTGTCCTCGGAGGCGTGCCGGGCGGACAGCACGATGATCGGCATGCTGCTCCAGCCGCGGATGCGCCGGATGACATCCACACCGTCCATGTCCGGCAGGCCAAGGTCCAGGACCACGATGTCCACGGGCTGCTGGGCCGCGGCCCGGACGGCGTCGGCGCCGTTGGCCACGGTGATCGCCTGGTAGCCGTGGGCGTGGAGGTTGATCTGCATGGCGCGGGCGATCTGGGCCTCGTCCTCGACGATCAGCACCAGTGTCATGGCATGCCGTTTCCGTTGGTCCCGTAACCGGTCCACAGCGGCAGGGTCACCACCATGGTGAGCCCGCCTCCCGGCGTCGGCTCCGCCACCAGGGTGCCGCCCATCGCTTCGCTGAAGCCCTTGGCCACCGCCAGTCCCAGCCCGATGCCGCCGCCCTGCGCCCCCGCGGCAGCCGAGGAATCGCTGAGCCGCTGGAAGGGGCGGAACATGTCCAGGATCTCGGCGATGTCCACGCCCCTGCCGTGGTCCACCACGCGCAGTTCGCCGGCGGGCCGGTCCCCCAGCGTGATGTCCGCCCCGGTCCTGGCGGTCAGGACGACGTCCGAGCCGGGCGCGTATTTCACCGCGTTCTCCACGATGTTGGCCAGCACGCGCTCCAGCATGCCGGCGTCGGCCTGCACGGCGGGGAGGTTGGCGGGCAGCTCGTTGCGCAGCCGTTCGCGCGGGATGCCGCGCAGCGCCTCGGGCAGCACCTCGGCCCAGCTGATCCCGGCCAGGAGCGGGTTCACGGCGTCGGCGGTCAGCCGGGACATGTCCAGGAGGTTGTCCACCAGGTGGTCCAGGCGGTCCGCGTAGTTCTCGATGGTGGCCAGCAGCTCGCGCTCGTCCTCCGGCGAGAACTGCACGTCCTCCTGGCGCAGGCTGCTGACGGCGAGCTTGATCCCGGCCAGCGGGGTGCGGAGGTCGTGCGAGACGGCGCGCAGGATGGAGGTCCGCATTTTGTTGCCCTCGGCCAACCGCAGATTGTCCTGGCGGCTCCTGACCAGCTGCTGCCGCTCACGCACGGCCACCACGTACGCGCCGAAGGCCGCCAGCAGGCGGCGGTGCTGGGCGGACAGCGGACCGCCGCGGAGCAGCAGCGTGTAGTGCGGATCGACGACGGCGGTGTGGTCGGCGGCGGCGTGCGTCACCGGCGGTTGCGGGCCGGACGTGGCCAGGACCCGCCAGCCGGGCGCGGCCGGCCGACGGCCGCCTCCGGTGCCTGGCGCGCTGCCGGTGCTTGCCAGCAGCGTGACCGCGTCCATGCCCAGGTTGGCGCGGACCTTGTCCAGGAAGGACTCCAGGCTGCCGTCTGAACGCAGGATCCGCAGGGAGAGTTCGCTCAGGGCGGTCGCCTCCGCCCCGGCGCGCGCGGCTTCCTGGGCGCGCCGGCTGGCGAGCCCGACGGCGAGCGCCACCCCGCAGGCCACGGCGAGGAAGATGACCAGCGTGAACAGGGTGGAGGGATCGGCGATGGACAGGGACCCCACCGGCTCCGCCGAAAAGTAGTTCAGCAGGAAGCTGCCCAGGACAGCCGCGACGACCGCAGGCCAGAGGCCGCCGATCGCGGCGACAGCCACGGCCACGGCCAGCTGCAGGAGCATGATCATGGAGAAGTTGCGGTAGCCGGCCACGGTGACCAGGACTTCCACGGCGGGCGGAAGGAGGATGGCGAGGACCAGGCCGGCAGCAACGCGGCCGCGGCCGATGCCTCTGACCGGCTGCAGCTGCAGCAGGATGCTGTTCTCGTCAGGGGCGGGCATGGCTTCATTTTTGCACGCTAACTACCGGGCTCTTGACGGTCGCTTGCCGGGCGGCATGCCTGTCCGGCGGCCGGTGCCGGGTGTCGGCCCCAGGGACTAGGCTTGCTTCAGGATTCCGGTCCGGCAGCGGGCCGGGCCGGCTCATCACGGTCAGTCAGGGGGACGCAGATGAACGCGAGCCACGATCCCGGCGGCGCGGCAACGCCGGGCCCGGAAGAGCCCGGGGAGCCCGTGGAGCCCCGGGACCTTCCCAAGCCCCCGCCCTGGCAGGTCCCCAAGCCCGAACTGCGCCCCGAACTCCTCCGGCAGGGCCAGGCGGGCGGGCCCCTCCACACTGTGGATCCGTTCGCCAAGGAGCGCGAGCACGAGGCAGCCCAGGCGGCGGCGCGTAAGAAGCGCTCGCAGCGGCGCACCGTCGTCGTCGGCCTCGGCGTCACCGCCCTGCTGGCCGGCACCATCACCGCCGTCGTGGCCAGCAGCGAGGCAGAGGCCGACTACGCCCAGGTCTGTTTCAACGACGAAACCGGCGAGCGCGTGGAGGACACCAACTGCGGCAGCTCGGAAGGCCGCGGCTCCGCCATCTATGCCTGGTACTTCTACTCCCGGGGCGCCAGCGTGCCTGCCGTGGGACAGAACCGTTCCGGCTACCCCAGCTACACCACCTCGGTGCCGCCGGGGGCCAAGACCTCCGCCGGGTACAGCACCAAGGGCGGGACCGTGAGCCGCGGCGGCTTCGGCACCAGCTCCAAGAGCGGAACCAGCGGCGGAAGCGGCGGCAGCGGCAAGAGCTCGGGAGGCTAGGCGTGCAGCGATACCCCTCCGTGCCGCGCCCGGACTGGAAGCAGAAGATCGAGGAACAGGGCCTGGTCTTTTCCACCACCACCATGCCGGACGGCAAGAAGATCGAGTACTGGCACGAGTCCGCCTACTACGAATTCACCATGGACGAGGTGGAAACCCTCGAGAAGACCGCCGAGGACATGCACCTCATGTGCCTGGAGGCCGCCAAGTTCCTGGCCTCCGGTGCCATGGGCGGGATCGGCATCGGCCCCCAGGCCCTTGAGCTCGCCGCCGAATCGCTGCAGGCCGGCGACCCGGACATCTACGGCCGCTTCGACTTCATCTATGACGGCCGCGGCGGCCCGGCCAAGATGCTCGAATACAACGCGGACACCCCCACGGGGCTCATCGAGGCGTCGGTGGCGCAATGGTTCTGGCTGCAGGACGTCTTCCCGGAGAAAGACCAGTGGAACGGCATCCACGAGGCCCTGATCCGGCAGTGGAAGAAGCTGCAGTACCGGACCGGCATGAGCACCCTGCACATCGCGCACTCCGAAGCGGAGGAATCCGGCGAGGACTGGATGACCGCCGCCTACATGCGGGACGTCGCCAGCCAGGGCGGCTGGACCACCATCGGCATCAACATGTCGGACATCGGCTGGGACCCGAACCTGAACCGTTTCGTGGACCTGGACAACTTCATGATCAGCACCATGTTCAAGCTGTACCCCTGGGAGCTGATGATGAAGGAGCCGTTCGGGCACCGGCTGCTGGAGCGAGCCCACAACCCGCGCTGGGTGGAGCCGGCCTGGAAGATGCTGCTCTCCAACAAGGCCCTGCTGGCCGCCCTGTGGCACCTGTACCCCGGCCACGAGAACCTGCTGCCGGCGTACCTGGACAACCCCGGGCCGCTCAAGGAATGGGTGGCCAAGCCGCTGCACGGGCGCGAAGGCGACAACATCCGCATCCACGCCCCCGGCATCGAGATCGAGCAGCCCGGCGACTACGGCCGCGAGGGCTGGTGCTACCAGCAGTTCCACGCGCTCCCGGACTTCGACGGCAACCGGCCGGTCCTGGGACTGTGGGTGGTGGACGGCGAGTCCGTGGGCTGCGGCATCCGGGAATCGGACGGCCCCGTCACGGACTACTTCTGCCGCTTCGTGCCCAACACCATCGACGCACCGGCGCCGCACAGCGCCGCCCCCACTGCCGCCAACAACGGAGCCGCACTATGAGCACTGAAACACCATGAGCACAGAAACGTCGACGCCGGCAGGCGGCCCCGGCACGGTCCCCTCCAAGGGCCTGCACGCGGGCATCCTGGACCTTGGCGACTCCGTCATGCTGGGTCTGGCGTCCACGGCGCCGGTCTACTCGCTGGCCGCCACCCTGGGGCTGATCGTGGCGGTCAACGGCAACTACACGCCGCTGATCCTGCTGCTGGGATTCATCCCCGTGCTCTTCATCGCCTACGCGTTCCGCGAGCTCAACAGCGCCATGCCGGACTGCGGCACCACCTTCACGTGGGCGCGGCGGGCCTTCGGCCCGTGGGCGGGCTGGCTGGGCGGCTGGGGCGTGGCGCTGGCCGGCATCGTGGTCCTCGCCAACCTGGCCCAGGTGGCCGGGCAGTACCTCTGGCTGCTGATCGGCGACGGATCCCTCGCCGGGAACAAATGGCTGGTGACGGCCACCGGCGTCGTGTTCATCGCCTTCATGACATATGTCAACCACCGCGGCATCCGCCTCGGCGAGCACGTGCAGCGCACCCTGACCTACATCCAGTACATTTCGCTGGGCATCTTCGCCGTGGCGGTCATCGGGGCCATCGCCACGGGCGGGGCGGCGGGCGGCCAGGCCTTCGCCTTCGAATGGTTCAACCCTGCGGGGGCCTTCGCCGATCCGGGCGCCGTGGTGCACGGCGTGCTCCTGGCCCTGTTCATCTACTGGGGCTGGGACACCTGCCTGGCCCTCAACGAGGAAACGGAAAACCCGGCAAAGACCCCCGGCCGCGGCGCCGTGATCTCGGCCTTCGTGCTGGTGGCCATCTATGTTTCCGTCGCGCTGCTGGTGATGATGTACGCCAACGTGGGCAGCGAAGGGATCGGCCTGGGCAACGAGGCGAACCAGGACGACGTGTTCCTGGCCATGAAGGACGTGGTCCTGGGCCCCTGGGGCTGGCTGATCGTGGTGGCCGTCCTGGCCTCCGTGTTGTCCTCCACGCAGACCACCATCCTGCCCACCGCCCGCGGCACGCTCTCCATGGGCGTGCACGGCGCCCTGCCGGCCCGTTTCGGCAAGGTCCACGAGCGCTACCAGACCCCCGGCTTCTCCACCCAGGTCATGGGCGCGGCGGCCGTGGCCTACTACGTGGCCATGAGCTTCCTCAGCGAGAACCTGCTGTCCGATTCCATCAGCGCCATCAGCCTGTTCATCGCCTTCTACTACGCCCTCACCGGCTACGCCTGCGCCTGGTACTTCCGCGGCACCCTGCGTGAGTCCGCGCGCAACCTCTGGTTCCGCGGCATCCTGCCGCTCCTGGGGGCCGTGCTGCTGACGGCGGCATTCTTCATCTCCGCCGTGCAGATGTGGGACCCGGGATACGGCGACACCCAGATCCTGGGCATCGGCGGCGCGTTTGTGAGCGGCGTGGTGCTACTGGCCCTGGGCGTGGTCCTGGCCGTGGTGTGCCGCTTCGCCCCAGCAACGCGCGGCTACTTCACACAGGGGCGGGCAGTGCACCCCGCCGCAGGGCAATCAGCCAGCACACCATGATCGCCACGGCACAGAACACGCCGGCGCTGGAGGCCATGATCCACAGCCCCGGCGTCTGGACGTCCAGATCGGCGGCACCCAATGCGAGGCCGATGGTCTTGGGCGAAAAGAAGAACACCACCGTGGACAAGGCCAGGACCGCCGCCATGGCGAGCCTGCCGGCCCGGTAGCGGCGCGGCGTTTCCCGCAGCGTCCAGGCGAACGCCGGCAGCACGGCAGCCATCCACACCCAGTGGTGGGACCAGGAGACCGGGCTGATGAGCAGCATGGCCAGCGCCGCCGCCGACATCGCCACCACGCGTGCGCCCTGGGCGCTCGCCGCACGGATCAGGACCGCGGCGAGGACCACGACGGCGAGGCTCAGTGCCAGCCACGGAAGAGTCACGGCATCCTGCGGAACGCCGAAATGCAGCAGCGCACCCTTGATCGACAGGTTGTCAACGTACCCGGCGCCGCCGATCCGGGAGGTGTCCGGCAGGATCTCCAGCCAGAACTGGAACGATTCGGCCGGCCGCAGCAGCCAGCCCAGCAGCACGGTTCCGGCGAAGCCGATGGACATGTTCGCGAGCCCGCGCCAGTCCTTGCGCATCAGGAAGTACAGGCCAAAGACCAGGGGCGTCAGCTTGATCCCGGCGGCAACGCCCACCAGGAAGCCGCTGCCGGGGATGCCCCGCCGCCAGCGCGGACTGCGTGCCAGCAAATCGGCGGCCATCAGGCCCATCAGCAGGATGTTGATCTGGCCGAATGCCAACGTCTCGCGCCAGGGCCCCAGGAACAGTGCAGCCAGGAACAGCGCGGCAGCGATCCAGCAGTTCCGGGCCGATGCCAGGGAACTGCGCAGGCTTGACTTCGATTCCCAGTACCGCACTATGGTGACCGCGACCCAGGCCGCCACCGCGACTCCGGCCACATTGAACAGCATCAGGGCCACGGGCAGGGGCAAACGGGCCAGCAGGCCGAAGATGAGCGCCGCAAAAGGCGGGTACGTGAACGGGAGGTTCGGTCCGCCGGCCCAGTCAACGCTGGGGCCATAGAGATCCGACGGCGAGGCACCGGCGTCGTTCAGGATGCTCCCCCCGAACCAGTACACGCTGAAGTCGAGCCCCTGCTTTCCCCAATCGGCAAGCAGCACCCACAGCGGCCACGCGACGGCGGCCAAGGGCAGCCAGCGGAGAACCGCAGCGGTTTTTGATGTGGCCGTGCGTGGTGCCGCGGCATCCGCCGTGGCGCGTAAATCGACGTCAGGCAGTGCCATTCCGTATCCCCCAATATTCGAATGTTGCAGCGGGGAACGGTCCGGCCCCCGAATACATACTACTTAAACGGCAATGACAGCTGGCCGCCGTAGGATGCTGGCATGAGCCATTCAACGACGAATCCCTCCGATGTCCTTGCCCTCGATTCCCTCCTGAGTGAGGAGGAACTCGCCCTCCGCGAAAAGGTCAGCGACTTCACCCAACAGCGGATCCGCCCGAACATCGCCCGCTGGTATGAGGACGCCGTCTTCCCGCGCGAGATCGTGCCGGAGCTCGGCGAACTCGGCGTGCTCGGCATGCACCTGGAGGGCTACGGCTGCCCGGGCCGCTCCGCCGTCGAATACGGCCTGGCCGCCATGGAACTGGAGGCCGGCGATTCCGGCATCCGCACTTTCGTCTCGGTGCAGGGCTCGCTGGCCATGACCGCCATCCACAAATGGGGTTCGGAAGCGCAGAAGGAACAGTGGCTGCCGCGGATGGCCGCCGGAGAGCTGATCGGCTGCTTCGCGCTGACGGAGCCGACGGCGGGTTCGGACCCGTCGTCGATGACCACTTTTGCGCGCCGCGACGGTTCAGGCGAGGACGCGGGCTGGGTCCTGGACGGCGCCAAGCGCTGGATCGGGCTGGCCTCGATCGCCGATGTCATGGTGGTGTGGGCGAACACCGAGGACGGCATCCGCGGCTTCCTGGTCCCCGCCGGCACACCGGGCGTCACCGCCACGCCGATCGAGCCGAAGCTCTCCCTGCGCGCCTCGGTCCAGTGCGATGTAGTGTTCGACGGCGTGGTGCTGGGAGCGGAGGCTCTCCTCCCGGGTGCGCAGGGGCTCCGCGGCCTGTTTTCCTGCCTGAACGAGGCGCGGTACGGCATCGCCTGGGGCGCCATGGGGGCCGCCCGCGATTCCTACGAGGCCGCCCTGGACTACGCCGGGACGCGTCTGCAGTTCGGCAAGCCGCTGGCCGGCTACCAGCTGACCCAGGAGAAGCTGGTGAACATGCTCCTGGAAATCCAGAAGGGCACCCTGCTGGCCCTGCACCTGGGCCGGCTCAAGGACGCCGGCCACCTGCAGCCCCAGCAGATCTCCGTGGGCAAGCTGAACAACGTCCGCGAGGCCCTCAAGGTCGCCCGCGAGGCCCGCACCATCCTGGGCGGCAACGGCATCACCCTGGACTACTCGCCCCTGCGGCACGCCAGCAACCTGGAGTCGGTGCGGACCTACGAGGGCACCGACGAGGTCCACACGCTGATCCTGGGCCAGCACATCACGGGAGTGGCCGCGTTCCGCTGAGCCCGGCGGTGGGCGTCAGGCAACCACCGGCACCGGCTCCTTCTTCCCGGCGTCCTTGCGGATGGTGGCGCTGATGACGGCAGCCACGGTGCACATGGCGGCGGCGCCGATCCAGGCGTAGGTGTAGTGGCCGGTGGCATCGCGGATGTAGCCGGCGGCCAGGGCTGCGGCGGCCGCTCCCAGCTGGTGCGCGGCGAACACCCAGCCGAACACCACGGAGCCGTCGGCGCCGAACACCTTGCGGCAGATGGCCGCCGTCGGGGGCACGGTGGCCACCCAGTCCAGGCCGTAGACCACCACGAAGATGATCATGCTCGGTTCCACCGTGGAGCCGAGCAGCAGCGGCAGCACCAGCAGGCCGATGCCGCGGAACTGGTAGTAGACGGCCAGCAGGATCTTGGGGTTGAAGCGGTCGGTCAGCCAGCCGGAGGCGATGGTGCCCAGGATGTCGAAGATCCCGACGACGGCCAGCAGGCCCGCCGCCGTGGTTTCGGGCATGCCGTGGTCGTGCGCGGAGGGGATGAAGTGGGTGCCGATCAGCCCATTGGTGGTGGCCCCACAGATCGCGAAGCCCGCCGCCAGCGCCCAGAAGGTACGCACCTTGCTGGCGCGCTTGAGCACCTGCAATGCGCGGACGGCAGCGTTCGTGGAATCGGCTTTGATGGGTTCCGCCGTCGGCGTTCCTTCATCCCCGGCGGTCGTTTCGGCACCGTAGGCCCGGACGCCGACGTCGGCAGGTGAGTTCCGCAGCCAGCGCAGCACCAGCGGGGCCACGGCGAGCGCGCCCGCCGCGATGAGCAGGGAGGCGCCGCGCCAGCCCGGGTTCTGGGCCAGGGCGGCGATGAAGGGCAGGAAGACGAGCTGCCCGGCCGCGCTGCCCGAGGTCAGGATGCCAATGACCAGGCCGCGGCTTTTGGAGAACCAGGTGTTGGCGATGGTGGCCGCGAACACCAGGGCCATGGAGCCCGTACCCAGGCCGATCAGCAGCCCCCAGGTGAGCAGGATCTGCCAGGACTGGTTCACGAACACCGTCAGCGCCGAGCCCAGGCCGATCAGGCACAGGGCCACGGCCGTGACGGTGCGGATGCCGAAGCGGTCCATGAGGGCCGCGGCGAAGGGCGCGGTCAGGCCGAACAGCACCAGGTTGATGCTGACGGCCAGCGAGAGCACGGTAGTGGACCAGCCGAATTCCTGCTGGAGCGGGACCATGAGCACGCCCGGGGCGGCGCGGAAGCCGGCGGCCCCGACGAGGGCGAGGAACGCGACGGCGGCAACGATCCAGGCGGGGTGCAGGCGGCGGCGCGGGGGCTTGCCGGTGGGCAGCTCGGTGACATCGGGGGCGGTCATGAGGCGGGCTCCGTTTCGGCGGCCGGTGCGGCCTGGGTGGGTGCTGTGCGGGTGGACACAGCGTAAGCGGATACGGGGGAAGGCGCGACGGCGAGCGGCAGGGGATGGTCGCTGCGCTTGAGGCTGTGCCAGCTGGTGTTGGCCGCGGTCAGCTGGGTGCCGCAGTGGCTGCAGGTGTCCGCGGAGGACGTCGGCAGGCCGCAGTCCGAGTGGATGACGCGCATGTGGGCGATGTCGCTGGGGGCGTCGAGGTGCTTCTCGGCCCAGATGATGATCGCATTCAGGACCGGGAGTGAGTCCTCGCCCTTGGGCGTGAGGACGTACTCCTGGCGGGTGCGGCCGCCATCGACATAGGGGCGCTGGGCCAGCAGCCCGGCGTCGAGCAGCCAGCCGAGGCGCTTGCTGAGGACGTTGTCCGCCACCTCAAGGCGTTTCTTGATGGCGTCGAAGCGGCCGTTGCCGAAGAAGACCTCCCGGAGCACCAGGCTCCCCCAAGGGTCGCCCAGGACATCGAGGCCCCGGGCCAGGCTGCAGGTCCGCGCGGACCAGTCGGATCGCAAAGGCATGGCACGACACTAGCTGACTATCTTCAAGAAAGCCATGCCCGAAGGCGCCAGCCTCACGGACGCGGGCGCCGGGATCAGGAGGACGCCGTGGTACCCACTGGCTCCGGGGTGATCCCCGCCCGGGACGGACGGTAGGCGAGCGCCCAGTAGGTCAATAGGGCGATGCCGCAGACCACGCCCAGGCTGGAGGCCGCCAGCTGCCACTGCGTCTGCGGATCCTTGCCCCACTCGGCCGCGCCGGCCCATACGGACAGGTACTTGGGCGTCAGGTAGAACGCGACGGCGGAGACGGCCACCACAATCCAGCCGGCCAGCCGCATCCTGCCGTTGCGCGAGGGCACCCGGTGCATCGCGAAGGCCATGCTCGGCAGGGCGACGGCGATCCACACCCAGTGGTGGGACCAGGACACCGGGCTGATCAGCAGCATGAGCACGGCGGTGGCGGATACGGCCACGAAGTTCTCGTCGGCAGCCAGCGCCCACTTGATCACCAGCGCCGCGAGGACCGCCAGCGCCAGGGACAGCACCAGCCAGAGCACGCTGGTGAAGCCGGAGTCGGGCATGCCGAGGTGCAGCAGCAGCCCCTTGACGGAGAGGTTGTCCATGTAGGCGGGGCCGCCGATCCGTCCGGTGTCCGGCAGGATCTTGGTCCAGAACATGAGCGAGGCCTGCGGCAGGATGGCCCAGGACACGGCGATGGAGCCGAAGAAACCTGCCGCCATCCAGCCCAGGGCCTTGAAGTCGCGCCGCACCAGGAAGTACAGGCCAAAGGCCAGCGGCGTGAGCTTTATCCCGGCGGCCAGGCCGATCAGCAGGCCCGCCGGCCAGCGGATCTCCCCCGCCCGGGCCTTCCCGTACAGGGCGAAGTCGGCCAGGATCACCCCCATCAGGATGATGTTGATCTGCCCGAAGTCGAAGGTGTCGCGCCACGGGCCCAGCAGCAGGATCGCCGCCGTTCCCGCCAGGGCGGTGGTCCGGAAACGGTAGTCCGCAAAGGCCGCCCGCCAGCTTGTCAGGGCGAAGTAGTGCCGCGCCAGCCAGGCCGCCACCACGGCAGCCCCGGCAAGCGCCGTCATGATGAAGACCAGGCTGCTGGCGCCGAAACTGGACATGGCCAGCCCGGCGAACAGCAGCGCCGCAAACGGCGGATACGTGAACGGCAGGCCGTCGCGCGGAGCGTACAGCTCGCCGGCACCTGTTTCCCCGGTCTGCAGCACACGGGTGCCGCCGTAGTAGTAGACCTCGAAGTCGTTCATGAGCGGGATGTACGCGGAGTACAGGACCCAGAGGGCAACGACGACGGCGAGGGCGCCTGCCGCCGTGGCGAGCCAGCCGCGCAGGGGTGAGGAAGGAAGTGCCGACGATGGCAGGGGTGGTGCCGCCGGAGGGGTGGGTGAAGTCACTGCTTCCTAGCTGTTGATCTTGGTGAAGGCCTGCTCGAGGTCCGCGATCAGGTCCTCGGCTTCCTCGATGCCGCAGGAGAGCCGGATGAGGTTGACCGGGACGGCCAGCTCGGTGCCCTTGACGGAGGCGTGCGTCATTTCGGAGGGGTAGTTCATGAGGGACTCGATGCCGCCCAGGGACTCCGCCAGCGTGAACACCGAGGTGTTTTCCGCGACGGTGCGGGCCGCCGCCTCGCCGCCCCTGAACTGCACGGAGACCATGCCGCCGAACTTCTTCATCTGCTTCTTGGCGAGCTCGTGGCCGGGGTGGGACGGCAGGCCCGGGTACAGCACGGCCTCCACCTCGGGGCGCTGCAGCAGCCATTCGGCCACGGCCTGGCCGTTCTCGCTGTGCCGGTCCATGCGCACGCCGAGGGTCTTGAGGCCGCGAGTGGTGAGGAAGGCATCCATCGGGCCGGAGACGGCGCCGACGGCGAACTGGACGAAGCCGATCTTTTCGGCCAGTTCCGCGTCCTTGACCACGATGGCGCCGCCCACAACGTCGGAGTGGCCGCCGATGTACTTGGTGGTGGAGTGGACCACGACGTCGGCACCCAGGGCGAGCGGGGTCTGCAGGTAGGGGGACGCGAAGGTGTTGTCGACCACCAGGAGGGCACCGGCGTCGTGCGCCACCGCGGCGAGGGCCGCGATGTCGGTGATCTTCATCATCGGGTTGGAGGGGGTCTCCACCCACACGATGCGCGTCTTGTTCGCCGCCACGGCAGCGGCCACGGCGTCGAGGTCGGACATGTCCACGGGGCTGTTGCCGATGCCCCAGCCGCCCAGGACGCGGTTGATGAGCCGGTAGGTGCCGCCGTAGGCGTCGTTTCCGAGGACGATGTGGTCCCCCGGGCGGGCGATGGCCCGGATGAGGGAGTCTTCCGCGGCGAGGCCGGAGCTGAAGCTGTAGGCGTGGGTGCCGCCCTCGAGGGCCGCCAGCTGTTCCTGCAGGGCGTCGCGGGTGGGGTTGCCGCCGCGGCCGTACTCGTAGCCGTCGCGCAGATTGCCGATGCCGTCCTGGGCATAGGTGGAGCTGAAGTGCAGCGGCGGGACCACCGCACCCGTGCGGGGCTCGAAGGCCTGTCCGGCGTGGACGGCGCGCGTGTTGAAGCCGGCGTTGTTGTTGGCAGGCATGGAGGCTCCTATTTCAGTGGCTCAGTTCAGTGGCTCAGGTAGGCGAGAAGGTCGTGGCGGGTCAGGATGCCCACGGGGGCGCCGACGAACGTCACCATCACGGTGTCGACGTCGGAGAGCAGCTCGCGTGCGGCGGAGATGGTCTCGAGCGAGCCGATCACCGGCAGCCGCTCCCCCATGTGCTGGGAGATCTTGTCCGTGAGCTTCGCCTCGCCGCGGAAGAGGCGGGCGGTGAGGGTCCGCTCGTCCACGGCGCCCAGGACCTCGCCCATCACGACGGGCGGTTCCTGCGAGAGCACCGGGATGTGCGAGACGCCGAACTCGTTCATGATGTTGATGACGTCGCGGACCGTTTCGTTGGGGTGGATGTGCACCAGGGCCGGCATTTCGCCGGTCTTGGACTTGAGCACCTCGCCCACGGACTGCTCCTCGCCGCCGGAGAGGAAGCCGTAGGAACGCATCCACTGGTCGTTGAAGATCTTGGCCAGGTAGCCGCGGCCGGAGTCCGGGAGGATCACGACCACGACGGCGCTCTCCGGCAGATCGCGCGCGGTCTTCAAGGCAGCCACCACGGCCATGCCGGAGGAGCCGCCCACCAGGAGGCCTTCCTCGCGGGCCAGGCGCCGGGTCATGGAGAAGGAATCGGCGTCGCTCACGGCGATGACGTCGTCCGGCACGGTCTTGTCGTAGTTTGCCGGCCACATGTCCTCGCCGACGCCCTCCACGAAGTACGGGCGGCCGGTGCCGCCCGAGTAGACCGAACCCTCGGGGTCGGCGCCGATCACCTTGACGCGGCCGCCGTCGGCCTCGGGGCGGTCTGCGGAGATGCCCTTGAGGTAGCGGCCGGTGCCGGTGATGGTGCCGCCGGTGCCGGCGCCGATCACCACATGGGTGACCGTGCCGTCCGTGTCACGCCAGATTTCCGGGCCCGTGGACTCGTAGTGGCTGCCCGGGGCCGCCGGATTGGAGAACTGGTCCGGCTTGTAGGCGCCCGGAATCTCGGCGACGAGCCGGTCCGAGACGCTGTAGTAGCTCTGCGGGCTGTCCGGGGCGACGGCGGTGGGGGTCACCACCACCTCGGCCCCGTAGGCCTGAAGGACCGCACGCTTGTCCTCGCCCACCTTGTCCGGCACCACGAAGATGCACTTGTAGCCCTTTTGCTGGGCCACGAGCGCCAGGCCCACGCCGGTGTTGCCGGAGGTCGGCTCCACGATGGTGCCGCCCGGCAGGAGCTTGCCGTCCCGTTCGGCCTCCTCGATCATCTTCACCGCGATGCGGTCCTTGATGGATCCGCCGGGGTTGATGTACTCCAGCTTGACCAGGACGGTGGCTTTGATGCCTTCCGTGACGTGGTTGAGCTTGATGAGGGGCGTGTTGCCGATGAGGTCCAATACGGACTGGGCGTACTTCATAGGTACAAAGTTACCGCGTGGGACCGCCGGAACCGGCCAGCGGTGCGCTTTGAGGCTACCCTATTCCCGGGCTTGTTTGGCGTACCGCAGCTACAGGCCCCGGAATCGGAAACAAGGCCCGGGATGGGCATCGCTCACTCGGTCCCGGAACCCGCGGGCTGTAGGCGCTGGCTCGCACAGCCCACGGGAGAGGCCTAGTCTGCGGGAACTCCGGAGGGTGTGTTCTGCCACAGCCCCAGGATGTTGCCCTCGGTGTCCTTGAAGTACGCGTAGAAGCCCATGCCCGGAACGGTGTCCTTGGGCTTGACCACGGATCCGCCCAGCGACTCAATCTGCGCGAGTGCTGCGTCGATGTCCTCCACGTCCACCGTGATGATGGGAGTAGTGAGTTCTCCTTCCCTGGCCATCATCCCGCCGTTGATGGCCCCGGGATCATTCGGCATCCCTGTCTGTTCGTCACTCGGGGTTGTGATCAGGATGTTGTAGTTCAGCTCCGGCATGGCGTTGATCTGCCAATCAAACGCTGCCGTGTAAAAGTTCCTTGCCCGCTCTTGATCGTCCGCGGGGATCTCGAAGTGCACAATTCCGGCCATTTCGTTCTCCTGGGTTGCTACGGGAAGGCGCGGACGCCCGCGCCACACACGGATTCTAGCCCCGGGGCTTGCCTCGCGTAAGGGGCTCCGGACGCTGCGTTGCCGCCTGTGCATGGGACCATGAATGTATGACGATCGCCGACGCCCCGACGGCTGCAGCGGCCGCGGCCGACGCAGCCGTCCGCTGGCATGCGGGCGGTCCGTTCAATCTTCTGCAGAGCCTCGGCATCCTGATGCGCGGCAACGGCGATCCCTCCTTTGCTGCCCGGCCGGATGGCTTGTGGATGGCGTTCACGACGCCGGAAGGCCCGGCAACGCTGCGGCTCACCACGGCCGGAACCGGCACTGAGACGCACGTCGATGCCCAGGCTTGGGGTCCCGGCGCCGGCCCGGCCGTGGCCGGCGTACCGCGCCTGCTGGGCGCCGACGACGACTGGTCGGCTTTCGACGAGCCGGCCTTCCACGGCAGCCTCCCCCGCCTGGTCACCGAGGCCCGACGCCGGAACCCCGCCGTGCGGCTGCCTTCCACCGGCAGGGTGGTCGACTCCCTGGTGCCGACCATCCTGGAGCAGAAGGTCACCACCATCGAGGCACGCCGCGGCTACCGCTACCTCATGCACGGCTACGGCACGCCGGCCCCCGGGGCCCACACGCCGCCCGGGCTCCTCGTTGCGCCCACCCCGGCCCAGTGGCTGGCCATCCCGTCCTGGGAGTGGCACAAGGCGGGAGTCGGTCCCCAGCGTTCGGCGACCGTCATGCGGGCGCTGCGCTCCGCCGTCGCGCTTGAACGCCTGGCCTCGCTGGACTCGGCCGCAGCGGGCGCCAAGCTGCAGACGATCCCCGGGATCGGGATCTGGACGGCCGCCGAGGTGGTGCAGCGGACCCATGGCTGCCCGGATTCCGTGTCGGTGGGCGACTACCACCTGGCCGCGTACGTGGGCTACGCCCTGACGGGGCGCAAGACCGACGACGCCGGCATGCTCGCCTTGCTGGAGCCATGGCGCGGGCACCGGCAGCGGGTGGTCCGCATGATCGGCCTCAGCGGTTTCCGCAAACCCGCCTTCGGCCCCCGCATGACCATCCAGGACCACCGCCGTCACTGAGCCAAGCGACGCGGGGTCACTTGCGGACCGCCCCGGGCGAACTCGTCGCTGCCAATCGAAGCCGGACCGGACTGGATGAAGGTGGCCAACTGGTTCAATCCCCTGACTTATCTGGTCAACGCCGAGCGCGAACTGTTCGCCGGCAGCATTGGGACGGACACGCTGCTCGGGCTCACCGCAGCAGTAGTGAGCGCCGCCGTCGGGCTCGTAGTGGGCGTCCGGGCGATCAACCGCAACATCAGCTAGAGCCCAGGCGGGCAGCGTACGCTGCGGCTTCAGCACGGTTGCGGACGCCCAGCTTCTCCAGCACGCTACTCACGTGGTGGGCCACCGTCTTGTGGCTGATGAACAGCCGCCGGGCAATTTCATGATTTGAGTATCCCTGAACCAGCAGCCCCAGGATTTCCTGCTCGCGCCGGGTAAGGACACCGGCCTCGCGGGGAACGGACCGGCCTCCGGCGCCCCACGAACGCAATAGTGCCGCTGCCTTATCGGCATCGTGGGACGCCCCCAGCCTGTCCAGCCCTGAAAGAACTGCACGGGCTTCAGAGATAGCCAGCGAGGGCTGGTCCTGGGCCAAAACACGCGCAAGCTCCAGCCGCGTGCGCGCGGTTTCCAGCGGAAGTTCCAAGTGCCCGAACCATCTGAGGGCGTCCTCAAAGTAACCCATGGCAGGCTCCAGCCGGCCCTCGGCAGCTGCAACCCGGCCTCTGGCCAGGGCGGCATGCGCGGACACCAGGCGCACTCCCCCGCCGCGGGCGTCAAGGTCGCCAAGGTGCTCGGCGGCAACTGCAGCAGCGGCAGGATTGCCTGCTGCCAGCTGAGCCTCCACCAGCAGGCCGCGTGCACCCGCTGTTTCCAGAGAGGTCCGGTGCCCGCCAGCGTGCAATGTAGGAACGACGTCGCCGGTACCGTCATTCCCCGAACGAAGCCAGCGCTCTGCCAGGGCCACGGCCGCCACCGGTTCGTTGCTTCCGAGGGCCAGGCCCGCCGCCACCAAGCTGGTCTCGACCGGAGCGCCGACCCTCTCGAGCAAGGCCCTGGCCTCGTCGAAGTGTCCTTGGCGCACACGGAGCTCGGCGAGGCTCGCGATAGCCCTGTGGTACATCCCGGGGAAGACATCCTTCGTACTCGCCGCCGCATGCAGCAGCTCGTCCTCGGCTTCGCCCCAATGACCCGTCAGCAGGAGCACCCGCCCGTGGACCATGCGGCACTGAGCGTAAAGGTATGGGCAGCCGTAGGCCCTCATGTAGTCCTCTGCAGCCAGCGACCACTGGGTAGCCCGCCCGAGGTCGCTGAGCAGGTCGCAGACCGTCAGCATCGAGCAGCTCGCCATGACCACCGTGTAGAACGTCGTTCCGTCGCCACCCAGGGCGCGGGCCATCGCCTCATCCACGCAGCGAAGCCCCGCCTGGACCTGTCCACCCTTGACGAGGACCACTCCGCGCTCAGCAAGCGCACAGACTGCCAGGTCCGGGTCGCCCAACTCATGCGACGTGGCCAGCGCACGTTCGATCAGCTCGCGGCAGCGACGGGCATCAGTGGCCAGCAGCGCCGCACAGTAATCCACCCAGGCCCGAGCCAGTCCGTCGTCCGGCCCGGCCATGCTCTCCGCACGAGCCAGCCAGCCCCGCGCCGCCGCCTCGTTGCCGAGGGACATTCCGTAGACGAGGCACAGCCACACGGCGGAATCGATGGCCTCGGGAACATTGCCCGCGCGGCGGCTGGCAGCGTAGGCGCGCTCACGGCAGTGGACGCTTTCACTGAGCTCACCGAGGAAAAAGAGGGCGTCGCCCAAGCCTGCGAGCGCGCCCGGCGATCCGGTGCCCCGGAGGACCTCCTCAAAGGCGGCGCGCGCATCCGCCCACCGCCCCGCTTCCAGTGCCGCGTAGCCTCTCGCTGTCACTTCCTCCAGCGTCACGCTTCAATTAGAGCACTTCACACTGCCGTTCCCTAGGGACGGAACCAAGGGCGCGGGCGCACCAGATCCGCCTGATGGGCGCCGCCGGCAACAGGCCAAAAATGGGTCAGTTGACCGATCCGCCCGGACCTGGAGCCGGGCAGTCTGGAATTATCCCGAACAGCGGACCACAGGACCAATCAAGGAGCAAACGATGAGCGCAGACGCAATTGCCAAGTCAATAGAGGCCCTTAACTCTCATGATGCGAAGGCCTTTGCCGCAACGTACGCCGAGGACGCGGTGGTCCACGACCCGCTTTACCCGCAGCCGCTGAAGGGGCGGGACGCCGTTGAGCAGGACATGGTGGAACTCCTGCGGGCCTTCCCGGATGTCAGTGTCACCGTGGGGCCCCTGTTCCAAGACAGCGGGACGTTCGCAGCCGAGTACACCCTGCGCGGAACGCACCAGGGACCGTTGGCATCGCCCGGCGGCGAGATTCCCGCCACCGGAAAGTCCTTCATCAACAACGCGGCCGTCTTCTCGACGTTCAATGCTGATGGGGAAGTCACGGAGGAACGCCGCTACTACGATGTTGCCGGCATCATGGCGCAGCTTGGGGTGACCCCGGACAGCTGAGCCCAGATCCAAGGGGCGCCGCCGCTCACAGGCCCAGGCGGGCTACCGCTTCTTGGCGCATGTCCACTTTGCGGACCTTGCCGGAGACGGTCATGGGGAAGCTCTCGCGGACGTCTAGGTAGCGCGGGATCTTGTAGTGGGCCAGCCTGCCGCGGCAGAACTCCTGCAGCCCGGCCAGGTCCAGGGGTTCAACGCCGGGCTTGAGGATGATGCAGGCCATAAGCTCTTCGCCGTACTTGGCGTCCGGGACGCCGATCACCTGCACGTCCTGGATGGCGGGGTGCTGGTACAGGAACTCCTCGATCTCGCGCGGGTAGATGTTCTCGCCGCCGCGGATCACCAGGTCCTTGATCCGGCCTTCGATCACCACGTAGCCGTCACCGTCCATGCGGGCGAGGTCGCCAGTGTGCATCCAGCCTTCGGCGTCGATGGCCTCGGCCGTCTTGTCCGGCTGGCCCCAGTAGCCCTGCATCACCGCATAGCCGCGGGTGCACAGTTCGCCGATCCCGCCACGTTCCAGCACCTCGTCCGTGCCGGGATCCACGATCTTCGATTCGAGCAGCGGCATGGTGCGCCCCACCGTGGTGGTGCGCTGCTCCAGCGTGTCGCCTGCCCGGGTCATGGTGGACACCGGCGAGGTCTCGGTCATGCCGTAGCAAATGGCCACATCCCGCATGTTCATCTCGTCGATGACGCGGCGCATGACCTCGATGGGGCACAGCGATCCCGCCATCACGCCGGTGCGCAGCGTGGAGAGGTCGTAGGAGGCGAAGTCCGGCAGCGCCAGCTCCGCGATGAACATGGTGGGCACCCCGTACAGCGAGGTGCCGCCGAAGTCCTGCACGGCTTCCAGGGTGGCAGCGGGGCTGAAGCCGCGGCCGGGGATGATGGTGGCGGCGCCGAAACTGAGGGCATTCAGGTTGCCGATGACCATGCCGAAGCAGTGGTAGAACGGCACCGGCAGCACCACGCGGTCGTGCTCCGTGTAGCCGAGGAGCCGGCCGATCTGGTGGCCGTTGTTGAGGATGTTGTGGTGCGTCAGGGTGGCGCCCTTGGGGAAGCCCGTGGTGCCGGAGGTGTACTGCAGGTTGATGGGATCGTACCGGTCCAGTTCCGCCATCCGGTCCCTGAGCGCCGAGGGCCCGACGCCGTCCGCGTGGGTCAGCAGCTCGCCGTACGTCAGCTCGGGGCTGCTTTCCGGGACGCCCGCGGTCAGGCCGACGGTCGGATCACCGGGCAGGAACACGACCTCGCGCAGCTCCGGGCAGTTGGCCAGGGCCTGCCGGGCCATGCCCACGTAGTCGCTGTTCTTGTCCGACGGCGCCACCACCAGGGTCCGCATGGCGTTCTGCTTGACCACGAACTCGAGTTCGTGGCTGCGGTAGGCCGGGTTGACGTTGACCAGCACGGCGCCGGTTTTCGCCGTCGCGTACTGCAGGATGGTCCACTCGGCACAATTGGGACTCCAGATGCCGATCCGCTCGCCCTTGACGACGCCCAGGGCGAGCAGCGCGCGGGCGAGGTGGTCGACGTCGTCGTTCAGTTTCTCGTAGCTCCAGCGGCGGGCGTCCCCGCCCGGCACGCTGGCCGCCTCGATGAGGGCATCCCGGAGGGGAAACTTCGCCGCGACGCGTTCAAAGTTGGCCCCGATGGTCTCGTCGAGCAAGGAGACGTCAGTGTCTCCGGCGGTGTATGAAAGCATGAGGGCACGCTACCAATTCCGGGGGCCTATGAGAAGACTTTTGCTAGGAAGTCCTATCAACCATTTTCAGCGGACCACGGCTCCCCCGGTAAGGTGATTCCCATGAGTGCACCCATCGACCTGCAAGCCACGTTCATCCCCAACGACGGCGAGTTCTTCCGCGTGAAGCTTGCCCTGGAAATCGCCATCGAAGAGGTCGTGAACGAGCCCGGCTGCCTGCGCTATGAGCTCACCGAAGCCACGGAGGAGAAGCTGGTCCTGACCGAGCAGTGGGCCTCCCAGGAAGACCTGGACAAGCACTCCAGGGGCATCGCCGTGCAGGACCTCGAAGAGTCCCTCAGCGCCCTGCTCGCCGAGCCCATACAGCTCGAGCGCCTCTGATCCCCACACAGCTTCCAGTCCCAACACAGCGAAGCCGCTGAAACGCAACGAGGTCGCCGGAACGTTCCGGCGACCTCGTGCTTTTTCGGCGATCTCGAATTACTGACCGCCTGTTGCTCTAGTTTTCCTGGGCCTTTTCCTGGGCTTCGGCGCGCTGCTTGGCGACGTGGGCGTGGACTTCTTCCATGTCCAGGGCCTTCACGGCGTCGATGACCTGCTCGAGCTGCGGGCCGTTGAGTGCGCCGGGCTGGGAGAACACGAGGACCTTTTCGCGGAAGGCCATCAGCGTGGGGATCGAGGAGATCCCCGCCTCCGCGGCCAGCTGCTGCTCGGCTTCGGTGTCCACCTTCGCGAAGAGAACGTCGGCGTGCTTCTCGGAGGAGGCCTCGTACGTGGGGGCGAACTGGCGGCACGGGCCGCACCATGCAGCCCAGAAGTCCACCAGGACAATGTCATTGCCCTCGATGGTCGATGCGAACTGTTCGCCGGTGATGTCAACTGTAGCCATGCTTCCACGGTACGCGACGGCGCCGCCGAAGTCCCTTCGATGAAGGCGATGTTCGCTCCCCGGTAAACCGGGAATAAAGCGCACGACGGCGGCCGCCCCCTCGTGAGGGCCGGCCGCCGGCGCGGCTCATGGGCTGCCGGTGCTGCTGGAACCGTCGGAGTACCAGACCGTGACGCCGCCGCGGCCCCGCACCGGAGGGATGTCGGGAGCTAGGCCCAAACGTGCGGGGCCGGCCGGCGCGCACCTGGGAGCGCGTTGTTTTCGCGCCATTCGTGGATCCATTCGGGCAGCTCAAGATCAGCCGGCGGTGCCCCGAACTCGGCGATGATAGCCTCCTGACTGACGGGACCGCCCTTGCCGAGCAGCCGCGTGGCGATGTGGGCGCGGGCATAGATTTCACCGTCCGCCACCATGCGCTGCTCAAAGTAGATGGCCTTGGTGTCAAGCCCGATGACCCTGGTCTCGATGGTGTACTGCTGCCACAGCTGCAGGGATTTGCGGAAGGAGATGGTCTCCCCCGCCGCCACGGGAGTCCAGCCGCGCCGGCGCATCTTGCGCCAGATGCCGCTGCGGACCATGAGGTCAAAACGGCCCAGGTCCATGAGCGAGAAATACATGCCGTTGTTGACATGCATCGCGATGTCGATGTCCGTCGGCAGCACGCGCAGGGGCAGCGAGGACGTATCCCACGCGCCGAGCGGTGAACGCCGGGACGAAGTGAACAGGAGCAGGAGCGTGCGCAGGAGCAGATGCATGGCAGCTATGTTACCCGCGGGTAACATTATGCGGTAGCCGGGCTTTATGTCCAACGATTGCACAAACGTTTACCACCGGTTCACGAATCCCGTGCAGAATGTCTGGAACACATGACCACGGCGAACAAGGAGACCCCTGTGAGCACCATTCAGTCCCCCAAGCCGCACACCGAAGTGTGGCCCGAGCTCGCGCTCCACCAGCAACTTGTCCTGCAGGACCTCCGCGGCAACAGGATCGTCGGAACCCTGGACGGCATGACCGACGACCGCAGCACGCTGTGGATCCAGCTCACCGGCGGCCTCGGCCGTCAGCTGGTGCACCACCAGGACGGCTACTGGCTGGAAAACGCCGCCAGCTAGACCCTGCCGGGGCGTTTCCTGCCCCGGCTACACGCCCTGCGCTGTATTCCCTATGAGGGACGCCGCCCTGCGCGCCGTCCTGCCCTTTTTTGGTTTCGGAAAGCGTTTGCGACACGGCGAACCGCGCCATTACGACGCCGGAGCTCGGCAAAGAGGGTCAGGACGGCCGGGCGGGGGCCGGGACGGGCGAAGGGTGAGCGCTGGAGTGCGAGTGAGGGACTCCGGCCTCGCAGCCGCACGAAACCCTGCGTTGTTCGCAAAACACCCCGTTGAACGCGGGGATCTGCGAACAAGGGAGGGAATTGTCAGCCCGGAACGAGAAAATCCCCGGAACCATGTGGTTCCGGGGATTTTCCCTTGG
>NZ_JAFNLL010000050.1 GCF_017368795.1 Arthrobacter cavernae | reverse complement strand
AAACCCTGCGTTGTTCGCAAAACACCCCGTTGAACGCGGGGATCTGCGAACAAGGGAGGGAATTGTCAGCCCGGAACGAGAAAATCCCCGGAACCATGTGGTTCCGGGGATTTTCCCTTGGGTGGCAGATGAGGGATTCGAACCCCCGTAGGCGTTGCCAGCTGATTTACAGTGATTCAACTACCGTGACCGGCCAGTACCGGACATGGAGTTTGGTGCGGAATCTAGGCAATTTCCGGGGCTACCCTGTCGTCTGCATGGCCCCTCGTATCCGGCCATGTTCCGCGGTGCGTGCTCACTTGGTGATCACCCTAGGCCCTGCCCCTCATGGGTGCATGTAGCCATTATTGGACCACCGTGTTTGGATTGCGCCATGACAACGCTGGACAGAATACTTACGGAACCGAGCGCCGTCCTGGCCACAGGCATCGAGTACTGCGTGAGCCAGGGAAGCGCCATCCTGGAACTAGGGTTCAATACCGCAGGGCAAGCGCAGATCTGGGCTGAATGCCAGGGGCTCCTGGATGGCGCCTATTCGATAAAGCGCAGGCCAGTCGGCTGCTGGGAAACGTTCATTCAAGGGCATGAGGACACGGGTCCATAGCTCGCATCCAAACTGAGAGCTTCCCCAAGGCTGCCTTACGATCAAGGCATGAAATCAATATTGGGGGTTGCTGGCGCTGCGCTGCTGGCATTGGTACTGGCTGGCTGCGGTTCGACTGCAGGGACAACTGATCAAACGGGAGCGGCGAGCACCACGCCCGAGCCGAAACCAACGACCTACTACGGACAGACCGCCTCGGCTATCGCCGCCCTGGTCCCGGGCTGCGGCTCCGTCCAGGCTAGCGACGTGGGGAAGGGTGGCCCTGGCATGGCCTCCACGGCTTCCTGCGTCCTTGGTGGCCGCACAGTGGACTTCTACAGCTGGAGCGACGCCAAAGCCGCTGCGGGCGTCGCGAGCGTCATCCAGGTCAACAAAGACGAGGTCTACTACGCGGCCGGTACAGGGTGGACGGCCCACGTCCGCCGCGACATGACGTTCCACTGGCAGCTCACGAACGACGCCGGGAATCTGACCAAGTACGCCTTCGAGAAGCACCCGATACCGGCTGCTGACCTTCCCGGGGAAAAGTCGGCGTCCGAACAAATCGCCACCGCCCTTGATGGGTCCGTCCAACACAGTCGGTAGCTGGGACCGCTACGAGCCGACCATCTGCCTCCGTGAGCGGGGCTGTGAGCTGATTCGGTATCAACTCACAGCCCCGGAATCCTTGCTATTGCTGGACAGTTTCGGCCTGTGATCACACCGTGAGCACGGGGCCGCTTAGACTGACGCGCCCCGGCCGATAGACCGGGCAACCGAACCAATGGCTGCTCCGGCTTCCTGCTTCGCGATGCCTCGCACCTTGCCCAGGAACTCGCCCGAGTCGAGGTAAAGATTTCCCTCGAACATGGCGGGCCCCGGTGCGGCCGCAGCCGCCGGCGGGAGCTGCCCGGTCTGGTTCATGTAATTCAGCGCTGGCGTGCCGATGGACTGTGCCGAGGCTCGGTTCATCACGAACTCATTGGGTGTCAGCCATGCGGCGACGGTGTCCGTGCCCCGGGGTCCGCCCGGGTGCCCGCCCGTCACAAGATACTCCGGCACCGGCCCGCCCGTCGCGAACCCGACCACTTGGCCTGCTTTGCCCACCGCGCCACCGGACGGACCCGTGCCGCCCTCCACGGAGCTGTTCCGGGTGATAATGTCGATCGTTTTTCCACGCAACGCATCCACTCTGGCCTGGAACGCCGCGATGTCAGCCTCGGCTTTCGCCTTCTGCACTTCCAGCTCCACCGGCTTGGGTTTGAAGTTGTTCACGTCGTACAGCTTGTTGATGTACCCCTGAACCTCTTCCGTGAGCAGGCCCTGGGCGCGCATGGATTCCTCCAGCGCGGCCTTGGACGCCCCGTAGGCCTTCGTGCCCTCTTCGGTGCTGCCCGTGGCTTTCGCGACAGCCTCAGCCGCCGCCTGGTCCGCTGCGACCTTGTTCTGCAGGGCTTGCTGGTTCGCCACCGCCGCGGCCGTGCCACCCGCAATCGCCACACCGTTCTGCACAAACGACGCCGACACGGAGTTCGTCGCCGCGGCTGCCCGGGTCTGCGCCTGCTCCAAACCGAGCGACTTGCCGTTCAGCTCATCGAACGCCTGCTTCAACAAGCCCGCCGCGTTGTTCTCCAGCTGCAGCGCCAGGGTGGCAGCATCAGCGGCCGCCTTGTGGTCTTCCTGCGCCTTCTTTGCACCCTGGATCGCCGCAACAGTCACACCCAGCACACTGGCTGCGCGTTCGTCGGCGGCGATCTTAGCTTCCGTTGCAGCGGTGTTCTTGTCCGTGGCCGCGGCTTGGTCTTCGATGTCCTGTTTGCTCTTCGCGATCGCCCCGGACTGTGTGCCGAGCTGCCCGGTGACGATCTCGATGGACTTGCCCATCTTGTTCTGCGCGTCCGTGGCAACGTACATGCCATCCGGGGTCATGACACCCTGTGACCAGTCGTTCACGAAGTCTTTGCCGCGGCGGGCCGCATCGTTGACCTGGTTGATCGCATCAGCGGATCCGAGGACCGCGTCTGTGAGGGTTTTCTGGTTGATGCCCAGCTCCTTGGCTGCGGCGAACGCCCCAGCGTCCGACAGGGCTTTGGCCGCGGTGGCGCGGACGTTCTCCCCGATGGCGTCACTGTCAGCACGGAGGGCCTGGGTGTAGTCGGTGAGCGCCGCCGTGCCCTGCTGAGTGCCGATGGCTGCGGTTGCGGCCATTATGCCGATACCAGCCAAAGCTGCAGTGAGGATACCCACGACGGGGACGGCCAAATTGGCCATGACCCCGGTCAAGCCGATCTGCGCGGCCACGACACCGATCATCTTGGCAACTTCCGACGCGAACGCGAGCCGCAGGGCGGGGCCGAGCAGCAGGGTAGACGTGACCAAACCGGCCAGCACGGGCAGGGGGACGCTGTTGAGTCCGTCAGCGAGGCCGCTGATCATGCCGATCACCACAGGCCCGAGCGGTGCGAACGCGGCTAGGATGTTCCCGCCGAGTGTGACAAGGTTCTGCAGCATGTCCGTCACGGAGGGCAGGTTCGTGACCGCGTAGGACACGAACGACTGGAAACCAGGGGTGTTGGAGAAGGACGAGAGCCAGCCCACGAATTTGCCGAGCTCCACACCGCCGGCCTGGATCAGCGGGTTCATGGCCTGCAGCCCGTCGAGCATTCCGCGCAGGGCGGTCCCGCCGATCTGGCCCAACTGCGCGGATGACTCGCCAAGGAGCTGGTTCAGGAACGGCATCCGGGCGTTGATGTCGCCCACGCTGGTGGTGAAGGAGTCGAGCATCGCCACGGCTGAGGTGCGGGAGAGCAGGTCAAGGTCACCCTTGAGGACCGTCAGCCCGGCCGCGTACTGGTCACCGACGGCGGTGCCGGATTCCATTTCCCGCTTGATGCCGGCGACGGCGGCGACACCGGAGACGGCCATGACACCAAACGCTGCACCCAAGCCAATCGCCGCCGCTCCGATCGGGGCGGCAGCGGCCAGGATGCCCGGGGACAGGGCAATGAGCACCTGGATCCCGGAGACATGCCGCCGGTTCGCCCGATCAGCGCGGCTGTGGGATGCCTCGTTGCGGTCAGTGGCGGCCGTGTCATTCTCAGTGGCTTCGGCAAGCCGAGACGTAGCCGTAGCCAAAGACTGCTGCGCCGAAGCAAGACCAATCTGGGCCTGCAACCGCTGCCGATCCGTAGCGTTGGCGTTGCCGGTGACCTCATCAAGACGCATCTGGGCAAGCCGAACCCGGTCACTCGCCAGCTCGACCCGGCCACTCGCAAGCGCTACCCTGTCCGCTTCTGATACGGTGGCCGCCATCTGAGCGATGGCGGCCGAAGCGTCAGCGCTTACCTCAATCTCGGGACTCAGGGCCCCCAGTTCGGCGGCCTCACGGCGTGCCTCGGCAGCGCCACGTTCAAAGTCGGACGTGTCGATGGTCAGTCGGGCGTCGATGCTGCCCGTTGTGGTGGTCATCCGATCGCCTTCCCTAGTTCACTGGTCAGGATGCCCATCACTTTGGGGGCCTCACCGATGATGGTGGTTGTCAGGTAGAGGCGCTGGCCGACCTCGTGATGCAAGTGCTCGTACTCCTGATAGCGCGAGTAGACGGAGTCGTAGACGACGTTCGCGCCCTCCGGGGTGGGGACCACGGACGCGGACGTGCGGAGGTCGCCGTCCTCCAGCGGGGTGCGGTTCACGGCCACCTGCCGGACGTGCTCCATGGCCTTGAACGCAGCCCCCGGGATGGCCGCCTCGACGCGTTCGGTGATCCCGTCCAACATCGCCTCGAATCCCGCGCTGCCGGTCATGAGGCCTCCCCCGCCAAGTCCTTGGATCCGCGCCCCAGCAATGAGTCCAGGCGGCCGTCCTGCTGGGCCTTGACGATCTCCTCGGCGCTCATGGTCTTGAGCTGTTCCGCCGTGCATTGGCCCTTCGCTTCCGCGGTGGTCATTCCGAAAACGCCTCAGCCTTGGTGATGACCGTCAGCTGGTTGCGCTTGATCTCCTCCGGGGTGAAGGGGTCATCCTTGGCGAAGACGCCGCCGTTGGGTCCACGGTAGAAGTACTTGGCGGTGCTCTCCGGGGCCTCCGCATCAACCCGCGCCAGATCCCCAAAAAGGTCGTCGCCGGCATCGACAAAGTCGAGGTGCTTGTACTTGTTTTCACGGGCGAGCATGTTCAAAGCGCGGTTGACGAAGATGTTGATGTCGATGACGTCCACCCTGCGGCGTCCGACGATCACGCCAGCGGTCAATCCAGGACCGCCGTTGGCTGCCAGTCTCACCCCTCCGTGCGTCGCTGCTGCAGGACCCATGTGCTTCTGCTCCGGGATGCCCAGGTTGCCTGCCCGGCGACGGAATTCCCGTACGTTCTCGTTGCGTGCTTCCGCCGCTTCGTACAGCTCCCGGAGGCCGTCCACGGCTGTCTTGAGCTGCTTGCTGAACCTGTCCCCGTCGCCTTTGACCTGAGTCGTGATGTCGGCCTTCAGTGCCTCGCAGGCCTCGACGCGTGCCGCTTCCTTGGCCGCGGCTGCCTTGCGTGTGGCGGCTTCCTTGCGGAGCCGGACGAAGCTAAGCAGTCCGCGGGCCTTCTCGACCTGCTCAAAGGTCACACTGTCGTCTCCGGACTTCACCGCCTCCTCGAGGGTGTCGACGAGCTTCTCGGCCTCTGCGGCTTCCTGCTCAGCGTCGGCAATGATCTGGTCCGGGTCGATGTCTGTGGTGCTCATGCTGCCTGATTCCTTAGGACGTTTTCCAATGATTCGATGTCAACCAACCAGCTCCGGTGGCCTATGCGTTTCGCAATGACCCGGCCGGACGAGGCGAGCCGACGTATCTGCCGGTCGCTCCGTCCGGTCCGGGTCGCCGCTTCCATGACACCAACCCAATTGGTTGCTCTCATCCTTGCTGGGGCACGTCCGATAACGGACGCCACGGCGGCCGGCTCAAGCTCCGCGCCTGACGCTTCCTGCAGCGCTCTATATACCGGCAAGGCCCAGACCTGGACGCCGGCGCCGTTCTCCCGCATCTGCCGTTCCTGATCCCGCATGAGGGACCGGAGCACTCCCGCTGCAATGGGACCGCGCACCAGCTCCCCCAGGGACGGCGACGGGTCGGCGTTGTCAGGCCGGCCGGTCACTCCAGGAACCTCGTTCGGCTGTGGCCGCGCAGACCCTCCGTGCTCACCATGTGCTCACGCCTCGAAAGAACCCAGCAATGACGCGGCTTTTCAGCCTGCGAACTGTTCCCCAATCAGCTCACCTGCCCTATCCGAACGGTTCGGATGCCGGCCTTCATTCGACCGGTCGAAGGGCTTTCGTGGCCCAACGCGCACGCGCACGCCTTTGCTTTTGACCGGTCAAAGCTACTCGTCATCGTCGTCATCCTTGTCCCGCCATGAGGCCGCCCATGCCTCGATGTCCTTGAGGCTGCGACTCCGCGGCCGATCCAATCGGCGCTTGGGCGCGTCCCTGGCCGTGACGCCCTTGATGCCGACCGGATCCGGTGTGGTCTCGGAGCGGAGCCGGGTCACGGTCTCCCCCAACTTCTCAGCCAAGCTCCGGAGGTTGCCGGCCACGAGCTCCCCGCGGGCCTCCTGGGCGCGGATGATGCCCGCCATTTGCCGGTGCGCCTTCTCAGCGGACCGGAGAGCCGACCTGCGATGCTTGTTGTCCTTGGCTTGCTTCTTCCGTGCCGCACCCTCCCGCAAGGACGTGCCTGCCAGCGTCGCCAGGCGGTGCTGTACCGCGTCTCTCTCGGCTTCGGTGGCGACTATCCGAGAGAGTGCCTGAATGGCCGCCACAGAGGGCCTGCGCTGGCCGCGCTCCAGCCTTCCGACGTGGGAGCCGCGTAGCCCGGCCAATTCCCCCAAGCGGGCCTGAGAGAGAGCGCACGCCTTCCGGAGTCGGACCAGCTCGGCACCGAACCCCGCCGCGAGTGTGGCGCGTTCATCTTCAGGGACGCTCCCCCAATGGTCCAGAGCGCCCGGCCCCGCCGCTACGGCATCATCGTGAGGCCCAACGCCCGCACCTGCGCGGGATCCATGGAAACCGTTTCGTTCCGCATCCGTACCGTCCGGAGGCGTCGTAGTGCCCAACGCGCCCGCACGCACACGCGCAAGCTCCGTACCGTACGAACCCTCGTCTGAGTCTGGCCCAATGCGTTGTGCGCGGGGCGTATGCACACCGTGTGCATTCGGTTCGATCGCGCTCATGCGTGGCCGCCGGCGGGGTAGGCGGGGGCCCATGTTGGGGGCAGTTCGGGGGTGCCCCATTCTTCGGGCCATCCCAGCCGCAGCCACCGGACGGCTGTTGCGGAGAGTGCGATGAAGCCTTCTAGGTCGCGGCGGGCGGTGAGGGCAGTTACTGCGTAGTCGTGTTCCACGAGGGCGGTTGCGTGTTGTCCGCTGCCTTCCACGCTGATGCGTAGCAGCCCCATGCCGGCGAACTCAGGGCCTAATCCTGCGGCTGCAGGGTCGTTGAGGAAGTCGATGGTGTAGATATCGTAATTGGGATCGCCTGCGCTGCTGGGGCTGGTGTTCATTTGCCGTGGTCCTTCCTGATGTTGGGGCAGGTGGGCTGGTGGGCGGACTCGATGGTCCAGCTGAGTCCGGAATCGCTGGTGAGCGTCTCGACGGGGACGCAGCGGGTGCATTCACTGGGGCGGGTATAGGTGGTCATGGCGTCCTTTCCTTGGGGTGATTCGTGGTCGGGTTTCATTGGCCGATGGCTTTCTGTTCGAAGACGTCCACGTTCGGCCCTGGGCTCCATCCGTCGAGGACTTGCAGGTTGGCCCGCATCCGGTCCTCGCTGGTGCCCGTCCGGCGCGGTGGGAGTGGGCTGTCGTTCCAGCCGCCGCTGGCCAGCCACTTGGCCGGGAGCTTTGTGTATCCAGGTTCCCTGTTGGGGTCTGCGGCGTAGCGCTGGGCGCCGGCCAGCAGTTCCTCGGCCGTGGCGGCCTTTCGGGCCTCCGTATAGGCGCGTTGGGCGTCGGCGAGCCCTTCGTGCCGCGGGTACGTGGAGAACCACTGGCCGAACTCGGCTGCGGGGCCGTCCTGGGTGTTCTGGGCGGCTTCCTGTCGGGCCTCGTGCGCCGCCATGAGCGACATGCCCTTGGCCAATGCGCGGTCGCCGTGATCGGGCTTGTGGCGTCCGTCTATGCGCTCTTGTAGCGCTAGGCCTATTGCGAAGGTGTTCCGCATCTTGTCGCCCACGGACGGCTTGTCCGGGCGGTTGGCCCACGCGTATTGCGGCGGGACATTCGGGCTGGTGTGGTACCCCGGATCCCATGGGCCCAGCTGGGTTGCCTGCTTGGCTTTGGCTTCCTCAAGGCGTTCAGCGTTGCGCTCGGCACGCTGCTGCTTCTTCCAAGCGATCTCTTCGGCCACACTGAGCCCTTCCGGTGGCGTTCCGGGTGTCCAGTAGTCCTTGCCGAGGACGGCTTCGACGTCGATCTCACCTGTGTGGGTGGGGTCGTCGGTCCAGCGTTCCTGGTTCAGCCATGGTGCCGGACCTGCCGTGAACTTCGGATCCTGGCCTTTACGCTCAGCCGCGAAGCGTCGGGCCCCGGCCAGAAGTTCCTCGGCGGTGGCGCCGTTCTTCCGAGCCTTGACATAGGCATCTTCGGCTAACTTCCTGGCCGTGTGTTTGGGATAGACGGCGTACCAGTCGTTGAAGTCCTCTGCCAGCTGTTTGGCCAGTGCGGCCTTGGACGTCGGTGCTTTGACTTCAGGAAGATCAATCAATATCTCTCCCTGCAGCGGTTCGCTCGCAGTAGGTGACTCGAACGCTTCGGTGATGTTGGATCCTAGTTGTATTCCTATGAGTGGTTCCTTTAGTGGTTCCTCTACTCCTAGGGGGCAACGTTCTGTTGGGTCAGTAGCAACAGATCGTTGGGGCATAGGGGCAACGTTTTGTTGGGGCATAGGGGCAACAATCTGTTGGGTCTGCTGGGGCAACGATTCGTTGGGTGCTGGGGCAACGTTCTGTTGGGGCTGGCGTTGCGGAGTCAGGTGCAGGGAGTACTCAGCACGGTTCCTGAACCTGGCATCTCCGCTGGAAACGATGACGCCTTCTTTGACGAGCTTGGCAACGGCCTTGCGCACGATCTCGTACACGCTGGCCCGCACCTTCCTGGCGGCCTCCGCTTCGGGCGTGAAGTCGGTGTCCTCGGGCTTTGCGGGCAGGGACTTGCCGAGCGCCGCGGCCAGGTCGTCCCGCCCTGCGAAGTACTTGGGCGGATTCCCGTTGTCCAGGGACACGAGCGCCATGCGGCACAGCACCCGGAATGACCGGTCATCCAGCGATGTCCAGTACGTGAAGGCCTGAGCCACATTTCCAGCACCCAAAGTGAGGCACCTCCAATCTCTGCAATCAGTCAGTGGGCGAATCCGGAGCAGATGCCCCGGCGTCCGCGGCTTGTTTTTTGAGGGCCACCCTGCAGGATTTCGCCGGGGTGACACCCTTTGCCCGGTAAGGGTTCTTGGCGGCCACGGCGGCGTCGTTCAGCGGCCCCTCGTGGCTGGTTCCGTGCCAGTACCCTGATTCCCAGGCGGCGGCGAGGTCGGCTTCAGTGATCATGGGCGGGGCCTCCGCTTCTAACGAGACTGCCGACCGCCTGGGAGGTAGCCTCGACGGCCGCCTTGGCGAGCTTCCGGCGAAGGAAGTCCAGCCCCGCCGGCCGGACCATGGTGGTGGCCGTGGGGATCGTCTCACCGGCCCGGTTCCTGTAGCTGCCGAGCTTGACGTCGAAGTGATGGAGGTATCTCTGAAAGGGGAGGTTGTTGCGCTGGAGGATGCCCAGGCGCCGCAGGTCCCGGAACAGGATGTTGGGCCCGAAACCGAGGGCCTTCGCCGCGGCCTGCATGGAGAGCAAGCCGCTGGCGTCGATGAGCGCGTCGTACGCTTCCACCTTGGGCGCCACGGCAGCGAGCCGCTCGCACGTGTCTGCGAGCTGGCGGCGCTGGTCGTCCACGCGGGCCTGGAGGGTGCCCATGACGTCGAGCATCTTCTCTTCGAAGGTCAACTCCCGTATCGGCGCGGTCGTCTCCGCAACACGGGTCTGGATGGCGAAGTACGCCTGAGCCGCGGCCACCTCCGGTTTGCGGGGGTCGCCGTTCATCGCTACGAGGTACGCCGCGAAACGGGAAAGGTGGAAGTCCTGCTTGTCCGGCCCAGATGCTGACACTTTGCGGGATCCCGCAAAGTTGGTTTCGACGTCATGCCCCTGATTCCGGGCCGTCGCCATGGCCCGCTCCATGGGGACCATGAAGTTCCTCCACGAGGAGTACGTCATGAAAGGGGCAAGGTCACGTGCTGACCAGAACTCGGAGCCGTCAGCCCTGAGCTGGCGGAGGGAATCGAACGGGGAAGCGGCCTGGGTGAAAATATCGAGGTTGTTCACTGTTCGATCACTCCTGCGGCCATGAGGTAGATGGCGCCGGGGCCCTTGTACTGCGGGTTCATGGCGACCGCGAGGGCGATGTGTGCGAGCTCCGGGAAGGTCTGCTTGTGGCGGGCATCAAAGAGCTTCGTGAGGATGTCGTCGATGGGCCATTCGGGCCGGAAGCTGGCGACGAGGCAGCCGAGGTTCTGCCAGTGGTGGCGCTGCAGCTGCGGGTTCGCTTCGGTGGCGTAGGGGTTACGGGCCGGAGCGGGTGCAGGAGCGGGTGCTATCGTTGACATGT
This sequence comes from Arthrobacter cavernae, assembly GCF_017368795.1. Classification (GTDB taxonomy): domain Bacteria; phylum Actinomycetota; class Actinomycetes; order Actinomycetales; family Micrococcaceae; genus Arthrobacter; species Arthrobacter cavernae. Next base: position 20,149 of record NZ_JAFNLL010000050.1, on the reverse strand, counting down.
CTTACTTCCTTCGTGGTGATGGTGGTTGGATTCTTGGGAGCCAGTTCGAGCTGGCTCCCTTTTTGTTGCCCGGAAACGCTGCCGCCGGCGCGCCGGGCTGGCTATGCCGCATCCAGAGGTGCGCCGTCGAGCATTGAGCGGATGGCGCTGGTAGGGATGAAGATTCGGCTTCCAATTCGCAACGTCTTGATCCTGCCTTCGCGGACGAACTGGTACGCCTGGCTGCGGCCGCACCCCATGACGAGTCGGAACTCATCGACGGATGCTGTCGGCTTGGCGAGGATCGCCTGAACCTCTTTCGAGTACTGAGCTTCCACATCTGCCTCCTGTCTAGCATTTAGTTTCGATGCAAGTTTTTCCTTGCCGAGATCGACACTACGGCATCCTCTCCGGTATTTGCAAGTGCTTTCTTGTGTGGCAAGATATTTCTTGACGCTCAACAATGGAAGGACCGCAATTGACTTGGGATATGTCCAAAGTGATAGGCCACAACGCCAGGGTGCGCCGCACAGAACTAGCCATGGACGTGGCAACCTTCGGCGCACGCATGGAAGAGGCACTAGGCCGACCATGGAAGCGACAGACGGTTTCCGCCATGGAGAACGGCGACAGGGCAATGACGGCCAACGACCTAGTGGCTATCGCTCACGTTCTTGAACAAACACCGGCGATGCTCCTGGTCCCTCCACTGGAGGCCGAAGACATCCAGGTGGGCAACTTGAGACTGGAACCTGCGGCGCTCATGACTGGATCAATGGCGCAGGAATCAGCGGCCCTACTAATCGAACTCATGGACGATGTACGCGACGTTTGGGGCGCCGCCGGCAGGGCAAAAATATTGATCGAGTCCCAAGTCATCGAGCAGTTGGAGTCGATCGACAACAGAATCACGGGTTATCTCGTGAACTACGGAAAGGGCTCATCCAATGGCGAAGGTGACTAGGCGGTGTGGATGCCGTGACGAGACGGGCAAGCAGTACGGGGCCAGCTGCCCCAAGCTCAAGAACTACCGGCACGGCACCTGGGGGTTCCGCCTGTCGGCCGGCTTTGACCCTATAAGCGGCAAACGCCGCTACCTGACCGACTACAGCTACACCTCATCCGGGGACGCTGAGGAGGCCATGCGGGAGGCTGAGAAGCAGCTCCGCGGGCAGGTCTACGACTTCAAGAAGACGACGGCCGCCGCGTACATCAACGAATGGCTCGAGGCCCAGGAACGCCACTCCCAGCTCAAGCCGTCAACGCTGCGCATGTACAAGAGCTACGTCGCCAAGGACATCGTCCCGGCGTTCGGTGCGAAGCTGCTGCTGCGGGATCTCCGCCGGGCCCATGTGGCAGGGCTCGTCAAGGGTCTGCAGGATGCCGGCCGCGGTGCGGTCACCATCAAGCGGATCCACGCGACCCTCTCCAGTGCGCTCACGGACGCCGTGCAGGATGGGCTGTTGGCCGAGAACGTGGCCGCCGGCGCACGGCTGCCCAAGGTCGATAAGAAGAAGATCCAAGTCTGGGAGCCATCCGACGCAGGCCGGTTCCTTGACGCGGCCACGGAGCACCGCATGGGCGCCCTGTTCGAGGTGGCCATCCTGTCCGGGATGCGCCGTGGGGAGCTGTGCGGGCTCCGCTGGCAGGACGTTGACCTGCCCAACCGGCGCATGGTCGTCCGTGTGCAGCTCGTCCAGGTCGGCAACAAGGTCGTTGAGGGCACCATCAAGACGGACGCCGGCCAGGACCGCGTGGTTGCCCTCTCAGACCGTGCCGTGGCCGCGCTGATCGCATGGCAGTTCCAGCAGGAGCAGGAACGCCACGCATGGGCTGACGCGTACACAGAGAGCGGCCGGGTGTTCACGTACGAGGATGGGCGCCAGCTCCGCCCGGGCTACGTGTCGAAGCTGTTCGAGCTGATGGTGGCCAAGCTCGGGCTGCCGATGATGCGGCTTCACGATCTGCGGCACCTGCACGCGTCGCTGATGCTCGCCAGCGGCCAAGACCTGGCCATCGTGTCCAAGTCCATGGGGCACTCGAACAGCCAGATCACCCGGGACCTGTACGCGCACATGGTGGGCGACGCGGCCCGCAACGCAGTCGAAGGTGCGGCGTCTCTGCTGCCTGCGCGCAGGACTGTGCTCACAAGTGTGATCACCGGGCAATAAAAAAGACCCGCCGGAACCTCCGAAGAGATCCCAGCGGGTCTAAATTTCCCGGAAATCCGGGGATGTGGCAGATGAGGGATTCGAACCCCCGTAGGCGTTGCCAGCTGATTTACAGTCAGCCCCCTTTGGCCGCTCGGGTAATCTGCCGAACTTCGAAAGAAGATCACTCACAGCCACCGATTCGAATTCGTTCCGGTAACCGCGAGCAAGACAACCTTACAGAACTTCTCGCCAAGAATCGAATCGAGCATCGGGAGGGCGGAAAATCCCCGGATTTCAGGCCTCGCCGAGGATCCTGCCGGCCAGTTTCGCCTCGAAGCGCGCGGCCTGCTCGGAGGTGATCTGGTTCAGTTCCACGGCACGCTGGAGGTCCAGGTGCACGCCTTCCATCCGCGCCGAGGCATTGGGCACGGGGCTGAGGACGATGGACGCCGCGACGGCGGCGGCCGCGACGGCGCCGGCGGCTGCCACTGCGGCAGTGCCGAGTGAACCTGCGGCGGCGCTGGCGGACCTGGTGACGTAGTGGACGGCCTTGTTGCTCACACTTACCTCCGACGATGGGCTGTTCCAACAGGTACAACTCTCTCCGGTCCGGCTTGGTTCCAGCCGCGCGTGTGCTGTGAGCGAACTGTGAAGACCGGGGGCGGCCCCAATCCGCAGCTTCCGTACTAGGCTGGATGGCAGACAAACCCGCCCTTCGCAGGGCCCCCAATCTAAGGAGAGTCATGGCAGGCGAATCCACATTCGACGTCGTCAGCAAGGTAGACAAGCAGGAAGTCGCCAACGCGCTCAACCAGTCCCAGAAGGAAATCGCGCAGCGCTACGACTTCAAGGGCGTCGGCGCTGAGATCGACTTCAGCGGCGAAAAGATCCTCATGAAGGCCAACTCGGAGGACCGCGTCCTGGCCGTCCTGGATGTCTTCCAGTCCAAGCTCATCAAGCGCGGCATTTCCCTGAAGTCCCTGGACCAGGGCGAGCCGTACCCTTCCGGCAAGGAGTACCGCCTGGAATGCTCCATCAAGGAAGGCATCGCGCAGGACCTCGCCAAGAAGATCAACAAGATCATCCGCGACGAAGCACCGAAGTCCGTCAAGTCCCAGATCCAGGGCGACGAACTCCGCGTCACCTCCAAGTCCCGCGATGACCTGCAGGAGACCATGAACATCCTCAAGAAGTTCGAAGAGGCCGATCTGCAGTTCGTGAACTTCCGCAGCTAGGATCCGCATTTCCCGAAAGCCGGGGAGCAGCGCCGGAACACCGGCACCGCTCCCCGGCTTTTGCCGTTCCGGCCCCCGGCCTACGCCAGCGGCCGGCCGGCCATCCGCTCCAGGCGGGCGATGCGCTCGCGCATCGGCGGATGCGTGGCGAACAGCTTGGTCATGGCGCCGCCACGGAACGGGTTGGCAATCATGAGGTGCGAGGTGTTGACAAGGCGCTGGTCCTGCGGGAGCGGCACCTGCCGCACACCCGATTCGATCTTGCTCAGGGCGGAGGCGAGCGCCAGCGGATCGCCGGTCAGCTCCGCGCCGTCCTCGTCGGCGTCGTACTCCCGCGTCCTGGAAATGGCGAGCTGGATCAGCGACGCCGCAAACGGCGCGAGGAAGGCCATGGCGATCATCGCGAGCGGGTTGGCGTTGCGCCGGTCCCCGCCGCCGAAGAACAGCAGCATCTGGCCCACCGAGGTGATGACGCCTGCGACGGCGGCCGCCACGGACGACGTCAGGATGTCGCGGTTGTAGACGTGCATGAGCTCGTGCCCCAGCACGCCGCGCAGTTCGCGCGTGTCCAGCAGGTGCAGGATGCCCTCGGTGCAGCAGACGGCCGCGTTCTTGGGGTTGCGGCCCGTGGCGAAGGCGTTGGGGTTCATGGTGGGCGAAACGTAGATCCGCGGCATCGGCTGATTGGCCCGCACGGAGAGCTCGCGCACGATCTGGTAGAGCTGCGGCGCCTGCGCCTCGGTCACCGGGTAGGCGGCCATGGAGCGGATGGCGATCTTGTCGCTGTTCCAGTAGCCGTAGGCAGTGGTCGCGACGCCAATCAGGGCAAAGATCCAGATGGGCGCGGAGCTGCGCATGCCGGCGCCGATCACGGCGCCCAGGCCAAGGAGCACCGCCCACAGGACGCCGAACAGGGCTGCGGTCTTGAGGCCGTTGTTGTGCTTGTGCACTGTGGTCCTTTCCAAGCGTGGTGGCTCTAGGGGTTAAACGTCGACGACGGCCGCCATGTTCCGGCTCAGGGCAGCGGATGCGCGGCGTCGTACTTCACGAATCCGGGCTGCCGGCGCGAGGCGAACCATGCCAGCCCGATGCAGAGCAGCCCGCCGAGCAGCAGCACCCAGCCTTCCCTGAGGAACTGGGTGAGGCCGCCGGACAGCATGTCCCCCACGCGGGGCCCGCCGGCCACCACCACGATGAACACGCCCTGCAGCCGTCCGCGCATGTGGTCCGGGGTGGCCGACTGCAGGATGGTGGTGCGGAAGACGGCACTGACGGAGTCGGCGATGCCGGCGAGCGCGCAGCACAGGGCCGCCGGAAGCAGCCAGAAGGTCACGCCGCCGCGGCCGGAGTCGCCCGCAAGCAGCACCACCAGGCCAAAGGCCGATATCGAGGCTCCCCAGCCCATCACTGACCACACCACGGCGCTGCCCTGCCGCCGGACCCGGCCCAACGGCCCGGAGAAGAGCCCGGCCAGAAAGGCCCCCACCGCCGTCGCGGCCAGCAGGACGCCCACGGTGGTCTCGCCGCCGCCGATCATGACGGCGCCGATTGCAGGCATGAGTGCGCGGGGCTGGGCGCAGATCATGGCGATGAGGTCGATGATGAAGGTCATGCGGACGTTCGGGCGCGTGCCCAGGAAGCGGAAGCCCTCGACGACGGAGCGCAGCCCGGGCCGCGAGGCGTCCTTGGACGGCGGCAGGGCCGGGAGCTTCAGCAGCCCCCACAGCGCGAACGTGAAGCTGAGGACGTCGATCGTGTACGTCCAGCCGAAGCCGATGGATGCCACCAGGACACCCGCCAGCAGCGGACCGGCCGTCATGGACAGGCCGAACGTGAGCATGCTCAGGGCGTTGGCCGCCGGGAGCAGTTCCTTGCGGACCAGCAGTGGGATGATGGCGCTGCGGGCGGGGCCGTTGATGCCCTGCGCCCCGCTCTGGACGGCCACCAGGGCGTACAGGATCCACACGTTGCCGATTTCGAGCCAGGCCTGGAGCGCAAGGCAGGCGGTGGTGGCCCACAGGACCAGGGAGGCCACCAGTGCCACCTTGCGGCGGTCGTAGGCGTCCGAGATGGAACCACCGAACAGGCCGGCCACCACCAGGGGCACCAGCGCGAAGATGCTCAGGAGCCCCACATAGAGGCTCTCCTGCGTCAGCCGGTACACCTCCAGGCTCACTGCCACCAGGGTGAGCTGGGAGCCGATGGCAGCCACCGAGGACCCGAGCCAAAGCCGGCGGAATGCCGGGCTCTCCTTGAGCGGGGTGATGTCTGCCAGTAGTTTCGCCACCGTCCAACCCTACCCACCGGGCACCGGGCCAGCGCCGGCCGCCCGCCAGGTGCCAAACACCTGCGGGCCGCCGGACGAATCCGCCGAGCGGGCTACTTCACCGTAACGTTCCTCGACGCCGCTCCACCCAGGCTGCTCTTCACCGTGACGTTCCCCGGGTTCGTGGCGACGTTGCTGAACGTGGCCTGGTAGCGTCCGCCGCCCTGGTTGGCGAGGGTCCCGATCTGCACGTTCGTTGCGGTGTTGAACACGGTGAGAGTGGCCGATGCATTGGTGCTGGTGGCTTCGACCATCAGGGTCCGCTTGTTGGCGTCGTATTCGGCCCGCTGGATGGCCACAGTGTCCGCCGCCGGCGGTGGCGACGCCGGGGCAACTGAGAGGAACACAAACCGGTTGTCGCCGCCCAGGGTCGCGGTGATGACCACGGTGAAGGAGGACGTCACGGGCTGCGTCGTCACCGTGAACGTGGCGCTCGTCTGGCCCGCGGCGACCGTGATGGATGCCGGCAGCGTCGCGACGGAGGGCTGGCTGTTGGCGAGGCCGATGGTTGTCCCACCTGCCGGCGCAGGCAGCGTGATCGATACGGTGCCTGTCGCCGGGCTTCCACCGGTCACATTCGCGGGATTCACCGAGAATCCGGAGAGCGCCGGCGGGTTTGTGGTGCCCGTGACGATGAAGCTGCGCACGGCCGAAAACGCGCCGGCACCGAAGGCGGCGTTAACGGCCTGAACACGCCAGAAGTAGGTTCCGTTCGCGAGGTTGTTCACGGTTGCCTGGGTGACATCACCCGGGGTGGTACCGACGGCGGCAGTCGTCGCGAAATTGGACACGGTGCTGACGGACCAGTTGTAGTGCGTGATGCCCACAGGGTCCGGAACCGCTGTCCACGAAATGGAAAACGGCGTGATGACCGATGCACCATCGGCCGGGCTGACCAGGGACGGTGTTCCCGGCGGCGCCGGGGGCGGCGCGGGGGCGTTGACGGTGATGCTGAACGTCCCGGTCGCAGACTGGCCCGCGGAGTCATTGACCCTCAAGGTGAAACTGAACGTCCCCGCCGCCGAGGGCGTGCCCTGGATGCGTCCGGGCGAGGCCTGCAGGGCCAGGCCCGGCGGAAGCGTCCCTGCGGTCTGCGCCCACGTGTACGGGGTTGTGCCGCCGTCGGCGAAGACCCCGACCGCGTAGGCGGCGCCGACAGTGCCGGCCGGGAGCTGGGGCGGACTGGTGATGACGAGTGGCCGTGCCTGGTTGATCGTGATGGTGAACTGGCGGGTGGTGCTGTTTCCAGCCTGGTCGGTGGCCCGCACCGTGAACGTCGAGACCTGCACCGTGGTGGGCCGGCCGGAGATGAGCCCCGACGCCGACGCAAAGTCGCTGAGCGCAAGGCCGGCGGGCAGGGCACCTGCCGCGATCGACCAGCGGTAGGGGGTGCCGTTCCCTCCTGTCGCGGTGACGAAGTTGTTGTAGTCGGTCCCGACGTTGCCGTCCGGGAGCGGCCGGTCATCAATGGCGAAGGCACTCGGCGGGGGCGGCGCGGTCACTGCGCAACCTGACAGTGTTGTGACCCGCGGCGTCGCCGAACCGTCATTGACGTCAACTGTGCAGTCGGCGGGCGGCGTGAAGGGGCTGCGATCAATGCGGAACTGCCCGCCGGAGTCGCTCCTGCCCATGATGACGCCATCGACGGTGATGTCGCGATTGGCGATGGCGGCACCCTCGATGCGCAGATTGGAGCCGCTGACCTCGGCTCGCGACACCGAGACCGCGGCGTACGCGGGGTCGACCATCACGAACGTCGAGACGAAGGCGAGCAGGAGCGCAGCGACGATCGCGGACTGCCGCATGAATCCCTCGAAAATTCTGGCCGAACCTGCTCTTACCATGGGATGCGCTCCGCCCTCCACCGGTCAGTCCGGCGGCAATGACACCATCCAAGCAGACTGCCCAAACCGGTGCAATGCGAAATTGGTACCGGATACTGCGCAGCTGAGTGTGTTCCCGTTTTCGCGGCCCTGCCGGGCTCATCGAAGTTAGCGTCACCTTATTATGAGCTGCTCATAATAAGTGGTTCACTGAATGCATGACAGAGCACAGGGCAGAGCAGGAAGCGTGGGCGGCGGCCCTGCATTCCCATGGCCGCCGCGTGACCAAACAGCGGCTGGCAGTCCTCGCCGCCGTCGAGCATCACCCGCATTCCCCGGCAGAAGGCATCCTCGCAGCCGCCCGCAAGGAACTCCCTGAACTGACGGCGCAGTCCGTATACGTGGTCCTCAGCGACCTGACGGACCTGCAGATGCTGCGCCGCTTCGAACCCCCGCACTCCCCCGCACTGTATGAAACCCGCGTGGGCGACAACCACCACCACGCCGTGTGCACCAGCTGCGGCCGGGTGGAGGACGTGGACTGCGCAGTGGGCCACGCCCCCTGCCTCACCCCGCACTGGGACGAGCGCTCCAAGCCCATGACCATCCAGATCGCCGACGTCCTGTACCAGGGCATCTGCCAGGACTGCCAGGCCAAACAACTGCTTCCCACCGAATCTCAAGAAACAAAGAAATAGGAGAACGATGACCGCGAACATCTCGACCACACAGTCGGGCGCACCCGTCACCTCGGACGCGCATTCCAAGTCCGTCGGCGCTGACGGTGCCATCATCCTGACCGACCACTACCTGGTGGAAAAGCTTGCCCAGTTCAACCGCGAGCGGGTCCCGGAGCGTGTTGTGCACGCCAAGGGTGGCGGCGCTTTCGGTACCTTCAGGACGTCCTCGGACGTCTCCAAGTACACCAAGGCAGCCCTGTTCCAGCCCGGCGTCGCGACGGACATGCTGATCCGTTTCTCCTCCGTCGCCGGCGAGAACGGCTCCCCGGACACCTGGCGCGACCCCCGTGGCTTCGCCGTCAAGTTCTACACCTCCGAAGGCAACTACGACCTCGTGGGCAACAACACCCCGGTGTTCTTCATCCGCGACGGCATCAAGTTCCCGGACTTCATCCACAGCCAGAAGCGCCTCCCGGGCACCCACCTGCGCGACGCCGACATGCAGTGGGACTTCTGGACCCTGTCCCCCGAGTCCGCACACCAGGTCACCTGGCTCATGGGCGACCGTGGCCTGCCGGCTTCCTGGCGTGAAATGCAGGGCTACGGCTCGCACACCTACCAGTGGATCAACGCCGAGGGCGAGCGCTTCTGGGTCAAGTACCACTTCCAGTCCAACCAGGGCGTCAAGACCATCTCCGGCGACGAAGCTGAGGCCCTGGCCGGCTCGGACGCCGACTTCTACATCCGCGACCTCCAGGAAAACATTGCCGCCGGCAACTTCCCGTCCTGGGAACTGCACGTCCAGGTCATGCCCTACGAGGACGCCAAGACGTACCGCTTCAACCCGTTCGACCTCACCAAGGTGTGGCCGCACGCGGACTACCCGCTGATCCACGTGGGCACCATGGAGCTGAACAAGAACCCGGAGAACTACTTCGCGCAGATCGAGCAGGCCACCTTCGCGCCATCGAACTTCGTGCCGGGCATCGCCGCTTCCCCGGACAAGATGCTGCAGGCCCGCATCTTCTCCTACGCGGACGCGCACCGCTACCGCGTGGGCACCAACCACGCCCAGATCCCTGTGAACCAGCCGAAGAACCAGGTCAACAACTACAGCCAGGACGGCGCCGGACGCTACCTGTTCAACGCCCCCTCGGTTCCGGTGTACGCACCGAACTCCGTGGGCGGCCCGGCTGCCGTTGAGCCGGCCGTTGCGGGCGGCGCCTGGGAGAACGACGGCGAGCTCACCCACGCCGCGCACTCCCTCCACGCCGAGGACGGCGACTTCGTCCAGGCCGGCGCCCTGTACCGCGATGTGTACGACGACGGCGCCAAGGCCCGCCTGCTGGACACCATCACCGGTGCCGTGGGCGGAGTGAAGAGCGCCGACATCAAGGAACGCGCCATCCAGTACTGGACCAACGTTGACGCCGGGCTCGGCGCCAAGCTGCGTGCCGAACTGGGCTGCTAGTTCCGGCCCAAGCCATGACCACCCCGCTGCGGACAACCCGCAGCGGGGTGGTCTGCTTTAAGGGGTTATCCACATGGACAACACCGGTTCTGGCCACGCCGCGTCTGCCGTCCCTAGGATTCCTTGCATGAGCACATTCGCAGGCATCCCGTCAGAGGCCTTCCGGTTCTACGCCGAGCTGGAGGCAAACAACAACCGTGAGTGGTGGCTGGCCCACAAGGGCACCTATGATTCCGCGGTGAAGGAACCCCTCACACTGCTGTTGGCGGAGCTGGAGCCGCAGTTCGGCCCGGCCAAGATCTTCCGGCCCAACCGGGACATCCGCTTCTCCCAGGACAAATCACCGTACAAGACCGCGCAAGGCGCCTTTGCCGCCACGCAGGAGGGCGTGGGCTTCTACCTCCAGATCAGCGCGGACGGGCTGCTGATCGGGGGCGGCTACCACTCCCACACCCCGGCGCAGCTCGCCCGCTTCCGCGCGGCCGCGGACGCCCCTGCCAGCGGCGAGGCCCTGCAGCAGATCGTGGACCAGGTTGCGGCCTCGGGATTCTCCGTTGAGGGCGAGAAACTCAAGACCGTGCCGCGCGGCTTCGACAAGGAGCATCCGCGGGCGGAGCTCCTCAAGCACAAATCCCTGTCAGCCGGCGTGGAGGTGGGCGAACCAGAATGGGTCTCGACGCCGGCAGCCAGGGAAGAGATCGCCGCCCGTTGGGAGAAACTCCGGCCGCTCGTGGAGTGGGTCAGCGAGCATGCCGCACCGTAGCTGGGACCGAACATAGGAAGCGCCCGGGTTCCCGGGCGCTTCCTATGTCAGGCAATCATTCGAGTCAGACCTTGCTGAAGCTGTCTTCGTCCTCGTCACTGGCCTCGTTGACAGTGCCCGAGACCGAAGCCTTGGCCGCCGCGAACTTCTCGTTCAGGCGGGAGTGGCGCCGGCCGTAGGCGAAGTAGATCGCCATGCCGATCGCGAGCCAGATGCCGAAGAAGATCCAGGTCTCCACGGCCAGGTTCGTCATCAGGTACAGGCAGAGGACAGCGGAAATCCAGGGCACTACCTTGCCGAACGGAACACGGAATGCCGGCTTCAGGTCCGGGCGCTTCTTGCGGAGCACCAGGATGCCCAGGCTGACCATCACGAACGCGGAGAGTGTGCCGATGTTGATCATTTCCTCCAGGAGGTCCACGTTGGTCAGACCAGCGACGAGCGCCACGGCTGCACCGCAGATGATCTGCAGGCGGGCCGGCGTCGCGCGCTTTTCGCTAGTCTTGGACAGCGAGCGGGGCAGCAGGCCGTCGCGGCTCATGGCCATGACCACGCGGGCCAGGCCCATGAGCAGGACCATGATCACGGTGGTAAGGCCCACCAGGGAGCCGAAGGCAATGACCTTGGCGGCGTCCGTGTTGCCGACTGCCTCGAAGGCCGTGGTCAGGGTGGGGTTCTCGGCAGCGGCCAGATCCTTGTAGGACACCATGCCGGTCAGCGCCAGGGAAACCAGGATGTAGAGGAAGGTCACTAGCGCCAGGCCGCCGAAGATGCCGCGGGGCAGCGTCTTCTGCGGGTTCTTGACTTCTTCCGCGGAGGTGGCCACCACGTCGAAGCCGATGAAGGCGAAGAACACGAGTGCCGCGCCGGCGAAGATGCCGAGCGTGCCGTACTGGGCAGGCACGGCACCGGTCAGGAAACCGAAGAAGGACTGCTTCATGACATCAGTGCCGGCGCCGTGGGCGGTCGGCTCGGAAGCCGGAACGAACGGCGCGTAGTTGGCGAACTTCACGTAGGAGAAGCCGACCACGATCACGAACAGCACCACGCCGATCTTGATGATGGTGAAGATGTTGCCCACGCGCGCGGACAACTTGGTGCCCAGGACGAGGAGCACGGTGAAGATCGCGACAATCAGGAAGGCGCCCCAGAAGAGGTCCACCCCGCCGATGCTGATGGACGGAGGCATGTCCACGCCCATCAGCGCGAACACCTTGCTGAGGTAGATGCCCCAGTACTTGGCAATGACGGCAGCAGCAGTGAACAGCTCCAGAATCAGGTTCCAGCCGATGATCCACGCAAGAACCTCGCCCATGGTGGCATAGGTGAAGACGTAGGCCGAGCCCGCGACGGGGATGGCGGTGGCGAATTCGGCGTAGCACATGATCGCCAGGGCGCACGTGACAGCGGCAACGGCGAAGGAGATGGTGACGGCAGGGCCTGCGAAGTTGGCTGCAGCCTTGGCGCCCACCGAGAAGATCCCGGCGCCGACAGCAACGGCGACGCCCATGATCATCAGGTCCCAGGTACTGAGGGAGCGCTTGAGTTTGCGTCCGGGTTCATCGGCGTCGGATATTGACTGCTCGATTGACTTGGTCCGGAAAATATTCATAGAGGGGTCCACAATCTTGAGGGTGTTTAGAAACGGACTCATCAAGAATAATGTCCACCCACTGGACGGCCACAATTATCCCAAATAGTGAGATTCTGCCAGCCTGGTGTGATACCTCCGGGACTGGAGTGGCGTGTGGGGCGAATCGGGTGCTTTCAGAGGCCGGGCACGTCCCAGTCCATGAGGGTGGACCGGATCAGGAACCGCTTGCCTTCCGGCGCCTCCACGGAGAAGCCGCTGCCGCGCCTTGGACCACATCCACGGTCAGGTGGGTGTGGGACCAGTAGCTGAACTGTTCCTTGGACATCCAGAACTCCAGGGGGCGCGGGTTCCCTGGGCTGCCAAGGTCGAACCGCCCCAGCAGCACGTCCGAGCCGCCGGTCAGGAACTCCCCCGCCGGGTAGCACATTGGCGCGGACCCGTCGCAGCAGCCGCCGGATTGGTGGAACATGAGCGGGCCGTGCTGGGACCAAAGCTTGCTGAGCAGTTCCACGGAGGCCGCGGTGAGCGCCACCCGGGAGAAGTCCTCCCCGGGCAGCGTCACCGCGGCTTCCAGCGTGATGTGGGGCATCAGAACCTCAGTACCACGCGGCCGTCGATCTTGGCGTGCTTCATTTCATCGAAGACGGCGTTGACCTCGGACAGCTCGCGGGTGGAGACCGTGGGGTGGATCTTGCCCTGTGCGTAGAAGTCCAGTGCCTCTTCGAGGTCCTGCCGGGTGCCCACGATGGAGCCGCGGACGGTCAGTCCCTTGAGGACGATCTCGAAGATCGGTGCGGGGAAGTCGCCGGGCGGCAGGCCGTTGAAGACGATCGTCCCGCCGCGGCGCGCCATGCCGATGGCCTGCCCGAAGGCGGAGGGGTGGACCGCCGTCACAAGGACGCCGTGGGCGCCGCCGGTCTCGCGCTGGATGACCTCGACGGGATCCTCTTTGAGGGCGTTGACCGTCAGCTCTGCCCCATGCTGCTTGGCGAGGGCGAGTTTGTCGTCGGCGATGTCGACGGCGGCCACGCGCAGCCCCATGGCGACGGCGTACTGGACGGCGATGTGGCCGAGGCCGCCGATGCCGGAGATGGTCACCCATTGTCCGGGCCTGGCCTCGGTCATTTTCAGGCCTTTGTACACCGTCACGCCGGCGCACAGCACGGGCGCGACCTCCACGGGATCCGAACCTTCCGGGATCCTGGCCGCGAAACGGGTGTTGACGAGCATGTACTCGCCGAAGGAGCCGTCGACGCCGTAGCCGGCGTTCTGCTGTGACTCACACAGCGTTTCCCAGCCGGTCCGGCAGTATTGGCATTCGCCACAGGCCGACCACAGCCAGGCGTTGCCCACGAGGTCGCCGACCGCAAGGTCCTTGACGCCCTCGCCGAGTTCAACAACTTCGCCCACGCCTTCATGCCCGGGGACGAGCGGAAGTTTGGGCTTGACCGGCCAGTCCCCTTCCGCGGCGTGGAGGTCGGTGTGGCAGACGCCCGAGGTGATGAGGCGGACCAGCGCCTCGCCGGGACCCGGCGTCGGGCGTTCAATTTCCTGGATCTGCAGTTCACGGCCGAATTCGGTGACTACTGCTGCGTGCATCGTCGTCATTGGCGATTCTCCTTGGATGGTGCGGTTGGGTGGTGCTTTGGATAGGCGGGGCGGGCCAGCGACAGCCCGCCCCGCCGGTCTATGGGCCTGGCCTAGAAGAAGCCGAGCTTGTTCTCGTTGTAGCTGACCAGGAGGTTCTTGGTCTGCTGGTAGTGGTCCAGCATCATGGCGTGGTTCTCACGTCCGATGCCCGAGGACTTGTAGCCGCCGAACGCGGCACCTGCCGGGTAGGCGTGGTAGTTGTTGATCCAGACGCGGCCGGCCTGGATTTCGCGGCCGGCGCGGTAGGCGACGTTGCCGTTGCGGGACCAGACGCCGGCGCCGAGGCCGTACAGGGTGTCGTTGGCGAGGCCGATAGCATCGTTGTAGTCGCTGAACTTCGCGACCGAGACCACGGGGCCGAAGATCTCCTCCTGGAAGATCCGCATGCGGTTGTGGCCTTCGAAGATGGTCGGCTGGACGTAGTAGCCGCCGGCCAGGTCTCCGGGGAGTTCGGCACGGGCACCGCCGGTGAGGACCTTGGCGCCTTCCTGCTTTCCGATGTCGATGTAGGAGAGGATCTTCTCCAGCTGGTCGTTGGAGGCCTGGGCGCCGATCTGCGTGTCCGTGTCCAGCGGGTTGCCCTGGATGATCTTGTTGGTGCGGGCCACGGCGTCGGCCAGGAAGGAATCGTAGATGCCCTCCTGAACCAGGGCCCGGGACGGGCAGGTGCAGACTTCGCCCTGGTTGAAGGCGAACAGCGTGAAGCCTTCCTGGGCCTTGTCATAGAAGGCATCGTTCTGCGCGGCGACGTCGTCGAAGAAGATGTTCGGGCTCTTGCCGCCGAGTTCCAGCGTGACGGGGATGAGGTTGTTGGAGGCGTACTGGCTGATCAGCCGGCCCGTGGTGGTCTCACCCGTGAAGGCGATCTTGCGGATCCGCGGGCTGGAAGCGAGCGGCTTGCCGGCCTCGACACCGAAACCGTTGACCACGTTGACGACGCCGGCGGGCAGGAGGTCGCCGATCAGTTCCATCAGCACCAGGATGGAAGACGGGGTCTGCTCGGCGGGCTTGAGCACGACGGCGTTGCCGGCGGCCAGCGCCGGGGCCAGCTTCCAGACGGCCATGAGGATGGGAAAGTTCCAGGGGATGATCTGGCCCACGACGCCGAGCGGCTCGCGGAAGTGGTAGGCCGTGGTGTCCTCGTCGAGCTGGGTCAGGCTGCCTTCCTGGGCGCGGACGGCGGAGGCGAAGTAGCGGAAGTGGTCGGCGGCCAGCGGGATGTCCGCGTTCAGGGTTTCCCGGACCGGCTTCCCGTTGTCCCAGGACTCGGCAACGGCCAGCAGTTCGACGTTCTCGTCGATGCGGTCCGCGATCTTGTTCAGGATGGCCGCGCGTTCCGTGGCCGAGGTCTTGCCCCAGGACGGGGCGATCTTGTGCGCGGCGTCCAGGGCCAGTTCGATGTCCTCCGCCGTGCCGCGGGCAACCTCACAGAAGGCCTTGCCGGTGACCGGGGTGATGTTCTCGAAGTACTGGCCCTTGACCGGGGCCACCCACTCCCCGCCGATCCAGTTCTCATAGCGGTCCTTGAACGTGACCTTCGAACCTTCGGTACCGGGCTGTGCGTAAACGGTCATTGCGAGCTCCTTTGCTACGGCATCTGATGCACCGAGCCTAGGAGCGGGGAGGTTGCAGCCAGGTTGCAACCCCGTGAGCCAGCTCACATTCAGGCCGAGAGTTCCGTTTCGAGGCGTTCAAGATCGGCGACGACGGCGGCCCGCTTGGGCGAGCGCGGCGGCAGGAGCCGCAGGGCGGCACGCCGGACCTCGACGTCGTCCGCTGCCTCGGGCAGCTCAGCGTACTGCAGCAGCGACTCGGCGCTGCCGTCCGCAAGGAGTGCCTCGCGCAGGAGCATGGCGACGCGCCCGCGCAGCTGCACGATGCCCGGCGCCTCGGAGCGTGGCAGGACCGCGCCCTTGTAGATTTCCAGGGCAATCCGGTGCGCGCCGCGCTGCAAGCAGCTGAGGACCTGCGCGGAGTCGGGGAACAGTTCCACGGAGAGCTTGTAAGGCCGGGATTCGGGGACGGCCGCCGGGCTGAGCTGCTGGATGACCTTGCGCAGCCGCACCATCTCGGCCCGCAACGTCACTGTGGACCCCCCGCCTGTGGACCCCTCGCCCGGGTAGAGCTGCGCGGACAGCTCCTCGGCGCTGAGACCTGCCGGGTGGCTGCCCAGCAGCGCCAGGATTTCGCTGTGCCGGGCCGAGAGCGCGACGGTCCGGCCCTCGATGCTCAGCAGGGCCTGGTCCCTGCCCAGAAGCTGCAGGCTGTTCCGGTACAGCGCACCCGAGGTGCCGGCCGGGACCGACGGCGAGCTCCGGCGTCGGGTACTTGTCCGGGCGGCCGCGGACTGGAGCCGCTCGATGCGCAACTGGGCCTGGGCCGCGGCCACCGTCGCCTCCACGAGTGACAGCGTGTGCGGGGCCACGGCGGTTTCCGTGCCGGTGATGTCCACAACGCCCAGCAGTGCGCCCGAGTCGGGGTCGTGGAAGGGAACGGCAGTGCAGCTCCACGGGTGCACCGAGCGGGTGTAGTGCTCCGCGCCCGAAATCTGGATGCTGCGGTCGAGGGCAAGGGCGGTTCCCGGGGCGCTGGTCCCCACGGAGGCCTCCGACCAGTCGGCACCTTCCACGAACATCATGCCCTCGGCCCGGCGCTGCAGGACCGGATCGCCGCCCACCCAGAGCAGCCGCCCGACGTCGTCCCCCACCGCCACCAGCAGCCCGCTGTCATGGCTGGGCTGGACGAGGAGCTTCCGGATGACCGGCATGATGGTGGCCAGGGGATGCCGGCGGCGGTATTCCTCCAGCTCGGCCCGGTCCATGGCGAGCGGCGCCTCGGCGGCATCGGGGTTGGCCTGGTGCCGCACGGAGCGCTGCCAGGATTCGCGGATCAGGCGCCGCAGCCCGGGCAGCTCGGCGGAATCCGGCAGGACCGCGGAATCCGGCAGGAGCAGGCGGCGGGGATCCAGGAGTTCATGGCCGGCCCGGGCATGGCTTTGCAGCAGCTCCGGGGCGCGGCCGCCCGGAGCTGCCGGATGGATCAGGTTCCTCATCGAACTCCCATTGCCCAGTGCAGCGTCGTCCGGAAAGTTTAGCCCGGTCTCCGGCGTTTGGATACGGCCCAGGCATCCGGCTGGGCGGCCAGGAACGCAGCCGTATCCTCCGCAACGCGTTCCGGGACTTCCCACAGGACAAGGTGGCCGGTGGACTCGTACATCTTGAGCCGGGAGGAACGGATGCGCGCCGCGAGCGCTTCCTGGTGCCTGCGCGGCAGGAGGGAATCGTGCGCGCCCCAGAGGATGAGCGTGGGGACGTCGATGGTGCCGGCTTCGGTGGGCGGCACCGCCTCGCACAGGCCGTGCAGGATGGCCTTCCAGGCGTGGGCTGGCATGGCCGTGCCGTCCCGGATCCGGTCCTCGATGTACCAGGCGGGCACAGTGTGCAGCAGGCGGAACCAGCTGAGGGATTCGCGCACCCAGTCCGGGTCGACCGGGTCGGTGAGCTGCTCGACGTCGTCCGCGAACGCCGGGCGCCCCTTCAGGCTCAGCGGCGAACCCACCAGGACAAGCGCGGCGACGGTCTCCGGGTGCGTGACGGCGAGCTGCTGGGCCACATAGCCGCCGCTGGAGGAGCCGAGCACATAGGCTTCCGGGATACCCAGGGCTTCCAGGAGGGCGGCGACGTCCTCGGCCTGCTCCTCCAGCGAGTAGCCATCCGCGGGCTTCGCGGCCTCGCCCTGCCCGCGCAGGTCCGGAGCGATGATGGCGAGCGCGTCGCTGCCCTCGCGGAGCAGGGGAATCAGGCGGTCGAAGCAGTGCCGCGACTCGCCCCAGGGGTGGAGCAAAAGCAGCGGGAGGCCGGCCGCACGGCCGTGAACAAGGCGGCCGTCGACAAAACAGGGCACGGTGATGCCGGTGCGGAGCCTGAGCTCGCGGACCGTGGAGTCCATAGGGTCAGGGTAGGCCGGGCGCCTCGCGGCGGGAAGTGCAGTCGGCGACCAGGAACGGCAGCGTCAGCCGCGGTCAGCCACGGGAAATCTCGATCATTTCCTCGCGCGGGACGACCTTGACGCGTTCGCGCACGACGCCGGAGCCGGACTCCGCTTCGGTCCATGCGGTTCCGAGGGCTGCTTCGTGCGCATCGAGCTTGTTCCACCCTTCCCAGGTGATGTATTCGATGCCGCGGGATTCGAGGAGTTCGATGATGGCGTGCGGGTCCGGGTTTTCCGCCGGGGGAAGCGTCAGCCGGTCCTCCAGCAGGCAGCCGATGGTCTCCAGGGCGTCGCCCTTGGTGTGGCCGATCAGGCCGACGGGGCCGCGCTTGATCCAGCCGGTGGCGTAGATGCCGGGAACGGCCTGGCCGGAGGCATCCAGCACCCGGCCGGCGTCGTTGGGGATGACGCCGCGCTTGGCATCGTACTCCAGCTCATCCAGCGGGGAACCGTGGTAGCCGATGGCCCGGTAGACGGCCTGGACGGGGTAGTCCACAAATTCGCCCGTGCCCTTGACGTTCCCGGTGCCGTCCAGCTGCATGCGCTCGAACTTGATGCCGGACACCTTGCCGCTGCCGTCTTCCGAGACGATTTCCACCGGGCTGTGCAGGAAGTGCAGGTGCAGGCGGCGGGACGAGGGCTGCTCGGACTCGGCGTGCTCCTCGACCAGCCAGTTGGTCATGGTGTTGACCATGGTCTTGATCTGGTTGTTGCTGCGGATGGCCTCGTCCGAGGCCTCGTCGAATTCGAAGTCCTCCGGGTACAGCACGATGTCCACGTCCTTGCAGTGGGACAGCTCGCGCAGTTCCAGCGGCGTGAACTTCACCTGGGCCGGGCCGCGGCGGCCGAAGACGTGCACATCCGTGACCGGGGAGTTCTTCAGTCCCTGGTAGACGTTGTCCGGGATCTCGGTGACCAGCAGCTCGTCGGCATGCTTGGCGAGCATGCGGGCCACATCCAGGGCCACGTTGCCGTTGCCGATCACGGCGATTTCCCTGGCATCCAGGGGCCAGTGGCGCGGGACGTCCGGGTGGCCGTCGTACCAGGAGACGAAGTCGGCGCCGCCGAACGAACCCTCAAGCTCCACGCCGGGGACGTTCAGCGCGGCGTCCTTGATGGCGCCGGTGGAGAAGATGACGGCGTCGTAGAAGGCCCGAATGTCATGCAGGGTGAGGTCCCGGCCGTACGTGACGTTGCCGAGGAAGCGGATGTCGCCGCGGTCCAGGACCTTGTGCAGGGCGTTGACGATGCCCTTGATGCGGGGGTGGTCCGGAGCCACGCCGTAACGGATCAGGCCGTAGGGCGCCGGGTAAGCCTCAAAGAGGTCGATGCTGACTTCGACGTCGCCGTCCTTGACCTCGTTGGACTTGGTCAGGATGTCCGCCGCATAGACGCCGGCCGGGCCTGCACCGATGATGGCGATGCGCAGCGGACGTTGGGGGGTGGATTCGGCTGAGTTGGACACCGGGAGCCCTTCTGAAGCTGCGAGACTGCGCCAGATTGTTTCGCGCACAGCTCCCCATTCTAAATGTCCGCAGAATCCTGAGGGGACTGCCGTGACACAGATCGCAGCCACACGGGCATTTTCTAGGAGCATCGCGAGTCATTGACAGATTCCGCGTGGAGGATCACGCTGTGGGGAGCGGAGGTCGAACCTAGCAGGCCATGACCGACAGGGGTACGTTCATGATTCCCGGAATTCGCACTATTCCACAGCCGAAGCTGTCCCGCCGGCAGTTCGGCCTGGTGCTGGGCGGTGGTGCGGTCCTGCTGGTGGCTGGCGGTGCCTACGGTGTTGTTGCGAGGACCCAGCCCAGCACAGGACCGACTGCCGCGACGCCCTTCGGAACGCTGCGGCTGGTCCGTGCAGGACGCCTGGCCAGGCTGGACGCTGATGGCCAGCCAGCCGCTCACACAGCGCATGCGGCTCTTGCCCGCTTGGCCGCTGCGGGCAGCCCGGTTCCGGGTTTCAACTACGTGTCCGCCCTCAAGGCAGACCACGGCAGCCACACGGACGGCCACGGCGAGGCGGGCGGCGCCGGCTCCCCCTGGCCGCAGCCGGCGAACCTCACCTGGGGCGACGTCGTCGTCCTTGAGCTGGAACTGCACAACAACCGGCCGGAGCCGATGCTGTTTGCGCCGGGACAACTCCGCCTGAAGCTGAGCGATGCGGGCTCGGCCGCCACAACAGTGACACCCCAGGACACCGGCCGCAGTCCCGGGACCCTGGCTCCCGGCGCCACAGAGCTGATCTGGATCAGCTACCTGGCGCCCCCGGATGCGTCCGAGCTGCAGCTCGAATACACGGACCCGCAGCAAGACTTCAAGACGGCCTTGCCGCTGATGCCCGTCATGATGTCCAAGGTGCGGCCATGAGCACGCTGGAGATACACATCAATGAGGGTTTCCTGCCCATGGTGGACGGGTCCTTGGTATACCACCGGGGCTTCGGTGACCGCCCGACGTCGTCCGCTGATCCAGCGCC
>NZ_JAFNLL010000005.1 GCF_017368795.1 Arthrobacter cavernae | reverse complement strand
GTGGCCGCGGACGTCTGGTCCGTGACCTCCTGGAACGAACTGCGCCGCGACGGCCTCGCCGCCGAGGAAGAAGCCTTCCTCAACCCCGGCACCCCCGCCCGGACCCCCTTCGTGGCCGCCCAGCTCGCCGGCGCCACCGGACCCGTCGTGGCCGTCTCGGACTACATGAAGGCCGTCCCGGACCAGATCCGCCAGTTCCTCCCGAACGAGTTCGCCTCCCTCGGCGCGGACGGCTTCGGCTTCTCCGACACCCGCCAGGCAGCCCGCCGCTTCTTCAAGAACGACACCCACTCCATCGTCGTGAAGACCCTGCAACTCCTGGCGGCCAAGGGCGAAGTGGACGCACAGGCACCGGCACAGGCCATCGAGAAGTACCGTCTCCTCGATGTCAACGCCGGCACCACCGGCGGCGCGGGCGGCGACGCCTAGCACCACGCGCGGATCGCCCACGCGATGTCCAACGACGGCGGCTTCCACCATGTGGTGGGGGCCGCCGTCGGGCTTTAACTTCCCTGCCGGAACCCCGGTAAGGCTAGTGACGCACCACAAAGGAAGTTGTAGCCTTCGCACAAATGGAGCTTGCCGGTGATGGGCCGTATGCTCGTTCCATGGCAGAGCCCTCACAGACCCCCGCAAAGCGCAAGGCACCCTCGCGTGCATTGACGCCGGAAAAGGCGGTGACGCTGAAACAGCTCCGCGCCAACGTGGGCCAGCTGTCCACCACCATCATGCGCCAGCTTGAGAAATCGCTGCCCTGGTACAGCCGCCTCAGCTCCGATGAACGCTCGGCGCTGGGCCTGGTGGCCCAGAACGGCATCGCCGCCTTCGTGACCTGGTACGAGCGGCCGAGCTCGCCGTCTTGGATCCTCACGGACGTCTTCGGCAATGCCCCCACGGAGTTGACACGCTCCATCAGCCTGCAGAAGGCGCTCCAGCTCATCCGGATTGTGGTGGAGGTGGTGGAGGACCAGGTGCCGGTGATCGCGCCGGAATCGGACCAGCCTTCGCTGCGGGAGGCCGTGCTGCGGTATTCGCGCGAGGTGGCCTTCGCTGCCGCCGATGTCTATGCGCGCGCAGCCGAGTCCCGGGGATCCTGGGACACACGGCTCGAGGCCCTTATTGTGGACGCCATCCTGCGCGGCGAGAACACGGACGCCCTGCGCTCCAGGATTGCGGCACTGGGCTGGAAGGCGCAGGAGAGGTTCACCGTGATGGTGGGCAACTCGCCGTCAGAACCCAGCGCCAGCTACGTCAGCGAACTGCGCCGCACCGCCGGCCGGTACGCCGAGGACGCCCTGGTGGGCATCCAGGGCGACCGGCTGATCCTCATCCTGGGCGGCGTGCAGGACCGCGACACGGCGTATGTGAAACTGAGCGAGCTGTTTGCCCCGGGCGCCGTGGTGTACGGCCCCGAAGCCGGTTCGCTGCTGGAGGCGAGCAGTTCCGCGCAGGCGGCGTTTGCGGGCCTCACCGCCGCGAAGGCGTGGCCGTCCGCCCCCCGCCCCGTGGCAGCCGACGATCTCCTGCCGGAACGCGTGGTTTCGGGCGACGACGCGGCGCGCCGCTCCCTGGTGAAAAACATCTACCGGCCGCTGCTGGCCGCCTCGAACGGACTCGTCGAAACGCTGGGAACCTATCTTGAGCTGGGGCATTCCCTCGAGGCAACGGCCCGTGAACTGTTCGTCCATGCCAACACGGTGCGCTACCGTTTGAAGCGCGTCTGCGATGTCACCGGATGGGATCCGCTACTGCCCAGGGAGGCTTTTGTCCTCCAGACGGCGCTGGTGGTGGGAAGGCTTTCGGCCCAGCCGAAGACCTCGTCCGAACGACACGGATCACGTTCCCAGACCTGAACCGTTGTAGACTTCCTACAAACTGACCCAGTGAGCTTGGTGTACGAAAACACCGGTGGATCACGTGGCAATTTGGAAAGCTGGATACGTGCTTGCAATCGTCTGCCCTGGACAGGGCTCCCAGACCCCTGGCTTTTTGGCCCCCTGGCTGGAACTGCCTTCCGTAGAGGGCCATCTGGCCGCATTGAGCGAGATTGCAGGCATTGATCTCAAGGCCCACGGCACCACCTCGGACGAAGAGACCATCAAGGACACCGCCGTCGCGCAGCCCCTGATTGTCGCGGCTGGCCTCGTGGCCGCAAAGTCGCTGTTCGACGTCGAACTCAGCACCCTGCCCGTGGTTCTTGCCGGGCACTCGGTCGGCGAAATCACCGCCTCTGCCCTCGCCGGCGTGCTCAGCGAAGCCGAAGCCATGACCTTCGTCCGGGAACGGGCCAACAGCATGGCCGCCGCGGCCGCCGTCACCCCGACCGGCATGAGCGCCGTGGTCGGCGGCGACCCCACGGAGGTCCTGGCCGCCATCGAGGCCGCCGGCGCCACCCCTGCCAACGTCAACGGTGCGGGCCAGACCGTCGCCGCAGGCACCTTCGAACAGCTCAAGGCCCTGGCCGAGAACCCGCCGGCGAAGGCCCGCGTGATCCCGCTCAAGGTCGCCGGCGCCTTCCACACCTCGCACATGGCACCTGCCGTGAGCGCACTGGAAGCCCTGCAGCCGTCCCTGAAACCGCAGAACCCGGCCGTCCCGCTGCTTTCCAACTTCGACGGCAAGGAAGTCACTGCCGGTACCGCCGCCGTCGAGAGCCTGATCGCTCAGGTGTCCCGCCCCGTCCGCTGGGATCTCTGTATGGAGACGCTGGTGCAGCGCGGCGTGACCGGCGTGGTTGAGCTGGCCCCTGCCGGCACCCTCGCCGGGCTCGCCAAGCGCGGCATGCCCGGCGTCAAGACCGTCGCTGTCAAGACCCCGGACGACCTGTCCGCGGCGCTGGCACTCTTCGCCGAACTGGAGGGACAGGCATGAGCACTCCCGTACTCAAGCAGGCACCGATCAACGCACATTCGCGCATCGTCGGCATCGGGGCGTACCGCCCGGATGTGATCGTCACCAACGACGACGTCTGCCAGTGGATCGATTCCTCCGATGAATGGATCCGCCAGCGCACCGGCATCGTGACGCGCCACCGCGCCGCCGCCAACGTCAGCGTGATCGACATGGCCGAAGGCGCAGCCCGAGAGGCACTCAAGCACGCCGGCATCGAAGCCTCCCAATTGGGTGCCGTCATCGTCTCCACGGTGACCCACCCGTATGCCACACCGTCCGCTGCCGCCGCACTCACCGACCGTTTGGGCGCGACGCCGGCACCGGCCTTTGACATCTCCGCCGCCTGCGCGGGGTACTGCTACGGCGTGGCCCAGGGCGACGCCCTGGTGCGCTCCGGCGCGGCCGAGTACGTCCTGGTGGTCGGCGCCGAGAAGCTCTCGGATGTCATCGACAACCACGAGCGCACCATTTCCTTCCTCCTCGGCGACGGTGCCGGCGCCGTGGTGATCGGCCCGTCCGATACCCCCGGCATCGCACCCTCCGTGTGGGGTTCCGATGGCAGCAAGTGGGACGCCATCGGCATGACACACTCACTCGACGACGTCCGTGCACTTGGCGAGTCCGCCCGCCACTCCGATGAATCGGACGACCAGGCGATCCTTGAAGCCGCCCAGGATGTCTGGCCGACGTTGCGCCAGGATGGCCAGACGGTCTTCCGCTGGGCTGTGTGGGAGATGGCGAAGGTTGCCCAGCAGGCCCTGGATGCCGCCGGCATCGAGGCCTCGGATCTGGCCGCCTTTGTCCCGCACCAGGCCAACATGCGGATTATCGACGAAATGGTCAAGAAGCTGAAGCTCCCGGAAACGGTGCTGGTGGCACGCGATATTGCCGAGTCCGGTAACACGTCGGCAGCGTCCATCCCCTTGGCCACGCACCGCCTGCTCCAGGAGAACCCGGAGCTGAGCGGGGGCCTGGCCCTGCAGATCGGCTTCGGTGCCGGCCTGGTCTTCGGCGCGCAGGTCGTGGTGCTTCCGTAGCGGTCCAGCCGCCGAGGCACGCCGCAACGGCTTGCCGCAACACTGGTCCGGCCCCGCGGCGCCAGCCAACTGAATATGACTTTGAGACACAAGCCGCATCCGTGGTTTGAACCGTTTCCGGCAGCAGCCGGCACAACAAGAAAAGGAGCCAACAATGGCTAGCAACGAAGAAATCCTGGCCGGCCTGGCTGAAATCGTGAACGAAGAGACCGGCCTGGCCACCGAATCTGTGGAGCTGGACAAGTCCTTCACCGAGGACCTGGATATCGACTCCATCTCCATGATGACCATCGTCGTCAACGCTGAAGAGAAGTTCGGCGTTCGCATCCCGGACGAAGAGGTCAAGAACCTGAAGACCGTCGGCGACGCCGTCATCTTCATCGCAAACGCCCAGGCCTAGTCCTGGTCCCAGCTGTGCCGGACCCGGGTGGTGAACCATCCTGGGCCCGGCACAGTCGCAATACCGCCCAAAGATTTTCCTGCCGCCCCTGCGAAGAACCGCAGCCGGGCCGGCTGATCCGACAGAGAGTGATCGCATGGCACGCAAAGTAGTCATAACCGGTCTGGGGGCCACCACTCCCATCGGCGGCGACGTCCCCACAATGTGGAAGAACGCGCTGATAGGGGTCTCCGGTGCCCACACGCTCGAAGATGAGTGGGTGGCCAAGTACGAGCTCCCCGTCCACTTTGCTGCCCGGTGCTCCACGCCGGCGCTGGATGTCCTGAGCCGTGTCGAGGCCAAGCGCATGGACCCGTCCACGCAGTTCGGCGTCATCGCAGCACGCGAGGCCTGGGCCGATTCCGGCATCACCGAGATCGACCACGACCGCCTCGCGGTTGCCTTTGCCACCGGCATCGGCGGCGTCTGGACGCTTCTGGATGCCTGGGACACACTCAAGGAAAAGGGCCCCCGCCGGGTCCTGCCCATGACGGTTCCCATGCTCATGCCCAACGGCGTGGCCGCAGCCGTCAGCCTTGACCTTGGCGCCCGGGCCGGTGCGCACACGCCGGTGTCCGCCTGTGCTTCAGGCACCGAGGCCCTGCACCTGGGCCTGGACCTCATCCGTTCCGGCAGGGCCGACGTCGTGATGTGCGGTGGCGCCGAAGCGGCCATCCACCCCATGCCGCTTGCCGCCTTCTCGTCCATGCAGGCGCTCTCGCGCCGCAACGACGACCCCGAGCACGCCTCGCGCCCGTATGACATCGACCGCGATGGCTTTGTGATGGGCGAAGGGGCCGGTGCTTTGGTTCTCGAGGCAGAGGAGCATGCCCTGGCCCGCGGTGCACGGATCTACGCCGAACTGGCAGGCACGTCCGTCACGGCCGACGCCTACCACATCACGGCTCCGGACCCCCAGGGTCTGGGCGCAACCCGCGCGCTCAAGGCTGCCATGTTCGATGGCCGCATCCAGGCCGAGGACGTGGTGCACGTCAACGCGCATGCAACGTCCACCCCGGTTGGCGACAAGCCCGAGTACACGGCGCTCCGTGCCGCTCTTGGCGCGCACGTGGACAACGTGGCAGTCTCTGCCACGAAGTCCCAGATGGGGCACCTGCTGGGCGCCTCCGGCGCCGTGGAGGCCGTGCTCACGGTCCTCGCAGTATACGAGCGCAAGGCTCCCTTGACCATCAACCTTGAGAACCAGGATCCGGAGATCCCGCTCGACGTCGTCACCACCGCGCGTGATCTGCCTGCGGGTGACATCGTAGCCCTGAGCAACTCGTTCGGTTTCGGCGGCCACAACGCCGTCATCGCGGTCCGCAACGTCTAGCCGTAACCATAAGATCGAGTAGGAGGGCCCCACCGCTTGGTGGGGCCCTCCTCTCTGCTATGGGGTAGCGTGCCGCTTGCTCTTGCTAGCCGACCTGGTGGAGCCAGCGCACGGGGGCGCCTTCTGCGGCGTGGCGGAACGGTTCCAGTTCCTCGTCCCAGGCCTCACCCAATGCCAGCGAGAGCTCGTGGTAGACCGCCGAGGGGTCGCCAGCGCCGGATTCATAGGCATACCGGATGCGGTCCTCAGTGACCATGATGTTGCCATGGACATCGGTGACGGCGTGGAAGATGCCAAGCTCCGGGGTGTGCGACCAGCGGGCCCCGTCAGTGCCCTGGCTGGGTTCTTCCGTGACTTCATAGCGCAGGTGGGCCCAGCCGCGTAGCGACGAAGCCAGCTGCGCCCCGGTACCGGGCTTTCCGGTCCACGACAACTCGGCGCGGAACATTCCGGGTGCGGCCGGTTGAGCGGTCCACTCCAGATCGGTCCGCTTGTCCACGACCGATCCGATGGCCCACTCAACGTGAGGGCACAAGGCGGCAGGGGCCGAGTGAACAAACAAAATACCACGGGTCATTGCAACAGACATTCCATCCTCCATAGCTGTAGGTACGTCTTCCCCAACGACCTCTGCTTGGATGGTGCTTGCTGCCCCGTGGGTGCCACGGATTCCCGGTGGTCCCTGCCGGACTATTAAGTTGGTGCCGCGGAAGCTTCAAGTAGGACTTGAAAGTTCCGCGGTCGTGCTTTCATTTTGCCGTACGATCCGGAAATATGCCAGTGCGATTATGCAGCGCCTATTTCCGGCCCACATCCGCCCGAAAATCAGCCGTTCTTGGACCTCTTCCAGGCGCCTCGCTCTGACGCCGCCAGCCCGAGTAGGCCCAGCCGTCCGAGCCCCGCCCGGACCGATTCGGGGCTGAGCCCGGCCACGACGGCCAGTTTGTCCACGGAGCTTGTGGAGCGCAGGGGAAGGGCGTCGAGCAGGATCAGGTCTTCAAGGGTGAGGCCATCGTGCGCTGCGGCAGGCTCTTCCTGGTCCAGTGGCAAAGCCTCGCCACTGGGTCCTGCGAGTTCCGCGATCTCACCCACGTCGGTGACGCACACGGCCCCGCCATCCCGGAGCAGCCGGTGGCAGCCGGCGGAATTGGCGCTGTGGATCGAGCCTGGAACGGCGCCAACGGCCCGGCCGATCGTTTCCGCGTGGTGGGCCGTATTCAAGGCACCCGAGCGCCAGCGCGCCTCGACCACCACGGTTACGGCCGCCAGCGCGGCAATGAGCCTGTTGCGCTGCAGAAACCTGTACCTCGTGGGCGCCGAGCCCGGAGGCACCTCGGCGAGCACCGCGCCTTGGTTGGCCACCGCACGCAGCAGGTCCTCGTTGCCCGAGGGATAGAATCGGTCCACGCCGCCGGCCATGACGGCAATGGTGGGCATCGGGCCAGTGCCGCCGCTCAAGGCTCCGCGGTGCGCGTGGGCATCAATGCCGTAGGCCCCGCCGGAAACCACAGTGTACCCGCGCTGGCCCAGCCCATAGGCGAAGTCCCCGGTGACCGAGGCCCCGTAGCTGGTGCTGTCCCGGGAACCGACCAACGCGATGGTGCGCCTGGCCAGCGGTATCTCCACTTCGCTGCCGCGCCACCAGAGGCACAGGGGCTCCTGGATGCCAAGATCGGCCAACTGGGCGGGCCAGAGATCGTCGCCGGGAACGATCATCCTGCCGCCGAGCCGCTTCATGGTGGTCAGATCCCGCTCGGGAGCAAGGTCGGCCACCCGGGGCGCCCAACGCTTCAGGGACGCGGCGATCCCGGGCCATGACGCGGTGCCGTTCCCGGCGAGCAAGGAGGTGATTTCCTGTTCCAGCTCCGGCCCCGCCTTCAACTGGCCCGTGGCGATGCGCAGGCCGTCGATGGCTCCTGCCGTCTGGACGAGTGCAAGGCCCGCCGCATCCTGTGGTTCCATGAGCCGCGACAGCGCTGCCCGGGCGACGCGTTCGGTGTCCTTTGTGGTCTGGGGGTTCATGATGCTTCCTTTCATGCCGCTGCCGCCGCCTGCCGAAGGCCGAGCGCCTGTCCGATGTCGTCGCTGTGCGGCCGCTCCCGGTGGCCGAGGTCGGCCAGGGTCCAGGCCAGCCGCAGCACGCGGTCGTATCCGCGGGCCGTGAGGATGCCACGCTCCAGGGAGGTATCCAGGATCCGGGTAGTGGCCGGTGGCAGGCGCAGCTCGCCCCTGAGCAGCCTGCCGGGTACCTGGGAGTTGGTCTCCAGCCCCAGGTACCCGAGCCGCTCCCGCTGGCGCTGCCGCGCCTCCTGCACCCTTCGTGCGACGGTGACGGTGTCCTCCTCGGTACCTGACTGCCCAAAATCAGCCAGCGAAACGCGTTCAACGCGAAGCTGGATGTCCACCCGGTCCAGGAGGGGCCCGGACATGCGCCCGTAGTAACGCCGGCGCATGGTGGGCGTGCAGGTGCAGTCCAGACCCTTGCCGGAAGCCTTGCCGCACGGACAGGGGTTGGCGGCCAGGACCAGCTGGAAGCGGGCGGGGTAGGCAGCCGTTCCGGCGGAGCGGTGGATGACGAGTTCGCCGCTCTCAAGGGGCTGGCGCAGGGCATCCAGAACGCGGCGCTCGTATTCCGGCGCCTCGTCAAAAGTATTGACGGCATACCCCGGAGGCCTCATAATCATGCGCGGAACTGAATATATGCACGAAACTACTCCACTGTCATCACCCACACGTTGCGCCATCTACTGTCGAATCTCAGACGACAAGCGAGGCGAAGAGCTTGGTGTGCAACGCCAGGAAGAGCTCTGTCGTGATCTTGCCGATCGTCTTGGCTATACGGTCGTCGCGGTCAAGATCGATAACAGCGTGAGCGCTTTCTCTGGCAAGCCTCGCCCCGACTACAAGGCACTCACCCAACTCGCAAAGGACCGTGAGATCGAGGCCGTCCTCGCGTGGAACCTCGACCGTTTGTATCGCCGCCCACGGGAGCTTGAGGACTATATAGACATAGTCGAAGCGACAGGAATCAAGACCGAGACAGTCCTCGCCGGCCGATTCGATCTCAATACTCCGATGGGCCGAGCCTTCGCCCGCCAGGCTATTACCTTTGCCATGCTTGAAGTCGAGCAAACTAAGGCCCGCGTGCTCGCTGCAAAGTCTCAAGCTGCAAGGTCTGGCAAGCCCTCTGGCGGCAACCGCGCCTATGGCTGGCTCCAGAACGGCATGGACCAGCATCCAGACGAAGCCCCTACTGTCCGCGAAATTGTAAAGCGCTTCATATCGGGCGATTCATGGAACAGCATTGCCATGGACTTGAACGCGCGAAACATCCCCACAGCTAAGGGAAAGATGTGGACCGCTATCAACGTCAGCAACGTGGCGCAGCTTCCGCGCCACTATGGCATGCGCTCACACAATGGCCAGGAATACGAAGCAGCGTGGGAACCTCTACTGAGCCAAGACACACGAGATGACTTGCAGCTCGCTATTAAGAGAGGTCAGGCGACCCACGGGAAGCGCACCTACGCACGAAAGCATCTGCTTACCGGATTCATCTTCTGCGGCGTCTGCGGAAACAGGATGAGCATCATCAACGCCCAGCAGCGAGACGGCAGCTACTCCCCTGCCTTCAACTGTCGCAAAAAGGACCACCGTGGCCAAGAAGTCGGCTGCGGCAAAGTGAAGCGCAAGAAGGACCCAGTAGAAGATCTGGTTATCGACTGCATCATGTACCGGCTTGATACCCCTGAACTCGGAGAGATGCTTGCGGGAAGCGATTCGACCACCCCTGAACTGAAGCAGTTGATGCGTGACCATGAGCTTCAAACGCAGCGTCTACAAGAAATCTTGGAGCTCTACTCAACGGGTGACATGGACTTCAACGAGTACAAGACTGCCAAGACGACCGCACAAGCGCGTTTAGATGCCCTAGGACGAGAGTTGGAGCGAAAGACAAGTAACCGTGCCGTTGCGAACATTCCGGCAGGTCAGACAGTGCGAGAAGCCTGGGAGAAGTCAGACCTCATGTGGAAGCGGCAGCTCGTTGATGTGTTGATCGAGAAGATACTCATCTACCCGAAACAGCCGGGTGATGGAAGGTACCGATACAAGCAGTGGATATTCAATCCTGATCGGATCGACATCATCTGGAAAGCTTAGTCAAGCGGCAGATTCCGAAGCGTGTCTTTTTGACGTGTGTAGATCTTCACTGCTAGCGATTCAGTCACGTCCGGATGCGTCTTGAGTACCTTGAAGTCCTCGGCGCGCTTTACGAACGTTTCATCTGTTAGACCTACGCTTGTGCATAAGTCGCAAATCAGCTCCACGCGCTTGGCATCGATGGCGGGTGTTAGAGTCATCGCATCAACACGGAAGAAGGTGAGTTCAAATGGGCAACGATATGGATCGCTTAGGCGGAGGTTCTAGTTACGACCTGGGCGTTCAGCTGTATCGAATGCTTTACGGACGCGACTCCATCGCTTTTAGTCGCAAAGGTCAGCGCACCAGCAACCGCGAGGCTACTACCCAACGGCGCGAAATCCGTCATCCAGACGGGCGCATCGAATACATCGAACAAACCATAATCAACGAAGTCATCTTTGAAGAGTGGGAGAACTGAAATGAGTGCAAACGAAGTCGGCGTCATGTGGGGCGGTATCTTCTTCTTTGCCTTTGTCGCCCTGGCCCTTGGTGGCACTATCTGGGCCATAAAGGTCATCGGCCCAAGGCTCGCTCGCCACGAGCGGAAGATGAAGATCGAGACAGCCATACGCACCGGCATGGTTGATGCTCAGCTTCAGGAAGAGATCGTCGAGGACATCGTTGCCCAACGCTTGCGGGAGCAGGGACGATGAAAACCCTGGCTAGCAAGTTTTGGGCCTTCGTACTGACTGCCTTCGTCGCAGTCCTTATCTTCAACATCGTGCTGGCTTCAATTGAGCCGTACGCACCTTTGATTGGGATATCCGTATCCATCATCGTCATACTTGCAACGGCCTTGATCGCTTGGAGAATCGTCTCTGCACGTACCAAGCGCTTCTGGTAGAAAAAGCCACGTTGTGTCACAGTAAAAGTGGCATGACGTGGCTTTTTCTTTATCTGACACTTCCCTCGACACTGTTTATCGGAGTACTTAAGATGAAGCTCAAGTCCCAAGCCGAATTAGATGGCGATCGTAAGACCTACGTCCTCACCTTTCCCCAGGATCTCGCTGAAGACCGCGTTAAAGCATGGCTGCGATCTCTCAGTGGAACTCTGCACTCAAAGGCGTCCCCCTTTGCCGGAGTTCGGACTATTGTCTTTGAAACCTGGTCAACGCCTATGGGGATCGAGCACCGGATCATGGTTCCGCGACATCAATCCGACGACATCATGAGCCAGCTTCGTACGCATATCAGAGGCCTCAGGTACGAGCCAGCAACGACGTTTCCACAACATGAGTGGACGTATGCGGTTGAAGTTGGAGAGAGCAGCCCCGAGCGAAGTCTTCGTATCGTGAACTCCAATGACGCTGCGGCGTCAATCCTGGCCTCTCTGGGGCCACTCAAGGATAACGAGGCGGTCTTAATGCAGTGGGTGGTCACGCCCGTACGTCCCGAACGGCTACCCGAAGATGGCGATCCCTCAGCAAGATTCAGCCTGAAGTCCATTCTCGGTGTCCAACCAGCGAGCCGTGACGAGTTGGCCGACCGACGGAAGAAACTCACCGAATCTAACTATGGAGCGGTCCTTAGGGTGGCAGCCAGGGCTCACGACCAACCGCGTGCAGCCAAGTTAGTCCAGAACGTCCGGACATCTTTCACAGCTCTCAATTCCCCTGACAATCGGTTCATCGAAATGCGCGTCCCTAAGGTAAAGCTGCTGGACCGGATAGAGCGAGCCGCTTCTCTTATGCGCTTTCCTATGACGCTCTCGATCTCTGAGCTGATCCCGCTAATCGCCTATCCAATCGGCTCACCTATGGTTGCTGGGCTCCCCCGATCTGCAAGCCGTCATCTTCCGGCTGATACTTCGATCCCTACCAAGGGCATCCACATCGGCATGGCGAACTTCCCAGGAGGCGAGCGTCCTGTCGCTATCAGCTGGGAGGACATCACCAAGCACATGCACATCGCCGCACCTACGGGTACAGGTAAGACCGAGTTCATGCGGACCATCGGGCGCCAAATCATTGAGGCCGGTATGGGCATGCTTCTGATCGAAACCAAAGACGATCTCTTTGATCGGCTGCTCGAATCCATACCTAGAGAGCGAATCAACGATGTCGTGGTCATCGACTTGAACGACCCTACATCGCCTGTTGGGTTCAACGTGCTAGATGATGGCGATCCATATCAAACGATCGAAAACATAGAGAGCATCGTTTCGAACATCCACGGAGACAAGGATGGCGTCTGGTTCAAGAAAGTGGTCTATCACGCGCTGCGAACCTTGATGACAAGGCCAGGTGCCACTGTCTCTGATCTCGTGCCTCTATTACAGCCAACGGATGAACAGTTGCCTTGGCGCAAAGAGATCATAAAGAACCTGAAGGAGCCGGAGCTGATTCAGTTCTGGAAAGACCTGGACAAGATGGGCGAGCAGAAAGCAGTCCAAGTAGTCCAGCCGGTTATCGACCGCTTCTGGCACTTCAACTCGAGGAAGGCAGTCCGAAACATCTTTGGTCAGAGCACGAGCAGTCTCTCTATGGCTGATGCCGTTGCTCAGGGCAAGATCGTTCTAGTCAACGTCACCAATATTGAGAAGAGCACTACTAAGTTCATCGCTTCAATGCTGATCAGCTCCGCATGGAAAGCAGTGCGAGATAAGCGGCCGGACAAGCCCTTCTTCTTCATGGCCGATGAGGTGCAGAACCTTATGAGCTTGCCAATCAGTCTTGACGAGATGCTCGCCCAGGCCCGCAGCTACAATTTCCCGATAATCATGGCCAATCAGTCTGTGAGCCAACTCCCCCAGAACATACAAGACGCGGCGCACAACAACGCGAGGACGAAGGTCGTCTTCCAGCTTGAGAGTAAGGACGCTTCAAGAATGGCAGGACAGTTCGGCAGCTCCGTATCCGAGCACGACCTAATGAATCTCGGCCAATATGAAGGTGTAGCCAGGATCTCGACCAGCGCCGGCGTCAGCCCACCTGTCACCTTCAACGCTTTACCTCCAGTCCAACGCCAGAATCTCGGTTGGATGGTTCGCCAGGCTAGTCATCAAAACTATGGGCGAGCGCCCGAAGCAATCGCAGCTGAAATAGAGAAGCGCCGAACGGCCGAACCGACGCCCAGGAAGCAAAGACCGAATATCGGCATCAAGCCTTGGGATGACCGATAAAAAAGAGCCCCTTGCCGTCCTCTTGGACAGCAAGGGGCTCTCCCTTGGAACTAGTGAGCTGCGTGGTAAGCGCTCATGACCTCAGCGCTAACTCGTCCTCTATCACTAACCTTGAGCCCTTGGGACTTGGCCCATTCGCGGATTGGCGTGAGATCTTCCTTGGGGCTCTTAGGAGCTGAAGAGCCACTGGTGCGAGGTAGACGGGCTACTTCTTCGGTAGCAACCGACGAGTACTTATGGATGGTCTTGCGGAATTCATCAGCCTCAGACTGAGTCAAATCGATAGTGTAACTCTTCTTGCCGAAGCCAAAGGCGATAGTCTCCCCTTGGCCTTCTTCGAGGACTTCGCCGGAGAGATCAGAAATGATGCGGGTTATCGTCTGTTTTGCCATGAACTCAGCTTACACATAGAAAGCCCTCTGACGACACAGAGGGCTTAGATGGATACATAGTCATGTTTTCGTCTGGCACGCGTCTGGCACGTTCCTAGACACTAAATACGGCATGTCTTAGCGAGACTTGATGTCCGCGAATCCTTCAACACCGATGTAGGCGAGCAGCGGAGTGAGCACCGACCATACTTGCTCTTCAGTGAGGCCCCAGTTCCACATGTAGTTGCCGAAGACGACAGTTGCGCCCACGATGGCGATCAGGAACTTCCTGCTTAGTAGTGTTTTCATGAATGATTTTATCTCTGGCATATGCCTCCTTATTGATTTAATACTGTCTGCCAGTCCGTCATGGGCCAGGACTGTGCATCAACTCTCTACGATTGCGATCCCTCAGTCTGCTGCAGGATCGGCATCGCCTTCCTCCATCGCCATCGATGTAGGTGTTCTTCTCGTCGTACGCATGCCCGCGGGGGCAGTGCGTCTTGATCCGATTAGCATCTGCGTTCTGTGACCTAGTGATTGCTCGCAGGTGCTCTGGGTTGACGCAGTCATGTACGCGACAGATATGGTCGATCACATAGTCCTTCGGGATAGGACCGACGAGCTTCTCATAGATGACCCGGTGAGCATATTTTCCGCGGTAGACGCCATAGCTACCGCGCTTCACCGGCCCTTTGGCACCCTGCTACATCCAGTGGCTCTCTGTGTACTCAATGAGGGACCAAATACGCTCATCTGGGTCGCCCCAGCCACCGGTTGTATCTTTGACGAGCGGATCACCGTGTTTCCTGGACAGGTGATAATGCGCGGGGCATAGCTGCAGGGACTTAGCCTTCTTCTGACATTCCGCAATCCCACATACAGTGTTGCTTCCTGGCTTTGAACGTACGATGATCGGCGTCGTCAGGTCGCCACCGACCCGGAAACGCTTGTAGTGCGACGAACAATAGCCTCGCGCACCATGACGATCTATAATTCGACTACAGTTTGATGTTTGACAGGTGCGGCCTATAGCCATTGTTGTACTTGAGCTGCATCTCCTGACGCTGTGCTTCAATGAGCGTGATCTTGTCTTCGCAAACCTGGCGCCGAAGTTCGTTCTCCTCTTGATCGTCCTCTCGGGACGGCGCAGCTAGTTGGGGCCAAAGATTTACAGGATTTGTAGCATTTCCTCCTAATTGTAATGATATTGCATGATCCATAATGTAATCAATAGCATTTGTGTTCTTATAGCCATATGACACTATTTGCAATTGTTCGATCTTCTGGATGTAACTCGTTGACGGTCTGATCGTAGCTGTCCATCCACTCACGCAGATGGTCTGGTGGATATTCGTCTGAGTAACGTCGGGGTTGATCACTCCTGGTGTGCAGACTGGATCTGGAAGTAGGCCGCGCATCTGGCACTCTGCATCCGCCAATACAGGGACTGGAGTTGAAGCAGGTGCCTGCTGCGGGATCATCATGAAGATGACCAGGAAGATGCCGGCCAGGCCAGCGAGTATGAATGCCCTAGCAAACGGGCTAGAGATGCTCATGAGGTTCGCCACCGCAGCGATAGCCGAGACGCTGCACTACTTGGTCCTCCATTTACCGATCACGTCGATGATGGCGGTGAATAGACCCTTGAGCCAGCTCACGTCTTGGCCTGTCTGGTTGATGGTGTCTTTGGTTGCTTGGTCAAGGTCGCCACCGCCAGTAGGTCGGTTCTTCAACTCTTCCTTGGCCGCGTTTAAGTCAGTCTGAGCCTGAGCAAGTTGTGTGCGGAGCTCATCACGCTCATTTGCCGTTGAATCAGCTATGGCGTTGAGGTTCTTCTTGTCTGTGGTGAGTTGAGCCACCTGGTTGTTTAGAGTGTTGATCTGGCTGCCAAGCTGTGCTCGCTCGTTTGCTTCTTGAGCCAGTCGCTTGGCTCGTTCGCCGGACTTGTACAGGTCATCAAATACGAATCCTGAGTCCTTGCCGAGGTAGACATCGTTGCCTTCCCCTGCACCTCTGGGTCGTCTTAGAACGCCGTCATATAGCCGATTGAGTTGATCTTCGTTGGTTACCATGTCACCTCCTTTTGGTGGTTCAATAATTGCTTCGATTACGCGCGTGCCACCGACATCCTCACTCCATCCGACGTAGGTCATGCCGTAGTTCTTCTCTACTTGAGCAATTGACGTCCAGGTATCGGCGTAGGGCTTGTTACTAATAGGTGACGACCAGATCTTGAGTGCCGAGCCGTTCCAGTAAGCGATGGCCACATGGCCATACCGCTTTCCAGCCCACCAACCGTCAAACCAGATCGGGAAGTAGACGTTGAGCGGCCAGTTGCGGTCTGCATGGCGAACAGTTGTCTTGGTGCTCCAGGACGTCCATGCATCAGGCCCAGCCCAACCGGCACCGAAGGCCGTCTGGGCAAATGCGAGGCAATAACCGAGCCAAGAAGTGAGCATGACATTGCCCTGGTAGATCACCGGGTCCAAGTTAGGACTCTTGAGTTGGCGGTACGCCATAACTAGTTAGACTCCACGACCGTCTGGTGCTCGACGGTCTGCACCTTTACGGTTTGCTTCTTCACGATGGCGTCGTGGTTGCGATCGGCCAAGTCAATGATGGTCTTCAGCAACTTGCTCTGGCCGTTTAGTGACTTGCCCAGATGCGAAAAACTGCTCAATACCTCACGCTGGAACTCGCGATCTTGTTCATCACTCTTACGGATTGATTCTTCTAGTGATCGGGATGCTGATGCGGTCTCACTGAGAGCGCCGGCTAATGCCATGTACGCCTCGTTGGTTCGAGTGATGGCCTCAGTATTCCTCTCGATGGTCGTATCTTGGCGCTTCTCGCTGCGCTTGACGATCCGATCCATGATTGCGATGACCGTTCCAACGATGGCAATTACTGAGCCAAGAACGCTAATGATTGCTATGAGGACGGTGCTATCGTTCACGCTCCTGCCTCCTTGATGATGGTTTTAGTCTTCTGATTCATCCTATTCGCGCTCCACAGAGATAAAGGCCGCAGAGTTTGTATCGGCGTACATTGATGCAGTTCCGGAAAGAGTTGACATTCGAGCCTTGTATGTATGTAAGCCTGTGTTCGGTGTGCGAACTACTAACATATTGATTGCTCCGTTACCGCCATTAGCGGTAGTCCATGTGCGGTTGTATTGAGCTTGAACCTGGCTGCCATCTTCATGAATAAAGGATTGAGTTCGGGTCGAATCAACCGAGTTGTACATCTGCGGGAAGTAAACTGAAACCTTCACTTTTCGACCTATTGCGCCTATGGCGACCGGCGTAGATAACCCGGGAATATCAGCTTCGGGACCAGTTGAAAATGTCGTATTGATACGCGCAAAACCGATGAGCTTCTGGTTCGCATACGGGTAGATCAGCACACCATTCGTATCGCAAATGTTCAGTGTTCGACTGGATACCACAGGTGCGACAGCGTCTATCTGACCGGTGTTTACGGAAGTAATAGCCGAACCGCTCGTCACGACAATCGCTAGCCACACAGAGTTAGCAGGCAATGTTGGCGAAGCCGCGTTGTTCGCGACGGCGTTGGCGATACCCACCGTACCGTTCACATCAATGCTGACATAGGTATCTTTACTGGCTACGAACGCTTGTGAGGTGATAGCAGCCACCACGATGCGCTTGCCATTGATATACACGACACCAGCCGTCATCGTGCCGTTCAGGCCGCTGATAGCGCTCCAGACGCAGCCAGAGGCCACGAAATTGCCTAGGGATTCACTCAGGCGAGTCTCGACATTAGTAGCTGTATCCATGGCCGAAGCATTGATCGTTCCGGCTTGTACCTTTGCGCCAGATACAGATGAGATGTTTGTATTGTCGATATTTCCGTTGACGACAGCGGCGATCTGATTCACAGGATCATTGACGTTGGCCGCTTTGATCTCATCGCCAGGGTTAGATTGTGAGGGTGAAACTAATGTCATACACTTTCTACCGCACAAACCGCCCAAGTTCTGCTTTTAGAATAACAAAGTTGAGTAGGCGTTAAAAGAGGCATCTAGTAGCCTCCACCTAGCAAGGCTTGCTCCAGCGTCGGATCAACCCCTGCGCCGTACTGCAAAGTGTTCTGATGAGCTGAGGCCATTCGCGCGCGAAGAGCTGCAAACTTATTCGCTGCGACCTCTGGTGTATCTGTGACTTTTGGCAGAAGAGCCGAGTAAGCGATGCGGTCGCTGTCGCTCATTGCACCAGTTTCACCAAGAGCCTTAGCGATCTGCGTAATACTGCCGGCTGCCAGGTCGTTGTAGGTCTTGACGTCGTTGTTCATACCAATGTCGCCCATGAATGAGCTGAATCTGCCAGCGAGAGGGCCACCAGAGCCGCCAACCTGACCGAGTAGGGATTCAAGCTGACTCAGAGTCGAGTCTGCATTTGAGCTTTGCGCCAGAGCCTTCTGAGTGGTTGCGTTCAGGTCAGTTGCGCCCTGCTGAGTCTCGTAGTCGTCAACCATGCTGTAGAGGTCTTGTAGCTGACTCACGGCCGTCTTGTCGTTAGCCTGCATTGCTCTCACTAGGGCCTGGCCGACTTCATCTCGTGAGACGCCGAACGGATTGCTAGGCGGTGGATTGATAGCGGTCGGATCATTAGGGTCCCAAGAGTCGATGTTGCCGCTAGGCGAATCATGTAGGCCAGGAACTCCCCCGCCGCCATCAGACTGTAGTAGAGCCTGTTCAAGCGTCGCGATCTCTTGATCTGTCGTATCTAGTGGCTGTTGTTCTTGACCATTAAGTAGAACGCGTCCGCCACCTTGACGGATGCCAGCGCCGAGAAGTGATTGACCAACTTGGCCACCTCTTGCACCACCAGCTCCGCCGGCAGTGCGTAGTACTCGCCCACTTGCTCGGGCGGCCGGGTCTTTGACGAGATTGGTTGCTGCCGTCCCGAGCATGTCCTTAAAGCCGCCTGAAGCGAACGCATTACCGCCACGGCCACCGAACGTAAGCGCGTTGATATCGCCCTCATCAATGATCTTGCCCGCTCGCACAAAAGGCGCTTGAGCTGATCGGAGCTGGCCGACGTCGGTCGCGTTCATGATGTTGTTGTCGATGTATTGCTGCCACTTGGCGTTGTTTGGCATGAGAGCGGCTAGGTCTTCACGCAGCTTCGGAGTGAGCACACCAGATAGGTTCGCGTTAGCCCCGGCGCCTGTGTAGATCTGATCCTGCATTTCATCTCGTACCAGCTTGAGCACGTTAGCCTGGTCGATTCGCTCAGGCGTTGGCAGACTGTAATTGCCGCCTTTTCCCTGTAGGTTGGCAATACGCTCTTCGATTGACCTCATGCTAGACAGTGCATCGGTTGGATTCACCTTTGGATTGAGTGATCCCCGTGCGCCACCTGACATCTTGTTCATCTGTGCATCGAACATGGTCATCAGTGACTTGCGATCTTTCTCAACAAGTCCATGGTTGTCGAGTCCATCTTGGAAGACGCGTCGGAGGGTACCTGTATCAACGTAGCCAGCCCCATCGACAGCTTTTGCAACGGCCTGGTTAACGATGCCGCTTGAACCAGTGATGCCAGAGGCTACGCGCTCTGCATCTGTTGGCTTGATGATGCCTGCGTCTGCCAGGGTGCTGATTGTTTGCGTTGGGTTAGTCTGTCGTGCAATTGGCTTGCTAATGGTTCCGTACTGAGAGAGCAACGCTTGATCGCCCATGTTCTTGAGCTTGCCTGTCGTTCCAAACTTAGATGCGGCCTCAGCGCCCACCTTGCCGCCCTGGAGGCGGGTCACGGCGTCAAGTGCAGATTGATCGAGATTGCCATTTGACGCCATCCGACTCACCGAACCCTTGCCGATAGTCGAGACGCCAGCCTCTTGCACGAGATCACCAGCGGACTTCTTGCCGAGTCCCGTCGCTACCTTGGCTCCAGCTCGCGCCAGCTTGAACCCTGCCCCGATAGGTAGCGATGTCAGGCCGCCCATGAGTGCTTCTTCGCCGACTCCCTTGCCTAGATCTTCTTCACCCGTGACAGCATTCTCGCCGACCTTGCCGAGTGCCGAGCCACCAGCGCCGCCCAGGATTGCGCCCAGGAGTCCACCAACTGCCGTCCCCAGGATAGGTACGACTGAGCCGGCTGCCGCCCCAGCTGCCGCGCCGCCCAGTGTTCCGGCTATTCCACCACCAGTCGGTAGAAGGCTAGTAAGGAAGTTGCCTTTCGGCTTCTTGTCTTGAGCATCCTGAAGCTTACGGCGTTGGTCTTCAAACTGCTGTTGCGCATATCTATTCCATCCCAAGCGACTCTCGCCGCCGCCCATATCTTGTTTACCGTTTAAGTCTTCAATCCAGCCCATATGCCTCCTACCAAAGTAAAGCGTTTAGTAATTTTCTTGTTTGATCGACGTACAGCGCATTCGACACATCGCGCCCTTCTTGCCTAAGCTTGTCATTGTTGACGCCGAAGTCATTGCCGACGTAGCCAAGAGCTTGAGCCGCACCCTTGTCACCAGCCTTAGCCATTTGATCAAGTAGAGCGCGAAACTCAATTCCCTTCGTTTTGGCAAAGGTTGCAGCACTAATCGCATTGCCATTAGCGTCAGTGAAGCTAAAGCCCTTGTCGCCGCGTTGGCTCATCTGAGCAGTTCCGCCACTCTTCGCCTGCGTTCCGCCCCCTCCGCCACCGAAGTAGCTTCCGATGCCGGCGGTAGATGCCGCTGCCCTGTCCCTGGCTGCTTCGGCTTCTTGGCGTGCCATCTGCTCACGTTGGAAAGCCATATTCTCATTGAATTGGCGCTGTTGCTCATCACGGCTAAGTTCGGTTTGTTGGATGCCGAGCGCTTGTTGTCTCTGATCTCTGTACAGGGCATTGAGAGACTCTTCCAGAGACGACCTTCTGGCGTTTTGTGCGCTATAGAGATTGGCTACGGCTGGCTTAAAGACAGTCGAGTCATACTTGACCTGTTCTCCAATTGGAATACCGCCAAAGCCAAGGCCACGACGACGAGCGCCACCGAGGATGTCTTCATGAGATTGTTCGGCGGTTGCTTTGA
This sequence comes from Arthrobacter cavernae, assembly GCF_017368795.1. Lineage (GTDB taxonomy): Bacteria > Actinomycetota > Actinomycetes > Actinomycetales > Micrococcaceae > Arthrobacter > Arthrobacter cavernae. The sequence goes on along the minus strand of NZ_JAFNLL010000005.1, from coordinate 19,642 downwards.
GGCCGTCAAGCTGCGATTGCGTCTCACCCGGGAGGGCATTGATCTGGTTTTGAGCCGTTGTTCGGCTGCCAGCGTAGCCGGGGTCTAGTTCTGAGATAATTGCGTCGAGCGTTCGTGCCACGTATAGGTCTCGTCACACCGTCCAAGTTATTTTGATAATAACATACTTGGTATTTGTGAACTAGATAATTAACACTATCCAACAGGCGATAGGAACGTGTTGACTTTGAACGTGAACGTCTCAGCCTGACTGATCCCTGTGATCGGGTCAATATATGGGTTCGGGATGACTACACTACAGCGAACAACTGTAGGGCTAATACGGGCGACCATCGTGTAGACCGAATAGAAAGCTGGGCCGAACGGGCAACCCCGTACGTGCGACCCTTAGAACGCCTGTATAGTACTGAGACCCAAGGAGGTTAGACCGCACGCGAATACGCTGTTCCGCACCAGGCGTACCAACTGTCAGGTCGGCCGAGAATGTTACGGCCGAGCCAGGTGGCGTGACATTGCTACCGGGTACGGTGATAGACACCGACGCCGAGTTGTCTTCTTTTAGGGTGGCGAAGTCCGTTGTAAGGATAAAACTTTCTGCTTTAGGCATCGAGATACACCCTGTAGTGGACACGGATAGTTGGGGTGCCCCCTGCAATTTCTGTTTTAATGATTAGATTGGTCGCGTCAACTGAGGTCGCAATAGGTTCAGCTTGAAGGTCTCCAGCGTCGTGGACACTGAGTGGGGCAATCGTCCCACTCTTTTCAGACCAGGTCATAACTTGAGGCACTCGACCAAGACCGTGCGGGATAATCGTTGTTACACTTGTTGTACTCGGTGAGGACGGATACTCGAAATAATCCGAGAGATAGAGCTTCGTATAGTTATAGTCGGTGTTCAGTTGGAAGTTATCGACATTTGACTGAGTGCGCAACAAATCTGCATCGACCGTTGACGGCTCAAGCCCATAATAGCGGACGTAAAAGGTGATCGGGCTACCCGTGTAGTTCTCGCCGCTAAAGATAATATCGTTGGCGTCTGAATTGATATTCACTATGTAGTCGTACAAACGAAGGGCGGGGGACAACGACACAGGGGCTGTGTTAAGCCCATAGAGGACAGCATAGTCAGAGGTCAACGAGTATGACCCCATCATGAGTGGGGCGAAGGGTAGTTTGTGGGCCAGCCTGCCCACGCCAGTAGTGTTAGCGGGCACAGTGAAGTTAGCTGTGCCACCGACAACTACTTTGTCAAGCGGATAGTCGGTTGTGACGAGGAAGTTATTTGAAGTTGTAGGGTTAGCAGGCATTTAGCCTCCAAGCAGGGTGATTACGTTTTGACCAGGCTTAGCTCGCCACGATCCAATGCGACCGTCATCTGGTGCCATACCGTCGAGGCCGACAGGCGTCCCCTTGAAGTAGTAAACAGTTCCAAACCTGTTAGCCCGGTAAAGCCCCATGAACATTCCTGTGCCCTCACTATCGAGTAAGCTCGTGCCGAAGAGTTCTTCACCGAGATTGCCCGAGATCATAGAGTTTCCGTTTGCGTCCTTGAACTGCTTCTTAACCGCTTCTGCGTCAAGCTGCGCAAAGTTCTGGTTGATCGTGTTGAACGCTGCCGCTGTCGATCCAGTAGAGATGATGCGATTGAACCTGTTAGGCATCAGCGAATCCTCTGGGTTTCAACCATTAGTACCTCACTGTCGAACTCAACTGGCTCACGAGCTGCGATGTGTTGGTAGCGTCGCTGAGCACGTTTGAACTCACCAGATAGGTAGAGATCAGGCTCGATGATGCCGACACCTCCAAAGCGCACGCCTGAGTTGAACAGAACACCGTTATTGAAGCGTGGGCCAGAACCCGACATTGGGACGTCTTGCCAGTTGAAGTCGAGGGACAGATCGGTCGCGTAACCGCAACGAACGTCATAGTCAGCATTGGCTGCTGCGAAGGTCGGTCGCCACTTAGGGATACGTTTCAGCGCCGCCGGCTGGTCAAAGTGACTGGCACCTGTAAGGAGATCGTACTGAATCTGGTCGCCGAGATTGTGGTAGTCATTCGTTGGTAGCTCTGCGTAATAGACCGCGGCTACACGGTTGCTGGCCTGTAGGAAGAGATCGTCTTGAGTCCCCCGGCCATATGTCCGACCGACGTATGCGCCTTTGTCTAGACTCTCAAGCTTCTTGAGTTGGAGGTTGATGACGTAGCACTCGGTATTATCCGCGCTGCCAGAAGGGGCGTAGAAGACATACAGGCGGTTCTTGTAGATGTCGAGCTGCATCGTGTTCTTGTTAGGGATAGCCAGGTAATCCTCTAGGAACGGCTTGGCAAGATTGACTTCTTCAGATCCGTTGAACTGCCAAATACCCTCGAAGTCCGCGTGGTAGATGAAGTTAGCGTCTGACACGGTTGTCTCTTGTGTGAACGTGCCGCGCTGTGGAGCTGCTTCATCCATGCGGAAGGTCACGTTGTCGTCGCCCATGAATGCGAACTTGTTGTTGTGGGTGAGGATGTAGAGGATACCGTTGAGCTTTTGAAACGCCGTAATACCGTCCGCCGTCTTTGGAGCAGGCGCGTATTGGAAGTCGGTACTCGTAAATTTGTCGTATTCGCCAAAGTTAGTCCAGGCGAACTTAGTGAAGTCGGATGAGTCCGAGAAGAAGATCAGCCCCTTGTGCTCACTCAGTTCATCAGGAATGAACGGACAAGCCGTCAGTTGAGTAACTGTCGTGGAGTCCCATTTGTAAGGCTTCTCCTGGCCATTTATCCAGTAGATAGCATCCTGAACCATCTCGAACCTGTAGAACGTCGCAGACGCGCTTAAACCGCTCTTAACGACGGTTGTTGCGCCGGTCGTGTCGTCTACTTGGTAGATCACACCGCCCGCCCCGAAGACTGTAAGGCGTTGGCCGTTTGGCCTGTTGACACGGATGAGTCCTAGCACTGGGTTGTATGGAGCCGTATAGAGCTTCACGTTCAGAGCGTTGACCGCTCCCCCGGTCCAGGTGAACCCAGCGTCGTTTGAGATGAGTCCGGTTGAGCCCGTCGTCGTCGTTGAGACCTCATAAACTCCCGCGTACTTGGACTGTGTTTTAATCACGACGAAGGGTGTACCAGTCACCTCCGGGGCAGCGGCGAAGTAGACAGGCTTGTACGCGAACGATGAACCGATGTCAGCCGGCCTAATCGAGCTGCGAGCCAAGAGAGCGCCAGGCACTCCCGCGTTGTTCTGTCGTACCTCGACTAGTACTACGCCCTTGCTCGTGGCTGTCGTCCGTATCCGTACTTCTACTTGAGACAACCGTTGAGTTCCGGTAAGCGTAAGTGGCTGCGCCAGGGCTTGAGTCGCCGAGATCGTCGCGACACCTGCACCGGTAGTGGAACTGTTCTGAGCGTTGACAGCCTCCCCTACTGGAACCGAGTAGCGATCTAGGCCCCTGCGCGTCTTATAGCGCCCGATCTTGGTGAACCTGGCGTCGATGGCGGCCCTGAGTTCGGTTGGCTTGAGATCGTCATTGTCCTTATAGGTGTCTACGCCGTCCTTGAAGCTGACCGCCTGAGTAGAGCCCTTCTGTGTGGACGTTGACGGGATCTGAGTCCGATAGCCGAACCTAGACTTCATTACAAGCTGTACCCCTGATTAGGTGAGCGAGCCTTGGTGATCTTGGCAGTTGATCGCACCTTGGAAGTCCTGGTTGTCTGTCGAGTGACGTACCGAAGCAACATGTCTTCTTCTAGCTCTTCAACCCTACGTAGGTGGATTGCTTCAACATCGAAGTTGCCCCGGTAGGCCTCAAGTCCCGCTAGACCTCCATGTACAAGTAGCTTCTTGTATTCCTGGGGAATGTCAGGCACCACGACACCAGAGGTGAGCTCGGTTGGTCGCCGTAGATACTTCAAGCCAATGTTGTATGCCTTGTCCACAGGCCTCTCAAAGCGCACTGAGCGGGCGTAGATGGTGTACCAGTTCGGTCGGCCCTGGGATTGAACTGGTAGAGCCCTAAACCGCTCCTCAAAGTCCCTAAACGCCATATACTCGGGCACTGTAGTTTGTTCGAGATCAGATAACGTAAGTAGGTCCACTGTCTGTAGATCAGATGGCAGAAAAGAAGTACTATCGCCAATGATCATAGGTGTGATAGTGACGCTCTCGAGCTGCGGAAAACGATGACGGCCCATCACTCTGTCTTGGGTTTCCTGAATCCAACCAATAACGAGGCTATCGGCTATGTTCTGATCTTTGCCGAGCAGTTTGATCTCAGTGACAAGTGAAGCTGTGTCGTAAGCCATGTGGTTCTCATGCAACCGTCCGTTGTTCTCATAATACAAAAAAGCGCCCTGATTTAACAGAGCGCAATTTTTACTATGGATTTACTGACTAAGCAGCGCGGGTCCATGTACCGATGACTGAGTCAACGACCCAACCAGTGACGCCGGCTGTGCCGGTACCACGAATGATGAACAAGTCACCAGTTCGGCCAGCAGTCGTGTCAAGGCTGATCGCCTTGTTCACAGCTGCGGTGAAGCCGTTACCCGTCACGCCATCCAAGGCAGCCGGGGCGACGCTGATCGTTGGCAACTTACCAGCTGTGGTGACACCCGCCTGAACGGCGAATGTAAGGCCCAAGGCAGTCGAAGGCAGTGTGATCGTCGCATTAGCGGTTACACGCTGCACAACGCCTGAATCAGCCGCAGTAAGTGTCTTGTTTCCTGTTACGTCAGCAGCGATGAAGCCACTTCGTACACTTGAAATTTCAGCCATAGTTACTTAGTTCCTTTCTTAGCTTCTACTTCAGCAGCAGGAGCCTCTTTGTATTCACCTTTATATTCGTATCCAAGGTGCACAAACGCGTCACCTTGGATGTCACTTACTGCGACTAGCTCGGCACCGCTCTCTTTGTGAACGTAGAGGCCGGTCTTGCTAGTCTGAGTTTCACTAACTGACATGTTTTGAGTCCTTTCTTACTGGTCCTAGGCTTCTTTTTGAACCCAGATACCTTTAGCTTTGTTCTTTGGAATGAAAGCATCGTAGTAACGACGTCCTTCAGCCACAGCACCGTCGATACCCTGAACCTCTTCAAGGACACGGACCATGTCGAACTTCTTAGGAACGACGGCTACCTTTGTGTAGACAGTCAGGAAGTTGGTCTTGAGTGGAACCCATGAGGTTGGAACCTTGATGAGTGTGTTGCCGTCAACTTCACCGATGATGCCCTTTTTGAGGTCTTTGTATGCTGTGTCGCATGACTTGATGAACTCAGGGTCACGCTTCAAGAGGTTGTGCGCTCCTGGAGTCAGGAAGGTCACGCGCTCGTCTGCTGGTACTTCTGCGTCGTCCATGCTGGCTTGTAGGCCAAGGAACTTCTGGTAAGCAGTCGTGTTGGTGATACCTGTTGCGTCTACCTGGCTGTTTGCCACTGCGTAGGCTACGAGAGTCGCTAGGACGTACTTGTCAGTGTTCGGGATAGATACTTCACGTACTTGGCGTTTGACGGCTTTGTGAGCCTCTTGAACCATCTGTGAGTCATTGAGGTTTCCGCGGTCAACTGTGAACGTAAAGCTCTTGTCTTGGCTGAGGGTGAAGGTTTGTTCACCTGTTCCAAGCTCGATGAGCGTACCGAATCGGTTTGTACCGGCGCGGACGTAGTCAACTTCGGCGACTACATCGACGTTGTAGATGGTTACAGACTTCTTACCGTTGAAGTCTAGGCGGATGCCTTTGTTGATGATCGGTGCGACTTTTGATTCTGTAGTGAATCGTTCGTCAATTTCGCTCAGGTGAGCTGCTGAATAGTTTTGAGCCATTGCTCGTTTCTCCGTTTATTAGTCGTCATTAGCCCAAACGTCAGCGATCGGATCAGTTGTAGCGGCTGTCTGCTTCGTTGCAGTGCCGGCGACCGATGCGGTGCGTTGTTTGGTCGCAAGGTTCTGGATGGCTTCTTTACCGCCCTGCTTCTTGGCTTCGGAGAGATCAACTTTGCCAACACCTGACATCGCGTAGACGTCGTCCAGGGAAAGGTGGCCGTTTCATAGTAGCCATGCCTTGTCAGGATTCGCTGTGACGTACTCGCCAAGCGCTGCGTCCTGCTCTGGTGTGATGTTGTTGCTCGACTTCCATTCGCGTACGGCCAGGGTCGTTTCAAGCGCGCTCGATTTCTCGATGGCCTGTCGCACTAGTTCGTTGTCGGTATCGACTGCTAGTGGTTGAGCGTTGATCTGCTTCTCAAGCTGTGAAGCCTGTTGAGCCTTCTGGGTCATAGCTTTCTCGGCCTCTCGGTAGGACTTGGCAGCTTGTGCCTGGCCTTCCGGTGTCGTGATGTCTATGCCTTTTTTGGTCCAATAATCAGAGAGGTCATCTTCTGAGGTTGTTGACGCGTTGTCAGTCTCGTCAGTAGTCGTCTGATCGGTGGTAGTAGTTGATTCGCTGTCGGTGTTAGCCGCCTCAGCAAGCTGCTCTTCAGGTTGTGCAGTGACTACTGCGCCTGTGTCCTGAGTAGTAGCGTCGGTTGTGGATTCATCCATTGAATCGCCTCCATTACTTACTTCACCCCTCTCTATTGGTGGAGAGGTGCTGCCGGGATACGAATGGCACAAATTGGACGGTTGTGTTTCTTTCTAAGAGGTTAATTTCTATGAAAGTCCCACTCGTATCGCCGCAGCACACCTACAATCAGAGCTTCTCTTTCTCCCTGCGGGCGTTGATTTTGTCCCTCAGACGCTTCATGAAAGTGGGGGTATCCGCAACGGTCTGAGCTGTCATGAAGTAGTCGATCTCTAGCTGAACTGTGGCGGCCTTAGTACCCGCATGTGCTCGGAAGTTATCGGTGAGCTCTTCGTTCATGGTCAGCTCTAGGTAGCGTGCTTTCGCCTTTTCGAGCCTCTTCAAGTAGTGCTTGCCGAACTTCGACTTAGCGAACGCCACGGCGTCTTGAGTGATCTGTAGTGAGTCATAATCAGACACCTGGAGCCCCCGCAGGAGCAGGCAGTTGCGCACTAGGGGCTCCCATTTCAGGCGGCAACGCACCCTCTGAACCCATAGGCATCTCAGGAGCAACAGCCGGCGTCATGATCGCAGCTAGGTCGTCTTTGTCCATGTCGAACATCTTTGGATAGAGGATCTTCTTTGCTTCTTCTAGGTTGTTCGTTGGGTCTTGGATAAGAATCTGGTAGTTCTCGCGAGCGATACGTCGCTCTTCGGACTGCTTGTGTTCGCCGTCTACTTCGAGCACGACGCGTGGTCGCCACTCTCCTACATAGTCCGCAGGATCAAAGATGGCTGTCCCTTGAGGTAGTTCGATGCCGTACTTGGCGAACACTTCCTCTTTGTTGACTGTTGCGCCAGGAACCTTGACGACAAGCGGTTCGTCAACGTAGAGCTGGACGAGACGCATAAGGATGAAGCCCATCCAGTAGAAGGCGTCCTTCTTGAAGATGCGAGCCTTGCTTTGGATACGTTGGCCTGTCTGCTGTAGCTGCGCCTGGACTTCAGTTGCCGTCGTGTCCTTGACGTTCTGGACGCCCTTAGCGAGCTGATCGATGGCTGTGGCTTCGCGTATGTCATTCTTAGCGTCCTGGCGATTAGCGAAGGCGTTAGCGGGCAATGACGGCGGCTGACGGTCTTGGAGTGAGCCAGGCTTGAACGGATACACCGTGCCTGGATCATCATCGATGAGGTCTTGCCAGTCTTCGTACTCAGGATCAAGTTCTTTCTGAGGTGCCACATGCTTGATGAGGTTGTCAGTCTCCATGTTGGTCATGTCGTTGAGGCGTTCTACTTCTTTGTGGATCGAATCAAGCTCACCCTTGGCGTACATGAGTGACTTACGGCGGTAATTGCGGAAGAAGAACGGATTGAGGCCCTTGGCTTCGGCCTTTGCCTTGTCGGTCGCCTCTTTGACAGCGAGCTCATCCGGCTCATCAACGCCCTGCAAGTACTGCTGAGTCAGTAGGAACTCGTGACGCGCCTTGTGTGGGTTCACGACGTCTTCAATGACGTAGCAACGGTTCTTGATCGTTACAACACGGTCGATGTCCCAGATCTCGATAATCTCGTCTTGGTTATCGTTTGGCTTGTTGAGAACTGAGCCGCTGAACATCTCTTTGAGTTCTTTGTCGGTCGGCTCCTGCTGGCCCTTAGATGTCCCGTCCTCTTTCTTGTAGCGAGGGATCATCTCACCGAATGTATTGCTCTTAGGGTCTGAGTCAAGCACCTCGATGTCATCAAGATCGCCCTTACGAACGAAGAAGCGCCGGCCAGCATATCGCCCAGGCTTCTGTAGCTCGGCAGGGTTGCGCACAGTCGGGTCGATGATGATGTCGCGCATGGCGTATGACTCTAGGTGAGGGTGATCGCCTTCCCAAGTGAGCATGTTGCCGTCCATACCAACGATGAAGGTCTCGCGGTAGCTCTCTTCAAACGAGAGATCCCAGCCGTCATCTTCAGCCCATTCGTCTACGAGTGCGTTGAGCGGTCGAGTGTCTACCCGCTTCATAGGGTCGCCAGACGTGTAGTCAAAGCGAAGATCAGCGTTGTTGAGCGCTGACGTCATCGTCTCTACAGTCGAGAACGGTAGAGGGATGAAAGTATCGGTGGTGCCCTGGTATTGAGCCTCAGCACGTTCTGAGTCGTAGTGCTTGTTGTCGCGATCCCACTTGGCGTGCCAGTTGTCTTTAGCATAGTCCCACGACTCGTTGAATCGCTTCATGGCCAGTTCAAGAGTCTTTGTGTCTTGACTCTCGGCTATTTTGGTTTGATTTTTGCTTTTACCGCCAACCATATGAAGTTTTGAGTTATCCCTATCTAGTTACTGCTTTGAATTTAACACAAACGCCTTGAGCTGAATAGTGCTATTTCTTATCAACGACACTAACAGTGCCGTCTAAGTCTTCAGGCAAGAACGTCTTGACGGGTCGCACAAAGCACTTTCGCTTCTTCGCATTGATACGCATGATCTTCAGTTCAGTCTCGCCATCGTCGCTTTGAAAGCGCAGGATATTGCCCACCTTGAGCTTGGCAAATGCTGCGTCTGTTAGTTCACTTCCTATCTCTTCCCAGTTGCTTGGCTTCTTCATGTTCATCTCCTTATTCGTTTGCTTTGTTTGACCCATGCCGGCTTAGATACTCGTGGTGGCCCTGTACTTGGTCTGTACGTCTCATTGGCGTATCTGGTTGCGTCCATGAAGTGGTTCCACATGTCCATCGGCACGTTGAGTATCTTGCCGTCCTTGTCGGTTATCCACATGTAGTTGCGGTACTCCTTGATGCCGTTCGTTGAGCGTTGCGTGATGCTCACGCGCTGATCTTGGAGCTTCTGAATACCCTGAAGGACGCTGCCCTGGCCCTTGTTGGCCGGGATGACGTTGATGCCATAGCTACTGAGCTCGTCAATAGACTTCGGTTCCGAGCTGTCGGCCACCACCAAGGTCTTCGGACTCGGCAAGTTAATGATGAGGTCAGCTATCTGCTTGTTGCTCATACCCTTTTGGTAAAGCTGTTCATCGAGGATGATGCCGCCGTTGTAGCTGTAGAGGTCAACAATGGCCGTAGGGTCGTTCGAGTAGCCAAAGTCCAAACCACGGCGCTCCAGACGCGCCTCATGGGGTATTTCATCGATGATCTGCCAACCGGTGAAGATCTTACCTTCAAGCTCACCGCGCTTCCCCTCCGCGTAGACTCTCCCCCACTGCTTATTGAGCTTGGCCTTCCGTTCGATGTCCTCGATGATGGCCGGCTCAAGACCCTCGTTGTCCTTGTAGGTCAGGATTACAACGTCAACACGGTCATCGTGAGCACTGGCTGGAACAGCTTCATCGTTGATGCCGTAGTCCTCGTACATGTAAAAGTCCGTGACTGGATTCCAGTCTGCCCAGGCGTCTTCCCTGGTACGGAATAGAAGCTGCTCCCAAGCCTCTTGAGGCACGTTGTTTGCTTCGTTCACATACAAGCGGTCACGACGTGGGCCGCGCACCTTGCTTGGCTGATCTGCTGAGAAGAACTCAATTTGAGACCCAGTTTCAAACGTGTAGGTGAAGTCTGTCTTGCTCCACCTGGAGGGGTCGAAGTAATTGTGCTCATGCATGATATTCAAGAAATCGCGCATGGCACCTTTGCGAAGGTGAGGGAAGGACTCTGAAACTACAGAGGTGAGCTTAGGCTTGGTGTCGCTCTGAGACCTGTCGATGAGGATTTGTAAGATCGAGATGGTCTTGCCACCCGACGTTCCCCCAGGAATCAGCTTGATGCGTTTCCTAAGCTTCAATAGCTTCTTGGTAGCTGTGGTTGCCTTATATGGCATCACTCGCACCCAAGTAAGCGATAGCTGACCGCATCAGGTCAGTGTCGTCTTTCAACAGACCGATAGCGCGGTTACAGCTCCCGCAAAGCAATCCCCGTACTTTGCCTGTCTCGTGGTCATGATCTACATGCAAGGGTGTTGGAGGAATCAAGGAACAGATAGCGCACTTTCCGCCCTGACTGGAGTGCAGACCTTCAAACTCTTCAGGTGACAGCCCATAGCGCCACTTAATCCGGTTGAGCTGCTGAAGGCGCTTGCCGCCGACTGATTGCTTGTATCTCTTCTCGGCAGCTATGCCAGCATCAGTCTTCTTGTAAGCGGCCCTAGTCGCCCGTAGTCCCTGATTCTTGAGACGCTTGCGCTCTATCACCTCTGGCCGTGAGTTGTATTCCTTGTTGTAAGCTCGCTTTGCCTCTGTCGTACTAGGCATCACCGTCCTCTACAGGCTGCACGCTCAAGCCACCCAGGATCGGCATCGGTAAGTCCTTGCCATTGGTCGTATGGTCGATCTGCTGTTGAGTGCTGAACTCAGCCTTGCGCTTACGCTCTAGGAATTTGAGAGCCAGATTGCCGTCTGTACGCATGGCCTGGATGACTGAGTTACGGGCCTGCAACACTGGCCGTTCCTTCAGTAGCTCTTTTCGCTCCAAAAACTTCGGGTTCTTATCTTGGTAGTTGTAGAGTGTGCTCTTGCCAATGTCCGCATATAGACACGCTTCAAGGTCTGTGCAACCGAGAGCAAAAGCTTCCTCTAATAATCGGACTACCGTTGCCTCATCCTTGCCATCAAAAAGAGGCCGTCCCACTTTCTTCTTTACGGTTGGTTGAGTTGTAGTCTTTTTCTTTGACTGCTCTGCCATACTGCACCTATTTATGCACAGACAGTCTCAAATTAAAAGATCTGTCTCAAATTCCCTCTATAGACCAAGAAATATTGGCCAAAGTATAATTCTCCTACCATTCCTTTTCGGGAAAGCTCGGACAATGGCAGCAATCGAAGCATCTACTACTGTCACTACTCCCATCCGAAAGCGAAAGAAAAAGCACATCATACTGAGGTCAATTGGCTGGTTTTTCAAGCTCGTGATCGCCCTGGTCATCCTGAGTCTGCTCGCCACGATTTCCTTCATTTGGTGGACTCCCCCACGGACCTCGTACATGATGCAGTCCGGTGAGCCTGTGGTGTACCAGTACGTCTCGATCGACCACATCAGCCGGTATGTGCTGGCCGCTACCATCGCCCATGAAGATCAGGAGCTCGGCACGCGCCCTGGTGCGTTCGACATCGAGGCGTTCAATGCCAGGGCTAAGGCGTATATAGAAGGCAAGCCAGACCCCAGCGGTTCAACCATCCCTCAGCAGCTCGCGAAGAACATCTTCCTTACTCCTCAGCAGAACGCCGTGAGGAAAGGGATAGAGGCCGGCCTTGCTACTGAGTTCTCGCTCATCCTCTCCGAAGAACGGATCTTGGAGCTGTACCTCAACTACGCGCAGTTCGGCCCAAAGCTCTACGGAATCTGTGCGGCGACCTGGTACTACTTCGGAAACCCGCCCTGGAACATCACTGAATACCAAGCTGCCCAACTAATGGGAGTACTGCCACTACCTAACCTGGTGCAGCGCGCAAAAGACGGTGGCATCTATCTTGGCCCCGTCGTTAATTTCCGGGTGTGGGATTACGTAAACGGAGCAGCAAACGTCCACGTGCCACGGCAGATAGAGGGCATGGGCGGATGGAAGGCAGCAGTAGCCACGATTGGCATCACTGACACCGCGGCCGATCACGCGAATGAGCGAGGTTCAGCAGACTCCTGCTCCGCTATGCCGTCCAGTGTGCTCGATCGGATCAAGCAGGAAGATTCAACGTGGAAACCGTGACGCACTTCCTCAACGATAGAGTGCAGCAAAAAAGAGACTACTCGCCGGTCAGGACAGTCTTGGCAAGCTCTTCAACGTCTACGCCGGTCTCTCCAGCTGTTACTTTGAGCTTGTCGTAGGAGATCGTTTCGACTCCCTGGAAAGTGACCGTCAGCCGGCGTTCTGGCCGAGTAGCAACGTGGCTGTAGTTTTCGGGGTGCGCCCAGTAACACCCTTCACAGGTGCCGACGTCCTTGATAGTCCAGTTGGGGCACACCTTACAGGATTGCCCTTTTGCCATGTTGTCCGATCCGCACAGCGGCATGAAGTCCTCATAAGCCATCACCGGCTTATCACCACCGATGGCAAACGGCACTCTATGATCAGCCTGGAGCTCACGAGCAGAATACTCACCCGAGCAAATCGCACACTGGTTGCCGTAAGCCGCCTTGAGGCCATCAGCAAACTTCTTGGGGATGACTACCCGACCGATGGCATTCTTGTTCGCCGCGCCAGTAAAGAAATACTCGGCCATACGTTTGCCGTTGATCGTGACCATACGTTTTTCCACGCCGGCCCCTGCGTCCTTCAGATCGCCCGCCGCTCTCGGTGGATGGTCATAGCCGTAAGTGTCACGGAGCGTCGTCGTTGTAACAGCGCCGTGCGTCAAGATGTGGTCACGCACGATTCCAGCACGCCTGGGCATTTTAAGGCCTTTGAGCCAAGCAATCTGGTCAGGTGCGAGTTGAGTGTTAGATTCCCCGGTATTAGTCACGCACCCGACGTTACTAGAACGCGGGCATTAAATCTCAGAACAACGCGTCTTGACCTGCAGGTTCTAAATCGATTCGCGTGTCAATGATGTCGAGTCCACCTAGCCGCTGCACTAGAGCTGGGCTTAGGTAGAGGGACTCGACGGTCATCTCCTTCTTGCCTAGTAGCGTCGCTTGGGAGGATACACCGGCCACAACATGGCGGTGCGTCAGGCCGAGTTCGTCGGGAAGCTTGTAGCCATACTTGTTGTCATCTCGAACCACGTCGTAAGAGATGATGAAACTGACTTGATTGTCGATAGCACGCTGCAAGGTCTCGATGAACGGATCGCGACGCAATCCTGTTAGGTACCGGTGGTCTGGTACGTCAGTTGTGCCCTGGTACGGAGGGTCCATGTACACAAGGGCTTCGCGTGGTGCGTTGATCAGCGGAGACTCATAGGACTCACTTGATACTGAAGTCCCCCTCATCAGGCGAGAGGCTTCGAAAATCCGAGCCTGCATATTGCTTGGCTTGGCGCCAAGTCGGCGGTGATCAGGGCTCTGGTTAAAGTCACCGTTCTTGCTGTATCTGACGGCCGCCTTGACCACACGGCACAGGAGGTAAAGAAGGTGAGCAGGTGCTTTCGTCTGGTTGAACTCCTCACGCACCTTCAGGAAGTATGAGCGGGGGTCTTCAAGCTGCTCGTTCCAGAGATTCGTGTACTCAGCAATGAGCCTGTCAGGGTTGTCGATAATCCGTTGCCACAGATCCATGAGCGGCCCGTTGACGTCTGAGAGGGCAACTTCGCCGACCTGACCATAGTGTCGAGCGGCGACCGAGATGGCTGCTGACCCGGCGAATGGCTCGACTAGAAGCGGCACGCCACCGTCTGGGAAGAGCGACAGTATTTGACCAACCAGCTGGCGTTTGCTGCCTTGGTACGGGAACGCCTGGACGACTGTCCGTATGCCGTCAGTCTTCCACGGCATTTGTGAGTTCGTGAGCAGTTCGGCCGATAATGTCATGGCGCCAAGTCTAGCGTTCCACCGCAAGTCGCCGCGTCAGGAGCACCTGCCGTGAAGCCTGTGTCGGCTATGCTCGATCTTGGTCCGCCGGCACGTACCCCCAATCGGTGTCGGCGGGCCTTCGGCTTGGAAAGTACGGTGCTACCAGCTACCTGATGTCTCAAAAGCCTCGAACGCGGCCGTCCACGTCCCATGATGTATCAACATCTGGTTCATCCCCTCCCGCAGCTTGAACATCGCCACGCGGTCGTAAGGCTTGAGTGTGTGTTCTAGAGTTGCCGCGCAGTCGTCGTTGAACACGAGCTTGCAAACGATCTCGTAGTCCCCTGGCTTGACGTTGCTGGCCTGCATCTCCTTGGCGTAGCGGTTAGGTAGCAACTCGCCACCGTGGAGCAATTGGCCTGGTTCTGCATAGACAGGCTCTGAGCTTTGAACAGGCTGATCGGCAATCGTAGGTTCGGGTACGTCTACTGGCAGAGGTTCGGGTACTGGCGTCTCCACTAGATCGGGCACTTCCGATTCTGCGGCCGGCTGCACGCTAGACGCGTCTGCCTTTAGTTGCTGCTCGGGTTTCGTCTGATTAGTCATGATGAGTGCTACTCCTGCGCCAAGGATGGCGACGGTTACTGCTGATATAAGGAGAGGCTTACGCATGGTTGACCTCCATCGCCTGGCTATGTATCAGCGCGATTTCTCCGATGGCCTGGTTGAGAGTCTGGTACTTGCCCTTCTTCACGTCTAGGAAAATGCCATAGACGCGTTCCTCGAAAGACAGATCCGCGATTGCCCGTAGTTCAGCTGCGTGTTCGCTAGCCGGCGACGGCTCGTAGTAGTTGGGCATCTCTGGCCGCGAATGCTTTGGTGGATTAGACCTGAGGCCCTTGTCGTAGGCATCCCATTCCTTGGCTGCTCGGATTGAGCTGGCAGTCATGCCGCCGATGACACCGCGATCTGGATATGTGCGCTTCATCGCTGCTTCCAAACACTGAGGTTGGATCACGCAGCGGGCACAGATAGCTTTGGCGGTCTTTGCCAGGAATGGCTCTCGGTGAGCATTTGCATTGAAGTACTTCTCTGCAACGCCTGGAGCTAGGTCAGTGCAGGCACCGCCTTCTAGGCTAGGGAAGCGCTCAGCACTCATCACCAGCCTCTTGTGAGCACACTTCAACTCGATTAGTGTGATTCCACGCTCTAAACTTGATTGTTCGCATATTCAATTGTTCCTGTTTAATGCTGCCCTAGACTATGAGCTAAGTGCGCTAAATAGTCAAGGGTATTTTTTGAAAGTGGCCGATGATCGGGCACTCTAAGTACTCCCTTCTTTCTTCCGTAAACACGGAGGGGAGTTGATACTAAAGCATTCCCTGAGTGGGTGTGCAGGTCGTCGGCTCATCAGGGATAGCTTGATTGACTAACTCCCCCTTCCAGTCCGTTACGTCTTTGAGTGATCCGTAACCTACTAGGTAAGTCTTGCTTGAAAGTATGTGAGATGGGACGAACGCAGTTGAATAAACCCAACTTCAACGTCACGTACTAGCCGTTGCGATCGTGAGTTCCAACCCCTACCTACTCGACCAAAGTCCACCAGGGCAGTGGTTTTCGATACCCATCACAGCTACCTTCAATTGTTATAGACAGACAGGCGGAGGCAAGATTTTCACTTGCGCGCATCTATGAGTTAGTTGCAACACTCGTAGTGGGTTATATTCGCCACTAGTAGGCCTTCTCCCCAACTCCGCTTGCCTGTCGATAACTTAGACTATGAACCAAATTGTTAAAGTAGCTACGTTGATATCGCTTCATCAGTACAAAGCAGGCTTTACGATAGCCGAAAACGTTGAGCTAGATATTCCATCACTTCTTTAGACTCGTATCAGGACCGACCTTAGTCAACGGCTCCCCCGAGATACAAGAAAGAGCCCCCTGTAGCAGGAGGCTCTAAAGCATTCACGTTCACCAATCATTATGACGGACTTATCGAATAATGCAATACCCCCTGCGGGTGATTTCAGGAGCAAGACTTACATCATTGAACGTGAATGCTTGCTGTACTCCATTATCGACACTAAGTGATTTAAGTCAACGGCAATGTGTGACGATTGTCATTTACTCTCTAGGCAAACTGTGGATAATCGTTCATAATGCCCGATATGCAGAAGAAGAAACAAACAGCCACTAAGAAGCCGAGGACACTATTCCGAACTATACAGGTACCGGTACTGATCATCCCCCGACCCAGGGGCGCACGTGAGTTGGATATAAAAGAGGGATTGAAAAACAAGCCCTACCTGCTTTAATAGGTACATGCGATCTTCGATGGTTGCACGTTCCTGGACGCCGTCACTGGCTACACTTCTAAAAAAGACGCTCTTGTGTGTTTGAGCGTCTTTTTCTTTGGTGTGACTCTTCTAGCTCATAAGGCCGGCCGCTAGATATAGGCCTGTAGCAACGAGAGCGAGCGTGAACGATAGTTCGTTGAAGAGATGATGCTGGGTTCGTCTTCTGCTGTGAGAGTGCTTAGGACGGCTTACACGGCCTCGCGGTTTACGTCGCAAAGGCGCAAGGTCTATGATCTCGCCGCCGTTAGTCTCCGTCGGTCCATACGGTGTGTTTACGATCATTGCTTAGGAGTTCCTGTTTAGCTTTGTTCTACTAAGTATTATGAGCCAACAGAGGTAAATACACAAGGCTTTTAAGTTGTAAAAAACGCTCAACTAAAGAGGAACTGTGGAAAAGACTCTTGCATTTCGACCATAAACAAACCGCGCACTTCTTCGTCCT
This sequence comes from Arthrobacter cavernae, assembly GCF_017368795.1. Taxonomy (GTDB): domain Bacteria; phylum Actinomycetota; class Actinomycetes; order Actinomycetales; family Micrococcaceae; genus Arthrobacter; species Arthrobacter cavernae. The sequence continues at coordinate 2,931 of NZ_JAFNLL010000005.1, read as the reverse complement.
CGCGGTCTATGAGCCACTGTATTTCCTTCATGCGCTCCTCATCAGGTACAAGGAACAACACCACAGGAAACGTCGGTACATCGCTCTCATCGCTATGTTGCCAGGCATGTATGTACTTTCTCATCTTTTCTTTGAGTTGCTTCTGGCGTTCCGTACCTAGATCAACCTCGATGAAAAACGTGACGTTGACGCGCCTGCTAGGGATAGCCATTTCTATATGCAGGTCAGGTCGCAACTCAGCTCCGGCCACAGTAGCCCAAGAATCTGGTTCTGTCGCATAGCCCACGACTTCCAGCAGGCCTTGCTGCTCTAATCGCTTCACTGCTACGAACGTCTCAGCTATAGCAATGGTGTGGTGGATATCCGAGAGCCTCGAATAGTTGCCCTGAGTCTGCGCTATGCGCCGTCCCTGTGTCCCCAGGCGGTAGATGTACTGGCCACTCCCTGCACCGTTGCCACCTATGAGGCGACGCTCTACCCGTGCCAGGTACTTCCGTTCAACTAGACGCTTCAATGCTCTATCGCTAGACGTAGCGCTGAGACTGTCTGAAAAAATAAGTTCGCGAATAATTCCTGACCGGAGCATTCCGAAGCGGGAAATGAGCTTGATGATCTTGGCGTCGCGGGTGGTTACGAGCATGGATTCAGTATAGACGGGATGAGTACGAGCGCCTAGGGTATCGTTTGCCCACGTCAGAGGCCCATTTGGTGGGTACGAAGGCCACATCAACCACACGTCCAAACACACAGTCAAGATAACGACGGCTATTTATCCACAGGCAATAGCAAAAATAGCCTTGCATATTCTTTATAAATGCCTCATAGTCAAGGACAGGCGAAAGCGGAGCAGACATTTATCTAGGCTCGACAGCGAATAACCCTACTAAACACACGCAGACAGGAGAACACAATCACTTTAAAGAAAGACGAGTACTTATGATCAATCCATACCTGATGCCAACAAAGAAAAAGGGCGAGAAGCTCATCACAACAGGCTGGGGGTTTTACCCACCACTGAAACAGGCATTGGTCGAGCTAGCACGAGCTGAGTCGGAACGCCTTGAGAAGAAGATCTCCGTTCCAACTATCATCCGAACACTCACCACAGTCAGCAACCCAACAATAACCACAAGACGCCAATGGCTCGCCATACGCGTCAAACAAATAGAGAAAGAGAAGCGCCATGAAGCGAAGAAATAATCAGAATCAAGAGTTCACAGCCAGCACTAAGGCGCGCGTACAACGCCGCTACGAGCTCGCTAATGCGCCTTACCAGGCACAGCGCCGCAACTTTACATCTAGCCGCGTATCCATTCGTGAGAGCGTTCTAAAGGCCTTCGTATGGGTGAGTCTGTAACTTTCGATCTGAAGGCGCTCCGTGCCCCATTCAAGCCGGAAGACATCGAATGGCGAGTACAGCGTTCTGGCCTAAAGGGTCAAAGTGGCTGGGTGCAGGTCATTGCCTACATCGACAACCGCGCTGTACAGAACCGTCTTGATGATGTTGTCGGGCCGGAGAACTGGCGAGACGAGTTCGACACGTCACCGAACGGCGGCATCCTTTGTGGTCTCTCAATCCGTGTAAATGGCGAGTGGATCACCAAGTGGGATGGTGCTGATAACTCAGATATCGAACCAATTAAGGGTGGTCTATCTAACGCGATGAAGCGAGCAGCAGTTCAATGGGGTATCGGTCGCTATCTGTACAGCCTCGAAGCTGTCTATCAAAGCGTCTACCAGTCTGGGGGCGAAAACTACATTCAGATCTGGAAGAACCCAAAGAACAAACAGGGTGAGCCGGATGTCAAAGGTTACTGGAATCCTCCAAAGTTGCCGAGTTGGGCTCTGCCCATCCGTGCTCCTGGCGATGAAAAGAAAGCGCCTACGGCTTCATCACTCATTACCGGAACCGCGCCCAAAGACGAGCCAACGATTGACAACCCTCCTACGGGTGCGCAGATCATCAAGATCAAGACGCTGTACAACGCCATCAAAGCCGATCCTAGTATGCGAGAGAAGTGGCTTGCAGCAATCCTGACCGACGTACAAGCAGCCCAGGCGATCGAGAAACTGGAAGCTAAGAAGCAGGAAATGGAGGCCGCATAGATGGATACCTATTACAGCCAGATAAGCCACGGACTCGACGACGAGATTGACATGAGCGAACAACTTGTCGAGCAGCAGGAACGTGCCGAGCAAGAGGAGCGATATCTGGAGTACTCAGAGTGATGGATATTCTCGCGCTACTCCAGACAGTCAGGGACGCCGAACGTGGCGTGCTCATCGAACAAACTAACGAGGCCATAGTCTCAGGAACCAATTAAATGTCAAATCCAAAGAAACTAACCAAGATCAAGTTCTTTTCGATCAATCGAGACATCCGTGACGGTAGGCGCTCCAACGCTCAGATGGCCGCCTTCCACAATGTGAGCATCGAGACTATCCGCACCGTGCGCAATGCGAAGACCTGGAACGGGTTCCTGGCTCATAAGCAGGCGAAGGCAGCTCGTGCGCTCAAGCGCAAGATAGAACTTGGGAAGGCCAGGGCCGCACAGATCAAGAGACCGAGCGACATCCCTGATATAGCAGTAGCCGATCCAGATATGACAGCCAGTCAAACCTGGACTCGTCCATCTCTACAGGAACAGATAGACGTGCTTGCAGACGAGGTCGCCAATCTCAAGCGCCAGCGGGGGCCGTTCCGCTTCTCAATAATCAAGAAAGACAACAAATAAGGAGGTGATATGCCACGAAACATCAAGATAGAGATCAAGCATTACCTGACAGGATCAATCCTGTTCAGCTATGAGTCGCCAGACAACACACTCGTAAAGACGATTCGCGAAGCCAACCTGCGCGAAGCCAACCTGTACGGAGCCAACCTGTACGGAGCCAACCTGCGCGGAGCCGACCTGCGCGGAGCCGACCTGC
>NZ_JAFNLL010000049.1 GCF_017368795.1 Arthrobacter cavernae | reverse complement strand
GGCACCTGCTGGCCCAGGGAATCCTGGGCTTCCTGCGGCAGGCCGGCCATCATGGGCGTCTCGAAAATGCCCGGCGCAATGGTGGCCACCCGGATCAGCAGTCTTTGTTGCATCTACACAGGCGCCCTCCCCGCCGTTCGTGCATGCGATCCCGCAGGTACGTGTAAACCGCTCTCGCGCTGCGTTCTGACCGCCATTCTCGGGGTTCTGGCGCGAATTCGTGAATCGGGGGTCGGGCGCGGTTGCGGTCATGAGAGCAGGACTTCCTGCCTCAGGAGCTGAAGCCGGCCCGGCCGAATATCTGGCGTTTGATCATCCTGATCCAGTTGATGTGCCCTTCAACGACGCCGGTGCTGCAGGTCAGGGTCAGCTCGGCGATGACCGCGCCGATAGTCAGCAGCGGCACGCCGGGACAGCCGTGGGAGCGGGCGCAGGACCCCGAACTGGCAGCAGATGACCTCAAGAACCGAATCAAGGGGCATCTGCTGCCGGTTCGCGCGGAGGTAGAGCAGAGGGCTGCTGCTCAGCGCGTCAGTGTGGCCCGGCGTCGGGGGTTTCGTCGCCGATGTGGCCCGGCGCGTTGGCGGCCAGCACACGCTGCACGAAGGCACTGTATTCCTCCATGTAGTGGCGCAGCAGGGCCGCCGTGCCCTCGTCCGTGACGCTGCCGTCCGCCCCGAAGGCCTCCGGATCGAACTTGATGTAGGCCTCCGGGGCGTTCAGCTGCGGCGCATCGAGGAAGCTCAGCACGCTGCGCATGGAAGACTGCATCACGGCGGTGCCGATGCTGCCGGGCGAGGTGCCGATGATGCCCGTGGGCTTGCGGGCGAAGGAGTTGGTGCCCCACGGCCGGGAACCCCAGTCAATGGCGTTCTTCAGGGCGCCGGGGATGGATCGGTTGAATTCGGGCGAGACGAACAGGATGCCGTCCGCGTCCGCGATCGCGTCCTTCAGGGCCCGGCCGGCGGGCGGGAAGTCGGCGTCGTAGTCCTGGCTGTACAGCGGGAGGTCCTTGATGGGGATTTCGGTGAATTCAAGCTCCTCCGGCGCCACGCTGATCAGCGCTTTGGACAGGACCCGGTTGATGGAAGTGCTGGAAAGGCTCCCGACGAGGTAGCCGATCTTAAAGGTGGCCATTGCTGCATTCCTTCCCGACGGCGCGGCAGGACCGCCCATCGACGGCGGGAACTGGGGGCTCCCGGCTCATGGCGAGCATAGTCCAGCCTCCCGCAGTTGGGAACGGCCACCCTACTGCCGTGCCGGGGCCGCGGGCCATAGACTCTAGCCAACAATGACTCTGTCCGGGAGGTGAGCAGCCGGTGTTGCTGGGCGTAGCGAGGGAACGGATCGACGGCGAACGGCGGGTGGCCGCGACGCCCGAGACGGTGAAGCAGCTGGCCGGGCTGGGCCTGGACGTGGTGATCGAAAGCGGGGCCGGCCTGGCCGCCGGGCACAGCGACGACGACTACCGGAACGCGGGGGCCGCCGTCGTACCCTCCCTGGAAACCGGCAGCCTGGACGTTTACGCGCACGTCCGCCCGCTGGAACCCGCGACAGCGGCAGCCCTGTGCCGGGGTGCCGTCACCGTGGGCCTGGCCTCGCCGTCGTCGGAGCTGCCCACCGTCCGGGCGCTCGCCGCCGCCGGGGTGACCTCCTTCGCCCTGGAGCTGGTCCCGCGGATCTCCCGCGCCCAGTCCATGGACGCCCTCTCCTCGCAGGCCCTGGTGGCGGGGTACCGCTGCGTGCTGGAGGCAGCGATCCGGCTGCCGCGCTTCTTTCCGCTGTACATGACGGCCGCCGGGACCGTGCCGCCCGCCCGGGTGCTGGTGCTTGGCGCCGGCGTGGCCGGGCTGCAGGCCATCGGCACCGCCAAGCGGCTCGGCGCCCGCGTCTCCGCCAACGACATCCGGCCCGCCTCTGCCGACGAGGTGGCCTCGATGGGCGGCACCTTCATCAAGCTCGACCTCGAGACGGCGGAAGCCTCCGGCGGCTACGCGCGCGAGCTCAGCGCGGACCGCGGCGCCCTGCAGCGCCGGCTTCTTGCCCCGCATGTCGCCCTGGCGGACGTGCTGATCACGACGGCGGCCGTCCCCGGCAGACCGGCCCCGCTGCTGGTGAGCCGCGACATGGTGCAGGGCATGCGCCCCGGCTCGGTGGTGATCGACCTCGCCGCGGAATCCGGCGGCAACGTGGAGGGCTCCGTGCCCGGCGAGGACCTCCAGGTGCCCACGGCGGACGGGCAGGGCTACGTCACCCTCGTGGGGTTGAAGGATCCGGCCTCGGCCATGCCATCGGACGCCTCGCGGCTCTACGCCAAGAACGTGGCCAACTTGCTCGCGCTCATGGTCCGGGACGGGACCGTGGCCCCCGATTTCGGGGACGACGTGGTGGCCGGGGCGTGCCTGACGCACGGCGGCGAGGTGCGGCACGGCCCGACGGCGGAGGCGCTCGCGGCGCTCGACGAAGCGGTTGAAAACGAAGGAGTGAACTGATGGACGGCATCAGCCTGCTGACGATCACCGTGCTGGCGGTCTTCGTGGGCTTCGAAGTGGTTTCCAAGGTCTCCAGCACCCTGCACACGCCCCTCATGTCCGGGGCCAACGCCATCCACGGCATCATCCTGGTGGGCGCCATCATTGTGGCCGGCCAGGCCTCGGACCCCTGGGTGCTCGCGGTGGCGCTGCTCGCCGTCGTCCTCGCCACCGCCAACCTGGTGGGCGGCTTCGTGGTGACCGACCGCATGCTGGAGATGTTCGGCGGGCGCAAACGCCCGGTGGAGAAGCAGCCGCCGTCGCCGGCGGCACAGGCGTCCGGGGGCAAGGAAGGCGCACGATGACCCTCCTCGACCCGCTCTGGACCTCGCTGCTCTACCTGGCCGCGGCCGTGTGCTTCATCCTCGCCCTCAGGGGCCTGAGCTCGCCGCGCACCGCCCGGCGCGGCAACCTGCTGGGTGCCTTCGGTGCGCTGCTCGCCGTCGTCACGGTGTTCGTTTCGGTCAAGATGGACAACATTCCCTGGATCCTGGGCGCGATTGTCGTGGGCAGTGCGGTGGCCGCACCGGTGGCTCGGCGGGTGCAGATGACGCAGATGCCGCAGCTTGTGGCCTTGTTCAACGGCGTGGGCGGCGGCGCCGCGGCGCTCGTGGGGTTGCTCGAACTCGGCCACACCGGCGACGCCTGGGTACGCGTGGCCATCGTGTTCACGCTGCTGGTGGGGGCCGTGTCCTTCGCCGGCTCGGCCATCACCTTCGCCAAGCTGCAGGAACTGATGACTACCCGGCCCGTGCTCTTCCCGGGCCTGCCCGTGCTCATGGGGGCCGTGCTGCTCGCCGCGGTGGGGGTCGGCGTCGTGGTGGTGTTCAACGGTTCCTTCGCGCTCGCCCTGGTGCTCCTGGCGCTGGGGCTGGTGGCCGGCGTTCTGCTGGTGCTGCCGGTGGGCGGCGCCGACGTGCCGATCGTCATCTCGCTGTTGAACGCCTTCACCGGCCTGGCCGTGGCCGCGTCCGGCCTGGTGCTGGGCAATGTGCTGCTAGTGGTGGCCGGAACGCTGGTGGGCGCCTCCGGTACCATTCTCACCCGCGCCATGGCCGCGGCCATGGGCCGCAAGGTCACCGGCATCCTGTTCGGCGCCTTCCGGGGCGGCTCGACGGCGGGCTCGACGACGGCGAGCGATCGCCCAGTGCGCTCCTCTAGCGCGGAGGACGTCGCGGTGCTGCTGGGCTACGCGCAGCGCGTCATCATTGTGCCGGGCTATGGGCTGGCCGTGGCACAGGGTCAGCACACCGCGGCTGAACTCGCCCTGGCACTTCAGGCGCGCGGCATCAGAGTGGATTTCGCTATCCACCCCGTGGCCGGGCGTATGCCCGGGCACATGAACGTACTGCTGGCTGAGGCCGATGTGCCCTACGAGTCGCTGAGGGAGATGGGCGAGATCAACTCCGAATTTAGGACCGCCGACGTCGCGCTGGTGGTGGGCGCGAACGACGTCGTCAATCCCGCCGCGAAGACCAGCGCCGGCTCACCGATCTACGGCATGCCCATCCTGGAAGTGGCCGAGGCCCGGCAGGTGGTGTTCCTCAAACGCTCCATGCGGCCCGGCTTCGCGGGGATCGAGAACGAGCTGCTCTACGAACCGCAGACCACCCTGCTGTTCGGCGACGCCAAGGACTCCCTGACCAAGGTGCTGGGCGCGGTCAAGGCGCTGTAGCGTCAGCGCGCTTGACGCTACGTATGGATGAATCTCTAAGCGTAGAGATGCGGCGGTTGTTTGGTGATTTTCTCGATGTCGGCCGCGGTGGCCTCGATCAGCTGATGCGACAAGTCCGCCAGGGCCCGTGCCGTCGCCAGCTCATCACCGATCTCCGGGACGCCGGAGTCCGCGGGATTCAGCCTGGCCAGGCCGAGCCCCACCAGTTCATCCCGGCCTTCAGCACGTAGCCGCGCCGTGGCCCGCGTTTGGTTTTCGTGTTCGTCGATGTCGATATCTACCGACCAGTTCATGGTGGCCGCCTCCTCGAATGAGAATTCAACAGTGTCAGGCTGAAGGCAGCCAGTCAAGGGTTGACAAGGCAGCGGCGGCCCGTCCCCAGGGGACGGACCGCCGCTGTTGCCTTGCCCGGTGGTACGGACCGGGCGCTGCCAGGCCGGGATTAGGACCGGTCTGCCAGCAGCCGGCCCCACCTTGGGTGAAGCAAGGGGGCGCCGGCAAGCTTCAAACAGTGCCACAGGGTCACGGCCACGGAGTCCAGGACCGGAACTCCGGTCCTCTCCTCCACCTCGGCCGTGATGTTGGCGCCGTACAGGTTGGTGCACAGGTAGACCAGCGCGTCCGGGTTCGAGGCCGCGAGTTCCAGGGAGCCCGGCAGCATCTCGGCGTCGGTGACCCTGGCGAAGGATTCGTTGTCGCTCAGGTCCAGGTGCCGGTGGTCGATCGTCTTGATGCCGGCCCGCGCGTAGGAGGCGATCACGGCCTCGTTGACATCACCCGTGTAGGGCGTGAACAGCCCGATCCGCTCGGTTCCAAAGGCAGCAAACGCCTCCAGGTAGGCCAGGGTGGACGTGGTGGCGGGGATGCCGGTGGCCTCGGTGATTTCCCGGACCAGCTCTTCGTCGTGGGAGGCGCCCAGCCACGAGCCCGAGGTGCCGTTCCAGGCGATCACGTCCACGTCCGAGGTCGCGAGCAGCTCCGCGGCGGCCCGCATCCCGGCGGCATCGAACTGCTTGTCGGAGGAATCATCCAGTGCGATCCGGGTGACGTTGATGCGGGTGAAGTGCAGCGTGACGTCGCGGCGGTCGCCCAGGATGCGGTAGCTCTGCGGCTCCAGGCAGGTGTTGGAGGACGGCACGATCATGCCGATGCGGACGGGTCGGTTGGCGGAAGGCATGGGGGCTCCTAGGCGGAAACAGTGACGGGAACGGACAGTGCACCAGTGGACAGGGCATCGCGGTGTTCGGTGAAGCCGTTGCGGGCCACGAAGCGGCCCACCGGGCCGGGATCCTGGAACCCGGAGCCGTCCACCACCACGCGCCCGGCGGAGACGACGACGGCGGGCCAGCCGTTAAGCGTCTTCCCCTCGAACGGCGAGAAATCGGTCCCCATGTGCAGCGCACCGCCGTCGACGTTTAGTTGTGCGGCGGGATCGAAAACGACCAGGTCGGCGTCGAAGCCTTCCACGATGGCGCCCTTGCGCGGCAGCGCGTTGATCCGGGCCGGGCCCGCGGAGAAGACCTCCACGAAGTCCTCCACGGAGCCGCCGGACTCGGAGACCAGCGCCGTGAACGTCACCGGCATGCGGGTCTCGACGCCGGGCAGGCCGTGCGGCATGAAGCGGACGTCGTCCGTGCGCTCGCGTTTCTGCGAGAGGTCGTAGCAGGAGTGGTCCGAGGCCACGGTGTGGATGGCCCCGGCGGCGAGGCGTTCCTTGAGGGCGGCCACGGTTTCGGCGCTGCGCATGGGCGGGCAGCAGGCGTACCACTCGGGGAAGGTGCTGCCGTAGACGGTGTCATCCAGGGTCAGGTAGTGCGGGCAGGTCTCGGAGTAGGCCTCTTGGCCGCGCTCGCGGGCCTCGGTGACCAGGTCCACGGCGCCCGGGGTCGACTGGTGCACGAAGTACACGGGGGCTCCGGTGTATTCGGCCATGGCGAGGGTTTCCTTGACGGAGATTTCCTCGGCCAGCTCGGGCCGGGTCCAGTGAAGGTGGTTAATCCCGATGTGGCCGTCAGCCGCGTGCTGCTCGGTGCAGTCGGCAATGATGGGGTCGTGCTCGGCGTGGATGTAGGTGAGTCCGTCAAGGCGGACCATTTCGCGCATGACCTTGAGGATGGTGTCGCCGCTGGCCATGGTGGATCCGCGGTTGGTGGTGTACATCTTCACCGAACGCACGCCCTCGGCGGCGAGCTGTTCCAGCTGCCACGGCACGGTCTCGTCCCAGCTGACCACGGAGCCGTGCAGGGCCACGTCGCAGCGGGATTCGGCGGCGAGCCGCTTCTTGTTCAGCACGGCATCGAGCGGGGATTCCTGGGCGTCCCGCGGTATACCAAAGTCGATGATGGTGGTGGTGCCGCCCCACAATGCGGCGGTGGAGGTGGTGCGGTAGTCGTCCAGGGTGCGGAAGCGGCCGGTCACCTGGGCCACGTGGCAGTGGCCGTCCACGCCGCCCGGGATCACCAGGTGGCCCGTGGCGTCCACGGTGCGGACGGCCGCGGGCACGGGCTCGGCGGCGTCGAGCAGCTGCATGATGCGGCCGCCGTCGACCACCACGTGGGCAGCCTGTCGCCCAAAACTATTGACCACGGTGCCGTGGGCGATGACGAGATCGGGGAGTTGGGACATCGTCGTCCTCCTAATTCTTGAAGGTTTCTAGGTAGCCGGTGCGGCGGAAAGGTGCGCCGACTGCGCGGAGGCCAGGGCGGCGTCGAGGTTTTCGGTCAGTCCGCTGCGGCGCTTGACGGGCGGCGGGGCGAACGCGCCCTGGCGGTGGAAACCGGACTGCAGGGCCACCACGGCTTCGGTCATCCGGATGCCGGCCGAGATGCCGTCCACCACGGGAACGGGGATCTGTCCCTCAAGTTCGCGGGCCAGCCCGGCGAGCGGGGCACCTGCCAGGATCACGACGTCGGCCCCGTCCTCCGCGACGGCCTGCCGGCTGAGTGCCAGCAGGGTTTCCTTGAAGTCGGCCTGCACGGAGCCAATCGAGTTCAGGCTCTGGTTGATGGAACGGATCGAGGCCAGGCGGCCGCCAAGGCCGAAGTGCTCAACGCAGTCCCGGTACCAGGCGGTGATGCGGTCCGAGATGGCAATGATGGAAAAGCGCTGGCCCTGCAGGGCGGCGGCGCAGAGGGCGGCCTCGGTGATGCCGATGACCGGCACATCCACCAGTTCCTTCAGGGCCGGCATGCCGGGATCGCCGAAGGCGGCTACCACGATGCCGTCCACCTGGCCGGAAGCCGGACCGGCGGCGTGCTCGGCGATGATTTCGGCGACAGCGCCGGCGGCGATGAGGGACTCGAAGCGGGTTTCGATGTACTCGACGCCGTGCCCGGCGGTCCGCACGATCAGCTCGGTGTCCGGACCGGCCGAGCGCAGCGCCTCGGCCTCGATCAGCGCCGTGACGTCGGCACTGATGTTGGGGTTGATGACCAGGAGTTTCATGGTTTTTTCCGATACAGCTTGGGCTCGGCGGCGGTGGTGTCTTCGGGGAACTGTTCGCGGTACTTGCCGATGTGCGACGCCGATTGGGCGGCGGCGCGTTCCGGGTTGCCGCTGGCGATCGCCGCGTAGAGCTCGCGGTGTTCCTGGATCAGTTCCGGGAGGTCGCTGACGTGGCGGAAGAGCCAGTGCATGCGGCCCTGAAGGGGTTCCAGCGCCGAGCGGAGGAAGTCGTTGTTGGCGATGCGGGTGATCTCATCGTGGAATTCGCTGTTGGCGCGGTGGGCTTCCAGGATGGATCCCTTGGCGAGGCAGCGCTCGGCCTCGTCCAGCAGGCCCTGGAGCTGTTCCAGGTCCGCGGCCGTGGCGCGGGCCGCGGCCAGCCTGCAGGCGAGCACCTCGAGGGACTGGCGGACGTCGAAGAGATCTTCCACGTCTTTGGCGCTCAGTCCGCTGACCTCCATGCCACGGGAGGCGCGGTCCCGGATGAGGCCTTCCTGCCGGAGCATCCGGAGGGCCTCGCGGACGGGCAGGCGGGAAACATTGAATTCGGCGGCGAGGTCCCGCTCCACCAGCCGGGTGCCGGGCGCATAGTGGCCTTCGAAGATCCTCGTACGGAGCGTGTCACGCACGGTCTCCCGGAGGGGGCGGTCCGTGTTGTTCGTGTCTTCTGCGGTAAGCAATTCTGGCTCCATTCGTGGTTCTTTCAGGCGGTGCGCCCGGCGTTCCCGGCCGGCGTCTGGCCTTCCGGAGATGCAGTCCGTCCGGCCAGCCCGGTCGGGGGGTTAGACCGGGAGGCGCTTGTTGTAGTTCAGGGTCAGCACGGAAACGCCCATGATGATCGCGGACCCAACAAAGTAGAGCAGCGCCCAGGTGTAGGAGCCGGTGGCCCCGACAATCAGGCCTACCACAATCGGGGTGACGAAGCCCGCGATGTTGCCGCTGAAGTTCATGGCGCCGCCCAGGACGCCGGCATTGGTCCGGCCGCCCAGGATGGAAGGGATGCTCCAGAAGAGGCCCACCCAGCGGAGGAAGAACATGACCACGGACAGCAGCACAACCGCCGTCGTCGGATCCGCCACGATGGTGACGCCCACCAGGCCGCCCACCACTACAACGCTGGAGATGCCCAGCAGGGTGCGCATGACCAGGTTGGCGGAGGCGCCGGAGTTGCGCCACTTGTCGGCGATGTGGCCGCCCAGGATTTCACCGACGAAGCCGGCGCCGAAGATCACGAAGGTGGACCAGCCGATGGTCTTCAGGTCGAAGCCCTTGGCCTGGGCGAGGTAGAGCGGGCCCCAGGTGAGCAGGCCGTAGAACACGCCGTTGAAGCCCAGCCAGCCGAGGCACATGGCCCAGAAGGAGCGGAACTTCAGGTAGGGGAGCAGGGCGCGCTTGCCCTTGGCGCCTTCGGCTGCTGCTTCGGCGTCCTCGGCGGCGTGGGAAGCCTCGATGTATTCGGCCTCGGCGGCGTTGACGCCGCGGTGCTGGCGCGGGTTGTCGCGGATGTACCACCAGACGGCCAGGCCCATGAGGACCGTGGCGCCGCCGGCGATGATGAACGCGGTGCGCCAGCTGCCGGTGGAGGCGATGAGCCCGGCGATGAGGATGCCGCCCAGGCCGGCGCCGAGGGGAGCGCCGGCGTCCAGGATGGTGGCGCCGCGGCCGCGTTCGGACTTGTGCATCCAGATTGCGTTGAGCTTGCCGCCGGCGGGCATCACGCCGGCCTCGGTGACGCCGATGCCGAGGCGGGCAATGAACATGCTCAGGAAGCCGCCGGCCAGGCCCGAGGCAGCGGTCGCGGCGCCCCAGCCCACGCAGGAGGCCGTCATGACCTTGCGCGGGCCGAACTTGTCGATCAGCCAGCCGACCGGGATCTGCATGAGGGCGTAGGTCCAGAAGAAGGCCGAGAGCAGGAGCCCGACGAGCTCCGGAGCAAGGTTGAATTCCTTCTGGATGATGGGCAGGGCCACGGAGATGGAGCCGCGGTCGATGTAGTTGACGGCGACCAGGACCAGGAGCAGGAGGAAGAGTTTCCAGCGGACTTTGGTGCGTCGCTGCACGCCGTCCTTGCCGGATTTGCCTTCTGGCGCCGCGATTACTGTTTCAGTGTTGTGGAGAGACACAGCTTCTCCTTCGGGGAGTCATGGGGATGGGATGGGGGATGTCTGTGAGGGCGAACCGCGCGGGGATGCCGCTGCGGCCGGACTCGTCCCGGCGGCACGTGCTGCGGTTCCGGCCAGTCGATGAGGGAAGCGCATCCGGTGAATCCTTTGGGATCCCGTTTTGGGATCCCAAAATCAAAGGTAAGTGTGATGCGGGGCACTGTCAAGGGGTTTGGTATACAAAGCGAAAAAACGGATTGTGACCGGGCCGGGACCATCAAACATTCTGAGGACGCGCAAATGGCCTGACGACACGGGAATTCCGGTGTCGTCAGGCCATTTCCGCGTCGTGAGCGTATTGGAGTGTCAGGGTGCCTTCGGGCTGGGCGCGGGGCGGTGTGCCAGGATCTCCGCCAGCTCGGCCAGGCGGTGGGCGCGGGCGGATTCGGCGGGCGTGAACGGCTCGTCCGGGCGGGAGAACACCAGCGGTCCGCGCCAGGCCGTGGGGATCTTGAGCAGTGTGCCAGAGGGCCCGACGCCGGCGGCCGGCTCTTCGGCGGAGCCTTCCGGAACGCTGGGGACCACCCTGGCGGAGAGCAGCTCGGCCACGGCGAGGGGGAGCTCGTCCGGGTTGCCGGCAATGCGGGCCGCGATGCTCAGCGCCCTGGTCTGCCCGTCCGCCATGGCGAGCGTCGTGGTCGGCCACACGTGCGACTCACGGCCGCCGCCGTCGTCGAGCGCTTTCAGCAGCTCCGCCTCACCCAGACGTCCGGGCGCGGACAGCACGAACTCGTCCAGGACCGTGCCGTCCATCGGGTGCACGTGGATGCTGAGGATGTTGGTGTCGAGGCGCGCGAGGGACTGGGTGATCTTCTGCAGGGAACCGGGCTGGTCGCGCAGTACCGTGCGGGCGCGCCACAGGGCCGGCGCCGTGTGGAGCCTGCGCCGGTGGCGCAGCGCGGGGGCGTGGAGCCAGCTCCGCAGCACCCTGGCGGCGGAGGGCTCGGCCACCCAGATGACCAGCACCGTGGCGGTGACGGTCAGGAGGAGCACCTTGGCCAGGTACGGCAGGTGGGTTTCCACCACCGCGGCGTGCACCAGCAGCTCGATGGGGAGCATCACTGCGATCTGGGCCACCGTGAAGCGGGGCCTTGGGCGGTTCGGGCAACTGGCCGCACACTTCGCAGGAGAGCTCTGCGGCGGCGGGAGTCTTCTGCTTCGGCTTCATGCCTCCATGCTGCCCGGTGGGTGTTTCGGCACGGTTGCCTGTGCGTCACGATCGTGCGCCTTAAACGGCGGAACCGGCAGGCACACCCGTGGCGCCTGCCGGTTCACGGCCGGAATTCGTCTCCTAGACGGACCCTAGCGGACGGAGTCGGAGTCCCGCTCGGAGCCGCGGTTGGCTGCTGCCAGCTCGGACAGGAGGTCGCGGATTTCGGCGAGCAGCGCGGTGTCGGCCGGCAGCGGCTCTTCCTCGGGTTCCTCGGTGGCCAGGCGGGCCTTGACCATTGCGTTGATCTTGTTCATGGGCGCCACGAAGATGAAGTAGACCACGGCGGCGGTGATCAGGAAGGTCACGAAGGCCGTGATCACGGCGCCGAAGTTCACGAACGTTGCGGGGTTGTCCGGCCAGATCGCGAAGCCCAGGCCCCCGGCATTGACGCCGCCGGCGGCCGCGATGACCGGGTTGATGATGTTGGTGGTGAACGCTGCCACGAGGGCCGTGAATGCCGTGCCGACGACGACGGCAATCGCCAGTTCGATCACGTTGCCGCGAAGAATGAAATCCTTGAATCCCTTGAGCATGGAAAGACCTCCGGTTGTTTTCAGGGTGCAGGAGCAGAGATCAAACTACCACTTGAAGGTTTCCGGGAGGTCTTCTTTGGCTCACGGCGAGGCAGTTACCCCACGCAAAGGCGGGCCCTGCGGATGATCCGCAGGGCCCGCCGTCGTCCGATCCTAGGTGGTGGCCGCCTCCAGCTCCGCCTCCACGGAGAACGAAGCGCCTTTGCTGCGGTTCACCATCAGGGCGAGGAGGTCGAAGACGAGAGTTGCCGCTGCCACAGTGGTGATGTCTGCGTGGTCGTAGGCCGGAGCAACTTCCACGACATCGGCGCCGACGATGTTGATGCCGTTGAGGCCCCGCAGGAGGGCAAGCAGTTCGCGGGAGTGCAGGCCGCCCATTTCCGGGGTTCCCGTGCCGGGAGCGTAGGACGGGTCCAGGACGTCGATGTCGATGGAGACGTAGACCGGGGTGTCGCCCAGGCGGTCCTTGACGCGCTGGATGGCGGCCGGCACGCCGATGACATCCAGGTCCGAGCAGCGGATGATCTGGAAACCGAACTCGTGGTCGCGGAGGAAGTCGTCACGGTCGTAGACCGGTCCGCGGATGCCAACGTGCATCGACTTGTCCTCAACGAGGAGGCCTTCCTCGAATGCCCTGCGGAAGATGGTTCCGTGGGTGACCGGCTGGTCGAAGTAGGTGTCCCAGGTGTCCAGGTGCGCATCGAAGTGGAGCAGGGCCACCGGGCCGTGGACCTTGTTCAAGGCCCGCAGCATCGGGAGGGCGATGGTGTGGTCGCCGCCGATGGAGATGAGCCGCTTGCCGGAGTCTGCGTCGCCGAGGAGCGGGAGGGCCTGCTCTTCGATCTCGCGGACTGCGCGGGCGATGTCGTAGGGGGTGCAGGCGATGTCACCGGCATCCACAACCTGGGCTTCGTACACTGGCTCGACGTCGAGCTCCGGGTGGTAGCCGGGGCGGAGAAGCCGCGATGCTTCGCGGACAGCAGCCGGACCGAAGCGGGCGCCCGGACGGTAGGAGGTGCCGCCGTCGAACGGGACACCGACAATCGCGATGTCGTAGTCCGGGACACGGTCGATCTGGGGAAGCCGGGCGAAGGTGCCCAGGCCTGCGTAGCGGGGAACCTTCGTTGCGTCGACGGGGCCGATTGGTTTGTGCGTGGTCATGACATGGACCCTTCAGTTACTTGGCTGTGCGCCGGCAGCGCCGGCTTCTTTTCTGTGGTGAGTTCCGAGAGCGACTTGTTGGCGGTTTCCGGCGCAAGCAGGAGAGTGGCGGCCAGGCCCACCAAAGAGATCAGTGCGCCGATGAGCAGCGAACCCGCGGCGCCGAAGCTGACGATTGCTACCGGCATCAGGTAGGTACTGGCAGCCGAGCCAACGCGGCTGATGGCCGTGCCGAAACCGACCGCCGTGGCACGGACTTCCGTGGGAAACAGCTCGTTGGGGTAGACGACTTCGAGGAAGCTGGAGGCGCCCGACGCGAGGGCGAAGATGGCCAGCGCGATGAAGAGCGGGGCTGCCTGGACGTTTGGGATGAAGGCCGGGATGGCCAGGGCCACCACGATCACCGCGAAGCTCCAGAGGAGCAGCTTGCGGCGGCCGATCTTCTCGACGAGCCACAGACCCGGGATGCCACCGACGACGAACAGCATGGAGATCAGGAAGGAGCCGCCGTAGAGGTTGGCGTCACCTGTCATGCCCATTGATGCCAGCAGGTCAGGGGCGAAGGTGTAGACGGCGAAAAGCGGGATGACCTGGGCCGTCCAGAAGATGGAGACGAACAGGGTGCGCTTCAGGAACTGGCCCTTGAAAATGTCAGTGAACTTGCCCCGTTTGGCCGGACCGTCGCTGTCGGAGGCTATGTCGCCGAGATCGTACTGCTCGCCGTAGACCTTCTTGATGACAGCACGGGCTTCATCACGGCGGCCGCGGGACAGCAGCCAGCGCGGAGATTCCGGGGTTCCAAGCCGGCACAGCAGCGTGATGACCGCAAAGATCGCCGGGCTGGCGACCATGACGCGCCAGGCATCCGGTCCCATGTCACGCAGGAGGTAGCCGACGGCGTATGCAGCGGCCGCGCCGATCGCCCAGACCACGAACGTTGCACCGAGCAAACGGCCGCGGTGCTTCTTCGGGAGGAACTCGGCCAGCAGCGAAGTAGCGATCGGGTAGTCGGCGCCGATGGCCGCGCCGAGGAAGAACCTGCAGAGGACAACCTGCCAGACCTCGGTGGCGAATCCGTTCAGCAGGGAGAATAACGCCAAGGCGATGAGGTCGGCAATGTACATCTTGTGCCGGCCGATCTTGTCCGTCAGCCACCCGAAGATGGCTCCGCCGAAGAAGATGCCGACCAGGCTGGCTGCGCCGATAAGGCCGATTTCCACGGTGCTCAGCTGCAGGCTGGGTGTCATCGTGATCAGGGCTATGCCGATGATTGACAGCGCATAGCCATCGATGAACGGACCACCGGAAGCGAAGAAGGTCAGCTTCTTGTGGAATGTGGTCAGTGGGGCGTCATCAATGAGATTGCTCGTTGCGCTCATTGCAACCCTCTCTCGTGAATGCCCATCGCTGGGCAGGAAGTTCAGTATCTACATTGTTGGTGAGCTGGATCACCCGGTACATTCGCTGATTGACTACAAATAGCGAGTGGGCTTATACATTTGTATAAACGGCTGTGGGGCGGCCTACGGACTCACGAACAGGAACTCTCCGCATGGCGATCACCGTGGCCGAACTGCTGGCCGAACCGCAGCTTGGCCTGACCCTCCTGGCCGGCTCGGAAGGCTTGTCCAACCGCATCACCTGGGCCCATACCTCCGATCTGCCCCGGCTGTGGGAATGGGTCACGGGCGGCGAGCTGATGATGACCAACGGACTCTCCATCCCCGCGGACGCCCCTGGGCAAGTCGCGCTTGCCCAGGCACTGGTCGATGCGGGCGCCAGCGCACTGGCCATCGGGGCACAGATGCATGCTCCCGAGCTGCAGCAGGAGTTCGTCGATGCCTGCAACCGGCTGCCGCTGCCGGCGATCAGCATCCCCTATCCGCTGCCGTTCATCGCAATCGGGCGGTCCGTGGCGGAGGCTTCGCTTCTCGAGGAGTCACGCAGGCTGCGCCAGACCGCGCGCATCTACGAGCTGCTCCGGCTGGCCGGGCCCTCTGACGAACACTGGCGCAGCCTGACGGCGGGAGTCGAAGCCGAGCTCGACGCGAGCCTTTTCGTGGTTGACCGGAGCTGCCTACATCCCTGGCATCCCGGCGGCCAAACCCTGCCGGATTCGCTTCTCCAGGATCTTGAATCCCTGACCAGCAAAGCACCCGCGGCCGGCAAGAAGTTCCAATGGCACCGCATCAACAACCGCCACGTCCTGATGATGGATATCCCGACGCACTCCAACGCCTTGCTGGTGGTGCTGCCGAACTCCCAACCCCACCCGGACGCCGTCGTGCTGCTCCATGCGGCCACCGTGCTGGGACTCGAACTGTCCCGAACGGTTCTTTCCTTGGAGAGCCAGAACCGTTTGGGGGCCGAGTTCCTCCTGCAGGCTATCGACGGGCGCCTTGGAGCTGCGGAGATCGAAAACCGCCTGCCTGAATTCGGTGTCTTGTCGCCCGAATTCCTGATCGTCTCGATGTCCAGCGAGGACGGGGACCGTCTGGCGGATATCCACGTCGACCTTTGGAGGCACGGTTACCCGGTGGCGTGCCTGCGCCACTTCAACACCCTGCACTTGGCTGTGGCCGCAGATTGCAACGACGAGATGCTCCGGCACGCCGTGCCATCGGATGTGAGGATCGGGATCAGCCGGCCTGCGAAAGCGGCAGGAGTCCGGCGGGCCCTGCAGGAATCGCTGTGGGCGCTGGGGACGGCGGCCAATACCGGCACGGGACTGGTCCATTATGCAGGCGGTCCTTCGTGGATGGGGCTCACCAGTTTCGAGGAGGGGAATGCGCTTGTGCAGAGGTATCTCGGCCCGATTTTCGAGTATGAACAGGGAGGGCACGGAGACCTCATTGTCACTTTGAGGACCTTTTTGGACAATCAACGTTCGTGGCAGAAAACCGCGGCAGCCCTCTTTACGCACCGGCAGACAATCATCTACCGGATGCGCAAGATCGGCGAGCTGACCGGACTGGACATGAACGAGACCTCCACCGTGGCGCAGCTGTGGTTTGCCCTCCAGATCCACCACGCCATGGATCCCCAGGGCAGCCTCTCCACGTAACCCCGTCAACGGGCCGCGCGTCCCCGCCGGCACGCCCGGCCGTAGGATGCGAAACGGACGCCAGACGGTGACGTTCCTTCCCAGTTGCCATGGAAATGCCCGGCACGCCATGGCTGCGTGCCGGGCAATTCCGGGCTTCGTCCCACGTGGGGCAGGAGGCAACTGGGAAGGAGCGCAGTCCCCGGCGGCTACTGGGCGGGCAGCCGGGCCGGCAGGAGGGGCGCGAAGAATGCGGCGAGTTCCGCCGTCGCGGTCAAGGGCAGCACGTTGGCGACGTACTGGTCCGGCCGCACCACCACCACGACGCCGTTGCGGCTGAGGCCGCGCAGTTCGAAGATGTCCGCGGCCGGGTCGGTGCCGAAGACTTTCTCCAGGTAGTTGAGCCGGAACGGACCCACCTCCGGCTTGAACACCGCGGGGACGGCGTTGAGATCGATGTCCTCGTGTTTCTGCTGGTAGATCACCTTCACGTCGAACCACGCGTCGCAGTCGGCGCCCGACGGCGTCGCGGCCAGCGGCGAGTCCGGCGAGTTCGCGATCCACTCGGCGAAGTCCGCGACGGGCGACGGGGCGCCTGCGTTGGCTGCGTCGGCGAAGACGTAGATGCGCCAGCGGCCGTCAGCGGTGGCCTGATGACCCAGATGGAGCGGGTTGGTGTCGCAGACGCGGGAGACCATGGCTGACGTGAAGCGCTTCCCGATCGGGAAACCCGTGGCCAGCTCCTGGTGGGCGGCCTCGCCGATGATCAGCGACGGCGTGTACTCGGTCATGAAACCGGCCGGGAACTCCGCCGTGCGGACGTAGAAGTCCTCGAGCTCCGAGGGGTCCTCGAACTCCTCGGGCTTCTTGGCCATCATGGTGGACCACGTCTTGTCGAAGTCGATCAGGTTCTTCGCGACGACTTGGCGCTCGGCCGAGTACGTGGACAGCAGCGACTCGGGGCTGCGGCCCTCGAGGACGTGGCCTAGCTTCCAGGCGATGTTGAAGCCGTCCTGCATGGACACGTTCATGCCCTGGCCGGCCTTCGCCGAGTGGGTGTGGCAGGCGTCGCCCGTAATGAACACGCGCGGCGTGCGGGTCCCCAGCTGCTCCGGCAGGACGTCGTCGAAGCGGTCCGTGAGGCGGTGACCCACCTCGTACACGCTGTGCCAGGCGACGTTGCGTACTTCGACAGTGTAGGGGCGCATGATCTCGTTGGCCTTGGCGATGATCTGCTCGATGCTGGTGTTGCGGACATGGCCGTTGTCGTCCTCGGGGACCACTCCGAGGTCCACGTACATGCGGAAGAGGTGCCCGCCTTCGCGCGGGATCAGCAGGATGGAGCCGCCGTCGTGCGATTGGATGGCGCATTTGAGGCGGATGTCCGGGAAATCGGTGGAGGCCAGGACGTCCATGACTCCCCAAGCGTGGTTGGCCTTGTCGCCGGCCAGGGTGCAGCCGATCGAGGCGCGGACCTTGCTGCGTGCGCCGTCGGCGCCGACGACGTACTTTGCGTGCACTGTGCGTTCGGCGCCCTCGTCCGGGCCGGCGCTGCGCACGAGCGTGACCTTGACAGGGTACTCGCCTTCGTCGGCCACTTCGAGCGTCTGGAAGTCCCAGCCGTAGTCGGGGACCAGCCGGGTGGGGGAGTTGGCGGCGACCTCGGCGAAGTAGTCCAGCACGCGGGCCTGGTTGACGATCAGGTGCTTGAACTCGCTGATGCCCGTCTCGTCGTCCTTCGCGCGGCCGCCGCGGACGATCTTCGTGGGGTCCTCGGCGTCCGGGCGCCAGAACGCCATCTCGGTGATCCAGTAGGCCTCGGCCGTGATCCGCTCGGCGAAGCCGAAGGCCTGGAAGGTCTCCACGCTCCGGGCCTGGATGCCGTCGGCCTGGCCGATGGCTAGCCTGCCCGGGCGGCGCTCCACGATCCGGGTGGTGACGCCCGGGAACTGGGACAGCTGCGCCGCGGTGAGCATGCCCGCGGGTCCGCTGCCCACGATGAGTACGTCGACCTCGTCGGGAAGGTCATCGGGCCGGTTGATGCCGACGCCGGCTGCCGGCTGGACGCGCGGGTCGCCGGATACGTAGCCGTGGTGGTGGAACTGCACGGGATTTCCTCACTTCCTTGTGTGGTTGTTCGATTATGGAACTTGAGGTTCCATAGTTGAACTCTTGTCTTGATCTAGAACTGTACGGCAGCTGTGACGTGGCTGACAAGGGTGCGGATGGCGCATTCGCTGCGGACGCCGTCGGGAATGCCGCCCCCGCACGTCGGATTCTGCTCAATCATTCGCCGGCGGCGAGCAAAGATCCCCGGAATTCCGGGCCTTGGTGAGAGGGCAAGGCTGGATGATTGAGCACAATCGCACGCCAGCCTGAGCCTGCGCGGCGGCGTCTTGTACCCTGAGGGGCATGGGACGTGGGGGAGTATCCAGACGGTGGCGCGCCGTTGCTGCGGGGGCCGTGGGCTTGCTGCTTGTTGCGGGGTACGCGGTTGCCGGGGCATTCCAGATCCTCGTGTGGAATCCGCTGGCTGCGGTTCCTGGCGCCACCCTTGAGGAAATCCATGCCGAAATGGCCCGTGCCAACGAAACGCTTGCTGCGCCTGAGGTCCTGACGTGGGCCGCCGTCGGTGTGGTGCTGGCGGCATCCGTGGTGCTCGGCGCCATGGCGGGGTCAATCACCCGCATCAGGACCGCAGTGGTGTTGGAGCTGCTGATTCTGGTGCTCGGGGCGCCGTCGCACTGGTTCGCGGCATTTCCCGGCGGCATGGGGCTCGCCGACGCCTTCTTCATACGGGGAGGGGACCATTCTCCGTGGGGCGGGCTGCTCTACGCGGTCAGCCTGGCGGCGCTTGTCGCCGTGGTGGTGATTGCCATGGCGGGCAGGCGGCGCAAGGAGGATAGGATCCCCCAATGAGCGCAACCACCCCTGGGCCCCGCGATGACGCCGGCATTCCGGATTACCTGAGCGCATTGGGGATTCCCGGGCTGGCGGACATCCACGTGCACTTCCTTCCGGAGGAAATGATGCGGAAGGTGTGGGGTTACTTCGACCGCGCCGAGGAATCCTACGGCCGCGCCTGGCCGATCCACTACCGCACGAGTGAGCAATCGCGGTTGGAGCAGCTTCGACGCTTCGGGCTCAAGGCCATCCCGGCCCTGTCCTATCCCCACAAGGCCGGCATGGCGGAGTGGCTGAATGAATGGAGTGCCGGGTTTGCCCTGAGGACGCCGCGCGCACTTCACTGCGCCACGTTCTACCCTGAACCGGGCGCCGGGGACTATGTCCGCAAGGCCATCGCCGATGGGGCCCAACTGTTCAAAGTCCATGTGGAAGTCGGCGGTTTCGCGCCGGATGATCCTCTCCTTGACGAGGTGTGGGAGGCTCTCGAGACCTCGGGAACGCCCGTGGTCATCCATGCAGGCTCGGCGCCTCTCTCAGGTCCCTTCACCGGTCCGGACCGCATCCGCCGGCTCTTGGCCGCGCACCCGCGGCTCGTCCTTGTCATCGCACACATGGGCATGCCCGAGTACGACGCCTTCGCGGACATCGCCGAGGAATACCCCAACGTCCATCTGGACACCACCATGGTGGGAACCGACTTCACCAACGGCTTCGCTCCCATGCCGGACAGCTACCTTGCCCGGCTCCCCGCGCTGCGCGATCGGATCATCCTGGGCTCAGACTTCCCCAACATCCCCTACCCCTACGCCCACCAGCTCGATGCCCTCGCCCGGCTGGGCCTTGGCGACGACTGGATGCGTGCGGTGCTCTGGACCAACGGCGCAAGGCTGCTCGGCCTCGGCTGACATCGCCGCCTGCTTGCTGACCCCGACGCCGCTCAGCCCTGGGCTGCAGCCATGACCCGTTGGCCATTGAAGTATTCGAGCTCCCAGCCGCCAACGGGATGGTGGTGGGCCAGGTTGAGTACGGCGTTGTCGATGCCTTGCAGGGTGCGGCCAATGGCGCGGCTGAGGGTCACACGAAGGAGCGTGCCGTGGGCGACCACCAGGACGCGGCGGCCGCGGAACTCCTCGGCCAACGCGTCCAGTGTGGTCAAGCCGCGGCCGGCTGCCTCGTCTTCGCTTTCGGCGCCGCGGAAGCCGCCGGGGATGCGCAGCGCTTCCAGTTCGGGTCCGGCCTGCAGGCCCTCCGCACGCCCGAAGCTGCGCTCGATGAGCTCCGGCACGCGCCGGGTTACGCTGAGCCCCAGGCCGTGGGCAATCAGATCGGCGGTCTCTGCCGCACGGCTTAACGGCGAAGATACGATCGCGTCCCATTCATAGCCGGAAAGAACCTCGACGGCGTCGCGCGCCTGGCCGCGGCCGACGTCGTTCAGCGGAATATCGGTGGCTCCCTGCAGCCGGCGCTCCGCGTTCCAGTCAGTCTGGCCATGGCGGATGAGGGCGAATGTCGTAAGGGTCATGCCCTCCATTCTGCCTTGAGCGCCGCCGTGAGCTGTCGCCTGTGAACTGCATCCACGCCCGCCGGGCTTCCCGTGGCTACGTCACGCAGTCCTCTCAACGGCGGCAAGAATCGCGGCGCCAAGCTCGGCCGGCTTGGTGAACTGCGGCCAGTGGCCTGTGGGCAGGTCCACGAGCTCGACATCCCTGATGCGGGCCAGTTCAGCCACGAACGGGTGACCGGACTCCATCCACTCCGTCAGGAGGGACGACGGGAACTCACAGGCGATGACCGTGGCCGGGACGTCGTAGCGGCGGACGTCGTGGAGGTGCTGCTGCTCGACGGCGACGCCCTTCGGCTGGGGGATGGCGCGGGCCAGGAAGGCCGTGCGCAGTTCCTCATCGAGGTCCACCAGGTCAGCCTCCTCGAAGCCATCCCACGGCGGCAGCGGGATCTCGTCCCCTTCATCGGGCAGTTCGTCGTTGATGACGCCGCCCTCTCCCAGCGGGCCGCTGTCCACGTAGACGGCCCGGGCCACGCGGTCCGGGCGGGAATCGACCACGCCGTGGATGATGGCGCCGCCGCCGGAATGGCCCACCAGCACTACGTTGCCGTCAAGGGCGTCCACTTTCGAAACGACGGCGTCGATATGGGTGCGCAGTCCAATGCCGGCGCGTGGTGCCCCGGGCGATTCAAGCCCGGGGAGGGTCAGCGGGTGCACTTGGTGCCCCGCGGCAATCAACGGTGGAGTCACCTCCGACCAAGACGACGCGTCCAACCAGAATCCGGGAACCAGGATGATGTCCATGCCGGTACCCTACGACGGGCCACCGACAGAATGCACGCACTTCGCGGAAGCGCCCGAAAAAGGGGGTTGACGTCCAGTGATTCCCGCGCCATAGTATTTCGTATACGATTTCGTACTTGATGAAGTCAGACGACGACGCTCGATGAAGAGGAGGCGCTGTGACCGAGGGATCCACCACCCCGGAACTGACGCAGGACATGTTGGCCCGGACGCGCAAGGTCATTGCGGTCCACATCAACTACCCCAGCCGCGCCGCCCAGCGCGGACGCACCCCGGAACAGCCCTCCTACTTCCTGAAGCCATCCTCCTCGCTGGCTCTCGGGTCTGCCGAGAACCCCGGCACCGTGGAGCGCCCCGCCGGCTGCGAACTGCTCGGCTACGAGGGCGAAATTGCGCTCGTCATCGGCACCGCCGCCCGCCGCGTCAGCGTCGAGGAGGCCTGGAGCCGCGTGGAATGGGTCACCGCCAGCAACGACCTCGGCGTCTACGATCTGCGCTACGCGGACAAAGGCTCCAACGTCCGCTCCAAGGGCGGCGACGGCTTCACCCCGGTGGGCCCGGGACTGATCGCCGCTGACTCCGTGGACCCGACAAAACTGCGGATCCGCACCTGGCACAACGGCGAGCTCGTCCAGGACGACACCACCGAAGACCTTCTGTTCCCCTTCGCCCGACTCGTCGCGGACCTCTCCCAGCTCCTCACCCTGGAACCCGGCGACATCATCCTCACCGGCACCCCGGCCGGCGCCTCCGTCGCCAAGCCGGGCGACGTCGTCGAGGTTGAGGTCACCGCCGGTGACTTCAGCAGCGGCCGCCTGGCCACCGCCGTCGTGGAAGGCACGACGCCGTTCGCCGGCTTTGGTGCCCGGCCCAAGGCTGATGACGCGCAGCGGGAAGAGGCGTACGGTTCGCGCGAAGCAGCGGGACTCGCCCCATTGCAGACAGCCGCCGCCTTCGTGCTGACACCGGAACTGAAGAAAAAGCTCGAAAGCGTCTGCACCGCCACCCTCTCCAGCCAGCTGCGCAAGCGCGGCCTGGACAACGTCAGCATCGACGGCCTGCAGGCCACCCGCCCGGACCGGCGCGTCGTCGGGCTCGCCCGGACCCTGCGCTACGTACCCAACCGTGAAGACCTCTTCAAGACGCACGGCGGCGGCTTCAACGCACAGAAGCGCGCCATCGATTCCGTTAACGACGGCGAAATCCTGGTCATGGAGGCCCGCGGCGAGAAGGGCACGGGCACCGTGGGGGACATCCTCGCGCTGCGCGCCCAGGTCCGCGGCGCCGCCGCCATCATCACCGACGGCGGCGTCCGCGACTTCACCGCCGTGGCGGAGCTGGAGATGCCCACGTACTTCGCCAACGCCCACCCGGCGGTGCTGGGCCGGCGCCACATCCCCTGGGACACGGACATCACCATCGCCTGCGGCGGCACCACCGTGCAGCCCGGAGACATCATCGTGGCCGACGCCGACGGCATCCTGGTGATCCCGCCGGCCCTCGCCGAGGAACTCGCGGACGACTCGATCGCCCAGGAGCGCGAGGAAACGTTCATCGCGCAGATGGTCCAGGAGGGCCACAGCGTGGACGGGCTCTACCCGCTCAACGCCGTCTGGCGCGCCAAGTACGAGGAATGGGGAGGGGCGCACAGTGACTGACACCGCCGTCGGCGTTTCCGCCGGCAGCAAGCTGGGCAGCAAATCCGAGCAGGCGTATGCCGCCGTCAAGGCCCGGATCGTAGAGGGCGCCTACACGCCGGGCTACCGGCTGGTGCTCGCCAAGATTGCCGAGGACCTCGGCGTCAGCGTGGTCCCGGTCCGCGAGGCGATCCGGCGCCTCGAAGCCGAAGGGCTGGTGAAGTTCGAGCGGAACGTCGGCGCCACGGTGTCCGGCATCGATCCGACAGAGTACCTGTACACGATGCAGACCCTGAGCATCGTCGAAGGCGCCGCCACGGCACTGTCCGCCCCCCTGATCGGTGCCGCGGACATCGCCCGGGCGCGTGCCGTGAACGAGGAGATGCGCGAGTGCCTGGAGCATTTCGACCCCGTCCGTTTCACCGCGCTCAACCAGGACTTCCACAGCGTCCTCTTTGAACACTGCCCCAACCCGCACATCCTGGACCTGGTCCACCGCGGCTGGAACCGGCTCGCCTCGCTGAGGTCCTCGACGTTCCGCTTTGTCCCCGGCCGGGCGCACGACTCCGTGGACGAACACGAGGCGCTGCTGCAGCTCATCGAAAGCAACGCCGACGCCGACACGATCGAACACGCCGCCCGCCGCCACCGCGCCGCCACCCTGGATGCGTACCTCGCCCAGACAACCACCGCACCCACCGCCGCCAGTTAGGAAGAAAAACAATGACGTTCACTGCTCCTGAAACCACTACCCACTACGTCCCCCAGGACCTGCCCACCCACATCCAGCACTACATCAACGGCGAGTTCGTGGATTCCGTGTCCGGCAAGACCTTCGACGTCCTGGACCCGGTGTCCAACACCAACTACGCCACGGCCGCGGCTGGCCAGAAGGAAGACATCGATCTCGCCGTCGCCGCCGCCCGCGAAGCGTTCACCAACGGTCCGTGGCCGAGGATGAAGCCGCGCGAACGTGCCCGCGTGCTGAACAAGATCGCCGACGCGGTCGAGGCCCAGGAAGAGCGGCTCGCCGAGCTCGAAACCTTCGATACCGGCCTGCCGATCACGCAGGCCAAGGGCCAGGCCCTGCGCGCCGCGGAGAACTTCCGCTTCTTCGCCGACCTGATCGTCGCCCAGTTCGACGACGCCATGAAGGTCCCCGGCTCGCAGATCAACTACGTCAACCGCAAGCCGATCGGCGTCGCCGGACTCATCACGCCGTGGAACACCCCGTTCATGCTCGAGTCCTGGAAGCTGGCCCCGGCGCTGGCCACCGGCAACACCGTGGTCCTCAAGCCTGCCGAATTCACGCCGCTTTCGGCCTCACTGTGGGCGCAGATCTTCAAGGACGCCGGCCTGCCGGACGGAGTCTTCAACCTGGTCAACGGCCTCGGCGAGGAAGCCGGCGACGCACTGGTCAAGCACCCGGACGTCCCCCTGATTTCCTTCACGGGCGAGACCACCACCGGCCAGACGATCTTCCGCAACGCCGCCGCCAACCTCAAGGGCCTGTCCATGGAACTGGGCGGCAAATCGCCGTGCGTCGTGTTCGCCGACGCCGATCTCGACGCCGCGATCGACTCCGCCCTGTTCGGCGTCTTCTCGCTCAACGGCGAGCGCTGCACCGCCGGTTCCCGCATCCTGGTGGAACGCCCCATCTATGAGGAGTTCTGCGAAAAGTACGCCGCCCGGGCCAAGAACATCGTGGTGGGCGATCCGCACGACCCCAAGACCCAGGTGGGCGCCCTGGTCCACCCGGAGCACTTCGCCAAGGTGGCCTCGTACGTGGAGATCGGCAAGTCCGAAGGCCGGCTCCTGGCCGGCGGCGGCCGCCCGGAGCACCTCCCCGAAGGCAACTACATCGCGCCCACGGTGTTTGCCGACGTCGCGCCTGACGCGCGGATCTTCCAGGAGGAGATCTTCGGCCCGGTCGTCGCGATCACCCCGTTCGAGAACGACGACGAGGCGCTGGCTTTGGCGAACAACACGAAGTACGGCCTGGCGGCCTACATCTGGACCCAGAACCTGAGCCGGGCCCACAACTTCTCCCAGAACGTGGAGGCCGGCATGGTGTGGCTGAACAGCCACAACGTCCGGGATCTGCGCACCCCGTTCGGCGGCGTCAAGGCCTCCGGCCTGGGCCACGAGGGCGGCTACCGCTCCATCGACTTCTACACCGACCAGCAGGCCGTGCACATCACGCTCGGCTCCGTCCACACGCCCAAGTTCGGCGCGTAACCCCGAGTTTATGTACAGATAACGCCCTTAAATACCCCTCATAAGGGCCATATCTGTACACAAACTCCATCCCACTGACCCTTTCAAAGAAGAGAGACCATCATGACAAACTTCGTCCCCACCCCCTCCGTCCCGGCCCCGGACATCGTCCGCTGCGCCTACCTCGAGCTGGTGGTCACGGACCTCGCCAAGTCCCGCGAGTTCTACGTGGACCTGCTCGGCCTGCACGTCACCGAGGAGGACGAGAACACCATCTACCTGCGTTCCTTCGAGGAGTTCATCCACCACAACCTGGTGCTGCGCAAGGGCCCCGTTGCGGCCGCCGCGGCCTTCGCGTACCGCGTCCGCACGCCGGAAGACGTGGACGCTGCCGAGGCGTACTACAAGGAGCTCGGTTGCCGGGTTGAGCGCCGCAAGGAAGGCTTCACCAAGGGCGTGGGCGATTCGGTCCGCGTCGAGGATCCGCTGGGCTTCCCGTACGAGTTCTTCTACGAGGTGGAGCACGTGGAGCGCCTCACCCAGCGCTACGACCTCTACTCCGCGGGCGAGCTGGTCCGCCTGGACCACTTCAACCAGGTCACCCCGGACGTCCCGCGCGGCCGCAAGTACCTGGAGGACCTCGGCTTCCGCGTCTCGGAAGACATCAAGGACTCCGACGGCGTCACGTACGCCGCGTGGATGCACCGCAAGCAGACGGTGCACGATACCGCCCTGACCGGCGGCAACGGCCCGCGCCTGCACCACATCGCCTTCTCCACGCACGAGAAGCACAACATCATCCAGATCTGCGACAAGATGGGCGCCCTGCGCATCTCGGACAGGATCGAACGCGGTCCCGGCCGCCACGGCGTGTCCAACGCGTTCTACCTCTACATCCTGGACCCGGACGGCCACCGCATCGAGATCTACACCCAGGACTACTACACCGGCGACCCGGACAACCCCACCGTCACCTGGGACGTCCACGACAACCAGCGCCGCGACTGGTGGGGCAACCCCGTGGTCCCGTCCTGGTACACCGAGGCCTCCCTGGTCCTGGACCTCGACGGCAAGCCGCAGCCGGTCATCGTCCGGGAGGAAAAGAGCGAGATGGCCGTCACCGTGGGCGCCGACGGCTTCTCCTACACGCGCAAGGACGACGCCTCCGGTGAGCCGACCGCCGTCGAGGGCTTCAAGCTGGGAGCCCAGGTCTAAGCCATGCTGGACGCGAAGACGATCGAAGCCATCGCCGACGAACTGCTCGACGCCGGCCGCAACCGCAAGCCGGTTCCCCGCCTGACCGCCCGCTACCCGGACATGACGGTGGAGGATTCCTACGCCGTGCAGCAGTTGTGGCGGCGGCGGAACGAGGAGGCCGGGCGCACGTTGGTGGGGCGCAAGATCGGCCTCACGTCCAAGGCCATGCAGGCCGCCACCGGCATCACCGAGCCGGACTACGGTGCCATCTTCGATGACATGGTGCTGGAAACCGGCTGCGCGGTGCAGTGGGACAAGTACACGCACCCCCGGGTGGAGGTGGAGCTGGCGTTCGTGCTGAAGGACGCGCTCAAAGGCCCGGGCTGCACCATTTTCGACGTCCTCAATGCCACCGACTACGTGGTTCCGGCCCTCGAGATCCTGGACTCCCGGATCGAGATGGAGGGCCGGACCATCGTGGACACCATCGCGGACAACGCCGCGATGGGCGCCATGGTGGTGGGCGGCCGCCCGGTGAAGCCCGACGCCGTCGACCTCCGCTGGGTCTCGGCCATCCTCTACAAGAACCAGACCGTGGAGGAAACCGGAGTCGCCGCGGGCGTGCTGGACCACCCGGCCAACGGGGTGCACTGGCTCGCCAACAAGCTCGCGCCGCACGGCGACGGGATGAAGGCCGGCGACATCATCCTGGCCGGCTCCTTCACTAGGCCGCTTTGGGTGTACAAAGGGGATACCGTGCACGCGGACTACGGACCGTTGGGAGTCGTGACATGCCAGTTCGAGTAGGAGACACCTTCCGGGACGCACTGGCCGCCGTGGACCGGCCGCTCGCCGGCATGTGGGTGTGCTCCGGCAGCCCCCTGGTGGCCGAGATCTGCGCCGGGTCCGGCCTGGACTGGCTCCTGATCGACGCCGAGCACAGCCCCAACGGCCTCGAATCCATCCTCGCCCAGCTGCAGGCGGTCAAAGGCTACCCCGTGCAGGTCATGGTGCGGCCGCCGGTCAACGACACCGTGCTCATCAAGCAGTACCTTGACCTGGGCGTGCAGAACCTGCTCATCCCCATGGTGAACTCGGCGGCCGAGGCTGAGGCCGCCGTCGCCGCGGTCCGCTACCCGCCGCACGGCGTCCGCGGCGTCGGCTCGGCCTTGGCCCGTGCCTCCCGCTGGAACCGGATCCCGGACTACCTTGCCCGGGCCTCGGAGACCATCAGCCTCACGGTCCAGATCGAGACCGAAGCTGCAGCGGCGGCCGTGGAGGAGATCCTGGCCGTTGACGGCGTCGATGCCATTTTCCTGGGGCCCTCGGACCTCGCCGCTTCCATGGGCCTGCTGGGACAGCAGGAACACCCCCAGGTGCGCGCCGCCGTCGAGCACTGCCTTGCTGCTGCACAGGTGGCTGGGAAGCCTGCCGGCGTGAACGCCTTCAACGAGGCGACCGCGCGTGCGTACATGGAAGCCAGGGCATCGTTTGTGCTGGTCGGCGCGGACGTGGCGATGCTGGCGCGCGGCAGCGAGCAGCTGGCGGCGACGTTCGTCCCCGAGCATGAGGAAACGCCCGACGGCGGCGGGCCGCGCGCGAGCTACTGACCCTTCGGGCTATTCCCGCGCCATGAACCATTCAGTGAATTCGCGGGCGCGGCCGTCCGGGGCGAAGCGGATGACCCAGAGATTGTCGTAAGTGGGCTCGCCGTTGAGGTATGTGGTGAGGCCCTGCACGAAGGCAACATCGCCGTCCTGGCCCAGCAGGGTCCACTCGAAGGTCCAGTCATGCGGCTGGTCCCCGGCCTCGGTCCACCCCTCCACGATCTCCTGGTGGCCCCGCCACGGAGATTCGGAGTTCGGCCGGGTGGAGTACACCGCGTCCTCGGTGAACAGTGCCCGGATGTCGTCGGGTTCGTTGGAAGTCCACGCCCGTTCGTACTGGTCCATCCACGAGTTTACGTCGCTCATTCCTCCGTTGTACTCCCGTGAGCGGGCGGGTTCAACGGTGGGCGGCGCCTCGGTCTGGACCTTTCCGTTCCACGTTGGCTGTACGTTCTGTAAGGTCGGCACCATGAACAGGGTGTCTCCCGATGGCATGGGTAATGAGCCTTACCGCGTGGTTGTCGGATTCAACAATCAGCGGTTCAGCGCCACGGTGCCCTTGATCGAGCTGGTGGCCACACGGAGGCAGTTGGAATTCCGGGCGCGGTTTGGATTCGGCCGGTTTGTGGGTCCGTGGCGTGTCGATCGGGCCGAGGTGACGAAACTCTTCAGGGCCCCCGGGTTTGTCTCAGATCGCGTCGCCATCCAAGGGAGCAATCACCTCGACTGGACTATCTACACGTTCCATCCGGAGCCAATACTCCTCAATCTCGAGGACCTCGGGTACCCGGTGGATTGGTTCTACCGCGCCGGAGCTGACCTGTTATGACTTGGCGGTGATGATGGGGGCCTACGCCGGCCGCGCCAGGGCCCGACGCCGGGCGTTCAGTCCTCGTGCAGCGACTGGGTCAGGTGGTGCGTGGGGATGCGGTCGCGGTCGTAGGTGATTTCGGTGTAGCCGTGCGGCTCGGGTCGGCCGTCGGTGCCGAGGTTCACGAAGACGATTTCCTCGATGGTCAGGATGCTCTGGCGGGTGATCATGTTGCGGACCTCTGCCCGCATGGTCAGCGACGTCCGGCCGAAGCGCGTGGCCGTCAGGCCCATCTCGATGAGGTCGCCCTGCACGGCCGAGCTGACGAAGTTGATTTCGGAGATGTACTTGGTGACGGCGCGGCCGTTGCCCAGCTGGAGGATCGCGTAGATCGCGGCCTCCTCATCGATCCACTTCAGCAGGCTCCCGCCGAACAGCGTGCCGTTCGCGTTGAGATCTTCGGGGCGCACCCATTTGCGGGTGCGGAAAGTGATGTCTGCCGATTCCATAATGCGAGACTAGCCGAGGCCGCGGCAGCGCCTCCATTCCGTCACGTCTGCGACGGCGGTGTGGGGGCTTGCGGCGACCATGCGGGCCTTGACACCGGGTGCAAGGATGTTGGCATGTCCTTCTTTGATGACGTGCCCGTCCCGGACAGACCGCGCCAGCCCGAGAACGTGCCGCCGGCCTGGTCGGGGCCGCCGCCTGACGAGCTGCCCGAGGTGGTGTCGGTGGGACAGTTCCTCAAGCGCTCCGGGCAGATGGTGATGGCCGTGAAGAGCGTCGAAGTCTTTTCCACGGGCTGTTGGATCAACCTTGTCTGGAGCGTGCGCAGGGCGAAGGAAACGGACCGGGAATGGAGCCTGTTGACCGGCCGGTCCTTTGATCATCCCCACCGGGCGAATGCCTATCCCGACGACGGCGGCCTCCGGATCGGTGTCGCGTTCGCTGACGGGCGCAAGACAACCACCACGCAGCTGCACCCCGGCATGTTTGACGGCACCGAACCGGTGGCCGGGCCGGTGTTGCTGCGCTCGGGTGGTGGAGGCGGCTCAAGCAGCGACAGCCACGCAGTGTCCAACAGCACGCTCTGGCTGTGGCCGCTGCCGGCCGAAGGTGACATCCGCGTTGTGGTGCAGTGGGATGACCTCGGCATGGCGGAGCAGTCAGTGGTGATCGAGGGCGGGCTCCTGGCGGAGGCTGCGGGCAAGGTGCAGAAGTACTGGGTATCGTAGCGCGCCTGCTCGTCCGGATCGGCGCGCTACGCCATGGCCGTGTGCGAAGCGCTGTGCGAGTCGAGGTGCTTCGAGTAGCAGTGCGATCCGCTGATGCCCACATACGGTCCGAAGTTGGGCACCTCGGCAAAACCGGCGCTCTGATAGAAACTGCGCCCGTCCGACTGCGCCGAGCCGGCCTCTGCAGCGATCACCGTGAAGCCATGGGCGTGCGCCTGGGCTTCGAGGGCGGCCAGGATGGAGCTCGCTACTCCCGAACCCCGCGCATACGGCACCACGTAGAGGCGCTTGACTTCCGCCGTCGAAGCATCCAGCATCCGCAGCCCGCCGCAGCCGAGCGGCTGGCCCGAGCACTTTTCATAGGCCACCACGAAAACGGCGGTGTCCGCCTCCGAGGGCGCCGGTCCCGGCTCGTGCTCGGTGGTGCCGAAGCGGCCGTCCAGCTCTGCCTGCTGTGCAGCCCGGAGGTCGGCGCCCACAGGGTTGGCCCAGGTGACCTGCCTGATGTTGAGCCGTGGATTGGTCTGCATCGCGAGCCTCTTTCGCCGGAGGGGTTATGCACATCAAGCCTAGGAAGCCGTGGTTACCGTGGTGTTTCCTCGGCGTAAGCGTCCGGAGAACTACGGGCTACCGGCGGACGAGGGTTCGCAGCAGCTTCAATGCCACGGAGATTGAGGCGATGTCCACGTCCCCTGGTTTGGTCACTTCGGCAAACGTGTCCTTGATCCGTGCCAGCTGCTCCTGGTGTCCGCGCTCCCACGCCACAATGCGTTCCATACTGTCGGCGTCCGCGAAGTCACCGCCCTGGGTGGTCTGCAAGACGGACAACGTCATGTCCGCCACGGCGGAGTAGACGTCATCACGCAGGGCCGCCCGGGCCAGAGCCTCCCAGCGGCTGTGCCGGGGAAGGTCGGTGATGCGCAGCAGCAGGCTCACCGCACCGATCCGCTGAAGAACCGCCCAATAAAGATCGGCGATCGTGGTGATGGGTTCCTCTACCTGCTCCGACACCAGCGAAATGTCCAGGAGCGCGAAACTTTCGAGCAGGTCTGAGACGCGCCGCCCCAAATCCCGCGGCAGGCCGACGTCGTCCAAATGCGCCAGCCGGTCATGGACGATGTCGCGATCGGAGCCGCGCAGAAAGTCCACGGCCCTGGTCCGCAGCAGGTCCAAAGTGGGCATGACCCGGTCCAGGGCCTCGGCGACGGGCTGGTCCCGGTGGTCATGCGTCACGTACCACCGTGTCGCCCGGTCCAGGAGCCTGCGCATGTGCAGCGCCACCTGGGCGGCGTGTTCGCTGGGAAACCCGGGGGGAAGCCCGGCAATCCGGTCCACTATCCAACGCAGCTCGTATGCCTCCCGTACCACAACAAAGGCCCTCGCGACGGCCGCGGCAGTTGCGGTGGTTTCCTCGATGGCACGGAAGGCGAAGGTGATTCCGCCCTGATTGATCATGTCGTTGGCCACCACCGTGCACACGATCTGACGGCGCAGGGGGTGGGCGTCTAGCTCGGCGTCGAAGCGCTCGGACAGCTGGCGCGGGAAGTAGCCGCGGAGAACCCGCTTGAACCAGGGGTCATCGGCAAGATCGCTGGCGCTGAGCTCCCTGGCCAGTTCGATCTTCGCGTAGGCGGCGAGCACGGCGAGTTCGGGAGCCGTGAGTCCATGGCCGGACCGCAGCCGGTCCTGGAGCTCCTCCGTGCTCGGCAGGCCCTCCAGGCCGCGGTCCAGGTCCGTGGCTTTCTCCAGCCAGTCCATGATCCGCTCAAACCCGGGGCTCCACTCCAGCACCAGGTGCCGGTCGTTGAGCAGGAGGGCGTTCTGGTCCGCGTTGTTTGCCAGGACAAGGCGGGCTACCTCATCGGTCAGGGAGTGCAGGAAACCGGCGCGTTCCGACGCGGGCATCTTCCCCGCCGCGATCATCCTGTCAACGAAAATCTTGATGTTGACCTCGTGGTCCGAACAATCCACGCCGGCCGAGTTGTCGATCGCATCGGTGTTGAGCAGGACGCCGTTCAGGGCCGCTTCGATCCGTCCGCGCTGGGTAATGCCCAGGTTGCCGCCCTCGGCAACGATCCTGGCCCTCAGTTCGTTGCCGTTGACCCGGATGGCGTCGTTAGCCTTGTCGCCCACCTCTGGATGGCTCTCCGTGGAGGCCTTGACGTAGGTTCCGATGCCGCCGTTGTAGACCAGGTCCACGGGTGCCCGGAGGATGGCCTGAAGGAGGGCATGGGGCGGAAGCGTTGCCGTTCCCGGTTCCAGGCCGAGAGACATCCGGACCTGGTCCGTGATCGCGATGGTCTTGGCCCTGCGGGAATGGACGCCGCCGCCCTCGCTGATCAGCGAGGGATCATAGTCGGCCCACGACGAGCGGGGGAGGCCGAAGAGACGCTGGCGTTCCTCGAAGGATGCCGTGGCATCCGGGGCCGGGTCGAGAAAGATGTGCCGGTGGTCGAACGCCGCCACCAGCCGAATGTGGGGCGAGAGCAGCATCCCGTTCCCGAAGACATCGCCGCTCATGTCGCCGATACCCACCACAGTGAAGTCTTCGCGCTGCGGATCCATGCCCAGCGCGCGGAAATGGTGCTTCACGGATTCCCACGCCCCGCGGGCCGTGATTCCCATCTGCTTGTGGTCGTATCCCACGGATCCGCCGGAAGCGAAGGCGTCTCCCAGCCAGAAGCCGTACTCCTGCGCCACGGCGTTCGCGGCATCGGAAAAGGACGCTGTTCCCTTGTCGGCCGCCACCACCAGGTAGTAGTCGTCGCCGTCGTGGCGCACCACGCGTTCCGGCGGGATCACCTCTTCGCCGCGGACGGACGTGACCAGGTTGTCCGTCAGATCCAGCAGCCCGCTGATGAAAATCCGGTAGCACTCCAGGCCTTCGGCCAGCCACGTCTCCCGGTCCGCGGCCGGATCCGGCAGCTGCTTGGGATAGAACCCTCCCTTGGCCCCCGTCGGCACAATGACGGAGTTCTTCACGTTCTGCGCCTTGACCAGCCCCAGGACCTCGGTCCGGAAATCCTCGCTTCGCTCGGACCAGCGCAGCCCGCCGCGGGCCAGGGCGCCGAACCGGAGGTGGACGCCTTCAACGCGGGGGGAGTAGACCCAGATCTCGTACTTCGGTCGGGGAAACGGCGCATTGGCGATCGCCGCCGGATTCAGCTTGAAACTCAGGTGGGCCTTGTCCTGGAAGAAGTTGGTCCGCAGCGTGGCTTCCACGAGGTTCATGAACGTGCGCAGCAGCCGGTCGGCGTCGAGACTGGGGATTTCCTCGATTGCGGCGATCAGTTCCTTCCGGGCCGCAGTCGTGTTGCGGAGACGCCGGGTCCAGTCGATTTCGGGAACGAACTTGGCCTCGAACAGTGCCAGCAGCGCATGGGTCGCCCGGGTGTTGGAAAGCAGTGTGTCCGCCATGAAGCCATAGGAATTCAGGGTGCCCAGCTGCTGCAGGTATTTGGCGTAGCTGCGCAGGATGACGGCCTGCCGCCAGCTGACACCTTCCCTGATCACCAGGGCGTCGAAGCGGTCCGATTCAATGTCTCCCCGCATGGCCGCGCGGAACGATTCCGCCAGCAGCATGCTGGTTCCCATGGGGTCGATGCCGGCCGGATACTTCAGCCCGAGGTCGTACAGGAAGAGCTCGTGGCCGCTGCCGCGCCGCAGCTCAAAGGGGTGCTGGTCCAGCACCTCAAGCCCAAGATTGTGGAGGAAGGGCAGGAACTGGGTGAGGCTCTTGGCCCCGGTCAGGTAGAGCCGCATCCTGGCATCCTCTGCCGGCGGGTGCTGGGATTCCGGCCGGACGTAGACCGTCAACAGGGGGTCGTCAACGGGGCGCCCGCCGCTCCCGTCCAGGTCGAATTCCTCGAAGCGGACGATGTCCCGGACCGCGTCCTCGGCGTCGTGGTCGGCCCGGTAACCGGGCGGAAACGCCCCGAACCACATCGCCGAGAGCCTCGCCGCCTCGTCTGCGGGGAAGCGGTCCCGGAGGGACTCGTCCAGGCCCTCCGTCCACGAACGGCTCGCCGCCACCACGCGCCGCTCCAGTTCCACGGGGTCGACGTCGGGGGCCGGCTTCCCGGGGCCCAGCAGGATCCGGAAGAACACCCGGGCCATGGGGGAGTCGCCCAGCCGGACCTCGAACTCGATGGACGGGGATTTGAAGGCGTGCCTGAGTTCCTGCTCGATCCTGAGCCGGACCGCGGTGTTGTAGCGGCGCCGGGGGAGGAAAACCAGGGCGGACATGAAGCGGCCGATGCTGTCCGGCCGCAGGAAAAGCCGCGTCTGGCGGCGCTGCTGCAGGCGCAGGATCTCCGTGGCCAGCTGGGCCAGATCGGCCAGTTCCATATGGAACAGCTCGTCGAGCGGAAACGACTCCAGCACCGCCAGCAGTTCCTTGCCCTGGTGCGAGGCGGGCTTGAAGCCAAGGCGCTCCTGCACGGCCAGGACCTTGTCCCGGACCACCGGAATGCGGCGTACCGACTGGCCTGTGGCGCCCGGGGCGAGCAGGCCCACAAAGCGCCGCTCTCCGGCCACGGCTCCGCCATCGAAGATCCGAAGGCGGATCTCATCCAGGTAGGCGGGCCGGGGGACCGAAGAGCGCAGATCCGAGATGGCGAGCGTGAGTACCCGCGAGCCGTGGAGGCTTGCGTCCCCGGCCTCCTCCCTATGAGGTGCGCCGGAGGCCGGACCGGTCCCGCCTTCCGGCCGGTCCTCCCGGAGCAGCCCCAGCCCTGCGCCCGCCCGCACGCGCAGGGCATCCCGGCCGCCCGCCGTCGTGCGCTCATATTCGCTGTACCCGAGGAACACGAAGTTGCCGTTGTCCAGCCAGAGCAGCAGTTCCCGGAGCTGATCCGGGGCCGGGACCGAGCCGCTGGGGAATCCGTCAACGGAGCCGACGGCGGCCGTCACCTGGGCGTGGATAGCTGGGAGGTCTTCGGCGACTGCCTGCACATCGGCCAGCACCCCGTGGAGGTTCGCGATGACTTCCTTGGCGCCAGATTCCCCAGATAGCCTGCCGATTTCCACGGCCACCCAGGTCTCCGTGGTCCCCTCCTGGACGCCGTCCAGCTCGTCCGGGCGGACGTCCGGGATCTCCGCGTGGCCGGCGTTCCCGGCCAGCAAACCCGCCCGCGACGGCCCATGAGCGATGTCCAGCAAGGCATGCGTTTCCGGGTCGCGCTGCACCCGGAATGTCGGGTGCGCGAGCAGCCGGATCGACGCGTTTTCCCTGGTCAGCTCGGCCGTCACCGAGTGCACCAGATGGGGCATGTCATCGGCGACAACCATCACGATGCTCGCATCGGTTTCATTCAGAACCCCGACGGCGGCCTGTCCGGGAGCGCGGATGCCCGCCAGTTCCGCGTGGTACCGGGCCCGCCGGGCCAGGGTCTCCGGACTGTAGTCCTGGAGGTCCTCCGCCGCGACGTGCTCGTAGTAGTCCGCGAGGAAGGAATCGTTGGCCTCGAACAGACCGGCAGCCCGGTCCCGGGCAGCCGGCGCGGTTTCGCGTGACATTCCACTGCGCCTCCACGGCAAGGGCCGGCACCACGGGCCGTGGTTCCCTGGGGAAGCCTCATGCCTGACTTCATCATGGACGCCGCGCCACATGGCGTCCAGTGTTTCCCAGCGGCTACACGGCGTCGCCGGTGGGGTCCTCCGCCGTCGGCTCAGCCATCGCGAGCCCGCCCACCGGCACCTCGTCCCAGCGCAGCACCTTCCAGCCCGAGCCGGGATCGCCCTCCAGGACCACGATGCCCGTGTTGGGCAGCTGGTGAGTCTCGGCAAAGAGGGTGTCGATGTCCTCGGCCCGGCGCCCGGCCCAGCAGCGGATCGCCGCCCCGTGGCTCACGATGGCCGCCGTCGCATGCCCCGCAGCCGCGACCCTGGCCACCGAGGCATCGAAGCGTGCAAAGAACGCATGCCCGTCGAAGGCCCCCGGCATGCGGACGCCCAGATTTCCGTCGGCCCAGGCGAACACCGTGCTCATGTACCGGACGTGGGATTCGTGGTCCGTCTTCTTTTCGAGCGCACCGGCTTCGATCTCGTGGACGCCGTCCAGGACCACCGGGTCCAGGCCCTTCGCCTTCGCCAGCGGTGCGGCCGTCAGCTGGGTCCGGAGCAGCGTGGACGTGTAGATGGCCTCGATCGGCTCGTCGGCCATGGCGCCCGGAAGGGCTTCGGCCTGGCGCTGTCCGAGCTCGGTGAGGCCGGGGCCCGGGAAAGCCGTGTCCAATTGGCCCAGGACGTTGCCGGGGGTCTGGCCGTGGCGGATCAGCAAGAGCCTCATCGCTGCTCAGCTCCTCACTTGTCGCGGTCCGGGCGAACGGTGGAGGCGACTCTCCAGCCCGGTTGCTTTCAGCCAAGCAGCCGCGGCACCGGTGTGCCGGAGCGACACGCCGGGCGCGTCCCGGGGCAACTGGGCAGGAGCGCAGGGGACCGCGGGGTTAAACGCCGACGGCGGGCCGGGGCACCCAGCCCTGGCCCGCCGTCGTGCGGTGTTGGTCCTACTGCAGGTGGCTGACCAGCTTTTCGGCGATGCCGGTGTACTTGCCCGGGGTCAGCGCCAGCAGGCGTGCTTCGGCCTCGGCGGACAGGCCGAGGCCGGAGACGAACTCCTGCATGCGGGCGGCATCCACGCGCTGGCCGCGGGTGAGGTCCTTGAGGCGCTCGTACGGGTTTTCCATGCCTTCGACGCCGGCGATGGCCTCGGCGCGCATGACCATCTGGATGGCCTCGCCCAGGACTTCCCAGTTGGTGTCGAGGTCGCCCGCGAGGACTTCTTCGGCCACGTCCAGGGCTTTCAAGCCCTTGACGACGTTGGAGATCGCGAGCAGGGAGTGACCGAAGGCCACGCCGATGTTGCGCTGCGAGGAGGAGTCCGTGAGGTCGCGCTGCCAGCGGGAGGTGACCAGCGTGGCGCCCAAAGTGTCCAGGAGGCCGTTGGAGATCTCTAGGTTGGCTTCGGCGTTCTCGAAGCGGATGGGGTTGACCTTGTGCGGCATCGTGGAGGAGCCGGTGGCGCCGGCAACCGGGATCTGGCGGAAGTAGCCGATCGAGATGTAGCTCCAGATGTCCGTGCAGACGTTGTGCAGGATGCGGTTGAAGCGGGCAACGTCGGCGTACAGCTCGGCCTGCCAGTCGTGGCTTTCGATCTGCGTGGTCAGCGGGTTCCAGGTGAGGCCCAGGCCCTCAACGAAGGACTTGGCCACGGCCTCCCAGTCGGCGCCCGGGACGGAGGCAACGTGTGCCGCGTAGGTTCCGGTGGCGCCGTTGATCTTGCCGAGGTACTCGGTCTTGGCGATGCGGGCCAGCTGGCGGTTGAGGCGGTGGGCCACCACGGCCAGTTCCTTGCCCAGAGTGGTGGGGGTGGCCGGCTGGCCGTGCGTGCGGGAGAGCATCGGGACGGCGCGGTTTTCCTCGGCCATCGCTTCGATCTGCTTCACCAGGGCGGTGGCGGCGGGCAGCCAGACCTCTTCCACGGCGCCCTTGATGCCGACGGCGTAGGAGAGGTTGTTGATGTCCTCGGAGGTACAGCCGAAGTGCACCATGGCCGTGAGGTTCTCGATGCCGATCGCCGGGAGGCGGCGGCCGATGTAGTACTCCACGGCCTTGACGTCGTGGACGGTGACCGCTTCGATCTCGGCCAGCTCGTTGACCGACGCGGCGTCGAAATCGGTGACGATGGCGCGCAGCTTCGCGTTCTGCTCTTCGCTCAGCGGGCCGGCGCCCGGCAGCACGGACTGGCTGGTCAGGTGGATCAGCCACTCGACCTCGACGTGAACACGGTCGCGGTTCAGGGCGGCCTCGGACAAGTAGTCAACGAGGGGCGCGACGGCGGCGCGGTAGCGGCCGTCGAGGGCGCCGAGGGCGAGGGGTTCGGATGCGAGGGAAATGCGAGCGGAATCAGCCATGGGCCCTATTCTTTCACGATCTGCAAGGGCCCCGGGAGTTGGTGACGGGCCGGCCACCCCGCCCAGGCGCCGGAACGCCTTGCGGCGCCTGGGCGCAGACTTCTCCTCCACATGCCGTTGTCCGGCGGCCTGCCCGGGCCTGGACGGCGGCTTTTCCACATAGCCGACGACGGCGGTTCCGCACCGCCGAGCGGCTCCGTAGCGTCTGATTCAGCACCACACGGTCATCTTTTCACCACGCAACGGCACGATCCGGAGGAGCAGGACATGAGCGGCATCCTTACCCAGGCGGGCAGCCCGCCGGTTTTCGACCCCCAGCAATGCGCCTCGCGCGGCCATGAGGTCCAGCAGTTGGCCTGGCGCATGGCGGCCTGCGCGGACCGGGCGGACACCGTCCTAGCGGCCTTGAGCAGGCTGCAATTGGAACAGTGGCAGTCGCCGGCAGGCCGGGCGTACCGGACCACCATTGGCCTGCAGGCGGCGTCGTTGCGCCGTGCCCGGGAAACCTTGGAGGAAGCCTCGGCGCTGGTGCTCCGGCACTCCCGGAACGTGGTGGCTTCCGGGCGGGCGGGATTCTGATGGCCGAGGTGACGCCGCTGGGTTCCGGCAGCACACCCCATCCCATGGCACCGCCACCGGACGGCACCCTGCAGATCCGTGGCGGGGTGGGCGGAATCGCCTTCCAGTTCGAGGAACTCCTTGCCGGCGCGGCAGCCCTCGACGAGCTGCATGGCCAGCTCCAGGACATTGAACGGGAGGCGGAGACGGTCCGGCAGGCGTTGTTCCCGTACCAGGCGGATTCCTACACCACGGGCAGCAACGCCATCATCGCCGTGGGGGAGGGCGGCAGGGAGGTGGGCCGTGTCCGCGATCAGTTGTATCGCATCAGCCGGGACGTCAGGGCCAGCCATAGAGAGTACGGGTTCACGGAGGGGCTGAGCGCCCTCCAACTGCGCACAGGGCTGCGCAACACGGCGATTGAATCCGGTCTGCGCCCTGACAACTTCGGCAATTTCAGCCGCAGGGACATTGCGGAGAGCCTGGTCGCCCAGACGCCCGTCATGATTGGAACGCTGCTGGGGATCCCGGCCGCTGCGCTCGGGTTCGCAACGGCAATTGGCGGTCCCATGGACGTCCGGGCCACCCTCAAAACCATCACCGGAATGCCCGGGTTCGGGTTCCTCAAGCCGCGGCCCGTGACCGTGGCGCAGTCCGCTTCAAGCATTGAAACCGTGGATGCCACGATGGCGTCACAGCTGGGGCGCCTGGACAAGCTGGGCAACACTACCCGCGGCGAAATCGAGGTCCAGGAATTCGATACTGAAGGCACGAAACGCTGGGTGGTCCTCATCCCCGGCACGCAGCACGAGGACGAAATCGGCGGCAGCAACCCGCTGGATGAGGCCGGCATTGTGGACGGACTAGGCTACGACTCGGCCGAAACCAATGCCGCCATCAGGGAGGCCCTGCGCGCGGCCGGCGCCGAGGCCGGGGACCAGGTGCTTGCCATCGGGCACAGCCAGGGCGGCATCCATGCGATGAACCTGAGCCAGGACAAGGCGTTTCTTGCCGAGTTCGATCTGAAGTACGTGCTCACGGCCGGTTCGCCGGTCGGCGGCATTGAGGCGCAACAGGGAATCAGCAGCCTGCACCTGGAACACGAGCAGGACTGGGTCCCCGGCTTCGACGGACTGGCCAA
The DNA here is from genome assembly GCF_017368795.1 of Arthrobacter cavernae. GTDB lineage: Bacteria > Actinomycetota > Actinomycetes > Actinomycetales > Micrococcaceae > Arthrobacter > Arthrobacter cavernae. The sequence continues at coordinate 2,107 of NZ_JAFNLL010000049.1, read as the reverse complement.
CCCCGACACCAAGGCCCGGGTCACGGTAACTTTGACCGAGCAGCTCACTGCGCCCGAAGGGGACGACTCGCTTTTCGGCCCGCCCCACAATCTGGAGAACTACGCGGACGGAGCCAGGCTCGTTTCCGCCAGCTCGGACCCCTCGCTCATGGCGTCCACCGCGGCGTTCGCAGGAGTGGCCGGGGCTGGTGGAGTGGCCACCGTGACACGGTTCAAACTCACCCGGGAACCGGAGCAGGTCAAAGCTGTTGCGCCGGCCCGGCCCACGCTTCCGGAGACGCGCTCCGAAGCCGGGCCCAGATAACGGCGCAGGCCTCTCGGCCACCATCGGCTCAGCGCTTGCCGGCTCCCGGGATCCTGCCGGCCACCAGGGAGATAATGCTGATGATGATTGCGGCGAGGATGGCGGTCCAGAAGAAGGTGTCGATGGTCAGGTGGACGGGTGTGTAACTGCTGAGCCAGGAGGTCAGGTACAGCATGGCCGCGTTGATGATGATCGTGAACAGGCCCAGCGTCAGGATGGTGACGGGCAGGGACAGCAGTTTGACGAGCGGCCGGACGAGGGCGTTGACCACGCCGAAGATCAGGCCGATGAAGAGATACGCGAGGATCACGCCGAGGGTGTCGCTGCCCTGGGTGATGCCGGCGTTGGCCACGGCGCCCGTGGTGGCCGAGGTGGAGATGTCCATCCCCGGCAGCAGCCAGCTCGCGATCCACAGGGCCAGACCGTTGATCAGGACACGCACGATGAATGAACCCATATGCCCATGCTGTCACATTCCCTGCCCCAAACGGGTCCGCCGAAGCCCACCACGGCGAAGTAGGCTTGAGGCCATGACTACTACCGACAACGCACCGGAGGGCGTACTTCCACGCCCAGTGGTGGACCGGCTTCCCAAGTACGCGGCGGGCAAACCGCCGGCCGCGGTTGAGGGCCTCACCAGCTACAAGCTCTCGTCCAATGAGAACCCGTTGCCGCCCATCCCTGCCGTGCTGCAGGCCATCGCCGATCAGTCCGACATCAACCGCTACCCGGATCCGATGTCCACCAAGCTGCGCAACGCGCTCGCGAAGTTCCTGGACATTCCCGCTGACGACGTCGTCACGGGTGCAGGCAGCCTGGGCGCGCTCAACCAGATCCTGGCCACCTTCGCCGGGCAGAACGACGACGGCAAATCCGATGAAGTGATCTACGCCTGGCGTTCCTTCGAGGCCTACCCCATCTGCGTGGGCCTGGCCGGCGCCGAAAGCGTGCAGATTCCGTTGCTTCCGGACGGCCGCCACAACCTCGAGGCCATGGCCGCCGCCGTCACTGTGCGGACCAAGGTGATCCTGCTCTGCACCCCGAACAACCCCACGGGCCCCATCCTCACCGCCGAGGAAACGGAACGGTTCATCCACTCGGTGCCGTCCGACGTCGTGGTGGTCATCGATGAGGCCTACCAGGAATTCGTCCGCGACGAGAACGCCGTGGACGGCATCAAGCTGTACCGCGACTACCCCAACGTGATTGTCCTGCGGACCTTCTCCAAGGCCCACGGACTCGCGGGCCTCCGCGTCGGCTACAGCGTCTCGGGTCCGCAGCTGACCCCGCACCTGCGCGTTGCCGCCACGCCGTTCGCCGTCTCCCAGATCGCCGAACGCGCCGCCGTCACCTCGATCGAGAACTTCGAGCAGGTTGTCGAAAGGGTACAAAGCCTGGTGGACGAACGGGACCGCGTCACGGCGGGCCTGCGCAGCCTTGGCTGGTTCGTTCCTGAGGCCCAGGGCAACTTCGTCTGGCTCAACCTGGGCGAGAACAGCGGCGAATTTGCGGCATTGGCAGGGGAGCAGGCGCTCTCGGTCCGGGCCTTCGGGAACGAGGGCGTCCGGGTCAGCATCGGCGAGATCGAGGCCAACACCCGTTTCCTCGAACTATGTGCGGGTTATACAAAGGCGCCACGTTCTTCCTAGCGGTTAACAAATCCCGCGCGGCGCTTACTGCAGATAAAGTAAGGACGAAAGCCAAAATATATGCCCAATCCGGAATGCATTCCGGATTGGGCATATATCCCAGTGACACACATTGCTCAGCATCCGGCTGCGGCAGGCAAGGAGACGGTATGGG
>NZ_JAFNLL010000048.1 GCF_017368795.1 Arthrobacter cavernae | reverse complement strand
TAAGGACGAAAGCCAAAATATATGCCCAATCCGGAATGCATTCCGGATTGGGCATATATCCCAGTGACACACATTGCTCAGCATCCGGCTGCGGCAGGCAAGGAGACGGTATGGGCTCGACACAACTGCCCACCCCCGGGACTGACGGAATATTGGCGGAGGTCCCCTCAGCGGGAGCCGTTTCCGGCGAGCCCGCCGCAGAGATGGTCCAATTGCTCGGCCCGGACGGCAAGCTCGGTACGGACCCCGTCTTCTCGGATTACGCCAAGCGGATCGAACCCGAGCAGTTGCGCCGCTTCTATGCCGACATGGCCAAGATTCGCCGCTTCGACCAGGAAGCCACCGCGCTCCAGCGCCAGGGCGAACTGGCCCTGTGGGTGCCGCTGACCGGCCAGGAGGGCGCCCAGATCGGCTCCGGCCACGCCAGCCAGCCGCAGGACTACATCTTCCCCACCTACCGGGAGCACGGCGTCGCGCTCGTCCGCAACGTGGACCTCGCTGACCTCCTGCGCCAGTTCCGCGGCATCTCCAACGGCGGCTGGGACCCCCGGGAGAACAACTTCCACCTCTACACCCTGGTGCTCGCCGCCCAGACCCCGCACGCCGTCGGCTACGCGATGGGCATCCAGCGCGACCAGAAGCTTGCCGAGGCCAGCGGTTCCACGGAGCCCAAGGCCGCCGTCATGGCCTACTTCGGCGACGGCGCCAGCTCCGAAGGCGATGTCCACGAGTCCATGGTCTTCGCCGCGTCCTACAACGCCCCCGTGGTGTTCTTCTGTCAGAACAACCACTGGGCCATCTCGGTCCCCAGCTCCGTGCAGACCAAGATCCCGCTGGCTAACCGAGCCAAGGGCTACGGCTTCCCGGGCATCAGGGTTGACGGCAACGACGTCATCGCCGTGCACGCCGTCACCGAATGGGCCCTCGAGCACGCCCGTGAGGGCCGCGGCCCCGTCCTGATCGAGGCGTATACGTACCGCGTGGGCGCCCACACCACGGCGGATGACCCCACCAAGTACCGGGAGTCGGCCGAGGAAACGGAGTGGCGCAGCAAGGACCCGCTGGACCGCCTCGAAAAGTACTTGCGGGCCGAGGGCCTCGCGGACGACGCCTTCTTCGAGCAGGTCAAGGCCGACGGCGACGAGCTCGCCGCCCAAGTCCGTGCCACCACCCTCAGCCTGGAGGTCCCGGACATCCGCTCCTCCTTCGCCAACGTGTATGCCGAAAAGCACCCGCTGGTGGACGAGGAACTGGCGTGGTTCGAGGAATACTCGGCCGGATTCGAAAGTGACGAGGAGGCAGCCAACTGATGACCACCATGACCATTGCCAAGGCCATCAATGAGGGCCTGCGCGCAACGCTGAAGAACAACCCGAAGTCGCTCCTCATGGGCGAGGACATCGGCCCCCTCGGCGGCGTCTACCGCGTCACGGACGGCCTGATCAAGGAATTCGGCGAGGACCGTGTGGTTGACACCCCGCTGGCCGAGTCCGGCATCGTGGGCACGGCGATCGGCCTGGCCCTGCGCGGCTACAGCCCCGTCTGCGAGATCCAGTTCGACGGCTTCGTGTTCCCGGCCTTCAACCAGATCACCACGCAGCTGGCCAAGATCCACTCCCGCACCAACGGACGCTGCACCGTCCCCGTGGTCATCCGCATCCCCTACGGCGGCGGCATCGGCTCGATCGAGCACCACTCGGAGTCCCCGGAGGCCCTGTTCGCCCACACCGCGGGCCTGCGCATCATCTCCCCGTCGAACGCGCACGACGCCTACTGGATGATCCAGCAGGCCGTCGAATGCCAGGACCCCGTCATCTTCTTCGAGCCCAAGCGCCGCTACTGGCTCAAGGGTGAGGTCGACGTCGAGAACGCCGGCCCGTCGTCGGACCCGTTCCAGGCCCACATCGTCCGTGAAGGCAGCGACGCGACCATCGTGGCGTACGGTCCGCTGGTTCCGGTCGCCCTGGCCGCCGCCAACGCCGCGGCGGAGGACGGCCACAGCATCGAGGTGATCGACCTCCGTTCGATTTCCCCCATCGATTTCGACACCGTTGAGGCCTCCGTCAAGAAGACCGGACGCCTGATCGTGGCCCACGAGGCCCCCACCTTCGGCGGCATCGGCGGCGAAATCGCGGCCCGCATCAGCGAACGCGCCTTCCTGCACCTCGAGGCTCCTGTCATCCGCGTGGGCGGCTTCCACATGCCCTACCCCGTGGCCAAGGTAGAAGAAGACTACTTGCCGGACATCGACAAGATCCTCGAAGCCCTGGACCGCTCGCTGGCCTACTGAGCCGACGCACTGCCAACCGCCCCTGATTCAGCCCGCCGCCCGGCGGCCGGCACATCAAAATCGAGGACCCTGTGACTGTCAAGAAATTCAACCTCCCCGACGTCGGCGAAGGACTCACCGAGGCCGAAGTGGTCTCCTGGAAGGTCAAGCCCGGCGACACCGTGGCCATCAACGATGTCCTCTGCGAGATCGAGACCGCCAAGTCGCTCGTTGAACTGCCGTCCCCGTACGCCGGAACAGTCACGGAACTGCTCGTTGCCGAGGGCATCACGGTGGAAGTCGGCACGCCCATCATCGCCGTCTCCGACAACCAGCCCGGCGACGCCCCGGCGGCTCCGGCACCCGGGGCAGCCCCCGCCGTCGTCGACGCCCCGATGTACGGGACGCTGCCGATGGACGACGTTGAGACGCCCGCCGTCGGGCCCCTGGTGGGTTCCGGCCCCAAGGCCGACGCCGTCAAGCGCCGCCCGCGCAGGCGCCCGGAAGGTGCGGCGGCACCGGCAGCACGCGTTGAAACCCCGACGCCGGCAGCAGCCCCCGCCGCACCGGCACCCGTGGCGGCTCCCGCCGCAGCCCCCGCCGTATCCCGCACGGCCGCCATCGGCGGCACCATCAGCGGGCTGGTCAGCAAGGTCCTGGCCAAGCCGCCCGTGCGCAAGGTCGCCCGGGACCTCGGAATCGACCTGGCCGACGTGGTGGCCACCGGCCTGCGCGGCGAAGTGACCCGTGAGGACCTGGTCAGCTACCAGGCCCAGCGCGACGCCGAACTGGACAAGGCCGGCGGCTTCTGGGGCGCCTCGCAGAAACCCCAGGACCAGCGCATCGAGCGCATCGCGGTCAAGGGTGTCCGCAAGGCCACGGCCAAGGCCATGGTGGAATCCGCGTTCTCGGCCCCGCACGTCAGCATTTTCGTGGACGTCGATGCCAGCCGCACCATGGAGTTCGTCAAGCGGCTCAAGGCCTCCCGCGACTTCGAGGGCATCAAGGTGTCCCCGCTGCTCATCCTCTCCAAGGCCGTCATCTGGGCCGCTGCCCGCAACCCGAGCGTCAACGCCACCTGGGTGGAGAACGCGGACGGCAAGGGCGGTGCGGAGATCCTGGTGAAGCATTACATGAACCTCGGAATCGCCGCGGCCACCCCGCGCGGGCTGATGGTTCCCAACATCAAGGACGCCCAGGACCTGTCCCTCAAGGAACTGGCCCTGGCCCTCAACGAGCTGGCCACCACGGCACGCGCCGGCAAGACCCAGCCGGCCGAGATGCAGGGCGGAACGCTGACCATCACCAACATCGGCGCCCTGGGCATCGATACGGGCACGCCCATCATCAACCCGGGCGAGGTTGCGATCATTGCGTTCGGCACCATCAAGCAGAAGCCGTGGGTTCTGGACGGCGAGGTCATCCCGCGCTGGATCACCACCCTGGGCGGCTCGTTCGACCACCGTGTGGTGGACGGGGATCTCTCGGCGCGCTTCATGGCGGACGTTGCGGCCATCCTGGAAGAGCCGGCGCTGCTCCTTGACTGAGCACGTGACTGACCACTCGACCGGGCAGCGTGTGGTCTTTGGCACGCACCGCGTGGCCCGCTGGCTGACGGAGATCTTCCAACCGCCGGTGGTAGTGACTGTGCTGATGCTCGTCAGCCCGGCCGTGGAAGCAGGGTTCCCCGGGACCATGTGGGCCGGGCTGCTGGGTGCGCTCTTTGTGTGCGTGCTGCCGCTGGCCTACGTCCTGGTGCTGGTGAAGCTGGGCAAGGTGAGCGACCACCACATCAGCGACCGCAAGCAGCGGGCACCGCTGCTGCTGCTCGCCCTGGTGTCGGTGCTTGCCGGCCTGCTGCTGCTCCAGGCCATCCACGCGCCCGTGAGCGTCTCGGTCATGATGCTGGCCCTGGTGGGCGGCATTGCGGTGCTGGCGGCGGTGAGCCATTTCTGGAAGATCAGCGGCCACGCCTCGGCCATCTCCTCGGCTACGGTCATCTCGGTGTTGATGTTCGGGCCGGCATGGCTGCCGCTGCTGCTTCTGGTGCCTGCGGTGGGCTGGTCGCGGGTGGTTCTGCGCGACCACACCCTGGGGCAGGTCGTTGCGGGGTCCCTCTTTGGCGGCGTCGTGATCGCCGGCCTGTGGTGGCTGCTGCGCGGCTGGCTGCTGTAACTGCAGTCCTTACGGATCCGGCCAGCCCCACGGGGCGGGGCCCGGCCGCAGGGCGGGCCCGCGCTGCGGCCGGCCCGGAAGCGCCTAGAAGGCGGGGTAGCTGACCAGCAGTGCGTTGAGCTCTTCGGTGGGCATGGTGCTTGCCACTCCCATGGCGAGCGACATCGCGATGGCGCCGATGGTCAGCATGGCAATGGCGGCCACGGTGAAGATCCGCCAGTCGTCGCGCAGGAAGCTGCCGAAGGAATCGGGCATCTGCAGCAGGGGCGAGATCCTGTTCGGGGCACTGTCCCAGGAACCGTCGTCGAGCGTGGCGATGACACGGTCGTTGGCGCGGTCAACGCGCATGGAGCTGATGTGGTTGCCGTGGCGGGCAAGAAGGATGTCATGTCCCACGCGCTGGCGCGGCTGCAAAGTAAGCAAAATCGTAGTCCCTTGGCTTGGTGGAGGGCTGTCGGCACACTCCTTTGGGGGCTACTCCATTTTATCGTCCGGGGTTCGCGGGAGCGCCAAAAGCCAGGTGAGACTCCCCACCCGGCGGCGTGATCCGCGTCAAGTGTTGCCGGTTACGGCCGGTTGTCGGTCTTGGCGATGTAGACATCGCACGGGGCGTGGTGGGCCACGGTGTTCGCGACGCTTCCCAGCACCCGCCCGAGCCCTTGCATGCGGCGGTTGCCCACCACGATCAGGCGGGCATCAACCAGTTCGGCCTCGCTGATTAGGGCTTCGCCGGGCTTTCCGCGTGCTGCCGTGTAGCTGACTTCCAGCCCTTCGGTCTGGAGCTTCTCGGCGACGGTCCTGGCGACCTTTTCGGCCTCGGAGGCGTCGGAAACGATCCAGCGGTCGCCGCCGATTTCAAAAACCTCGGTGCGGTCGCTGTCGAACGCGGTGACCACTCGAAGGCTCGCGCCCAGGGCCTTGGCCAGGTGCTGCGCCGACTGTGCGGCCTTCATGGCTGTCTCGCTGCCGTCGACGCCGACGATAACTACTCCGGTCATTGTCCTGCTCCTCTGCTAGCGCCGGCTTCGATGGCTTCCGTCAGGACAGGAGCCAGCCGGCGGACACCTTCGGCAATAGTATCCGGAGGCACAGCACTAAAGGCCAGCCGCAGCTTGTTTGAGGGTCCGTCGGCAGGGGAGAACGCCGCGCCGGGAATGAAGACGACGCCGGCGTCGATGGCCTTCTTGAGCAGCGGATACGTGTCCACGCCCTCAGGGAGGGTCACCCAGACGAAGAATCCGCCGTCCGGACGGGTCCAGTTGAGGCCCGCGGGCATGTGCTCGTCCAGGGCGGCCAGCAGTGCCCGGCAACGCTCCGCGTACAGGGCGCGGTATGTTTCGATCTGCCCCCGCCAGTCGTAGTCGCGCAGGTACGCCGAGATGATCATCTGGTTCAGCGGCGGCGGGCACAGGGTCACTGCCTCGGAGGCCAGGTAGAAGCGCCGCTGCAAGTGTGCGGGGACCAGCGCCCAGCCGATCCGCAGGCCCGGCGCGAAGATCTTGGAGAACGAGCCCATGTAGATGACATCGTCCGGGTTGGCTGCGCGCATCGGGGCCAGCGGGTGGCCGTCAAAGCGCAGGAGCCCGTAGGGGTTGTCCTCCAGGACGAGAATATTCGCCTCGCGGCATATATCGACGATTTGCTGGCGGCGGCCTTCTGCCAGCGTGATACCGGAGGGGTTGTTGAAGTTGGGGATCGTGTAGAGGAACTTCACGTTTTTCCCCTCGGCCTGGAGTTCCGCGATCCGGGTCTCGAGCAGCTCCGGCACCAGCCCGTCGTCGTCCATTTCCACCGGTTCCACTTGGACCTGGTACGCCTCGAAGGTGTTCAGGGCGCCTACGTAGGTGGGGTTCTCCACCAGCACCACATCGCCGGGATTGCAGAAGACCTTGGCTGCCACGTCCTGTGCGGACTGGGAGCCTGCGGTGACCACGATGTTTTCCGGGAGGGCATCCGTGATGCCCTCCGCGGCCATGATTTCGCAGATCTGCGTGCGCAGTTCCAGAGTGCCCTGGCCGCCGCCGTACTGCAGCGCCGTCATGCCTTGCCTGGCAATGATGTGTGCGGCGGTCTGGCCCAGTTTCTCCAGGGGCAGCGACTGCAGGTAAGGGTTGCCGCCGGCCAGCGACACCAGGCCCGGCCGCATGGAGATGTCGAAGACATCCCGCACGGCCGACTGCTTGATGTTGGCCGCCCGCTCGGAGAAGAGTTCCTCGTGCGGGTGGGCGGCCGTGGCCGCGCGTTCGATGGCATCGATGGCTTCCGCGGGCAGCTCGGGCCCGGCATCCAGTGTTTCGTGGCTCACAGGGAAAGGATACTCCCCAATGTTGCCAATTAGGCAACAGTTGTTGCAGTGATCCCGAAGACTCTGCGCGCCGAGGCTTTACCTCGGGCGCCTGACGGGCTGGAATGGAGCCATGACACCGCATTCCAGCTCTGCAGCCAAGGCCGAAACCTTCCGCAATCTCCACGCCGCCGTGCATGCGCCGCTGGTCTTGGTGAACGTCTGGGACGCTGCCTCCGCGCGGATGGTCGAGGAAGCGGGCGCGACGGCGGTGGCCACCTCAAGCTCGGCGGTGTCCTGGAGCCTGGGGTACCGCGACGGCGACCACCTGCCGCGCGGCCTTGCCATGGAGGCGCTGGGGCGGATCGTGGCGGTGACCTCCGTTCCTGTGACGGCCGACGTCGAGACGGGCTACGGGCGCAGCGACGACGAGCTCCGGAACACCATCCTGGCGGTACTGAAGGCGGGCGCCGTCGGAATCAACCTGGAGGACTCCGCAGGGGAGCCGCTGACCGACGCTGCGGAGCAGGCCCGGCGGATCGCGCTGGTCCGCCGCACGGCGGACGACGCTGGCATCGCCCTGTTCATCAATGCCCGGACCGATACGTACCTCTCCGGAAAGTTTCCCGATACGGCATATGAGGAGACGCTGCGGCGGTCCGAGGCCTACCTGGCGGCGGGCGCCAACGGCGTCTTCGTCCCGGGCGTGGTGGACCTGCACGTGCTCCACGAGCTGTCCCGGCACATTGCCGCGCCGCTCAATGCCCTGGCCGGGCTGGGAGCGCCGTCGCCGCTCGAACTGCACGACGCCGGTGTGCGCCGTGTCAGCATCGGCGGCAACACTGCCAAGGCGGCCTACGCGACGGTGGCCAGGGTTGCCACGGAGATCATGGGCGACGGCAACTGGTCCGCCCTGGCCGGATCCCGCAGCCACGAGCAGATGGACGCCCTGTTCGGGAGCGGGCCGACCGGAGCCGGCCATGAGCGTGTACGACGTTGACGTCGAGCGGGTCCGGCGCAGGAACCCCTGGCGCTGGTTCCTGCTCCACCTGATGGCGATCGCCACGGCCGGCTGACTTCACCGCAGGCTCAGTACCTCGGCCAGGGTCCTTCCGTCGATGTAGATCTCGGCCCTCGAAGCGCCCGTGGCTGCCACGATTGTCTGGGTCAGCTGGGCCTCGATCCGCGGGTTGTCGCACACGCCGCCGGGCCGCAGCGAGCCGCTGAGGTCCACCACCACCGTGGTGCCGCTGAAGTAGCCCGAAACGAAATGCAGGGCAGAGCCGGACAGCGCGTTGTAGAGGCCGGACTCCTGGGCCGTGGTGTTGGCCGGATCGAGCAGCCTGCCCAGTGCCGTGGTCAGTGGGTCGTCGGTGGCCGTGCCGCTGCGGACCGCAACCAGGCTGTCATTGCAGCCGAAGCGCACACCGCTGCTGCCGCCGTCGTCGATGGCAACGTAGTACACGGCAGGTCCTGACGGGGCAGCACGCCGTTGAGGCGTGGCTGCGGGCGGCTGGGCCGGGGCCGTCGAAGTGCCGGCGCCGGGCAGTCCCCCGGGTGGCAGCGCGGAGGGCGGGCCTCCGGTGCCCGGGCCTGGCCCGGTTTCGCCCGGGGCAGTCTGTGCTGCCGTGGCGCCGGAGTTGCCGGTCGGTGACCCGGTGCCGGACGGTGCCACGGGCGGCGCGGGGACCGGCGTCGGCACGGCTTCGGCCGTGGGCGATGGAGAAGTGCCCGGCGCCGGAGCCGCGACGGGAGACGGCAAGGGACCGGCCGCCTGAGTCGCGCCGGGGCCCTGAACAGGGGGCCCGGGAGGGGCGGAGCAGCTGCTGAGCCACAGCGGGAGCGCCAGGCACACAGCCGCGATCGCCGTCGTCGACGTGATCCTTCTGCGTCTGGTCCGCATGACAGCCCCGCAATCCTGCCTGGTCCACCTGTAATTCAACGTTACGGCTGCCCCAGTAGCGGGGGAACGGCAGTGCGGTGACAGTTCGGCTTCAGCTCCATTACGGAATGGTTGCGCCGCCACGCGGGCAGAACCGGCAGTGCGGTTGGCGGGCAGCAAGATGCCCCCGCCCCGCCAATGAGGCGGAACGGGGGCATCTTGACTGGGTGGCTGTTGCCGACCGCGGTGCGGCCAGGACTAGGCTGCGGCTTCTTCCTGGACGGCCGTCAGGGGCTCGAAGATGCCCTTGATCTGCTCAACAACCTCGGCGTCGTCCTTCGGGTGCAGTTCGGCGAAGCGGATCATGGAGCCCGGAACGGCCAGCTTCACGTCTTCGAGGACCTTGGCGCCGGCGATGCCGGCAGCCTTGCGGGCCTCGTCCTGTGCCCAGACGCCACCGAACTGGCCAAAGGCGGTACCGACGACGGCGGTCGGCTTGCCGGCCAGCGCGCCTGCGCCGTACGGGCGGGACAGCCAGTCAATGGCGTTCTTCAGCGATGCCGGCATGGTGCCGTTGTGCTCCGGGGTAACCAGCAGGAGGGTGTCGGCGCTGTTGGCGGCGGCGCGGAGGGCGGCTGCCTCGGCGGGAACCTGGCCCTCGACGTCGATGTCCTCGTTGTAGAACGGGATGCTGCCCAGGGAGCCATGGATCTGCACGTCAACGTTTTCCGGGGCGTTCTGCTGGATGGCTTCGGCCAGCTTCTGGTTGTGTGAATCGGCGCGCAGGCTGCCGACCAGGGCGAGAACGGCGTTCTTCGACATTGAATCTCCTTGTGTCTGGCCTTGGGCTGAGCCCCGGGCCGGCGGATGGTGAGGCGTTTGGAGCCTTCACCCATGCTAAACGGACTATGGTCCGGTTAATATTCCCACGACTAGAATGTTTCTTGTGAGCTTGATCCCCATCCGGCCGGAGGTGCCCTTCGGTGCCCCCGCCGAGCGCAGCGACGCCGCACGAAACCGTGAGCGGCTCCTGCAGGCTGCCCGGGAGCTGGTGGCCGAATACGGTGCCGAGGCCCTGACCATGGACGCGCTCGCGTGCAAAGCCGGGGTGGGCAAGGGGACGGTCTTCCGGAGGTTCGGGAACCGCGCAGGGCTCATGATGACCCTCCTGAGCGACGCCGAGGCCGACTTCCAGCAGCAGTTCATCTTCGGGCCGCCGCCGCTGGGCCCAGGGGCGCCGCCGCTCGAGCGCCTTGCCGCCTACGGCGAAGGTCGCATCTACTTTGTCCTCGAATACGGCGAGTTGCTGAAGGGCGCAGGGGTGTCGCCGCGTAACCGCTTCGACGTCCCGCCGGCGATGCTGGCCCACCGCCACCTGGAACTGCTCCTGCGCGAAGCCGGGATGGACGAGGATCCGTGGGTCATGGCAATGTCCCTGTGCTCGGCACTGGACCCTGAGCGCATCGTCAATGATGTCCGCGTCCATGGCATTTCGCCGAAGCGCCTGGCCGCCTCCTGGCGGCAACTCGTGACCCGGATTATCAATCCCGCGTAGTCTCGGCGCGAATACCGCTATGCGAAAAGCCTGATTTTGACCGGATTTGTCATGTTGCTTGTGGTGCTGTTCATAACGATCTGGGACCATGCTTGCAGGGACGGTGATCGATGAAAATTGTGAAGCAGTTCTTATGAGAGTTTCCCCTTGAATGTGACCTGCACCATGCAGGCGGGGCTGATTGGACGGCAGCGCTGGTAACCATCGCCTGCCCGACTTAGTGCCAGTTCCGGTCACAGCCGGGAAAATGGCGGAAGGACGAGTGTTGACCTTGTTTGCCACCGCCACGGCGCCCCACGCGCGGGCGTCATGCCATGATCCGGAGTTGCGTGTTCAAGGCAGCCGTCCGACATGCTGAAGTATCTCCTGAAGCGCTCGGGCATTTATCTGGTCATGATTTTCCTGACCACCAGTGCCGGCTATTTCCTGGCAGTCTCATCGCTGAAACCTGCATTGCTCGAACAGGAGAAAATTCCGCGGCCCTCCCCGGAGCAGGTCACCAACTCCTTCCGGCTCCTGGGACTGGACCCCACCAAAAATCCGTGGGAGCGCTACGTCGACTGGCTCGGCGGTGTCATCACCAGATGGGACTGGGGCCGCAGCCCCAACGGTGCCTACGTGAATGCGGAGTTCACCGACCGTGTCATGGTCTCCACCCGGCTGTTCATTGCGTCCATCATCCTCACGCTCGTCATCGGCGTGGCCCTGGGCGTCTACTCGGCAGCCCGGCAGTACAAGTTCCAGGACCGGGCCATCACCTCGTACAGCTACCTGGTGCACATCCTCCCCGCACCGATCGCCTACTTCCTGGTCCAGCTCGGCGCCATCAACATCAATGAGGCACTGGGGCAGCGGATCTTCTTCGTCACCGGAATCTCGACGCCGGGCATCGACCCGGGCTGGCCGGCCTTCGTGGACCTGGTGGCCCACTACGCCGTGCCCACCTTCGCCATGACCGTGTTCGGCTGGGCCGGATACCAGATCGCGCAGCGCCAATACTTGTTGGACAACGTCAACGCCGATTTCGTCCGCACCGCCCGCGCCAAGGGGCTCACCCGCAACCAGGCCATCACCAGGCATGCCTTGCGCGTGTCCTTCATCCCGGTGGCGCAGAGCATCGCATTCACCATCCCGGCCATCTTCACCGGCGGCTTCTTTGCCGAAGCGATCTTCGCCTGGCCGGGTGTGGGCCTGTGGAGCATCCAGTCGATCGGCATGCAGGACGTCAATGTGGCCACGGCCATGCTCGCCTACGGCTCCGTGATCTTCGCGGTGGGCGCCATCCTGGCTGATTTCGCCACCACGATCGTCGATCCGCGAGTGAGGGTCCAGTAATGACGAACATCATCGATCCCATTGCGGAACTGGATGAGGCCCGGGTTGAAAACCAGGACGTTGTCATCGCCAAGTCGCGCATCATCTTCCGCCGCTTCATGCGGAACCGGACCGCCGTCGCCGGCTTGTTCATCTTCCTGGCGCTCTTCCTCTTCTCCTGGGTGGGCGGCTTCCTGACCCCGTGGGACAAGGAGACCATCGACCCCTTCAACATCGGCATGGGTCCCTCGCCCGAGCACTTCCTGGGCACCTCGCAGGCCGGCATCGACCTGCTGGCCATGGTGGTGGAGGGAACCCGCATCTCGATCCTCATCGGCGTGATCGTGGGCGGCCTCTCGGTGCTGATCTCCGCGATCTACGGCTGCAGCATGGCGTTCTTCGGCGGCAAGGTGGACTCCGTGATGCTATTCATCCTGGAGGCCCTCATCATGATGCCGGCCATCCTGGTGGTGGCCGTGGCCACCGGGAGCGGCGGTGACGGGCTGAGGGCGTTGCCCAGCTGGCTGCTCCTGATTGTCGTCCTGCTCGTCTTCAGCTGGATGGGCACGGCCCGGCTGGTCCGCTCCCTGTCCATGTCCCTCATGCAGCGGGACTACGTCAAGGCCGCGAAGTACATGGGCATCCCGTCCATGAAGATCGTGCGCCGCCACCTGGTTCCGAACATCGGCTCGCTGCTGGTCCTCGACTTCACCCGCGGCGTCACCGGCGCCGTCCTGGCCGAGGTGGCGTTCTCCTTCATCGGCATCGGCATCAAGGCCCCGGACATCAGCCTGGGCGTGCTGATCGGCCAGTCCACCGGCCAGGTGTCGTCGTTCCCGTGGATGTTCTGGGTGCCGCTGACCGTCATGTTCCTGCTGACCGGTTCGCTGGCCATGATGAATGACGGCCTCCGGGACGCGTTCGATCCCAGCTCCAGCTCAATTGGCAGCGCCAAGTCGAAGACCGCAAAGAAGAAGACCAGATGAGCACCAACATCGAACAGCCCACCAGCCAGACGCCCGCCGAACGCCTCCGCGACGTCGGGCTCTACGCACCCGGCGACGCCGTCCTGAGCGTCCGTGACCTCAATGTCCGCTTCAATTCCGAAAACGGCGTGGTCCACGCGGTGCGGGGCGTCGATTTCGATCTCATGGCAGGCAAGACCCTGGGCATCGTGGGCGAGTCCGGCTCCGGAAAGTCCGTCACCTCCATGGCGATCATGGGGCTCCTGCCCACGACGGCCGAGATCACCGGTTCCGTGCGCTTCAAGGGCAAGGAACTGCTCGGTTTGAGCGACAAGGCCATGTGCAGGCACCGCGGCAGCGACATCGCCATGGTGTTCCAGGATCCGCTGTCCTCGCTGACCCCCGTCTACACGGTGGGGCACCAGATCATCGAGGCGCTCACCGTCCACAACCCCGCCATGAGCAAGCAGGCCAAGGAGTCGCGCGCCGTCGAGCTCTTGCGGATGGTGGGCATCCCCAGCCCCAAGGACCGGATCAAGGCGTTCCCGCACGAATTCTCCGGCGGCATGCGCCAGCGCGTCATGATCGCCATCGCGATCGCCAACGATCCGCGGGTCCTGATCGCGGATGAGCCGACGACGGCGCTGGACGTCACCATCCAGGCCCAGGTCCTGGAGGTGCTGCACACAGCGCAGGAGGAAACCGGCGCCGCCGTCGTCATGATCACGCACGACCTCGGCGTGGTGGCCGGCATGGCCGACGACATCATGGTCATGTACGCGGGGAAGCCCGTGGAGACCGGCACGGTGGAGGACATCTACTACGCCCCCCGCATGCCGTACACGATGGGCCTGCTGGGCGCGGTTCCGCGCGTGGACGCCTCGCAGAAGAACTCGCTGGTGCCGATCGAAGGCACGCCGCCCAACCTCGCCCTGCCGGTCACAGGCTGCTCCTTCGCGCCGCGCTGCCCGCTGGCCAGCGACGCCTGCCTGGCCGGCGAACCGGAACTCTGGGCGGTGTCAGGGAGCGAGGGGCACCAGGCCGCCTGCATCAAGGCCGATTCGCTCGCCACGGACGTCGATGTCCACCGGATCTTCCATGCCCCGCCGGTTCCGGTGTCAAAGTTCGACGGCGTCCCCCGCCAGGAGCGGAATACCGTCCTTGAGCTGAGGGACGTGAAAAAACACTTCCCGCTGCTCAAGGGCGCCCTGTTCAAGCGCCGGATCGGCACGGTGAAGGCCGTGGACGGGCTGAGCTTCGACATCCGCGAGGGCGAGTGCCTCTCGATCGTGGGGGAGTCCGGCTGCGGCAAGACCACCACGCTGCTGGAGATCATGGAGTTCCACCCGGCCCAGCAGGGCGAGGTGGTGATCGGCGGCGTCAGCAACAAGGTGGCCACGGACGCGAAGACCAAGCAGGCCATGCGCAAGGAAATGCAGATGGTGTTCCAGGACCCCACCGGCGCCCTGGACCCGCGCTTCACCGTCTACGAGGTACTGGCTGAACCGCTGGAAAACCTCGGCATGCCCAGGGCCGCCATCAAGAAGCGGATCATGGAGCTGATGAAGCTGGTGGGCCTTCAGGCCGACCACGTCAACCGCTTCCCCAACCAGTTCTCGGGTGGACAGCGCCAGCGCATCGGCATCGCCCGGGCCCTGGCGGTGAACCCCAAGCTGGTGGTGCTTGACGAGCCGGTGTCCGCCCTGGACGTCTCGGTGCAGGCCGGGGTGATCAACCTGCTGGACCAGCTCCGCGCGGAACTGGGGCTGAGCTACCTCATGGTGGCCCACGATCTGTCCGTGGTCCGGCATATCTCGGACCGGGTGGCCGTCATGTACCTGGGCAAGATCGTGGAAACCGGGGACGTGGACCGCGTGTTCGACAACCCCCGCCACCCCTACACCAGGGCCCTGCTGTCCGCCATTCCGGTGCCGGACCCCGAGGTGGAACGGACGCGCGAACGCATCATCCTGCAGGGCGATCTGCCCACTCCGCTGGATGCGCCCAAGGGCTGCAATTTCGCCACCCGCTGCCCGGTCTTCGCGGCCCTGCCCGAAGCCAAAAAGGAAAAGTGCCTCACCTTTGAACCGCCGCTTACCCCAGAGGGCAACGCTTCGGAGGGTGATGACCAGGAGTTTGCCTGCTTCTTCCCTGATGGCGAACTTGATGCCGACATGCTGGTGGTGCATGCCTAAGAACGTGACAGCTATTTCTAGACTCCAAGTATTCAAGTCGTAAAAAATGAAGGACACACCATGAAGAAGTACATGACAATCGGCGGCGCGGCGATTGCTGCGGCACTGATGCTGTCCGGCTGCGGCGGAACGCCGCCGGGTCCGGAGACGCAGAAGGCCCAGGGCTCCGGCGGCGACATCAACAAACTCATCAGCGTCAACGCCAAGGACGCCAAGGACCTCGAGCAGGGCGGCACCGTGACGCTTCCCCTGGGCAGCATCGGACCGTCCTTCAACTTGTTCTCCAACACCGGCAATAGTGCAGACAATAACAGTCTTCATCGCCCCATCGATGGAGCAGGAACCTGGGGTTGCTGGACTCTGGATTTCGATGGTACGGCGACGCCCAACAAGGACTTCTGCGAGGAAATCAAGAGCGAGATCAAGGATGGCAAGCAGACCATCACGATCAAAATCAATCCGAAGGCGACATACAACGACGGCACACCGATCGACGTCAAGACTTTCGAGAACACTTGGAAGATGCTCAGGGGCGAGAACAAGGACATCGACATTGTCACGTCCGGAGCCTACGAATTTGTTGACTCGGTTAGGGCAGGCGCCAATGACAAGGAGGTCATTGTCACCACCACGCAGCCGGTCTATCCTCTTGATGCCCTGTTTACAGGTCTGGTCCATCCGGCAGTGAACACCCCCGAAATCTTCAACACAGGCTTCACCGGCAAGCTGCACGAGGAGTGGATGGCCGGTCCGTTCAAGTTGGAGAACTTCGACGCCGCTGCCAAGACGGTCATCATGGTTCCCAACGAAAAGTGGTGGGGCGCCAAACCAGTCCTGAGCAAGGCGGTGTTCCGGCAACTTGAGACAGGCGCCCAAGTCGCCGCCTTCAAGAACGGCGAAATAGACGGAATCTCGGCCAACACGGTCTCGTTGTACAGTCGGCTGGACGGAACGGCAGATGCCGAGGTCCGCCGGGGCCAGAGGCTGTTTGCCGGCGGGCTGAACATCAACGCGCTCGTGGCCCCGATGACGGACACGGCTGTGCGGAAAGCCATTTTCGCGGCTGTCGATCGACCTGCCTTGAGGGGCGTTCGATTCAACGGCCTGAACTGGGAAGAGGAGAGTTCGGGGTCGTTGCTGCTCATGCCGTTCTCCCCGAACTACCAGGACAACTACCCGGTCAAGGAAACCGGGGCCGAGGCAGCCAAGAAGGTCCTGACTGACGCGGGATACAAGGCGAACGACAAGGGCATCATGGAGAAGGACGGTAATCCCGTGACCTTCAAGATCACCAACTTCGGTGACGATCCCACCACGGGGGCTACTGTGCAAACGCTCCAGAAGCAACTCCAGGCTGCCGGTATGGACGTGGGTATCGATCAGCGCGGTCTGGCCGACTTCCAGAAGGTCCTTGCTTCAAGGGAGTTCGCCTTGACGATTTCAGGATTCTCTCTGACAAGCGGGGACGCCACAGACAGCGTCAAGCAGCTCTATCAGTCCCAGACGAATCGAAACGAGCTGGGAGACGCCGAGCTCGACGCGAAGATCAAGAACCTTGGCACAATTGCGGACAATGCCGAGCGTAACAAGGCTGCCATGGAGGTGGAGAAGGAACACATGGCGAAGTACTACTCCATGGGGCCGGTTTTCAATGGTCCTCAGATTTCCTTCGTACGAAAAGGGCTAGCCAATTATGGCCCGTCCCTGTTTAAGAGCAGTGCTCAGGTTCCGGACTGGACCACCATCGGCTGGGAAAAGGGCGCCAAAAAGTAGCCTCCCCTCCGACGCTCTCTCACTTTTGAGGCGTTTTCGGACAACCCTCTCTCACCTTGGTGAGAGAGGGTTGTTCATTTAAGGCCCAAAAGTGAGAGAGCGTCGGCACGGAGGTAGCGTTGGCGGCATGCGCACCCACGACGCCGGCCAGGAAGCCACCCACGAAGCCGCCCACGATGCCGACCTCGCCCGCGACGCCGCCCGCCACGAAGCCGCCGCAGGGCAGCGGCCCATCCGCACCGCCGTCGCCGGCTACGGGCTCTCCGGCAGCGTGTTCCACGCGCCGTTCATCGCCGCCAGCCCCGCGTATTCCCTTGACGTCATCGCCACCTCCGACGCCGGGCGGCAGTCTGCGGCGGCCGCCCGGCACCCGGGCGTGCGGCTCGTGGCCAGCCCGGCGGACATCCTGGCGCTCGCCGGGGAGCTGGACCTCGTGGTCCTCGGCACGCCGCCGTCGACACACTTTGCGCTGGCCAAGGCGGCGCTGGAAGCCGGGCTCGACGTCGTCGTGGACAAGCCGTTCGTGGCGTACAGCGCGCAGGGGCAGGAACTGATCGAGTTGGCCGCACGGCTGGGCCGAGTGCTTACCGTCTACCAGAACCGCCGCTGGGACGGCGACGCGCTCACCGTCAAGAAACTGCTCGACGCCGGCACGCTGGGGACCGTGACGCGGTTCGAGTCGGGCATGGAACGCTGGGCGCCGGAGATCGCCAAGGCCTGGAAAGCCGGTGCGACGGCCGAGGACGGCGGCGGCGTGCTGTTCGACCTGGGCGCCCACGTCCTGGACCTCGCCGTGCAGTTCTTCGGCCCCGCGCAGGTGGCGTACGCGGAGATTTCCGCGCGTCGGCCGCAGGAACATGCCGATGACGACATCTTCCTGGCCCTCCGGCACGAGTCCGGCGTGGTGAGCCACCTGACGCTGAACCTCAACAGCCAACTGCCCGGCCCCCGTTTCCGCATCCTGGGCAGCGAGGGCGGTTTCGTGAAGTTCGGGGCCGATCCGCAGGAACCGTACCTGCTGGGAGGCGGGCTGCCCACGGACCCCGCCTACGGCGTCGAGCCCGCGGGACACCAAGGGATCCTGGAACGGGACGGGCAGCGCACGCCGGTGCCCACCGAGCGCGGCGCGTACCCGGAGTTCTACCGCATCCTCGCAGAAAAAATCGCCGACGGCGGCGCCTCCTCCGCGCTGCCCCTCCCGGTCGACCCCGCCAGCTCGGTGGAGGTCCTCAAACTGATCGAACAGGCGCGGGCCCTTGTGAAACTGTGAGCCGTCAAAGTTCCCCCGCCCAAAGCGGGGAGATGCGTCCCGGAAGGAAATTTCGGCGCGGCCGTAACTTTTCCGGGGCCGCGGACGATGTAGGGGGAGTACGGAACGGGTCCGCAGCCGACCAAGCGCTTGCGGGCACAACCGTTACCGAAGCAGTCCTACACGATTCTCGGAGGGTTTCATGTCCTTGTTCTCTGTCCTTGCCACCAGCAAAGTCGCTGCCAGCATCCTGGCCGCCGGAGCCGTAACGGTTGGTGGAACCGGCGTTGCCGCCGTCAACGGAGTTCTCCCCAGCGATGTCCAGCAGGCCGCCCACGAGCTGCTCGGCGCCCCCGCCCCGGCCGTGGCCAAGGCAGCCGACGCTGCCGCAGCCGCGCAGGCCAAGGTTGCCGAGGCTGCCGCGGCCGCGCAGGCCAAGGCAGCCGACGCTGCCGCAGCCGCGCAGGCCAAGGTTGCCGAGGCTGCCGCGGCCGCGCAGGCCAAGGCAGCCGACGCTGCCGCAGCCGCACAGGCCAAGGCAGCCGAGGCTGCTGAAGCCGGCAAGGCAACAGCCGAAGACGCTGTTGCGGCCGCGAAGTCCAAGGCCGAGCAGGCCGTTACCGACGCCACGTCGCCCGAAGCTTTCGGACTCTGCACCGCCTTCCTCAACGGCGACCTGAACGCCGGCGCCAAGGTTCCCGGCTACGAATCCCTGGTAGTTGCCGCAGGTGGCGACGCCAAGGCGGAAGCACACTGCGAGGCTGTGGTGGAGGCCGGCAATGCTGCTGGCCTGAAGGCTGACGGTTCCGCGAGCGCCGCCGTCGGCGCCGACGCTTCCGTTTCGGCGCAGGCGCCGGTCGCGCCTGCGGTTCCGGCAGTTCCCGCCGCTCCTGCCCTCCCCTCGCAGCTTCCCGCCGAGGTCCCGGCTGTTCCCGGCGCACCTGTCGGTTCTGTCCGCTAAGCACACGGCGGCTACGCTTTAAGCGCGGGGCTCCTTGGTTGAGACCAAGGAGCCCCGCTACGCAACAGACGGCAGCGGCGGTGGTTTCGCGGACTCCGGGACGTCTCTGCGCTGCGTGGGATGGAGGCATCCGAGGGTGCTGGACCCTTTAACTGATGAATATGTGCAGGCGGACGACGACGATCGCGCGCTGCTCTTCACGGCTGCCTACAACAACTTTTCCGGACCGGTCTTCGGCTACCTGCGCGCCCGGGGTGTGGACGATCCGGAAGCTGTCACCCAAGACGTCTTCCTAGCGCTTTACCCGAAGCTGGCCACCCTCCATGGTGGGCTTCAGGGGGCCAGGACCCTGCTCTTCTCCATCGCCCATGCGCGGATGGTGGACCACTACCGCAAGCGGGAACGCACCCCGGACTCCACTCCGTATGAAGCGGAACTGGACGGACGGCGCGCACCTTCGGCGGAAGACCAGGCATTCGACCGGGGAGCCGGGCTGGGGGTCACGGAACTCCTGGAGGACCTCGCCCCCGACCACCGGGAGGTCCTGGCCCTGCGGGTCGTAGCGGACCTGTCGGTGGAAGAAACCGCGGCCATCATGGGCAAGTCCGAAGGAGCCGTGAAACAACTGCAGCGCAGGGCATTGAGTGCACTGAGAAAGCGTGCACAACTAAGGAACGGCACATCATGAGCGAACAGACCGCACCGGGCGCGCGGAACACCGACGAGCAGGCCATCGACCGCCTGCTGGCCGACGCCGACCTCGACGAGGCGTACGGGATCCGCACCGAACTGCTCGAGCTGCGCGCCCTCGCCAGCTCTGCGCCCCAGCCTTCCGCAGCAGTCCGGGCGCTGATGGTGCCCTCGACGGTCTTGCCGACGGCGGTGCCCGCCCCCGTTGACACACCCGCCCCCGTTGACGAGCTCGCCGCCCGACGGCGGAGGAAGCGCCGCGCTGTCATCGCAGGTATTGCTGTGGCGGTGTCCCTCGCGGGCGGCGCTACCGCTGCCGCAGCCTCCGAGGGCGGCCTCCAAGGAGCGTTCGAGCACTTCGGCAACGTGGTCGGGACGGTCGTCTCGCAGCTGACGCCTGGGGCCGGCACGCCGCCGCAGAACGGCGGGCCTGCCACGCCCTCCGAAGAGCAACCCGTTTATGATGTGACCCAGCCGGCCGTCCCCGGCAGCCCTGATCCGGCACCGGCCGCCCCCAACAGTACGGGCGGTACCGCGCACGGCCAGCCACAGTCCACGCCGGGCGGCGCGGCCCCCAAAGGCCCGTGGAACATCCAGCCCGGCAATGTCACCATCCCGGCGCCGCCCATCACACCACCGGGCATTGCCCCGTCAGACCCGGCCCCGTCAGGCGTTCCGGTGCCGGTTCCCACCGTGCCGGCCGCGGACGTCCCGGCCAACCCGAGCAACCCGGCAAAGCCCTGACGCCCGCCGTCGTACTTAAACACAATCGACTGCTCCGTATCTGCCGTTTTGGGGGCTCAAAAGGGCGTTTACGGAGCAGCCGACGAGGGTGTTGCTAGGCGGAAACCAGGCTGTGCCAGTCGGCAACCAGGGGCAGGCCGTGCGCCTCGGAAACCGAGTGGTGTGCCACTTGGCCTGCGGCGATGTTGAGGCCGGCGGCCAGCGCGGGGTCGCGGTCGAAGGCGGCCTTGACGCCAAGGTCGGCCAGCGCCACTGCGTAGCGCAGGGTGACATTGGTCAGTGCGTACGTGGAGGTGTTCGGAACGGCGCCGGGCATGTTGGCAACGCAGTAGAAGATCGAGTTGTGGACCTTGTACGTCGGTTCCTGGTGCGTGGTGGGGTGCGTGTCCTCGAAGCAGCCGCCCTGGTCCACAGCGATGTCCACCAGAACCGAGCCCGGCTTCATGCGGGAGACGAGTTCGTTGGTGACCAGCTTGGGGGCCTTGGCGCCCGGGATCAGCACGGAGCCGATCACGAGATCTGCGTCGACAACTGACTTCTCGATCTCGTAGGCGTTGGAGGCAACGGTCTTCAGGCGGCCCTGGTAGAGGGCATCCAGTTCACGCAGGCGGTTGATGTTGATGTCCAGAATGGTGACATCGGCACCGAGGCCCAGCGCCATGGCTGCGGCGTTCGTGCCGGCCACGCCTGCGCCGAGCACCACAACCTTGGCCGGACGCACGCCCGGTACGCCGCCCAGCAGGACACCCTTGCCGCCGGCCGGAGCCATCAGCGAGGACGCGCCCACAACCACGGACAGGCGGCCGGCAACCTCGGACATCGGGGCCAACAGCGGCAGCGCGCGGCCCTCCTGCACGGTCTCGTAGGCGATCGCGGTGACGCCGGAGTTGATGAGCTCGGCGGTGAGCTCGGGCTCGGCTGCGAGGTGCAGGTAGGTGAAGAGAACCAGGCCCTTGCGGAAGCGGTGGTATTCGGCCTTGATGGGCTCCTTGACCTTCAGGACCATGTCCGCGCGGCCCCAGACGTCGTCTGCCTCGGCAACGATTTCGGCGCCGGCGACCGAGTATTCCTCGTCCGTGATGCCCGAGCCCAGGCCTGCGCCGCGCTCAACCAGGACGGTGTGTCCGTGGGTGCGGAACTCGTGGACGCCGGCGGCCGTGATGGCTACGCGGAATTCGTTGTTCTTGATTTCTTTGGGGACGCCGATGATCATTTTTTGGCTCCATGTTCAGCGGCTTTTCGGGCCGGGGGATGTGCTGGGGGCTGTGATTCCAGAATAAATCCGGCTGTGAGCGGCGCGACAGCAAAGCCGGAACACCGTGCCGGAGAAACCGCGGAATTCCGGGGTTTTTGGGTTTCGCGGCTCGACATTTGTCGAGCTGCAGGGCGGCAGGTGTCGCCTGATGTTCGTACGAACCGGCCCGGGCCCGCCACCCCGAACCCCGGGTGGTGGAACGCTTGTTTCGGAAATGCTTCCTAAGGTGACCTTAACGTTTCATGGGCGAAATCTTGGAGGCCTAGGTTAGGCGGACCTGCCCGCGAAGCCTTGGCCCGCATGCCGACGGCTGCTTCAATGATTGGTCCCGCCATGAAGATTCCTGCCGCACCTTCCGCAGATCCCCGGAAGAAGCCCCTGTACCGCTCACTCTTCGTCCAGATCCTCGTCGCCGTCGTGGCGGGCATCCTGATCGGCCACTTCTTGCCCGGTCTCGGCTCCGCCCTGCGTCCCTTGGGCGACGGTTTCATCCAGCTCATCAAGATGATCATCGCGCCGCTGATCTTCCTGGTGATCGTCACGGGCATCGCCGCGGTGGGCGATGTGAAAGCGGTGGGCCGGGTAGGCGTGAAGGCCTTGGTCTACTTCACCGGCGCCACGCTGTTCGCCCTCGCCTTCGGCCTGCTGGTGGGCAACATCGTCCAGCCCGGTGCCGGCCTGAACATCGACCCCGCCACGCTCTCCACCGACGCGCTCACCGCGAAGACTTCCACAGCACCACCCAAGGACGTGGGGCAGTTCCTGCTCGGCGTCATCCCCACAAGTGTTGTGGGCGCGTTCGCCAACAACAGCCTCCTGCAGGTGCTCTGCTTTTCGGTGTTCTTCGGATCCGCCGTGGTGGTGATCGGCCGGGAGCGCTGCGCCCCGGTGGTGAAACTGATGGAAACCGTCCTGGAGATCTTCTTCAAGATCATGGGCTGGGTCATGAAGGTGGCTCCCATCGGCGCCTTCGGTGCCATGGCGTTCATCATCGGCCAGTACGGGCTGGACTCCCTGGGCACCTATGCGGTGCTGATCGCCGCCTGCTACGGCGCCGCCGTCGTCTTCATCGCCTTGCTGTTCCTGGTTGCCTGGGGCTACGCCCGCGTGCCGCTCTGGCAGTTCCTGAAGTACACACGCGAAGAATTCCTGCTGGCGCTCGGCACCGCCTCCACCGAGTCCGTGATGCCGCGCATCATGACCAAGCTCAGCAACGCCGGTTGTTCGCGCTCCACTACCGGCCTGGTGATTCCCACCGGCTACTCGTTCAACCTCGACGGCGCCGCGATCTATCTCTCCATCTCGCTCCTGTTCCTGGCCCAGGCCTTCGGGCACCATCTCGATTTCGGCCAGCAGCTCCTTGCCCTCGGCATCCTCATGCTCACCTCCAAGGGCATGGCCGGCGTTCCGGGGTCTGCGTTCCTGGCCCTGTCCGCGACGGCGGGCGCCCTGGGCATCTTCCCGGTGGCAGGCGTCGCGCTTCTCCTCGGTGCCGACCGGCTTATGGATTCGATGCGCGTCGTCGTGAACTTGCTCGGCAATTGCGTGGCCACGTTCGTGGTGTCCAAGTGGGAGGGCGACTTCGACCGCGAGGCCATGCTGCGGGCCTTCCGGGGCGAGACTCCGGCGGGCGGCCCGTTCGAGTCAGCGCCGGCGTCGGATCCGGAGCCCGCAGAGGCCCGCTGAGTCACTGAATCCGGGCGTGGCTGCCCGGCTGTCTGCCGAGGCGGCCGGGCAGTACGCTGGCAGCATGCAGCAGGACGTCGAACAGCTCGTGGAACACGTGGCGCTCAAGCTCGGCCGCGGGCTCTCCCTCGAAGACCTCGACGGCGTCCTCCTCGCCTACAGTTCCAACCAGTCCCACGCGGACCGCGTCCGGGTGAACTTCCTGCTCAGCAAGCGCGTGCCCGCCGACGTCAGCGCGTGGCAGCTCTCGCACGGCATCGCGACGGCGGTGCGTCCCGTCGTCGTGCCCGCCAATGAGGAGCTCGGCATGCTGGGGCGCGTCTGCGTCCCGCTGCTGGTGCGCGGTTTCCGGGTCGGTTACCTGTGGGTGCAGCAGGACGTGCAGGAGCAAAGTGCGACGGCGATCCTCGCCCAGCTGCCGGGCGTGCGGGACGAACTGGACCTGCTGGCCGGGCTGCTCCTGGACTCCAACACCGCCGAATCGGAGTTCCGCCGCCGCCGTGAGCAGGAGTTCCTGGCGGCATGCCATGGGGAGTCGAACGCCGTGGCCGCGGTGGCGGGCTGGAAGGAGATCCAGGGCCGCGGACCATGGCAGCTGGTCACCGTCCTGGACGCCGACGGCGGCCCCGAAAGCGATCCCCTCGCCGCGACGCTGACGCACCGTTCCGCGGCGCTGCAGTCGAGCATTGGCGTCAAGGGCGTGCTGTTCAGCGCCGGCACGGAGACCCACTCGGTGATGCTGTTCCAGCACTCAGGCGGCAGGGCCGAACACGCCCAGATCCTGGTGCACTATCAGCTGGAGCTGGCCAAGCGCGCGGGCCGGACGGTGGACCGGATCATACTGGGCATCAGCGAGCCCTTCGCCGTGGTAAGGCAGCTCGCCGCCGCCTACCGGCAGTCCAAGCTCGCGGCGCAGGCGGCCGCCGTCGATCCGCTGCTCGGGGAGCTGGTGGACAGCCGTTCCGTGGGGGTCTACCAGCTGTTCGACCGGCTGGTGGCACCGGGCGGCTGGGACGATACCGGCTCAATCCACTTCCGCACACTGGAGGAGAACGACAAGAACGGGGAACTGCTGCCGGTGCTGGAACTGCTCTACGACAGCGACGGCTCGGTGCAAGACGTGGCCGCCAAGCTGCATCTGCACCGCAGCAGCATCTACAACCGGCTGGGCAGGATCCGCCAACTGCTCGGCGTCGACCCGCTGAACGGCCAGCTGCGGCTCGAACTGCACTCGGCGCTGAAAGCCAGGCGCTGGGCCCGACGGCCGCGGATCTAAGGTCTGTCCCGACGCACCTGCCCCTGCGGAGCGGGTTGCCCGACAATGTCCATTCCTACACCGTACCGAGAGGTGTAACCCCACTGTCGTTTTCCGAAGTCGTCTGCACTGAATGTCCGAAGTCGTTTGCACCACTCTGGGAAGGGACATCTTTATTGATCCCGCCACCGGGCTGCTGATCGGAGAAAACGTGAGGTAACGCTGACAGCCAGCAAACGTCGTTTCCGCAGCTCGCCAGGGCGCTGGGCGTCCTCACCACCGGTGAGCAACATCGATTACCAGCCGGGATCCTTCGCCCGGGCCGGCCAGGGTGAATACCCGGAACGGCAGCCGCGCGCGGACCCCCAGCCCGATCTGCGTCACCGCCTCGAAGGTGCCTGTGAAGGCCACCTGACGGAAGGTCCGGAAACCCGCAACGTTCACGGCTTCGTCCCGGTTCGCCGGGAGGTAGGTGGCGTTGTAGTCCTGGTCATGGGCCGGTGTCGCGACTGTCACCTGGAGGAACGCGCCGCCCCGCAACGGAACGGTAAAGCCGGACCCGTCCTGTGTAACGGCAGGGACATAGCGCACATGGTACCTGGGGGCCTGGCCGTTGACGTCCACCACCAGACGGTCGAAGCAGGCGTGGCGCCCGGAGCGGATATTGGTGATGGGATCCTGGCCAGGGCCGACCGGCAGGGAGGTGTTCGACTTCGCCAGCGAACCCCAGGTGATCCCGCAGAAGGGGGCCGCCGAGGCGGTGCCGGGCACTACGAGTCCCAGTCCGCCAGCCAGCAGCAGGGCCGCCAGGACGGCACGCGCTTTCGTCATGATGGGCCGGCGTTTCCGTTGTGCGGTAGTCGGCTGCGATGGGGACATGGTCCCGCGGGCGGGGAATCCGCTTCGGGATCCGGAATGATGGGGCAGCCGCCCCCACGGCGCCCGGAAGGTGATGCTCATTGTGTGTCCTATTTACTCAAGGGCTTGCGGGTGAAGAAACGTCCACCGGACGTGATGGCCTCCATGGCCGTGTTGCGGATGGCACCCCGCTTCACTATCGGCCCGGTGTGGTGCGTTCAGTCTGTGCCTCAGGAAGAGGGCAAACAAGCAAGATTCGGAGACAATGATGAAACGGTTCTGCATCCAAATCACGGGTTGTCAACCCCTGATTTTGGACGATGAACCACGGATCGTGACCGGACAGTCACGGCGGCACTCGGGTTCCGCATGGCCCGGCCTGCAGTCGGATCTGCTGGGTCAGCCTAAGAGGACAGTCCGGTACGTCCGCGAGCCAAGTCAGGTCTGACGCTTCGTGCAGTCGACCTTGGCAGCCCAAGAGGAAGCGGTCCCTGGCACTCTGCCAGGGACCGCTTCCTCTTGACAACTTCCCATAGATCAGAGGAGTCCATCGCCGTTACCTGCGAAGTCGGCGTCCATATACAGCCCGGTACAAAGCCTGTGAACGACCAAACCACGAAAGCATGGCGGGCCGGCCTCCGCGCGGTCAACTCCCAAAGCTGACACAATCCCCTCGAATGTCCTCCATCCGGAACGGGATCTACGCGGCCTCGGGCTTCGGCCCTTTTGGAGGGCGGCTCGTGTGGGTGATAAGCACCAACGTCGCGGCGATGAGCAATCCGTTTTTTGTCACGAACTCGCCGTCGGTAGTCAGCAGCAACGGGTTACCGTCGCTAAACATCAGTTCAGGTGCCATTGCGAATGTGGAGAAAGTGCCCGCCAGATGCATCGCTGACGCCAGCACTGAGAGGCGAATGAACATGCCGCTTATGAGCAACGCACCAAGCGCCAACTCCGCGAGTCCAAGAAGCAGCAAGACTAGATGGTCGTTGCCGAACGGAAGCGTTTGCCCAATGAGGCCGGCAACGGGCGAACGGCCTATGACCTTGAGTCCGCCGAACCATAGAAACAGGATCCCGAGCATCACTCGCAGCGCCGGCAGTGCGACAGGTCGCAGCGCTTGCGTGACCGAATGGTCCAGGGCCCGGGCCCGTTCGGCGACCGTAATGGGGACCTGAATTCGGTCGGGATGCTGGGTTCCGCGGGGAGAGTCGATTTCATGAGTCATGTTCATCTTCTTTCTTGGAGCGGCCGGGCATGCTGCCAGTCTCTGAAGAGCGGTCGGTGTTCTGGGGGAATCCTTGGCAGTTGGCGGCCATTGTCGGGGAATGGATTGTTTGCCGAATTGACGTGGACACGGGTCGTTAATAACCTGTTGATGACCTCCTTGTAGGTTTCGGGATTCCTTCGGGCAGGCCGATGTATTCATCCAGGGTGAAGGCGCGTATATGCGAAAGATCAGCTGCCCGTGGCGGTTACAATGTTCCAGCTCGTCGCATAAAGGGAACGGTGGCGACCCGGTCGCCAGCCTCCTGGGGACTTTCTATTTTCGGTTGGATGCCAAGAAGCGGTTCCGTGACTGCTTCGCAAAGCAGTCACGTGTGAACCCGGGTTGGTCTGGGGCCGTACTGCGGACTCTCTGGCGCGGCGAGACAGATATCGCCTGCGCTAGGAGCGTGGGTCGGTAGTCGTTAAAACGCCGGACGAA
>NZ_JAFNLL010000047.1 GCF_017368795.1 Arthrobacter cavernae | reverse complement strand
GCGTGCCACCGGCGATGTAGCGGACATCAGTTGGCTCCTTTCCCTGGAACGGATGGTGCCTACCCCCGAAACCTAGGCCTTGGGCGGACCGCTGTTCTGTGAACAGGGACACACAACGTCGAAAAAGGCGGCATCATACGGAGCCGCTGTTGACCATGTCAGTCCGGTCGGAGCCCACGAGGACGGATCGAACGGGACCCAACAAGGCCATGCCCGGCACAGCGCTTCCGGGAGCGAAGCGCGGATCGCCTGCCGCAGATCTTCCAGGGACGGCTGGCCGGAAATGCCGGATGGCGTCCGGTGCAGCCGACACGCAACCGCTGGCTCCGCGACGGCCGGGAACAAGTCCGAACCGTTGATCCCGAACGTCGGCGACCCATGGAAGGACAGCTCCACGGCCTCATCTTCTGCAGTGATCTCCCGAGTCTTCACCACCCCAGGTACCCCTCCAGCGCCAGGGCCGTATCGAAGAGAATCCGGGCAGCGTCACGGCGCGGGCATCCAGGTATGGCCAACAATTCAAGCTCCATAACTCCAGTGTCCACCCGCCAAAGGGTGCGACAGGAGTGTTCACGACCTTGGACGCCCCGCCAAGCTCCCAGCACGTCCCTGCACATTCAGAGAGAGCCCTGCCGGCTATGGAACGGATCGGGGAACACGTCGATAATGAAAGGAAGCTGTCATACCGGCAAATCTTCTGCCTGAGATGCCCGCCGGGGCAGCAGGAAGGGTTCTGCAATGCCATTGTCTGAATATGAGCGCAGGCGCCTTCAAGAACTTGAGAATGATCTGGCCGCTGACGACCCGGACCTGGCCCAGGAACTGAGGTCCGGTAAACCACCTCGCCGATCAGTCCGCCGGATCGTCGGGACCACCGCAGTCCTAGCAGGCCTCGGCATGGTCATCATGGGAATCGCCGCACAGCTGGCGGGCCTCGGGATCTTGGGCTTCCTCCTGATGGTCGCAGCTACCTATGGCTTCCTCGGTCGTCAGTAGGGTAATCCGGCGGAACAGCGGCCGATTCGTTCCGGTCATGATTGCGGTCTCGAGTGTCTTCCCGGATGGGCGGTGTGAGCCCACGGTGGCGGTCGAAAAGAACCCCGAAGGCGTTACCATCTCCGTTGACAACTCGATGCCACAACACCTCTCTTGGGAGGGACTCCCCGGTGTGGCGGGGCCCCGCCCGTCCCACCGATCGACTATCGCTCGAGGTCGGTGTCGCGTGCACGGTGCGGGTCTGCGCCGGGTCTGCCGTGAGTCGTCGGGGTGCCGGGAGGACGCGTTGATCCGGGGCGGGTCGGGAAGTTCGCGGCGTGGAGCCTGTGGAACCGGGCCAGCGCCGGGTCCACGGCATCCGCCGTTTCCGGGGTTTCCGGTTGGGCTTGTTTGGCCGGTTCGATGGAGGCTTTGAGTTTCCCGTCCAGCTCCGCGCATGCCGCCCGGGCCCGGGCCAGCTTCTGTTCGTATTTGAACGGCTTGCCTTGCTGGGCCTCGACGTCGGTGAGGACGGCTTTCTTCTCGGCGATGGTCCGGAGCAGCTGCGCCTCGTAGTCCGGGAGGCCGGCCACTTTGTTCTCCAGCCGGGTCACGATGCCGGCGCTGCCTTCGAGCAGTTCCGTCCGGGTGAAGACCAGTGGCGGAACCGGGACTCCTTTGAGGGTCACGGCGAGGTCCTCGTAGGACCCGAGCCGTGAATCACCGGCCGCGTTGCGTACCTGCAGCTCGTGGCCGCCGAGGGTGGCCAGGACGCCGTAGTCCCGTTTCTGGCGGTAGTAGTTTCCGTACTCGGGGGTGTGGGTGCGGACCCATTCGGAGATGGCGGCGACGGCTTCGGGACGTTTCGTGTGGACCCGTCCGTCGATGGTGGCGGTGAAGTTCTCCCCCGCCGTCGAGGTGATGCGCGGTATCGCCGCCTGCAGGGCGGGCAGCTGGTCCTCGGCTTTCGTGATGCTGCTGTGCGCGGCCGATTTCGTCCAGGCAAGGGTGCTTTGTCCCTTGTCGTGGGCGCGTTTGAGCCGTTCCAGTTTGGTGCGGGCGGCGTCGGCCTCGATCTTTTCCATCACCAGGGGGTTGCCGCTGGTGGCCGCCTTGATCTGCGCGGCGTTCAGCGCCAGGTCTCCGACGTCCTCGATCTCGCGGATGTCCAGCCGGCCGCGGAGGACCTGCTGGATCATGGTGGCCTTGCGCTGGATCCCGTCCCAGGCGGCGCTGTCGTAGCTGCCCACCGTGGCGTACTGGAAGTTGTGCACCTCGGGGTTGGCGTTGCCCTGGCGGATGATGCGCCCGTCGCGCTGGGTCAGGTCCGCCGGCCGCCAGGGGCAGGTGACGTGGTGGATGGCTTTGGCCCGCAGCTGCACGTTCGTTCCGGTGCCCATCATGGCGGTGGAGCCGATGAGCACGGCGACGTCGCCGGAACGGCATTGGGCGAAGAGCTGCGCCTTCTGCTCCGGCTTCGCGGCGTCCTGGACGAAGCGGATCTGCCCGGCCTGGATGCCTCCGGCCACGAGCTGGTCCTTCAGCTGCTGGTAGGCGGTCCAGACGGGTTTCCCGTCGGGGCCGGTGTCCTTGGACGGGGTGCTCATGTCGCAGAAGATGATCTGCAGCGCACCGCGCTTGGCGGACATTTCCCCGGACCGGAAGCTGGTTTCGTACTCGTTGTCCCGGTTCTCTTCCCAGACCTTCAGCGTCTTGGCGACCACCTGGTCGATCTTGGTTCCGGACTGGGGGCCGATGCCGACCATGCGCAGGTCAAGGGCGGCCCTGCGGCCGTCGTTGTAGACGCTCAGGGCATTGTCGGCGCCCTTCTGCGCCCATCCGGAGAGGGCGTCGAGCCGGTCGGCGAGTCCTGCCATGTAGTCGGCCAGTTCCGGCGGCTGCGGGATCAGGACCAGCTCGGGCTGGCGTTCCCCGTCCCCTGGGCGGCGGGCGAGGTCGGGGGTTTTCAGGTTCAGGTCCTCGGAGAGTTTCACGTCGGCGAAGACGTGGAAGCTGCGCAGCATTTCCGGGACGTTCTTGAATTTGGCGAAGCGCGGCTTGTTCTTCAGCCGTCCGCCGGCGTCCATCTCGATGGCGGTGACGGTCTCCCCGAATGTTGCGCCCCAGACGTCGAAGTTCTCCACGCCGGAGGCCTGCAGCAGGTCCGGGCGCAGGTAGCGCTGCATGACGTGGGCTTCGGTGATGGAGTTCGCGATCGGGGTGCCGGTGGCCATGGTCACGACGCGTTCCCCGTGCGTGCCGCGCAGGTACTCGAGCTTCAGGTGCATGTCGGTGGCCCGCATGGACCCGGTGATCTCGGCGCCCTTGATGTTCGTGACGGTGCGCAGGTTCTTGTAGTCGTGCGCCTCGTCCACGAAGAGGTAGTCGACGCCGGTGTCCTCGAACGTCAGTCCGGGATCCGGGGCGGTGTCCATGAGGCGCTTCATGCGCTCCTCTTCGCCCTGGAGTTTGGTTTCGAGCTTCTTCACCGTGGTCCGGTCTTCGCCTTCGGCCTGGGCGTTGACGATGGTCCGGCGGACGTCGGCGATGATGGATTCCTGGTAGGCCTCGATGGTTTCGGCCTTGACGCCGATGCTCTTGAAGGCCTGCTGGGTCATGATGATGCCGTCCCAGTCGTTCGCTGCGGCGCGGGCGACGAACTGCCGGCGGGCGGACAGGTCCCCGCTCCGGGTCTTGATGTCATCACTGCCTGCGGAGAGCAGGCGGGCCTGCGGGTAGAGTTCCAGCCACTCGCGGGTGAACTGTTCGAGCATGTGGTTGGGGACAACCACCATGGGCTTGGTCGCCATGCCCAGGCGCTTGAGTTCCATCGCGCCCATCACCATTTCGGCGGTCTTGCCCGCCCCTACCTCGTGGAAGAGGCCCACGGCGGGTTCGGAGATGATCCGGGCGACGGCGGTGCGCTGGTGCGGGTGCGGGGTGAAGGACCTGGCCAGCCCGGGGAGGGTCAGGCGTCCGCCTTCCTTGGAGTAGTCCCGCAGGGCGATGGAGTTGAAGCGGCGGTTGTATTCATCGATGAGCCGGCCGGCGCGTTCGGGGTCTTCCCAGACCCATTCCGCGAACCGTTCCTGCAGGGCCTCCGCTTTTTCCTGGGCCGCTTCGGTTTCTTCGAGGTTGGCGACGGCTTTGCCGTCGGCGTCCTTGTCTTCGACCTGGATGCTCTTCTGTTCCAGGATGCTTTGCAGCAGGTCCGGTGCCGGCCTCCGGCTGGTGCCCCATTCGTTGGTGGACCTGACCGATCCGCGGTTGGCCTTGACCCGCCAGATGCCGCCGCCGACGCTGCTGACACTGGCGCGGGGGTCGGCCAGGACTTCCTGGACGAAGCGCTGGTGTTCCTCCGGGGAAATCCAGACGGCACCGAGGCGGGCTTCGACGTCCTCCATTCCCACCCGTGGGGGCTGTACCTCTTCGAGGGCGGTGACGTTCACGTTCCACCGCCCGTCGCCGGCGGCCGCGGCGCGGGCGGCGTCGAGTTTGGTGCGGACGTTCCCGGACAGGTACTCCGGTGCGGTGACGAGCTTGCCGGTTTCGGGGTCGTCGAAGACGAGCGTGCCCAGCTGCTCGCGGGCTTCCTCTTCCGTGATGCCCAGCAGCTCCGCGATCGGTTCCAGTTCCGGGGCGCCGTAGCTGTCCAGGGCGATGGCAAGGGCTTCGTCAATGGTGTCCGCGCCCATCAGTGGCTTGCGGGCCACCACCTGGCGGTGCTGGAGCAGGGCCGCCGGGGACGCGTTCCGGGTTTCCTCGTTGAAGGTTTCCAGGGCCCCGGGCAGTGCGCCGAAGGGGTCGGTCTGGCGCAGGATCCGCACGGCCGGGGCCGGACGGTGCGTCACGATGGACTCGCCGGTTTCCTTGTCGATCCGCTCGGACGTGGTGTAGCGGTTCACGGGCCCGTATTTGTCCGTGTATCCGCCGTAGAGGTTGGCCAGGGCCGTCCGCCGGGTGTCGAGTTCCGGGGTGTCTTCGCTGTCGGCCGCTTCCATCTCCAGGAGGGACCGGGCCCCGTCGCGGAGTTTCAGCAGCTCCCGCAGCTCGGTGGTGTGGGCCTTCGGCACCGGGAAGGGTGCCTGCTCCCCCGCCTGGGTGATGGTGAAGGACCCGTCGGGCCGGGCGGTGATGGTTCCGTCCCATTCCTGCCCGGTGGCCGGCAGGAGCGCGGCGGGGGTCTTCCCTGCCGAGACATCGGCGGGGGCCTGTCCGAGGTTCCGGGCCAGCGCCTCGGTCACGATCACGTCCAGCCGTTCCGCAAGCAACGCGGGAACGGCGGAGAGGTCGTCGGCCTTCACACTGACGGTTTCCTCGCCGTACATGCCGTTCCCGACGGTGATCTGCCCCAGGACGTTCGCCGGGTTCAGGTCGAAGTAGTTGTTGATCTTCACGTTCCGGCCGTCGATGATGACGGGCCCGACCCGCTCCCAGTCGGTGTTGCCCGGTTCGCGTCCCGGCTCGCGCTTGCGCAGCAACAGCAGGTCGGTGAGGGCTTCGGTGCCGGAGGCACGCCGGTGGGCGCCGGTGGGAAGGCGCACGGCACCGACCAGATCGGCCACCGCGCTCATCTCACGCCGGGAGGTGGGGTTCGCGGCGTCCATGGTGAAGCTCGAGGACAGCACTGCGACGTAGCCCCCGGGCTTCACGGCTGCCAGGGACTTGAGGATGAAGTGGTTGTGCATCGAATGCCGGGAATCCGGGTTGTGGGTCTTGTCGTAGAGGGCGTTCTTGCTGAACGGAACGTTGCCGACGGCCAGGTCAAAGGAGTTGCGCTGGACGGGGGTGTCCGCGAAGGACTCGTTGCGGATGTTCGCGTCCGGGTACAGGCCGCGGGAGATGGAAGCGGTCAGCGGGTCCAGCTCGACGCCGGTCATGCGGGCGTTCCCCGGGGCGAAGCCGATGAACGTTCCCGCACCGGATCCCGGTTCCAGGACCTCTCCCCCGGCGAAACCAAGCCGGTCCACGGCCGACCAGATTTCCTTCACCAGGGAAGCGTCGGTGTAGTAGGCGTTGGTCGTCGTCCGGGAAGCGGCCGCGTATTCCCGCTCGCTCAAGATCTGCTGCAGCCGGGTACGCTCGTCCGCCCAGTCTGCCTTGTCGAACAGCTGGGGGACGGCGCCCCAGCTGGACCACCGCGCCAGGCTCCGCTGCTCCGCCTCCGTGGCCGGGCGCTGCCGCGCATCCAGTTCCCGCACGATGCGGATCGCTTCGAGGTTGGCCGCGAAGCGTGCCTTCTGCCCCGACGGGGCCAGGTCGGCCTGGGACTGCGGCCTGAATCGTGCCGCCGCTGCTGACGGGGCCGGCTGGTCTAGTCGTTCTGGGGCAGGGGCGTCGTCTCCATTTCCTCCGGTTCCTGCGGCAGGTCCGCGTAGATCATCTCCTGGTACACCATCTCCCGGGCGCGCAGCTTGGCCATGTTCACCAGGCCCACGTATTCCAGCGGCGGCTCGTCGCCCCGGACCGGGGTCAGCTGTTCGCTCAGCTCCCAGATCTGCTGCTGGATCTCCTCCCCCAAAGTCGAAAAGTGTGTCTCGGGGTCCGCGATCTGCGCGAACGTCGCCGGGTCGTGCTTCTGCATCGTTTCCATGGCGTGTCTGCCGTGCTCGTTCATTTACAACCTCTTCCGGTTCGCCCCACAAGGACTCCAGACTCAGCTGGCCCTCAATGTGGTTTTTCGATTTTCTCGGTGCCATGTGCGCCTGTTCCCCTCCGTTTGCCTCCACGCTAGCGAAGGCACCGGCGGATTAACAGCCGCGGCTTTACCCTGGCGGGGTTCTCACTGCATTGACGACGGAGACGACCACAGCGATGACGAACGCCACCATGAGGACGGCGAAGATCACCAGGGCAGGATTGATCCAAGAGGGGACCAGGTCATAGGCGGCGTTGCACTTGTTGTGCATCGGAAAGATCCGGCTCGGTTCCTGCCAGTTCTCGCTCCGGTAGCCGCTGTCGTACGTTTGACCCCTGGCCGCACAGGTCTCGTCGACCTCGTGGCCTCCGGCCCAGGCCCCGATCATGAAAGTGACCGCGACCGCGACGAAAGAAACGAATGCCATCCGCAGCCAGACCAGTGGCGTAATCCGCCGCATCTCCGATCAGCCCTCCTTCTCAGCCCCGGACTGGCCCGGCGCGGTCTGCAGGCTTTTCCGTTGCCGGGCGAGGTCACGAATGACGGTGGCCTCGCTGACGTCGATGGTCTTGGCGATGTCGTGCACCTGGCGGGGGACACACACGACAACCGAGATCGCCGAACGCTTCGCGGTGTGAATTCCGTACCGATCCTTCTCGGACCCCGAACACGGTCATCTGAGCCTTCGCATGTACTAAGGATATTAATAAATCTGTCTAGACGGATTTATTAACGTCGGAGCCTGTCCCGAATGGCCTCATCCAAGAAGTCGATGATGGTGATCCCGGTTTCATCAAGGTAGGCATCGAGTTCGTCACGGAGGTTGATTTCAATCTTTGACGAAAACGGCTCCATCCTGCGCTTACTCCGGGGCCGGCCCGGTCCGGGACGCTTTAGGGATGGGCCTGTTTCCCCTGCCTGCTGGGAGGCGGGCGTAGCCTGCTCTCTTCGCTTTTCAGCTGGCTCAGTGCGCTCGGCACTAGTAGTTTCCGCTACGCTCCTAGGATCCGTCGATGTAAGCACTTCAACGACATCAGCAGTGGGTACTTTTCGGATAGACGACTTTCTCTCCAGCGCCAACTACTTCGCTCCGTCCAAGAACCGTGCGTGTGCCACGAATTTTTCCGTCATGATGGCTGCTCCTCTGCCGCTGAGCTTGGTCAGTGGCGATCGAGTACTGACCGAGTCCTGCATCGCAGTTCTGAGTGGAAGATGTGGCGTCTTAATATCGCTGCCATAGGTCCCTTCAAGTTCACCGATTTGAAAGGCGTGTTCGGAGGTCAGGGGTGAGCTCGTCTTGTTGATGATGATGCCCATGAATTCCAAAGCGGGGTTCAAATGGGGCAAGGACTTGACCTTCTTGACTGTTTCCAGGAACTCGGTGACTCCTTTCACCGAGAATGCTGCAGGCTCAGTGACAGCCAAGACCCGGTCCGCCCAGATCAGGCCGTTCAGCGTCAAGCGGCCGAGGGCGGGAGGCAAGTCGATGAGGATGTGGTCGTATTCTGAGAGCTCATCCGCTCCCCATGCCGCCGTCTTAAGCCGCAGCTCAGGCGTCAGCATTGATTCAGACTCCAGCCGCGCTAGAGATTCCGAGCTGGGGATCAGATCGATTCCTGACCAGGATGTTTCCGTAATGGCCTGCCCGAGAGTGCCAGCTTCGCCTCCATAGAGCACATCAAAGACATCGAACTCTCCAGTTCCTTCCAACGCTTCTGTG
The DNA here is from genome assembly GCF_017368795.1 of Arthrobacter cavernae. Lineage (GTDB taxonomy): Bacteria > Actinomycetota > Actinomycetes > Actinomycetales > Micrococcaceae > Arthrobacter > Arthrobacter cavernae. The sequence goes on along the minus strand of NZ_JAFNLL010000047.1, from coordinate 54,510 downwards.
ACGTTGGCCTGCGGGTCCAGATCAATGACCAAGACCTTCTTCCCGATGAGCCGGAGGCCGGTGGCCAGGCCGAGGGTCACGGACGTTTTACCGACCCCGCCCTTGCGATTGCCTACTGCCGTGACTTTCACGTCGATCCTCTCGTTGCAAATTATCTCCAGACAGATTGGCAGACGGACGGACATATGTCAATCCGTCTGTCAATCAATACATCATGACGTATTTAATTATTGAGTGATGAGAGCAGACTGCGACTCCATGACCGGGCGCCGCATGCCTTGTAGTCTCCTGCTGACCGGAGGGGGGCCGTCAGCATATGGGGACTTTCGCGTTCGGCCATCACGTCAAACGTCATCGACACTCATCAGTAATTCAATACGTCATGACGTATTGAATTACTGGGGGCCTCACGTGCTCGGACATGCCACTCCACTTCCTGGGGTCTCTTCAACTCCCACACCGAGTGGCTACTTCTTGGGCTCGCAGCAGAGGCCTGCACCGTTGTTCATTAAATATGTCATGACGTATTTAATGAACAACCAGCGAAAGCGATCTTCGTTCCTCGGGGTTAAGCTCCTAGGACCCGATGGGGCCCATGACGTCCCGGGGCCAGCGAGGTCCAAATGGTGCCCTCATTGGCATGGATAAGGATCATGTCAGGGTTTCCTGACATGCTTTCGTGAGGAAACCCCGACATTGAGGAGTGATTCGTGGGCTGGGATGTGGGTGATGGCTTCCATGAGGGCCGGGCGGGTTGTGTGGTGCCTGACGGGCGGGTGGCGCGGGCCGTCACCGGTGCCGGTGTCCTGGTCGAGGGCGTCACGGGCCGCTATCCCCGGGATGAGGTCCTCCGGGGCCACGAGCTCGTGCCTGACAAGGATGTCGTTGGCTGGCAAGGGGCGTGTGAGTGCGGTTGGCAGGGTGTGCGGTGGGACCGGGTCCGGTCCTCTGCCCAGGCCAATCTGTCCAAGCGCCGCGCCTACGTCGCGTTTGATGGTTTCGCGACCCCGCCGGTCGCGGTGGAGGATGCCATCCTGCAGGAATGGCGGTGCCATGTGGCGTCGTGGGAGGTGGACATGGCCGCCCGCAACCATGCACGAGCCTTGGAGCGGCTCAACCAGGCCGTGGCGGCGGCCAGGACCGCCGGAGCCAGCTGGGCCGACATCGGGCGGGACACAGGCATGTCGCGCCAGTCCGCACACGAACGCTGGACCCGCCGCCCGGACACCCGCAGTTAGGCCGCGTACCATATCCGGTGCGCCAGCCCGGGGTCATCGGGAGAGGGCGGCAGCCAGTACTCATCAACCTCGACGTCGTGGACCTCGTATTCGGCTAGGTCCGGAACCAGGTGGCGGTCCAGCCAAGCATGCCAGGCGGCCCGCTCCCGGCGGTGCCGGCTGATCTGCGCGGACACCTCCTCCATCACACCCAGACGCCTGGCCAGATCCAGGAGGCCTACTGCCGGATTCACCCTCCAGCTCCGGTCCTGACGGGCAATCATGTCCAGCGCGGCCATGTCGGCCAGGGCCGTTTCCACGGCCGAGCGGCTCAGCCCGGTGGAACGGATGATCTCGGCGCCGGTGGGGGCGTGGCGGCCGCGTTCGATGGCTTCGTACACCAAAGCCGCAGGGTCCCCAAGCCCGCGGAAAACCGGCCGAATCCCGTGGATCTTGCCCCTGCGCCAGCTCAGCTCCCGCGCCAGCTCCCGGTACGCGGCCGGCAGCTGGACTAGGTAGACGTCCGCCGTGCGCCGGCGCCCCTCGGCGACCTTAACCAGAATCCCATCGGAAGCCGTCACCAGGACCGGCAGGAGCCGGGCGATCGTGACGTGGTGTTTGCCCAGCGCCGTGGCCAGCGTCCGGCACCCTACATCCAGCACATCGGTCTCCATCGTGCGCATGTAGCCCAGGATCGCCCGCAGCAGCAACCGCAGCCCCAGGCCTTCCCGGCCGCGGTCCTTAAGCCGGTGGTCCAGGACCGCATACAGAACGTTCTCAACGTCGTTCACCAGCTGGTGGACAGCAGCTTTGCTGCTGGAGATTCCTCCCCCCCCGGTGGGTTCAGGGAGGCTTGTGTTGTTAATAAACGCATGCTTTGCCCCCCGCTGAGGGGTGGCTGGTTTTTGGATCCAGGCGCAGGCCCTGGCCCATTCCCGGTGCAGGAGCCGCTCCTGCCGGGCCTGGCTCCCGTACAGGGCCGCCAGGCCCGGGAACTGGCCAGCGAGTTCCCGCTGGACCTGCTCCAGGGTCCAACCACAGGCGGCGAAGTGGTTCAGCACCGCCATCCGGGCCTCAGACGGGCCCTTGTACCGGGCCGTGTCGTACAGGCCGGTACGGGCAACCCGACGCAGTGTGGACTCGCTTCCCGAAAGAGGGTCAGAGGCGGTTGCAGGCATCTGCATGGCGCGGTTGGCCATTTTGGCATTGCGGGCTTTCAGTTCCCGAGTGCGGTGCAGCTCCGGTGTGAGCGCAGTGAGCAGGCGGTCCACGGCGGCAGCGGGGTTGCGGCGGCGCAGGACGTCGTAGGCCGCCGCCAAGGGAGTGAGTAATACCTGGTGGCCACCAGACTTGTGGACCGATCCCGGAACACGGATGCAACCGTCAGAAACGTTCTGATGCGGGCCTGGATCAAGGCTCGGAGCCAGCAATGTCATCGCCTCAACGAGCTCACGCACAACTGCGCCGTCCATGCGCTCGACCAAGGGGACGTAGAGATGGCGGCCTCCGCTGGGCGAGAAATCCTCCACCCAACGTAGACCGCACTCCGCCAAGAGCCTGCCCAACCGGACAGCGTCCTGATCCACCACGGCTCTTGCGGCTTTGGACGTATCCAAGTCAAGACAGACGGTGGCTACGGACCCATCAACTCCGTGGACCACGACAGCTGCCGGCCGCTCGGGCAAGGCTACCGATATTCTCGGCGGATTCTGAGGGCGCGGGTACTGGAATCGATCGCCGATCCACCGGCCAATACGGTACGTCGGCTGCCCCGCGATAAGGGGCGCCAGCGCCGCCCAGGCCTCCTTGGGAGATCCTTGATAGGCGACACTCGGGCGTTCATGTGTTGACGACGAGGGCATTGCCTGTAGCATTAAGGCCGTAGCTCCTTCCAGGAGGGTACGCAAAAGGACACCTACTCGTAGGTGTTCGGTTCAGTTCAGATCGTGATCCGCCAAGATAAGGATCTGAACGACATACTTTTTGAAGGCCCGCGAAAGCGGGCCTTCTTGGTTTAACTTGCCTTAGCGATAGGCAGAGCTCCTTGGAGTTGTTCACGGTCGAACCACGCAGGCAGACCGTCGGACTGAATCTCCGTCCGAATGTGCTTGAGGACCACTTCCATTGCCTCGCTCACGGACATGCCAGCCTTGCGGCCAATCTCGAATACGAGTTCTTTATCTTCCAGAGGGACAGACGTCACCAGCTGGACATTGTCCTTTGCTGTCCCGCGCTTACGGCGAAGTGAGGTAGTCATACAAGAAAAGTTAGCGTTAAGGCTAACGCTTTCGTGGGATCGATTGGCCTGGCGTGTCGTTGGACACTCTCTAGATGCCGCCGGTCGGAACGCTTCGTAGCGGGCGGATCCGGTGACTGGTGCCCGCTCGTGAGAGACACGCACGAGGGCGCGGACGTCGGAAGCGATGCCGTCAGCGATGCTCCGGGGTTCGTCCCTGGCATGTTTGAGGGCGCCGCTGCTCGGCGAGTAGCGCTTCGATCCTGGCGGCAATTCCTCGTCCCTTCCCGTGGCAAGCGTTCTTGTTGATTTGATGCTAGGCCGGCTCTTCATGTCATCCTGAACTTAGAAGCCTGGGGGATCTAAGTCAGAGAATAGTCTAGTCACACATGCGTGAGTCATGTGTGACGTTTAGTAAAAGTTGGGGAAGAAGTGTCACCGACGATGCCCGGGAGTAGCGCGGCCCTGGACAGTGGCTTGTCGCCCCAAGTAGCCGTTTCCATGCTGACCCTGCCAGAGCAAATCACCTTCGAAGCACTTCTTCAGGGGGTCTCCTTGGCCCACGGTAAGCCAGTCGTCATTCGTGAGGTCCCTGGCCACGTCCTGTCCGGAGTGTCGGGGCTTTGGGTTGAATCAGCGCATCGCTCTCTTGTGCTCGTCCGGAGCGGACTTTCCGAGTTGCACCGAATGCACGTGATCTGCCATGAGTTTGGCCATATCCTCCTTCAGCATCAAGGGTGCGAAGGGCTCGCCGCTTCCATGCCGTCAGTCTTCAATCACGTAGGCCGGACGAAGGGCATCAAGCGGATGCTTGCGCGATCCCCTCAATGGAATGACATGGAAAAGGCCGCCGAAGAGGTGGCTTACCGGCTTTCCGGCTTTGTGTTGGCCAAGCCAACAGTGCCGGGCAGCGACTTCGAAAAGGTCTTTGGATGAAACTCCTGCAGATACTGCCCGCTCTCATCCTTTGGTCTGTGGTGATAACCCGGATCATTGGGTTGAAGTTCGGGTGGAAGCCAGGAATCCTCAAGGCGATGGTTCTCGTGTCGATCGGCACGACACTGAACATAGACGCGGTCTACTTGGCTGTTGATGCAGGGCTGGGCCATCGGAACATCCTGAACCTGGTCGTCCATGTCGCTTTGGGGCTTGGCATGACCGAGCTAAGCCGCCTGATCGTGGCTGCCACGGGTGCGTCAAACGCCCGCTGGCGTCTGCTGGTACTCGTGGGCATTGGCTTGGCCGGCGCGCAGGCAGCCCTGCTGTTCTCGACGGGAACGCCTGGATCGGCCACCAATTTCACGGACGTTTTTGCGGGCATCCCCGCCATCGCTTGGTACCAGGGCTTGTTCTTCGCATGGATCGGCCTTATCACCGCTTACACGGGGGTAGAGTGCCTGCGCCGCAACCGGGCAGGTGAAACGGCGTCTTTCCGTATCGGATTCGACATCATTGCCGTCTCTTGCTTCGTCGGGGTGCTGGCGGTGGCAACCAAGCTGCTGCTGGTGGCACAGGAAGCGGCTGGGGCAGAGAACAGTGTCTCGGATATCGTGTATGTCGGATATCGCGTGTTGATCGCTCTCACCTTGATCGGCTTCGCGGTGGGCTTCGCGCTTCCTGCGTACCATCGGGGCCGGCAGCAGTGGACTGACCGCGCACGGTGCCGCAGCGCGCTGGTGAGGCTTCAGCCGATTGTGAGCAGGCTCCTTGAAACCGATGCAGGTCAACAGGCCCGAGAGGCTGCCGCGCTTAGCCTGCGGCCGCGATCCTCTCAGGATCAGCTGTACCGCTGGGTGATCTTTGTTGACGACATCCGGATTGAGAATCCGGAGCTCCTGTCAGCTGAGGAAGTCGACTTACTAGATGATATTGAGGCAAGAATTGCACGACGAGGCCCGGTTGGCGCCCAGGTTCCCACTGGCAGCTAGCTTTTCCAAGATTTTCACCCCAGCTGGTGTCCTGCTGGTGGTTGTTGTTCTCGCCGGTGTCAGGGCTGGACTCGGGATCCTGGGTGTTACGGCCCTTGCCCTCGGCGTCATTGTCGTTCCGGGGCTCGCCTACAAGAAGTTTTCGCTGCTGGCTGGGCCATTCGGAATGCCCGCGACCTGGCGAACGAGAGTAGTAACCATATTGACCGTTGTCGGGGCTCTGGCTTGTGCCTTGCTGAACGTTCCGGCCCCCGTTCCTGCGACCGTCGTCGCGCTGGTAGCCGGCAACGCGGGGTTGGCTTTGGCCCGCCGCTGGATGAACGCATCTGCACATGTGTCAGTTCTGACCTTCGCCGTTCTCTGGGGAACCGCGGTGTTCGGCCCGGCCGCAGCGTGGCTGTTGGTACTATCACCGATGATGCTGATCAGCCGGACCGCTCTCAGGGAACACACCTGGGGCGAAGCCGTGGTCGGCGCATTTATCGGAATGGTCTCCTTCGGCTGTTTTGTCGGAGCTAATAATTGGAGCTGGATCTCTTGAGTGATTTTGATCTGTCCCCGCGGCGGGCAGCCGGGATCCGGCGAGCTGAAACGCTCGCACGGAAGATCAATCTCCTTCTGGACGTCATCGTGTCCGATACCGGCAAACCCTTCGACTACACCGCCATCAGGGACGGGGCCCAGAAAGCCGGCTACTACCTGTCGCGGACCAGATGGTCCTTGCTGAAGTCCGGGAAAGAGCAAGTCGTGCCGGATGAGGCACTCCGCGCAATAGCCTCCGTCTTCGACGTCGACGCCGAATACCTCCTCCAGGAGGGGGGCAAGCTGCCCGAGCGAGTTGAGGCAGAGCTGGAACTGATCCGCAGCATGAGGCGCGCTGAAGTGCGCAATTTCGCTGCGCGGGCCCTTGGCCCCGTGGACCCGGAAGCGCTAAGAGCCATCGCCAAAATCCTCGATGAGGGCGTGTAGCCGCCGCCCGGCAACCCTCAGGCAAGTTTGACAGGACTCGTCACACTGCTATCGTCTTAGCTGTACTCACACATGCGTGACTCACGCCTGAGATCTGGAACCGGTCGACGAAACATGAACCCACCTCCGCGCAATCCGTCGCTTCCGCGCTCGGGGAAAGTGCCTGTGGCGCCAGCTCGAACGGCCCGCCATCGGACACCGGGTCACTTGGGGATTTCCGCCTGGCCTTGGGGGACAGGCGGCATCTCGCCCCTGCCGTGCACATACTTTTGGACCAGCCTGAGGAGATGCTCGGCCCTGGGCCGGTTGAGGGAATACGTCAGGGCGCGCGTTGACCGCTCGGAGGCTGGAAGGTTGGCTTCGATAACCCCGACGCTCTCGAGCTTACCGAGGCTCTGCACAAGCACGCTCTGACTAATGCCCGTGGACTCGGCTATCTGATAGCGCATCGAGGGCCCCTTGATCCTTAGGTGGCGCAGGATCTGCATCCGCACAGCCGTTCCGTAGGCCACGAGCGCGGCGTCGAGGTCCTGGGACCACTCGGGATCAACGGGGCGGACTTTCTTGGGCATAGTCCCTATTCTGCCGATAGATCAAAGGGGCTTGCTAATCATCATGATCAATTTAATACTTTAAATACTAAATCGCATACTTATAGTGTGTAGCTGTAGTCACTTTCCGAACACTGGGGAGTCCGTCGATCGCGCAAGGGGCAACTATGAAACCGAAGGGGCTATTGATCGGCGCCGCTGTTGCGGTGCCGTCCTTGTTCTTTGGGCTGATTTTCTCGATGGTGCTGCTTCTTGCCAGGCCGGCCGCTGCCGATTGTGGCCCCACCGGTTCCGTCACGGCCAGCGAAGACACCAAGGTCGAGGGCTACACGGCGGAGCAGCTTAGGAATGCTGCGGCGATCATGAACGCGGGCCGGACGTTGAATCTGCCGGTCAGGGGCCAGTTGGTCAGTGTGATGGTGGCCTTGGGGGAGTCGGGGTTGCGGGTGTTGGACCATGGCGACGGCCCCGGCCCGGATTCCAGGGGCCTGTTCCAGCAGCGCGATAACGGTGCGTGGGGGTCATACGAGGACCGCATGAGCCCGTCGATCAGCGCCGCCAACTTCATCAAGGCGCTCCAGAAGGTGGAGAGCTGGGAGCTGTTGGAACCGACGATTGCCGGCAACAGGGTCCAGCGCAATGCCGACCCGTACCACTACCAGAAGTACTGGAGTGCGGCGGTCCGGATCGTTGACGTCCTTTCCGACGCGTCCTTTTCCCTTGAAGGCAGCGGTTGCCCGCTGCCCGGTGACTCCGGGGCCGGGGATGACCTTCCCTGGAGGGATGCGCCGAGCTGGGTGCAGGTCGGCGCCAACGCCGCCAGCACCTCGCCGCTGGGCATGTACAACCGGGAGTGCGTGGATTTCGCGCTCTGGCGGGTGAACCAGCAGCTGGGCAGCACCAGCGCACCGTTCAAGGTCCACAACGGCACCTTCCGGCCCGACGGCCGGAAACTCGGATCGGCGGTGGCCTGGAGGGACGGCTGGCAGGCGAAGGGCTGGCCGATCGGCGGTACGCCGCGCGTTGGCGCGGTCGTCTGGTACGCCCCCGGGGTAGGCGGCGCGGACGGCACCTACGGTCACGTGGCCGTGGTGAAGGAAGTCAAGGGCAACGGGACCTTCGTTGAAGAGGGCTACAACGGCAATCCGCCACCGGACGATCACAACTACTACACCCGGACCGTCAGCAACGGCGTGCCCAGCGCCTTCCTCTACCTGCCCACCGAACAGGAGCACCCGTGAAGAAACCCCTTGCCCTTCTGGCCGCGGCCCTACTGTGCACCTCGTGTGCCCAGGCCGCCGGCACGTCTCCGGAGCCCCCGGCGAAATCCTCCACCAGCGCCGCACCGTCTGCTCCCGTCTCGTTGAGCGCGGGCAGCGGCCCGCAGGCCCCGGGAGCGACCCCGCCCGCGACGATGGGCATCACCTGGGATGAGGCCGGCAGGAAGTCAGCCGTGGAAGTGGCCGAACGGGCCATGGCCGATTTCGCCCGCCCTCGCACCGAAGCGACCCGGTGGGCCAATGACCTGGCACGCTGGATGACCCCGCAGGCCACGGCCGACTACTCCGCGGTCGACCCGGCCACTATCCCCGCCACCCGGCTGACGGGGCCCGCCCGGCTCACCGTCGATGAGGCCAACGGCTACGGGGCCGCGGCCACGGTTCCCACGGACGCCGGAACCTACACCGTGCAGCTCCTCCGGACCGCCAAAGATTCCCCGTGGAAGGTCCACCGGCTCACCCCGCCGGCTTCCTGACATCCCAGCCATCCCCGCCACGAAAGGAAGAACCCCATGGGTCTCAACCCAGCAGACGTCCTGGCTTTCCCGAAGATCCAGGCCATTGTCCGCGACAACGGCACGGCCGAAGTGGTTGTTGCCGGTAACTCCCGGAACGTGCAAACGGCAGAGTCCCTGCAGGAACTCCGCGAGAACGCCCTGGCCGTCGTCGTCGGAGAGGCCAGGACCTTGAACCGCCCCGTCCGGGTCCAGATTGATGACCCCGAGGGCCACGGTGAACTCCTCGTCAGTCCCGACGGCAGCAAAGAATCCGTCAGCTACACCGCCAAGGCCCCACGCCGCCGCGCCGAGCCGCCCGCAACGACTGCACCCACCCCGGCCACCGTCCCCGCCCCGAGAGGAAACGCCATGACCCCCACGCCCGAAACCACCACCCCACCGGCACCAGCCGTAGAGGAAGCGGCCGTGGAGGAAGCGGCCGTGGAGGAATTACCGAGGCGGCGCAGCCTGAAGGACACCTCCTTCCTGGTCAGCGCCCCCGTGCTGGAACCGGCCACGAAGGGCTGGCGGGGCACCCTGACCCGGATGGGATTCCGCATGGATCCTTCCGGGGATGAGATGTCCGAGCGCGAGGACATCAGGACCGTCAGCCAGCACTGGCCCGGCCCCCGCACGGTGGCCGTGGTCAACCGCAAGGGCGGCGCCAACAAGACGCCCACGGTCGTGATGCTCTCGGCGATCCTGGCCCGCTACAGCGGCGCGGCCACCGTCGCCTGGGACAACAACGAATCCCAGGGAACCCTGGGGTGGCGCACCGAAAAGGGCGCCCACGACCGGAGCGTCCTGGACCTGATCGATGCCTCACAGTCGCTGCTCTCACCGTCCACGAACGCCGCGGAAATCGCCAAGTTCGTCCACCACCAGACGGCGGACAAGTTCGATGTGCTGCGCTCGGACGAAAACGAGGAAGGCGACCACGAGGTGACCGCCGACGAGGTCGACATCGCCCACCAGGTCCTGACCCGGTACTACCGTCTGGTCATCATGGACTCCGGCAACACCGCCCGGGCGGCGAACTGGCGGCGGATGATCGAGCACACCAACCAGCTCGTGGTCCCGGTGACGGCGATTGAGGACCGCGCCGAGGCGGCCCGCCTGACGCTGCAGACCCTCGAATCCCGTGGTGGCCACGACGCCGAACTGGCCCGCAACGCCGTCGTGATCGTTTCCGAATCCACGGACGCCAAACGCAGCATGAGTGGCGAGGCACTCAAGCGGGCCAAGGACGAAGCCCGGCGGATCGCCGACGGCTTCGCCCCCTACGTCCGGGCAGTCGTGCGGATCCCGTACGACCCGGCCTTGGTCAACGGTCCCATCCGCTACGAAGCGCTGCAGCCGGCCACGCAGCGGGCGTGGCTGGCCGCGGCGGCCGCCGTCGCCAGCGGCTTCTAACCACTGCTCCTTCACACCACGACTTCTTGAAAGGGGGACACATGAACCAGTCACTGAACCCATGGATCACCAGCCCGGCCACGGGCACCGAAACCGAAGCCAGTGCCATGGAGCCGCGCCGTCCGCCGGCAGCGACGATCACCGGGCCCCTGCGGGGAATGGTGGAGCCGGATGCGGCGGACCGGCTCGGCCACCGGCCGGTGACCGGCACGGCCACCGTCTGGGTAGCCGGTGTTCACGGGGGAGCGGGGGAGAGCCGACTGGCCGGCATCCTGGACGGCGCACGGCCGACGGAACACGCCTGGCCCGTCCCGAACCGAGACCAAGACCAGGACCACGGCAGGCCTGCCGTGGTGCTGGTCTGCCGCTCCGACATGCGGGGCTTGAAGGCCGCGCAAAGCGCGCTCATTCAGTGGGCGTCCGGTGCGGCTCCGGACGTTGAGCTGCTGGGCCTCGCGGTCCTGGCCGACGCACCCGGAAAGCTGCCCAAGGCCCTGAGAGAGTTCGCCGTCCTCGTCGGCGGGGGAGCGCCCCGATTGTGGCTGCTTCCGTGGGTCGAATCCTGGCGGCTGGGCGACACGGGCGCTGGCCCGCCCGCCCGCGAGTACCAGCGCTTCGCCACGGATCTCGCCGCCCTCACAAACTAACCACCGACTTCAAAGCAGCTTTACCCCTCGAAAGGTCTCATCATGCACAACGTCATTGCCCGCCTTCCGCTCAGCGTCATCCCCGACCCGACCCCCGAGGTCCCTCCGCAGGCGGGCGGCCTGCTGACCGTGCTGAACTGGGCCTCCGGTATCGGCCTGGTCCTGGGCGTCCTTGGCGTGATCATCGTCGGCATCGGCATGGTCATCCAGCTGCGCCGCGGCGAAGGTGGAGAGTCCATCGGAAAGCTCGGCTGGGTCCTTGCCGGCTGCATCATCATCACCGGCGCAGGCGGCATCGTCCGCGCATTCGTCTGACCCTGCTACCGGAGGTTCATCATGAGCGAATCCACGCAAAGCACCACCGAACAGAATCCGTTCACCAAGCCCGGATTCATCATCTCGGCCGCCCTGGTGCTCGCCCTCAAAGCTGCCGTCATCGTTCTCTTCTTCCTGCCCAAGGGAGACAGCACCACACGGCCTGCGCCGGCCCCTTCGGAAAGCAATGCCGCGTCAGCACCCCCGGAGCCGGCCAAGGCTGCGGGGGAAAGCGTGTGCGGGCTCCCGTCGACGTCGGAAACCGCACTGGGTGCGGCCCCGAAATCCAACTGGGAACTGGTCGCACGGATGGCCACACCAACCGATCCCAAGACCTTCGGACCAGGGGTGAAGGACGAGGACGGGTTCCGTTCATGCTTCGCACACTCACCGACCGGAGCCCTCTACTCAGCCGTCAACCTTGCTGCGCTCGGTTCCTCCAAATCGCAGGAAATGAACATCAAGTTGGCGGAAAACCTGATCGTCCCCGGCACCGGGAGGGACGCGGCAAGAAGACAAGCCGCGACGCTGGCCCCGTCCGCTGGATCAGGAGAGAGCATCCAAGTTCGAGGATTTCTCCTCAAGTCCTACGCGGCCTTGGAAGCCAACGTCGATCTTGCTTTTGAAACGCCAGAGGGGGGCTTGGTTCACGCCGTTCTTCCACTCCAGTGGATCGACGGAGACTGGAAAGTAAAGGTCTCTGACAGCGGTCAGCTCATCAATGACGTGGCCGCGCTTAGTGACATGAGCGGCTTCATCTCATGGTCCGGGGTCTGAAGTGGCTGAATGCGCTCCACTAGATGTTCTTTGCCTCGGCGGAAACGTAGTATCCGGCGCCGTGGACGACGCGATTACGAATTTGGCGAAGTCCATCCTGGAAGGCATGAGCCAGATGGTGACCACGCTGTCCACGTTCTGGGTGAGCATGCCCACCGCCAACCTCAGCACGGACGACGGCATGGCGCCCAGCCCGGTCGTGGGTTTCCTCGAATCGGAGCTGACGTACTGGACGCTGGTCCTGGCCGTTTTATCCGTCATCATCGGCGGCACCCGGATGATCTGGGAGCAGCGCGGGGCACCGTTGAAAGACCTGCTCCGGTCCCTGGTGACCCTGACGCTGGTGTCCGGACTGGGCCTGGGGGTCATCTCCATTCTGGTGATCGCAGCCGATGCGTTCTCCGCGGCCATCATCGACCGCTCAACCGACGGCAAGGGCTTCGCCGATGCGATGGCCCTGCTGGTCGCGATGAACCAGACGGGCGTCGGGGTGTTCATCCTGATCATCCTGGGGCTCGTGGGGCTGCTTGCCGCCTTGGTGCAGATCGTTCTGATGGTCGTACGGACCGGCATGCTCGTGATCCTCGCGGGGATTCTGCCCACCACCGCAGCCTTCACCAACACGGAGATGGGCAGGCAGTGGTTCCAGAAGGCAGTCGGCTGGACCATCGCCTTCATCCTCTACAAACCGGCCGCGGCCATCGTGTATGCCATGGCGTTCAAGCTCATGGGAGCGTCCTCGGGCGGCAACGTGCTCGTGGGGTCCATCACGGGGTTTGCGCTGATGGTGGTCGCACTGCTCGCCCTCCCGGCCTTGATGCGCTTCGTCACCCCGATGGTCGGTGCCGTGGCTTCCGGGTCCGGCGGGGGAGCAGCAGCCATGGCCGGGGCCATGGCCACCGGTGCAATCTCCCTGGGACGCTCCGGGAGCGGACGGGGCAACGCGTCACCGACACCGCCCAGCCAGCCATCACAAGCGGGAACCAGCCCGCAGGGCAGCCAAGGCCGTGGCGGGAACACCGGAGGGACCGCCAAACCGGCCCCCGCCTCACCGGGGGCCTCCGGTCCCGGCGGCCCGCCCGGAACCGGCAGCACTGGCGGAACCGGTGCCGCGGCAGGGGCCGGCGGCGCAACAGGGGCGGCCAAGGCAGCAGGGCCGGCGGGCCTGGCCCTCGCCACAGGTGCCCGAATAGCCTCAACGGCCTCACGGGCCGCACGACAGACCGCGCAGGACTCAACCCGGCACGATTCACCACAGGAGGGCCCCAGTGGCAGCAACTGACACCGAATACAAGGAACCGTCCTACGGAAACTGGCGGGTTCCACGCTCTGCCGGTCTGGGCGAGCTGGGCGCCATCGGCACCGGCATCGTCATGACCGGCCTGCTGGCCGGCATCATCACCTTCGCCATCTGGGGCCTCGGCGCAGGGCTGACCGTTCTGGCCGTGGCCGGGGTCCTGGTCCTGCTCCTGACGGTCAAGGACAAGCACGGACAGTCCGTGGCCGACCGCTTCGCCACCCGGATGAGCTTCCGCCTGTCACGCTCGGGAGGGACGAACCTGTACCGCTCCGGCCCGCTCGGGGTGACGGAATGGGGCATGTACCAGCTGCCCGGGCTGGCGGCGAAGTCCCGCCTGTACGAGTTCAACGACTCCTACAACCGCCCCTTCGCCATGCTCCACGTCCCCGCCACCAGCCACTTCACCGTGATCTTCTCCACCGAACCCGACGGCGCCGCCCTGGTCGACCCGGAACAGGTCGACGCCTGGGTCGCGAACTGGGGCGGCTGGCTCGCCGGGCTCGGCGACGAGGCGGGCTTGGAGGCCGCGGCCGTGACCGTGGAGACCGCACCGGACTCCGGCTACCGGCTGCGCAACGAAGTCGAACTGAACATCCACCCCGACGCGCCCGACGCCGCGAAGGCCATCCTCCGCGAGGTTGTGCGCACCTATCCGGAGGGCTCGGCCACGGTCCGGGCCTGGGTGTCCCTGACCTTCAACGCCAACCTCCGCACCGGATCCCGCAGATGCGGGCCCGAAGACGTCGCCCGCGACCTCGCCTCCCGCATCCCCGGACTCGGCGCCCGGCTGCAGGCCACCGGCGCCGGCATCGCCCGGCCCATGCCGGCACAGGAACTCTGCGAAGTCGTCCGCACCGCCTACGACCCGCCCGCGGCCCTGATCATCGATGAAGCCCACGCCGCCGGCACCCCGGTCGCCCTGGCATGGGGAGAGGTCGGCCCCACGGCGACCCAGGCCGGCTGGGACGGGTACCGGCACGACGGCGCCTTCTCCGCCTCCTGGACCATGACCGGCGCCCCGCGCGGCTCGGTGAACTCCTCCGTGCTCGCCCGCCTGCTCGCCCCGCACGGGGACATCGACCGCAAACGGATCTCGTTGCTGTACCGGCCGATGGATTCGGCCCGGGCGGCCGCCGTGGTCGAACGGGACCAGAACAACGCCAACGTCCGCATCAGCTCCGGAAACCGGCCCAGCGCCCGGGCTTTGGTCGATGCCCGCTCCGCCGCGCAAACGGCCGCCGAAGAAGCCCAAGGCGCCGGGCTGGTGAACTTCGGCATGGTCGTCACCGCCACCGTCACCAACGCCGCCCGGCTACCCGACGCGGTGGCCGCCGTCGAACAGACCTCCGGCACCGCCCGGGTGCTGCTGCGCCGCGCCTACGGCTCCCAGGACACCGCCTTCGCGGCTTCCCTGCCGCTGGGCCTGGTCCTGCCCAAACACATCCTGCTGCCCACCGAAATCAGGGAGGCACTCTAAATGGCACCCATCTTCCCGCTGCGCAAAAAGGCAGCACGGACCGCATTCAGCACCGACGACGTACCCGTGAAACCTGCAAAGTCTCCCGGCGTCCGGGCGCGGGTACCGGGCTCACGCGGCTGGGGCGGCCGCGGGGGAGGGTCCGCGGCCCTGGTCCCGGCCGTGCGCGAATACCGCGGCACCACGGTGCAGGTCTGCGGGCTGTGGCCGTTCAGCTCGGGCACGTCCTCGCCCATGATCGGCGTCCCGCTGGGCCGGCACGAGGAAACCCAGGCCACGGTCTGCTGTGACCCGATCAGCTGGTTCCAACGGGCACGCCTGATTTCCAACCCCTCGGCGTTCCTGCTCGGCAAACCCGGGCTGGGGAAGTCCACGCTCGTGCGCCGCATGATGCTGGGCCTCTCCGGGCAGGGAGTCCACCCGCTCGTCCTGGGAGATCTGAAGGGCGAGCATGTGGACGCCGTCCAGGCCCTCGGCGGCCAGGTCATCCGCCTCGGCCGGGGCCGCGGCTACCTGAACATCCTCGACCCCGGCCAGGCCGTCGAGGCCGCCCAGACCCTCGAGGACAAGGGCCACCACGACGCCGCCGTCCGCGTCCGGGCCGACGCCCACGGCCGCCGGCTGAACATGGTCGTCTCCCTCATCACGATCAGCCGCACCACCCCGCCCACCGACCAGGAACAAACCATCCTGGACCGCGCCCTGCGCGTCCTCGACGACACCTTCGACGGCGTCCCCGTGCTGAAGGACCTGCTCGACGTCATCACCGCCGCCCCGGACGAGCTGCGCCAGGTCGCCCTGGACCGCGGCGACATGACCGTCTACCTGCAGGAAACCCGGGCCCTGGAAGCCACGCTCCTGGGTCTGACAGGCGGCGGGAAGCTCGGCGAAATCTTCTCCCGCCAGACCACGAACCCGATGCGGCGCGACCGGGCGGTCGTCTTCGACGTCTCCAGCATCGACGAGACCGAAACCGACCTGCAGGCCGCCGTGCTGCTGGCCTGCTGGTCCTACGGCTTCGGCACCGTCAACGTCGCCAACGCCCTCGCCGACGCCGGGCTGGAACCGCGCCGGAACTACTTCGTCGTCCTCGACGAGCTCTGGCGGGCCCTGCGCGCCGGCAAAGGCATGGTCGACCGGGTGGACGCCCTGACCCGGCTCAACCGCTCCGTCGGCGTCGGACAGGTCATGATCTCCCACACCATGTCCGACCTGCTCGCCCTCCCGGCAGAAGAAGACCGCATGAAAGCCCGAGGCTTCGTCGAACGCTCCGGCATGGTCATCTGCGCCGGCCTGCCCGCCTCCGAGATGCCCCTGCTGACCGCAGCCATCCCGCTCTCAAGACAGGAACAACAGAAACTCATCTCCTGGCAGGACCCACCCGCCTGGGACTCCCGCGGCGGCGACACCGAACCCCCAGGACGCGGGAAATTCCTGATCAAGGTCGGCGGCCGCCCCGGCATCCCCGTCCAGATCGGCCTCACCTCCATCGAAGCCTCCCTGAACGACACCAACAAACGCTGGTTAAAAACCCTGCCGGAAGCAACAGCTCCAATGCTTGAGGAAGAAGGTGCGGCATGAGCGCCCCGAACCGCAAAGGCACCGGCCTCGACGACGGGCTAGGAATCTGGCTCGCCATCGGCGCAGCTGCCGTCATTGGGGGCGGCAGCTGGGTCGCAGCCCACCTCGGATCCTGGATGGCCGGCCTGCCAACCCCTCCGGCCCACCCGATCGACCTGGTTGCCGGGCTCGTCAAGGGCCGGGTGCCCTGGCCCGTCCAGTCCACGGTCGTGGCTGCTGTAGGCGCCTTTCTGCTGGTCGCCGCCGTCGTCCTGGTCCTCGTCATCCGGTCCAAGGGTGCGGGCAAGCGTGCCAGGGTGGACAAGGCCGCCCGCTACCTCGGGCGGGGCAAGTCCCTGGCCGCGTTCTCGGAGAAGGGCGCCATGGCCACCGCCGAACGCCTGGGAGTGAAGGACACGCCCGGAATCACGGTCGGCCGTGTCGTGGCCACCGGGCAGAAGTTCATCCAGCCATGGGAGGACCTCAGCATCGACATCTGGGGTCCGCGGACGGGCAAGTCGACCTCCCGGGTTATGCCGGCGATCCTGGATGCCCCGGGCGCGGTGGTGTCCACCTCGAACAAGCGCGACGTCGTGGACGGTACCCGCAGTGTCCGGGCCGGGGTCGCTCCGGTGTGGGTCTTTGATCCTCAGAAGATCGCCCAGGAGGAACCCGCCTGGTGGTGGAACCCGCTCTCCTACGTCACCGATGAAGAGAAGGCGTACAAGCTCACCCAGCACTTCGCCGTCGGTTCGCGGACGCCCGGGTCGAAGCCGGATGCTTACTTCGACCCGAAGGCCGAAGACATCCTCTCCTCGTACTTCCTCGCCGCCGCCCTGGGGGATCTGCCCATCACGCAGGTGTACCTGTGGGTCACGGAACAGGTCAGCCGCAGCCCCATCGAGATCCTGAAGGACCACGGCTACGAGCTCCAGTACAAGGGGCTCGAATCGACGCTGAAGCTGGCCGACAAACAACGCGACGGCATTTTCGGCACCGCCGAAAAGATGGTCCAGTGCCTCAAAAGCAGGAACACCCTGCGCTGGGTCGCACCCGAGGTCGGCGCCACCGTCGCCACGGACTCCCGCCGGCAGTTCAACCCCCAGGACTTCGCCCGGTCCAGGGAGACGATCTACATCCTGTCCAAGGAAGGCGCCGGCTCCGCCGCACCGCTGACCACCGCCCTCACCGTGGCCATCGCCGAGGCCATGGAGGAACGGGCAGAGCGACGTGGCGGCCGGCTGGATCTGCCCGCACTGTTCGCCCTGGACGAGCTCGCCAACGTGGTCCGTTGGGCCGGCCTGCCGGACCAGTTCAGCCACTACGGCTCCAAGGGCCTGATCGTCATGGGAATCCTGCAGTCCTGGTCCCAGGGCGTTGAACTGTGGGGTGAGGCGAACATGCGCAAAATCTGGTCCGCCGCCAACATTAAGGTCTACGGCGGCGGTGTCGCCGAGGACGGGTTCCTGCGGGCCTTCTCGGACCTGATCGGGGACTACAGCTACACCAACGTCTCCGTCTCCTCGGGCAAGTCCGGGCGCAGTCGCTCCCGCCAGGAAGGCAAGGAGCGGATCTTCGATGTCTCCAACCTCGCGGAACTGGACCGCGGCCGCGCCGTCGTCCTCGCCTCCGGCGCACCCGCCACCCTCGTCCGCACCCTGCCCTGGTACACCGGACCTCATAAGGAGGCAGTCGAGGCTTCCATCAAGGCAAACAGCCCGCAGCACGAAGACGACGACGTGCTGGTACCGGCATCTGAAGGCGCGGCCGCCAATCCGTGGATCACCAAGTAGGAGAGAACATTGGCAGAGGAAATCGGTCTGTTCGCAGACCCAGACACCGACGGCAGCCACACGCACGAGGCCCCTGCAGCGGAGCCGGCCGAGGCGCCCCAGCAGCTGGTGTTCGGCTCGGCCGAGGAGTTCCTGCACGAACAGCTGCTGCCCACCTACGTCCGGGACGTCGATGACAGGAGCGCCAAGTGGTGCATGGAATGGTACTTCCACCCCGAAGCCGTGTCTCGCGTAGAGGCCCTTTGGCGGGCGTGGGAGCACCTGCGCCTCGACGGAGCCACAGGGATGAGTGTGTGGTGGCGTGACCACGCAGACCACCACATGCGTGTCCTTATGGATCCCCAGGGCCCGTTCTACAACTGCGACAAGTCCGGTCACAGGGATCCCGCCCATCTGGAACCAAAGCGTGCACCGGCAGGGTGGTTCCCTGACGTGAGGCTCCAGGGTTAGCAGCCAGAATGAGGAGAGGGGCGGTCCGCCAGGACCGCCCCTCTCTTGTCATGTCTCTGGTTACGCTTCGGTCGCCTGTTCCCAGACGGACACGACGTCGTCTCGGTACCCGGTGGACCGGCGGGTTATCTGCGCGGAAGGCGGGCTCGCGTCTTGCAATCCGAGAGTTGGGAGGCAGCTCAGCGAAAAGGTCGTACAGTCCGTTGGTGGTCTTTTTGTGTCTTGTTACTTTGTCGCTCAACCAGATAGCTATGCGGTGTCGCCGAACTGTGTTGCGAGACAAGGTCGTGTCCTACGACGTAGTCGGCCTGGCTCACAGTGTCAGGCTGGAACGGTACCAAGGGCTCATAGCAAGTCCGCTTGATCGCGTGGGGCGAGAACCAGGAATCCAGTAATCATGTCCAGTCCAGTTTTGAGTGCGGTGCGCGAAGATAGTTCCATGAGTAGTCCCGGACCGCGGGCCGGTGGACCGAGGCCCCGCCGGTCGTTCACCCCCGCGCAGAAGCTTGAATTTTTGGCCTCGTACGAGGCCGCCTGCCAGGACAATGGGGGCGGTGCGTTCCTGCGCCGTGAGGGACTGTATTCCTCCCAGATCACTGAGTGGCGCCGGCTGCGTGACGCCGGTGTCCTGGCTGGCAAGAACCCCGGTGAAACCGTCGGGAAGCTCTCGGCGGAGCAGGCTGAGATCGCGCGTCTGCGCCGCCAGCTGGAGGTGACAGAGGGCCGGCTGAAACCTCCGAGGCAGCCCTGGCTGTGATGGGAAAACTTCACGCGCTCTTGGAGGATCTCTCCGCCAAGAGCGAGGACGCGCCGAAGTCCAGGAAGCGCTGATGGGGGCTTATCAGGAACTGCTGGATTTGACGGTTCCCCAGCGCCGGGCTGCCGCCCTGGCCGGGGTCTCCCGGACCACGGCGAACCGGAAGCCGGCCCCGTCGCGGGACCATGCGGCGGTAGTGCCGGCGAACAAGCTCAGCGACGCCGAGCGGGCCGAGATCCTCGCCGCGGTCAACTCGCCCGACTTCGTGGACCTGGCACCAATGCAGGTCTACACGAAGCTCCTCGATGCGGGCATCTACCTGGGCTCGGTGTCGACGATTTACCGGGTCCTGGAGGAAAGCAAGCAGGTCAAGGAACGCCGCCGGCTGGCCAAACACCCGCCCCGGGCGGTCCCCGAGCTGGTCGCCACGGCCCCGGGACAGGTGTACACGTGGGACATCACGAAGCTTGCCGGCCCGGTGAGGGGCAAGTACTTCGACTGCTACATGATGGTCGATATCCATTCCAGGTTCATCGTCGGCGCGCACGTGCACGCGACCGAATCCGGGGTGTTGGCGGTGGAGATGATGAAGGAAATCTTCGGAATCCATGGCGTCCCGCAGGTCGTGCACTCGGACCGGGGCACATCCATGACGTCCAAGACCGTTGCCGCGCTGCTCTCGGACCTGGAGGTCACCCGATCGCATTCCCGGCCCCGGGTGAGCAACGACAACCCGTACTCGGAGTCGCTGTTCAAGACCCTGAAATACGGTCCGGAGTTCCCGGAGCGCTTCGCGTCAGTCCATGACGCCGGGGCCTTCATCGGTGGCTTTGTGGACTGGTACAACTGTCCATCACCACCAGCACTCCGGGATCGGCTTCCACACGCCCGCGAACGTCCATTACGGCCTCGCCGCCGGCATAGCCAGGGAACGCTCGGCAACGCTCGCTGCGGCGCGTGCGAAACACCCCGAACGCTTCACCACGACCGCCGACCCCAAAATCCTCGCACTCCCCGGACCCGCGTGGATCAACCAGCCCAAGGAAACAACAGAAAAACTAGCCGCATAACTCCCGCTGGTACCGTTCAGCTTGAAAAATTCCGCAAGACCCAGCACAAGCGGCTAACGTGACTAACCGTTCCATTGCAGCTCAACCCCCGACGCGGTAGCGTCAGACATGCACCTTGTTGATGCCGAGCGTCGACTACATCCCACTCGGATTGGAAGAGCCCGCATTATCTATGGGCCGAGGAGGCTGTGGGCCGAACTCATATAGATTGATTGATCCCAGTTGGCTTGTTGCTTGCGCTAAATAGTAACCCCGCCTCAGGAACGGAAACCTCAGCAATGTCGCATGAAGACCAATTCACAGCAGTAGGACCTCCCCTTGCCGGGTCCGGCGTTCCTCGTTCAGCGTTCTCCACTAAAGCCACAGGAATGGTTTACGGCGTCAACGTTGCCGGCGACCGCGCCGGAGTTGTGGGCAGATGCGGCAGCGAAGCTGGACCCGAATCGGACGTCGAAGGTGTCGGCGCGTACGGTAGCGGCAACACGATAGGGGTGTTCGGCCAGACCGTCAGTGGTGGAATCGCGCGCGTCGCTGGTGTGTACGGCCAGGACAACCAGGGGAAGACCGGTGTATTGGGTACGGTCATGCGCGGCGGGACAGCCGTGGCAGGAATTAACGTCAGCAGTCTCGGAAACCCTCTTGCTACATTTGATAATCTGCCCAACCCTGGTAGCGGGAGCGGAACTGGCGTTTATGGCACGAGCGGATCAGGTACGGGCGTCCATGGCACGAGCAATAGCGGATTCGGTGTGCATGGGATGAGCGTCAACAGCACTGCCATCCTCGGCCATAGTCAAGGCGGAATCGGCAGCCATGGTGCGAGCGAGCGCAGCACCGGTGTGTTCGGAACGAGCGAGTCGGGCTTCGGCGTTCACGGGAACAGCAACCGCGGTCCTGGCGGCGTGTTCGAGTCAGGCGCGAACGCACAGCTTCGGCTGCTGCCGCGCGAAATGGCGACGCCCGAGGGCCGGGTGGCGGGTGCGGGCGGCGAACTGCTGGCGACGGTGGCGGGCGGCGATTGCAGGCTCTGGTTCTGCACTCGGGCCGGCGACCCCTCTTCGGCTTCGTGGGACCTCGTCGCCGGCACGCGGCCGTTCCCCGGTGCGCCGATTGTCGAGAACGCGACCGGCATCGACGTGAAGCGAATCCAGATGCGGCTCAACATGGTCTTCGGCACCGATCTCAACGGTGACGGCGAGTTCGGGCCGATCACGAAAGAGGCCGTTTCCGCGTTCCAGGAGCGGGAAGGGATTGCTCAGACGGGGGTCGTGGACGCCGGGACGTGGGACGGGCTGTTTGCGCTGACGTAAACTACGCCGCTGCCGGGACTTGCCCGGCAGCGGTAGCACCTTCGGGCAAGCCCGGTCGCGGTGGGGCTGCGAGCTTACGGGTCGTAGATGGCGTACCCAAGACGATCGGCAATGATCTGTCAGCGACAGACTATTCCTTCGGCTTCCACACCGCCGTCGAGATTGCCACCGAGGCTATTGACCGGCTCAAGACAACGGGCGCATCTCACCACCGGTGTATGATCGCCTAAGTCATGGGCAGGCACGCTGGCTGGATAGCCCTCCACGCTGGCCTGGCAACCAGCGCACACGCCATCCTCATCCCCGAAAAAGGGTCAGCCTCGATGAGGTCCTTGGTTGTAGTTGCAGAGGGATTCCTGTCAGACGACATGAGGGAGCCCCACTCCGTGCGAGGGCTCGACGCCTTCAACCGCCCCCGTCTGGGAGGCATCGGGGACCTGCTCGCCCCCTCATCGAGAAGCGGACGGCGTCTCGCTGCCGACCTGAAGTCCGAGTTCCCCCACATGCGCGGCTTCTCTTTGTCCAACCTGAAGTACATGCGCTCCTTCGCCGCCGCATGGGAGGGCCCGGGACCAATTGGCCAAAGCGACTTTGGCCAATTGCCATGGGGCCACATCATCGAGCTCCTGAAGACACCACCGCCCGGGTGGTGCGGCTGCGGGACTCGGGGCTGACCCTGAAGGCTGTGGCCAGGCGGCTGAACGCCGCCGGCGTGCCGTCCGCCTCGGGGCAGCCGGACTGGAGCGTGGCCAAGGTCCAGTCCGCGCTCAGGAGCCTGACCGCCCAGGGCCGGTACCGGGGATAGGGCCGCCAGTCCGCCAGGACAGCGGCGGACTGGCGGAGTAGTAGTAATAGTGAGCTGGCCCTAGAGCGGGAAGCGGCACTGACCGCCAGGGCGGATGCCTCAAGACTGGCCGAGGCGGTGCGGCAACTCACTGCCTCGGATCACCATGGGCAAATGGGCCGGATCATCGGCCCCTACGGCTGACACCCTCCCACAGCCGCCGCCACGGCCTGACCTGCCCAGGGCCGCTCAGGGCAGGCTCAAGGGCCACAGGCTCCCGTTCCATAGGCTCAGGCCGTGGCGGCTCAGGACTGCTCACCTTGCCTGCCTCCAGCATGCGTAGGGCCATCCGCAGATCCTCCGAGTTCTGCCGGAATGACGCCGCCAGACGCTCCGCGGCATCCGCCCTGGCACGCTCACCGGCCAGAGCCTGCTCAAGTTCCCGGATGCGCTCAGCCATGGGCGCTGCAGGCTGCCCGGCTGGGCTGCCCAGGTCAGGCTCAGGGGCTGCTGCCCCGTTCGGCTTCCAGCCCACCGCCAGCAGATCCGGCAGGGGAATCTTCCACTCGCCGGCGGGGTCTTATACGCGCCCGGGAATTTCCCGGTCTCCCGATAGCGGCGCACGGTGGAGCGGCTGACCCCGCAGCGGTCGGCAGCTTCCGAAAGCGTCCAGGCAGGGCGCATGCTCGTGGTGGTCATCAGGCCGGCACCTTTCGAGCCTTACGGCCGCGTAGAACCAGGTTCTCAGCCGCCTTGGGGGTGCAGTCCAGCCGCTCCGCAATCTCCCGGTAGGTTAGGCCCTCGTCTTTCCAATCCGCGGCCTTACGCTGGCGCTCAGCCGCTCTTGCCAGGAACTCATGCCGGGGCTCCGCAGCGATCCGCCGAATCGTTCGCTCCGAACAGCCCATATGGAAGCAATCTCACAGGTGCCTCCCGGGAGGGATGCTCGCCGTTCACGAAGTCGACCGACTCGGACGCAACCTCCTCGAAGGCCTCGTTGTCCTGAATGACCTGTTCCAACGCGGCATAGCCGTCAAAGTCCTTACCGGGATCGCGGCCGGTGAACACATACAGCGTTCCTTCATCCTCGACATCGCCTTGGCCCTGTCAGAAGACCGCCGCCGTGACATCTCGGCCAAAACCAAGAATGGGCTGGAAGCCGCACGCCGAAACGGTCGGGTCGGAGGCCGACGCCCCGTCGTCGACAACGACAAACGAGCCGCCATCCTCGCCCGACGTGAACGTGGGGAATCGATCCGAACCATCGCCGCCGACCTCGGCATATCCATCGGCGTCGTCCACAAGACCATCACGCAAACAACCAACCAAAGCCAACAAACCGACCAAGACCCAGCACAAGCGGCTAAACGTGACTAACCGTTCCATTGCAGCCCAACCCCCGACACCGTGAGCTTAGCGTTCAATTTCCCGGCGTTACTACCAAGACCCCGAGCTCCACACCCGCCCCTAAGCGCAACACACTTTGTGTTTCTGGGCACCAGCCGAAGCGCCGGCGTCACTTTTATTCGCTAGGAAGCGACGAGCGTGCCGTCCACAACGGCTTCGAGCTCTTGCAGGCGCGGGAGTGCCCGTGTCGTCAGCAGTTGCTCGCGGACTTCTGCCGAAACGGCGAGGCTGTCCTTCCAGAGCGAGCGACCTGCCATGGCGCCGCCGGCGCCATTCGCGACGGCGATCTCGACCTGCTTGATGAACGTCTCGTGGTCGACGCCGGCGGACAGAACTGCCCACGGCACGCCAGCAGCTGCCTCGGTGACGGAGGCACTGGCCTCGGCTGATCCTGGGTACTGCAGCTTAAGCACCTTCGCGCCGCACTCGGCGGAGAGGCGTGCAGAGTCGGCGACGAGGCCGGGGAACGCCGCGGCGTATTCCTCCTCGTTCTCGCCTTCGAGACGATAGACCAGGATCTCAACGATGAGGAGGAGACCCTCCTCGGAGCATGCCTTGACGAGTTCGCGGATCTCGTCCGCGACGCGCGAGCCGGCATCCTGAAGGTCTGGGCGCATGTACCAGAGCATCTTCGCGACGTCACCGCCAAGATCGCGCACCTTACGCGGCGACATCCCTGGGACGTACTTTGTATAGCGCAGGCCGTCGACCGTCTCGAAACCGGACGCGTCAAGACCGACGACAAGCGCGGTGCCGCGCGAGAGAACGCCCTCATCCGCCACGCGGGGGAGCGCGATTTCGGGATCGAGCAGAATCGCCGGCGCGGCGTTGCCCAGATGACGGACCAGGTCTGCCTTCGCGTCGGAGAGCTGCTCGGCGGTGATCGAGTTCGGCCCGTCAGGGGCATCGTTCATGACGGCCTTCATGCCATTGCGCTGGTCGGCGGCGACGATGAGCATCTTGCCGCCGGGAGTCGAGATCGCTGCCATACTGCGGCGTTCGAGAGTCGTAAGTTTGTTCACTGGTTTCTCCTAATTGAATGGTTATGGTTTTGCGGTGTCGAGGCTTCGGGGCCGATGCAGGCGGAATGGCGCGACAACCTTCCGCGGGAGCTCAGTGCACGGCCTCGCGCACAGCGAAGTCCTCCAGGAATTGATCGATCTGTTCACACGGGGTAAGCAAGCCGTCGATACGGATGTGCCCGACACCGGGCGGGCGTGTCACGCCGGGAGAGAGGAAGCGCTCCGGCTCCTTCACCTTCTCGAGGTCGCGTGCAGCGCCGCGGAGTTGCATGCGGCTCACGACCTCGTCCGGCGGGGTGTCCATCCATACGAGGTGCACGCGCGAGGCCGGGATCACCAGGCGCTCAACGAGCCGCGCCCACGCAGCCGGGAAGGTGCGCTCCGAAGTGAATGGAGCGACAACCACCACGCTGTTGCCCAATCCGAGATTCTCCCGAGTAGTGTCGAAGAGGCAGGTGTAACGAATGTCGTTCACGCTCGCGCGCGCCGGGGGTTGCGCCGTAGGGACGTCGACCAGGAATTCGCCGCCCATGTATTCGAACAACGGATTCGTGAGGGTGTCGAGGTCAAGGAAGGTCCAGTGGAGTTCACGGGCAAGATTCTGCGCGAACGTTGTCTTGCCACTCGCGGGCACTCCGCAGACGATAATCGCTTCGGAGGTGCGTTCTTCGGTCATGTTCGTTCTTATCCGTTCCAGATTGCGGTCAGTTCGCGGCGTCCCTGTGCCAGGGACTACGGTCAGCGGCTGGTGTATCCGCCGTCGATGGGCAGGGAGACGCCGGTGATCATGGAGGCGGCGTCGCTGAGGAGGAAGACGATGGGTGCGGCGATTTCCTCGACGGTTGCCCAGCGTCCGAGGGGCATTTGCTCGAGGAAGGGACCCTCGATCTCGGGCTTTCCCCAGTACCAGGCGGACATCGGCGTCATGACGACGGTGGGGTTGACGCCGTTGACGCGGATGTTGTGCTTGCCGAGCTCGAGGGCGGAGACCCGGGTGATGTTGTCCAGGGCGGCTTTGGAGGAGCCGTAGGAGATGTGGCCGGTGAGTGCGACGAGGCTGGCCTGGCTGGAGACGTTGACGATGGCGCCTCCGTTGCCCTGGCGGATCATGGAGGGCACGGCATACTTGATGACCAGGAGCGCGCCGCGGGCGTTGATGCTGATGACCTTGTCGAAGACGTCGATGTCGGTGTCCTGCGGGGTGGCGATTTCACCGCCGTAGCCGCCGCAGTTTACGACGCCCCACAGGTCCAGGCCTTCGATGGCGTCCTTGATGCTTTCCTCGGAAGTTAGGTCGAAAGCCAGAGGTTGCGCACCTGTTTCATCGCAGAGCGCGGCCAACGAGTCGAGTGTTCGGGCGCTGGCGATTACCTTTGCGCCGGCCGCGGCGAGCTGCCTGACGGTGGCGGCCCCGATGCCGCCGCTGGCTCCGGTGACGAGGATGGTGCGGCCGTTGAAGTCGCTCATTGTCGATCGTGCCTCGACGGCTGTGCTTGCTGTGGGTGAGTTGTTCATGAAGTTCTCCTTGTAAGTATCGAAGGGTTGGTCAGGTTCTGAATGGCGGCGGGTGCCCCGGAGCGTTGCAGGGCTTCACGAGCCTGCCGGTATGCGGCGGCAAAACGGGCGTTCTTGCCTAAATCTCCGAAGACCTCGGTCACGTTGAGGAACGCACCTGGGTTTTCCTGGTCAGCGCGGATGGCGTCACGGAGTGCGTCCAGGCGCCGGTCGGTGATTTCGATCGGTTCGCCTTGTTCGTCGGTGCCTTCCAAGAACCGTGCCCAGGCTGCGATCACGAGTGCCGCCCGGTCTACGGGGCCTCCGAGTTCGAGCTGTTCACGGACGACCGGGAGCACGAATTTGGGGATCCGTTCGGATGCGTCGACCATTTGGCGGGCGAGGGTGTCCCGGATGGCTGGGTTGGAGAAACGGTGGATGAGTTCGTTCCGATAGGCGTCCAGATCAAGCCCGGGCACGGGCCGCAGTGTGGGTGTCGCCTCCTGTTCCATGAAGCCGACGATGAATTCGGCGAACAGCGGGTCGGTGCAGACGTCATGTACGTACCGGTGGCCGGCGAAGTACCCGAGGTAGCTCATGACTTGGTGGCTCGCGTTGAGCAGCCGTAGCTTCATGAGCTCGTACGGCTCGACGTCGTCCACGATCTGCACGCCGACGTCTTCCAGGGGCGGGCGCCCGGACGTGAACCTGTCTTCGAGAACCCATTGTTCAAAGGGTTCGGCGACGACCGGCCATGCATCCGTGAAGCCGTAGGTTTCGGTTACCGCAGCCCGGTCCTCGTCGGTGGTGACCGGGGTGATGCGGTCGACCATGGAGTTGGGGAAGGCAACGTTGTCGCTGATCCAGCGGGCGAGGTTTGGGTCTTTGAGTCGGGCGAAGGACACCAGGGCTTTGCGGGCGACGTTGCCGTTCCCCTGGATGTTGTCGCACGACATGACGGTGAACGGGGCAGTGCCCTGCTCACGCCGCTGTGCCAGAGCCGCGGTGATGAGGCCGAACACGGAGTGGGGAACGGTGTTGGGCTTCAAATCGTGGACGACGGCGTGGGCACGTGGCTCGAATTCCCCGGTGCTGTCGTTGATGCTGTAGCCGCCCTCCGTAACGGACAGGGAGACGATGCGGGTAGCAGGGTCCGCGAGTTTGCGGATGACCGCGGCGGGGTCGTCGGGGGCGAACAGGTATTCGGTAATGGAACCGATGATCCTGGCGTCTTCGGTGCCTTCCGCGCTCTTCAGTACCATCGTGTAGAGGCCGTCTTGGGCATTGAGGACGTCGCGCATTCGCGCGTCCGAGGGCAGAACGCCTACGCCGCAGATTCCCCAGTCCTGCGAGCCGCCCCGGTTCAGGAGCCTGTCGATAAACATGGCCTCGTGCGAGCGGTGGAATCCTCCAACGCCGAAATGAACGATGCCGGTCCTGACTGCAGAGCGATCATACGTCGGTACCGGCAGCCGGCGGGCCAGTTCCGGAAGAGCGGCTTCATTCAGGGACGTCATATCATTTTTCCTTCGGTGGAGAGGTGGAACGGTGCTGTTGCCCGCTTGGAAGGGCGGGCAACAGCACCGGCAGGCCGGCTTCTAGCAGGAGGACTTGTAGACGTACTGGGCGCCTTCACCGCTGATGTTGTCCGCGGTGATCTGCTTGAACCCGGTCTGGATCTCCTTCTGGGTGGACTCGCCCTTGATTGCCTTGATTGCCTGCTCCACACCCTGGGTGCCGATGGATGCCGGTTCCTGGGCAATCAGTGCCTGGACGACGCCGTCCTTGAGCTGCTTGACCTGTGCCGGTCCCGCATCGAAGCCGACGATCTTGACCTGGTTCTGTTTGCCTGCCTGGCGTATGCCCGTGGCGGTTCCCTCAGCTGCGAACGTGTTCGTTGCGAAGACACCGACAATGTCGGGATCCTTTGCCAAGGCCGCGGAAACCAGCTTGGCTGCTTCGGCCGGGTCGTTGTGGCTGTACTGCACGCCCAGGTACTGGAAGGAGGAATCAGCCTTAGCGCCTTCCTCGAAGCCTGCGACCCGGGCATCGGCTGTCGAGACGCCGGGGTCGGTGGAGATTACGAGGACTTTGCCGCCGTTGGGGTTGAGGTTCTTGATCGCTTTGAAGGCCTCAAGGCCGCCGCCCTTGTTGTCCGAGGCGACCGCTGACGAGGCGAACGACGGGTCCTGTACCGTCGTGTCGACCAGGACGACCTTGATGCCGGCTGCGGCGGCTGCCTTCAGGGGCGCCTGCATCGCGGCCACGTCCGTGGGTGCGATGAGAATGGCGTCCGGCTTGGAGGCCACAATGGAATCGACGATGGGCTTTTGCAGGGTCGGGTCGAATTTGGCTGGCCCCTGGGTGTTGATGGTTGCTCCGGCCGCCTTGGCAGCGGCGTCGATGCCGCACTGCATGCTGACGTAGAACTCATCGCCGGCAACTCCCTGGACGAACGCCAGCTTGGGCTGGGCACCGGCGGAGCTGCCGGTGGAGGCGCTGCCGCTGGCGCAGGCCGTGAGGGACGCCGCGGCGATGACGCCGGCCGTGAGCAAGGTGATTTTAGGGGTGACTAGCTTCATTGTGTAGCTCCTCTGTTTGCTTTGATGTATTGGCGTTGGGGAGAAATCAGTTGGATCGACGTCCGAAGAGTTTTTTCTTGCCTTCTTCTTTGGCTGTATGTCCTCGGGCTGCCGCGGTGCGGCGCCGCTGGTCGACGTAGACGGCGGCGACGAGGACGGCACCGACGGCGACCTGCTGCCAGAACGGCTGGACGCCGACGATGACGAATCCGTTTTGCAGCACTGCGGGGATGAAGAGGCCGACGACGGTTCCGAAGATGGTGCCGACGCCGCCAAAGAGTGAGGTTCCGCCGATCACGACGGCGGCGATCACGTTCAGGTTCGTGGCGGACTGGCCGGCAATGGCGGTGGTGCCGTACTGGGACAGGGACAGGATGCCTGCCACGCCGGCGAGCCCGCCGGAGAGTGCATAGATGGAAATCAGCTGGCGGTCGACTTTCACACCGACCCGGCGGGCGGATTCCTCATTGGATCCGACGGCGAAGGTGTAGAGGCCGAATCTGGTCCGGTGGAGCACGATCCCGAAGATCAGAATGAGCACCAGCGCTATGAGGGAAATCGTCGGCAACGTGGTTCCCGGGACGTTTCCATAGCCGATGGTGTCCTGGAGCACCGCGGGAACTTCTCGGATGTCCACGCCTCCGGTAATGACCTGTGCCAGCCCCAACGCTCCCCCGAGTGTTCCCAGGGTGACGATCAGGGGCGGCACCTTGGCCTTTGCGATGAGGATCCCGTTGAGAAGACCCCAGGCGAGTCCGCAGCCGACGGAAACGAAGATCCCCACAAGAGCCGTTCCCCAGCCCGTATCGCCCATGGCCTGCATGACCTTGGCAGCCACGACGCCTGAGAAGACAAGGTTGGATCCGACTGACAGGTCGATGCCCGAGGTGACAATGACGAAGGTCATGCCGATACCCAGGACGCCCAGGATGGAGACATTCTGGATGATCTGGCGGACATTGCCCCAGGTCGGAAATACTTCCGGCGCCATGGCTGCGAAGATCAGGAAGATGACCAGCAGGACGAGCAGGATCTGGAACGACTGAACCTGTAGAACCTGTCGAAGGGAGTGGGTGCGTGAAAGTACGCTGGCGGTCCCGGCTGTGCGGGGGGTGGCTTCGGTGGTAGTCATGATTGTGCTCCATCAAGTGCGCCGGTCATTGCACCGACTAGTTCTTCCACAGTCGTTTTCTTTGCCTCGTAGGTGGCCACTCGGCGTCCGAGCCGGAGTACCTGGACCCGGTCGGCGACGTCGATGACGTGCGGCATCGAGTGGCTGATGAACACGACGCCCACACCCTTGTCCCGGACGCGGCGGATCGTGTCGAGCACGTTCCTGGTCTGCACGACGCCCAGGGCGGCCGTCGGTTCGTCCAGGAAGATGACGCCCTTTGCCCAGGCCACGGCCCGTGCAATGGCGATTGCCTGCTTCTGGCCGCCCGACATGCTGCCGACGGGGTCGGACAGGCTTCGTACCGTGGCGCCAAGTTCGTCAAAGGCTTCCCGGGACTTCAGCCGCATGGTCTTGTTGTCCATGAATCCCAGCCGACCCTGAAAACCCGGCTTGGGGATCTCGCGGCCGAGGAACATGTTCTGTGCCGCGTTCAGGTGTGGTGCCAGAGCCAGGTCCTGGTAGACGGTTTCGATGCCAAGGCTGCTGGCCTGGCTCGGGGAGGTAAGTTCGACCTCGCCGCCCGCGAAAAGGATCTTGCCTGAGTCCAGAGCAAGGTTTCCCGAGAGGGCTTTCACGAGGGTCGATTTTCCGGCGCCGTTGTCGCCGATGAGGGCAACGACTTCGCCGGCATGGACGTCGAAGTCGACGCCATCCAGGGCGCGCACGTTGCCGAAACTGCGGGTCAGGCCGCGGGCTTCAAGAACCGGGATTGTTGTCATCGTGTAACACCTGTCAGCTGGTACGGGACGATTGTCGCGGCCACGGTCTGCCGGCCGGAGACACTTCGTTGTGTTGTCACTTCTGGGTTCCTCTTCATTCAGGCTTGAGCGAAGGTTTCATGGCTATGGGGACGGGCCAGGTCGATGATCAGATCCGCCCGTGTCCGGGTGGCGTCAACGACTTCGGCGTTGCGTTGGTCGCTGCCCAGTGCCCATGCTTCTGCTTCCTCGTGCGGTTTTCCGAAGGCCTTGTGGCGCCGCACCAGCCGGAGCTGCCGTTCGTCTTCGTTTACGTCCAGGTACCAGACCTCATCTATCTGCTCCCGGCTCTCCAGCCAGCCTTCGGCGTCCAGGAGAAGGTAGTTTCCTTCGGTGATGACCAGCGGGACCTCGCGGGCCACCGGAATCGCGCTGCCGATGGACTCCTCCAGGCTGCGGTCGAACACCGGGGCATAGACGACCGGTTCCCGGTTGGATTTGAGCCGGTGCAGCAGGTTCGCGTAACCCCACGGATCAAACGTGTCCG
This sequence comes from Arthrobacter cavernae, assembly GCF_017368795.1. Taxonomy (GTDB): domain Bacteria; phylum Actinomycetota; class Actinomycetes; order Actinomycetales; family Micrococcaceae; genus Arthrobacter; species Arthrobacter cavernae. Next base: position 23,255 of record NZ_JAFNLL010000047.1, on the reverse strand, counting down.
GAGCGCCCTTGCGGTCCCGCGAGCCGTGGGCGGCAAGGACCTGGTTGGCCAGGTGGAATGCATCCATACCGACCCGGGCCGCCTGGCCACCCAGGGCCTCAGCGATAGCCTGTGCCACCGTGGACTTTCCCGCACCGGGTGCCCCCGTGATTCCCAGAATGCGCCGCGTTCCGCCGGCAGCCAGGGAGCGGGCCCGCTCCACCAGCTCATCCAGCGTGCAGCTCAGCCGCTCGGCTCCTCGGACGGGAGCCGACGTCCGATCTTCAGCTGTGTTCATCACTGTCTCCTCCGTTGGTCATGCCACGGTGAAGAAGCTCTGCTGCTACACCATTGAAGCGCTGCCTAAGTCAAATGCGAGAGGCCTGAAACGCGGACCCGGCTTACTTCCTGGGGGCCTCGCTGTGACCTGCCTTACAGCAATCTAGAGGCCCCGTGTCATCGATGTCAAGGAACATAAGAAAATCCATGTCATCGATGACATGAGTTGCTTGAAGTTCCCGTAAACATCGGGCAGGATGGGGTGTACGGGTGATTGTCACCGATGACATCTTCAGGTGCATGCTGACAGTTCCCACATTTCGGGCGGTCGAGCCATAAGGCTGTTACCAGCGGTGAAGGAGTCGAACAGTGACTACCATGCAGGACGTGGCCACGCGCGCCGGAGTGAGCGCCAAGACGGTTTCCAGAGTTTTCAATGACGACCCGCACGTTACGGAAGACACGCGGCAACGCGTGCAGTCGACCATGCGCGAACTCAAGTACGTGCCGAACATGCTGGCGCGCACCTTCCGCGAAGGCAAGTCAGCCGTCATAGGCATCGCAGTGCCTGACGTCGCCGACCCCTTCTTCGCTGCCATCACGAAGGAAATTGAACTGGCGGCACGTGAACACGACATGGCGATAGTCGTTACCAGCCTGGGGGATAACCCGTCCCTGGAGCAGAACATCATTGAAACGACAGTCCGCCGCCAGATCGGCGGCCTCATTATTGCCCCGATCGCCGCCGATCAGTCCTACCTCGCCCGCTGGCAGGACAGCTTCCCCATCGTGTTCATTGACCGCACGCCCATTAAGCTCAACGCCGACTACTTCGTCGAAGATGACTTCGGCGGAGCCTTCGAAGCGACACAGCACCTCATCGCGCACGGGCACCGCCGCATCGCCATCGTCGGGGACTCGACAGACGTCCCCACCACGAGGCTGCGCCTGGAGGGGTACCGCGCCGCCCTAGACGACGCCGGCCTGAGAAACGACGAAGAGCTGGTTGTGCTCGGTTCACGCAACGCAGACGGTGCCGCCCAAGCCTGCAAGACCCTACTGGCACTGCCCGATGCACCCACCGCCATCTTCTCCTCCAACGCCCGGTTCTCAATCGGCGTTTTTCCAGCCCTTCAGGCATTGAACAGAACCGACATTGCACTCATCAGCTATGGCGACTTCCCAATGGCAGATGTTCTCCAGCCCTCGGTTTCAGTCATCGACCAAGACCCTCGACGGGTCGGACGAGTGGCGGCCGAACGCATCCTCGCCCGGCTTGCAACGCCCGCCAAGAGGTTCCGACGGAAAAATGTCCTCCCCGTCAGGCTGATCGAACGCCAATCGTGCCAGTCCGTCCCTGCGCTGTCTGCACCCGTAGACGTACCGTGAAGCCCCAGAAGCTGGGCCACCTGAATGCCCACTATCGGCCTGCCGGCAGAGCAACAGCAGGGGGTGGCGTGCGCCCGCCGGGCCGGACTCAATCAAACATTTTCGTCGGACTCACACATTCCCGGTGTTCGGAAGTTACAGGCTTTGTTTCATCTCATGCCGGGGGCCACGCACACCGCAAACTGAGCCATTGTCGCGCTCTGACTCTGACGGCGAGTGATAAGCAACGAGGCGCCGATGAATCACCCCGACGATATTTACCACGCACATCGGGCTATTCTCCCGCCCGGTAGCAGGGCCCATTCCTTTTTCATAGATAGATCCAGCCCGAAGCGAAACGAAAGGCCAGCCTTGCACATCCATCCCGGCCCCCTGAATAGGACCAGTCATGAGGAAGTCAACCGCCTGATTGAGTTCGCGAAGGCTGCGGGTGTTCCTGACGGGTTTGGGTTCCTTGATCGCTTCGGGAAAGTGGACAAGAGCCGTTCTCCCGCGTGCTTCGTAACTGCTCGGATGACCTATTGCTTCAGTATCGCCTCCTTGCTCGAGGTACCGGATGTAATTCGCTATGCCGCGCACGGCATTGCCTGCCTGTCAGGCCCATTTTGGGATGAAACATTCGGCGGCTATCTGAGTTCTCTTGACGGAACGCCGTCTTCGCAACGGAAGCGCGCGTACGAAACATGCTTCGTCGCATTGGGGGCTTCCACTGCCGCCACCGCGGGCATCCCTGGCGCTGAAGAGTTGACGGCGAAGGTCTCCGACGTGCTACAGACCAGATTCTGGTCGCATGAATCCGGCGCTCTCTTCGAATCCTGGGATCGAGAGTTTGCCAAACCCGAGCCGTACTGGGGCGCCAACGTCAATATGCACGGGCTTGAGTCGATGCTCGCACTCTATGGCCACACACGAAACACGGGTTGGCGAGATCGTGCCCTGCGGATCGCGGAGACTTTTATCAATGTACGCGCCCGTTCGGCGAAGTGGTGGCTCAACGAACACTACGGGCAGGACTGGACGCCGCTGCCCGACTTCAATGTTGATAATCCTCGCGATGAATTCCACCCCTACGGAATGACGATCGGCCACCTGTTCGAATGGAGCCGCCTCCTGCTCGAGCTTGAGTCAACATTTGAACTGCCCCCGTCGTGGCTCAGGGAAGCCGCTTCCGGCCTCTACGAAACGGCTGTGAAATATGGATGGACCGTGGACGGTAGGGAGGGCTTCGTGTATACCGTTGATTGGGACGGCCGACCCGTCATTCGTGACCGCCCTCACTGGGTGACTGCGGAAGCGATTTCCGCCGCCGCGACGTGGACCAACCTCACAGGTAACCCGCGATACGCGAATCAGCTTCAAACTTGGACCACGTACGCACAAAGCCATTTTGTCGACACGGAGCACGGCAGCTGGCACCACCTTCTCGACACTGACAACCGTCCGAGCTACACAATGTGGTCCGGAAAGCCAGATATCTATCACGCGCTCCAAGCCATCCTCCTGCCTGATCTACCAGTTGCTGAGAGCACTGCGCGCGCCATCATCGCAGCTCCAAACAGGACCTAAAGAGATTAGTAGATGAGCCACACCATTGATTCCATCGCGATGAGGTCCAGCAATTCCAGAGTGAGGGAGGGCATTGGTCGCGACTTAAAAGTTCAGGAGGTGGTAGTGGCAATTTTGGAGGCCCACACCGACACGATGTCGTCCCTGTAGGGGTAGCCTGTGCCCTTGGTGACGAAGCGTCCGCCCTGAGTCAGCTTGTCGGCATACGTGCGTAGCTGGGTGACCTCACCCCCATTTGAGGCCGGCTGCGAATGCTGCCGCCTCGAGGCCGGCGTCGTTAACGGTGTATCCGGCTTGGATGAGCTTTCGCAGTGCATCCACGGCGTAGTCCTTGCCGTATCCGCGGCTGATGCCAGTCGAGGGGTTCCTGGAACTGGCGACAGACTTGAGTGCCTGTGCAACTACGGGGTGGACGGGTGCCGGCGTCTCGGTGGCGGAGAAGGGTGGCTGCCTTGTGCTGATAACCAGCCTTCGAACGTGCTGTCCGCCGTCCAGAGGATGGCGACTATATACGGTCGGCGTCCTGGTAGGTGCCGCGATCGGTAATCTCCTGCATCTGGGATGGCTCTGGGTGAATGAGGAACTTGCTCGGCTGATTGGTCTTTACAAAGCGAACGAGCTGGTTCAAATCTCGGGCCGCCTCGGCGTCTCCTTCACCGGTTCTGCGGTCGGGAAGGACAAGCTGCACGTCACTGCCTCGGCCGAGGAAGTCTGCGAAGAGTTCCGCTGCAGCGTCTTGGCCGATGGTCTGTGCCCAGTCAGTTCTGGTGATGTGTGCCCACTGCGTCATCCAGCCAGCGTCCCACAGAGGGCTGACAATTTATGGCCAAGGGCGTGCACCTCAACCGGTGCAGGCCCTTCCCTGTAAAACAGTTAGCGGCTGGGGCCGCTTTTCGTGCGCTCTGGAGCTACACCGGCGCCGCCACGGGTCTTTCGTGCCTTGGCTGCCGCTTTGCCTTGCGTGAGGGCAGTGCTGGGGTGCGTGCCCTCACCGCGTGCAGCGGCCAGGCGTCCCTGTACTTGGTTCTCGCTGGCCGTTCCGGCGAGTGAGGCGGCGAAGGCCTGGTGATGGTCAGCGGAGCCGTATTCTGCGGCTGAGCTGGCCACGGCTTTCTCGCCCTGGTCTTTCAGTCGTTTGCTGTCGTCGCCGGTGACCCGGTTCTCGAGTTCGCGTCCCATGCCTTCGATGCGTGCGAACAGTTCGGCTTCGGTGCGTTCGTAGCGCTGTTCCAGCGGCTGGTCCGGGGAGCCTTTGAAGCCGCCTTCGGCGAGGAGTTTCGCTTCGTGCCATTCCTTCGCTGCGTCCACGAACGCGGCGTCTTTAAAGTGGTCTTCGCCGGCTCCGTTGAAGTTCGCCGTGGTTTCTTCGCGCAACTGGTCGATGGTGGGACCGTTGATGCCGTCTTTGCCGATCAGGTACAGGCGTTCCTTCACGGCGGCGCCGGCCGCCTCAATTGCAGCCGGGGTCTTGGCATCGTGGGCGCTCTGCAAAGCCTCGGCCAGGACAGGGTTGTTCAGGTACTCCACGGGAACCTGGTGCCTTTCCATTTCCGGGGCAAGCTTCTCGGCCTTGGCCCGGAGTTCTTCGGCTTGGGCTGCGGCGATGAGTGCCATGCCTTTCTGGTGCTCGGCTACAGCGGCGCGGCGGGCCTGTTCGGCGCTGATCATTTCGATGCCGGATTCCAGGTATGCGGCGTCCGTGCCGACGTCGCGGGTGTTGATGCCGTAGCGGTTCTGGACCTCGTACTGGATCCGCTGGGCAGCGGCCAGTGCGGTTGGGTCGTAGTCCTTCCAGGCCTCGGCCAGGGCGTGGACCTGGGCGATGTCCTGGGGCTGCGCCTGGTCCCACCATTGGTCCTTCTGGACCGGGGCCAGTGCGCCCTGCACGGCGGCGTGCTGGGCTGCTTCACGCACCTGTGCTTCATGTGCGGTTTGGGTGTCCTGCTGCTCGCGCTGGCGCAGGGATTCCTGCCGCATCCGGGCCAGGGTTTCGGCAAGCCGTGAGGCGGCCATCAGGGACTGCCTGAGGCTGCCGTCCACTACCTCGTCAATGCCGTCTGCTTCGCTCATGATCGGTACTTCCCCCTCGTAGTTGTTCTGATCTCTTGCGGTCTTAGCGGTCCAGCACCGGTCCGTTGTCCGGGCCAGCATGCTGATGCGTCCTGGCCCTCTCGGGTGTGGATGGGACCACGGACCCGGGGCGGACCGGGGCCATGCCCCGGCGTCCGATGTCGGCCGCAGTTGGCTCGGTGCCGGCACCGGCGGCCGGGGGCTCACCAATGCCGACCAGGACGGGTTTGGGCATGGTTGCGGTGAACGGTGCCAGCTGCTGTGTGACGACCGCACGGATGCGCTGGGCCTCCCGTGTGCGGCCGGCCTGCTGGTGCATCTCGTACACGGCGAAGGCGGTATTGATCAGCTGCACCATGAGCGCGGTCTGCGCCGCGGTTTTGTCCTTGCTGGCAGCGGCCATGAACAGCATCGCTGTTCCCGCGATGGAAGGCAGCGGCACCGGTTTGCCATGGTCCCTGGGTGCGCGAAGCTGGGCCGTCCGGGACAGTTCAGCAGCGGTGGCCGCCAGCGGCCCGGGCACAGCTTCGATGCGGTGGGACCATGCCGCGAACGCACCGGACGCGTCCCGTGCGGCCTTCGCCCAGGTCGCATGGTCATCCTTCGGCAGGGCGCGCAGGCGTTCCACCAGTTCGGTGGCGTTGCGTGTGTACTCGACCCAGACCTGCGGACCGGGAACGGCGTTCTCCGGACCGTTGGTAATGACCTTGCGCCTGTTCCTCGCCGCGGCGTTCCATTCGGCTGCAGCGTCGATGGCGGACTGCGGTGAGTCCGCCCATTCCTGCCGGAGCGCACCGAGCTTCAGGTCGGAGGCGAGCGTTCCGCCGCCGAACCAAATAGGCCGTTCCCCACGCGCCGGGCGTTCGGCCACGGAGTAGCCGACGATAACGTCGGTGGTGTTCTTCGCGTAGCGCGGACGGACGAGCAGTCCGGTGTCGCGGGCCCGGCGGACGAACTCCGCCTCACTACCCGACGCGGACGCACTGGCCCGCACCTTTCGTGCCAGGGACGCACGGTGCATCTCCCGTTCGTCACGGACGGCCGTGGCCTTCTCGGCCCGCTCGTAGCCGCGGGTGGCGTGCACGGTGGAGAGCTCTTCCAGACCGTACTTGGTCTCAAGTGCACGGCAAGTTTGCTGTGCCTTCGTGTAGTCGCCGTGGGTGGATGCCTTGGTGCCGTCTTCGCGGACTAGGGACACGGCGATGTGGATGTGGTGGTTACCGTTCTCGCTGGTTCCGTGGTTGATCGCAGCCCAGCGGCACTGTGCTTTTCCGCTGGTCTCGGTGAAGCCCATGGCGTCAACGAAATCGTTGGCGATGTCACCCCACTGCTGGTCGGTGAGTGCGCCTTCCTCGGCACGCAAACTCAGTGAGCAGTGCCAGACGCTGGCATCCTTGTGGCCCACGAAGACGCGCTCTTTCATAGCGGCATCCCACTGCACGTCCTTGACGCGGACCTCAACGCCGAACGTCTTGCGCGGCTGATCCAGGTGCTTGGCAATGGCCAGGGCGTCATCCCGGTCCAGCACGCCATCGTCATACCAGGCCATGATCGCAGCATCGCCGGCAACAAGGTGCGGATCACTGTGCGCGTTTTTCGTCTTGTCCGCATCTGTCGATGCCAGGTAAACCATCAGACCGCCCATGCGTGCACCCCGGGTGATGTTGGGGATCATCCCTACATCAGCCCCTCAACCGCACGGTCAATGCGCATCGCGACTTCACGCACGTACGCAAGAACTGCGCGTGCATCCTGCGGGAAATCATCACCTGCATTGGCATGCCTGGCGATCTGGTTCACGTTGTTCGATACGCGGGCCAGCAACGTATGCAACGCCATCAGTTCAGCAGCAGCGGCCTTGCGCTGGGTCGGGGTCTCAGATGTCTCCGAGAGTGCAGCAGAAATGAGCAGGTTGGGCACCGTCACACGTTCCCGTGCCGCACGAGCAACGAGAGCCACTTCCTCCTCGGCAGTGACCCACAGGTCACGGCGCTTCTTCGTCCCAGCGGGCTTGTTCTCACGGCGCCGGCGGGAGAACCGGGAACGATCGGCATTCTCCTCAGTCACCCGTTCCCCCACTCCTGTAAAAAGCCCAGCGCAGCGACCCCGGAAACCGGGGACCACACAAGCAAGTGTCCCAAACAAGGACGGCAGGACGGTGCAGGACACGCCCATTTACACCCGTGTAAATGTATAGCTTGCTCCGTCTGAGTTGCCGATTCCGAATATCCGGCGGTCTGCCGATGGTCCCGAATGTACCGGCTCCGGCTCTGCGTGTCGGAGCCGGTACCACGTCGGCCCTCCGCACTAGGGTGGGTGCATGGCAACCATCGATATTGAACAGACCCGCACCCAGGCACGGGCGCTCCTGGATTCGCGCATCGAGTCGGTGACCAACCTGGTCAAGACCCGTCAGCGGATCACCGACCTGCGCGAGCAGCTCACCGAAGCGGAGCGCGAGGACAAGCGCGCCTACGTGCGCGCCACCAAGGACGGGTGGAGCCCGGAAGAGCTGAAGAAGCTCGGCCTGGAATCAGGCGCCGCAGCACGCAGACGCAAGCCGGCGAACCGCGCCGTCAGCGATGGTGCAACGTCTTCCCAGGGCGAGGGTAGCGGCGCCGGGTAGACGCTGCCCCTCGCCCACATGGGCACGGCAAAAGCTAACTCCTCCGGGCTTTTCCCGCACACATATGGACGACGGGACCCACCCGACCGCCTGCGCACAACCGCCAGGGAACCACGGGCGGGAACGACACCACCATGACCGGCGGATATGCACAGCCTCCCTCGGAATTCCCACCGCGGCACCCATCTAACCCGAAGACTCTGATTCGTAGCCCGGAGGGTGCCGTGGGCGACGGAAGCCGTGGACCGGTCGGCCCATGCGGGAAAAGATCGTCAGATTCTTCACAGTTGTTACCCGGCATCAGAGTCACCCTGCCTGCAGATGCGGGCATACGGAGCATCAGAATCGAAGACCTCCTGACACTCAATTCAGGTTGGATCGGACCAGAAACACCCCTGAGTTTCATGAGCCAAAATTCGACGCGGTTCGATGCCGATAGTGGAGACTACGTCAACCTGGTTTGATGGCGTTGATGACCCCTCATACCGGCTGCTCCAGCCCTTTCAGCCCGTGTGCGTCGTCGGGGACATCTGCTCGTCGGGGATGCCGGGGTGGCCGGCATGGTGTGGCCGGGGCAGGTCGAGTGACGGGTTGCCGTCGAAGAAGCCGTCCGGCAGCAGATGGAACCCGGCCTTGGCCACCGGCATGACGGGCCACTCCTCGACTCGCGGCACATGGTGTACGCCGACGACGTACCAGGCCACGATGTCGGTGTTGTCGATGTTGCGGTCGGCTTCGGTCCAGCGGGGCAGGCCGTCGGGGCCACGGTTCTGCCAGGGGTAGTCGCCCGCGGCGTAGCGTTCGTGTTGGTCGTAGGGCGTGACCCACAGATGCTTCGAGGCGAACTTGGCGCGGCGCAGCATCGGCGAGTCCTCGTGCAGGAAGAGGCCCACATTGGCCCCGGGCTGCAGGCGGTACGCGACGGACTCGCCCATCTCGTTGAGCCGGCTGGGATTGGTGATCCTCCAAAACCGCGCGCTGCCCGGGTTGATCGTCCGCCGGGCCTGCCGCTCGGTACGCAGCGGCGTTTCCCGCGTCACCCATGCCATGCCGTAGGGGTTGTCCTCTCCGAGCGGGATCGCCTCCGAGTTGACCTCCACGACGGTGTTCTGGACTCCGTCGATGTCGGTGTCCAGCCGGACGCAGAAGAAGTGTTGGTGGTTGGGCCCGTACACGCCCGGAGCCACCGCGGTTCCGTATTTCGGCTTATCGCCGGGCCGGTAGGCGCCGGTGGAGAGCACACCGGTGAGCTTGACTTCGAACTCGATGCTGCCGTCCTGGTAGAGGTACCAGAAGAAGCCGTATTCGTAGTTGCCGAGGTTGACGATCGAGGAGAGCACCAGGCGTCGCATGCGGCGCACTTCGCCCGTTTCCTTCTGGTAGTCGAGGTGCTTCCAGGCGATGCCGGTGTCTTCTTCATGCATGCAGATGGCGTTGGGCAGCAGGATCGGATGCCCGTCCTGGTCGGTGGCGAGCCCGTCGAAGTAGCGGGTCTCGCCGAGGCAGTCGCAGCCCGGGGTGAGTGAGGTGACGAGCAGCCCCAGTCCGACCTCGCCCTCGTCGAAGGCGAGCTTGTGGAAATGCGTCGGAGCGGGATCGCCGTACGGCACGACCATCTCCGCGACCGAGGCGCGGTACAGGATCGGGCGCAGCTGGCCGCGGTCATCGTAGCGCACGTCGAACAGGATGAGTCCCTCGCGTGCGGTCCAGCCGACGTGCAGCTGCCACTTCTGCCACTCCACGCGGTGGCCGTCGACCGTCCAGCTGGGTCCCTCGGGCTGGGTGATCTCGATTGGCTTCACATCGTTGCGGAGCCGGCCGAACTGGGGACGGTTCCTGTCGCCGGCGGCCGTCATGAGCTCGGGGATGTACTCACCCTGGAACTCCGGGATGGGCACCACGCCGTGGTCGGTGACGTCGATGACCTTCATCTGGTCGAGGTCGACGACCGCCGTCAGTCCCTCCACCGGCCGGGCGTACTGGTGACCGTTCTCCACGGGTGGACGAACCCAGGTCAGCGGCCGGCAGACCCGGCGGTCACCGGGATCGGTGTCCGACAGCCAGGCGCCGGGCCAGGGATCGACGTAGGCCAGCGACAGGTCGGTGACGCCGCGCCTGCGCAGCGCCTCCTGCCACCGCGGGTCGGCCATGATGAGCTCGGGGACGGCGAAGATCTCTTCGATCATGTACGCCGGCTGAACGCCGGTGATCTCCTCACAGCGGTTGACGCGCCGGTGGGTGAGTGACACGACGGTCTCGTACGTCTTCCGCGCGGATCGGTCGTAGACGACGGTGAACGCCTCGCGCTCGAGTGGCTCGCTGCCGTCCCAGGCCAGCACGTCCTGCTTGGGCGGCTCGTGCAACCAGATGGAGACGATGCGATACGGCTGGGGGATCCGCTTCGCCTCCCCGAGGATCCGTACCGCAGCTTCGAGTTCGCCGGCGCTCAAGGGTGTGAGCGGATGGGGGGTGACCCCTGTCGGTGCCGGGACCATTGATGTGGACATCCTGATACTCCGTCCTACTAGAGGTCCGTGTGTCAGTCGGCGCCGGGTAGCCGTGCAGGAAGGCCGAGGCTGTCAATGCCAACCGAATATGGGGCCATTTGCCAATTGAAAACGGGGGCACGGGTTGTAGTTTTATTGTGCCAGAAGCTGTGGGCTGCTGCGGAGATTGCGGATAGTGGTCCCCGTAAAATGGGGGATTACTGAAACGAGGAATCCGCAGGATGTCTGCATCGCGTCAACGGTTCAGCCAAGAGTTCAAGGACGAGCTGTGCCGGGAAGTTATTTCCACCTCCAAGTCGGTCAAGGAGACGGCGACGGCCTGCCGCCGGCGACCGCCATGCCCGGCTTCACGACTAAAACCGGCCGCTGCCCGCGGCCGCCTGACCGAAACGAAACCAACCGACTGTCTCACATCCTTGACACCTCAGAGTAACCGCTGTACCCAAATGGTCGTTTCAGGTGCCACGTGTGGGATGGAACAACACGGATAACGTGCTCGAGTCCGACTGCTCAATATCGGGCATTATCGTGTGCTCATTTCAGTGCCTGTTCCTAAACCCTGTTGGCCAGGCGTTTGGCGGTGATTCTGATCATGGACCAGCGGACCATGGCCTTGTGGTGGGCCGGCAGGCGTTCGTAGTCACGGACGCAGCGGCGGTGCCGGGCGATCCAGGCCAGGGTCCGTTCAACAACCCAGCGGCGGGGCAGGACGTGGAAGCCTTGGCTGTCGTCGGAGCGTTTGACGATGGCCAGGGCCAGGTTCAGGGTTTCCTGCGTCCAGCCCACAAGTTTGCCGGCGTAGCCGCCGTCGGCCCAGACGAGCCGGATGCGCCGGCAGGAGGCGGCGAGCATCTGAAGCAGGGGCCTGGCCCCGTCGCGGTCCTGGACTGAAGAACCATGCCTGGATCCAGTCCCGTGTTGCCGGGCTGAACCTCAAACGACTCCTGAAACTGGGGCTCACCCACCAAAACGGGGCCTGGGCGATGGCCTGAACCGGCCAGGGCGGCACAGCGCCACGGGAACCCGCCGCCCCGGCCGGTGCAACCATTCACAGACCTCCCGACCGTCCAGAAAATGAGCAGAAACCAGGTCTTCGGATGCCCGCTGAAAATGGTTGCGGGGTCGGTCCAGGCGTCCACGCCCGAACCGGCCCCTCAAAATGGCGCTTAGTTCAGCACCGTCCTAGCACTGTTAGGAGGGCGACCCCATGGCAATTGTGCGGACCCTGTTGCGGACTTCTTCCGCCGCGTCGCCGTCAAGGCTCGTGCCAACGACCTCGATGAAAGTCCTTGACCCCAACGATAGACAGGTAACCATAACGGCAACGCCGTTGCCGTTAAGCGTGCCTGCACCTGCGATGTGAGGATCGGAAACGAAGCTCACTTCAAGGCCGGTCTCACGGATTGCGAATTCCGCGTCTATCATAGCCTGCGCTTGCGACTTTGCCCGTGTGTCTGAACCGACATGGATAGCCGGAGATCCTGCCATGATTTTCTCCTCTGCGTGATTTGACGTGAGATCTATTCCGTCTTGCGCTTTGTCGCACCGGCCGGGGATAGCGCGACGTACCTAAACAGTGACTCTCCTGTTGGCGGCGGCCCAGAGTAGGCAACTACTCAATAGTACACCTTATTATTTATCAGATTGTAATGCCACTGTCAACTTGTTAATGCCATCTGTCAACTTGTAATTCCCCCTGTCAACTGCAATTAAATTCTGGCCACTGGCTGCAGTTTGTTTTGACCGCTCCAAAGTTGCCGCGACTGGTCAATTTGAAGTTGCAGCCCACAAGCGGCGGTGCGCAGCCGGCAATCCTGTGGAGCTTTGGTCGGTTCCGGTTTTGTTCACTGCCCTGGATAGCCCGTGCCCGACAGGCGGTCAAGGCGGGAGGCTGTGCCTTTGTCTGCGGCGCTTGATATCGGTGATCGGCTCGGGCTATCCGGCCGGGTAACGGGGAATCGTCAATCAGCCGCAAGAGGTCCCTGTGTATGGGGACGTAGCTGTCCCGGATCCTGGCCTTCTTCCTCTTCGTGCCTCAATGGTCTGCCCTACCTGCCGGCTTGGGCGGGGGTTGGACGGGATCTGAGTGAGAGCTATAGCTTCTTGATTCGCATGTGGCGGAATGCCACCCTTCCGTTGTGTGCCTGGAGGCCTATGAAGCTCGGCACAGTCGGGGTGCTTGGCAGTCCCCGCCCGGCAGCGGTGTTGGTCACTTTGGTCGTGCGGACTCCGTTGAGCGTGACGGTGTAGGTCTGGCTAACCACGTCAATCTGCAGGTCATTCCATTGTCCGGGCGGTAGCGAATTGACTCTGTTGAAGCCAGGATCGACAACGTCGTAGATCGCTCCCGTGTGTCGCTCGTCCGGGCCGGCTAGATCGTCGATTTGGACTTCAAAGCCGAAGTGGACTGGCACGTAGGCTGGGTTCCCGTACTGCTTTTTGTCTGGGTCCGGGAAACGGACGAACACCCCGGAGTTGTCATCGAATCGCGAAAGCCGATATTGCAGGCGGAGGCTGAAATCCGGTGGTGTTGGCACGTTGCACCAGGACAGGCCAAGTTCGCCACCCGGCTCGCTGACCAGTGCTCCATCGACCAGAGGGAAGGCACCTGGTCCGGCCAGCCGCCAGTCCCTCGCATCCATGCCGTCAAGGAGCACTTGATACCCGTCCCCTGCGGTGTATGGGAGTGCTTCACCAGGCTGCCCGTCTGGCTGGGGTCCTGGCTTGAATGCCAGGTGCTGAGCCAGCCGCCGCGCCAGCGCAGCGCCCGTGAGCATGGGGTTCGGGCTTCCCAGCCGCGGGAAGCTGGCCGGACCCAGGGCGTAAGCGTTGGATACGGCGTGTAGACGTCCGTCGGTGTCACACGCGGAAGTTGTCGGGTCCGTTCCCATACGCAGGCTGCCTGCCTCGTGGTGGGTCGTGCCGAGCCTATCTCGTCTGGGTTCGCTGTACGGGAGCTTGTCCTTGGCTGATGTGCCGGAAGCTGCTGTGACCCATTGGTTGTTCAGCGGATTTACGAGGATCTCGTAGCCTTTCCCTCCGGCGAACGCCAGTGCCACCTCGTCGCTGCAGGCATCCATGGCATCCCACAGGTCCGTGTCCCTCTGAGACGCCTCGAGTCCAACAAATGCCCGGTTGGTTCCGTAGTCGAGCTCTGGGTCCTTGCGCACGAAACTTTTCGGGTTGTCCGTGTCCATCTCCCCGATGCCGCGGATGGTGATGACAACGTGGGAGTCGCTGGCGGTTCTGAACCGGTTTAAGGTATCGATGTCGGGAATCTTTTTCCATAGCTCGGCCTCGCTGTTGTTGCCCTGTGGGCCGAGCCCGGCGGCGGTGATCTGTAGGTGGAAGAACCGCTCCTTCCCTTGCACCACCGCGCTGCCCTTGAGGAAGAGCGCGGCCTCGGACAGTTCGGCGATTGCAGGGTCAACCGGCAGGGATGTACGCGGAACTCTGATTGTCAGATTCGAGCGCAAATGAGCCGTCAGCCCCTTGCCGATTTCACCGGTTTTGGGCAAACCGTCAAAGGAGACCAACGCCAGCCGGGTGCTCTCGATGGTTCCGGCGGCAATGACAACGACGGCGTCCTGGAGCACTTCGATGTCGCCCTGGTTGGTCTGGACTTTGGTAACACGGCCACTCTCCGAGACGAGCCTCTCCACATGGCAGTTGGGGACTATCATGAGCCGGCGGCGCAGGTTGTCCAGACGCGGCCACTCTCCCCAGGCTGTGCGTGCGGCCTGGACGGTAAGCGGTGCAGCGCTGAACTTGTTGCCTGGGAAGAAACCAGGCCGGGTGAGGGCCTGCACGGCCAGCGGGGCCTCCACTTTGGCCTCATTCTTGAGCTGCGAAACGGTACGCCCGTCAGGGCTGGCCAGTCCGAGAATTTCTGCGACCTCTGCCGGGGTTGCGGCGGCTCCCAGTGCGGTTACCGCTGGATGGTCCGGGAGTGCGGACAGCGACATGGCGTGGGTGAAGCTGCCGTCGGCAAGGATCCGGCGCAGGGCATTCTGGAGCGGCCCGTAGATGAAGTCATTTGTTGAGTCGCTGCCGAGCTGTTTGGCGGCCTCAACGTAGCCTTTCGGGCCAGTCAGGTCGGCGGCGACGGCGGCTGGCCAGCCGGAAAGTTCATTTGGCAGTGGCTGGGGAGACCAGCCGCCCCAGTACAGCGACCGGCCGCCAACGCAATAGGCCAGCCCGGTGAAGGGTATGTCGGAGTGCCAGGCGAGCCCCCAGACCTCATTGCGCGGCGTCGTCGCCTGACCTGCACTGCGCAGGTCTTTGATCGATGTAGGACCTGGGGTATCCAGGCCGATCATCGGCAGATTCTGGACATGCTCGCCCACCAGCATGGGACCCGCTTCCAGGACCAGCACGCGGTGCCGACGGCCAGCGTCGACAGTTAGCAGATGTTGCGCGAAAACGCCGGCGAAGCTGCCGCCTCCTATGACGATGACGTCGAATGGACGAGCGTCGGCATTAATATTCGGGTTCTGGGCATCCCGGGCTTCGCTCATGGTATTGCAGGTGTATCTGCCCAGCACATCGCGGCTAAAAAGCGTCACTTCCGGGCCAGTCGACTGCGCCATTGTTGCCATGGCGGCTTCTCCTGTCGTGAATCATGGAGCGTTGGTTTCCGCTGCGAGGGCCGGCTGCACCAAGCCGAACTGCAGATCAGCCGAGCCCTTTTGCAGAACGGCGCGTCGACAATTCTGGGAAGTTCAGCGAAGCCCTGTGGAGCGCCGAAGCGCTGCGGCCGCCCGGCTCAGGTCAGACGGACGACCTCACCAGAGTCAGCCAACGGCATCCGCTGTAGGAAGCGGGATGTAATGTAGTGGCGCTCTGCCATTTTTCCCAGTCAAACAGCATATTGACGGGCTACCTTCCAGTATGCACGTCCGGATACTTCGGTCAATGCTGCTACGCGGGCATCTTTGAGAGTCAACGCGACATCTTGACACACGTTGTTAATGGGTCCACTCTGAAGCTGTTTGTCTCGTATTGGCATGGTTGTGCACCTGAACCGGCCGGAACTTGCTTGGCCGTTCTTGGCCGTTCCTGCTGAAAATAACGCTGTAGTAACGCATAGCAGCAGTACTGATTGTGATGCGCCGGGATTTCGAAATCCTTGTGCGCCGGGATCGGCGCCCATCTACCGTGAGCGTGGCCCACGGACAATGCTGATTCTATTCGCTTTGTTGGATAGCGGACTCAACACGGCCTCTGCAGACTTTTCCCAACGATGGAGGAAACACAATGACCGATGTTAAGGGTGAAGGATTGCCCCTGCAGCACGTTTTCACTTCGAATGAGATTGAGTATGGCGAACCAGAGGAATTCTCGGAGTTGGATTTCATCCAGATCCCCTTTCCTCGCTCTCTGAGCGGCCTCTATTCATGGAGTTTCCTGCATCCGCCGATGCCGGTTCCCGGTGCAGGTCCCAACCTGGACGGAACCCATGAGGTCAGTGCCGAGCCGCAGGCCGCGGTCCCGGTCTTTCCGCTGTTTGGACGCGAGGAGCTCCGTCTCGACGTCGACGGGCCCTATCCGCAAATGACGGCCAGCGGCACGTCCTACTCACGATTCACCGAGCTCCATCACTGGATCGCGTCCCTCGTCAAGACGGGCAACAACCGCTGGGGCGGGCCCATCTGGTACCGCGATGGAAACACCACCGCATTTCCGTATACCCGCGTGGATATCGCGGTGGTGCGCGTGGGCATCCTTGGCCAGCCCAATAAGGCAACGGTGACCTTCAGCGGGGCCGGGATAACCCCCCTCGCACGCACCCACACCTGGAAGGCCAGCACATACCGCCCCGTGGAATTTGAATTTGACGCAACCGCCGATGCCAACCCGGTGGTATCGATCAATACACACGATCACCCCAACCGGCCCGTTGCGCTGCCCGGCGAAAGTCTTTCCCTTGACACCGTCTATCGCAGGGCAGGCTTCGCGGTGACAAACTCAGGCGGTAACGGGCAGGTCCCTCTGTCCGGCGCAGGCGCAAACGGGGTCTGGAGCGACGCCGAAATGCACGATGCAATGCAGACCTTTTGGTCACGGTTCACCAATGCACCGCGATGGTCACTGTGGGTCCTGTCGGCGGCTCTGCACGATCAAGGAACATCCCTGGGCGGCATCATGTTCGACGACATCGGGCCCAATCATCGGCAGGGAACGGCGATTTTCACGGAGTCGTTCATCCAAAACGCACCTCCGGGCGATGCCGCGCCGAATGCCTGGATCCGCCGAATGAAGTTCTGGACGGCAGCACACGAGATGGGACACGCATTCAACCTGGCCCATTCATGGCAAAAATCACTCGGCACCCCATGGTTGCCTCTGGCAGATGAACCGGAGGCACGGTCGTTCATGAATTACCCGTTCAGCGTCTCCGGGGGACAGTCTGCCTTTTTCGCCGACTTCGGGTTCCGTTTCAGCGACGCCGAACTCCTCTTCATGCGCCATGCGCCAGCCCGGTTTGTCCAGATGGGCAATGCGGACTGGTTTGACCACCATGGCTTCGAAAGCCCCGACTCGTTGGAGCGGCGGCCTGAATTCCGGTTGGAGGTGCGTGCGAATCGGGAGAAGCCGGTATTTGAGTTTCTCGAGCCGGTGACACTCGAACTCAAGCTCACCAACGCCAGTGCCGAGCCTAAAATTGTCCGGGCCAATATCCTCAGTCCCCAGGCAATACTTGCCATCATTAAACGGGACGGTAAGCCTGCCCGCCAATGGCAGCCCTACGCCCAGTACTGCACGGAGCCCGCAGCGCAGGTCCTCCACAGCGGTGAAGCGGTGTATGAATCATTGCCGATCTACGCGGGGCTTAACGGTTGGGACGTCTCCGAGCCAGGGGTGTACGACATTTCAGTGGCAGCCGAAGTAGACGGGGAAATCGTCTTCAGCGATCCCTTCCGGCTGCGTATTGCTCCGCCCCGCAGCTGGGACGAAGAGGCGGTGGCGGGCGACTTCTTTACCGAAGATGTCGGTCGCACCCTGGCCTTCACCGGCACGGCAGTCCTCGAAACAGCCAACGATACGCTCCGGGAGACCATGGAGAGGTTGCCCTCGAGTCGCGCAGCGATCCACGCCGCCGCCGCCCTGGCTCAACCCCTCGTCAGGGACTACAAGACCCTGAGTATCCCGGATACCGAAACAGAGATGACATCTGTGGCGGCAGCCAACGGATCGTTCAAGAAAAGACATGCCAAAGTAGATGAAGCCCTGAGCCTGGTCGAGGCCACCATGACCGGTCAGGAAGCAGCAGAAACCTTAGGACACATCGAATTCCGGCGAAACGTTGAAACCTTCAGCGAAGCGCTGGACCGTGCCGGCGCCGAGGATTCAGCCGCATCCATGCAGACCTCCCTGCACGACGTACTGTCAGATCGCGGCGTTCTGGAGTCGGTTCTCAACGAGGTGGCAGATAAAATCGAGGACTATGAACCGTCCGACCGGTCTGCCGGGAGGAAGAGCCGATCCTCTGCGAGTTCGTCCCCTCAAAGGAAGAACAAGCCATCTACGTGAACATCGTCCACGTTGAATTCCAGGAAGGATGGGACGGTGGCCAGGTAGAGGTCTCCGTCAATGGCGGCCTCTGCTACCAGGGGACGCCCACCACCCGGATGCAGACCGGCTTTGCTGACTCGTTCTCAGCCGAGGTTGAGACAGACACGATCGAACTCGGCGTGTCCGTACCCGGCCTCTCGCTCTCGGTGGAGCGCTCAATTTCCGTCGCCAAAGAACACTGGATCGGTTTATCGCTCAAGGACCATAGCACGATCAGAGTGGCTGAACAGCCGGCACCGTTCGGCTACCTGTGACAGCCCGGCGGACTCTGGCCCTTTCCGCCGGTGATCTTCCAGCCACAGCCCGGAAAAGCGCTCACAATATTGAGGCGGCGCCGCAGGGGCGTTACACAGCAGAATCCGCGAAGAAAGGACCCAGAAGCCGCAGCGCGTCCGATTGCCATGAAACCAAGACCGCGGTGAGGACCGGCAACGGTCGTTTCCACCGTCAATATAAGGAGTTTCACCATGGCGCGTTCAATACGTGTCTTCTATTCAGAAGTGCAGGGCGGGTAAGAAGAAACTTCAACTGGACCCCGATTAACGCCAAATCGGCCGTGATCATCACTGCGGCCGAATGGCTGCGCCCCGCAGGCCCGTACCGGGCGATCTGGAACACATACGGCCCCATCTCGGGGAGGCCAATGTATTCGTGACGAATATCGGTGTCCACGGCGACGAGGGCGGCGGAGTGGAGTTT
Organism: Arthrobacter cavernae; assembly: GCF_017368795.1. Taxonomy (GTDB): domain Bacteria; phylum Actinomycetota; class Actinomycetes; order Actinomycetales; family Micrococcaceae; genus Arthrobacter; species Arthrobacter cavernae. Next base: position 4,565 of record NZ_JAFNLL010000047.1, on the reverse strand, counting down.
CATCTGCACTCGGATTTTCCTTCCCCCCTCAACGTGGTCGTCACGATCACAGTGCTGGAGGATTGCGAGCAATTCACCACCGCGTAATTCGGACTCCATCACACACCATCGAAAATCCGGTCCTGCACTGCTCTCAGGCTGCGCTTGTTGTGCCGATCGTCGCCTCGTGACAAACCGGGCGGCGGCGCACAGCAGGGTTCTGAGGCGGCCGCCGTCGGCGGGGCCACCGCCGACCGGATTGAACCCATGAATGGGAGGAAGCCATGCCTTTGAAGAACTACGGTGTGCTGGCGGCCAGGGCGGTGGACCGCCGCCGGGAGGGGGCGTCCGACACGCCCCACTACCAGATCCATCTGCAGGACGACGGCGGCACACACTACCGTGCCGCCGTGAACGTCCAGTCCCAGCAGTCGCCCTCGGAACTGCTGTATCTCACGGATGACAATTTCCGGCATCCGGTTCTGGGTCTGTTGCCCGGTGCCGGAACCGGATGGACGCGGCTGCCCTCCGGGCCCGGCCGGGCCAACCTGGATTTCATCCGCGGCAACCTGTTCGATCCGGCGAATATGCGGCTGCTGCCGCCGGAGGCAGCAGGTCCGGACAATGACCTGGCGGACCTGCTGGACCATTACGTGCTGCGGGCCGCCGGTGACGCGGATGCGCGGCTGTTCGTCTTCGGCGAGCCCTGGGGCCCCGAGCCGGGCATCCCGGACAAGGTCTTCGGGTTCGCCCCCGGCAACGGGGTGCACGACGTCCACATGAACCAGGGCAACAGTGCCGCCTTCCGCCGGGACGACGGCGTATGGCAGGACGGCGCCCTGCTGCTGCACTTCCCCGGCGAGGACCGCTGGGTGGCGGTCTTTCTCGCCTTCCAGAGCCAGTCCTGGCATACCGACGACGTCACGGGGCACTCGATCGAAGGCGCGCGGCCGCGTCCCGAACCCGGGGAGGCGGCGCTGCGGATCCTGTCCGCGCTCGTCAACCCGGCAGGCCCGGCGCCCGAGGCGGAGTCCGTGCTCCTGCTCAACGCCTCCCCGGAGCCGGTCGACCTGACCGGATGGCGGATCGCGGACCGGCTGAAGAAAAGCTGCCCGGTTCCGGCCGGCCGGCTGGCTGCCGGGGCAACCCTGCAGGTGCCCATCGCCGACGGCGTGCAGCTGGGCAACAGCGGCGGGGTGATCACGCTGCTGGATCCACAGGGGCTGAAGGCGCACGGCGTGTCCTACACCAAGGACCAGGCCAGACGGGAGGGCTGGACGCTCACCTTCTGATCCGCACATCGTACAGATCAAATCACAACACAAACGTGAACAGAGTCTGTCGATGATCATCAATGAAGCACGGGAACCCGTCGCATTACTAAGGAGTGCGTTAGTGGTCGACGAGTGTGGTTACGCGGTCCTGAGGTAGGCGAGGTTGGGGTCGTGGAAGAAGCCGGCCACGATGTCAGGCATCATTCGCACGCATGGTCCGTTCTTCCAAGACCTCGCCAAGAAGTCGATCTACTTACGCCCTCATTAGTAATTGGGTGAAGCCGGCTGCCTGGTAGGCGCGGATGTGGCGGCTGGTCCGGGCGGTGGTGCACAGCGGGCTGCCGGCCGGCACGACGGCGGCCAGGTCTGCTTTCGCGAAGCGGAAACCGGCCCCGGGATCTTCCTCCGGATGCTTGGCCAGGTAGGCGATGGTGTACGGCTGCGCGGGGTGCAGGTCCCGCTTCCAGGCCGTGATGGCGGAGTAGGCCTTGGCGTGCCGGATGGGGCGGCTGCGCACGATGGCAACGGCACAGACCGCAAACACGGTGGCCAAGATGACCATGCTGGTGTTCAGCACGGCCACAACCCGTTGAGCCTCCTGCCGGGTGCCGGGATCCGCCAGGCCCAGCGACGCCACCGCGCCCAGCATGGGAACGACGGTGACCGCCAGGAGCCAGGTGCTGCGGCTCCGGCCTGGTTTGCCGGATTCGATGCCCATGGCCATGCGCCGGTTGCTGTGCCACAGGCATCCGTCGAGGGCGGCCGGCACCAGGTACACAAGATGCCGGCAGTACCCCAAGGCGGCCCGAAGCCTGAGCATCGGCCGCGTGGACTCGCTGGAGAACGCCAGCGACACCGTCCAGGCCAGGGGCCACACGTCGGCCAGAGTGGCCTTCTCAACCTGCATTCACTTCGCCTGCCTGTTCTCGTTCCGGTGCCGGGATTCTTCGCGTGTCCGGCGCCCTGGCCGCAGCGCCCCGGCCGGGACGCCGTCCCATGTCCTCCCGTTGTTGTGTTTGCGTTGCAGGCGCTTCACTTCGCGCAGGGTGGCGGCCTCGATGAGTTCGGTGATGGACGCGGCCCGGACCTGCTCGGCATCGCTTTCCGTGAAGTACGCCGGGAAGGATGTGAGCTTTTAGCTGCCGGCATTCTTCGTCTCCGGGGAGACACGCTGCAGCAGGGCGTTGTGCACCTGTTCCAGGGTCGTGGCTCGTGCTTCGGCGGTGGCCAGCTTCCGGGCCGCGTCCGCGGCCTCCCTGCCGGCGGCAGCCGCGGAATCCCGCGCGTCTTCCAGCTGCTTGCCGATGACGGCGAGCTGGCGCTCCAGCGCCGTCCGCTGCGCCTCCAGCCGCTCGATCTCCTGGGCATGCCCGGCCGCGGCCGTGTCGCTCTCGGCGGTGGCCTTGTCCAGGTCGGCGACGAGCTCGGCGATCTCCAGGTCCCTGTCCTTGCGTTCCTGGGCCCAGCCCGCTTCAACGGCGGCGTGGCGCTCGGCGGCCAGGGTGGATGCCTCCGTCCAGCAGGCGCCGGCCAGGCGGGCTGCCTGCTCCAGCAGCACCGCGGGGGTCGCGGCGAGCTGCCCGCCCGCGGCCTGCTTCTCCTCGGCCCATTCCTTCAGGTACCGGGTGGCGTCGGCGTTGCTCACGCCCGCGGCCGCGCGGACCGTCGAGACAGTCGGCCGGCGCTCGGCACTGATCTCCTCGGCCGCGGCGAACACTCGGTCTTTCACGCTCAGCGTCATCAGAAGCACCTCATCAAATCCATTAGTAGTAGGAGTAGTAACAATACTACTCCTACTACTGGGCTTGGGATAGGAGGTCGGAGCACCGGCTCCGGGCGCCGGCTGGCGTGATCCGGCCGTCGGGGTTGATCTCCGTGCCGAACCACCTCTCGTCCACGTAGGGGGACTGACAGGAACCACAGTTCGATACAATTGACTCCCTTGGTAGGGGCGTCTACAGCCGCATGAGACGATGCAGACACTGGCAAGAAGCACCATGCAAACCCCCTGAAAGGCATGCAGTGAGATACGCAAAGTCCCTGGTCGCTCTGGCCCTGATTGCGTCCGCTGGACTCACGCTGTCGGCATGTGGGGGCTCCCCGTCCACGTCGGCCACCGCGGTCCCGTCCACCACTTCAGCCAGTCCGTCACCGACACCGACGCCGGCCGGGGCTGGGTCGCCGCTTGACCCTGACGGCGTGACGGCACCTGCCAGCGGAGGCGGCTTCGCAGCCCCGCGCTCACAGCCGGCGTACGCAACGAAGGCGCTGGATTTGCTGGCCACGCTGCAGGTCAAAGGCAGGGCACCCAAGACCGGGTACGACCGTGCTGCTTTCGGCCAGGCATGGGCAGATGTCGATGGAAACGGCTGCGATACCCGCAATGACACGCTTAAACGCGATCTGACCGCGGTGACCTTCACCAGCAGCGTTCCGTGCAAGGTCCAAAGTGGAACCCTCGCGGACCCTTACACCGCAAAGAGCATTGACTTCCTGCGCGGCGCCGCCACCAGCGGTGCAGTTCAGATTGATCACGTGGTCGCACTCAGCGATGCCTGGCAGAAAGGTGCCCAGCAGCTGACCATCGAGCAGCGCACAGCGTTTGCCAATGATCCCCTGAACCTCCAGGCAACTGACGGGCCTACAAACCTCAAGAAGGGTGACGGTGACGCTGCCACCTGGCTGCCGCCGAACAAGAGCTTCCGTTGCGAATATGTCGCCCGCCAGATTTCAGTGAAAGCAACATACACCCTGTGGGTAACGCAAGCTGAACACGACGCGATGGCAGGCATCCTCGGGGACTGTTCAGCTCAGCTGGCGCCTACCAATGAGAAGGCGCCGCCCTCGCCTGAGCCGATCCAATCCGCCGTGGCACCGGCACCCGTAGCACCCGCGCCGGTGGCGCCAGCGCCTGCAGTGCACTACGCAAACTGCGCAGCAGTGAGAGCAGCCGGGGCAGCTCCACTCCATGCCGGCCAACCAGGCTACAGCAGGAGCCTGGACCGCGATGGCGACGGCATTGCCTGCGAAAAGTAAGCCCCTACCGGAGCGGCCAGTCCGGTTCCGTGCCGGGTCTATGGACCGCCCCGGGCTGTGCTGGTAAGTTCTGCGATGTCGGCTTGTATCCGGCCGTGTGCTTTGTTTACCGACCCGAAGTCCGGGAGGACATGCTATGCATAAGAACCGTGGTGAGTTGGTTGCAGAAGTTGCAGCAAAGGCCGGAACCAGCCATGCTGCCGTCAACTCCATCCTCAACGCCCTGTTCGAGGTTTTCGAGACCTCCCTCGCCCAGGGCGAGAAGATCGTCATCCC
>NZ_JAFNLL010000046.1 GCF_017368795.1 Arthrobacter cavernae | reverse complement strand
TACCGACCCGAAGTCCGGGAGGACATGCTATGCATAAGAACCGTGGTGAGTTGGTTGCAGAAGTTGCAGCAAAGGCCGGAACCAGCCATGCTGCCGTCAACTCCATCCTCAACGCCCTGTTCGAGGTTTTCGAGACCTCCCTCGCCCAGGGCGAGAAGATCGTCATCCCGGCTGGCTCGCCGTCGAGCGTACCGACCGTGCAGCCCGCACCGGCCGCAACCCGCAGACCGGCGAGACCCTTCACATAGCGGCCGGCCACAGCGCCAAGCTGACCGCCGGCTCCAGGCTGAAGGCCGCCGCAGCCAGGAAATAGTCTTCCCCGGCGACCGGGACCCTCCCCGGGGGGCCGCCGGCTTTGCGGTCCCTGCAGCAGGCCCGTCCGTTCTTTCTTCGGCCATCCGGGTTCGGTGCCGGAGGGGGAAGCGGTATGAGCAGGTGAACCCGCCGGCCGGTGCCGGCACGATCCCGACGAGGAGTTCCTCGCCGGAGGCCGGCGCCGGGGGAAGGCTCATTCCCGGACACCGTCCTCCCCCGGATCCCGGGAGGACCCCACCCCGGGGCGGGACTGGGCTGTCAAGCCCCGCGTTTGGTGGAGAGTCGGTTACACCCGTTCCATCTCTTTGACCGGTGCATCACCGACACCAGGAAGCCGGCCCGTATCACCCGCGGGTCCGACGGGCCTGAATCCGCCCGAACAAACTCCGGAATCCCCGGCGCGGAGCCCCTCCGCGCCGGGGATTATACTTGTCCGGTGAGAATTGGCCCCGCTTCGACACACATGATCTCCATGCCCTTCAGCCCCTACGCCACCGAACCGGCCGATCTCGCAGTCTGCCGGTGCACCCAGGCAGTGCAACCTCATGAACACGGAACCCGGGGCATGTACAACTACCACCGATGCCGGTGCACGCCGTGCCGCGAAGCCAACCTGGAATATAGCCGCCAGTCCACAAAGCACCGTCCCCGAAGGGAAATGGTCGACGCCGGGCTGGTACGCTCCAGGATCACAGAACTGCGGGCTGCCGGACTCACCGTCCTGCAGATCTCAAACCTGTCCGGGATTCATGCCAAGGTCATCGAGTTCGCCATGAAGGGGCGAAACGGCAAGAAGCCCAAGACAGTCAAGGCCAGCACATTCAGGGCCCTGAACGCGATCAGCTACAAGGACGCCGAAGGCGCCGAAAAGCGGCGCGGCCGTATCGTCAACGGAGACATTCCCCGCCGTCAGCTCCAGTCGCTGCATAGCCTCGGCTGGTGCGGCAGCGAGATCGCAACCCGCATCGGCGCCAATGCCTCCACCATCAGCCACCTCCTGGCCGGCAACGGCATCACCGAGGATTACCGGGCCCGGATCGACCGGCTCTACGCCGAGCTGCACGGAACGAACGCCCCACAAGAGACCGCCAACGAACGGCGCAGCGCCACCGTTGCCCGGAACCGGGCCCTCGCCAACGGCTGGACATCCGACACCGCGACCGACCACGAACACGCACGGCCCGTCCGGGCCCATTGACCGGCGAGCCCGGGACGGGCCGCCGCACACCCGGCCTCCATGCCTCCAGCCCCACCGCCACTCCTCTGGCCGTCCGCGATTGCCCCAAAGCCAGCCATGAACACGGAACCAGGAACATGCACGCCTACCACAAGTGCCGCTGCCTGCCTTGCGCCCCAGCGAACCCGGAGCACTACCGGTCGACAGCCCACCTGACCAGAACACGAGAATGGGCTGACGCGAGCCTGGCCAGGAAACGGATCCTCCAACCGCGGAAGCCGGGCCTGACCATCCGCATGGCCGAACTGTGCGGCGCGCACGCCAGCACCCTGCCGCGGCGAGTTGATCGCGGCCTACCGGCATCAGGGTTTCCAGATGTCAGTGACTGGCGGGCTTCCATGACCACGTGCTGCATAGCTTTGGGTGCCTGCCGGAGCCTTGCTGGCAGCAATGCAGAACTGCCCTCATCGGCCGGTCTAGCTTCCGGGCCGGCACACGGCAGGTAATGTAAATTTTGGCAAAGTTGCCTGTCCGTACGGGATCTGGTGCGCAGGGTTGTTTTGGGGTATCCCCTGGTCGCACGTGACCTCCGCCCAATCCATCCTTGGAGCCTCGATGTCCGTACCTCTGCGTGTTTCGGCTGCCCTCGCTGTGACACTGTTCTTGTCGGCGACGGCCGGTCTGGCACCTGCGCGGGCTGAATCCGCACCCCGGTTCACCGATCCACTCGCTGTCTACGAGGCATCCTCCGCCCGGGTTGCTGTGGCGGCGGATTCGACGTCGGTGGCTTACTCCGTGAGTTCATTCGAGGGGTCCACTGTGGCGACAGGCTCTGCTGCTGTCTCCAACGGTGCGGCGAGTGTTGACCTGAGCGGGCTCGGACCAGGCTATTACGAGCTGACCGTGTCCACTGCTGCCGGCAAGGCGGCCACCAACCTGGGTCTCGTGGCGGGCCTGGCCAAACCGCCGGCGTCGTCACTCTTCGGGACCACCGTCCACCCCGCCATCCACCGCAGCCTCGACCAATCGGCAGCAGCCAGTGGTGTGGGCGCCGGCACGGCCCGGGTCGACTGGCGCTGGGAGGACGCGGTGGCCAGTGGGCCCGGCTTTACCTGGGATCCGTCCACGGAAGCGGAGATCTCCCGCCTCCAGGCCCGCGGCATCCGCCCCACCCTGGTCCTGGCCTACTACGGGCTGTGCGACGGCGGCCGCACGCCGTCCTCGAAGTCCTGCATCAACCAGTACGTCGACTACGCCCGCGCCACGGCGCAGAAGTTCGGTGCGGGCGTCGACTATGCCATCTACAACGAGTTCAACTACGCCCTCAACAACGGCAAGTGCGGGCGCACTGCCGATTGCTACCTCAAACTCCTCAAACCGGCTTCCGAGGCGATCCGGCTCTATGCCCCCGGCGCGAAGGTCAGCGGTCCGGCGCTGGGAGCGGCCGACGATTGGTGGGCCGTAGGCGGAGCTGCGTACACGTGGTTTGACCGTTTCGTGACGCTCGGCGGCCACAACTACGTAGACGTCGTCACTATCCACAACTACTCGCTCTCGAAGGCTCCTGAAGGCTACAGCGAGCGTGCCGTGGCAAACGCCAAGGCGCTCCTTGCGGCCGCGGGTTCGAGCAAACCGGTGGTGCTCGAAGAGGCAGGCTACAACACGGTCGCAGGCGGTCAGCCGGAGCCGGTCCAGGCAGCCTTCCTGGTCCGCGACGCCGCCGCTGTCCTTTCGGCAGGGGCAAGCCAGTACATGCACTATGGGCTGGTCGACAACTGGAACGCCCCGGCCAGTCCGGAGGCGAACTTCGGTCTCTTCCGCCACGAGGACACCGCCGGGGGCCGCCTCGTGCCGAAGCCGGCCGCCGTCGCGCAGGCCGTTCTGTCACGTTTCCTCGCCGGGGCTGCCGCGATGGGGGACGAGAAGCTGGGCGCGGACGCACGGTCAGCCGTGTTCAAGCTCGCGGATGGCCGCACGGGCCGGATCGTGTGGTCCACCCAAGTGATGCACTCACTGGTGCTCCAAGGCGGGGGCAACGTCAGCGCCGTCGATATTTTCGGCAGGCAGCTGCCCCTGTACGCCGAAGGCGGCGCGGTGAGCCTGGGATTCGGCGGTTACCCGGTGCTCCTGACGAGCGACACCGCGGGCACGGCATCCATCGTCTGATCTTCCAGCTAGCGGCGACGGCGTTGGAGCACTTGCGGATAACTGCCCAAGTGTCGCCAATGGGCAACAGGAAGACCGAGACAGCGACGGCCTAGGTGATGCCTGTGACCCGGACAGCGACCCGCCGACAATCCAAATCACCTCACCGGTCGACGGCGCGACGTGTCTATTGGGGGCCCCTGCACGCGAGCTACAGCTGCGCCGACGAACCCGGGGGCTCGGGCCTCTCCGGCTGCTTCGGAGACGTACCCGACGGAGGAGCCATCGGTCTTGGCGTGGTCGGTCCTAGAACGTTCACGGTTCGCGCCACCGACAACGCCAACCACGAAACCCATGCGGTCGCGAACTACCGGGTTGCCTACGACTTTGAAGGATTCTCCGCCCCCGTGGACACCTCCAATATTCTCAACGTGGTCACGGCCGGCCGGGCGGTACCCCTGAAATGGCGGCTTCTGGACGCCTCCGGGGCACCCGTCACGAATCTGGCCACCGCTTCAGTCACCGTCACGGCCTTGAGCTGTTCCAGCGGCACAACACCCGACCAGCTGGAGGAGTACGCAGCCGGTAGCAGCGGTCTGCAGAATCTTGGCAACGGATACTACGCCTTCAATTGGAAGACGCCGCAGGCTACGCCGGGTCATGCAAGACCCTCCAGCTGGACCTGGGCGAGGGTCTACTCCGCACAGCGCTCTTCCGATTCGTGAAATAATCCATGCTCGCGCAGAGGATGGCCGCCCCGGGATTCCTGACCCGCCCGGGCATTGGTCCGGTAACCGCGGCGGCCATCATCTAGCTGACGGAGCTGCTCCCGACCCTGCTGCGGGTCCTGGGCCCGGACCACACATGGCACCCTGCACCGCCCGCTGCACAGCCAGAAGTTCTTGAAATCGCGGGGATCACACGAATCCAAAGCCCACGATATGCGGCATTATCATGTGGGTTTGACTGCTGATTGTGTCAATCTAATTGGAGCCCATCAGGACGCCCGAACGGTGCCCACCCGTGAACGTTGATCCCATCAGACCTGGGATCAAGCAGGAGGGCCGGGATGAGGTCAAGAGGCGGCTGGGCCTTCGGCGTGTTCGGAAACGGCAGACCTCGGCGTACGTCGCTCTGCACTTGACGCCTGCCGAATCTTTGTTATTGGTGCAGTCGGCCGCGCACCCATGGCCGTGGTCGTCCTTGCTGAGACGTCAAGCCGGCATTCGCACACTTCACCGAGCGTGCGACTTTTGAAACACCGTGCTGGGACCGTTCAAGATCCAGGCCACATGCGCGGCTGTGTGTTCGGGAATCGATCGATGGTTGAAATTGTTCAGGCCTGCAGGGCCCAACCGTGCAGCATCTTCAAGTCGGAAATATGTGCGAATCACGAGCAGGCGGCAGATGGCCGTCAGCACATGGGACCTAATGTAGCCACGTTGGCCGGAATAATCCACTATTCGCAGGGTGTGGATTTACATCCAGTCCGGCCGCGTAACTCCCATTGGAGTCAAGCACTTTGACAAATTCCGAATATACCTTGACAAGTTCTGACTGGATTGTGCAACATGTAGTGGACTTCGCACTATGAACAGCAGGACCAAGTGGACTCTGCCGGATGAACCGAAGCCGGCCATGACAAAACGGGGTGCGTTCATGAGCTCCAGCATGCGTACGGTGTCACACCCAATTCTGACCCGCCGGCAATTCGGGCTGCTGCTGGGCGGCGGCGCCTTTCTGCTGGCCGCCGGCGGCAGCTACCTCGTGGTCGCTACCGCCGAGACCGGCACGGGGCCCGCTGCCGCAACACCGTTCGGCGCCCTGCGCCTCGTCCGTGCCGGACGCTTTGCCCGGCTGGACGCGGCTGGCCGGCCCGCGTTTAACACGGCTCACACTGCTTTTGCCCGCCTGGCCGGCGCGGGCCAGGCGTCTCCGGGCTTCACCGGCGGGCCGGCACTGCACCCGGAGAGCCACGTCGATGACAGCAACGGCGGCACCGGGCGTCCCGTTTCCACGTGGCCGCAGCCTGAAAACCACACTTGGGGCGATGTCGTCGTCCTTGAGCTGGAGGTGCACAACAGCCGGACCGAGCCGATGCTGTTTGCGCCGGGTCAGCTCCGCCTGAAGCTGGGCGCCGAAGGCTCAGCCACAACGGTGACGCCTCAGGACTCCGGCCGCGGTCCCGGGACCCTGGCTCCCGGCGCCACCGAGCTGATCTGGATCAGCTACCTGGCACCGCCGGATGCGTCCGGCCTGCAGCTCGAATACACGGACCCGCAGCAGGACTTCAGGACAGTTCTGCCGTTGCGGCCCCTCATGATGGTGGAGGTGCGGCCATGAGCACGCTGGAGATACACATCAATGAGGGTTTCCTGCCGATGGTGGACGGGGCACTGGTGTACCACCGCGGCTTCGGTGACCGCCCGACGTCGTCCGCTGATCCAGCGCC
>NZ_JAFNLL010000045.1 GCF_017368795.1 Arthrobacter cavernae | reverse complement strand
CGGCCTCATGCCACCGAACGACTACCGACCCACGCTCCTAGCGACGATGGCGCCTCAGCCAGCAAATCAGGCCGACCACGGCCGCGACGCCCAGCAGTACAGGGGCAAGGCGGCGCATCAGCGCTGGCAACACCGCGGAGCCAAGGTCGAGCTCCGCTGCCGGGGAAGCGGCTGCTTTTGCGGCCGGTACAGCGGCCACGGCCGGTACAGCGGCCACGGCCGGTGCAGCGGCTTGTACCCCGGCGGCCGCACCCGCCGGCGCGGCATGCTCGGCGGCCGGCGCGTCCACCGCGGGCGATCCCGGTCCGGCCGGCTCAGCAGCTTCGCCAGCCGGCGCGCCCCCACCGCCCACCTTCCCTATGACGCACTGGACGAACTCCGCCAGCAGTTTGTCCGAGACGTCCTGGATGACGCCCCGGCCGAACTGGGCGGGTTTGCCCGTCACGTTCATGTCCGTGGTGACGTCCACGGCTGTGCCGCCGGACTCTGATGTCAGTATGGCGGTCACTGTGGCGCCGGCGGTGCCGTTGCCCCTTTTGTCTTTTCCCGCAGCCGAAATGACCACGGTGTGCGAGTCCTCGTTGCGTTCCACGAACTCACCAGTGCCGGAGTAGACCATGGCGATCGGCCCCAGCTTGACCTTGACCGTTCCGGTGAACTGCTCACCGTCCACCGAGGTGAGTGTCGCCCCCGGAAAGCACGGGGCAATGTCCTCCAATTGGTTGAACGCGTGCCACGTGTCCTCCAGTGAACTGGGAACCACGAAATGGTGTTTGAGTTCCACGGCTTCCTTCCGCCCGCCCGCTCAGAGACCCGCGGCCGCGACGAGCGCTCGCTTGGTGAGGACCGCGGCCAGATGTTTCCGGTAGGCCGCGTCGCCGTTGAGGTCGCTTGCCGGATCGCTTCCTTCGGCTGCGTGGGCGCTTGCCGCTGTGATCGCCTCAAGCGTCAGGGGTGACCCTGCCAGCGCCTCCTCCACCGCGGTGGCACGCAGGGGTGTGCTGGCCATGTTGGTCAGCCCGATCCGGGCCTCGGCGATGGAGTTCCCCTCCACGCGCACCATCGCGGCAACCGCAACGATGGACCACTGCTGGGCCACACGGGTGAACTTCTCATAGTGCGCACCCCACCCGGTGTACTTCGGCACGCGCACGTGGGTGAGGATTTCGCCGTCGCCGACGGCGGTGCTGAAGTAGCCCTGGAAGAAGTCCGCCGCTGCCACGCGGCGTTCCCCGCCCGGACCGGCAATGATGAACGTGGCCCCGGCGGCCAGCGCCGGGGCGGGCAGATCACCCGCAGGGTCCGCATGCACCAGGGCCCCGCCGAACGTGCCCCGGTGCCGCACCTGGGGGTCCGCGACGGTCGCCGCGGCCTTGGCCAGCAAGGGCACATGGGCGGCCACCAGGGGGTCCGTGGCCACCTGGTGGTGCGGGGTCATGGCGCCGATCAGCAAGGCGTCGCCGTCGTCGCGCACGCCGGACAGTTCGGCGATCCTGCCAAGGTCGATCACCATGGAGGGATCTGCCAGGCGCAGCTTCATCACCGGGATCAGGCTTTGCCCGCCGGCCAGCAGCTTGACGTCGTCGCCGGCCGATCCCAGCAGGCTCAGTGCCTCGGCCAGGGTCTCCGGCGCGGCATAGTCGAATGCACTCGGAATCATTGCACACCTCCGCTCAGCTTGGCTTCTTCCAGGGCCGCCCACACGCGCGATGGCGAACACGGCATCCTGATGTCCTTCACGCCCAGATGCCGTACGGCGTCCAGCACGCCGTTGACGATGGCCGGCGTCGAGGCAATGGTTCCGGCCTCGCCGACCCCCTTGGCCCCGAGCTGGTTGGTGGTGGACGGGGTTTCCGTCCGCGCCGTGGTGTAGTGCGGCAGGTCCGGTGCGCCGGGCACCAGGTAGTCCACGAAGGAGCCCGTGACCAGGGTGCCGGCGTCGTCGTGCACGGCCTCCTCGTAGAGCGCCTGCGCGATTCCCTGGGCCAGACCGCCATGGACCTGGCCCTCCACGATGAGCGGATTGACCACCACGCCGATGTCGTCCACGCAGACGTACTTGCGGATGGTGGCCCGCCCCGTTTCGGTGTCCACCTCCATGGCGGCCAGGTGCGTGCCGTGGGGGTAGGAGAAATTCTGCGGGTCGAAGGTCGCGTCGGAATCGAGGTTGGGCTCCACTCCGTCCGGCAGGTTATGAGCGGAGAAGGTTGCGAAGGCGATCTCGCCCAGGCTGGTGGACTGGTCCGTGCCCCTCACCTTGAACTTGCCTTCGGCAAACTCAAGGTCGTCTTCGCTGGCTTCCATGAGGTGGGCGGCGATCACTTTGGCCTTCTCGATCACCTTGTCCGCGGCGGCCAGGACCGCCATGCCGCCGACCGTCAGCGACCTTGAGCCGTACGTGTCAAGGCCCCGCTGCGAGATCTGGGTGTCGCCGTGCAGGACCTCGACGTTCTCGAACGGCACGCCCAGCTTGTCCGCCACGAGCTGGCTCCAGGCGGTTTCGTGGCCTTGGCCGTGGGCCGAGGACCCGGTGACCACTTCGATATTGCCCGTGGGCAGTACCCGCACCTGGGCGTGCTCCCAGCCGCCGGCGGCGTAGCTGAGCGCGCCCAGCACACGGGAAGGCGCCAGGCCGCACATTTCGGTGAAGGTGGAGATCCCGATGCCCAGCTGCACGGGATCCTTCGCTTCGCGGCGCCGCGCCTGTTCGGCCCGGAGCCCCTCGTAGTCGAAGAGTTCCAGCGCCTTGGCCGTGGCGGCCTCGTAGTTGCCGCTGTCGTATTCGAGCCCGGCCACGGAGGTGAAGGGGAATTCCTCGTGCGTGATCCAGTTCTTCTCCCGCACCTCAAGCGGATCCATGCCCAGTTCCACGGCGAGCTCGTCCATCAGGCGTTCGATCGCGAACGTGGCCTCGGGCCGGCCGGCGCCCCGGTAGGCGTCCGTCCACGCCTTGTTGGTGAAGAGATTGGTGCATTCGAAGCGGTACGCCGGGAACTTGTAGATGGAGTTGTACATGAAGGCGCCCAGGATGGGCACGCCGGACGTGACCAGGCCCAGGTAGGCCCCCATGTCCGCCAGCAACTTCACGTCCAAGCCGGTGACGATGCCTTCCTTGGTGGCCGAGAGCCTGAGCCTCTGCACCTGGGCGCGGCCGTGGTGGGCCGCCATCAGGGACTCGCTGCGGGTCTCGGTGTACTTGCACGGCTTGCCGGTGTGCCGGGCCGCCAGCACGGTGATGGCCTCCTCCGGGGTGACCTGCAGTTTCCCGCCGAAGCCGCCACCGACATCGGGGGCAATCACCCGGAGCTTGCTTTCGGGAATGCCGAGCGTCAGTGCCAGCATGAGCCGCAGGATATGGGGGATCTGGGTGGCCGACCACACGGTGATCTGCTCGCCGGTGGGGTCCACCACCGTGGAACGCGGTTCCATGAAAGCCGGGATGAGCCGCTGCTGGTAAAACGTGCGTTCAATGAGTACTTCGGCGCCCGCGAGCGCCTCGCTGATGGGCTTGCCCGTGCCGGCCTCGCCCGAGTCGAAGACCCACGTGGCCGAGGTGTTGGTTCCCAGGCCCGGGTGGGCCAGCACCTGGTCCGTGGCGGCTTCCTCCAGGTCCAGGACCACGGGCAGCTCGTCATAGCTGACGTCAACGAGTTCGACGGCGTCGCGTGCCGCCGCGGCGCTCCGGGCGATGATGCAGGCAACCACTTCGCCGGCGAACGCTACCTCGTCGACGGCGATCGCCGGATGTGCGGGGGCCTTCTGCTCGGCCGTGACCGGCCAGGCGTTGGGCAGGCTGCCCTGTTCCGCCGCGACGTCGCTCCCTGTGAGGACGGCGACGACGCCGGGGGAGGACTTCGCCGCGGAGACGTCCACGGAGGTGATCCTGGCATGGGCGAAGGGACTACGCACCATGGCAAGGTGGAGCATTCCGGGAAGGGTGATGTTGTCCGTGTACCTGGACCGGCCCGTGATGAGGTGAGAGTCTTCCTTACGCAGACGGGCGCGGCCGACTTCGGCGATGGTCATGCCACACCCGCCGTTTCCGAGGCGCCGTTTTCCGTGGCGCTGTCCGAAGTGGTGGTTCCGTCCGCGGCCGCCTGGACCGCGGCGACGATGTTCTGGTAGCCGGTGCACCGGCACAGGTTTCCTTCCAGGCCTTCCCTGATTTCCTGTTCCGAGGGATGCGGGTTTTCCTGGAGCAGGGAGGCTGACTGCATGATCATCCCCGGGGTGCAGAATCCGCATTGCAGTGCATGGCATTCGTGGAAGGCCCGCTGCAGGGGAGTGAGCTTGCCGTCCCGGGCCAGACCCTCGATGGTGGTGACGCGGCGGCCGTCGGCCTGGACGGCGAACATGGTGCAGGACTTCACGCTGGTCCCGTCCAGATGGACGGTACAGGCGCCGCAGTTGGTGGTATCGCAGCCAATCAATGTTCCGGTTTTGCCCAGCCGTTCGCGCAGGTATTGGACCAGCAGCAAGCGCGGCTCGACGTCGTCGGTATAGCTGACATCATCGACTTCGACGGTGATCGTTGTGGAACGAGCCATTGGGATCTCCTCTCGCCTTGGAGGACGAGCTCGACTGCCCGGCATCCAGTCTAATGTGACACAGGTTACCCCAGGCGGGAGGGCGGCGCCTTAGCCGGACCCAAGTTCTTAGCTGGACCCAAGTTCTTGTGCGGCCGCCTCATGCTCGGCGTCCGCCAGGGGTTCGTGGTGGATCCGGGCGTCCATGGTGCTCAGTCTGCCGCCTGCTCCGCCCCAGTGCAGCGCAATGATTTCGGCGGCGATCGAGACTGCCGTTTCCTCCGGTGTCCGGGAGCCCAGGTCCAGCCCGATGGGACTGGAGAGCCTGGCCAGCTCGTCGTCGGTCAGCCCCGCCTCGCGCAGCCTGTCCATGCGGTCGTGGTGGGTGCGGCGTGAGCCCATCGCGCCGACGTAGGCCAGGTCGTGGCGCAGCGCCACTTCCAGCAAGGGCACGTCGAACTTGGGGTCATGGGTGAGCACGCAGACCACGGTGCGGCTGTCCACCAAGCCGGCGTCGATCTGGGCCTGCAGGTAGCGGTGCGGCCAGTCGACCACCACGTCGTTGGCCTGCGGGAAGCGGGCGGGCGTGGCAAACACCGGGCGGGCGTCGCAGACCGTGACCCTGTAGCCCAGGAAGCTGCCCTGCTGGGCCACGGCGGCGGCAAAATCGATCGCCCCAAACACCAGCATCCGCGGCTGGGGGGCGAAGCTGACGGCGAAGACGCGCATCCCTTCCCCGCGCCGCTGCCCGTCCGGACCGTAGCTGAGGGTCGCGTTGCGGCCGGTGGCCAGCAGGCCCTGCACGTCGTCACAGACGGCATGGTCGGCACGGTCGCTGCCCAGCGAGCCGCTGAAGCCATCCGGCCGTACCGCCAGATGCCGGCCCAGCCAGGCGGGATCCGGGTGCTCGATCACGGTGACCGCCGCCACCGGCCTGCCGGCGGCGACGTCGTCGGCCACCTCCAGCAGCTCCGGAAAGGTGGCGGTGGAGACGGGCTCCACAAAGATGTCCAGGATCCCTCCGCATGTCAGTCCCACCTCATACGCGGCGTCGTCGCTGATGCCGTAACGCTGCAGCACCGGGCGGCCCTCGCGGGCCACCTCGGTGGCCAGCTCGTAGAGCGCACCCTCCACACAGCCGCCGGACACCGAGCCCACCGCCCGGCCGTCGGCGTCGACCATCATGGCCGCCCCGGCCGGCCGGGGCGCCGAACGGAAGGTCCGCACCACGGTTCCGAGTCCTACCGTGCGGCCGGCCGCCACCGCGGCCACCAGATCATCCAGCACCTCACGCATTGGCCATCACGTCCAGCAACTCCTCGAAGCTCCGCATTGAGTGCCCCCCTATGAATACGTCAACGTGCGGCAGTACCGCCCTGATTCCCTGCTGCACGGGTTCGTAGCCGCTTTTGCCCCGGTGCGGGTTGGCCCAGATGACGCGCCGGGCCACATGATGCAGCCTTTCCATCTGGCGCCCCAGCTGGGCAGGATTGCCGCGTTCCCAGCCGTCGCTGGCAATGACGACGACGGCGCCGCGGGTGGCGACGCGCTGGCCCCAGCGGTCGTTGAACGCCCGCAGCACCTCCCCCAGCCGGGTTCCGCCGGACCAGTCGGGGACGGTGCGCCCGGCCAGGGCCAGTGCGTTGTCGGCGTCGGGCACCCGCAGGGCTCCGGTCACGCGCGTCAGCCTCGTGCCCACGGTGAATACCTCCACGTGGTGCGGGGCGGCGTTCACCACCCGATGGGCCAGCCGCAGCAGGCTGTCGGCATAGGGTGCCATCGAGCCCGAGACGTCGATCAGCCAGAGGACACGGCGGGGCTTGCGGGGAGCCCGGGCACGGCGCAGCGGGCCCGGTTCACCGCCCCGGCGCAGCTGGCTGCGCAGGGTCCGTACGCGGTCCACCTCGCCATGCCGCTCCGCTCGCCTCCTCCTTGACTGCCGGCTTGGCAGCCGCACCGGCAGCTCCTCGAACATCCGGTGCAGCAGCTCCCGCTCCGCGTCATCCAAGGTGGCCACGTCCCGGTGCCGCAACCGTTCACGGCGGCTCGCGAGCGCCCGCAACCGGTCCTTCGCGCCGCCCGCGCCGCCGTCGTCGTTGTCCAACGCCGCGGCGCTGACCCGGCCCGCGGACGCCTCCAGCCGGGCAGCGGACGGCTCATCCAGCGCGAACCAGGCCTCGAAAACGCGCCCGTAGGCCGGCAGATCCTCCGGCGACGCGCACAGCGTTGCCCGGCCGGCCCAGAAAACGCCGGCGGGTTTCGCCAAGGAAAGCCTCCCGACGGCGTCGACAAAGCTGCGCGCCCGGTCCGCCGTGACCTTCACTCCGGTCGCACGCACCGCGGCGGCGAACGCCAGGAGAATCTCCTCAGTGCTGTGCTCCGCGGCGGACGTCATCGGCTAGCCGAGCATCCGGGCCAGGGCCGCCGAAACGCGTTCGGTGTCTTCGCGGTACTTGCACAGGGCGCCGATGCTGGCCGCTGCCGAGGCGAGGTCCAGTTCGGCCCGGCCCAGGCGGTGCAGGGCCCGGGCCCAGTCGAGGGTTTCGGCCACGCCGGGCGGCTTCAGGACGTCGTCGGAGGCCCGGATCTCCTGCACCACGCGCACCACCTGCTCGGCCAGCAGCGCGGGAACCTCGGGCAGCCTGGTCCGCACGATCTCCACTTCGCGGGCCAGCCCGGGATGGTCGATCCAGTGGTAGAGGCACCGCCGCTTGAGGGCATCGTGCAGCTCCCGGGTCCGGTTGGAGGTCAGGACCACCACCGGCGCGGTCTCCGCCTTGACGGTGCCGAACTCCGGGACGGATACCTGGTAGGTGGAGAGGACCTCAAGGAGGAACGCTTCGAATTCGTCGTCGGCGCGGTCGATTTCGTCGATCAGCAGCACGGCCGGACTCTTCTGCAGGGCTTTGAGGATGGGGCGGGCCAGGAGGAACCGCTCGTCGTACAGTGAGCGCTCCAGCTCGGCCACGCTCAAACCCGCGCCGCCGCCGGCTTCCACGCTGCGCAGGTGCAGGATCTGCGCCGTGAAGTCCCAGTCATACAGGGCCTGCGTGGCATCGATGCCCTCATAGCACTGCAGGCGGATCAGCGGCAGTCCGAAGACCTGCGCCAGGGCCTCGGCCAGGGACGTCTTGCCGGTGCCCGGCTCGCCCTCCAGGAGGAGCGGCCGTTCCATGGCCAAGGCCAGGTAGCCGATGGTGGCCAGGCCCTCGTCAGCGAGGTAGCCGGTGGAGGCCAGCATGTCGGCCAGTGCTCCGGGGGACCCGATCGGCAGCTGCGTCATGGCACCAGCATAGGGTGGCGCACGGGATCCTGGGCCTGGCCGCGCGGTGTTGTGGCAGGCCGCTTGCCAGCCGTCGTCCGGCGGCTGCCGGCGGCTGCTGGCCCGGCCGCGGCAGGAACCTAGGCGGTGCTGCCGGGGCAGCGCTCCTGGTGGTCGATGGCACGCAGGATGCGGTGGCCGATCTCGCCGAGTTGGCGTGACTGCGCCTTGGTGAGGGGATCGAAGACGTACGCCCGGACTGCCTCGACATGCCCGGGGGCCGACTCCACGATCTTCTCCCAGCCGTCCTCCGTCAGGGTCGCCAGGGTGATGCGGCCGTCGCTCGGGCTGGGGGAGCGGTGCACCCAGCCGCGTTTCTCCAGCCGGCCCACCACCTGGGACAGGCGGGGGAGGCCCGACTCGGTGAAGCCGGCCAGTTCGCTCATCCGCAGCGTGCGCTCCGGGGCCTCGGAGAGGCCGGCGAGCACCATGTACTCAAAGTGGCTGAGCCCGGCATCGCACCGCAGCTGGGCGTCAAGGGCCGAGGACAGCCGCATGAGCACGCCCACAAGGTTCAGCCAGGCGTCGCGCTCTTCAGCGTTGAGCCACCGGGGTTCCGCAGGGGTTTCCATGCCGCAAGCATAGGTCATAGAACTTCATGCGTGAAGTTATTTCCACGTCGATTTACTTGCATCGTGAACTAACTGCGGTTACGGTTAACTTCAATCTTCAAGTAATTGCCCGTTCCCCCATCCCGAATGCCGAGGACCTCAGATGACCGCTGTTATTGAGACCATCGCCCCGCCGGTCGCGGCGCTGTCGCTGTCGCCGGCTCCGGCTCGCGTCCGCAGCCGGGTGACCGTGCCGCTGCGCTTCCCGGACGGCTTCACCGCCGTGGCCGAGGTCCTCACTTTCCATGGGCTAGGCGACGGAAAGGAACACCTCCTGCTGGCCTTCGGGGACTGGGAGCAGGCGCTGCAGGACCAGGCGGAGGAGAGCGCGGGGCTGCTGGTCCGGCTGCACAGCGAATGCCTCACCGGTGACGTCTTCGGAAGCGAGCGCTGTGACTGCGGTCCGCAGCTGCGCGAGGCCGTGGAACGGATCTCGGCCACCGGCGGCTTCCTGCTCTACCTTCGCCAGGAAGGCCGCGGCATCGGCCTGTATTCCAAGCTTGACGCCTACGCCCTGCAGGACACCGGGCTTGACACGTACGAAGCCAATCTTGCCCTTGGCCACGGCGAAGACGAGCGCGACTACACTGCCGCCGCCCAGATGCTGCAGGCCGTCGGCGCCACCACGGTCCGTCTGCTCAGCAACAACCCGGACAAGGCCGCGCAACTCACGGTCTTGGGGATCGGCGTCGCCGAACAGGTGCCCACTGGGGTCCACCTGTCCCCGGCCAACCGCCGCTACCTGGCCTCCAAACGCGACCACACGGCCCACACGCTCAACCTCCCGGCCGACGTCGAGCCCGTCCCGAACGTGCAGGCACAGGTCGAGCAGGTACCGAACGCCGCCCAGGCCGTGACCCCCGCCGCCGTCCCCAGCCACGCTGACATGCTGGCCCGCGTGGACGCACTCGTTCCCCGGCTGCGGGAGCGGGCAGAGGAAACGGAGCAGCTGCGGCGCCTTCCGGAAGCCACCATGGCGGAACTGAAGGAGGCCGGCGTCTTCAGGATGCTGGCACCGAAGGCCGTGGGCGGATTCGGCATGGGCGTGGAAACGTACGTTGAGGTCATCCGGCGGCTTGCCCGGGGATGCGCGTCCACGGCATGGACTGCCGGGCATTTGATCGAGCACGTCTGGATGATCGCCCGCTGGCCTGGCGCGGTCCAGGACGAAGTCTTCGCGGAGGGGCCGGCGCCCCTGGCCGCCGCCACCAACGCCCCGGTGGGCGCGGCCGTGAGGGTCCCGGGAGGCTATTCCATCACGGGAAGCTGGAGCTTCGCCTCCGGGGTGATGCACTCCGAGTGGGCCCTGCTGGCCGTACAGCACGACGGCGTCCGGCTGCAGTGCCTGGTGCCCGTGGCCGAGCTGGAGCTGCTGGACGTGTGGCACACCGCCGGCCTGCGCGGGACCGGAAGCAACGACCTCCGTGCAAAGCAGCTGTTTGTCCCGGAGCGACGGGTGGCCGATTGGGCTCTGCTGAGCGCGCCGGACAACCCCGGCAGCCGGATCCATCCGGATCCCCTGCTCCACACTCCCATGGCCACGCTCCTGAACATGGTGGCACCGGCGGCCGCCCTCGGTGCGGCCGAGTACGCCGTCGAGCTGTTCCGCGAGCGGATGATCGTGCGCAAGGTCAAGAACACCGTGGAGGGCCGGCAGGCGGATTCACCGCTGGCACAGGCGCGCTTCGCCCAGGCCTACGGACTGCTTGCCACAGCACGGTTGCAGTGGGAGGAAGGAGTCCGGGTGGTCGCCGCCTCCCATGACCGCAGGCCCTCAATGCTGACGGACGAGGAGCGGGCGGCAAGCCGGCTCGCCCTGGCGCTCAGCGGGGAGGCGTCTGCCGAGGCAGTGCGCATGGTGACCTCCGGATCCGGTGGCAGCATCCACCGCCTTGCCCACCCGCTCCAGCGGATCCAGCGCGACGTGAACGTCCTGCTGAACCACCCGACGCTGACCATCGATCCGATCCTGGAGCAGGCGGGCCGGGGCCTTCTGGGCCTGGGCTACACGGTGCCCTCGTTCTAGGAGCCGGACGCCTCTGGCCCGCCCGCTGGCCGCCGCGCGGTGGACGCAGGGCGGTGGACACTGCGCAGGGGACAATGAAGGGGTGACTTTGCGCCCCGCCCCTGCAGCCCCTGACCGTGCCGGTGCCCGCCGCGTCTTTGATATAGACGCCATAGGGGCCGGCCTGGTCTTTGCAGACTCGCCGGGCGATCTCGCCGCGGCGCTGGGCGCGGGCGGCCCGGCCGGCACTGCCGTGGTCCAGGCACCTCCGGGCACGGGCAAAACCACGCTCGTCCCGCCGCTGCTCGCCAACCTCGCGGTCGGCGCCGCAGGGGCCGGCTTCGCAGGACACAGGGGTGCCCGGCCACGCGTCGTCGTGACCCAGCCGCGTCGCGTCGCCGCCCGCTCGGCAGCCCGGCGCCTTGCGGCCCTGGACGGCAGTGTGCTCGGTGACCGCGTCGGATACACGGTCCGTGGGGAACGCAATGCCGGCCCCAATACCCTGGTCGAGTTCGTCACCCCGGGGATCCTCCTGCGCCGCCTGCTCGACGACCCGGGCCTGGAGAGCACCACCGCCGTCATCCTCGACGAAGTCCACGAACGCGGACTGGAGACCGACCTGCTCCTCGGCATGCTCGCCGAGGTCCGCCAACTGCGCGGCGACCTCACGCTTGTCGCCATGTCCGCCACCCTGGATGCGCCGCGCTTCGCCGCTTTGATCGGGAATCACGACGGCGGCGGGCCGGCTCCCGTCGTCGACTGCCCTTCCGCGCTGTACCCCCTGGAAACAGCCTGGGCGCCGGCCGCGGTGCCGCGGCTGGACGGGCGGGGAGTGGCACGCGCCTTCCTGGACCATGTGGCGGACACGGCCGCGGCGTCGCACGCCAAAGCACTCGCGAGGGATCCGGACATTGACGCTCTGGTGTTCCTCCCCGGCACCTGGGAAGTGGACCATGTGGCGTCCCGGCTGCGCAGCAGGGTTCCGGTCGGCGTGGAGGTGTTGGAACTGCACGGCCAGGCCGGGCCGGCAGCGCAGGACCGCGCCGTGTCCGGACGCGAACCCGGCGGACCCGCACGCATCATCGTCTCCACGGCGCTCGCCGAATCCTCCCTGACCGTTCCCGGCGTCCGGCTGGTCATCGATGCAGGGCTGTCCCGCGAGCCGCGGCGAGACGCCAACCGCGGCATGTCCGGCCTCGTGACAGTCTCCTGCTCCCGGGCATCCGCCGAGCAGCGCGCCGGACGGGCCGCCCGCCAGGGGCCCGGGAAGGTGGTCCGCTGCTACGACGAAAAGGCCTTCGGGGCCGCGCCGGCGCACCAGACCCCGGAGATCGCAGTGGCCGAGCTGAGCGGAGCGGCATTACTCCTCGCTTGCTGGGGAGCGCCCGGCGGCCGGGGCCTGGCCCTCCCGGATGCCCCGCCCCGGGCAGCGATGGACGAGGCCATGGAAGTGTTGTGGGAACTCGGCGCGGTGGATGCCGATGGCCTCGCCACGGCGCCCGGCAAGACCCTGGCCAGGATTCCGGCCGAGCCGCGGCTCGCCCGCGCCCTGCTGGACGGCGCCGCCGTCGTGGGGCACCGCACGGCGGCGGAGGCTGTCGCCCTCGTCTCCGGTGACCAGCGTGCCCCCGGCGCCGACCTCCCGCGCCTGCTGGCCGCACTCCGCACCGGCAGGGATCCGGCGGCCCGGCGCTGGGCGGAGGAGGCCCGGCGGATGGAGGCGATCGCACGCCAGGAAGGCTCCGGCGTCGTTCTTTCTGAGGCGGTCGTGCGTTCCCCCGTTGCCGCGCCGGTGGCGGCGGCCGACGGCGTTGCTTTCGTCGTCGCGCTCGCGTTCCCGGACCGCGTGGCGCGCCGTGTCGCAGGTGCAGGGCCGGAGCGCTACCTGCTGTCCTCGGGCACGCAGGCGGGTCTGCCGGCGGGCAGCCCGCTGACCGGTCACGAATGGCTGGCCGTGGCCGAGGTGTCGCGTGCGCAGGGGCGGGACGCAGCCGGGACCGGTGCCGTCATCCGGTCCGCGGCGCCGCTGTCGGCCGAGGCAGCCGAGGAGGCCGCCCGGCACCTCCTGACGGACGCCGTGGAGGCGCAGTTCAGCCAGGGCAGGGTCACCGCGCGACGGGAACGCCGGCTGGGGGCAATCGTGTTGTCCTCCACACCTGTGCGGGCCACCGCTGCGCAGGGGCGGGCGGCGGTGGCCCGCGCCTTGGAAGCCGAAGGGCTGGGGATGATCGGTTGGTCGACGGCGGCAGACGCCTTGCGGCGCCGCCTGGCCCTTCTGCACCGGGAATTGGGGGATCCTTGGCCGGATGTTTCGGAGCCGGCCCTGCTGGGGCGCCTGGATGAGTGGCTGGCGCCGGAGCTTGAAGCGCTGGCTGGCGGGGCCGCCACCCAGCGGATCGATCTCGGTGAGCCGCTGCGGCGGCTGCTGCCGTGGCCCGAGGCGGCCCGGCTCGGCGAGCTGGCCCCGGAACGGCTCGACGTGCCCAGCGGTTCGCGGGTGGGAATCGACTACCCGGACGTGGACGACGACGGCGGCCGGCCGGTGGTGGCGGTCAAGCTGCAGGAATGCTTGGGCTGGGCCGAGACGCCGCGGCTGGTGGGCGGGCGGGTGCCCGTGCTGTTCCACCTGCTCTCGCCGGCCCGGCGGCCGTTGGCGGTGACCGACGATCTGGCGTCGTTCTGGTCCGGACCCTATGCGCAGGTCCGCGCGGAGATGCGGGGCCGCTACCCGAAGCACCCCTGGCCGGAGGATCCGTGGACGGCGCCGGCGACGGCGAGGACCAAGGCCAGGATGTGAGCCTGGCCCGCCGTCGGAACGGCAGCAATGCCGTCAGCCCGGATCCTTCAGTCGTCCGCGCGCTGTCTCGGCAGTCCTGCGTGCCCGTTCGGCGCGGCGGCCGGCAAGTGTGCGCCCCCGCCCGGCGGCCGCAGCCTCCTGGTCCGCATTGGCCAGCTCCTGCTGCAGGTGCACCAGTTCTTCCTTCGCCTGCCTAACGTCGGCAGCGAGTTGGTCACGCCGGGACCTGGCCTCGGCGTGCTGGCGTTCTGCGTCAGCGAGCTCCGCCTCCGCCGCGGCAGCACTGCGCTCCGCCTCCTGGACGGCCGCCTCAGTACTGATTCGCGCGCGCTCCGCGGCGCCGGCTACGGCAGCCAGGGCACGTTCCGACGGGGTTCCCGCAGCGGCCCCGGGCTGGGCCGGAGACGGGACCCCGGGCAGCGTCGCGGGCAGGGGGAGCGCCCCGGGCACCGCGACAGCGTCATCAAGATCAACGGCATCAATCCCGTCCGTGGCGAGCGCACGCACCAGCTGGCCACTGCGGACCGCCAGGGCGGCATGAGGATCCGTCATGGCGGCCCGCAGGGTGCGCTCGATCTCTCCCGCCGCGGCGTCACTTACTCTGATACCGAGGCCGTCGGCCACCTCACGGGCCTGCTCGACGGCGCCGGCCAGGACACGGGGCCGTTGCTGGCCAAGCTCCCGGAGGGCAGTGCGGTCCTGTTCCTCCTGGGCCGTGCGCAGGGCCGCGCCGAGTTCCAGGACGGCGTCGATCTCCGTCGGACGGTGCGTTGCCAGCATGTTGATGGCCCAGGCCGGGGCCGAAGGCTTGGGCAGGCGGCCGATCCGGCGGGCCAGCTCCGCGTCTCCTCCGGACCTGGCTTCCTTGGCCCGGGCGTCGCGCGCGGCAGTGAACTCCGAAGGGGGCAGGGTGCAGAGCTCGACGGCGAGGGCAGCGAGGTCCATCCCTCACCTCTCGAACTCGGACCGCGGCATGGATCCTCCTGGCGCTTGTTCCCGGCGGATGTGCCGGACGTCCTAACTCTGTGACTCCATCCGCCCGGGGTCAAGGGGCGGTTATGGATGTGATGCGGCCCGGAACCGGCCTGGGTTGGAGGTCCCTGGTGGCTGGACCTTGGATCACCTTGCCGTCCGTGGTGAAACGTGAGCCATGGCAGGGACAGTCCCAGGTGGCCTCGGCCGGATTGAACTCGACCGTGCAGCCCAAATGGGTGCAGACCGCGGAGACGGCCCGGAGCTGTCCGGCGGCGTCGGCGTATATGGCCGTCTTTTCCCCGTCCACGTCGAACACCGCCCCTTCCCCGGCGGCAAGGCCCGTGGGGCCGGCTGTCCTCCCGGGCTTGCGGGCCGCTTCGGCGGGGCCCCTCCCCGGATCCGGTATCAGGGACGGTGCTGCCTTGGCTGCCGCGGCGGGCCGCAGGCTGTTGAACGCCGCCGCCGCTGGATTCTCGAGTCCACAGATCGTGTTAGTGACGATCAGGGCGGCGGCGGTGCCGTTGCTCAGCCCCCATTTGCGCAGGCCGGTGATGACGTAGACGTGTTTGGCCGACGGGGAAAGAAGTCCGGCGTATGGCAGGCCGTCAGCCGGTATGCCGTCCTGCGTGGACCAGCGGAAGGCCAGTTCGCTGGCCCCCAGACGGTCCTGGGCGAAGGCGGAAAGGCGGCGGTACCGGGCGGCAGTGTCCCCGCCCTCGGCCGCCGGATGGCCTTCACCGCCCGCAAGAATGTAGCTGCCGCCGTCGACGTCCATGCTCATGAAGGAATGCATTGGCTCGTCGACGCTGATAAACGTCCCCTCCAGCCCGCGGGCGGGTGCCCGGCTGGCCGTGAGGTAGGAACGGTGAGCATGGCAGCGTTCGGCGAAGAAGCCGTCGTCGCCGAACGGCATGTTGCTGGCAACAATGACTTCGCGTGCCCGGACGGAACCGTGCGCCGTGGTGACCACGCTGGGTGAGCCGTCATGGATGCTTTCTGCAAACGAATTTTCGAATATGTAGCTCCCTTGGCCCTGCACCGCACGGGCGAGGCCCTGCAGGTATCTGACAGCGTGGATCTGGGCTTGACCGTCGAAGCGGACCGCGCCTTTGACCCTGAAGGGCAACGGCACGTCGGTGGTGAAGGCCGCGGGAAGGCCGAGCTTGATGGTGAGGGCCGCCTCGCCGCGGACCAGGGCAAGGGCTTCTTCGGATTCGGCGTAAGTGAAGTTGGAGACCCGCCGAAAGCCGCAGTCGATGCCTTCCGCCGCGACGGTGCGGGCGATATGTTCGACGGCGGCCTGGTTGGCCTGCCCGTATGTTCTGGCTGTCTCGACGCCGTGGCTGCGTGCGAGTTCGGTGTAGGCCAGGCGGTGCAGGGACGTCACCTTGCCCGTGGTGTGACCGGTGACCCCGGTGCCAACACGGGCGGCTTCCACTACCGCAACGCTCTGGCCGGCTCGCTTGAGCGCCAGGGCTGCGGTCAGTCCCGCGATACCCCCGCCAATGACCGCGACGTCGACCTCGACCTCGCCGTCCAGCGCGGGGTAGCCGGTGACTGCTGCCGTGGCAACCCAGAGTGAAACGGCTTGTCCGCCCAACTGTTCTTCCACCATGCCCCCTTTCAAAGGACTGTTCTGCATTTCACATCCGCGGATCCGGGCCCGGGTCGATGCCCTCCTCGCCGGCGACGAGCAGCAGCAGGGACATGGCCTGCTCCGGGGCCGGCGTTAGCTGTGCGCCCGCAGGAATGCCGCCACCGGAGCGGCCAAGGAAGCCCCCACCTCGGCCGGCGGGCGTTTCCGCCCGGCGACATCGAAGGAGTGGTCGCCGCCCTCCAGCCATTGCAGTGTTGCGTTGGGCCCGATGCGGCCTACCACACCCTCAAGGAGCTCCGGAGTCGCGAACGTATCCCGCGTGCCTTGCAGGAACAGCATGGGCGCGGTGAGTCCGTAGAGGTGCTCGTCCCGGAGCTTTTCCGGCTGAGCCGGTGGGTGCAGGGGGTAGCCGAGGTAGACCAGCCCGGCGGCGGGCATGCCTTCGGCCACGGCCATGGACGCCATGCGTCCACCGAACGATTTGCCGGCCGCCCACAGCGGTTCACCGTCGGAGCTGGCCTTGGCCAGTTCCATGGCGGCCCGCCAGGCAGCGATTGCCGCCGGCGGACGGTCAGGGAATTTCCTGCCGGCTTCCCGGTAGGGGAAGTTGAAGCGGAGGGTGGCCACGCCGTCGTCGTTCAAGGCGCGGGCGAAACCGGCCAGAAACGGGTGCTCCATCCCGGCGCCGGCCCCGTGGGCAATGACGAGGGACGCGAAAGGCGTCCCCGGCCGCGCGTAGATGCCTGACACTGTGGCGTCGCCGATCGCGATGCTGACGGGGGATTCGTTCACCGGCATGCCTACTCGAACCGCGAGGGGTCGCCTGTTCCGCGCCGCACCACGTCGGCCACGCCACTGGAGAAGTCGACCACGGTGGTGGGCTCCGCGCCGCAGTCGCCGGAATCGAGCACGGCGTCCACCTCATGGTCGAGCCGTTCCTTGATTTCCCAGCCCTGGGTGAGCGGCTCGTCCTGGTCCGGCAGCAGCAGAGTGCTGGACAGCAGCGGTTCACCGAGTTCGGCCAGGAGCGCCTGCACCACCTTGTTGTCCGGGATGCGCACGCCCACGGTCTTCTTCTTGGGGTGCAGCAGCCGCTTGGGGACTTCCTTGGTGGCCGGCAGGATGAACGTGTAGCTGCCCGGCGTCACGGCTTTGATGCTCCGGAAGACGTCGTTGTCGATCATCACGAACTGCCCCAGCTGGGCGAAGTCCTTGCAGACCAGCGTGAAGTGGTGTTTGTCATCCAGCTGGCGGATGGCCCGGATGCGGTCCAGGGCCTCCTTGTTGCCGAGCTGGGCCCCGAGCGCATAGCAGGAGTCGGTGGGGTAGGCGATCAGCCCGCCGGACCGGACCATCTGGACGACCTGGCCGATCGCGCGCGGCTGGGGGTCCTGGGGATGAACGTCGAAGTATCTGGCCATGCGAAGAGCCTAGCCCAGGCCCAGGACAAAGAGTCCAGGCCCCACACAAAGCAGGCTCAGGACAATACGTCCTTGGTGGAGAACTTTCCGTAGGCCACGGCGCCGCATACGGCGATGTAGCCGGCCTGGAGCAGCGCATTGTCGCCGAAGGACGTCCAAGAGATGGGCTGGCGCAGCAGATCGGCGAAGCCCAGCCAGTAGTGGCTGAAGAGCCAGGGGTGCAGCCAGTCCAGCTGCGGCAGGTTGTCTAGGACCTGCGAAACCACGGACAGGACGACCGTGGCGGCCATGGCGCCCACCGGGACGTCCGTGAACGTGGAAATCATCAGGCCGATGGCGGAGAGCCCCAGCAAGGACACCGTGATGTAGGCGGCGATCAGCAGGGACCGCACCACGGATTCGCCGACGTCGATCGTGTCGCCGGACAGCAGGGTCACCGGCCCCACCGGGAAGAGCGCGACGCCGGCCAGCGCACCTGCTGTTGTGACCGTGGCCGTGGCGGCCGCGCAGAACACCACTGCTCCCGTGTATTTGACCAGCAGGAGGCGTACGCGTCCTGCGGGGGCCAGGAGCAGGTACCGGAGGGTCCCCAGGCTGGCTTCGCCGGCGATCGTGTCGCCGGCCACCACTCCCACAGTGAGTGGCAGGAACAGCGGCACGGAGACCACCAGCGCCGTGACAGCCACGAAAAGGCCATTCTGGGTGATGCGGTCCAGGAACAACGGCCCGCGGCCCGGGGTGGCGGGCCGGGACGTGAGCTTGACTGCGGCGGCAATCAGGATGGGTATCGCCGCGAGTGCCAGCAGCATGGCCCAGGTGCGGAGCCGCCGGAACAGCACGGTCAGTTCCGAGGCCATGAGTGACCAGCTTCCGCGCGGTCCTGCCGGGGCGCGCAGCCCGGATTGCTCAAGCGACAAGGTGCTCAGCCGACAACGTCGAACCCCTCTCCGGTCAGGGAGACAAAGCGTTCCTCCAGGCTGGAACGCTCCACCGAGAAGCCGCGGACCCGTACCCCGCCGGCCACGAGTGCCGCGACGATCGTTTCAGGCTCGACGCCGGGGCGGGCCAGTTCTGCCCACACGAGGGCTTCGGCGGGCCGGGCTCCGGAGCCCTCCGGCAGACCCGGCTCCAGGCCAAGCCCCGCCAGCACGCGGCTGGCTGTCCCGGCGTCGGGCGTCAGGACCTGGACACGCGTGCGGCCGGCGGCCCGGAGCTCATTCAGCGTTCCCTGCGCCACGAGCCGGCCGGCGCTCATCACGCCCACATGCGTGCACATCTGTTCGACTTCGGCCAGCAGATGGCTGGATACGAACACCGTGGCGCCGCCCTCCGTCAGGGAGCGCACCAGATGCCGGACCTCGCGGGTGCCCTGCGGATCGAGGCCGTTGCTGGGCTCGTCCAGCACGAGCAGTTCACGGGGCCGGAGCAGGGCGTTCGCGATGCCCAGCCGCTGCTTCATGCCCAGCGAGTAGGCGTGGACCTTCTTGCCGGCCGCGTGGGCCAGCCCGACGCGTTCCAGCGCCTCGCCGACCCTCCGGCGACGGCTCGCGGGGGAGGCATGGCGGTCGGCCGTGTCCAATCGGCTGAGGTTTGCCGCGCCACTGAGGAAGGGGTAGAACGCCGGTCCTTCGACCAGCGCCCCAACCTCCGGAAGGACGCCGGCCAGCTCGCGCGGCATCTCCCGGCCGAGGACCCGGATGTCCCCGTGGTCGGCGGCGGCCAGTCCCAGCAGCACACGGATGGTAGTGGTCTTTCCGGAGCCATTGGGGCCCAGGAACCCGTACACGGAGCCGCGGGGCACAGCCAGGTCGATGCCGTCGACGGCGGCACGCTGGCCAAAGTGCTTACTGAGCCGGTGGGTCTCGATGGCGAGGCCGCCGGGGGCGGCCGCCGCCGTCACCGGGTCATGGCTGCGGACTGCAGCCGCTCAAGGGGTACCAGGCCCGCATACACGCGGCCGTCGTCGAGCAGCAGTACAGTCGCCAGGGCCGTGCTGACCGCCCTGCCGCCGGGCACGGCCTGCGTGGCCTGCGCGAGCAGGGGGTCAGTGCCGGGTGCGGCGGTGCCGGGCGGCAGTCCGATCACCGTGTCCCAGCCGCTGCCGGAGACGGTGATGCCGCCGGCCGCCGGGCCGCCGGGCAGTTCGGGCAACGGCGGCATCGCCGGGTCGGCCCGTTTGGTACCGGGCATGGGCGGTGCGGCGGGTTTCGCGGGAGACGCGAGCTCTTTCACAGTGGCGCCGGGCGGCGGCACAAAGCTGAACAAGCCGGCGTCGGAAACGGCAAGGCTCAGCTCCGTGAAGGCGAGCTTGAAGGCGGGCTCGGCCTGTCCCCGTGCCCGCAGCTCGACACCCAGCGGCAGGCCGGTCTCGGAGTCGACGTCGATGGCCACCGAGTCGACCAGGGTTTCGCTGCTGCGGGGGTCGAGGACGAGGTGGTAGGCGCTGCGGCCCGCCACGCGGGAGGGTTGCCCCACCGTCACCTCGGTGCCGGGATCGATGGCGGCCAGGAGGTGCTGGGCGAGTTCTTCAGGCGTGGGCATGGCCGGCCGCGCGGGCTTGGAGCCTGGCGCTCCCGGCAGCTTCGTCACCGGCAGCTTCGCGTGGGCGGCGCTGTTGTCGGCCGAGTTGTAGAGCCAGAGTTCGCGGCCGTTGAGGACCACATCGCGTTCGGCGAGCTGGTCCATGAGCTGGAGCCGGGCCTTGTCCGGGCCGTCGAGGTAGACCCGTGCGGTGCGGGAACCGGTCAGCAGTTCAAGGACGGAAGCCGCACCGGGAACAGCGGTGGGCCCGGTGCGGGGCAGTTCGGGCAGGCCCAGCTCAGAGTGTTGTTCCAGTGTTCCGGAGAGCGCCCGGACATCGGAAGTGCCGATCATGGCCAGGACTTCCGCCGCGCTTTTCTCCGGCAGGGTGACGGCGGCACCGGCCTGGAGGGAAGCAGTCAGGGTCGCGGCCGCCAGCGCAAGGGGTACAACTGCGGCCGGCAGCCACCGCTGCCAAACGCGCATCACAACCACCAGCTATCCGGGGCGCAGGCCATGGTTCCAGACTACTCCCGGCGCCTCCCGGAGGCACCCGCCGACGGCGTTGGCCGGATGCCAACCGCACCCGGCCAACGCCGAAGCGTCAGGCGGACCTCACCAGGTTTCGGTCACTTTGAGCAGGCCTCGCGGCGCGTCGGGATCGTTGCCGCGGGCCACGGACAAGGCGAGCGCCAGCCGCTGCAGCGGGAGGATCTGCAGGATGGGGGACAGTTCCTCGGGGACCCCGCCCGGCAGCGGGATGACCAGTCCGCCGGGGGCTGCGGCCGCAGGATCACCCACGATGCAGACGTGGGCGCCGCGCCCGGACAGCCGCTCCAGGACCGGGCGCATGGCGTCGCCGCCGATGCCCTCGGGCACCACGGCAATCACGGGATGCTGGGCATCGATCATCGCGAACGGGCCATGCAGCAGATCCGCTCCGGAGAAGGCCTGCGCCGGCAGGTAGGAGGTCTCCATGAGCTTCAGGGCGCCCTCCCTCGCCGTCGGGTAGGAGTAGCCGCGGCCGGTGGTGATGATCCGCTCGGCGAAACGGTACCGGCCGGCCAGATCCAGCACGGCGTCGTCGTCGAGCACGGAAGCGGCCCAGGCCTGCAGCCCTGCCGCCTGGGTCCCGGTGCCGCCGCGCCAGGCGTCGATGAGCAACCAGAGGGCCAGGAGCTGGGCGGTGTAGCTCTTGGTTGCGGCCACGGCGGTCTCGCTGCCGGCGAGGATGTCCAGATGGTGCTCCGCGGCCTGGGCCAGATTGGACCCTGGTGAGTTGGTGAGCGCCACGGTCAGTGCGCCGCAACGGCGCGCCGCCGCCGTCGACTCCACGAGGTCCGGGGAACCGCCGGACTGGCTGACGGCCAGCCACAGCACGCCGTCCAGCGCGGGGGTGGCGCCGTAGGCGGTAAGGGTCGACGGCGATGCGAGGCCGACCGGCAGGCCGAGGCTGATTTCGATGAGGTACTTCGCGTACAGCGCGGCGTGGTCGCTGGTGCCGCGGGCGGCGAGCAGGACGAAGCGGGGTTTGGCCTTGCGGATGATGGCGGCCATGCCGCGGAAGGCCTCGAGGCCTTCCTCCAGCACGCGGGCCAGCACCAGGGGCTGTTCGCTGATTTCGCTGGCCATGCGCGTGCCGGGCAGCGCGAGGGTCGGGGAGGGGGATATGACTGTCATGGTTCCTGTCTGTCTATGGGGAAGGGACAAAGTGTGTGGGGGCTCCTCGAGGGGGGGCGGCTCAGGCGCCGGCCCGGGCGAGTCCCCGGCGTGCGAGTTCGACGGCGCCGTGGACCGGGGCCCGCTCCAGCAGCCGGACCTTCCCGGGGTCCTCGGGCTCGAGCTTGCGGGCCACCGCAGCGGCGAGTTCAGGGTGCTTGAGGAGGAGGCCGCCGGCCAGGACCAGCGGCAGTTCGGTGCCCAGGCTGCCATGGACCTGCCGGGCCAGGGCAGCCAGGGCGTAGGCGGCGTCGGCCACGATGTGGGCGGCCTCCCGGTCTCCTGCGGCAGCGAGCTCGAAGACCAGCGAGGACAGGCCGGCCCAGTAGCGTGGCTCGGGCTTCCGGTAGTAGAGGTCCATGAGCTGCAGGGGGTCGGCGCTCGTGGTGGCGGACAGCAGGGCCTGAGCCAGGGGGCCCGGTTCCAGGCCGGCGTAGTGTTCGCGCAGCGTTTCGCGGACGGCATCGCGGACTACGGAGTAGCCGCCGCCCTCATCGCCCAGGAGATAGCCGTAGCCGCCGGCGCGGGCCTCACGCCCGTCGGGCGTCAGGCCCCAGGCCACCGAGCCGGTGCCCGCCACCAGCACGGCCCCGGACTCCAGCCCGGCAGCAGCGAGGATGATCCGGGTGTCATGCACGACGTCGACCCTGGCACCGGGAAAGTGTTCGGTGAGGAGCGCCGCGAGGACCGCGCGGTTGGCGGGCGTGTCGGCCCCGGCCGCACCGGCGCAGACGGCCTGGACGCCGTCGCCCAGTTCGGCGGCGATGCGCCGCAGCACGGCGTCCGCCCGCTGGTGCCCGAGCGAGGCGAGGTTGGCGCTGTCCTCGGTGAGCTCGACTCCCTCTCTGGCAGCCGTGTCCGCACCGGCCTCGGCCTTCAGTGCGTGGGTCTTGGAGCCGCCGATGTGCAGGCCCAGGACTGCCGGGGTCATGGCCGGCCTGCCTGCACCAGATCGTCGGCCCGGGTCGGATCCGGATCAGGGGCAGCCGTGGGCTCCGCAGAGGCGGGCCACTTCCCGCCGTTCTCCCAGTAGTGCTGGATCTCTTCGAGTTGGCGGCCCTTGGTCTCGGGCGCGTACTTGCGGACGAAGAAGAAGCCGAGCACGGCAAGGACACCGAAGACGGCGAAGGTGCCGGCGCCGCCGAGCCGCTGCAGCATGGTCAGGAAGAACGCTGCGACCAGGACATTGGCCACGAGGTCGGACGTCAGCATGGCACTCGCACCCAGTGAACGCAGGCGGGACGGGAAGCTCTCACCGGCGTAGACCCAGACGAGGGCACCGAAGCCAAAGGTGAAGCCGACCGTGAAGAGCAGGACGCCCAGGAAGCCGAGCACGGTGAGCAGGCCGCCGAAGTTCTGCCCGGCCATGAAGACGCCGACCAGTAGAACGTTGGCTGCCACCATCATCCCGATGCCGGTCAGGAGCACCGGGCGCCGCCCGAGCCGGTCCACGAGCGAAAGGGACACGAAGACCGCCAGCAGGGACGCCACCTGCACGACGGCGGGCAGCAGCAGGAGCGCCGCGTTGCCGGTGAAGCCCATGGCTTCGAAGATGCGCGGGCTGTAGTAGACCACGGCGTTGATGCCGGTGATTTGGATGAAGAAGCCCAGCCCGACGACGAACACCGTGGCGCGGAGGTAGGGGCTGCGCATCATTTCCCGGAAGCCGCCGCCGCGTTCGTCGCTGATGGCCCGCTGCATTTCGGACAACTCGGCGTCGACGTCGGCTGCGGGCTCGATCGCGGCCAGGGTACGGCGGGCGTCCGCGGTGCGGCCGCGCATCATGTACCAGCGGGCGGTGTCGGGAAGCTTGATCACCACGGCGAGTACGATCACGGCCGGGATGGCGGCGAGTCCGAGCATCCAGCGCCAGGATCCCGTGCCGGAGAGCGCGTAGGCGGCAAGGTATCCGACGATGATGCCGAACACGGTGGCCACCTGGTAGGCGACCAGAAGCGCGCCGCGGACCTTTGCAGGCGCGGACTCCGCCACGAAGACGGGAACCACCACCACGGAGATGCCGATGGTCAGGCCCAGCAGGAGCCTGGCGACGAGCAACGTGGGCACGTCGTTCGCCATGGCGCTGAGGATGGCGAAGGCTGCGTAACCTACGGCCAGGCCCACCATGCAGGCCTTGCGGCCGATGCGGTTGGAGAGCCACCCGCCCACCAAGGCGCCGATGACTTCGCCGGCAACGACCGCGGTGGTGACCAGCTCTTGTTCAGAGGTGGAGAGGTTGAACTGTTTGGCAATGAACAGCAGCGCGCCGGCGATGTTCGACATGTCGTAGCCGTAGATCACGCCGATGGTGGCGGCAGCGCCACCAACGAGCAGTCCGAGCCGCGGGGTTTGCCGGAGGTCTTGCAGGATCGACATCTTTGTCCCTTGGATCTGTTGAATATTGTGGGATTTACGGAGGTTCTCCGAAATTGGTTTAGACCAACTTCACCAGATTGGCATAGACCAATCCTGCTGTCTACAAGTAGGATGTCCAATATGTCCGACGAAGCCGTACCCGCGATGCCCAAGTACTACCTGCTCAAGACCGAGATTCTCGAGCTCATTGCCGGGGAACAGCAGGGCACCCTGATCCCCACGGAGCGGGCCCTGGCGGAGCGTTACAAAACGTCACGCACCACGGTCCGGCAGGCAATCAGCGAACTCGTGGCCGAAGGAAAACTCGGCCGGATCCAGGGGCATGGAACGTTCGTGGCGCCGCCCAAGTTGACCCATGTGCGCCAGCTGACCTCGTTCTCCGACGACGTGCGTGCCCAGGGCCTGCGGCCGGACGCCCGGGTCCTTGGCCTCACGACCGTGAAAGCAGGGCCGGAGGTGGCCGGGAAGCTGGCTGTGCCGGAGGGGGAGGCCGTTCACCGGCTGGAGCGCATCCGGCTGATCGACGGCGAACCGCTGGCGCATGAGATCGCCTACCTGCCCGGAAAGCTGCCGCGGTTCAAGGCGAACCTGGAGAAATCTGGCTCCCTGTACGCAGCACTCGCCGATGCCTACGGAATCCACATCATCGACGTAGAGGACACTGTGGAGACCGCGCTCGCAGGTCCCGAGGAGGTCCGCCTGCTCGGCATCGAGATGGGCGCGCCCCTGCTGGTGGTCCACCGTCTTGCCCGGGACGCCGCCGGAGTCCCGGTGGAATGGACCCGCAGCGCCTTCCGCGGAGACCGATTCCGCTTTGTCGCGCGGGTCAAGGCCGGCAGCTGACGCCGCTCCGGGCTGAAGGCGCGGATGCCGTCGCCGGCCACACGCCCAGGACCCCGGCTACGCGCCCAGGGTGGCCTTCACGAACTCCGCGCTCGGGCCCGCGTAGGCCGTGAGGATCCGCTGGAACAGCCCGATCCCCTCCTTGCCCGGCCAATCCCCGGGCAGGAACCCCTCCGGCAGGCCGGGGTCCAGGTAAGGGATGATCCGCCAGCGGTCGATGCACCGCACGTACGAGGCAAAGGCTTCCGTGCTGGCTCCGGCAGGAGCTGCCGGCAGGCCGCCGCAGTGCCGGATGAAGTCGCGGTGCAGCCCGGCTACGGCGTCGAGGTCCCACCATGACGCCGCGGCGTCCCGCATGGTTCCGCCAGGCAGGGGCATATCGGTGACGAACAGCGTGGCCATGCCGCGCAGGGCCAGGTCATCGAGGATTTCCTCGACCTCGCCGCGCAGTGAATCCGGGCAGATCCACAGGCCCGCCGCCACGGTCCCGCAGCCGATCCAGTGCAGCCGCCGGCGCAGCTGGTGCCGCTTTTCGCGCTCGGTCTCCGGGATGGAGAACGAGACGAGGCACCAGCGGTCCGCGGCGGACATGCTGCGGGGATTGTAAATCCTGCGGTCGCCGCGGGCCAGCATGGCCGCGGCACCGTCGGTGATGCCGAGCCCCGGGACGCCGTCACGCACCGCCGGGAGCACGATCTCCTTCTTCTTCAACCTGCTCAGGGCCGTGCGCGTCACCGGGCCGTCGACGCCGAGTGCGCCCATCAGTGCCAGCAGGCCGGCTGTGGCCATCCACCCCCCGGCCTCGCGCAGGTACAGGCCGATGACCGTGCGCAGCAACGACGTCGTACTCCCGGGCCGGGAGTCCATGTCGTCGAGGACGGCGCTCACAAGAGTTCGGCGAGGACGTCGCGGATGGCAGTGATTCCCAGTTCAAGCTCTTCGTAGCCGGTGCTAAGGGGGGACAGGCCGATGCGCAGGCCATGCGGGGGACGGAAGTCCGGGATGACTCCCTGTTCCCACAGCTTCCGGGTGACGTCGCCGAACAGCGGGTGGTCAACGGTGATGTGCGAGCCGCGCTCTGCCGTGTTGCGGGGGCTGACGATGTCGGCGCCCAGCGGTACCAGCATTTCCTCGGCCAGGGCAACCGCGTGCTCGGTCAGCTTGACGGACTTCTCCCGCACGGCCTCCATGCCCACGGCAGCGATCAGTTCCACCATGTCCTTGAGCGGCTGCATGGCCAGGACGGGCGGCGTGCCGGTGATGAAGCGGCGGATCCCCTGGGCCGGGGTGTAGCTGTCCGTCATGCCGAAGGGGTTGTCGGCGCCCATCCAGCCCCAGATGGGCTGCTGCAGGGTGTCCTGCCGGGAGGCGTTGACGTAGGCGAACGCGGGGGAGCCCGGGCCGCCGTTGAGATACTTGTAGGTGCAGCCCACGGCCAGGTCAACGCCCCAGGCGTCCAGCTCCAGGGGCACCGAGCCCACCGAGTGGCACAGGTCCCAGAGCATGAGCGCGCCGGCGTCCTTGACCATGGCGGTGATGGCCTGCGCGTCCGCCAGGAAGCCCGAGCGGTAGGCGACGTGGCTGAGGACGACGACGGCGGTCCGCTCGCCGAGCAGACCCTCCAGATCCGTGGTGCGGACGCCGCTGGCCGGGTTGGAGGCGACCCACCTGATGGTGGCGCCCTTTTCCGCCGCGATGCCTTCGATGATGAAGCGGTCGGTGGGGAAGTTGTCGCGGTCAACCACGATCTCGTCACGGCCCGGCTGCGAGTCCACTGCCGCGCGGATGAGCTTGTACAGCATCACGGAGGTGGAGTCTCCGATCGTGACCTGGCCGGCTGCGGCACCCAGGGTCACTTCGCCGATCCGGTCGCCCACGGTGGTGGGCTCGTCCATCCACTGCTCGTCCCAGCCGCGGATCAGGCGGCTGCCCCAGGCATCCTCCACGAACGTTGCCAGGTTCTGCGCGGTGGCCTTGAGCGGGCGTCCGAGCGAGTTGCCGTCGAGGTAAGCGGCGAGCTGCCCGCCGTCGGGGGTGTAGAAGGCGTCGCGCTGGGCGGCGAGGGGATCGGCGGCGTCGAGCTCGGCCGACGATGGGCGCTGGGTTTGCTGCACGGTGTTCATGTCTCTCCAGGGATGGGGTTGCTGGTATTGGCCGGCGGCGGCCTAGTTGCCGATCTCGGTGCGGACGGCGTAGAGCTCGGGGAAGAAGGTCAGGTCCAGGGCGCGCTTGAGGAAGTCGACGCCGGAGGAGCCGCCGGTGCCCACCTTGAAGCCGATGGTCCGCTGTACCGTGCGCATGTGCCGGAACCGCCATGCGTGGAAGTTGTCCTCGATGTCCACCAGGTCTTCGCAGGCTTCATAGAATCCCCACGGTGTCGCTTCCGATTCGTAGATGTCCTGGAAGATCGGAACCAGGGCCTGCTGGAAGGTCCAGGGCTCGCTGTGGTCCCGCTCCAGGATCTCCGTCGGCACCGCATAGCCGGCGCGCGCCAGGACCGCGAGGAAGGCATCGTAAAGCGTGGGCTCTTCCAGCAGAGTGCTGAGCTGAGCGTGCGCCACGGCATCGCTTTCGAAGACCCGGAGCATGTCCCGGTTCTTGTTGCCCAGGAGGAACTCCACACCCCGGTACTGGTGCGACTGGAAGCCGGACGAGCTGCCCAGGAAGCCGCGGAACTCGGAATACTCGCGCGGAGTCAGCGTGCCGAGCACGGACCACTGCTCGGTCATGGTGCGCTGGATCGCCTTGACGCGGGCGATGCACTTGAGCGCCTTGCCGAGCTTGTCGGCGTCGAACAGCCTGCGGGCCTCCAACAGCTCGTGCAGGACGAGTTTGAGCCACAGTTCACTGGTCTGGTGCTGGATGATGAAGAGCATTTCGTCGTGGTGCTCGGGCTTGCTCAGGGGGTGCTGGGCCGTCAGCAGCCGGTCGAGATCCAGGTATCCGCCGTAGGACATCGCCTGGCTGAAGTCGGTGCGGACCGATTCTTCGAGCGGCCGGACGCTGTGGGCGGAGTGGACTGCGGGGTTTTCCATTCCCCGAGATTATCATTCTTGTGACGAACGTCAAGAGAATGAATTTTGCTCGATTGATATGCCGGTCCCGGGCTCGCGGAGCGGCTGTTGACTTACGCTGGGCTTGTCGCCATGTCCAGGAGGGGGTGACGTGCCCGCTAAGTCCGAGCCCACTGTTTCCCTGTACCTGGACGTCGACGGCGTCGTGAACCCCTTCGGCCCGCTGGGGACCACGGACTGGGGTACTGCATGGAAGATCGCCGACGCCGGCATCCTGGACGTCGTGTATGCCGCCGAGATGGTCACCGAACTCAACGAGCTGGCCCTGCACCCGGCCGCCAGGTTTGTCTGGCTGACCACCTGGGAGTGGCTGGCTCCCCAGTTCCTGTGCCCGGCGATCGGCCTCCACGGCGAGCGCTGGCCGGTGCTGTCCAGTGCGGGCTGGGATGATTCCGCCGAATGGTGGAAACTGGACGCGCTGCGGAGGGACGTTGAGGCGCGCGGGGCTGAACGCATCGTCTGGGTGGACGACCAGCTGGACCATGAGGCCGCGGCGCGTTCCTGGGCCGAATTCCAGCCCGGCCGTGTGCTTTGGATCTCACCGGACCCCCGGCGGGGACTGCGGCGCCGCGAACTGGCGGCGATCCGGGAGTTTCTGGGCTGATCCGTTGTTTGGCCATGCCGGATGTGGCACGTAGGATTCTTGAGGTTTCAGGCCCGCCAGAATGAATTCCGCTAGTACATCCAGTTGAACAATGGCTGAACAATGCTGTGCATGGCAGGCGCGGGGAAGTGGAACTGCTGAACGTCGACTCTGCAGATTGGGCAACAGGTGGAAATCACCTTCATGGTCGCGCTAGTCATAGCGCTGGCCTTATTTTTTGACTTCACCAATGGTTTTCATGACACCGCCAATGCGATGGCCACGCCTATCGCAACCGGTGCCATCAAGCCAAAGACCGCTGTGGCCCTGGCCGCCGTGCTCAACCTTGTGGGTGCGTTCCTGTCCACGGAAGTGGCCAAGACCATCTCCGGCGGACTGATCCGCGAAGGTTCGGACGGCATCCACATCACCCCGGACGTCATTTTCGCCGGCCTGATGGGCGCCATCCTGTGGAACATGATCACCTGGCTCAAGGGGCTGCCGTCCAGTTCGTCCCACGCGCTCTTCGGCGGACTGATCGGTGCCGCGCTGGTGGGGATCGGCTTCCACTCGATCAACTTCGAAACGGTCCTGCAGAAGGTCATCCTGCCGGCCATCTTTGCCCCCCTCATTGCGGGTGGCGTGGCCTACCTGTGCACGCGCCTGGCCTATGCACTGACCTCGCGTCATGATCCCGAAACCGGCGACAAGCTCACGCAGAAGCGCGGTGGTTTCCGGACCGGCCAGATCTTCACCTCGAGCCTCGTTGCCCTGGCGCACGGCACCAACGACGCCCAGAAGACCATGGGCATCATCACCCTTGTCCTGATCGCCGCCGGGACGCAGACGCCAGGCAGTGGCCCGCAGTTCTGGGTGGTGGCTGCCTGTGCCTTCGCTATCGCGATCGGCACCTACGCCGGCGGCTGGCGCATCATCCGCACCATGGGCTCCGGCCTGACCGAGGTCAAGCCCGCCCAGGGCTTCGCCGCCGAGACCAGCACCGCTTCGGCGATCCTGGCGTCCTCGCACCTCGGTTTCGCATTGTCCACCACCCAGGTGGCCTCAGGCTCGGTCATCGGCTCCGGCCTGGGCCGCAAGGGCACCTCCGTGCGCTGGGGTACCGCCGGGAAGATTGCCCTCGGCTGGCTCTTCACGCTGCCGGCCGCAGGGATTGTGGGGGGCCTGACTGCCTGGCTGGTGAGCATCGGCACCGTGGGCGTGGTCATCGCATCCGTGGCAGGTACCGCCGCCGTGCTGTCCATGTACGTCGCATCCCGTCAAACGCATGTGGGCCACCACAACGCCGTCGAGGTCGAGGAAGCCGGTCAGGCCGTCCGCTTCCGCAAGAAAAAGAAGTCCAACAAGAGCAAGGGTGCGCAGCTGTGAAGTGGTTGGAATTACTCCAGGTTGCAGGCGTGACGCTCTTCTCCGCCGTGACCCTGGTGGCTTTGTACTCCTTGGGTGTGCGCCTCACGGCCATTGCCGGCGATGCCCAGCAGAAGGCTCCCGGGCTTCTGCGCTCCCTCGCCTACGCGTGCTTCGCTGTCTGCGGGGCCGGAGTGCTGTTCGGCATCTACCTGATCGTTCCGTACTTCGGGAAGTAGCCCCCGCAGGAAGCCCCGCCATGGCCCCGCCCGCCCCGGGCCGGGCCAAGCTGCGCGATGACGACAGTGTCCGCGTGGAGTATGGGAACCCGGCCGCGGACTGGCTAGTCTGGCCCCATGTCGATTTTCCAGTATTACGTAGCCTCCACCATCGACGGCTTCATCGCCACCGAGGACGACGACCTCGGCTGGCTGCTCCAGTTCGACCGGGTGGAGGGCGTCAACGAAAGCTACGAGGCGTTCATGGCCGGCGTCGGCTGCATCGCCATGGGCGGGGACACCTTCCGCTGGCTCATGAAGCACGAGGCCGGGAAGTGGCCCTACCCGGGCATCCCGTGCTGGATTTTCACCCATCATGAGCATGGGGCTCCGGCGGGCGCGGACATCACCTTCGTCCGCGGGGACGTCCGCGAGTTTGCCCCCGACCTGCTTGCGGACGCCGGCGCGAAGAACGTGTGGCTCGTCGGCGGCGGGGACCTCGTGGCGCAGTTCGCCAACGCCGGGCTGCTGCACGAAATGATCGTGACCATCATCCCCGTGGTGCTGGGCTCCGGAAAGCGGCTGCTGCCGCTGGACGGCCCGACGGCGCCGCTTGAGTTGCTGTCCTCACGCACCGTGGGAGGTGCCGCGGTGGAATTGCACTACCGTCTGCCGGGCAAGGCCGGCTGACTCTCAATCCTGCTGATGCTGGGGGCGGTTGTCCCGGATCATGTTCGTGATCCGGACCGTGGACAGCCGCCTGCCCTGTTCATCGGTGATCACGATCTCGTGGCTCGCCAGCGTGCCGCCAAGATGGATCGCGGTGCACGTGCCGGTCACGGTCCCGCCGAAGACGGAGCGGTGGTGCGTGGCGCCCACCTCGATGCCCACGGCATGGCGCCCCGGTCCGGCATGCAGGGCAGAGGCAAAGGAACCGAGCGTCTCGGCGAGCACCACATGGGCTCCGCCGTGCAGGATGCCGGCCACCTGGGTGTTCCCCTCCACCGGCATGGTGGCGACGCTGCGCTCCGCTGTGAGCTCCGAGAACCGGATCCCCATCTTCACCACCAGCGGCCCCACGCCAAAGCGGGACAGCCAGCCGTGCAGCTCCTCGGGCACGCCGGCCTGGTTGAGCTCGTCGACGAACCGGTTCGGCGTGAAATTGTCTACCATGCCAACTAGGCTGGCACCTGTGAGTGAAACAACCAAACCGGGCCCTGTTCCAGATGCCACAGTTCCAACGGCGGCAACTGCCACCGCCACGGCACCAACCCCAACTGCCACGCCGGCTCCCGCAGGGGTGGGCGGAGGGAGGCCGCGGCTGCTCGTGCTGGACGGCCACTCCATGGCTTTCCGGGCGTTCTACGCCCTGCCGGCGGAGAACTTCGCCACGTCTTCGGGACAGCACACCAACGCCGTCCACGGCTTCACGTCCATGCTGATCAACCTCATCAGGGACCAGCAGCCCACGCACGTGGCCGTTGCCTTCGACGTCTCGGATGACACCACCTTCCGCAAGGCCGAGTACAGCGAGTACAAGGCCGGCCGCAACGATACTCCGAACGAGTTCCACGGCCAGATCGACCTCATCGACCAGGTCATGGGCGCCTGGGGCATCAAGACCATCAAGATGCCCGGCTACGAGGCGGACGACATCCTGGCAACCCTGGCAGCGCAGGGCGACGCGGCAGGCTTCGAGGTCCTTCTGGTCTCCGGTGACCGGGACACGTTCCAGCTCATCAACGACAACGTCATGGTGCTGTATCCCAAGCAGGGCGTCAGCAACATCCCGCGCCTGGATGCCGCAGCCATCGAGGAAAAGTACTTCGTGTCGCCGTCGCGCTACTCGGACCTGGCGGCACTGGTCGGGGAGTCCGCCGACAACCTGCCCGGTGTCCCCGGCGTCGGGCCCAAGACGGCCGCCAAATGGATCAACCTCTACGGCGGCCTCGAGGGCATCCTGGAGAACATCGATTCGATCGGCGGCAAGGTCGGCGCCGCGCTCCGGGACAACCTGGACAGCGTCAAGCGGAACCGCCGCCTGAACCACCTGCTGCGCGATCTTGAGCTCCCTGTGGGCCTGGACGAGCTCGCCGAGCCCCGGCCGGACCGCCAAGCCGTGGAAGCTCTGTTCGACACCCTCGAGTTCAGGACGCTGCGCGCGCGCCTCTTCGCCCTGTACGGGGACGATACCGCCGGCGCCGAAGCGGAAACCATCGAGGCTCCGGAATTCACCACGTTGACGGACGCCGCCGCGCTGGAAGCCTTCTTTGCCGCCGGCTCGGGCATGCGCTCGGCCCTCGCCGTGCAGCTGGTGCCGGGACGGATCGGGGAAGACGCCGCGGCGCTGGCCGTGGTCCGCAAGGGCGGCGCCGCCTACATCGAGCTGCCTGCCCTGGACGCCGCCGCCGAGGCCGTCGTGGCCCGCTGGCTGCAGGATCCTGAAGAAGCTAAGGTCATGCACGAGTTCAAGGCAGGGCTCAAGGCACTGCACCAGCGTGGCCTGGGCCTTGAAGGGGTGGTGGACGACACCGCCATTTCGGGCTACCTGATCCAGCCGGACCGCCGCAGCTACGAACTTCCCGAGCTCTCCCAGCACCACCTGAAGATCACGCTCGCCACGCCCGCGGCGCAATCGGGCCAGCTTGAGCTCGAGCTTGGCGGCGAGGACGATGCCGCCGCCACGGCGCTCGTCCAGCAGGCCGCCGTCGTGCATGCCCTCAGCAAGCACTTCGAGCAGGAGCTGGTGGAGCGCAAGGCCGACGCCCTCCTGACCACGCTGGAACTGCCCGTGGCGCGGGTCCTGGCCCAGATGGAACTGACCGGCATCGCGGTGTCCATGGACCGTATGGACGAGCAGCTCGCGGACCTCGCGAAGGTGATCGACAACGCCCAGGAACAGGCCTTCGCCGCCATCGGGCACGAGGTCAACCTCGGCTCGCCCAAGCAGCTGCAGACGGTGCTGTTCGAGGAACTGGGTCTGCCCAAGACCAAGAAGATCAAATCCGGCTACACCACGGACGCCGCCTCGCTGAAGGGGCTGCTGGAGAAGACCGGGCACGAGTTCCTGGTCCAGCTCATGGCCCACCGGGAATCCTCCAAGCTGGCCCAGATGGTGGAGACGCTCAAGAAGGCCGTGGACGAGGACGGCCGCATCCACACCACCTACGCGCAGAACGTTGCCGCCACCGGCCGCATTTCCTCCAACAACCCCAATCTGCAGAACATCCCGGTCCGCAGCGAGGAAGGCCGGCGCGTCCGGGGCATCTTCGTGGTCAGCGAGGGCTACGAATGCCTCTTGTCTGCCGACTACTCGCAGATCGAAATGCGCATCATGGCGCACCTTTCCGGCGATGCAGGCCTCATCCGGGCGTACAAGGAAGGCGAAGACCTGCACCGCTTTGTCGGCGCGCACATCTTCAACGTGGCACCGGAAGATGTCACCAGCGCCATGCGTTCCAAGGTGAAGGCAATGTCCTACGGTCTGGCCTACGGCCTGACGTCCTTCGGCCTGTCCAAACAGCTGGAGATT
The DNA here is from genome assembly GCF_017368795.1 of Arthrobacter cavernae. GTDB lineage: Bacteria > Actinomycetota > Actinomycetes > Actinomycetales > Micrococcaceae > Arthrobacter > Arthrobacter cavernae. The sequence continues at coordinate 36,219 of NZ_JAFNLL010000045.1, read as the reverse complement.
TCCGTGGACGAGGCCCGGACCCTCATGAAGGACTACTTCGACCGCTTCGGCGCCGTGCGCGACTACCTGCGCGGCGTGGTGGACCAGGCTCGGATCGACGGCTACACGGCAACCATCGAGGGCCGTCGGCGCTACCTGCCGGATCTGACCAGCACGGACCGCCAGGCCCGCGAAGCGGCCGAACGCATCGCGCTCAACTCCCCGATCCAGGGATCGGCTGCGGACCTCATCAAGCGCGCCATGCTTGGTGTCGCCGCCGAACTGGCCAGCCAGGGCCTCACGTCCCGCATGCTCCTGCAGGTCCATGACGAGCTCGTCCTGGAAGTCGCCAATGGTGAGCGGGAGGCCGTGGAGAAGATCGTTGCCGGGCAGATGGGCGCGGCAGCAGATCTCGCCGTTCCCCTCGACGTCCAGATCGGCGTCGGCTCCACCTGGGACGACGCCGGGCACTGACGGACGCAAGGTCCCGAACCGCGGGGCGCGCCGCCGCTATGGTGGCGTGCCCCGCGGCGTCTGGCTAGGCTCGGTGCGTGGCTGATACCAAGGCAAGATACCGTGTCCAGCAATTCCGTGCCGCCGAACGGGAGACCCCTGACTATGGCCGCTCCACCGCCTGGGTACAGGCGGTGGGCCTCGGCTTCCACCAGCAGCACCGCAGCGACGAGTACGTGGAGAAGGCCCTGTCCGCCTACCGTGTGGACAACCGCGAACTGACCGGCGTCTACGTTGACGGTGATGCGCCCGCGCATGCCCTGGCCGCCACCGTGCCTGTGGCCACGTACGCAACCATGCGCAAGCCCCTCAACATCGGCTACGGGCGCCAGCTGGACTCCCGCCTGGTCACGTCAGTCACTGTGCGCGGCACGCACCGCCGCCAGGGCCTCCTCCGCGGCCTGATCACGGCAGACCTTGCCGCTGCCAAGGACGAGGGCCTGGCCATGGCAGCCCTCACGGCTTCCGAGGGGTCCATCTACGGCCGCTTTGGCTTCGGCGTTGCCACCACGGAACGCAGCATCGCGGTGGACACCGGCCCCCGCTTCCGGCTGCGCTGGGAGGCCACCGGCACGGTTGAAGCCGCGGACGCCTCGGTGTTGCTGGACCTCGCACCCCTGGTGTTCGCCCGCGTGCACCGGCACACGCCAGGCTCCATCGGGCGGCAGGAGTACTACCGCCACCTGGCCTCGGGCGCCATCGGCCGCGACGGACTGCCGGACGCCACCGTCAGGTGCGCGCTGCACTACGACTCCGCAGGCACGGTGGACGGCTACGTCGCCTACCGCTTCAAGGGCTGGGACACCAAGCCGTACACCATGGAAGTCGTGGATCTCGTGGCCGCCACTGATGCGGCGTACCTGGAACTGTGGCAGTACCTCGGCAGCATCGACCTCATCGAACGCGTCACCTGGGAAGAGGCCCCTGTGGAGGATCCGCTCACTTGGGCGTTGCAGGATCCCCGCTGTATCGAGTCCTCCGCCGTACGGGATATGCTGTGGCTGCGAATCCTCGATGCCCCAGCAGCGCTGGCCGCCCGGCGCTATTCAGCCGACAGCCGCCTGGTGTTGGAGATCAAGGATGCGCTTGGCTTTGCCTCCGGCGTGTGGGTTCTGGAGTCCGACGGCGGTGCTGCCGCCGTCGCGGGAGCGCCTGCGGGGACGGAACCGGATCTGACCCTGGACGTGGCGGACCTCGGTTCCATGTACCTGGGCACCGTCTCGCCCGTGACCCTGTCGGCGGCGGGCCGGATCCGCGAGCACACGCAGGGGGCCACCTTCACCGCCGGCCGGATGTTCGCCGTCGAACGCCCGGCGCACTGCCTCACCCACTTCTAGAAACGCGTAAGGGAAATACATGGGGGAAATACTTCGGCCGGTCATGACCGGGCGCCGAGCCGTCCTGCTCGGGATGGCCGGGCTGGCGTCGGCGGCACTGGCCGCCTGCGTCGCTCCCGACGCCGGCCGGCCGGGTGGGTCTGCAGCCCCCGGGGCTGGATCCACCGGCGCGGTGGTCACCGGCACGGCGGGCGACGCGGTGTCTCCGCACCCGCCGGTGACCGCGGAGGCAACGCCGACGCAGGAGCCGGCCCACGCCGTCGGGCAATCCGCCGCAGCGGCACCCGATGCCACCCGTGCCCCGGTGCCGTCCAAAGAGCAGATCATCGCCGAATTCGCCGGGCTCCATCCCAAGGAATGGGGGCTGCACGTCACGGGCGTCGTCAACAGCTCGGCCTCCCGCCATGCCGTGCTGACCTTTGACGCCTGCGGCGGGCCCGGCGGCACGGTCTGTGACCAGCAGCTTTTGGCGACGCTGCGCACCCTGAAAGTGCCCGCCACGCTGTTCATCAACCAGCGCTGGATCGAGGCCAACCCGGGGCTGGCCGCCGAGCTCGCCGCCGAGCCGCTCTTCGAACTGGCGAACCACGGCTCCCAGCACCGGCCCTTGTCAGTCGCCGGCCAGTCCGCCTACGGCATTCCCGGGACCGCCGGCGTCGGCGCCGCGTACGACGAGATCATGGGCAACCAGCAGGTCCTTGAGCAGCTCACCGGCAAAACTGCACGGTTCTTCCGCCCGGGCACGGCCTTCTATGACGAGGTGACGGCCGCCATCACCCGCCGGCTGGGAATGCTGCCGGTCAACTTCACCATCAACGGCGACGCCGGGGCCAGCTACCCTGCAGCGGCCGTTGCCGCCGAGGTGGGACGGACCGGTCCGGGGGACATCGTGATCTCGCATTTCAACAAGCCCGGCAGCGGGACTGCGGCGGGATACGCCAGTGCCCTGCCACGCCTGCTCGACTCCGGCATCAGTTTCGCAAAGCTCGGAGACGCACTGCCAGCGTGAGCGTCTTGTCCCTGGCAGGCACACGTTGGAAACTTGAGCATGGGACCGCGTCCGCTTCCCGGGCGGCGGCCGACAGGCACGAGTCGAGAGCTGTGCGCCATGAACGAATTACCAGCCGCAGTTGAAACCTCCGCAGCACAGGAATTAGGTGCGGAACTGGCGCGCCTGGCGATCGGACGGGTGGCACCGGACGAAATGCTGGTCTTCGCTGAAACCGCTGATGAGTACTTCGCCGATCCCGCGGGAACCCTGAAGGCGCAGCGGGGTGATGAGCCAGTCGGATTCGGTCTTGAACTGGCCCTGCTGGCGCCGTTTGCCCTCGCCGTCGGCGGCTTTGTGGTCCAGTTTCTCGGGGAACTCTTCGCGGACACGGCCAAGGACCTGGCCAAGACCCCGGTGGAAGCCTTCATCCGCCGACTGCTGAAGCTTCCCGGCGGGACAGCAGCCGCGGCAGGGGAGCAGCTCACGGCGGATCAGCAAGAGCGTGTCTTCACAGCTGCAGTGCGGGAGGGTGAGCGCCTGGGCCTGCCGACGGACACCGCCACGCTCCTGGGGCACGCCCTGGTGGGCTCGCTCGCCGTCGGACCGTAGCGCCGGCGGCAGCAGGTGGATGCCCGTGAGCCGCACCCCGCCCTTGCAGTCGAGGGCAACCGGGTCAACGTCTTGGCCTACCCGCCGCCCACGACCGGCCAGTTCGTGGTGTTCGTAGCCGCGCTGCTGACCGCCGGACTGTTCGTAGGCACGTGGCTGCACAACGAGATTCTTGGCGCCAGCTGGACGCGGTCCGTACTGCTATGTGAGGCTTCCGCCCAGGACGCCGGTGCAGGCCTGCCGCCGGGGGAGGCCTTCCTGGCCAGGACTTTGGCAGCGCAGCAGTGCGCCGGCCCGGTCGAGCGGATCCGGGTTCTGTGGTCAGCTGGCGGCACTGCCATGGTGGCGCTTGGAGCCGTTGCCCTCATGTATGTCCGCCCGGCCGTCATCCGGCGGCGACGCCGGCTCTCGAGGCCTACACCGGCGATGCGCCCAGTGCTCGAGCGCTTCGCAGGGCTCAGCGCCGAGGCCGGGCTGCGCCGTTGCCCTGCCTTGTTCATCGGCCCCACCCGGATGCGCGACGCTTTCTCCTTCGGCGTCCCGGGCGCCTACGCCGTGGCCCTGCCCAGGAAAGCAGTGGCCATGCTCCAGCGGCCGGGGGTCTTCGATGCGGTTGTCCGGCACGAGCTGGCGCACGTCCGGCACGGCGATGTGGCCTTGGCCTGGCTGGCTCGCAGCATTTGGTACGTCTTGGGGCCGGTGCTGCTGCTCCCCGTCGTGTGGGCCTTCATCCAGGGTGACCTGTCCCTGTTGCCGTCCTATTTGTGGCGGGTGGCCTTGCTGGCCGTGGTGGTCGAAGTCACCTCTGCGGGCTTGCTCAGGTCGCGCGAGCACGACGCCGATCTCGCCGCCGCCCGCGGACAAAGTCAACTGGCCGAACTATGGACGTGCCTGGGCTTGTTGCCCGCTCGGAGAACTGCGTGGCTGCGGCGGGTGACGGCCCGCCACCCTGACGCAGACCGCCGTCGGGAAGTGCTGGAATCCCCGCACCGCGCGGCGAGGATCGGATTTCTGGACGGGCTGGCCGCAGCGTTTCTGGCAGCCTTGGGCGTGCCGCTCGTAGTCGGCGCCGCGGTGACGCTGACCGCGGGCACCGGCCTGACCCTCGCCGGCCAAGCCGCCGGCGCACTGCTTGCGGGCCCGCTTCTCGGGATCACCGTGGGCTTCGGGCTGTGGCGGGCCGCTCTCATGGAAGAGGCGGCCGCACTGCCCTCAACGCAGCCGCGGTTCTCCCGCTTGGCGGTGGCCGGCGGTGTGGCAGTCGGCCTGGCCCTCGGCCAGACCGCATCGTTGGCGCAGACCGGTGTGGAGCCCACCGGATTGACCACGCCGCTCTGGATCCTGGTGCCGGTGGTTCTGGGGGCTGCCTCGGTGGGCCTCAGCGCGAGCATGGCCACCACCTGGGCCCGGGCCGTCCGCATCTTTCCCCGGCCTTGGCCGGCCTGGTCCCTCGCCATGATGGTCAATGCGGTGCTGTTTGCTGCCGGGGCGTGGATGTGGGGCACGCTGCAGGCGGCACTGGACGGCATGGGCTGGGAGGGGACGCGGCTCTGGGTGCTGAGCGGCTTCTCCGAGCTGCCGCTCGTGGGCGCCGCGCTGTTCCTGGTGTCTGCGTCCGCGGCCGGCTTGATCCTTGCCGCGAGGGCCAGGGGCAGGCCGGACCCCGGGTGGCTGCTCGATGGCATTCCGGACCCGGCCGAGCCATCCCCTCGGGGAACGGGCACAGAAGTGCCTGGTCTTCTGTCCCAGTTCCTGGGCGGCGCCGCCGCGGGCGCCTTTACTGTCGCCGTCTTGGCGGTGTGGCGCCAACTGATTGGGCCGCTCGATACCTTCGCCGCGCGGGAGCAGCTCACGTGGACCGTGATCTGGGTCTGTGCGGCGGCGTGGGGCGCAGCCAGCCTGGCCGGGATAATCCTGCGGCCCGTCGAGGGGGCCGGGGCCGCTCTCGCAGGAGGAGCAACTGCCACTGTGGTGGGTGTGCTGGGCTTTGCTGTGATCAACACTTTGCGCGGGGGGCCGCTCACGCTCGAGCTTGTCGGATTCCTGCTGCGCCCGGCGCTTGGCCTCGGCTTTGCCTTGGGACTCACGGCCGGCCTTCTCGCGACGCTCCCGTGGCCGGCCCACGCCATGGCGGGAATCCGCAGCAGACTGCTCCTTGCCTCGACGGCGGCGGGAATGGCCGCCGTGGCCGCTGTGGGCGTCATCGCCTCCGCCCCCGTGCTGGTCGGCCCCCCGCCGCTTGCAGATGGCAGAACTCCGGGTGACCCCGGCGGCACCGCGATAGCGGAGGCCGAAGCGGCGGAGATCGAGCACTATGCTCAGGCGCTGGCCCCGGGCTACCTTTTTGCCTATCTCTTCGCAGATGAGCAACTCAGGGTTGCCGGAAATCTTCTCGATCGGGACCCGCCGGCCGCCCTGGGGCATCTGCGCAGCGTCGTCGTTCCGGCCGTCGCTGCCTTGCGCAGCGACGTCGAGCACTACGCACCGCGCACGCAGGAGGTACAGTCCGTCCACAACGAGCTGCTGGACGCGATCGGCCTCACCGGGCGAAAGCTTGAGCTCTTCGCAACCGCCATTGAACAAGGGGATGAATCCGCGTTGCTGGAGGGCGCGGCCCTGCAGGAGGAAGAACGCAGGCTCCTCTTGCGCTGGCAGGCCGGTGTCATTCGGCTGGGGAGCGGGCAGGCAGGCCCCTGACAGTTGTCTGTACGCTTTTGACCCGACTCGTCGCGAGCGACTAGAATAAACGGGCGTACTAGGTGCGCGTAAATTTACAATCCACAATTCAGGATGACCCGGCAACTTGCCGTGTCCTGCGGCTCGGATCCGGACCGCAGGCGGTTTGCCTGACCGATACTCTATCCACAACGGAGCCCCTACTACATGACCATCACCTCCACCGAGAAGCCCGGTACCCCCGTAGTCGCCATTAACGACATCGGTACCGCTGAGGACTTCCTCGCAGCTGTCGACGCCACCATCAAGTACTTCAACGACGGAGACCTCGTCGAAGGTACCGTCGTCAAGGTCGACCGCGACGAAGTTCTGCTCGACATCGGTTACAAGACCGAAGGTGTCATCCCTTCCCGCGAGCTTTCCATCAAGCACGACGTTGACCCGGGTGACGTTGTCGCCGTTGGCGATCTCGTCGAAGCCTTGGTTCTCACCAAGGAAGACAAAGAAGGCCGCCTGATCCTGTCCAAGAAGCGTGCTCAGTACGAGCGTGCCTGGGGCGACATTGAGAAGGTCAAGGAAGAAGACGGTGTCGTTACCGGTACCGTCATCGAGGTTGTCAAGGGTGGTCTTATCCTCGACATCGGTCTGCGCGGCTTCCTGCCCGCATCCCTCGTCGAGATGCGCCGCGTTCGCGACCTGGCTCCGTACATCGGTCAGCAGATCGAAGCCAAGATCATCGAGCTGGACAAGAACCGCAACAACGTTGTGCTGTCCCGCCGTGCATGGCTCGAGCAGACCCAGTCCGAGGTCCGTTCCACGTTCCTCAACAAGCTGGAAAAGGGCCAGGTTCGTCCGGGCGTTGTTTCCTCCATCGTCAACTTCGGTGCCTTCGTGGACCTGGGCGGCGTAGACGGCCTGGTTCACGTTTCCGAGCTGTCCTGGAAGCACATCGATCACCCGTCCGAGGTTGTCGAAGTTGGCCAGGAAGTCACCGTCGAGGTTCTCGAGGTCGACCTGGACCGCGAGCGCGTTTCCCTGTCGCTCAAGGCTACGCAGGAAGACCCGTGGCAGACCTTCGCCCGCACCCACGCCCTCGGCCAGGTTGTTCCGGGTAAGGTCACCAAGCTGGTTCCGTTCGGTGCGTTCGTTCGCGTCGAAGACGGCATCGAAGGCCTCGTGCACATCTCCGAGCTGGCTGTCCGCCACGTGGAGCTGGCTGAGCAGGTTGTCTCCGTTGGCGACGAACTGTTCGTCAAGGTCATCGACATCGACCTCGAGCGTCGCCGCATCTCCCTCTCCCTCAAGCAGGCCAACGAGGGCGTTGACGCCGACAGCACCGAGTTCGACCCGGCTCTGTACGGCATGGCCGCCGAGTACGACGAAGAGGGCAACTACAAGTACCCCGAGGGCTTCGACCCAGAGTCGAACGAATGGCTCGAAGGCTACGAGACCCAGCGCGCAGCTTGGGAGCAGCAGTACGCTGACGCCCAGGCCCGCTGGGAAGCCCACAAGAAGCAGGTTGCCCAGCACGCTGCCGACGACGCTGCAGCTGCAACGTCCGGTGACGGCGAGTCTGCTGCCACCAGCTACTCCTCCGAGCCGGCTGCTTCCGAGGCTACCTCGGGTGGCACCCTGGCATCCGACGAGGCCCTCGCAGCTCTGCGCGAGAAGCTGACCGGCAACTAATTCCGCTTCTCCCTTCACCGGGAACAGCTGAATAGCCACGAAGGGACCCCCGCCATTTGGCGGGGGTCCTTTTTGCATGCGCCTGCAGGGTCGCTGCTTCCGCGCCCCTTGCCGCCGTTCGCTCCTGTAACGGCTGGTGCGCGAAGCGGGAACGGGCGCGCCCGGGGTCCAGTTCAGACCAGGGGCAGCTGGGCGCGGACCGAGCCAAACTCCCCGGAGAGGGACGCGCCGGCCGAGCGCAGCAGGGCCTGGGCGGCACGGTTGGCGGGAGTCGTTTCCGCTCCCAGCACGGTGGCCCCGGCGGCTGCGGCCTCGGCGGCCACCAGGCGCAGTGCCAGGCGTCCGATCCCTTGGCCCCGGAAGCTCCGGCCCAGCCAGATGCCGGTCTCCACGGCAGCCGGTCCGCTTCGCTTCAGCCGGATGGATCCTGCGATCCTGCCGCCGCTCACGATGGCCCAGCTCTTCTCCCGTGACGCGCCGTCGAGCCCTGTCATGGCGTCCCGGTGGTACTTCCGGAACCATTCGATCCGTGCGGCATTCCAGCCAAGACCCAACGGCGGCGTGACCTCGTCCGGCTCTGCGTCTCCCAGCGCCAGCCCGAGCAGCAGTTCCAGCACGTCCTCGCTCACGTCAAGCAGTTGGACATCAAGCGGGCGGACGTCCGGCGATTCAGCCCTGGACATCGATCCACTCCGTTCCCTCCGGCTGGAGCACGGCCGCCCCGGCGGTCAGGGACGCAAGCCGGGCGCCGGCGTCGTTGATTGCTGCCGGCTCATCCGGAAGCGCCAGCCGCAGCACCGTCTCACTGGGCCCATATCCGGTCTCCGCCATGACGTAGCCGGCGGCGCGGAGCTCGTTCTCCAGCCGGCCGGCGGCGGCGTGCGGAACGCTGACCGCGCACAGCCGCAGGCGGCGCCGCTGCACCAGCGGTGCGGCATCGAGCGCGGTCGAGACCGACTCCGAATAGGCCCGCACTAGCCCGCCCGCGCCGAGCAGGATCCCGCCGAAATAGCGCACGACGACGGCACTGATGTCGCTGAGGTCCGTCACCGCAGGCTGTGTCTCGCGTTTGATGAGTGCCTCCAGCATGGGGATGCCGGCGGTGCCGGAGGGTTCGCCGTCGTCGCTGGAGCGCTGGACCATGCGGTCGGGGCCGATCACGAAGGCCGAGCAGTGGTGGCGGGCGTCGTGGAATTCCTTCCGGAGGTCCGCGACGAGGGCGCGGGCGGCGTCTTCGTCGCCGCAGCGCCGCAGCACGGTGATGAAGCGGGAACGCTTGATCTCCAGCTCATGGCCGAAGTCCGGGCCCGCAGCCAGCGTCGTATACGCCGTAGCCCGGCTGTCTTCCTCGATTTCCACCGCTTCAGTTTAGTCTGGAGGGGTGCTGAAGATCGGGCTGACGGGCGGCATCGCCTCGGGTAAATCACTGGTGGCGTCAACGTTGAAGGAACTCGGCGCAGTGCTCATCGACGCCGACGTCATCGCGCGGGAGGTCGTCGAACCGGGAACCCCGGGCCTCGCCCGTGTGGTGGAGGCCTTTGGCCCGGGCGTTCTCGATGTCGGCGGCCGGCTGGACCGCCCGGCGCTCGGCGCAATCGTGTTCAAGGAGCCGGCGCGGCGGGAGGTGCTCAACGGCATCATCCACCCCCTGGTGCGGGAGCGCGCCGCCGCGATGCTTTCCGCCGCGGCCTCCGGCGACGTCGTCGTCCAGGACATTCCGCTCCTCGTCGAAACCGGCCAGGGCAGCAGCTTCCACCTGGTGCTGGTGGTCGATGCCCCGGATGCGGTCCGCGTCCGGCGCATGGTGGAGTACCGCGGCATGACACCGGATGAGGCAGCTTCCCGCATGGCCGCGCAGTCCACCCGCGCCGAACGCCTCGCCGCCGCGGACGTGGTCTTGGACAATTCGGGCGGCGTGGAGGAGATCCGCGCCCGCGTCCAGGAACTGTGGGAGCAGCGCCTGCTCCCGTTCGCCCGGAACCTGGCCGCGTCACGCACGGCGCCCGGTTCCGGGGGACCGCTCATCGTTCCTGCTGATCCGGACTGGCCCGCGCAGGCCGGGCGGCTGATCGAGCGGCTCGGGAAGGTTTCGCCGGAGATGCTCGGCGTGGAGCACATCGGATCCACCTCGGTGCCGGGCCTGGACGCGAAGGACGTCATCGATCTGCAGGTGGCCGTCTCCTCGCTGGCGGTGGCGGACCGGATGGCCGGGGAGCTGGCCGGGGCAGGATTCCCCGTGAAGGCCGGAATCGTCCGGGACACCCCCAAACCACCGGACGCCGACCCCTCCGCCTGGCAGAAACGCTTCCACAGCAACGCAGACCCCGGCCGGGCAGCCAACGTCCACGTCAGGGTGCAGGGCAGCCCGGGCTGGCGCTACGCCCTGCTGCTGCGCGACTGGCTGCGCGCCAACCCTGAAGCCGCGGCCCTGTACGCGGCCGAGAAGCACCGGCTCGCCGCCCTGCATGCCGGCGACGGCGGGACGCTGGGCTACGCGGAGGCGAAGGAACCGTGGTTCACGGAGGTGGCTTGGCCGGAGATGGAGTCGTGGGCCCGGCAGAGCGGCTGGCAGCCGAAACGCGGACAGTAACTGTCCGGGGGCAGGGGTAGATTTGTTCCATGAGCCTTGCCCAGGAGATCAACCGTGTCGTCGCGCCCTTCGAGGTCATCAGCGAATTCCAGCCGGCGGGTGACCAGCCGGCCGCCATCGCGGAGCTGACCGAACGAATCAGGAACGGCGAGAAAGATGTGGTGCTGCTCGGCGCCACCGGCACCGGCAAGAGCGCCACCACGGCCTGGCTGATCGAGCAGGTCCAGCGCCCCACCCTGGTGATGGTCCAGAACAAGACCCTTGCGGCGCAGCTCGCCAACGAATTCCGTGAGCTCCTGCCCAACAACGCGGTGGAGTACTTCGTCTCGTACTACGACTACTACCAGCCGGAAGCCTACGTCCCGCAGACGGACACCTTCATCGAGAAGGACTCCTCCGTGAACGAGGAAGTGGAGCGGCTGCGGCACTCAGCCACCAACTCCCTCCTGACCCGGCGCGACGTCATCGTGGTGGCCACGGTGTCCTGCATCTACGGCCTGGGCACCCCCGAGGAATACATCGCCGGCATGGTCACGCTCCGCAAGGGCGCGGAAATGAACCGGGACGATCTCCTGCGCAAGTTCGTCTCCATGCAGTACACGCGCAACGACATGGACTTCCACCGCGGCACTTTCCGGGTCCGCGGCGACACCGTGGAAATCATCCCCATGTATGAGGAACTCGCCCTGCGCATCGAGTTCTTCGGCGATGAAATCGAGAACATCTACACGCTGCACCCGGTCACGGGCGAGGTCATCCGCGAGGAAACCGAGATGTACATCTTCCCGGCCTCGCACTACGTCGCCGGCCCCGAACGCATGAACCGCGCCATCACGGCCATCGAGGACGAGCTCGCCGAGAGGCTCAAGGTCCTGGAGGGCCAGAACAAGCTCGTCGAGGCCCAGCGGCTGCGCATGCGCACCACCTACGACCTCGAGATGATGCAGCAAATGGGTTTCTGCAACGGCATCGAGAACTACTCCCGGCACATCGACGGCCGCGCTGGCGGCACCGCCCCGCACTGCCTCATCGACTACTTCCCGGACGACTTCCTGCTGGTCATCGACGAATCCCATGTGACGGTACCGCAGATCGGCGCCATGTACGAAGGCGACATGTCCCGCAAGCGCACACTGGTGGACCACGGCTTCCGGCTTCCCTCGGCCATGGACAACCGGCCGCTGAAATGGGACGAGTTCCTGGAACGCGTCGGCCAGACGGTCTATCTGTCGGCCACGCCCGGCAAGTACGAACTCGGCAAGGCCGACGGCCACGTCCAGCAGATCATCCGCCCCACCGGGCTGATCGACCCCGAAGTCGTCGTCAAGCCCACCAAGGGCCAGATCGACGACCTCCTCGGCGAGATCCGGCTCCGCACCGGGCGCGACGAACGCGTCCTGGTCACCACCCTCACCAAGCGCATGGCCGAAGACCTCACCGACTACCTCCTGGGCCACGGCATCAAGGTCCAGTACCTGCACTCGGACGTGGATACCCTGCGCCGGGTGGAGCTCCTCCGCGAGCTGCGCATGGGCAGCTTCGACGTCCTCGTGGGCATCAACCTCCTCCGCGAAGGCCTGGACCTGCCCGAGGTGTCGCTGGTCAGCATCCTCGACGCCGACAAGGAAGGCTTCCTCCGTTCGGCCACCTCACTCATCCAGACCATCGGCCGTGCCGCCCGCAACGTCTCCGGCCAGGTCCACATGTACGCGGACCGCATCACGGACTCCATGGCCAAGGCGATCGACGAAACCAACCGGCGCCGGAAAATCCAGGTGCAGTACAACACCGACAACGGCATCGACCCCCAGCCGCTGCGCAAGAAGATCGCAGACATCACGGACCAGCTGGCCCGCGAGGACGCCGACACCAAGGAACTCCTGGCAGCCACGGGCAAGGGCCGCGGCAAGGGCAAGTCCGCCGTGACCGTCCGGGCCGACGGCCTGGCCGCCGCACCGGCGGAAGACCTGGTGGGGCTCATCGAACAGCTCACGGAGCAGATGCACGCCGCAGCGGCAGAACTGCAGTTCGAGATCGCCGCCAGGATCCGCGACGAGGTGGGCGAACTGAAGCGCGAACTGCGGCAGATGCAGTCCGCCGGGCACGCCTAGGGTAAAGTGAAGGTCACGTAGGGGAGTATCCCAAGCGCTACGTCCGTCAACACGCAAGGCACAGACGCCTCGCCGGGCCTAGCGGGCCGCCGTATCAGCTGTGAGTGACATTCAACACCAAGCGCAGCCGGCCGGAGAGACTTACACCGTTTTCCCGTACCCTGCGAAAGGCATTTTCATGCAACTCCCCGCTTGGTTCGAGATCGGCTCTTTTGTCGTTCTCGGAATCATCCTCCTGGTCGACCTCCTGCTGGTCGTTAAACGGCCCCACGAGCCCTCCATGAAGGAAGCCGGCCTGTGGGTCGCTTTCTACGTGACCCTCGCCCTGGTGTTCGCCGGCGCAATGTTCGCCTTCACGGGTGCTGAATACGGCGGACAGTTCGTTGCCGGCTGGGTGACTGAATACAGCCTCAGCATCGACAACCTGTTCGTCTTCATCATCATCATGGCCCGCTTCTCCGTACCCCGGAAGTACCAGCAGGAAGTCCTGATGGTGGGCATCATCATCGCGCTGATCCTGCGCGGCATCTTCATCCTCCTCGGCGCCATCGTGATCGAGCAGTTCAGCTGGGTGTTTTACATCTTCGGCGCGTTCCTGCTCTGGACTGCCTGGAAGCAGGCCCAGGACGAAGGTGAGGACGAAGAGGACAAGGAAAACCCGCTCATCGCCCGGATCCGTAAGGTCATGCCGATGTCGGAGAAGTTCGACGGCGGCAAGCTGCGCACCACGGTGGACGGCAAGAAGGTCTTCACGCCCATGCTGATCGTGTTCATCACCATCGGCCTGACCGACCTCCTCTTCGCAGTTGACTCGATTCCCGCGATCTTCGGCCTGACGCAGAGCCCGTTCATCGTCTTCACCGCCAACCTGTTCGCCCTCATGGGCCTGCGCCAGCTGTACTTCCTGCTGGGTGGCCTCATGAACCGCCTCATCTACCTGAAGCATGCGCTGTCCTTCATCCTGGCGTTCATCGGCGTGAAGCTTGTCCTGCACGCCATGCACGTGAACGAACTGCCGTTCATCAACGGTGGCAACCACATCGAATGGGCCCCGGAGATTCCGACATTCGTCTCCCTGGCCGTCATCGTGGGCACCATCATCGTTGCCGTGATTGCCAGCCTCATGAGCTCCAAGGCAAAGGCGGCCCACCTGGACGCCCGTCTCGAGGAAGACGCGCGCAAGAGCCTGAGCGAAGCCGAGTAAGCAGGCCGCACACACGGTAGTCTCGTGAAGTGATCTCTACTTCGACGACGGCGCTGGACCCGCACCGGGTCCAGCGCCGTTCCGTTTTCCTGCTCAGTTCGGCCCAGCTGCTCAGCGGCATCGGCAACGGTGCCACGCTGTCCATCGGCTCCCTGCTCGCCGTGGACCTTTCCGGCTCGGACGCCTGGGCGGGGTCCGTGACCACCATCATGACCTTGGCTGCCGCGGTGGCCGCGCTGCCCCTCGCCGGCCTCGCCGAGCGGCGGGGACGGCGCATTGGCCTGGTGACCGGGCTCGTCGCAGCCATGGCCGGCGCCCTGCTGGTCATCGCTTCGGCGGTCACCGCCTCCTTCGTGCTCCTGCTTCTGGGGGCCGCGCTCCTGGGGCTCGGCACGGCGTCGAACCTGCAGGCGCGTTTCGCCGCCGTCGACCTCGCCGATCCGGAACGCCGCGGACGCTCCCTGTCCACGGTGGTCTGGGCCGTCACCATCGGCGCCGTGGCCGGGCCCAACCTCATCCAGCCGGGCGCAGTCGTCGGCACCGCACTGGGCCTGCCGGCGATCGCCGGACCCTTCGTCTTCTCTGCCGCTGGCCTGCTCCTGGCTGCGGTGCTGCTCTTTGCCGGGCTGCGTCCGGACCCGCTGCTGCTCGCCCGGAAAATTCGGAGCACCGGCGACGGGGCTGCCGCCGGCGACGGGGCTGCCGTCTCCGCGGCGCCCGCCAGGAAGCGCTCCCTGTCCGAGGGGATGCGGGCCGTCCGCGCCTCACCGCACGCGACGCTGGCCCTGCTCGCGATCGTGGCCGCGCACGGAATCATGGTGGCCGTCATGTCCATGACGCCGCTCCATCTGCAGCAGATGCTCGGCGGCTCCCACGCCGGGCACCACGGTGGCGGCCCGGGCACGGATGCCCTGGTGGTCATCGGCTTCACGATTTCCCTGCACATCGCAGGAATGTTCGCACTGTCGCCGCTCATGGGCTGGCTCACCGACCGCGTGGGACGCACCAGCACGATTGCCCTAGGCTTCGCGCTGCTGGTGCTGGCGGTCGGCCTGGCAGGCTTCGGGCAGCACAGCACGGCGCTGGTCCCCACCGGACTGGTGATGCTGGGCCTGGGCTGGTCGGCAGCGACCATTGCCGGTTCCACCCTGCTGGCCGAGAGCGTGGCCCAGGAACAGCGGGTCACCGTCCAGGGCGTCTCGGACACCGTGATGGGGGCCGCGGGTGCCCTTGGCGGAGCGTCGTCCGGGCTGGTCCTGGCCTGGGTGGGCTACCAGGGTCTGAACATCGCGGCGGGGGTCCTCGGGCTTGCGGTGCTGCTTGTCGCGGCTGCCGCCGCGGCAAAGCGCCCGGCCGCGGAGGGTGGACGCTTCACCGGCTAGGCCAACCGCCGCCGGGCAGTGCCGCCGCAGCTTAGCGTTGGCCCCGGACCATGCCAAAGAGCCGTGCGAAGATGCCTTCGCCGTCCTCGGCGATGCCGTCGTGGTGGAAATCGTCGGTGACCCAGGCCTGCAGGCCGCGGATAGCCCCGGCTGTTTCCATGGACAGTCCGTGGTCCACGTAGATGTCGTCCTTGTAGACCGCGGCCGCGACGGGGACCGTGTTCGCGGCCAGCCGCTCGACGTCGTAGAGCGGCTTCCAGTCGTCCTTGGCCGCCAGCAGCTCCGCTACCTCGCGCAGCGGTACCAGTGCCGGATCCTGCTCGAAGTACCAGGGATACACCATCTCGCCGGTCAGCAGGGGATGGGTGGCGTCCGGCCGGAACTCCGCGAATTCCTCGAGGACGCGGTGCGCCGCCCAGTTGGTGGCCTGCCCCTGCCCGTAGATGGATTCGTGCATCACGGCATAGAGCGGGTTGCCGGAGCGGCCCACGATGGGGCGGAGCTGCTCCAGGAATGCGTCGGAGAGGCGCTCCCCGGCCGGGCCTTCGACGAAGGCGTCCTCCAGCAGGTTGTGCAGGGCATCCACCCGGGTGTTGCCGCCCAGGAACGAGCCGGCCATCTGGAAGCGCTCCACGGTGAGCCGCCCGCCGTCGGGCAGGTATTCCTCGTGCTGCTCAAGGTGCCGGGCGATCCGGGTGACGAGCGCCCGGTCTTCCGGGTACCAGCCGAAGTATTCGGCGTTCCGTTCGGCGACCCGTTGGAAGGTGGCCCGGTAGACCCGTTCGGCCGGGCCCTGCAAGGGGGCGAGGCCGCCGGTGATGAGGACCTCGCGGAGGCCTTCCGGGGCGTAGGAAAGGTAGCTCAGCGCGCAGAAGCCACCGAAGCTCTGCCCGAACACCGTCCAGGGCCGGTCCCCTGCGAGGATCCCGCGGATGGCCTCCGCGTCCGCCACGATCGAATCGGCGCGGAAATGCGTCAGGTACCTGGCCTGCGCTGCGGCGTCGCCACGCAGCGGCAGGGTGGTCCGGTCGGCGGGGGAGGACAGGCCGGTCCCGCGCTGGTCCAGCATGAGGATGCGGAAGTCGCGGGCGGCCGCCTTCATCCAGCCGGAAAAGCTCGAGATGCGGTTGCCGCGGCCACCGGGTCCGCCCTGCAGGAACAGCAGCCAGGGCAGTTCGCCGGCCTCCGCTTCGCTGTGCTCCGTGGAACTGTACTCCCGCGCAAAGACGGTGATGCTCTCGCCGTCCGGCACTGAGTGGTCCAGGGGGAGGGAGAAACAGTGCTCAGCGGTGCGTACTCCGCGGAACTCGTGGCGTGCGCGGATGGAATGCCGTTCAGCCACGGCTGGCAGCCTTCGCACCCATCCCGAACTCCACACCACCGAACTCCGCCAGGGCGTCGCCGGTGAGGCGGAACGTGGACCATTCCTCCATGGGGAAGGCGCCAAGGTTCTTGTAGAAGTTGATGGATGGTTCGTTCCAGTTCAGGACGGACCATTCCACTCGTGCGTAGCCGCGCTCGACGGCGGTGGCCGCCAGATGCTGCAGCAGCGCCTTGCCGTGGCCTTCGCCACGCGCTTCCGGGGTGACGTAGAGGTCCTCCAGGTATATGCCGTGGACGCCCTCCCACGTGGAGTAGTTCAGGAACCACAGCGCGAAGCCCTGCACCTCGCCGGCGGCGTTTTCGGCCATGTGGGCGTACACGCGGGGGTTGTCCCCGAAGAGGACGTCGCGGAGCATTTCCGGGGTGTTCTTCACGGCATCGGGTTCTTTTTCGTACACCGCGAGCTCATGGATCATGTGCAGGATGGCGGGGACGTCGTCAACGGCGGCAGGGCGGATTACACTCATGCATTCGAGCTTACTAGGGACCCGCAGCCACCGGAGCCGGGAGCTGCGCCGGCTACAGCCTGTTGACGTCCGTGACGCGGACCACCGCGGTGCCGCTCTCGTCGGAGGCCGCCAGGTCCACCTCCGCGGAGATGCCCCAGTCGTGGTTTCCGGCGGGGTCCTCGAAGATCTGCCGGACCTTCCACAGACCGGGTTCCTCCGTGATCATGAGCAGTCCGGGGCCGCGTGCGTCGGGGCCGGTGCCGATGTCGTCGTGCTCGTCGAAATAGTCGTCCAGCACGTCTTCCCAGCGTTCGGCATCCCAGCCGCTGCCGGCGTCGAGCTCGCCCAAGGCTGCCGAATCCTCGTCGGCGAACAGCTCCACGCGGCGGAACATTTCGTTCCGGACCATGACGCGGAACGCCCGGATGTTGGACGTGAGCGACGGCGGCGGGGGCGGCGGTGCGTCGTGCGGCGTCGGTGCCAGTCCGGAGGTGAGCTCCTCCCATTCGTCGAGGAGGCTCGAGTCGACCTGGCGCACCAGTTCACCGAGCCAGTCGATGAGGTCCTCAAGGTCCTCGCGCAGCGCATCCTGCGGGACGGTCTGGCGCAGGGCACGGAAGCCATCGGCCAGGTACCGCAGCACGATGCCCTCGGAGCGGGCCAGGCCGTAGAACTGGACGAACTCGCCGAAGTTCATGGCGCGCTCGTACATGTCGCGGATGATCGACTTGGGCGCGAGTTCGAAGTCGCCCACCCATGGTGCGGCCTTGCGGTATACCTCGAAGGCCTCGCCCAGGATCTCGGCGAGCGGCATTGGGTAGCTGATCTCGTCCAGCATGGCCATGCGCTGGCCGTAGTCGATCCCGTCCGCCTTCATGGCGGCCACTGCCTCGCCGCGCGCCTTCTTCAGCTGCGCGGAAAGGATCTGCCGGGGCTTCTCCAGCGTCGCCTCGATGACGGACACCACGTCCAGGGCGTACGACGGCGACTCCGGGTCCAGGAGCTCCAGCGCCGCCAGCGCGAAGGGGGACAACGGCTGGTTCAGGGCGAAGTTGGCCTGCAGGTGGACGGTGAGGCGCACTGTGCGGCCTTCCGTCTCCTGCTCATCCTCGGGGATCCGCTCCACCACGCCGGCAGCCAGAAGCTCCCGGTAGATGCTCAGGGCCTTCTTCATGAGCTGCAGCTGCGAAGCACGGGTCTCGTGGTTCTCGCTGAGCAGGCGGCGGGCGGCCACGAACGGGTCGCCCGGGCGCTCCATGATGTTGAGCATCATCGCGTGCGTGACGGTGAAGCTGGAGCCCAGCGGGTCCGGCACGGACTCCACCAGGCGGTCGAAGGTGGGACGGCCCCAGGAGACAAAGCCCTCCGGCGGTTTCTTCCGGACCACCTGCCGCAGCTTCTTCTGGTCATCACCGAATTTAGCGGTCGCCTTTGCCATGGCCTTGGCGTTCTCCACCACGTGCTCGGGAGCCTGCACCACCACGGTCCCGGCGGTGTCGTAGCCCGCCCGGCCCGCACGGCCGGCGATCTGGTGGAATTCCCGGGAGTTCAGCACCCGGGTGCGGACACCGTCGTACTTGCTCAGGGCGGTCAGCAGGACCGTGCGGATGGGCACATTGATCCCGACGCCGAGGGTGTCGGTGCCGCAGATGACCTTCAGCAGGCCGGCCTGGGCCAGCTGCTCCACCAGGCGGCGATACTTCGGCAGCATGCCCGCGTGGTGCACGCCGATGCCGTGGCGGACCAGCCGGTTGAGCGTCTTGCCGAAACCTGCGGCGAAGCGGAAGTTCGCGATCAGCTCGGCGATCTTGTCCTTCTCTTCGCGGCTGCACATGTTGATGCTCATCAGGTTCTGGGCGCGTTCGATCGCCTCGGCCTGGCTGAAGTGGACCACGTAGACGGGGACCTGCTTGGTGGCCAGGAGGTCTTCCAGGGTTTCGTGGACCGGGGTTTCCTGGAAGTAGTTGTGCAGGGGGATGGGCCGTTCGGCGGAGCTCACGGTAACCGTGGGCCGGCCCGTGAGTTCGCTCATGCCGGCTTCGAAACGGCCCACATCGCCCAGCGTTGCGGACATGAGCAGGAACTGGGCCTGGGGGAGTTCCAACAGGGGCACCTGCCAGGCCCAGCCGCGTTGCGGATCGGAGTAGAAATGGAACTCGTCCATGATGACGGCCCCCAGATCGGCCGCGACCCCTTCGCGCAGCGCGATGTTGGCCAGGATCTCGGCGGTGCAGCAGATGATGGGGGCGTCCTGGTTGACGCCGGAATCGCCGGTGATCATGCCGACGTTTTCCGCGCCGAAGATGTCGCAGAGGGCGAAGAACTTCTCGGACACCAGGGCCTTGATGGGGGCTGTGTAGTAGCTGCGTTGGCCCCGGGACATGGCCTCGAAGTGGGCCGCAATGGCCACGAGTGACTTGCCCGAGCCCGTGGGGGTCGCCAGGATCACGTTGGCGCCGGAGGCCAGCTCCATGATCGCCTCATCCTGGGCGGGGTACAGCTGCAGCCCACGGCTCTCGGTCCACTCCACAAACCGTGTGTAGATTTCGTCCGGGTTGGCGGGACCGGTGCCCGTTCCGGCGGCGGACGGTCCAGGGAGCTGATCAAGAAGTTTCATTGCCTTCCAGCTTAGTGCCCGGCCTCTTCGCTAGGCTCGCCCCAGGAAGAGACGCCAAGCATAGGAGACTCCGTGAAGTGGGACCCTGCCAAGTACATTGAATTCGGCAACCACCGGGACCGGCCGTTCCACGACCTCGTCGCGAGGGTGCTCGCGGACGAACCCCGGCACGTGGTGGACCTCGGCTGCGGGCCGGGCAAGCTGACGGCCACCCTCGCAGCCCGCTGGCCCGAGGCAAAGGTTGTCGGCCTGGATTCGTCCGCCGAGATGCTGGCCCAGGCGGCGGCCCACTCGGCCGCCGTCGCGAATCTGGAGTTCGCGCAGGCGGACATTGCGGAGTGGACGCCGGATCCGGACACCGATGTCGTGGTGACGAATGCCGCACTGCAATGGGTTCCCGGCCACCGGGAGCTACTCGGAACCTGGCTCGGGGCCCTCCAGCCGGGGGCCTGGTTCGCCCTGCAGGTCCCGGGGAACTTCACCTCGCCATCACACGTGCTCATGAAGGAGCTGGCGGAATCGCCCGAATGGTCCGGCAGGCTCGCCGGGGTGCTCCGCCACGACGACGCGGTAGGCAGCCCTGCCGAGTATCTGGAGATCATGCTCGACGCCGGGTGTGCGGCAGACGCCTGGGAAACCACCTACCAGCAGCTCCTGCCGGGCGCGGACCCGGTCCTGGACTGGGTCCGCGGAACAGGCCTGCGGCCCGTCCTCGCTGCCCTGTCCGCCGACGACGCCGCCAGCTTTGAAATGCAGTACTCCGCCCTGCTCGGGGAGGCCTACCCTCGCACCGGCCACGGCACCGTCTTCCCGTTCCGGCGCATCTTCGCCGTGGCCCGCAAAGGTGGTGCCTTGTGAGCGGGGCGGCGGAATTCCCCGGTTCGTGGCGGCCCAGCCAGTCGAGCACGGTGGCCTTGTTCGACCAGCTGCGCCTGCACATCATCGAGCTCGTGGACAGAGGTACCCTCGCCGTCGGGGCCAAACTCCCGCCCGTGCGGAACCTGGCCGGGCTCCTTGACGTGGCCCCGCATACTGTGGCCCGTGCCTACAAGGAACTCGAGGCGGCCGGCGTGGTCGCCACCCGGGGACGGAACGGCACCGTGGTGTGCGCAAGGGACGACCGCTGGGGCGCGCTCGCAGCCGTGGCGGCCCAGTACTCGGCCGCCGCCAAGGCCCAGGGCGCGTCATTTGCAGAGGCCGTGCAGCTGCTGGCAGCGGCCTACGACGCCGACTGATACCCGCCAGTAGGTTCTGTCCGCAGCGTGTCCGCGCCTCGTGGAAATTCGAAGAAGTTTTCGATTAGCATTAGTGGGTGCCCAAAGCCGTAGCTGACGATCCAGCCCTCGATGCCCTGAACAGTGTTGCCGTGCCGAAGCCAGCCACGCCCGCCAGACCTGATCTGTCGCGGCTCGTGGTCAAGGGGGCCCGGGAGCACAACCTGCGCAACGTCGATCTCGACCTGCCGCGGGACGCCATGATCGTTTTCACGGGACTTTCCGGCTCCGGGAAGTCCTCGCTTGCCTTCGACACCATCTTTGCCGAGGGCCAGCGCCGCTACGTGGAGTCTTTGTCCGCCTATGCGCGCCAATTCCTGGGCCAGGTGGACAAGCCGGATGTGGACTTCATCGAAGGCCTTTCCCCGGCGGTCTCCATCGACCAGAAGTCCACCAGCAAGAACCCGCGCTCCACTGTCGGCACCATCACCGAGATCTATGACTACATGCGCCTGCTGTGGGCCCGTGTGGGCCGGCCCCACTGCCCCGAGTGCGGGGAGCCCATCTCCAGGCAGACGCCCCAGCAGATCGTGGACCAGCTCCTTGAGCTCGAAGCCGGAACGCGTTTCCAGGTGCTCGCGCCGGTGGTGCGGGGCCGCAAGGGCGAATTCGTGGAGCTCTTCAAGGAACTCACGGCCAAGGGCTACTCCCGCGCCCGGGTGGACGGCGAGCTCGTCCAGCTCAGCGACCCGCCCAAGCTCGGCAAGCAGTTCAAGCACTCCATCGAAGTGGTGGTGGACCGGCTGGTGGTCAAGGAAGGCATCAGCCAGCGCCTCACTGATTCCGTGGAGACGGCGCTCGGCCTGGCCGAGGGCCGGGTCCTGATCGAGTTCGTGGACGTCGACGCCGAGGATCCTGCCCGGATCCGGGCCTTCTCCGAACACCTGGCCTGCCCGAACGAGCACCCCCTCGCGATCGATGAAATCGAACCCCGCACGTTCTCGTTCAACAACCCCTTCGGGGCCTGCTCGGCCTGCAGTGGCATCGGGACCAAGCTGGAGGTGGACGAGGAACTTGTCGTCCCTAACCCGGAGTTGTCGCTCGCGCAGGGCGCGATCGCACCCTGGTCGCTGGGCACGGCCACCACGGAGTACTGGAACCGGCTGCTGGAGGGCCTGGCCCTCGAGCTCGAGTTCTCCATGGACACCGTCTGGGAGAAACTCTCCAAGGAAGTCCGGCAGACCGTGCTGCACGGCAAGGACCACAAGGTGGTGGTGCAGTACCGCAACCGCTTCGGCCGTGAGCGCAAGTACAGCACCGGCTTTGAAGGCGCCATCCAGTACGTGCACCGCAAGCACGGCGAAACGGATTCCGACTGGGCCCGGGACCGCTACGAAGAGTACATGCGGCAGATCCCCTGCCCTGAGTGCAACGGCGCCCGCCTCAATCCGGCGTCGCTCTCCGTTCTGATCAACGGCAAGTCCATTGCCGCCGTCGCCGCCATGCCTATGCGCGAGTGCGCCGAGTTCTTGGGCAGCCTCACGCTCACCGGCCGCGAGGCCCAGATCGCCCACCAGGTCCTGAAGGAAATCCAGGCCCGCCTGACCTTCCTCCTGGACGTCGGCCTGGAATACCTGAACCTGGAACGGCCCTCCGGCACCCTGTCCGGCGGCGAAGCCCAGCGCATCCGCCTGGCTACGCAGATCGGATCGGGCCTGGTCGGTGTGCTGTACGTCCTGGATGAACCCTCCATCGGCCTGCACCAGCGGGACAACCGCCGGCTCATTGAAACCCTGACCCGGCTCCGGGACCTCGGCAACACCCTCATCGTGGTGGAACATGACGAGGACACCATCCACGAGGCCGACTGGGTGGTGGACATCGGACCCGGCGCCGGCGAGCACGGCGGCCAGGTGGTCCACTCGGGTTCGTACAAGGAGCTCCTCGAGAACACTAGTTCCCTGACGGGCGACTACCTGTCCGGCCGGCGCAGGATCGAGATCCCGGCCAAGCGCCGCAAGTACGACAAAAAGCGTGAGCTCAAGGTCATCGGGGCGCGCGAGAACAACCTCAACAACGTGGACGCCAGCTTCCCCCTGGGCCTGTTCACGGCGGTCACCGGCGTCAGCGGCTCCGGCAAGTCCACCCTGGTCAACGAGATCCTGTACAAGGTCCTCGCCAACAAGCTCAACGGCGCCAAGCAGGTGGCCGGCCGCCACCGCTCCGTGGAAGGCCTGGAACACCTGGACAAGGTAGTGCACGTGGACCAGAGCCCCATCGGCCGCACGCCGCGCTCCAACCCGGCCACGTACACGGGCGTCTTCGACAACATCCGCAAGCTCTTCGCCGAGACCACCGAGGCCAAGGTCCGCGGCTACCAGCCCGGCCGGTTCTCCTTCAACGTCAAGGGAGGCCGCTGCGAAGCGTGCTCGGGCGACGGCACGCTGAAGATCGAAATGAACTTCCTGCCGGACGTCTACGTGCCGTGCGAGGTGTGCCACGGGGCGCGGTACAACCGAGAGACCCTAGAAGTCCACTACAAGGGCAAGACCATCGCGGATGTCCTGAACATGCCGATCGAGGAGGGTGCGGAGTTCTTCGCCGCGTTCACCCCGATCGCCAGGCACCTTAATACCCTGGTCGACGTCGGCCTCGGCTACGTGCGCCTGGGGCAGCCCGCCACCACGCTCTCCGGAGGCGAGGCCCAGCGCGTCAAGCTCGCGGCGGAGCTGCAGAAACGCTCCAACGGCCGCAGCGTGTACGTCCTCGACGAGCCCACCACGGGCTTGCACTTCGAGGACATCAGGAAGCTGCTCCTGGTGCTCCAGGGCCTGGTGGACAAGGGCAATACGGTCATCACCATCGAGCACAACCTGGACGTCATCAAGTCGGCGGACTGGATTGTGGACCTGGGCCCTAACGGCGGTTCCGGCGGCGGCATGGTCGTGGCCACCGGTACCCCGGAACAGGTGGCCACATCCACGGAAAGCCACACGGCAGCGTTCCTGGCCGGTATCCTCGGCCAGTGACACTGCCCGGAGGCACCGCCCGGCCGGAGCGTTTGTTCACCGAGCATCTTGACAGGCCACGAAATATTCCGACGGCGGCATGTGAGTTTCAGGCATGCCGCCACTCGTGAGAAACTAACCCGGTGACTCAAACAACGGTGCCCGTAATCTTCGATCTGGACGGCACCCTTGTCGATCCGGCCGGCGGCATAACAGGCGGAATCTCGGCGGCCCTCGGCGAAATGGGGCTTCCGGTCCCGGAACAGTCTGTGCTGGACGCCATGGTGGGCCCCAAGCTCAGCGATTCCCTGCAGCACATGGCCATGGTTCCCGGAGATCTTGTGGACGAGACCATCGGGCGCTACCGGGCCCACTACCGGGCCACGGGCATCGCCCAAAGCAAGCTGTACCCGGGCATCCGTGCGCTGCTGGAATTCTTTGCCGAATCGCGCCGCCCCGTGGCCGTGGCGACGCAGAAGCCGCAGGGCATCGCCCGGCTGGTGCTCGAACACCATGGCATCGACACCTTCTTCGTCTCCATCCGCGGTGCCTCGGACGACGAATCCGTGGCGGCGAACTCCGCCCCCGGCAAAATCGAGATCGTGGGTGCAGCCCTCGCGGACCTGCGTTCCCAGCCCGCAGTCATGGTGGGGGACCGGCACCAGGACGTCGCGGGGGCCATGGCGAACGGACTGGATTGCATCGGCGTCAGCTGGGGGTTTGCTCCCGACGGCGAACTCGAGGAAGCCGGCGCTGTCGCCATTGTGAAGACCGCGGTGGAGCTGCGGAAGAAAATTGAAGAACTTGACGCTGTCCGTGCGGCAGCCCTGAGTGAGGTGCGCAACGATGGCGCTGTTTGATGCAGTCCGCTGGACAACACGTGGACTGATCGCCGGCACCTGCCGGCCCACCGTCGTCGGCCTTGAAAATGTCCCCACGGACGGCCCCTTCATCGTGGCTCCGAACCACCTCTCCTTCTTTGACAGTGTCATCGTCCAGGCGCTCATGCCGCGGCCAGTGGCCTTCTTCGCCAAAGCCGAGTACTTCACCACCGGCGGCGTCAAGGGCAAAATCATGAAGTCCTTTTTTGAGTCCGTAGGGTCCATCCCCGTGGAACGGGGCGAGCAGGCAGCCAGCGTCCAGGCGCTCAAGACACTCCTGGACATCCTCGAAGCCGGCAAAGGCATCGGTATCTACCCCGAGGGCACCCGCTCACGGGACGGCATCCTGTACCGTGGCCGCACGGGCGTGGGCTGGCTCGCCCTGACCACCGGAGCGCCGGTGGTTCCGGTCGGCATGATCGGTACCGAGAACCTGCAGCCGGCCGGCGAAAAGGGCTTCAAGCCGCATCACTTCACCATGAAGGTGGGGGAACCCCTCTACTTCGAGAAGACCGGCCCGGACCACTCCCTTCCAGCGCGCCGCGAGGTCACCGACAAGATCATGGACGCCATCGCAGCCCTCAGCGGCCAGGAACGCTCCACCAGCTACAACCAGAGCAAATCAATCGAGTAGATACTCATAGACTGGAACCGTGGCAGATCCAGCGAGTTACCGACCCCAGACGGGTGAAATCCCCACCACACCCGGCGTCTACCGTTTCCGTGACCCCCATGGGCGGGTCATCTACGTGGGAAAAGCCAAGAACCTGCGTTCGCGGCTGAACTCGTACTTCGCCAACCCTGCCGGGCTCCTGCCCAAGACGCACGCCATGGTCCATGCCGCCAGCAGCGTCGAATGGACCATGGTCGGCAGCGAGCTCGAATCACTCCAGCTCGAATACACCTGGATCAAGGAATTCAAGCCGCGTTTCAACGTGGTCTTCCGCGATGACAAGAGCTACCCGTACCTGGCCGTGACCATGGGCGAGAAATTCCCGCGGGTCCAGGTCATGCGAGGGGAACGCCGCAAGGGCACCCGGTACTTCGGCCCTTACACCGCCGGCGCCATTCGCGAAACCATGGACACGCTGCTGCGCGTCTTCCCCGTGCGCAGCTGCAGCGCCGGCGTGCTGAAGCGGGCCCAGGACAGCGGCCGGCCCTGCCTCCTGGGCTACATCGACAAATGCGCCGCCCCCTGCGTCAACCGCGTGAGCCCGGAAGAACACCGCGCCCTGGCCGAGGACTTCTGCTCATTCATGGGCGGCGAGGCCAAGCGGTTTATCACCCGGCTCGAAAAGGACATGGCGGCGGCCGTGGCCGAACTGGACTATGAGAAGGCCGCCCGGCTCCGCGACGACATCATCGCCCTGCGCAAAGTGTTCGAGCGCAATGCCGTGGTGCTCGCCGAGGACACCGACGCCGACGTCTTCGCCCTGCACGACGACGAACTTGAGGCCTCCGTGCAGGTGTTCCATGTGCGCGGCGGACGTGTCCGCGGCCAGCGCGGCTGGGTGGTGGAAAAGGTCGAGGACGCCACGACGCCGGAACTCATCGAGCATCTGCTGCAGCAGGTCTACGGTGAGGACAGCGGGAGCCAGGGCCGCATTCCGCGCGAAGTCCTGGTGCCGGAGAACCCCAGCAACCATGAGGAACTCAGCGAATGGCTGGGCGGGCTCCGCGGCGCCAAGGTGGACATCCGGGTGCCGCAGCGGGGCGACAAGGCAGCCCTCATGTCCACCGTCCGCGACAACGCCGAACAGGCCCTCAAGCTTCACAAGACCCGCCGCGCCGGCGACATCACGGTCCGTTCCCAGGCCCTCCAGGAGCTGCAGGAAGCCCTGGAGCTCCCCGTACCGCTCCTGCGGATCGAGTGCTTCGACATCTCGCATGTTCAGGGCACCAATGTGGTGGCCTCCATGGTGGTGGTTGAGGACGGGCTGCCCAAGAAGGCCGACTATCGGAAGTTCTCCATCACCGGTGCGGCGGCCGCGGACGACACCGCGGCCATGCACGACGTCCTCACCAGGCGCTTCCGCCACTATCTCCAGGACAAGGCCGCCCAGCTGCCCAGGACCGGCAGCATCCCGGCGCCGGACCCTGCCGTTCCCGAACCCAAGGCCAGGTTCGCCTATCCGCCCAACCTCGTGGTGGTGGACGGCGGGCAGCCTCAGGTCAACGCCGCGGCGCGCGCCTTGGCGGAGCTGGGCATTGACGACGTCTTCGTGGTCGGACTGGCCAAACGGCTCGAGGAGGTCTGGCTCCCGGATAGCGACTTCCCTGTCATCCTGCCCCGCACCTCCCAGGGCCTGTACTTGCTCCAGCGCATCCGCGATGAAGCCCACCGCTTCGCCATCACCTTCCACCGGCAGAAGCGCGGCAAGGCGATGACAGCGTCCGTACTGGATGGCGTCCCGGGACTTGGCGAAGCCAAGCGCAAGGCGCTCGTGGCGCACTTCGGCTCGCTCAAGAACATCAAGGCTGCCACCGCTGAAGAGCTGACCGCAGCCAAGGGCATCGGCCCCGCGCTGGCCCAGGCAGTGGTGCTCCACCTGGGTGCACAGGCGGATGCCGGGGAGGACCGGCCGGCCATCAACATGACCACCGGCGAAATCCTCGAAGATTAGCTAGGGTAGGACATTGACCGGTGCCCGCAGCGGGAACGCCCAGCAGGGCGTCCTGCCTGCGGCACCGCTGCGGGCCGTGGCACGCTCCGCACGAACGCAACCAAGGAACGGGGACATTGATGGACGAGGCAACGGCAGGATCCGGCGCGGAGCAGGACGGGCTCACCCCCGTCAAGCCCGTCGAGGCGGAGCTGCTTGTGGTGACGGGCATGTCCGGTGCAGGCCGCAGCACGGCCTCGGATGCACTCGAGGACCACGGCTGGTACGTCGTCGAAAACCTCCCGCCGCAGATGCTCGGTACCCTCGCCGAGATTGTTTCGCACGCCCCGCAGTCCATCCCCAAGCTCGCCGTCGTGGTCGACGTCCGCAGCAAGGGCCTGTTCACGGACATCCGGACCGCGCTGGGCGCCCTGAGCGCCACGGGCATCACCTTCCGTGTCCTGTTCCTGGACGCAAGCGACGACGTCCTGGTCCGCCGCTTCGAACAGGGCCGGCGCCCGCATCCCCTGCAGGGCGGTGGCCGCATCCTGGACGGCATTGCCGCCGAACGCGACGTCCTCAAGGAACTGCGCGAGCATTCCGACGTCGTCCTGGACACCTCCACCTTCAACGTCCACGGGCTCGCCACCGCCATCACCGAGCTCTTCAGCGACACCGGCCCCGTCACCCTCCGCCTGAACGTCATGAGTTTCGGCTTCAAGTACGGGCTGCCGGTGGACGCGAATTTCGTGGCCGACGCCCGCTTCATCCCCAACCCGCACTGGGTGCCCCTCCTGCGGCCGCACACCGGCCTGGACGCCGACGTCAGCGACTATGTCCTCGAGGCCGAAGGGGTCAAGGAATTCGTGGACCGCTACGTGCGCGCCCTCGAACCCGTCCTGGACGGCTACCGCCGGGAAAACAAGCACTATGCCACCCTCGCCGTCGGCTGCACCGGCGGCAAGCACCGTTCGGTGGCAGTCGCCGTCGAGCTGTCCAAGCGGCTCGCGCAGTACCCCCGCGTCACCGTCACCACAGCCCACCGCGATCTGGGCCGGGAATAGTGGGGGTACTGACAGGGCCGCTGCCGCTGATCCCGCCCAAGGGAACGCCCGGAAGCCAGCGGGACAAAAGCCCTTCCGTCGTGGCGCTCGGCGGAGGCCACGGCCTGTCCGCTTCGTTGTCCGCCCTCCGGCTGCTGACCTCCGACCTGACGGCCGTGGTCACCGTGGCGGACGACGGCGGTTCCTCCGGCCGTCTGCGCGAAGAGTACGGTGTCCTGCCTCCCGGCGACCTCCGCATGGCGCTGAGCGCCCTGTGCGACGACACCGACTGGGGACGCACCTGGCGTGATGTCATGCAGCACCGCTTCAAGGCCGCCGAAGGCCGCAGCGGTTCGCTGGATGACCACGCCATGGGGAACCTCCTCATCGTCACCCTGTGGGAGCTGTTGGGGGACACTGTGGCCGGACTCAAGTGGGCGGGGGCGCTGCTGGGTGCCCGCGGCCAGGTCCTGCCCATGTCCAGTGTGCCGCTGACGATCGAGGGCAAGGCCCGCGTGGCGCTGCCCGCGGGAGGCTTTGAGCTCCGGCCCATCCGCGGCCAGGCGAAATGTGCAGTGGCCGGCTCCCTCGACGACGTCCGGCTCCTGCCGGAAGGTGCCCCGGCCTGCACCGAGGCGCTCACGGCCATCGAGCTGGCCGACTGGGTGGTCTTGGGGCCGGGCTCCTGGTACACCTCCGTGCTGCCGCACCTGCTGCTCCCGGAACTGCGCCAGGCACTGGGCAACACGGCGGCGAAACGCTGCCTCACCATGAACCTGGACGTGGACACCAAGGAAACGTCCGGCATGTCCGCGGCGGACCACCTGGACGTGCTCCGCAAGTACGCCCCCGAATTCAGCGTCGACGTCGTCCTGGCTGATCCGGCAGCCGTGCAGGATGTCAAGGCCTTCGAGAAGGCTGCCGGGATGATCGGCGCAGAGGTTGTGTTGGGTAGAGTGGGGGCGTCGAGACGCCGCCCCGTCCACGATCCCCTGCTTCTGGCGGCGGCGTATCACGATATTTTCGGGAACAGTTAGGAACACGCCATGGCACTGACCGCATCGGTCAAGGACGAACTGTCCCGCTTGGACATCAAGAAATCGTCTGTCCGCAAGGCTGAAGTCTCGGCCATGCTCCGCTTCGCCGGGGGCCTGCACATCATCTCCGGGCGCATCGTGATCGAGGCCGAAGTCGACCTCGCCTCCACGGCCCGGCGGCTGCGGGCGGCCATCGCGGAAGTCTACGGCCACCAGAGCGAGATCATCGTCGTCTCCGGCGGCGGGCTGCGCCGCGGCAGCCGTTACGTGGTTCGGGTGGTGCGCGACGGCGAGGCCCTCGCCCGCCAGACCGGGCTGCTGGACGGCCGCGGCCGCCCGGTGCGCGGCCTGCCGTCCGCCGTCGTCAACGGATCGGCCGCCGACGCCGAGGCGGTCTGGCGCGGTGCCTTCCTCGCCCACGGCTCGCTCACGGAACCCGGCCGTTCCTCCTCCCTGGAAGTGACGTGCCCCGGCCCCGAGTCGGCACTGGCCCTGGTGGGCGCCGCACGCCGGATCGGCATCCAGGCCAAGGCCCGCGAAGTGCGCGGCGTCGACCGCGTGGTGATCCGCGACGGCGACACCATCGCCGCACTGCTGACCCGCATGGGAGCACACGACGCCCTCATGGTGTGGGAAGAGCGGCGCATGCGCAAGGAAGTCAGGGCCACCGCCAACCGGCTCGCGAACTTCGACGACGCGAACCTCCGCCGCTCGGCCCAGGCCGCCGTTGCTGCCGGCGCCCGCGTGGACCGTGCGCTGGAGATCCTGGGCGACGACGTCCCGGACCACCTCAAGTACGCCGGGGAGCTTCGCGTGGCCCACAAGCAGGCCAGCCTTGACGAACTGGGACGCCTCGCCGAGCCGCCCATGACCAAGGACGCCATCGCCGGACGCATCCGTCGCCTCCTCGCGATGGCCGACAAACGCGCCATCGATCTGGGCATCCCCGGAACCGAGGCAAATGTGACTCCCGAAATGATGGACGAATAGCACCCGCGCTTAGAATCAACTCGGGATGGAGGAAATACTGCGGCGGCGCAGCGGGTTGTTCCCGGTGGCGGCCCCCGCAAGGATTCTCCCCACGGATTTCCGGCCGGTCCGCCAGCCGGATGAACACAACGAGAGTTACCGACCGGACTTAGGTCCACGACATTGGAGGATTTCGTGACAGAGTACGTTCTGCCCGAGCTTGGCTACGACTACGCAGCACTCGAGCCGCACATTTCGGCAAAGATCATGGAGCTGCACCACAGCAAGCACCACGCTGCCTACGTGGCAGGCGCCAACAACGCCCTGGCGCAGGTGGCCGAGGCCCGCGAAAAGGGCGACTTCGCCAACATCAACCGCCTCTCCAAGGACCTGGCGTTCCACACCGGCGGCCACGTCAACCACTCCGTTTTCTGGAACAACATCTCCCCGGACGGCGGCGACAAGCCCGAGGGCGAGCTCGCTGCTGCGATCGACGACGCTTTTGGCTCGTTCGACGCGTTCCGTGCACACTTCACCGCTGCGGCGATGGGCCTGCAGGGCTCCGGCTGGGCCTTCCTGGCCTACGAGCCCATCGGCGGCAACCTGGTCATCGAACAGCTCTACGACCAGCAGGGTAACGTCGCTGTCGGCACCACCCCGCTGCTGATGCTGGACATGTGGGAGCACGCCTTCTACCTGGACTACGTCAACGTCAAGGCCGACTACGTCAAGGCTTTCTGGAACATCGCCAACTGGGCTGATGTCGCCAAGCGCTTCGAAGCTGCCCGCGCGAACGCCACGGGTCTCATCGTCCTGTAGTGGGATCGTCCTGTAGTGAGCCGGAATTCATGTTGATGTAACAAAAGTCACATTGTGCATGTATTTCTGCCCAAATGATGGAAAGCCTGCCCCCGCAGTTGCGGGGGCAGGCTTAGTTAAACGTAAGATGGATCACGGAAGGCGGTTAGCCTTCAGCAACGTGGCTGGTCGCCCTCCGATCTGATAATCATCTCTGCCCAATGACGTGCGGGATCTGTCGGTTGGACTTTAAATAGATCCGACTCACTAGGCGTGCTTGAAAGAGCACCAAGGAGATTACATAGTGACCACCCGTATTGGTATCAACGGCTTTGGCCGCATCGGCCGTAACTACTTCCGCGCAGCACTGGCCCAGGGCGCAGACCTCGAGATCGTTGCAGTCAACGACCTCACCAGCCCCGAGGCGCTGGCGCACCTCCTGAAGTACGACTCCGTCGGCGGCCGCCTGACCCAGTCCGTGGAGGTCTCCGAAGGCAACCTGGTGGTTGACGGCAAGGTCATCACCGTTCTGGCCGAGCGCGACCCCTCAAACCTGCCCTGGGGTGAGCTGGGAGTGGACATCGTCATCGAGTCCACCGGATTCTTCACCAAGGCTGCTGCTGCGCAGAAGCACATCGTCGCCGGCGCCAAGAAGGTGCTCATCTCGGCTCCTGCCAGCGATGAAGACATCACCATCGTCATGGGTGTGAACCACGAGCTCTACGACCCCGCAGCACACAACATCATCTCCAACGCTTCCTGCACCACCAACTGCCTCGGCCCGCTGGCCAAGGTCATCAACGATTCCTTCGGTATCGAGCGCGGCCTGATGACCACGGTCCACGCCTACACGGCCGACCAGAACCTGCAGGACGGCCCCCACGGCGACCTCCGCCGCGCCCGCGCCGCAGCCGTCAACATGGTCCCCACCTCCACCGGTGCAGCCAAGGCCATCGGCCTGGTCCTCCCGGAGCTCAAGGGCAAGCTGGACGGCTACGCCATCCGCGTTCCCGTCCCCACCGGCTCCGCCACGGACCTGACCGTCACGGTTTCCCGCGAAGTCACCGTCGAGGAAGTCAACGCAGCCCTCAAGGCAGCCTCCGAGACCGAGCAGTTCAAGGGCATCCTCAGCTACACGGATGCACCGATCGTCTCCTCCGACATCGTCGGCGACCCCGCCTCCTCGATCTTCGACTCCGGCCTGACCAAGGTCATCGGCAACCAGGTCAAGGTTGTTTCCTGGTATGACAACGAATGGGGCTACTCCAACCGCCTCGTCGACCTCACGGAGCTCGTCGCATCCAAGCTGGGCTAGGGTAGACACATGACATCTCACACCCTCAACGAACTCATCGCTGAAGGTGTCCGCGGGCGGTACGTTCTCGTCAGAAGTGACCTGAATGTGCCGCTCGACGGCTCTACAGTGACCGACGACGGCCGCATCAAGGCCTCCCTTCCGGTCATCGAAAAGCTCTCGGACGCCGGTGCCCGCGTGCTCGTAACCGCCCACCTCGGCCGCCCCAAGGGCGCCCCCGAGGACAAGTACTCGCTCAAGCCTGCTGCAGCCCGCCTGGCGGAGCTTGCCCCGTTCAAGGTGGAGCTCGCCGGTGACACCGTCGGCGCTTCCGCCAAAGAGTTCGCCGCAGCGCTGCAGGACGGCGAAGTTCTCATCCTGGAGAACGTCCGCTTCGACGCCCGCGAGACCAGCAAGGATGACGCCGAGCGCGGCTCCTTCGCCGACGAGCTGGTGGCCCTGACCGGCGACAACGGCGCTTTCGTGGACGACGCCTTCGGCGCCGTGCACCGCAAGCACGCCAGCGTCTACGACGTCGCCACCCGCCTGCCTTCCTACCAGGGCGATCTGGTGCACACCGAGGTGGAGGTGCTGCAGAAGCTCACCACGGACACTCAGCGCCCCTACGTGGTGGTGCTCGGCGGCTCGAAGGTCTCCGACAAGCTCGCCGTGATCGACAACCTCATCGGCAAGGCAGACACCATCCTGGTCGGCGGCGGCATGCTGTTCACCTTCCTCGCCGCCGCAGGCCACAAGGTGGCAGGCAGCCTGCTTGAAGCGGACCAAATCCCGGTCGTCCAGGATTACCTCGAGCGCGCAGCAGCAGCCGGTACCTCGTTCGTCGTCCCCACCGATGTCGTGGTCGCCAGCCGTTTCGCGGCCGACGCCGACCACGAAGTGGTCAGTGCCGACGCCATCGAAGGCAGTGCCTTCGGAGCCTCGGGCATCGGCCTGGACATCGGGCCTGTCTCAGCGGCGGCGTTCGCCGCCCAGATCAAGGGCGCCAAGACGGTCTTCTGGAACGGTCCCATGGGCGTGTTCGAATTCGAGGCCTTCTCCGGCGGTACCCGCGCCATTGCGCAGGCCCTGACCGAGACAGCTGCCTTCACAGTGGTGGGTGGCGGCGACTCCGCTGCAGCCGTGCGGACCCTCGGCTTCGAGGATTCCCAGTTCGGCCACATCTCC
The DNA here is from genome assembly GCF_017368795.1 of Arthrobacter cavernae. Classification (GTDB taxonomy): domain Bacteria; phylum Actinomycetota; class Actinomycetes; order Actinomycetales; family Micrococcaceae; genus Arthrobacter; species Arthrobacter cavernae. Next base: position 2,660 of record NZ_JAFNLL010000045.1, on the reverse strand, counting down.
ACCGGCGGAGGCGCCAGCCTGGAATACCTTGAAGGCAAGGACCTTCCCGGCCTCAGCGTGCTGGACCGCTAAAGCCATACCGGCCGGCAGGGCGCCCGTCCTGCAAAAGGGCCCGCCCTGCCGGCCGTTCTCTCTTTCCACTCATTCTTTGGAGTTCACGTGACTACCTCTGCCAACGGCAACTTCGTCCGCAAGCCCTTCATCGCCGGCAACTGGAAGATGAACATGGACCATGTCCAGGGCATCACCCTCCTGCAGAAGCTGGCCTGGACCCTGTCCGACGCCACGCACGACTACAGCCGTGTCGAGGTAGCAGTCTTCCCGCCGTTCACGGACCTGCGCGGCGTGCAGACGCTCGTGCAGGGTGACGAACTGGGCGTCGCCTACGGCGGCCAGGACCTCTCCCAGCACGACTCCGGAGCCTACACCGGTGACGTCTCCGGCCAGTTCCTGAACAAGCTGGGCTGCGCCTACGTCCTGGTGGGCCACAGTGAACGCCGCACCATCCACAACGAATCCGACGAAGTCCTGAACGCCAAGGTCAAGGCCGCCTTCCGGCACGAGGTCACCCCCGTGCTGTGCGTCGGTGAGGGCCTGGAGATCCGCCAGGCGGGCACCCACGTGGAGCACACCCTGGCCCAGCTGCGCGCAGGCGTGGCCGGTCTGACCGCTGAGCAGGCCGCCGAACTCGTGGTCGCCTACGAGCCAGTCTGGGCCATTGGAACCGGCGAGGTCGCCGGCCCGGAGGATGCACAGGAAATGTGTGCGGCCATCCGCGCCGAGCTCGCCAGCCTCTTCGACGATGCAGTCGCCGCCAAGACCCGTCTGCTGTATGGCGGTTCGGTCAAAGCGAACAACGCTGCGGCCATCATGGCCGAAACGGACGTGGACGGATTGCTTGTGGGTGGCGCCAGCCTGGACGCGGCCGAGTTTGCTAACATTGTCAGGTTCGAGAGCCACCTCGTCACGGACTAGTCCGGCCCAAGGTTCCGCTCCCGTTATCCGATCTTTCGAAAGGCCGTCGTGGACGTTCTTCAAGTCATTCTGCAGATCCTGCTGGGCATCACCAGCTTTCTGCTGACGCTGCTCATTCTGTTGCACAAGGGACGTGGCGGCGGTTTGTCCGACATGTTCGGCGGCGGCATGAGCTCCGGATTGAGCTCCTCCGGCGTTGCGGAGCGGAACCTGAACCGCTTCACCATCATCCTCGGCATCACCTGGGGCGCCGTGATCATCGGCCTTGGCCTGATCATGCGCTTCGCCGCCGGGGGCGATTCCTAGCTTTTCCCGGCGGAAGCGGCAGTCCCGGCACGATCGGGACTGCCGCCGTCGGGATCCCCGCACTAGACTGGGCCTGTTGGCCTCACAGCCAGCCGGCCGAGTCTTGAGGGGATCGAAGATGGTTCATGGCACGTCAGGATTCCGGGGCACCCGTGTGGGTGTCACTGCCGGATCAGCCCCAAGGAACCAGTCCGACCATAGTGTCGGCGAAAGATTGCCGCGTATTCGGGTTTCCTATTGGTGCGCCAAGGGACACGAGACGCGGCTTGTTTTCGTTAAGCTGCCGGAGGAGCAGATCCCCAAGAGCTGGGACTGCCCCAAGTGCGGCTGCACCGCCGCCCGGCATCCCGGCGAAGCCGCGGAATCCAGGCCCGGGGAGGAGGGCTTCAAAAGCCACCTGGATTACGTTAAAGAAAGACGCTCCAGCCAGGACGCGGAAATCGTCCTGGCTGGAGCGCTGGAGCGGCTACGCGCCCGCGGGGTCCTTCCGGACCAACTGCTGCGGGACCCGTGAGGCCGCGTTCTCGTCGATAAGCCACAGAGTGCGTGAACGGCCCACCGGACCGGACGCCGGGACCTGGACCGGATTCGCGCCGGCAAGTGCCAGCCCCACCGCACCGGCCTTGTCCTCGCCTGCCACTACCATCCAGATCTCCTGGGCGGTGTTGATGGCCGGCAGCGTCAGGGAAACGCGCGACGGCGGCGGCTTGGGCGCGTTTTCCACGCCCACCACCGTGCGGTCCTTGACGCGGATGGCCGCCTGCTCCGGGAAGAGCGAGGCCACGTGGGCATCCGGTCCCACACCCAGCAGGAGGATGTCGAAGCGGGGCAGCTCTCCGGCCTCTTCCGGACGGTTGTCCGAGGTGTCCGCGGCGTGCTCCGCCTCGGCAGCGGCCTTGAGGCGTGCCGCGTAGTCGGCTGCGGCGTCGTCTGCCGAGCCAAATTCGTCCGAGGAACCCGGCACGTGGACCCTGGCCGGATCCACCGGAAGGTGGGCCAGGAGCGCCTTGTGGGCCTGGCGGGCGTTCCGGTCATCGCTGTCGGCGGCGACGAACCGTTCGTCCCCCCACCAGAAGTTGACCCGGGACCAGTCCACCGCGGCGGCCGCGGGGGAGTCCGCCACGGCCTTGAGCGTGCCAATTCCCACGGTACCGCCGGTCAGGACCACCGTGGCCTCGCCGTGCTTGTCCTGCACGTCCACGAGCTTGGTGATGAGCCGTGCAGCAATGGCCGCCATCAGGACGGCGGAATCTGGATGGATGCTTACTCTGGGGTCAGCGTGCACTTGTGTGGACTCTCCTCTGGCTGGTTAGGGGCAGTCCCATCGTAATCACTTCTCCGAAGACTTCGTCGGGGTCGAGGCGGCGGAGTTCTTCGGC
>NZ_JAFNLL010000044.1 GCF_017368795.1 Arthrobacter cavernae | reverse complement strand
TTCAACGCGCAGCAGCTTGCGGCCTTCAGGTGCCAGGGTCACTGGATTGCTCCTTCGGGGCTGAAAACGAGTGCTTCTTCGTGCTTGCGGAACTCTTCCACGAAGCGCTCGGCGATATCGGCAGGGTTGATGACCTGGCCCGTCTCAATGGACATGGTGGTGACGCTGGCGTCCGTGATCCCGCACGCAATGATCTGTGCGTAGGGCGAAAGGTCGTTGCTGCAATTGATCGCGACGCCGTGCATGGTGACGCCGTCCAGGACCCGGATGCCGATTGCGGCGATCTTGCGGTCTGGACCCTTCTCGTCCGCCCGCAGCCAGACTCCGGCGCGGCCCTTCATGCGTTCGGCCTTGATGCCGTAGTCCTCCATGACCGCGATCATGACGGCCTCCAGCCGCTCCACGTAGTCGCGGATGCCGGCGCGGTTCTTCAGCTTCAGGATGGGATAGGCAATCAGCTGGCCGGGACCGTGCCATGTCAGCTTGCCGCCACGGTCCACGGGAACCACGGGAGTGCCGTCGAACGGGCGCTCGTGGTCTTCCGTGAGCTTACCGGCCGTGTAGACGGCAGCGTGCTCCAGAAGCAAGACGGTGCTGGGGTTCTCGCCGGCAACAACTTTGTTGTGGATTTCGCGCTGGAGATCCCAGCCCTGCATGTAGTCAACGAAATCGGGGGCAAGACCCAGTTGGGAGAACTCAAGAGTCATGGGTTCAAGCTTAGACCCCGCGCGGCGAAGGCCGTGATTTTGTGGCCAAGCTCTCAGTCGTACTCCTCTCTATGGCGAACCCGCTTCGAGGGCCTGTGGATAACTTCTGCGGGAAATCTCCGGATCCGGTAAACCTTGACCATGGAGAATTTGCCGACAGTTGCCGGGGCCATGCCGTTGATCCCCGGATTCAGGCCGTCCCGCGAGCTGGGACGCGGTGCCAGCGCCAGCGTGTGGCTGGCCGCCAGGGAAGCGGATGGCCGGCTTTTCGCCGTCAAATGCCTCGATGCCGGAGTGTCCGACGCCGGTGCTGCCGCCAGGGAGGCGGAGCTGCTCCGCGAGGTGCGGATCCTGTCCCGGCTGGACCACGAGCATCTGGCGAAGACCCGCGATGTCGTCAGGCTGGGAGGGGCAGCCGACGGCAGCCTGGGCCTGGTCCTGGACTACGCCGCCGGGGGATCCCTTGGCCAGCTCGTGGCAAGCCGCGGGAGGCTGGGCATCGGCGAAACCGTGACGGTCCTGACCCCGGTGGCACAGGCCCTTTCGTACCTGCACGGCCACGGCATGACCCATTCCGATGTCTCGCCGGGCAATGTGCTCTTCACTGCACATGGCAAACCGCTGCTTGCGGACTTGGGGATCGCCAGGATGCTGGGCGAAGCGGCCCCCGAATCCGTTTCCGGAACGCCCGGCTTCGCCGATCCTGGCGGCGTTGATCCTGACAGGGCGGGTCTTCACCCCGAACGGGACGTCTATTCCCTGGCGGCACTGGGTTGGTACTGCCTGACCGGTACGGCACCGGACCTGGCCGCCAAGCGGCCACCCTTGTCCCTTCTGGTGCCGGAGGTGCCCGCGGGACTCGCAGCAGCCATTGAGGCCGGTCTGAACCCCGAGGGCAAACAGCGGCCCTCTGCCGCGGAACTGGGAACGGCCATTTACCGCTGCGCTGCGCCGGAACCGGTGGACCTCTCCGGCTCCGTGCACGCGACTGTCGTGCCCGAACTTCTCACGCTGCGGCACTCCGCTCCGCCCAAGCGCGGCATCCGGGGGCGGCTCAAGGCGGCGCCCCGCATCCGTGGGCAGGCGCCCGCTCCGGGATCGCAACGGAGGTCAAGGGCCGGGGCAGGCCACGGCAGGCGCGCCGGCCACCCCGGGCACGCCGGCGCTCGGCCGTCCAGCATGGCCCGGAGCCCCCGAACCATCCTGATTGCCTCGGTTTTGCTCGCAGTGCTGGCGGTTTCGGTCCTGTGGCTGTTCTGGGAACCGGCGGGGCCACCAGCCGATGCGCGCGTCACCGGGGCCCCGGCAGTTGCGCAACCGCTGGGAACGGCCGGACCCGGAGTGCCCGGGAAGCTGCGGAAGCAGTTGGGCTCGGAGGATCCGGCCGAAGCCGTCCTTGCCCTCTCTGCCGTACGCGATCTGGCGCTGAGTCAGGGGGCGCTGCAGCTGTTGGACGAGGTCAACGTGCCGGGGTCCGCTGCGGCGGCCGCCGACGCCAGGATCCGTTCCCAGCTGGAACGGGACCAGACGGAGGGCGGACGCCTTGTGCTGGCAGGCTTCACAACCGCGCTGAGCAACATCGTCGTGGAGCCGGGCAGCACCGGCGAAAGGGCAACGGTTGCCGTCGTTGCCAGCACCTCTGCCTATGCGGAACGTGACGAATCGGGCGCCACCGTAAGCTCCCAGGCCGCCGGGCAGTCCCAGCAGCTGCGGCTCGTCCTCGTCCGGACGGATGGTGCCTGGCGGATTTCGGACATCCTGGCTGGCACGGCGTAGCTGTCAGCCAGCTGCCAGGTCTCAGCGGGCCGCGGCACCGGCCACCCACGCCGTGGCGTCGGCCAACGCCGGGTGCTGCCACTGGAAACCGGCACCGGCGAGCCGTGCAGGCTCCATGCGCTGGTCCGCCAGGACGAGTTCCTCTGCCAGCTGACCCAGGACCAGTCGCAGAACCGGCGCCGGGACGCGAAGGATGGCCGGCCGGTGGAACGCCGCGGCCAGGCTGGCCACGATTGCATTGACATCGGCACTCTCCGGCGCGCACACGTTGACAGAGCCCTCCAGCTCAGCGCGCAGCAGGAAACTTAACGCGGCCACTTCGTCAGCCAAGCTGATCCAGGGCCAGAACTGGCGGCCGTTGCCGAGTGGACCACCGAGCCCCAGCTTGAGCAGGGGAAGCACCGGACCCAGGGCCCCGCCGGAGGGACTGAGCACCACCCCGGTCCGGGGCGCCACAACGCGGACACCGGCCGGAGCCGTCCGCGCGGCCTTCTCCCATTCGACACACAGATTGGCCAGCATCCCCGTGCCGGGGCCCGAGTCTTCACGGAGCAGCCCAGGCCGGGACGCGCCGTAGTAGCCGGACGCGGATTGGCTGATGAACACGGCGGGCGGGGTGCCCAGCCGGCCCATGGCCGAGGTCAGGGTGCGCGTGGCGTGCAGGCGGGATTCGCGGATTTCGCGGACCCGCCGCCGGGTCCAGGGGCGGTCCCCGATGCCCGCGCCGGACAGGTTCACCACGGCGTCGGCGCCGTCCAGCACGGATTCATCGAGCCCACCGGCCGCCGGATCCCAGCGGGCCTCGCCCGGGCCTTCCGCAGCGCGCCGGACAAGCCGCACAACGTCCTCACCCTGCCCGCTGAGGTGTTCGGCCAATGCCGTGCCGATCATTCCGGAGGCTCCTGCAATCACGATCCGCATGGTCCATCTCATCACGGCGGCCGTGCCGCAGGAAGGGGGCGCGGCCCGTCCGGCGGCGGCTGGCCTCTTCACTGCGGCCTCTTGAGTCCGGCCTCTTGACTATGATCGAACAATGACCTCCTCCAGCTACCTCCGCTTCCCGCACCTGCACGGCGATCTGGTCACGTTCGTGGCCGAAGACGATGTCTGGATCGCGCCCGTCGACGGCGGCCGCGCCTGGCGCGTAGCGTCGCAGCAGCTGCAAGCACGCAACCCGCGCTTCACACCGAACGGCAGACAGCTCGTTTGGACGGCCGTCGTCGGGACCTCCCCGGAGGTCCTCACTGCCGACGTCGACGGCGGGGGGTACCGCCAGGTGAGCTATTTCGGGCACAGCACCACACGAATCAAGGGATTCACGCCGTCCGGCGATGTGCTCGTGACGAGCGCCTTCCAGCAGTCCGAAGGCCGCCACACGCATGCCTACAGCCTCCCGCTGGGCGGCGGCAACGCCGTCGGGCTTCCCTTCGGCCCGGTCGAATCCGTGGCCTACGGCCCGGAAAACGGGGACGAGAAGCCCGTGGTGGTCTCCAGTGTGCTGTCCCGCGAGCCTGCCTGGTGGAAGCGCTACCGCGGCGGCACGGCCGGAAAGCTGTGGATCGACACGGACGGAAACGGCGAGTTCGAGCGGCTGGTGCCGGAGATCGACGGCAATCTGGCCGACCCGCTGTGGGTGGCTGGCAGGATCGCCTTCCTCTCGGACCATGAGGGCTACGGCAACCTCTACTCCGTGCTGCCTGACGGCTCGGAGTTGCGGCGCCACACGGACCACGAGGATTTCTACGTCCGGCACGCCAGCACGGACGGTCAGCGCATCATCTTTGAGTCCGCCGGCGAGCTGTGGCTGCTGAGCGGTCTTGATTCCGAAGCCGTGAAATTGGACATCACGCTCGGCTCCGCGTCCCCGGCGCGCCGGCCCGCGCCGCTCAAGGCCGGACTGCACCTTGGCGACGTGTTCCCCAACGCCGGGGGCTCGGCCAGCGCCATCGAAACGCACGGCACCATCCACTGGCTGCGGCACAAGGACGGGCCTTCCCGCGTGGTCGAAGCGACCCCCGGTGTCCGTGCCCGCCTGCCGCGGCCGCTCACCGACGGCCGCATAGCCTACGTGGCAGACCACGGCGGCGTTGAGGCCATTTACATCAAGGACATCGCGCCGGCGCTGTCCGGTGCAGTGGAGCTCCCGGGAGCGGCGCAACCCCCGCTTGCGGTGGAAACAGGGGATGCACTGCCGAAGCCGGTAGCGGCCTCTGCCGTCACGGGCCCGGCCGCAGTTGCCTCCAAGGCGCCGCAGGGCCGAGAGATAGTGGCTGGGCCGCCAACGGCGGTGCCGGGCCCGGTTACGCAGGACGCCGGTGCACAGGCTCCAGCCGCACAGGAGGCCGCCGGCGAAGTCCGCGTCGTGTTCCCTAAGCCTGCACGCACCAGCGCCCTGGAAGCCAGCCCGGACGGACGGTGGCTGGCTATCGGCACGGCCTTCGGCGACGTCTTCGTGGCTGACACGGCCGCGGGTACCCTGACCCTTTTGCTCAGTGTGGGCGAAGGCAGCATCGAACACCTCGCTTGGTCGCCTGATTCCCGCTGGCTGGCCTGGTCCGAACCCGTGACGTCGTTCGGCTTGCGGAGCAAGCTTCGGATCGCCCGCCCGGCCGACGCGAAGGCCGCCATCATCGATGTGACGGATGGCCGCTTCTGCGACGAATCACCCACCTTCACGCCCGATGGCAAGTTCCTGGCCTTCCTGTCCAACCGCAGCTTTGATCCGGTGTACGACGGCATCGCCTTCGATCTCTCCTTCCCGAGCCCCATCAAGCCCTACCTCGTGGGACTTGCCGCAGACACGCCGTCGCCGTTTGGACCTTCGGTGGATCCGCTCGGAAGCGCGGACGCCGGCGAAGCCGCCGGCAAGGGAAACAAGGACGAGGCCCCGGCCGTTCCGGAAGTCCGGGTCGACGCCGAAGGCCTGGCCCACCGCGTGATCGGCGTGCCGGTGCCGCAGGGCAACTACTCCGGTCTCACCGCCGCCGATGGTGCGCTGCTCTGGCTGGACACCGAGCTCAGCGGCGTCACGGGTGAAGGCCGGGGAAGCCTGCAGGAAAAGGAGCCGGCACCGTCCCTGGTCCGCTACGAGTTCGCCAAGCGCAAGCCGGCCACCCTGGTGTCCGCCGTGGACCGGTACAGGCTCTCCGAGGACGGCAAGCGCGTCGTGTTCGTGCTGGACAAGCAGATCAGTTCGGTCCCCGCCAACGCCAAGGCCGACGAGGACTCGGGGGACCTTGTCAAGGTTGACCTCAGCCGGATCCGCGTCATCCTGGATCCCGTGGCGGCCTGGGGGCAGGCCTTCGATGAGGCCTGGCGGCTCCAGCGTGACTTCTTCTGGACCGCGGACATGGCCGGCCAGGATTGGGACGCAATCCACTCGCGGTACCGCCCCGTGGTGGAACGCCTGGGCTCGCACGATGACCTGGTTGACCTGCTGTGGGAACTCCACGGTGAACTCGGCACCTCGCATGCCTACGTCCGGCCCGCCGCGGCATCCGAGCCCGGCAGAAACGGCCAGGGCCGGCTCGGCGCCGAACTGAATCTCACCGCTGAAGGGTGGGAAATCACCCGGATCCTGGCAGGGGAGTCCTCGGACCCGCTCGCCACATCCCCTCTGACCCGCCCCGGGGCGGACGCGAAGGTGGGCGACCTGCTGCTGGCGATCGACGGCGTCGAACTCTCCGCCTCGCTGAGTCCCGCCATGCAGCTGGTCGGTGCCGCCGGACGCACCGTTGAACTGACCCTGCGCAACGGCAGCGGACACGGCGCCGCCGCCGGGCGGCAGCGCCGTGTCGCAGTGGTGCCTGTCCGGGACGAGGAACGCCTCCGGTACCAAGACTGGGTCCAGGCCAACCGCCGCACCGTCAGGGAAGCCTCCGACGGCGCCTTCGGCTACTTGCACGTCCCGGACATGATGGCCAACGGCTGGGCACAGCTGCACCGCGACCTGGACACCGAAACGTCCCTGGACGGGCTGATCGTGGACGTGCGCCGCAACCGCGGCGGCCACACCTCGCAGCTGGTGGCCGAACTGATCGGACGCAAGGTCACCGGCTGGAGCATGCCCCGTGGCGAGAAGCCGCGCACCTATCCGCACCACTCCCCGCGCGGCCCGGTCATCATCCTGGCCGATGAATTCGCCGGATCCGACGGCGACATCATCACCCAGGTCTCCAAGCTGCGCGGCATCGGCCCGGTGATCGGAACCCGGACCTGGGGCGGCGTCGTCGGCATCGACAACCGCTTCGCCCTGGCTGACGGAACCGGGGTCACCCAGCCGCGCTACGCTACCTGGTTCGGTGGCGGGATCGGCTGGGACGTCGAAAACAGGGGCGTGGAGCCGGACATCGAAGTGGTGTTCCCGCCGCACGCCTACGCGGCCGGGACCGACCCGCAGCTCGAATACGGGATCGGCACGCTGAAGGAAATGGTCCAGGAACTGCCCACGGACCGCCCGCCGCTGCGCGAAGGCTACCGTACGGTGCGTCCGGCACCGCTTCCGGCCAGGCCGTAGCGGGGCTGGTCCCGGAGGGAACAGAAAGGCCCGGCCGCTCCCATGGAGGGAGGGGCCGGGCCTTTGTTCACCCTGGAAGCCGTGGGAGCTAGGCGGCGAGCGTTGCCGTCAGGGTGATCGGCGTGGCGCGGAGAGCCTGGGACACCGGGCAGTTCACCTTGGCGTCCTCGGCCAGGCGCTGGAATTCCTCTTCGGTGACGCCGGAGATGCGGGCGCTGACCGTCAGGTGGATGCCGGTGATGCCCTCGCCCGGCTGGAAGGTCACGTCAGCCTTGGTGTTGACTTCTTCCGGGTTGAAGCCGGCGCCTGCCACGCCGTTGCTGAACGCCATGGAGAAGCAGGCAGAGTGTGCGGCGGCAATGAGCTCTTCGGGGCTGGTCTTGCCTTCGGCGGATTCCGCGCGGGCCTTCCACGTGACGTCGTAGGTGCCCAGACCGGAGCTGTCCAACGTGGTGTTGCCGGCGCCTTCGATGAGGTTTCCGTTCCAAACGGTGTGTGCGGTGCGTGTTGTAGCCATGTCCACTCCTGAGCGTCGTTGCGTATCGGCATCCAGCCAGCCGCCGGATGCCACCAAGGACAATCCTATGGATTCACGGCCCTGGCCGCACACCTGTCCGCTGTCAGTGGATTGTGACCCTTAAACTGTGCGGATGGAGACCCAAACACACCAGGATGCCGCTCCGGCCAGGAAGAATTGGCCGGATTCTGGTCTGCCCTGCTGGACCTTCCTGTCGGCAAAGGCAGCCCCACCCAGGTAGGGCTGCCGTTGGACTGGTCTGCGGTATCAGTTCCAGATCGTGGCGATGGCGATGTTGACCAGGGCCAGTCCGCCAACACTGTGGGCGATGCCCGTGGAAACCGCCTCGCCCTTCTTGGCCTTGCGCGAGCCGATCACCGCGAGCACGGCAACGGCGATGCCGATGGCGAACTTGATGCCGAGCTTGAAGTAGTTGGCGTCCATGTCCAGTACGGGAATCAGGCCCATCATGGCGATGCCGGTGAGCAGCTGCAGGAAGGCGCCGTCGCGCTGGCGCGGGTGGACGGTGGGCTCTTTCATGGTGGCGATCCAGTAGCCCACAATCATGGCTGCGCCGACGATGTGCAAGAACACCAGGATGCTGAAGAGAATACTCATGGCTCAAGCTTAGCCAGAAGGTTCTACGTCCCGTAGCAAGGCCACGCAGGTGGCGCGGACAGGATGGACAACGAGGGCAAAAGAAAGCGGGGCAGGTTCCGGTGGTTTCCCACCGGAGCCTGCCCCGCCGCCGTTCATGGACCGCAACCGGAAGCGGCAGCCGTCATGAAACGATCAGGACTAGAGCCCCAGATCTGCCTCGAAGGCACCTTCCTCAAGGCGGGCCTTGAGGGTCTGGAGGAAGCGGCCTGCGTCAGCGCCGTCCACCAGGCGGTGGTCGTACGTGAGCGAGAGGTACATCATGGAGCGGATGGCGATCGAGTCGTCACCGTTCTCATCGGCAACAACAACGGCGCGCTTGACGATGGCGCCGGTGCCGAGGATGCCGACCTGCGGCTGGTTGATGATCGGCGTGTCGAACAGGGCGCCAACGGAACCGATGTTGGTGATGCTGAACGTGCCGCCGGAAAGTTCGTCCGGGCCGATCTTGCCGTCACGCGTACGGCCTGCGACGTCGGCGATCTTGCCGGCCAGGCCTGCCAGGTTCAGATTGCCGGCGTCGGAGATGACCGGAACCAGCAGGCCCTTGTCAGTGTCGACGGCGATCGCCAGGTGTTCGGCGTTGTGGTACGTGATTTCCTGCTTGGCTTCGTCGTAGGCAGCGTTGAGCTTGGGGTGCTGCTTGAGGGCTTCGGCGACAGCCTTGGCAATGAAGGGCAGGAAGGTCAGCTTGACGCCGTTCTGGGCCTGGAACGAGTTCTTGGCCTTGAGGCGGAGCTTGGCGATCTTGGTCATGTCGACCTCGTGTACCTGCGTCAGCTGGGTGGAGACCTCGAGGGACTCGCGCATGCGGCGGGCGATGACCTGGCGGATGCGCGGGGCCTTCTCCACGGTGCCGCGCAGCGAGGACGCAACCACCGGGGCGGGAGCGGGCTTGCTTGCGGCTGCGGCGGCCGGTGCAGCCGCCGGGGCGGCCTGCTTGGCTTCTGCCGCCGCGAGGACATCCTGCTTGCGGATGCGGCCGCCGACGCCGGTGCCGGCCAGAGCGGCGATGTCCACACCGTGCTGGTTGGCGAGCTTGCGGACCAGGGGAGTGACGTAGCCGGATTCGGCCGGGGCAGCGGCCGCCACGGGGGCGGCTGCCACGGGGGCTGCGGGTGCCGGTGCGGCCACGGGGGCTGCGGCAACAGACGCAGAAACGGGAGCGGGTGCCGGAGCGGCCGCCGGAGCAGCAGCTGCGCCGGAGCCGATGACGGCCAGAACGGAGCCGACCTCAGCCGTCTCGTCCTCGTTCACGCGGATTTCCTGCAGGGTGCCTGCAACCGGGGACGGGATTTCGGTGTCG
>NZ_JAFNLL010000043.1 GCF_017368795.1 Arthrobacter cavernae | reverse complement strand
CCGCCGGAGCAGCAGCTGCGCCGGAGCCGATGACGGCCAGAACGGAGCCGACCTCAGCCGTCTCGTCCTCGTTCACGCGGATTTCCTGCAGGGTGCCTGCAACCGGGGACGGGATTTCGGTGTCGACCTTGTCGGTGGAAACCTCGAGCAGCGGCTCGTCGATCTCAACGGTGTCGCCGACGGCCTTGAGCCAGCGGGTGACGGTTCCCTCGGTGACGCTTTCGCCCAGGGCCGGGAGGGTCACTTCGTGGCCTTCGCCTGCGGGGGCAGTGGCGGCCGGAATGGCAGCTGCCTCGGCGGCCGGGGCTTCCTCCGCGGCGGGGGCGGCGGGTGCAGCTTCAGCGGGTGCGGCCTCGGCAGCGGGAGCAGCAGAGCCGGAGCCGTCGCCGATGCGCACCAGGGGTGCGCCCACTTCGGCGGTCTCGTCCTCAGCGACGAGAATTTCCTCGATGATGCCGGCGATCGGAGAGGGGATTTCGGTGTCTACTTTGTCGGTGGAAACCTCGAGCAGCGGCTCGTCGATCTCTACCCGGTCACCAACCTGCTTGAGCCAGCGGGTGACGGTTCCTTCGGTGACACTCTCACCGAGGGCGGGCAAGTTAACGGATTCAGACATGTCGTCCCCGTTCTCCTTATTGATCTTGTGGATGAATTCTTGGTTCGGTCCGGTGCGTCCGGCAGGTGGGCCGGACGCACCGGACCGTGGCTTGGGTGAAGTCTTAGCCGTGAAGCGGCTTGCCCGCGAGGGCAAGGTGGGCTTCGCCCAGGGTTTCGTTCTGCGTCGGGTGGGCGTGAACCAGCTGTGCGACGTCCTCCGGGTATGCTTCCCAGTTCACGATCAGCTGCGCTTCGCCGATCTGCTCGCCCATGCGGGAGCCGATCATGTGGATGCCGACGACGGGGCCGTCCTTCTGGCGGACAACCTTGACGATGCCGCCGGTGCCGAGGATGGAGCTCTTGCCGTTGCCGGCCAGGTTGTATTCCTGGGTCTCCACCTGGTCGTCACCGAACTTTTCCTTGGCGCCCTTTTCGGTGTAGCCGACGGTGGCGATTTCGGGCTCGCAGAACGTGACCTTGGGGATGTTCACGTCTTCAACGATGGTGGGGTTCAGGCCGGCGATTTCTTCGGCGACGAAGATGCCCTGCTGGTAGCCGCGGTGGGCCAGCTGAACGCCCGGGACGATGTCGCCCACGGCGTAGATGTTGCCTACGCCGGTGTGCAGTCGCTCGTTGGTGATGACGAAGCCACGGTCCAGCGTGATGCCGGCTTCTTCGTAGCCGAGGTTCGCGGTGACGGGGCCACGGCCGACGGCGACCAGGAGCAGCTCTGCTTCGAAGGTCTTGCCGTCAACGAGGGTGACCTTGACGCCGTTCTCGTCCTGCTCAACGCCCTGGAAGAAGATGCCCGTGCTGAACTTGATGCCGCGCTTCTTGAAGGCGCGCTCCAGGTTCTTCACGATGGAGGCGTCCTCGTTCGGGACGAGGGAGGGCAGGCCTTCAATGATGGTGACGTCCACTCCGAAGGACTTCCAGACGGAAGCGAACTCGACGCCGATGACGCCGCCGCCGAGCACGATGGCGCTCTTGGGGATGTAGTCCATCACCAGGGCTTCGTCGGAGGTGATGACCTTGCCGCCGATTTCCAGGCCGGGCAGCGAGCGCGAGTAGGAGCCCGTGGCCAGCACGATGTTCTTGCCGGTGTAGGCGGTGCCGTTCACAACAATGGTGTTGTTGCCCTGCAGCTTGCCCTCACCTTCGATGACGGTGATGCCCTTGGACTTGATGAGTCCCTGCAGGCCCTTGTACTTGCCGGCAACGATGCCGTCCTTGTACGCGTTGACGGCGGACATGTCGATGCCGTCGAACGTGACATTCACGCCGTACTTGCCGGAATCGCGTGCGTGGTCGGCGAGTTCGGCCGAGTGCAGCAGTGCCTTGGTGGGGATGCAGCCGTTGTGGAGGCAGGTGCCTCCGAGCTTCGCCTTTTCGATAAGGCCAACGGTGAAACCAAGCTGTACGGCCCGCAGGGCCGTGGCGTAGCCGCCGCTGCCGCCACCGAGTACCAGGATGTCGAATTCTTGCGCAGTTGCCTGATCGGCCACTTAAACGCTCCCTCGCGTGAATGATGACACGCGACAACGCGTCATCTGGTCTTGGAACTTGTTCTGCCGTGATTATGCCAGCACGAAAGTTCTCTTGCATTTGTGACTACCGTGGTTCACCTTAGCGAACCACCTACCCATGCTCCACCCTCCGCAGGCGTTTGTGGGGCGCTTGTGTCCAGACTCACGTTGAGTTGTGACACGGCAGCCACAATGCCCGCCGTTTCGCGGGTGCCGCAGGGGCCGCGGAGCTGTCCGCAGCCCCTGCGCACGCCCAGGAAGGGGGTCGGGATCTAGGCGGAAACCGCCAGGACGTCCTCCAGATAGGCAAGCAGCGTGCGGACGGTGCAGCCCGTTCCCTGCTTGGGCGTGTAGCCGTAGGGGCTGCCGTTGTTGAACGAGGGGCCGGCGATGTCCACGTGCGCCCACGGGATCTGCTTGCCTGCAGCGTCCTTGCCGACGAACTCGCGCAGGAAGACTGCGGCGGTCATCATGCCGCCATGTTTTTCGCCGATGTTGGCCAGGTCCGCCACCTGGGAATCCAGGCTGGCGCGCAGTTCTTCCGGGAGCGGCATGGGCCAGACCAGCTCGCCCGCGCGGTCGGCTGCCGACTTCAAGGCGGCAGTGACGCTGTCGGAACCCATGACGCCGGCAGTGCGGTTGCCCAGGGCGATCAGCTGCGCGCCGGTCAGCGTGGCGACGTCGATGATGGCGTCCGGCTGCTCGAGGCTCGCGGCCACAAGGCCGTCCGCCATGACCAGCCGGCCTTCGGCGTCGGTGTTGAGCACCTCCACGGTCTTGCCGCCGTAGACGGTGAGGACGTCGGCGGGCCGCTGCGCGGCACCGGAGGGCATGTTCTCGGCGATGCAGAGCCAGGCGGTGACCTTGACGGGCAGGCCCAGTCCGGCGACCGCCAGGACGGTGTTAAGCACGACGGCGGCGCCCGCCATGTCGCTCTTCATGTCACCCATGCCGAGGGCCGGCTTGATCGAGATTCCACCCGTGTCAAAGGTGATGCCCTTGCCCACGAGGGCGATCTTCTTGGTGGCCTTGGCCGGCGCGTACTCCACCTTGACCAGGCGCGGCTGGCGGGTTGAACCCTTTCCGACGCCCAGGATGCCGCCGAAGCCTTCCTTTTCAAGGCGCTTTTCGTCCCACACCGTGATCTTGACGGGCAGGCCCTTGGCGAGTTCCTTGGCAGACTCCGCGAACGACTCGGGGTAGAGGTGGCTCGGCGGTTGGTTGACCAGGGTGCGGGTCGCATTGACGGCACGGCCGAGCAGCCGGGCACGGTCGATGACAGGCTGGGCGTCCTTGGCGGTGACGTCCGTATAGATGACGGCCTTCGCGACGGGGTCCTTCAAGCCATCCTTGCTGGAGCGGTGCTCCGTGTAGGAATAGGCACCCAGGGTGGCGCCTTCGGCGACCGCCGCGACGTCGGCGAGGGCCGCCGTCGGGAAGGCAAGCGTGACAGTGGCGAGCCCGGCGAGCTGGCGGATGGCGGATCCGGCGGCGCGGCGCAGGGCTTCTTCGGCCAGGGCACCGTCCTCCAGTTTGCCGACGCCGGCCAGGACCAGGACACCGGCACCGGTTTCGGGCAGGCCCGGCAGGCGGTGGGCCTGGTCGGCGGCGCCCGTCACGCCCAGAATCTCCAGGGAACCGGCCAGTGTCTCCGCTGCCTTGGCGCTCAACGGGTTCGCCAACAGCACGGGCCCGTCCGCACCTTGCGCCACTCCGATGACGAGCGCGTCACTGGGGGACTTCTTGAGGTCCTTGGCGATAACGGCCAGGGTGATGTCAGTAGTCTTGACCACGAGGATCTGTCCTCACTTCTCTCTGCGTTGCATGGCGGGGGGCTGCATGTTTGGCGCCCGCCCCGGGTGCGCGTCCGCCGTCCTCCTGCGACGACGGCCTTCGTCTTCAGGGCCGCCTGGGCGGCCCGCTTCGATCGTAGTCTCTCGACTGCGCCGGACGGCAATTAAATGAGAGCTGCAGCACATCCGCGCTCAGGAATGCCTGCCCGGCGCATGGCGTTGTAAGAATACATAGAGCTGCGCAGGCCTTCGTCGGTGTGAAACCCAGGCGTGCGGCGGCTACCCCCGAACTTGCCTACGCGAAAGGACCATGCCGTGTTTGAACGGATATCCGGCTCCCTCCTGGACCCCGAGGCGCTCTACGCCAGCAACATCGAACTGTTCCACAGCCCCGAGCTTCGGGGGCTGAACATACTCATGGGATTCACCGGCTTTGCCGACGCCGGGCATGTGGTCAGGCAGATCAACGCCGAACTGCTGGATGGGCTCGACGCCGACGCCGAGGTGGTGGCGGTGTTCGACGCCGACCAGCTGATCGACTACCGCTCCCGGCGCCCGCACATCAGCTTTGTCGAGGACCACCTGCAGGACTACCAGGCGCCGAAGCTGGCGCTCTACCGCCTGAAGGACGGCCTGGGCCAGTCCTTCCTCCTACTCGCGGGCTTCGAGCCGGACCTGCAGTGGGAGCGCTTCTCGCGTGCCGTCGTCGGGATCGTGGAAAAGCTGGACGTCAACCTGGTGACCTGGATCCATTCCATCCCCATGCCGGTGCCGCACACGCGCCCCGTAGGTGTCACGGTGCACGGCAACCGTCCGGAACTCATCGAGGGCATTTCAAGCTGGAAGCCCACGGTGGAGGTGCCGGCGGCCATCGGCCACATCCTCGAGCTCAGGCTCACCGAGGCGGAACGCAACGTGGCCGGCTACGTCATCCACGTGCCGCACTACCTCTCGGAAGCCGAATATCCGCCCGCCGCGGTGGCCGGCCTCGAGTACCTGGGTGCGGCAACGTCCCTTATGCTGCCCACGGACCGTCTCCGCGAGGCAGGACGGGAAGTCGGCCGCCAGATCGCCGAACAGATCGAGGCATCGGAGGAAGTCCAGCAGGTGGTTGCCAAGCTGGAATCCAGCTACGACGAAAAGGCCGAGGGTACGGTCCGCCGTTCGCTGCTGGCTGACGAAAACGATGAACTGCCCAATGCCGAGGACATCGGCGCCGCAGTGGAGGCCTATTTGGCACGAAAGGACTCGCGTCCTTAAATCTGGTTTTAACAGCGGGCTGGCATAATTGAGGGGTGAATGCTCCCCGCGCCTGGCTCATCTGGACAATCGGGGTGTTCGCCTATCTGGTGGCGGTCACCCAGCGGACATCGTTCGGCGTGGCCGGGCTCGAGGCGACCGAGCGCTTCCATGCAAGCGCAGCGGCCATCTCCTTCTTCACCGTGCTGCAGCTTCTCGTCTACGCAGGACTCCAGATTCCCGTCGGCGTCCTGGTTGACCGCTTCGGCTCACGCGCCATGGTGGCCGGCGGAGCCGTGCTCATGGCGCTGGGCCAGCTGCAGCTCGCCCATGCCGACAGCATTCCCGGCGGAGTCATGGGCCGGGTCCTGGTGGGTGCGGGCGACGCCATGACCTTCATTTCGGTGATCCGGCTCATTCCGCTGTGGTTCGCTCCGGCCAAAGTGCCGATCGTAACCCAGCTGACCGGCATGAGCGGTCAACTGGGCCAGCTGTTCAGCGTGGTGCCCTTCGCGCTGATGCTCCAGAGCGTGGGCTGGACACCGGCCTTCCTTGGCCTCGCCGCAATGTCGGTGGTCGCCCTCGTGCTGGTCCTGGCCGTCATGCGCGATGCGCCTCCGGGCCACCCTCCGCGGGAGCCGGGCCAGGGCCTGCGCGCCACCGGCATCTCCCTGTCCCGGGCCTGGAAACAGCCTGGCACCAGGCTGGGCCTCTGGAGCCACTTCACCATCCAGTTCAGCGGCAACGTCTTCGCCATGACCTGGGGGTACCCCTTCCTTATTTCAGCCCAGGGGCTGGACACTGCCACGGTCTCCGGGCTCATGGCACTGTTTGTGGCCACCGCCATCGTGGCCGGCCCTGGCTTCGGCCGCTTCGTGTCCAGGCACCCCATGCGGCGCTCCGCCATGGTCCTGCTGATCACTCTCGCCACGGTGCTGGCCTGGGCGGCCGTGCTGGCCCTGCCGGACAGGGCACCCTTGTGGCTGCTTGCCGTCCTGGTGGTGGTCCTGGCCATCGGCGGGCCCGGATCCATGATCGGCTTCGATTTTGCCCGCACCTTCAACCCCTCCCACCGGATCGGCACGGCCACCGGCATCGTCAATGTGGGCGGGTTCATCGCCGCACTCGTGGCCATCTACCTGATCGGCCTCATCCTCGACGTGCTGAACGCCACGGGCTTCTCAGGCGGAGAGCTCTACGGCCTGGCCCCTTTCCGGATCGCCTTCAGCGTGCACTTCCTGCTTCTTGGCCTCGGCACCGTGCTGATCGTGGTGACCCGCCGCAAGGTGCGCCGGCAGATGGCGGCGCAGGGCGTCCACGTACCGCCGTTGCTGAGCACGCTGCTGGAACAGCGGCGCAGCAGGATTGAACGGCGCCGGATCCGTTCCGACAAGCAGGACAGCCCCACGGCATAGCGGCCGAAGGCGCGGTGTGGCGGCAGGTGGAGGACGCCGGACCCGTCCTCCACAACAGGCTTTCTTTTGCCTTGTCCACATAGGGCGGCTGCAGTCTGTCCGGCCCCGCCGGCGCTGCCGATGCTGGAACCATGACTTCCAAAGAGCGCATGACCATCAGCCAGCCAGAGGACGTTCTGGGTTTCATTCCGCACGTGCTGGGCTATTGGCCCGCCGACAGCCTCGTTGCCATCACCATGCAGGGCAACACTCTGGGCGCCACCTTGCGGGTGGACTTGCCCGCCAGCGGATCACGGAGCATCCTGCCGCTCTTTGCCGCCCGGGTACGGGACTACCTCGCCGCCGATGAACGCGCCGACGGCGTCCTGCTGGCCGTCTTTACTGATGCGGGCTGGCAGGACGGAACCTTGTTGGAACGCAATATGCCCTTGCTGGCGGAGCTCCAGGAAGTGCTCGGCGGCGGACCCTGCGTCCGCGAGGCCTGGTTTGTCGGATCCGAGTACTGGCGGAGCGCGTATTGCACCGACGCTGAGTGCTGCCCGGCGCCGGGACGGCCGGTCGAGCAGATCCGGGACAGCAGGCTCAACGCCGAAATGGTGTACCGGGGGAGCAATGTGGCCGCTCCGCTGTTCACGGGCATGCCGCGTGGCGCGGACCCACGCAGCCGCGGCGCCTTGGATTCCGAGGAGCGGCACCTTCTGCAGATGCTGCGGCGTTGGCGGAGCCGCCGGTCCCTGGACGCCGTGCTGGAGCTCTGGTGCCGGGTCCTCGACGGGCCGGGCGCCCCGTTGACGCCGGAGCTGCTTGGCTTCCTGCGTGCCAGCCTGCGGGTTCCGGCCTGGCGGGATGCCGTGGCGGTGATGGCCGCCGCGGGCACCGCAGCGGCCCGCGGCGGAGCCGAAGCCTTCGGGTACTTCACCGCCACTGACGACGAACCGCCCCTCGACATTCCGGACCTGGCAGGCGCGGGCGAGGCTGCCGGTTCTGAGACCGCCGGTCCCGAGACTGCGGGTGCCGAGACTGCGGGTGCCACGGACGAGGACGCCGGTCCTCTCAGCTACGGAGATGTACTCCTCGGGCTCCGCCCCGACATCCCGGACTGGCCCCGGATGGAACGGCTGGAAACCGTCCTCTTCGGCCTGCGCGACGCCGGTGGTGGCGAAGCCCTCGCCGCAATCCTGACCCTGCAGGGATGGATCCACTGGTGCAAGGGGAGCGGTTCGTTCGCCCACGGCCACTTCGTCCGGGCCGACGCCGAACAACCCGGCTACCGCCTCGCCGAGCTCCTTGGCGAGGTGGTGCGGCGCGGGACGATTTGCGGCTGGGCGCGGCGGCGTGAGGCGGCATGGCGGAAGTTTGGCGGCACGGCCGCCTGAGTTGACGGCCGTGCCCCGCCTTCCGATTCGGAAAAACCGTGAGACAATGGTTGCCGAGACCCGGTTGGGTCCGTGTATCAAGTGCCCGAAATGCCCCTGAACCAGGGAACATTACGGTGCCGTCGGGAGTTCTACTTAGTGGCTCTGCAGGTGGCTCCCGCATTTGATGTTGATCGCGGACTTGACAGGGTCATAGTGGTGTTGCCCGTATGGTGATTCCACAGACCGCCGCTAGAAAGGTTTTCTGTGACCCCGTCTTCCGCCGAGAAGGAACCCGCCGCCCAGGCCGAACTGTCCGCCGAAGAAAAGAAGGCGGCTACGTCTGCGAAGCGCGCGGCGACACGTGCTGCCAACAAGGCTTCCGCTGAAGGCGCCAGCGCCGCGGACAAGCCGGCTCCCAAGAAGCGCGGGCCCAAGCCTGGCGCCAAGGCTGCGGCCGAAGCCGCAAGCAAGTCCGGCGATGTAGACGCCGAGGACGTTGACGTGGAGGACGAGGACTTCGACCCCGCGGCCCCCGATGTCGAGCTCAGCGAGGACGACGTCGAGGAAGGCGCAGCCGCCAAGGACAAGCCTGCCGCCACCGGTTCCGGTTTTGTCTACTCCGACGCCGACGACGACGACGCTCCCGTGCAGCAGGTCATGTCGGCCGGCGCCACGGCCGACCCCGTCAAGGACTACCTGAAGCAGATCGGCAAGGTTGCCCTGCTGAATGCCGAGCAGGAAGTCGACCTGGCCCTTCGGATCGAAGCGGGACTGTTCGCCGAGGAGAAGATCAACGCCGACGACGGTTCGATGGACGCCAAGCTCAAGCGTGAGCTCGAATTCGTCATCCACGACGGCAAGCGCGCCAAGAACCACCTTCTTGAGGCCAACCTGCGCCTCGTGGTCTCGCTGGCCAAGCGCTACACCGGCCGCGGCATGCTGTTCCTGGACCTCATCCAGGAAGGCAACCTGGGCCTGATCCGTGCCGTCGAGAAGTTCGACTACACCAAGGGCTTCAAGTTCTCCACGTACGCCACGTGGTGGATCCGCCAGGCCATCACCCGCGCCATGGCCGACCAGGCCCGCACCATCCGCATCCCGGTGCACATGGTGGAAGTCATCAACAAGCTTGCCCGCGTGCAGCGCCAGATGCTGCAGGACCTCGGCCGCGAACCCACGCCCGAAGAGCTGGCGCTCGAGCTGGACATGACCCCGGAAAAGGTTGTCGAGGTCCAAAAGTACGGCCGCGAGCCGATCTCCCTGCACACGCCGCTGGGTGAAGACGGTGACTCCGAGTTCGGTGACCTCATTGAGGACTCCGAAGCCGTTGTCCCTGCGGACGCCGTGAGCTTCACGCTTCTGCAGGAGCAGCTGCACTCCGTCCTGGACACCCTGTCCGAGCGCGAGGCCGGCGTTGTGGCCATGCGCTTCGGCCTGACCGATGGCCAGCCGAAGACTTTAGACGAAATCGGCAAGGTCTACGGTGTGACGCGCGAGCGCATCCGCCAGATCGAATCCAAGACCATGTCCAAGCTGCGGCACCCGTCCCGCTCCCAGGTCCTGCGGGACTACCTGGACTAGAGCGTCCCGGCTTTGAACGTGTGCGGGTCCCTCCGGAGTTTTCCGGAGGGGCCCGCTCTGTTTTGCCACCGTGATGCGTATTAAAAGCATCAGGGCCCCTCCTGGTAGGAGAAGCCCTGATGCTGTGAAGTTGTGTGCCGGCGTGGTGCGCCGGCGCCATCCCGTCTAGTCGACCGGGACGGGTGCCTTCTCGCTGAGGCGGCCCGTCTCATCGTGCCAGTCGGAGGTCATTGGCCGGAGCGTGGCCTCAACTGCGCGTGCGTGGTGGCCGCAGAAGAGCAGCTCCCCACCGGAGGATTCGAGTACAGCGCGGACATATGCTTGTGCCCCGCAACGATCGCACCGGTCAACTGCGTTGAGCGTGCGGTCTGCAACTGCTGTTGTCATGTCGGCCTCCTTAGTAGTTCTGTATATCCATATAACCAGTATTCGTAGCCAAACCATGCCAAGGATGGATCACGTTCGCTGTCCGCGTATCACATGTGCGTAACGCAGGGAAGTGGCGTCCGGCACGTTCGGGCGTCGCAGCCCATGCCACAAGGCCGGGGCGGCTAGCCTAGTATGAGCACTGTTTGCCTTGATATATCCCTGAAGGAGCGCACCGCGAGTGGCACCGAGTTCTGAATACAACGCCCGGCATCTGTCTGTGCTGGAGGGTCTGGAAGCGGTCCGCAAGCGCCCCGGCATGTACATCGGCTCCACGGACTCGCGCGGCCTCATGCACTGCCTCTGGGAAATTATCGACAACTCCGTTGACGAGGCCCTCGCCGGCTTCGGCCACGACATCAAGGTCATCCTGCACGCGGACAATTCGGTAGAGATCCACGACGACGGCCGCGGCATCCCGGTGGACGTCGAACCCAAGACGGGACTCACCGGCGTCGAGGTCGTCTTCACGAAACTGCACGCCGGCGGCAAGTTCGGCGGAGGCTCCTACACCGCCTCCGGCGGCCTGCACGGCGTGGGCGCCTCGGTGGTCAATGCCCTTTCCGGGCGCCTCGACGTCCAAGTGGACCGCGGCGGGAAGACCTACCAGATGGCCTTCCGCCGCGGCGAGCCCGGCCGCTTCAAGGACACCGGCTCCAAGCCGAACCCGGCCGCGCCCTTCGAGCCGTTCGTCGAAGACTCCGTGCTCGACGTCGTCGGCAAGGCCAAGCGCGGCGTCACCGGCACCCGGGTGCGCTACTGGGCGGACCGGCAGATCTTCACCCCCGACGCCAAGTTCTCCTATGACGAGCTCGCGGCCCGCGCCCGCCAGACCTCCTTCCTGGTCCCCGGCCTGAAGATCACGGTCCGGGACGAGCGCAGGCTGCCCGGCACCCCGGGCGAACACGGCAGCCACGAAGAGGTCTTCCACCACGACGGCGGCATCTCGGAGTTCGTCGAATTCCTCGCCGCCGACGCGGGCGTGACGGACGTCTGGCGGCTGCACGGCGCAGGCAAGTTCAAGGAGACCGTCCCCGTCCTGGACGAAAACGGCCACAGCAAGATTGCCGAGGTCGAGCGTGACTGCGAAGTGGACATCGCGCTGCGCTGGGGCATCGGCTACGAGACCACCATGCGCAGCTACGTCAACATCATTGCCACGCCGAAGGGCGGAACGCACCAGGCCGGCTTCGAGGCGGCGCTCCTGAAGACGTTCCGCAAGGCCGTGGAAACCAACGCCCGCAAGCTCAAGGCCGGCAACGACAAGATCGAAAAGGACGACGTCCTGGCCGGGCTCACCGCCGTGCTGACGGTCCGCCTGGCCGAGCCGCAGTTCGAGGGACAGACCAAGGAAATCCTCGGCACCTCCGCCGTCCGGGCGATCGTCGCCAAGGTGGTGGAGAAGGAGATCACCACCCGGCTGAACTCCGCCAACCGCAACGACAAGGCCCAGTCGGCCCTGCTGCTGGAAAAGATCGTCAGCGAAATGAAATCGCGCATCTCGGCGCGCGTCCACAAGGAAACCCAGCGGCGCAAGAACGCCCTGGAAACCTCCTCAATGCCCACCAAGCTTGCAGACTGCCGCACGGACGACGTCGGACGTTCGGAACTGTTCATCGTGGAAGGCGACTCGGCCCTGGGCACGGCCAAGCTGGCCCGCTCCTCGGACTTCCAGGCCCTGCTGCCCATCCGGGGCAAGATCCTTAACGTCCAGAAGGCGTCGGTGGGCGACATGCTCAACAACGCCGAATGCGCCGCCCTGATCCAGGTGGTGGGAGCGGGATCCGGCCGCAGCTTCGACATCGACGCCGCCCGCTACGGCAAAGTCATCCTCATGACCGACGCCGACGTCGACGGCGCCCACATCCGCACCCTGCTGCTGACGCTCTTCTTCCGCTACATGCGTCCCATGGTGGAGCAGGGCCGCGTCTATGCCGCCGTGCCGCCGCTGCACCGCGTGGAGGTCATCAACCCGGGCCAGAAGGCCAACGAGATGATCTACACGTACTCGGAGGCCGAGCTGCACGTGCTCCTGGCCAAGCTTGCCAAGGAAGGCAAGCGCTACAAGGAGCCGATCCAGCGCTACAAGGGCCTGGGCGAAATGGATGCGCAGCAGCTCGCGGAAACCACCATGGATCCGCGCCACCGCACGCTGCGCAAGGTGGGCATCGAGAGCGCCCAGCGGGCCGAGGAAGTGTTCGATCTGCTGATGGGTTCCGACGTCGCCCCGCGCAAGGAATTCATCATCGCCGGTGCGGCAACCCTGGACCGGGAACGCATCGACGCCTGACGGCTTTCCCGCGGGGTCCCCGATGTCGGGCCGGCGCGGCCGGGTCAGCCCAGCAGGCCGGGAACGATCAGCAGAGCCGTGGGCACTGCCAGCAGCATCGCCGACGCCGCCAGCACCAGGGCGCGCAGCCCTCTGGCAAGCGGCGGCTTCGGTGAGAGCAGGCGGCTGACGCGTGACGCCGTCGTACGCGGTGAATCGGCGCCGCCGGTGGCGCTCAGGGCGCTGTCCTCGACGCCGGTTCCCGCCATTGCCAGCGGCCCCCGCTCCGCGCCCGGTGCCGGGGAGCCGCTGGCGACGATGGCGATGGCCTTGATGAGCGTGCCTTTGCTTTCGGTCCGCAGCGCGACGTCGTCGGCGAGCATTTCGATCAAGGAGTTGACCGCCGTCTGGGCCAGCCGGGTGGTGGGGAACCAAGGAAGCGCCTGCCGCCAGGCAGCGAAGGCCCAGAGCAGGAGGTCGTGCCGCTGGCTCAGATGCGCGTTTTCGTGGATAAGGACGGCGCGGAGTTCGTCCGGCTCCAAGGCGGCCATGAGCCCGTCCGAGAGGACAGTCACTGACCGTGCGCCGCCCGGCAGGCAGTACGCCACGGGGGAGTCGTGGTTGATGACCACGGTGCCCGGGCCGTCGTCGGACGGTGACGCGAGCAGCTCCAGCAGCTGCCGGTGCCGGCGGCGCTGGCGCTCGATCTTGTAGTAGGTGAGCAGCAGCGTGAACACAAGGTGCGCGCT
Source organism: Arthrobacter cavernae (assembly GCF_017368795.1). Classification (GTDB taxonomy): domain Bacteria; phylum Actinomycetota; class Actinomycetes; order Actinomycetales; family Micrococcaceae; genus Arthrobacter; species Arthrobacter cavernae. The sequence continues at coordinate 35,498 of NZ_JAFNLL010000043.1, read as the reverse complement.
GAGCAGGGCCGCGGCCGACAGGGCGAAGAGGTGCCAGAAGCCCAGCGCGGTGGTGGGCTCGTTGCGCAGGACCATGCCGGCGAGTCCGCGGAGCCCGGCGATGAGGTTCTCGCCGATCGGTTCAAGCCCGTAGACGAGCATGGCGCCGATCATCGAGAGCCCACCGGCCAATGCGATCGCTTGCCACAGCACCATGGCCGTAAAGGGGGAACGTGCCGGCCATTGGGCCCGCGATAAAAGCACGGGCACAGGCCACGCCAGAATCAATGCCAGGACCGCCAGGAAGTATGAGGTCCAGAACATAGTGGCTAATTGTAGCCGAGCAGTTTGCGCAGTGTTGCGGCTTCGCCTTCCGTGACGGAACCGATGAAGCGGGCCAGTACGGCCTCGCGGTCCGGGGCGGATCCCAGGACCTCGTGCATGAGTTCGGCGGTGTGGTCTGCCCGGCTGGACACGGCCTGGTAGCGGTGCGGGCGGGTGCCCCGTTCGCGCTCCACCAGGCCCTTCTTCTCCAGGCGGGACAGCACCGTCAGCACGGTGGTCACCGCAAGATCCTTGCCCTGGTGGCCGGCGTTGCCGTCCACCGCGGCGGAGTCCTGCGCCAGCAGGTCGCGGAGAGTATTGGCTGTCGCGGCCTCGTGGCCTGCCCAGAGCAGGTCCATGACTGCCCGTTCCAGTTCGCCAAGACTTGCCATCTATACGTCCCTACCTTCCGTCTCCCGGGGCCGTTCCGGCCGCCCAAGAGGCGATGATCCAACATTCCACCATCAATCTACCGCTTTTCGGCCGTTGATTCTACGCGAGGTAGAACCATCGGCGTGGCGAGGGCGGGTTCGTGGCCCGCAGCGGCGGCCTCCGCCCGGCAATGCCTCCGCCCGCCCCCCTTGCGGCACTGTGACACCGCTTGAAGAATGGTAAGCGTGTGACGGCATTTGTTCTACACTGTGTAGAAGAGTAGTTTTCTACGTAACGTAGAAATAGGGAGGCCGCACTTCGGTCCACCGGACAAAGGACAGCCATGGACGCCTTGGAAATTGCACGCTGGCAATTCGGAATCACCACCGTCTACCACTTCATGATGGTGCCGCTGACTATCGGCCTGGGGCTGGTGGTTGCCGTGATCCAGACCATTTGGTACCGCACGGGCAGGCCCGAATACCTCCGGATGACCAAGTTCTGGGGCAAGCTCTTCCTGATCAACTTCATCATGGGCGTGGCCACGGGCATCGTGCAGGAATTCCAGTTCGGCATGGCCTGGAGCGAGTACAGCCGCTTCGTCGGCGATGTTTTCGGCGCACCGCTGGCCCTTGAAGCCCTGCTGGCCTTCTTCGTCGAATCCACCTTCCTGGGCCTGTGGATCTTCGGCTGGAAGCAGCTCAAACGCGGCGTGCACCTCGCGTGCCTGTGGATTGCCGTGGTGGGCTCGATCTTCTCCGCCTACTTCATCATCGTGGCCAACTCCTGGATGCAGCACCCCGTGGGCGTGGAAATGGTCAACGGCCGGCCCGTCATGACCGATGCCTGGGCCGTCTTCACCAACAACACAGCACTGGTGGCCGTGCCCCACACACTCTTCGGCGCCCTCGGCGTGGCCGGGGCCTTCCTGCTCGGCATTGCCTGGTACCACCTGTGGCGCCGCCGCCATGACGGCATCGACACGGTGGGCGCGGACGGCCGGGCCATCCCCGGCGAAACCGCCATTCCGGGCCGGGACACGACCGACTACCAGGTCTGGATCCGCTCCCTGCGCATCGGCGCCGTGGTCGCCATGATTTCCTTCGCCGGCACAGCACTCACCGGTGACCTGCAGGGCAAACTGATGTTCGAACAGCAGCCCATGAAGATGGCCGCCGCCGAGGCCGCCTGCCATGACGGCACCGGCTTCTCCGTCCTGAGCGTCGGCAACCTGGGTGCCAAGAACTGCGACGACATCGTGGCCGTCATTGAAGTACCGGGCATCCTCTCCTTCCTGGCCAAGGGCGACTTCACCACCGAGGTCAAAGGCGTGAACAGCCTGCTGGACCAGTACAAGGCCGACTACGGCACGCACCTCCCGGACAACCCCCTGTACGGCGAGCGCGCAGGCCAGGAAATCCAGTACGTTCCCGTGATGGAAGTGACCTACTGGGGCTTCCGCATGATGATCGGCTTCGGCGGAATCGCCGCGTTCGCCGCACTGCTGGCGCTCTGGGCCACCCGCAAGGGCGCTGTCCCGCAGTCCCGCTGGCTCATGCGCCTTGCCGTCTTCGGCATCCTGGCCCCCTTCGGCGCCAATGCGGCGGGCTGGATCTTCACCGAAATGGGCCGCCAGCCCTTCGTCGTGGCACCCAACCCGGATGCGAACGGCATCGACCAGGTCTTTATGTTCACCGCCGCCGCGGTCTCGCCGGGAGTCGGCCCCGGCGAGCTCATGACCTCGCTGGTGGTCCTGACCGCCATCTATGCAGTGCTGTTGGTGGTCGAGGTCCGGCTGCTGGTCAAGTACGTGCGCGGCGGCGTGGTCTCCGCGATGCCGGAGCTCGGCCATGGCCCGGAGGCGGCCGGCGACGGCGGAACGCCCGGCGCCCCGGGGCAGCACAAAGACGACGTCCTGGCATTCGCCTACTAGGAAGCAGAGGAATCTCGAATGGAACTGTTGCCTGCCATCTGGTTCGTGGCCATCGCCGTGCTCTGGACCGGCTACCTCTTCCTGGAGGGTTTCGACCTCGGCGTCGGAATGCTCATGAAGCTGTTCGCCCGTGACAACACGGACCGGCGCGTGCTGCTCAACACGATCGGCCCGGTGTGGGACGGGAACGAGGTCTGGCTGCTGACCGCCGCCGGCGCCACCTTCGCCGCGTTCCCGCTGTGGTACGCCTCGCTGTTCTCGGCCCTGTACCTGCCGCTGCTCTGCGTGCTGGTGGCGCTGATCTTCCGTGCCGTGGCCTTCGAATACCGGGGCAAGGTGGACACTGCGCGCTGGCGCACCGTCTGGGACTGGGCGATCGCCGTCGGCTCCTTCGTGGCCGCCTTCGGCATCGGCGCCGCACTGGCCCTGACCACCACAGGCCTCCCGCTGGACGCCAACGGCGACCGCAGCGGCGGACCCTTCGCCTGGTTCAGCGGCTACGCGCTGCTGGGCGGCCTCGGCGTGGTGGCCTTCGCCCTGGTCCATGCGCTGGCGTTCCTCGCACTGAAGACCGACGGCGATGTCCGGCACCGGGCACGCCGCTGGTTCGTGCGGCTGGTCCCCGTTGCCGTGCTGCCCATGCTGGGCTGGATGGTTTCCGTGCAGCTGCTCAGCGGCAAGCCCTGGACATGGGCCCTGGTGGCAGCCGGTGTGCTGGCCGTCTCGGCTGCGTGGATCCTGGCCCGGAAGGGCGCTGAGGGCAGGTCGTTTGCCGCGCTGGGCGCCTTTGTGGTCTGCGCAACGGCATCGATCTTCGGGGCAGCCTTCCCCGTGGTCATCCCGTCCACCCTGGACGCGGCCTTCAACCTGACCATCTCCAATGCCTCGTCCTCGGACTACACGCTGGGCCTCATGAGCATCGTGGCCGCGTTCGGCCTTCCCCTGGTGATCGCCTACCAGGCCTGGACCTACTGGGTGTTCCGCCGCCGTGTCAGTGCCGCCCACATCCCGCCGGCCCACGGCTTCCTCCCGGCCATCGCGGCCAAGGTCCTGGTGGCGAAGCCCGCGGCACCCGGCACCGGCGCCTCGGAGTAGCCCATGAAGCCCGAGTTCCCCGCCGGACCGTCCACCCGCGCCGCCCTGTACCTGCTGGGCCTGCTCGCCGCGCTCAAGGCCTTGTCGCTGGTCCTCATGGGCCAGGCCGTGGCCGCGATGCTGGCCGGCCTCGCCGGCGGGGGAGCCGGGTGGCGGGAGCAGCTCGCCTGGGGTGCCGCCGGTGCGGTGCTGCGCTCCCTCGCCGTGTGGGGCCAGGGTGTCGCCTCGCGCCGCGGGGCCCTGGGGGTCAAGGAGGAACTCCGCTCACGGCTGCTGGAGCGCTCGCTGCACAGCGGCGCGGCGGACGGTCGCGAGGGGATGAGCGACGGCGGACTCGCAGTCCTCGCGACGCGCGGCCTGGACGCGCTGGACAACTACTACACCCAGTTCCTGCCGGCACTGGTCAACTGCGCCGCCGTGCCCCTGCTGTTGGGGGCCCGGATCCTGTTCGCCGACTGGGTCAGCGCCGTGGTCATCGTGCTCACGGTGCCCCTGGTGCCGCTCTTCATGGTGCTGATCGGCCGCCACACCGAAGACCGCGTGCGTGAGGCCCAGGCCACCCTCCGCCGCCTCTCCGGGCACATCCTGGAACTGGCCAAGGGCCTGCCGGTCCTGGTGGGGCTGGGGCGGGCCAGCGATCAGCGCGCCGCCCTCGAGGACATTTCCGAGCAGTACCGCACCCGCACCATGGGCACGCTGCGCACGGCCTTCCTCTCCGCCCTGGCCCTGGAGCTCATCGCCACGATCTCCGTGGCGGTCGTGGCCGTGTTCATCGGCGTGCGGCTGGTAGCCGGGGACATGGGCCTGGAGGCCGTGCTGCTGGCACTGATCCTCGCCCCGGACTGCTACCTGCCCCTGCGTGAACTCGGCACGGCCCACCACGCCAGCGACGACGGCCGGGCCGCGCTCGCCGCCGCCAACGGCGTCCTGGACACCCCCCGCGCCCGGCGGCTGGAGTCCGCTTCCGGCACGCCCGACGACGGCAGGCCGGCCGGCGTCGACGTCACCGGGCTGTCCGTGAGCTACACGGGGAGGCGGACGGCCGCCGTCGGGCCTCTCGATTTCCACGCCCCGGCGGGGCGGATCACTGCCCTCGACGGGCCCAGCGGCGCTGGGAAGAGCACCGTACTGGGAGTCCTGGCCGGCACCATCGGCGACGGAGCGGGCGCCGCCGTGACGGGCCGGATCACCGGGATCAGCGAAGGCGCCGTGGCGTGGGTTCCGCAGCACCCGGCCATGGTCGCCGGCACGGTGCTCGAGGAGATCGTCCTGTATCTGGGTGGAGGAGACGAGGGCGGGGATGACGAGGCCGGGCAGCGCGGGGGCGCAGGCTCCGGCGACGCCGCGGCCAGGGCGGTCCTGTCCAGGGCGTCGGCGGCCCACCTGGCGGCGAAACACCCCGCGGAACTGAGCCCCGGCGAGCTGCGCAGAGTGGCACTGGCCCGCGGGTTGGCCCGCCTCGACGCCGGTGCCACTGTGCTGCTGCTGGACGAACCCACGGCCCACCTGGACCACGAATCCGCCCAGGCCGTGCGCTCGGCCATCGAGTCGCTGCGCGGCACGGCCACCGTGATTCTGGTGGCCCACGACGCGGAGACCAGGGCGCTCGCCGAGCACGTGGTAACGCTGGGCGCCGTCCCGGGCGGGACGTCCGGCACCGCGCAGGCCGTCCCCGCACGCGACGCTGTATCCCGAACGCTCCCTGCCGGGACCTCCTCCGCCCCGGCCACGGATTCCGCGGCGGCTGCCCTGGTCACGGCAGTGCCAGGCGCCGGACGGAGCCTGGCACGCATCCTCGGCCCGCTGTGGCTGCGCTTCACCGGTGCCGGCGCCGTGGGCGCGCTCGCGGCACTGTTCGCCGTGGCACTGTCCGGCCTGTCCGGATGGCTGATCATCCGCGCCAGCGAACAGCCGCCCATCCTCTATTTGCTGGGCGCGATCGTCGGCGTCCGGTTCTTCGGCATCGGCAGGGCCGTGCTCCGCTACTGGGAACGCCTCCTGACCCACGACGCCGTCTTCGCCGCCATGACACGGCTCCGCGGCTCGCTGTGGGCCACGCTCAGCCGCCGCGCCCTGTCCCTCCGGCGCCTGCTGCAGGGCGGTAATGTGCTGGGCGCGGTGGTGGACGACGTCGACACGCTCCGGGACCTGCTGCCCCGGGTGGTGCTTCCCCCGCTGACGGCGCTCGCCGTCGCGGCCTCCGGCGTCACCGCTGCGGCCCTGCTGGTGCCGGCCGCCGTGCCTGCCGTCGCCCTTGCCGCGCTCTGTGGGCTGGTGGTGGCTCCCGTGGCCGCACTGCTTGCGGACCGGAACGCGGCCCGGGCCGAACAGCAGCTCCGCTCGGTGGTCCTGGATGGCGTCGCCTCCGCCCTGGACGCCCGGGCCGAACTCAGCGCCAACGGCGTTGCGGCCCCGGTCCTGCGCCGGCTCCGCGGCAGCGACCGTGCCGCCACGGCAGCAGCCCAGCGCTCGGCCTGGGCCGAGGGGCTGGGCCAGGCAATCACGGTGCTCGCGTGTTCGCTGGCAGCCCTCTGGGCGGGCCTGCTCGCCGCGCCGGCCGTGGAAGGCGGTACAGCAGCGCCGGCCATTGCCGCCGTCGTGGTCCTCATGCAGCTCGCCCTCGTGGAACCGTACGCCGCCGTGGTCACTGCCTTGCGCCAGGCGCCGGCCCTCGCGGCGGTCCTCAATCGCGTGGCCGGCTCGGGCGCCCTGGAGGCTCCCGGCCGCAGCATCCCCGACGCCGGCGTCCGGCCCCTGCCCGACCGCCCCGGCAACGTCTCCGGGCTGCGGTTCGACAACGCCGCGGCGGCCTGGCCCGGGGGTCCGGCCGTGTTCAGCGGGCTCAGCGCAGAGGCGGCCCCGGGCCGCTGGCTCGCCGTCACCGGACCGTCCGGCTCCGGCAAGTCCACACTGCTCTCCGTGATGCTGGGCTTCCTCCCCGTGCAGGAAGGCACCACGCAGCTCACTGGCACGGCAGCCTGGTGCCCGCAGGAGGCCCACCTCTTCGACTCCACCATCCGCGGCAACCTCCTGCTGGCCCGGCCCGCCGGCAACAAGCCCGGCGACGACGCCATGCACCGGGCGCTGGCCGCCGTCGGGCTCTCCGCCCTGGTGGCGGGAATGCCCGGCGGGCTGGACGCGCGGATCGGCCCCGGCGGGGCCTTCCTCAGCGGCGGCGAACGGCAGCGGCTCGCCATGGCCCGGACCCTCCTCAGCGGAGCTTCGGTCCTGCTGCTGGATGAGCCCACAGCGCACCTGGACGCCGCCTCCGCGCGGACCATGATGGCCGAACTCCGTGCGGGACTGAAGGACGTCACGGTGGTCCTGGTGACGCACAACCCGGCGGACATAGACCCGGCGGACGCACGCCTGGACTTGGCTTCCCTGGATGCCGCTGTCCCGTATGCCGGCGGCGGTACGCCAGGCGCGCCGGAGCTGGTGGGACAGGGTACTTCTCAGTAGCCTGTTGGCATGTCTTCCACAGAGCAACCGTTCACTGCGCAACCGTTCACTGCGCAACCGTTCACCACGCACGCCAGGAAAGAAGCCTTCGCCGGGGCGGAATATCCGGACTCCGCTGCAACAGGACTGGACTGGCGCCCCGCCACGGCCTCGGACTTGGACGGCTGGGCCGCCCTGATTGCTCGCGCGGCCGCCGTCGAGCATCCCGTCTGGTTCGACAAGCACGCCGACCTGGTCCAGGTCCTGGAGAACAGCAAGAACGATCCGCGCACCCACACCGTGCTGGGGACCGACGGCGACGGCGTCCCGCGCGCCTATGGCCGCCTTGCCAAGAACCCGGACGGTGACAAGGCCCAGGGCATGGGATGCGTGGACCCCGGCTGGCAGCGTAGGGGCATCGGCACCGCCATTGTGGCCTGGCAGGAGCGGCTCGCCGTGGCGCGCTTTGCCGCGGACGCGAGCCCAGGTCACGCGCCGGTGCAGGCCAGGCTGCGGATCTTCAACGAGGAGGGCCAGCGGGGCCGTTCGGCGTTGCTACAGCGGCTGGGCTACACGACGGTCCGCTGGTACAACGAAATGCACCGGTCCTTGGCGGTCCCTCTCCCGGAAGTGCCAGTGACTGAAGGGCTGGAACTCGTCACCCTGGAGCCCTCGCTGCATGAGGCCGCGCGGCTGGCCCACAACGACGCCTTCCGGGACCACTGGGGGAGCGAGCCACGGGATGAGGAATCCTGGCGTTTCACGCTGGAGCACCCCCTGCTCCGGCCTGACTGGAGCACCGTGGTCCTTGACCCAGCCAGCGGCGAGGTGGCCGGCTACCAGCTGGCGAGCTTTGATCCGGACACGGCAGCCGAACGTGGCTTTACGGAGGGCTACACCGAACTCCTGGGCGTCCGGCGTTCCTACCGGGGGCGCGGGATCGCCCAGGCGCTGCTGGCCGATGCCATGCGCCGCTTCGCCGGCTCCGGCATGGACGTGGCCTCGCTGGACGTCGACTCGGAAAACCCCACCGGCGCCCTGGCCCTGTACATGGGCATGGGCTATACGGCGGTCAACCGTTCCATGTCGTGGGAGAAGCTGCTTTAGCCGTCCACCTTCAGCCGTCCACGTCGTGCAGGTGGTGGACCACATCGTGCAGGAAATACTGCCCGAACGTCAGCACCGTGAAGGCGGAGCCGTTGCTCCGGGTTCCGGTCCGCTGCCATTCGTCCTCGACGACGGCGGCGAACGTCGCGGCGATCTGCTCGCCTTCGGCCTGCAGCTGGTCCGCGACGGCACGGGCATCCGCGCCGGCGTAGTCGCCGTCGATCGCTGCCTGGTCCTGGTCCCAGTCGGCGAACGTGGCGCCCTCCTCGCTGAGCATCAGGTTGAGCCGCTGGTCGAACAGGCTGAAGACATCGCGCACATGGCAGGCGTACTCCAGCGCGGACCAGGTGTGCCCGTTGGGCCGCACGGCGACATCCTCGCGGCGCAGCACCTGGCGCCAGCGCGGCAGCATGTTGGTGACAGTTCCCGGCACGGTGGAAGGGGTGACGGTGGTGGCGTCGAAACCGCATTCGGGGCACGGCCGGGACAGCACCCAGGTCCAGTCTTTGTCGTCAGGCATGATCGGCATGCGCCCAGTCTAGGGCCCGCCTGCGCCGAACGCCGGGAGCCCGCAAAGTTGAAGCAATTTGCCCGGTACTTGCAGCGTCGTCAGGAGTAAAGTTCATCCCGGGGCAGAGCCCGGAAAGTGAACAGCCATGCTCAAGGATCTAAGCGTCGCGGCCGTACTGCCGGCCAGCGACATCAGCCGCGCCCGGGACTTTTACCGGGACAAGCTCGGCCTGGAACCGGACAATCCGGAAGCCACTGACAACCTGATGTACAAGTGCGGAAACGGCACGGCCTTCATGATCTATCAGACGCCCAACGCCGGGACCGCCAAAAACACCCAGATGGGGTGGCAGGTTGCCGATCTCGACCAGGAAATGGCCGATCTCAAGTCCCGTGGCGTCGTCTTCGAAGAATACGACTTCCCGGGGCTGAAGACGGAGAACGGCGTCGCCACCATGCCGGACGGCGAACGCGGCAGCTGGTTCCTCGATTCGGAAGGAAACATCCTCAGCATCGCCACGATGCCCTAGAAAGCACCAAGAGGCACAGGAACGGCAAGGCGGGGGCCGGCGGCAGAACCGCCGGCCTAGGCCTTTTATGCCGTGCCCCTAGCCCTCCGCCCCGGGGGCTCCGGTCTCCGCCCAGGCCATGCTCGGCCCGATTTCCTCCACGGGCTGGGACAAGGGGATGCCGGAGCCGTCGCGGCGGCCGTGTTCCTGCGGCAGGGCGCGCGCGACGCCGGCCGATGAGGAGGCCTTCGCGGGGCCGTGCCCGGCCCAGGCCAGCAGCAGCATGTCTTCGCCCTTGAGGAAGCGGTGCGCCCGCACGCCGCCGGTGGCGCGGCCCTTGGCCGGGTACTCGTCGAAGGCCGTAACCTTGGCCGTTCCCGGCGCGGTGCCCGGCAGCGCGCCTCTGGTCCCCGAAATGGTCACGACGACGGCGGCGGGGTCGTCCGCGCGGACGGCGCCGAAGTGGATGGCCTCGTCGCCGGCGGCGAGCTTGATGCCCTGCATGCCGCCAGCGGTGCGGCCCTGCGGGCGCACATTCGAGGCACTGAACCGCAGCAACTGGGCCTGCTGCGTCACGAACACGAGTTCGACGTCGTCGTCCTGGGCGGGCTCCACGGCGAGGACGGTGTCCTTGTCCTTGAGCGCGATGATCTCCCAGTCTTCCCGGTTGAGCGGGTAGTCCGGCTGGACGCGCTTGACCACGCCCTGGACCGTTCCGAGGGCCAGGACCGCGTCCAGCGGCACGAAGGCCACCAGCGTTTCGCCCTTGAGCAGGGTGATGAAGTCCTTGGCAGGCACGCCGCCGGCCAGGTTGGGGACACCGGAAACCGGGGGGAGCACCGGCACGTCCATGACCTGCAGCCGCAGCATGCGCCCCTGCGAGGTCACGGCACCGATTTCGCCGCGTGCGGTGGTCCTGACCACGGAACGGAAGACATCGTGCTTGCTCCGGGGCCCGGCTTCGGCCAGGGGATCCTGGGTGGAGGTGCGGGCAATCTGCCCGGAGGCACTCAGGAGCGCCCAGCAGGGATCGTCCGGAATTTCCATGGGCAGCGCGGCGGCCTTGCCCTTGGCGCCGGGGGCCGCGGCGAGCGCTGCGGCGACGGTGGGGGAGACGGCCTCGGACTCGAGCAGCACCGTGCGCCGCGGGGTCCCGTACTTCTCGGAGATCTCGGCGAGCTCGCCGGACACCAGCTCCCGGAGCAGCTCATCGGAGTCCAGGATGGCCTGGAGGGCGGCGATGTCCAGGCGCAGCTGCTCCTGCTCCTTTTCCAGCTCGAGGCGCGAGTACTTGGTCAGCTGGCGCAGGCGCAGTTCCAGGATGTGGTTGGCCTGGATTTCGCTGAGGTCGTAGATCGACATCAACCGTTCCCTGGCCGCGGAGACCTCGTCGGAGGAACGGATGATCTGGATGACCTCGTCTATGTCCACGATCGCGATCAGCAGGCCCTCCACCAAGTGGAGGCGGTCCCTCTTCTTGCCCAGGCGGAAGGTCGTGCGGCGGCGCACCACGGACAGGCGGTGCCCCACGTAGACCTGCAGCAGCTCGAGCAGCCCGAGGGTCTGCGGCTGGCCGTCCACCAGAGTGACGTTGTTGATGCCGAAGGAGTCCTCCATCGGCGAGTACCGGTACAGCTGCTGCAGGACGGCGTTGGGGTTAAAGCCGTTCTTGAGCTCGATGACGAGCCGGAGCCCGTGGTTGCGGTCGGTGAGGTCCACGACGTCGCTGATGCCGGTCAGCTTCTTTGCGTTGACGGCGTCCTTGATCTTCTCGATGACCTTTTCCGGGCCCACCATGTACGGCAGCTCGGTCACCACCAGGCCGGTGCGGCGGGCCGTGAGCTGCTCCACCTCCACCTTGGCGCGGGTCTTGAAGGAGCCGCGCCCGGTGGCGTAGGCGTCGCGGATCCCGTCCAGGCCCACGATGCGCCCGCCGGTGGGCAGGTCCGGGCCCGGAACGAACGCCATAATGTCCGCCAGCGTGGCATCCGGGTTCGCGATCAGGTGCCGTGCGGCCGCGATGACCTCCACGAGGTTGTGCGGGGCCATGTTGGTGGCCATGCCGACGGCGATGCCGGTGGCGCCGTTGACGAGCAGGTTGGGGAACGCTGCCGGCAGGACGTCGGGCTGGGTCAGCTGGTTGTCGTAGTTGGGGACGAAGTCCACCACGTCTTCGTCGAGGTGGTCCGTCATGGTCAGCGCAGCGGCCGCGAGGCGCGCTTCGGTGTACCGCGGCGCGGCCGGGCCGTCGTCGAGCGAACCGAAGTTGCCGTGCCCGTCGATGAGCGGCAGGCGCAGCGAGAAGTCCTGCGCCATGCGCACCATGGCGTCGTAGATGGCCGTGTCGCCGTGCGGGTGCAGCTTGCCCATGACCTCGCCCACCACGCGGGCGCTCTTCACATGGCCGCGGTCCGGGCGCAGGCCCATGTCCGACATCATGTACAGGATGCGTCGCTGCACCGGCTTGAGACCGTCGCGGGCGTCCGGAAGGGCGCGCGAATAGATCACCGAATACGCGTACTCCAGGAAGGAACCTTCCATCTCGGACGTGACGTCGATGTCGACAATGTTCTCGGTAAAGTCCCCTGCGGGTTCGCCGGTGCGTGCGGGGTTTTGGCTGCGGGCCATGGGGTCGGTGGATCCTTAAAGATGTACTGCGGATGTTTTGGCTAGGCTAAGCCTATGGTGGATCAGCCCGGCGTCGGCATTTATCCGGAATATTGGGAGGCCGACGTCGTCCTGCGCGATGGCGGAACGGCGCATCTGCGGCCGATCTCGCCAGCGGACGCGGAGGCCCTGCAGGCCTTCCATGCCAGCCAGTCGCAGGCCTCCATCTACATGCGCTTCTTCTCCTTCAAGCCCAAGCTGAGCGGCAAGGAGCTGCGCCGCTTCACCGAGGTGGACCACGTTGACCGCGTGGCGTTCGTCATCACCATCGGCGGCGAGATCCTGGGCATCGGCCGCTACGACCGCCTCGAGGACCCCAGCGAAGCCGAGGTCGCGTTCAACATTTCCGACGCCCACCAGGGCCGCGGCATCGGCTCCATCCTCCTGGAGCACCTGGCCGCGGCAGCCCGGGAGAACGGCATCCGCCGCTTCACCGCCGAGGTCCTCCCGGACAACCGCAAGATGCTGATGGTGTTCGCCGACGCCGGCTACGACCTCAAGCGGCACTTCGACGACGGCGTGGTGAGCGTTGAGTTCAATGTGGACCCCACCGAAAAATCCCGGGGCGTCATGGAGTCCCGGGAGCACCGCGCCGAGGCGCGCAGCGTGCGCGACCTTCTGGCGCCGTCGTCGGTGGCCGTCATCGGTGCGAGCCGCAAATGGGGGACCATCGGCTACCAGCTCCTCGAACACATCATCGAAGGCGGCTTCACCGGCCCCGTCTACGCCGTCAATCCTGAGGCCTTCGAGCTGGCCGGCATGCTGTCCTTCAGCCGGATCTCCGAGGTCCCAGGACCCGTGCAGCTCGCTATCATTGCCGTGCCCTACGCGGAGGTGGCCAAGGTGGTGGACGACTGCGCCGCCGCCGGCGTCAAGGGGATCGTGGTGGCAACCGCAGGATTTGCCGAAGACGGCGAACGCGGACTCGCGAATCAGCACGAACTCGTGCGGCGGGCCCGGGCCAACGGGATGCGCGTCATCGGACCCGAGTCGCTGGGCATCCTGAATACGCACCCGGCCGTCGCCCTGAACGCCTCGATGGCGCCCAGCATGCCCCGGCGTGGTGTCCTGGGCCTCTTCAGCCAGTCGGCAGCCATCGGCGTCTCCCTGTACGCCGCCGCGAGCCGCCGCCGCCTGGGCCTGTCCTCCTTCCTGTCCGCTGGGAACCGGGCCGACGTGTCCGGCAACGATGTCATGCAGTTCTGGGAGGATGACCCGGACACCGCCGCCGTTGGCCTCTACCTCGAATCCATCGGCAACCCGCGAAAGTTCTCCCGGCTGGCCCGCAGGCTCTCGCGGAGCAAACCGGTGATCGTCGCCAAATCCGACGTCACCGGGCTCCGGCTGCCGCCGGGCCACGAGGTCCGGACCACCCAGGCCCCCGCGGCGGCACTGGACGCGATGATGCGCCAGGCCGGGGTCATCCGTGTGGAGACCATCGAGGAGCTCATGGACGTGGCCCAGATCGTCTCCAGCCAGGCGCTGCCCAAGGGCCCGTCCATTGCCGTGTATTCGAACTCCGTGGCCTTTGGCAAGGTGGTGGCCGACAGCGCCGGCACGCACGGCCTGGACGTGGACCGCATCGAAACCGGCGTGGACCTCGACGCCGGCATGTCCCTGGCGCTGCCGGCCCTCCGCGCCAGCCTGCAGGCCACCCTGGCGGATGAGGCCGTGCACGCCGTCGTCGCGGCCCTGCTGCCCGCGCGCGGGCTGACCGTGGAGGCGCTGGCCGCTGTCCTGTCCGAATGCGCCGCGGAGGCGGGCAAACCGGTGGTGGCGGCCTTCTCCGGCATCCTGGACCCTTCGATCCTGGTGGAGGGCCTGCTTGGCGGCGACGGCGGCCAGCCGCTTTCGCTTCCGTGCTACTCGAACCCGGGAACAGCCGTGGCGGCGCTCGCAGCCGTGGTCCGCTACGCACACTGGCTGGACCGCGACCAGGGCATGTTCGTGGAACCGGAGGGCTGCGACGCCGAGGGGACCCGGGAGGAGTTGGACCGGCTGCTGGCCGCGGTGACCGGCGAAAAGCTCGTCAGGCTCGACGCCGGCGCTGCCGCCGGGCTGCTGGCCCGCTACGGCATCGCCGTGCTTCCTTCGCTCGGATTCGGCACCGAGGACGAGGCCGTCGAGGCGGCCGGGCACCTGGGCTGGCCCGTGGTCCTGAAGACCACGGATCCGGCCCTGCGCCACCGGCTGGACCTGGGCGGGGTCCGGCTGGACATCCAGGACCCCGCATCGCTGCGGCTGAACATCGCCCAGATGCGGCGGGCGCTGGAGCCCTTCGGCTCCCCGTCGCTCGAAGTCCAGGCCATGGCCCCCGTGGGCCAGGCCTGCACCTTCCGGGCCATCGAGGACCCGCTGCTGGGGCCCGTGGTCTCCTTTGGCCTGGCCGGCGACGCCGTCAACCTGCTCGACGACTGGGCGCACCGCGTCCCGCCGCTGTCCTCCGCGGACCTCCACGACTTCATCCGGGCACCCCATGCGGCCCGGAAACTGTTCGGCTACCAGGGCCTTCCCGCGGTGGACACCGCAGCCCTGGAGGACCTCGCCTCCCGCTTGGCGCGGCTCAAGGACGAGCACCCGGAAATCGCCCTGGTGGAGTTCAATCCGGTCCTGGCAGGCCCGTCCGGCGCGAAAATCCTGGCGGCCGAGGTGTGGATCGGAAACGCCGCACAACGCACGGACAGCGCCCGCCGCGCCATGCGCGGCTAGTCCCAGCCGCCTCCCTAGCCTTGCTTCGCTGCGGCCAGGGAACCTTGGCGCCGTGGGCCCAGCCGTCGGGCGCCACGCGGTTATGAAGTCCATGGCCGATCTGTGAAAATGGGGGATATGAGCACCAAGTCCCCGACGCCTCAGTCCCGCCCTGTCAACGGGCACCACACAGCGCACAACCACAGTTCGCAGGGACAGAGCCTGGACCAGGCCCTGCAGCAGGCCGGTTTCTACCCGCGGCTCGTGGCCGACGTCGTCGAGGACGCCCTGGACGGGCGCGACTGCCTGTCCCACCTGGTCCACCTCGAGACGCACTTCGACCGCGCCGAGGTCCGCCGCCACATCACCGTCCTGGTGCTCACCGAGGACATGCTGGTAATCACCCACGTGGACGACCAGCAGCTGGACGAGGCCGGTGAGCAGACCGTGGCCCAGATTTCCACGGAATCCGTTCCCGTGGCCCAGATCCGCTCCGTGGTCCTGAGCTACATGTACTCCCAGCCGCAGGACTACAAACCCTCGGATCCCGTGCGCGAGCTCACCGTGTCCATCGCCTGGTCCGGCGGCCAGCGCCTGGACATGGGCCCGGCGAGCTGCGGGGACCCCCAGTGCGAAGCCGACCACGGCTACAGCGGCACCATCGCCCAGGAAGACATCGTCCTGCGCATCAGTGCCGAAGCAGACGGGCTGCAGGCAGTCCAAGACGCCAAGGTGTTCGCCCGGGCGCTGCGTGCCGTCAACACCGGCACGGCGGCCCCCGCCCAGCACGCCACCCTCCCCGCGCCGCGACCGCGTTCCGGAGTCTTCGGTAACAGGCTCAGCCGCGGACACCAGCGCTGATGGGGCCCGCGCAGAGTCAGGCGCAGGAGACCGTCGGAGCGCCGGTTGCCGCGGCAGCAGCTGCTGAGCTGCCCGCTCCGCCGCTCTACGGCAGCAAGTCCATCGCGGAAGTCTTCACCAGTGCTGCGGCAAGCCTTGGGCTCCCCGGCTTCGGCAATGCCCTGAATCTGCCGGCAAGCCAGCGTGTGTGCGTGGTCCTCGCGGACGGCCTCGGGCGCGGCCTGCTCAAGCAGAAGGCCTCCCACACGCCGTTCCTGCGCTCCGTGGTCGCCGCGGGCCAGGGCGCGGTGCCCGTCTGGCTGGACTCGGCCTTCCCCAGCACCACCGCGGCCTCGCTGGCCAGCCTGGGCACCGGCCGCACCGCAGGCGAGCACGGCATGGTGGGCTACGACGTCCTGGACCCGGCCCAGGACAAGGTGGTCAACCTCCTGGGCAACTGGGACGCCGGCGTCGATCCGCAGCAGTGGCAGCCGCACCCCACGGTGTTCGAACGCGTTGCCGCCGAGATCGACGTCGTCACCATCAGCCTGCCCCAGTTCGGCAACTCGCCCATGACGCAGGCCGCCCTGCGCGGAAGCCGCTTTGTCGGTGGGACCTCGCTGCACGCGCGCACCGCCGCAGCGGCCGAGGCCATGTCCGGCGGGGGCCGTTCCCTCATGTACTTCTACGTCAACGAACTCGACAAGGCCGGGCACCGCTACGGCTGCCAGTCGGAGCGCTGGGAGCACCAGCTGGAGGAAGTCGACTCGACTGTCAAGAGGCTCTCGGCAAGTCTTCCGGCCGGCACCACCATCCTGCTGACCGGCGACCACGGCATGCTCGACGTCCCCGAGTCCCAGCGCCTCGACTACTCGGCGGAGCCGGCCCTCATTGACGGTGTCCGGCACACGGCGGGCGAGCCGCGCATGGTCCACCTGTACATGGAGCCCGACGCCGGTGCTTCCCGCCGTGACGCCCTGCTGGACGCCTGGCGGAGCCGCTTTGGGGAGCGGATCTGGGCGTTCACCCGTGAACAGGCCATCGACGCCGGCCTGTTCGGCACAGTACAGGCCGGGGTGGCACCCCGCATCGGCGACGTCATGATCGCGGCCCGGGACACCCTGGCCCTCTATGACACGCGCCGCGTCCGCCCCACGGCCATGGAAGTCGTGGGGCAGCACGGCTCCCTGACCAAGGCTGAACGCGAGGTGCCGCTGCTCTGCTTCCAGGCCGGAGGCAAGAAGGGCCGGCGTGGCTGAGCTCATCGTCTTTTCCGGGACCCTGGACTGCGGAAAGTCCACGCTGGCCCTGCAGATGGACCACAACCACCGGGCCCGCGGCCGGGGAACAGCAGCCGTTCAGCCGTAACGGCCGGGCTTCAGTCGCCGCGCGCCCCGAAGACGATTTCATCCCAGCTGGGGATGCTGGACCGCTTGGGCCGGGAGGGCTGGCGCTCGGCCGGGGCAGCCTCGCCCGGCTCCGTGTCCGCCTTGGCCTCGGGGCGCATGGCACCGCCCAAGAGCTCGTCCAGGCCCACGCGCTGGACGCCGTCCGGCGTCGTGACCGTTTCGGCGTCGGAATCTTCCGCCACGCCATCGTCGAGATCGGCCGCGGCTTCCCGGGGTGATCCGCCGCCAATCCGGTCAAGCAGCCCGGTCACGGGCCGCACGGGCCCGGCAGCGACCGTGATTTCGCGCGTGTCGGTGCTGACGCCGTCGTGAAGCCGCAGGGCCTCGTCCTCCGGGAAATCGTCAAGCCGCGGGGCCAGCGTCAACCGCGAAAGAATCGAAGGACGGCCGTCCTTGCGGCGTTCCCCGGCGTCCGTCCCCGACGCGGCCGGTGCGGCGTCGGGGACGGAACCGGCATCGTCAGCCGCGTCGGCGTCGTCCACGGCGCGGGGGTGGGCCGCCGGCACGCCTGTGCTCAGCAGCGCGGCGAGGGCGTCGTCGCTGTCTTCATCCATGCCCAGGCGCTGTCCGCGGCGCGAACGCAGCATGTCCAGGAGACTGTCGGAGTCCTTGTTCCCCGTGGCGGCACGGGCTGCGGATTCGGCGTCGGTTTCAAAATCAAAGGGACGGTCGGAAACCGCGGCCAGGCGGCGGGCCGGCACCGGGCCGTCCAGCGGCTCAAGTTCGCTGAGCTGCTGTGCCCAGCGGTTGGCGTTCTGCAGCGACTTGCGCGACGGGCTGAACGTCCACATCGCGGGCGGCTCCTCGCCGATGCTGTCCGGCGCGCCCAGGACGGTTTCAAAGCGTGCGACGACGGTCCAGGAACCGTCCGCGCGGCGCCACGAGTCCCACTCGACCGTGGAAGAGTCGATGCCGTGGGCTGTCAGGCGGTGGGCCACCATCTCGCCAAGGGTGGCGGGGTCATCGCCGAACGTGGAGCGGTATACATCATGGCCGGGTGCCGGGGAAGCAACCTCGACCTTGCGCGCCTGCTGGGCCACGTATTCACGCTCGGCCAGCACGGGTCCTTCGTAGCGCTGCACATTGGCCAGCGGCAGCCCGGACAGTTCGGCGACTTCCGCGGCCGTGGCCCCGGCCCGGATCCGCGACTGGATGTCCCGGGGAGACACGGCGATGGGGGTGATCGAGGCGCGGGCAGCCACCTGGGCGGGGGTCCGGCTTGCTGCGGCGCGCAGCGCCTCATCGATCGGGAGCCGGAACATTTCACCGCCGGTACCGCTCAAGAGGAGATGACCGCCGTCGTCGTGGACGCCTACCAGCCGTAGATCCTGCATAACACCCTCCACCATGGCATAACTGACATTCGAAACTCTGCCATCCGCAGGGGCCATTTCCTACTAGGACAAAGGGCGTGCCGCGATATTCCGCGAAAAGCAGCCGGGGGAGTGGGAGCCCCGCGTCACGGCCCCGCCGTTCGGAGCTATGGACTTTCGGGTGTCAGGAGAGCACAATGTGGCCGATATCGGGCACAAATCCGGGGCTTCCGGCGTTACACCGATACACCGGCGAGCGGGCGCAGGCCCGGTCCCGCCGGCTTCGATCCTAAGTGAAGCGGAGGACAGGGAAGCACCATGGCCACGGACTACGACGCCCCTCGGAAAACCGAGGAAGACGTCAGCGAAGATTCCATTGAGGAACTCAAGACACGCCAGGCCGGCAAGCAATCCTCGAGCGTCGACGTCGACGAGGCAGAACTGGCGGACGGCTTTGAGCTGCCCGGCGCGGACCTGTCCGGCGAGGAACTCCTGATACGGGTCCTGCCGCCCCAGGCCGACGAATTCACCTGCTTCAACTGCTTCCTGGTCAAGCACCGCTCACAGATCGCCCGGGAAAAGGACGGTCATCTCTACTGCAAGGAATGCGAAAGCTAGGACTTCGCCGGCGCGGTCAGGGCGGCGACGAGTTCTTCCGGCCGCCGCGAGGACGCAAGCCAGTAGGGGGTGCGGTCCGAAGGATCCGTGATCTCGATCTTGACCACGGCGTCGATCCAGCCGCGGAAGCACATGAAGGCGAGCCCGTTCAGGCGGGGCCCCCGTTCGGCGGTGGCTTCTTCCTTGCGGAAGGCCTCAACGGAACCGACGAAGCGGCGCTCGATGGTGGCCCGGCCCACCCGCAGCGTGTCCGGGGTGACCGAGATGGTGGGCGTGGACAGCACCAGCATGATGGCCATGATCGCGAACAGGACCGCTGCAGCCGTGATGCCGACGCCGAAGCTGATGGGCGAGAACATCAGGATGCCGGCCCCGGACAGGCCCACCACCACAACCCAGATCCAGGCCGAGGGCCAGAGTTTCTCGGTGTACAGCACCGTGGATGCGCTGGCGGGGTCGTTCCGGGCAGGGACGGGTGCGGCGGGGTCAGGCGTAGGCATGGTCCCAGCTTATCGGCACGGGCCGTGGCCCTGTGCCGCCCCCTTCGCGGGCCCGCGTGCGGCCACGTAGAATGGGTGACTGTGAGCAACGAGACCGCAGTGATCAACACCGATGCCGAAACAAGCGCAGCCTACGGCACGCCCACCCTTGAAGTGCAGCTGAAAATGCTCGACGCCGGGCTGGAAGCGCCGTCATACGCGCACCCCGGCGACGCGGGGGCCGACCTCCGCGCCCGTGAGGATGTGGTGCTGGCTCCGGGCGAGCGCAGCCTCGTTCCCACCGGGGTGTCCATCGCACTGCCCAACGGCTTTGTGGCACTCATCCACCCGCGCTCGGGCCTTGCCACCAAGCACGGGCTGACCGTTGTCAACGCCCCGGGAACAGTCGATGCAGGCTACCGGGGCGAAATCGCCGTCACGCTCCTGAACACGGACCAGAACCAGGCGATCGAACTCAAACGCGGCGATAGGATTGCCCAGATGGTGATCCAGCGCGTTGAATACGCGCAGTTCATCGCCGTCGACGAACTCTCCGACTCCGTCCGTGGAACCGGCGGATTCGGCTCCACCGGGGGATTCGCCACGCCCGTGGCGTAGCAACGCGGGCGGGCTTCCGGGCGCAGGGCAGCCGATGAGGCCCGCAGCATTCCCGTTGTCCGCCCTGCGTGCGGTTTACTGGGGACAGACCACTACTAAGGAGACAATCCGATGCTTTTTGGGCGCGGCAAGAAGTCCAAGGCTGAACGGCCGGAATCCGCTGCTGCTGACGCCGCCGGAGCGGACGTTGCGGAAGCAGGCACGCCCGGATCCGGCGAAAGCACTGCCAAGGGCGATTTCCGGATCGTCAAGGGGCCGCTGGATATTACGGAGATCGACAGCCAGGACGGCTACGTCGATCTTGGGGCACTGTTGATTGCCCCGGCCGAGGGCCTGCAGTTGCGCCTCGAGATCGAAGAGGCCACCCAGCGGGTTGTCGCCGTCACCCTGGACCTCGGGGCGTCGAGCCTGCAGCTCCAGGCCTTCGCCGCTCCCCGTTCGGAGGGGCTGTGGGAGGAGATCCGCGAACAGATCGGCCAGTCCGTGGCGAGCCAGGGCGGCGAGGTCGAGGAAATCGCCGGGACCTTCGGGCCCGAACTCGTGGCGAAGCTCCCGGCCGAGGCTGCCGACGGAAGCCGCGGCTACCGTGCCGCCCGCTTCATGGGCGTGGACGGTCCGCGCTGGTTCCTCCGCGGCGTGCTCGGCGGCGAAGCCGCACTGGAGCGTGACGCCGCGGCCGGGCTCGAAGACCTCTTCCGCCGTGTGGTGGTGGTCCGCGGCGACAACCCCATGCCGCCACGCGAACTTCTGCAGCTCCGCCTGCCCAAGGACGCCGCAGTGCCGGGCCAGCAAGGTGCACCCCAAGGCGGGCCCTCACTGGAACAACCCGAACGCGGGCCGGAGATTACCCAGATTGGCTGACCAGCCTCTCTCAAGCATGCCCGAGGGAAGAAACAAAACCCCCGGGCTGCGCATCAGCGGGCTCCCCGCCAGGGGCAGGGCAAGCTGCATGGGTTTCGTCGAGTCCGTCACCTACCAGCCCGCCAGTGAACAGCCCTTCTTCTCGGCCATCGTCGTGGACACGCAGCAGCGCAGTGCCGGCGGCGGCCGTCCCGCAGCCGCGGCACGGCTGCTGGTCATCTGGTTGGGGCGCCGGCGCGTCCCCGGCATCGAGGCCGGCGTTGAAGTCCGCCTCGACGGCATGGTGACCGTCCGTGACGGGCTGCCGGCCATGTTCAATCCACGCTATGAAATACTGTCCCGCCAGGAGCACCTATGACCGCCGCCAACGGATCCGATCCGCACGAAACGCCGACGCCGGACGCCGCCGTGCCTGACGGCGCCGCAGGCACTGACACCGCAGGCGTCCAGGGAACGGGCAAGGGCACCGGCCCCCAGAGCACTGGCCCCCAGGGTCCCTCGGTCGCGGAGCTCGCCGCGGGCTACGCCGAAAAGGCCGGTGTCCACCGCAACAGTGCAGGCCACGTGGACATGCTGAAGACGGCCGGGGGCATCCAGGGCATCGCCGAGAGCATCCTGCCGGGGCTGGTTTTCCTCATTGCCTTCACCATCACACGGGAACTGACTCCCGCGCTGTTTGCCGCCCTGGCCGCAGCAGCCGTCTTCACCGTGGCGCGGCTGGTGCAGCGGCGGCCCCTGACGCAGGCACTCGCCGGGATCGCCGGCGTCGGGATCTCCGCCTGGCTCGCCAATTCCACCGGCAAGGCCGAGGACTTCTATGTCCTGGGCTTCTTCACCAACATCGCCTACATTGCAGGCATGGTGCTCTCGATCGTGCTGAAGTGGCCCATCGCAGGTCTCCTGTTCGGCTTTGTCCGCAACGAGGGACTCGAGTGGCGCAAGGACCCCGAGAGGCTGCGCGTCTACAGGCTCGGAACCTGGGTGGTGGTTGCCGTGCTGGCTCTGCGGCTCGTGGTGCAGGTCCCGCTGTATTTCATGGGCGAGCCCGGCCTGGCCGCGCTGGCCACCACGCGGCTGCTTATGGGCGCGCCGCTGTACATCCTGGGCCTCTGGGTGGCCTGGCTGCTGACCAAGCCCGCTGTGCAGGCCAGGCCCGCGGACTAGCCAAGCCAGCGGTCCAGGCCGAGACCATGGATCAGCCGTCGAAGCCGTCGTCCTCCGCCGCCTGATCGGCAGTTTCCTCGTCATCGCCGCGGGGGCCCTGGCCGGCCATTGACGCGGGGGACAACAAGGCCCTGAGCCCGTCCTCGGCCGCGATGGTGGTCACGAAGAACAGTTCGTCGCCGCCGTCGAGCACGTCGTCCCGGCTGGGCGTGATCGGCGCTTGGTCGCGCAGGATGGCCACCAGCGTCGCGTCTTCGGGCCAGTCGATGGCCCCGACGGTGCTGCCGATGACGTGGGAATCGTGCGGCACGGTGAACTCCACGATCGACGCCACACCTGTCTGCAGGGTCAGCAGGCGGACGATGTCGCCGATCTCCACGGCCTCCTCCACCAGGGCGGTCATCAGTTGCGGCGTGTTGACCGCGACGTCGACACCCCAGGAATCGTTGAACATCCAGTCGTTCTTGGGGTTGTTCACGCGGCCCACGGTGCGGCCCACTCCGAATTCGGTCTTGGCGAGCAGGGACACCACCAGGTTGACCTTGTCGTCGCCGGTAGCGGACACCACGACGTCGGCATCCTCAAGTTTCGCGTCCTGCAGCGTGCTCAGTTCGCAGGCGTCGCCCACCAGCCAGCGTGCTCCGCGCAGGCCGCTGCGGCCGATGACCTCGGGCTTGAGGTCGATCAGCAGGATCTGGTGGTTGTGGGCCAGAAGCTCCCGTGCAATGGACGAGCCGACGCTGCCTGCGCCAACGATGACAACTTTCACTAAGACTCCTTGGCGGGTGCTTTGGCGAGGATGCGTGCGATCTCGGACGTCCGGTCAAGGGGCACCATGGCATGGACCGTGTCGCCCTCCTGGTACGCCGTCCCCGGCTCCGGCAGCATGCCCTCGCCGAAGCGGGTGAGGAACGCGATGCGGATGCCGGCGGCGGCTTCGATGGCGGACAATGAATGACCGATCCAGTCTTCGTTCAGGTCCACCTCGGCCAGGACCAGGCGGCCGGACGGTTCGCGGTAGTCTCCGGCGAGGTGCTGTTCGGGGAGGATCCGGCGGAGGACCTGGTCCGCGCTCCAGCGCACTGCTGCCACCGTGGGGATGCCCAGCCGCTGGTAGATCTCTGCCCGGCCGGGATCGTAGATGCGGGCCACAACATGGGCAACGTGGAAGGTCTCGCGCGCAACGCGCGTGGCAAGAATATTTGAGTTGTCGCCGCTGGAGACGGCCGCAAAGGCGTAGGCCTCTTCGACGCCCGCCTGTTTCATGGTGTCGCGGTCGAAGCCCACGCCGGTGACCTTGCGCCCGGTGAAGCTGTTCCGCAGGCGTCGGAAGGCCCGCTCATCCTGGTCGATGATGGCCACAGAGTGCCCGGCATCTTCCAAGGTGTGCGCCAGGGTTGCGCCCACCCGGCCGCAACCCATGATCACGAAGTGAGCCATCATGCCTCCTTAAACTCTTGTCTATTTCACTTCGTAAGACTTTACCGGGGTAAGTCGCGGAAGTCGGAGTCCGCCGTCATGACATCGCGGGGGAATCAGAGTAGCTTTGCGGAGTGCTGACAATTCTGAAGCGGATAGTGGTGGGTCGGCCGTTCCGGAACGAACGCCTGTCCCACACGCTCCTGCCAAAACGCATCGCCTTGCCGGTTTTCGCCTCGGACGCGTTGTCGTCCGTGGCCTACGCCCCTGATGAAATCCTGCTGACGCTGGCCCTGGCCGGTGTCAGTGCTGTGGCGTTCTCGCCGATGGTGGGCCTTGCCGTCATGGTGGTGTTGCTCACGGTGGTGGCCTCCTACCGGCAGAACGTTCACGCCTACCCCTCCGGCGGCGGCGACTACGAGATCGCCAACGTGAACCTCGGCAAGTACGCCGGGCTGACCGTGGCTTCGGCGCTGCTGGTGGACTATGTCCTCACAGTCGCGGTGTCGATGTCCTCCGCCGCGACCTACCTGACCACGGCGGTGCCCGCCCTGCACGGCCAGCAGGCCCTCATTGCCACGATCGGTGTCATCATCCTGGCCCTGGTCAACCTGCGCGGCGTCAAGGAAGCGGGCTCCGTGTTCGCGGTCCCCACCTATATCTTCATGGCATCCATCCTGGGCATGACCCTGGTGGGCGTCATCCAGGCCATCACGGGCCAATTGGGGGAGGCGCCGTCGGCGCAGTTCACCATCGTGCCCGAGGAAGGCTTCGATGAAGGGCTCGTCGGCATTGCCGGCGCGTTCCTCCTGTTGCGGGCGTTCTCCTCCGGCGCCGCCGCGCTGACCGGCATTGAGGCCATCAGTAACGGTGTGCCGACCTTCCGGAAACCGAAGAGCAAGAACGCGGCCACCACTCTGCTGCTGCTCGGCGTAATCGCCTCGTCCATGCTGGCCGGCATCATCTTTCTGGCCAACGCCACCAAGGTGCACATCGTGCTGGATCCGGCGACGGAATTCCTGCTGGACGGCATGCCGCTGCCAGAGGATTACATCCAGAGCCCGGCCATCAGCCAGATAGCCCAGACCATCTTCGGCCCGGGATCAATCCTGTTCTTCATCGTGGTCGCTGCCACAGGCACCATCCTGGTGTTCGCATCCAATACGGCCTTCAACGGCTTCCCGGTCCTCGGTTCGATCTTGGCGCAGGACGGCTACCTGCCGCGCCAGCTGCGCACCCGCGGTGACCGGCTGGCCTTCAGCAACGGCGTTCTTGCGCTGGCAGCCGGGGCCTTGGTACTGATAATCGCCTTCAACGCCGACGTCACCAAGCTCATCCAGCTCTACATTGTGGGTGTCTTCATTTCGTTCACGATTAGCCAGCTCGGCATGATCCGGCACTGGGGCCGCGAACTGAAGCTGGCACGGGACAAGACCGTGCGCCGCAGGATGCTCAGGTCGCGCACCATCAACATGGTCGGCTTCGGAATGACCGCGCTCGTCCTCATGATCGTGCTCATCACTAAGTTCGAACAGGGCGCGTGGATCGCGCTGCTCGCCATGTTCGTGCTCTTCCTCATCATGTGGAGCATCCGTGCCCACTACGACAACGTGGCCAAGGAACTGGCCGTGGATGAGGACGCGTCCCCGCGCGCACTGCCCAGCCGCGTCCACGCCGTCATCCTGGTGTCGCACGTGCGCAAGCCCGTGCTCCGCGCCCTGGCCTACGCCCGGGCCTCCCGGCCGTCCAGGCTCGATGCCATTACGGTGGACATCAACACCGAGGAGACCGAGCACACCGTCAGGGACTGGGAAAAGCTGGACATCCCCGTGCCCCTGACCGTGCTCGCCAGCCCCTACCGCGAGACCGTCACCCCCATCATGGAGTACGTCAAGAACATGCGCCGTGACTCGCCCCGGGACCTGATCGTCGTCTACATCCCCGAATACGTGGTCGGCAAATGGTGGGAACAGCTCGTCCACAACCAGACAGCACTCAGAATCAAGACAAGACTTCACTTCGAATCCGGAGTCATGGTGGCAAGCGTCCCGTGGCAGTTGAAGTCGTCCGAAGAAGCAAAGGCCCTGCAGGATACCCAATGACCTCCCCCACACATGAGCACACCGAACACCACGGAGGCCAAGGCGCGCCGGGTACGGAACTGGTGGTCGACGTCGGCCCCATCGCCCACGGCGGCCACTTCGTCGCACGCCACGAGGGTCGCGTCATCTTTGTCCGCCATGGCATCCCGGGCGAGAAGGTCCGCATCCGGCTGACCGACTCCGGCGAGGCCTCGCGCTTTTGGCGCGGGGACGTCGTCGAGGTCCTGGAGGCCTCGGAAGACCGCGTCCGGCACTTCTGGAAGCAGGCCGACTCGCTTGCTGCGTGGAAGCAGGGCGGCCCGCCCGTGGGCGGAGCCGAACTGGGCCACATCTCCCTGCCGCGGCAGCGGGCCCTGAAGGCCGAGGTGCTGGCCGAACAGCTCAAACGCCTTGCCGGCGTCGAGCTTTGGACCGAGATCGAAGCGGTGGGGGACACCCCCGACGGCGCCGGGCTGGGCTGGCGGACCCGCGCCAGCTTTGCCGTCACGGACAAAGGCAAGCTCGGCATGCACGCCCACCGCTCCGACGTCGTTGTTCCCGTCCAGGAGATGCCGCTCGCCGCGGCGGGCATCAACGAACTGAAGCTGTGGGACATCGAGCTGCAGGGGATCGCCCGCGTCGAGGTCGCGGCTCCGTCCAACGGCTCCCGGCCGCTGGTGCTGCTGGCTCCGGAAGAGGGCACCACGCCCAAGCGGCTCCATTCGATCCTGTCGCAGCTGCCGCAGGATGTCTCCGTGGCCTCCTTCGACCCCGCCAAGGGGGAGGTGCTGCAGTTGCGCGGCCGCACCTGGGTGCAGGAATCGGCGGCGGGCCATGAATACCGGGTCACCGGCGAGGGATTCTGGCAGATCCACCGGGATGCGCCGGACACCCTGGTCAACGCCGTCACGGGTTTCCTGCACGACGGCGGATACCTTGAGCCTGGTGCCGCCGTGGCCGATCTGTACGCCGGCGCCGGCCTGTTCACGGCACCCCTGGCCGATGCCGTGGGCGTCACCGGTTCGGTGCTCTCAGTGGAAGGCGCGCCGGGCACCAGCCGGGACGCACGCAAGAACCTGCACGGCCAGCCCCAGGTGGAAATCGTCCAGGGCCGCGTTGAGCGCGTCCTGCACCAGCGCAGCCGCAGCTTCGACGCCCTGCTCCTGGACCCGCCCCGGGCCGGTGCCGGAAAGGCCGTCGTCAACCAATTGATGGCCTCCGGACCCCGGGCCATCGCCTATGTGTCATGCGATCCGGCTTCCTTTGCGCGTGATCTGGGTTACTTCCAGCGGGGCGGCTGGCGCCTCGAGGCCCTGCGGGGCTTCGATCTCTACCCGAATACGCACCACTTGGAAACCGTCGCGCTGCTGGTTCCCGCCGCGTAACTCCGCCACTGCCCGCCCCGGGCCCCCCGGGGCGGGCGGTGACCAAAGCCAATTCCTGCCACTACGATGGGCGTGTCGGTCCCGTGTCGCGATTCGGGATCATCACCAAAGACGTGCCGCAAGGTTTAGTAAGGCGTGCCTAACTGGATAGCGGCCAAACGCGCGACAAAGATGAAACTGTTGCGAGAGGAGTCCTGCCATGAGCACTGTGGACAGCTTCGGTTCCAAAGGCGTACTTAATGTAGCCGGCACCGATTATGAAATTTTCCGGTTGAACTCCGTAGAAGGCGCAGACAGCCTTCCGTTCAGCCTCAAGGTATTGCTTGAGAACCTCCTGCGGACCGAGGACGGCGCCAATATTACGGCCGACCACGTCCGCGCCCTGGCCGGCTGGGACCCCACCGCCGAGCCCGACACCGAGATCCAGTTCACCCCGGCCCGCGTCATCATGCAGGACTTCACCGGCGTTCCCTGCGTCGTTGACCTGGCCACCATGCGTGAAGCTGTCAAGGACCTTGGTGGCGATCCCAAGCGCGTCAACCCGCTGGCCCCGGCCGAAATGGTTATCGACCACTCCGTCCAGATCGATGCCTTCGGCAACTCCGGCGCGCTGGAGCGCAACATGGAGATCGAATACCAGCGCAACGGCGAGCGTTACCAGTTCCTGCGCTGGGGCCAGACGGCCTTCGATGACTTCAAGGTTGTTCCTCCGGGAACCGGCATCGTCCACCAGGTCAACATCGAATACCTGGCACGCACCGTCATGACCCGCGAGATCGACGGCGTTCTCCGGGCCTACCCGGACACCTGCGTCGGCACCGACTCCCACACCACCATGGTCAACGGCCTGGGCATCCTGGGCTGGGGCGTCGGCGGCATCGAAGCCGAGGCCGCAATGCTCGGCCAGCCGGTCTCCATGCTGATCCCGCGCGTCGTGGGCTTCAAGCTCACCGGGTCCATCCCGGCAGGCGCCACCGCCACCGACGTCGTGCTGACCATCACCGAACAGCTGCGCAAGCACGGTGTTGTGGGCAAGTTCGTCGAGTTCTACGGTGAGGGCGTCGCGGCTGTGCCGCTGGCAAACCGCGCCACCATCGGCAACATGAGCCCGGAATTCGGTTCCACGGCAGCCATGTTCCCGATCGACGACGTCACCCTGGACTACCTGCGCCTCACCGGTCGCTCCGAGGCCAACGTTGCCCTAGTCGAGGCCTACACGAAGGAACAGGGCCTCTGGCACGATCCTTCCCGCGAGCTGCGCTTCTCCGAGTTCCTTGAGCTGGACCTGTCCACGGTTGTTCCCTCCATCTCCGGCCCGAAGCGTCCCCAGGACCGCATCATCCTCTCGGAGTCCAAGGACCAGTTCCGTCAGGACCTGCGTAACTACGTGAAGGAAGAGCTGGCCGACGGCAGCCTCGACGAGGCGATCGACGAGAGCTTCCCCGCCTCGGACTCGCCGTCGTTCACGGACCCCGCGAGCCACGTGGCAGACGTTGCCCCGCACCCGCACGGCCCCAAGTCCAACGGGCGTCCGTCGAACAAGGTTCAGGTCACGACCGCCGACGGCCGCGAATTCGAGCTGGACCACGGCGCGGTGTCGATCGCCTCGATCACCTCCTGCACCAACACCTCCAACCCCTCGGTGATGCTGGCAGCAGCCCTGCTCGCCCGCAACGCCGTCAACAAGGGCCTGGCCGCCAAGCCGTGGGTCAAGACCTCTGTTGCGCCGGGCTCGAAGGTTGTCACCGACTACTACGAGAAGTCCGGCCTCACCCCGTACCTGGAGAAGCTCGGCTTCTACATCGTCGGCTACGGCTGCGCCACCTGCATCGGCAACTCCGGCCCGCTGGAGCCGGAGATCTCCGAGGCCATCCAGGCCAACGACCTCTCCGTGACGGCTGTCCTGTCGGGCAACCGCAACTTCGAAGGCCGCATCAACCCGGACGTCAAGATGAACTACCTGGCCTCCCCGCCGCTGGTCATCGCCTACGCCCTGGCCGGCACCATGGACTTCGACTTCGACACCGATGCCCTGGGCACCGACTCCGAAGGCAACGAAGTCTTCCTGAAGGACATCTGGCCGAACCCCGCCGAGGTCCAGGAAGTCATTGACTCCTCGATCGACGAGGCCATGTTCGCCAAGGGCTACGAAGGCGTCTTCGACGGCGACGAGCGCTGGAAGGCACTCGACACCCCCGCCGGCGACACCTTCGCCTGGGCCGAGGACTCCACCTACGTCCGGAAGCCCCCGTACTTCGAGGGCATGAAGGCACAGCCGGACCCCGTCAGCAACATCGAGGGCGCCCGCGTCCTGCTGAAGCTCGGCGACTCCGTCACCACCGACCACATCTCCCCGGCCGGTTCCTTCAAGTCCGACACCCCCGCCGGCCAGTACCTGCTGGCCAATGGCGTGGAACGCAAGGACTTCAACTCCTACGGCTCGCGCCGTGGCAACCACGAAGTCATGATCCGCGGCACCTTCGCGAACATCCGCATCAAGAACCAGCTGCTGGCTGACTTCAACGCTGGCGCGGGTGTCGAGGGTGGCTTCACCCGCGACTTCAGCCAGGCGGATGCGCCGCAGGCCTACGTCTACGACGCCGCCCAGAACTACCAGGCAGCCGGCACCCCGCTGGTGGTCCTGGCAGGCAAGGAATACGGCTCCGGCTCCTCCCGTGACTGGGCAGCCAAGGGCACCGCACTCCTGGGCGTCAAGGCCGTCGTTGCCGAAAGCTACGAGCGCATCCACCGCTCCAACCTCATCGGCATGGGCGTCCTGCCGCTGCAGTACCCGGTCGGCGAATCCGCCGCAACCCTGGGCCTGAGCGGCACGGAAACGTTCTCCGTCGAGGGCGTCACCGAGCTGAACAACGGCACCACGCCGAAGACGCTCAAGGTCACCGCAACGGCCGAGGACGGCACCGCCAAGTCCTTCGACGCCGTCCTGCGCATCGACACCCCGGGTGAAGCAGACTACTACCGCAACGGTGGCATCCTGCAGTACGTCCTGCGCCAGATCTCGGCAAACTAGCCGGTTCTGCCCCGCGGGGCAGGAGCGCTAGATCCACGGCAGCCCCGGCTGGTCACTGACCAGCCGGGGCTGCCGCTGTTCCGGCAACACGGCAGCAGACTACGCGCTAGAGTTAACAAGCATGTCAATCACCCTAAGGAGGGGCCGTTGGGACTCTTGGAATCAATCAAGAACCCGCAGGACCTGGGCAATCTGTCCGGCCCGGAGCTGGACCAGCTAGCCGGTGAGATCAGGGACTTCCTCATCACCAACGTCTCGCAGACAGGCGGACACCTCGGGCCGAACCTGGGCGTCGTGGAACTCACCCTGGC
Organism: Arthrobacter cavernae; assembly: GCF_017368795.1. Taxonomy (GTDB): domain Bacteria; phylum Actinomycetota; class Actinomycetes; order Actinomycetales; family Micrococcaceae; genus Arthrobacter; species Arthrobacter cavernae. Next base: position 5,344 of record NZ_JAFNLL010000043.1, on the reverse strand, counting down.
CGTCCACCGGATCTTCGAGTCGCCGCGGGACAGCATCGTTTTCGACACCGGGCACCAGTCCTACGTCCACAAACTCCTGACCGGCCGGCAGGACTTCAGCACCCTCCGCCAGCAGGGCGGCCTGTCCGGCTACCCGGACCGTGCCGAATCAGAACACGACATCGTCGAAAGTTCTCACGCCTCCTCCTCCCTGTCCTGGGCCGACGGCATCTCCCGGGCCCGGCAGCTGACCGGCGAGGGCGAACGCTACACCGTCGCCGTGGTGGGCGACGGCGCCCTCACAGGCGGCATGGCCTGGGAAGCGATCAACAACATTGCGGCGGACAAGCGCCGGCGCGTGGTGATCGTTGTCAACGACAACGGCCGCTCCTACGCGCCCACGGTGGGCGGCTTCGCCGATTACCTGGCCTCGCTGCGCCCCACCATTGACTCCTTCCGCACCGCCGCGGCCTACGAAGGCACGCTGGAATGGTGGAAGAAGAAGTTGCAGAACGGTGGCCCCGTCGGCCAGTTCACCTACAAGAGCCTGCATGCCATGAAGAAGGGCATCAAGGACTGGTGGGCACCCCAGGGCATGTTCGAGGACCTCGGCATGAAGTACATAGGCCCCGTGGACGGCCACAACCTTCAGGCCATGGAAAACGCGCTGACGCTCGCCAAGGCGTACGGCGGACCGGTGATCGTGCACGCCATGACGGAGAAGGGCCACGGCTACGGACCGGCCCTCGCCAACGAGGCCGACCAGTTCCACGCCGTCGGCATCATCGACCCGGAAACCGGCGAGCCCACCGAAACACCTGGCGCGAAGTCCTGGACCTCGGTGTTCGCCGAGGAAATCGCCGACATAGCCGATGAACGCCCGGACATCGTGGGCGTCACCGGAGCCATGCTCATTCCCGTGGGCCTGCACAAGTTCGCCGAGCGGCACCCGGAGCGGGTCATCGACGTCGGCATCGCCGAGCAGCACGCCCTCACCTCCGCGGCAGGCATGGCGTTCGGCGGACTGCACCCCGTGGTCGCCGTCTACGCCACTTTCCTGAACCGCGCCTTCGACCAGCTGCTCATGGACGTCGCCCTGCACAAGGCCGGCGTCACGGTGGTCCTGGACCGCGCGGGCGTCACCGGGCCGGACGGCCCCAGTCACCACGGCATGTGGGACATGGCCATGGTCCAGATCGTCCCGGGCCTGCACCTGGCCGCCCCCCGCGACGCCACCCGGCTCCGCGAGGAGCTCCGCGAGGCCGTCGCCATCAGCGATGCGCCCTCGGTGGTGCGTTTCTCCAAGGGCAGCGTCGGCGCCGAGATTGAGGCGATCGAACGGCTTCACGACGGCGTGGACATCCTCGCGCGCCGCCCGGAAGGCTCCACGGAGAACGACGTCCTGATCGTGAGCGTGGGTGCCATGTCCGAGCTCGCCCTCGACGTCGCGTCGCGGCTCGGCGCGCAAGGCATCAGTTCCACGGTGGTGGACCCGCGCTGGCTGCTGCCCGTGCGCCGCTCCATCATCGCCCTCGCGGCCCGGCACCGCCTGGTCATCTGCATCGAAGACGGCGTCCGCGCCGGCGGTGTGGGTTCGCGGATCCGCCAGGAAATGCGTGCGGCCGGAGTGGATACGGCCCTGAACGAGGTGGGCCTCCCGGTCGAGTTCCTCGTCCACGGCACCCGGAGCCAGGTCATGGAGCGCGTCGGGCTGACTGCCCAGCAGATTACGCACGACGTCGTGGCACAGGTTCTGGGCACGAAGGTACCGTTCGCCCGGCCCCTGCCGGGACAGGAACACCCCACCACCGGCAGTCTGCCGAAACTGTGAGCCCACATCGCGAGCCGGGTGCCTTGCAGCCCGGCGACCTCGTGGTGGCCCGCAACCGGAAATGGAGCGGCAAGGCCCACTGGGTGGTCCCCGGGCAGTATCTGGGCGAGGACATCCACGGCTGGTGGGTCTTCCAAGGCGCCAGGGAGTTCTGCTCACGGCCCGGTGCGGCCTTCTACACTGCCTCGGACGCTATCCTCCTGGTCCCGCGGACAGGTGAGTGGGTGGCAACGTTCTATGACGACAGCTACCCGGGCGATTTCAGGATCTACGTGGACCTCGCCACGGGCCACGGCTGGAACACCATCAGGAGCGGTGCCACCGAATTCCACGTGATCGACATGGACCTGGACGTTATCCGTTCCGTGGATCGCGGCGTCTTCGTGGACGACGAGGACGAGTTCGAGGAACACTGCACCACCATGGACTACCCGGCCGGAGTCGTGGAGTCCATGCGCAGGGAATGTGGCCGCCTGTTTGAAGCAGTGCGGGACAAACAAGCACCGTTTGACGGCACAGACGCCGAATGGTTCAGGAAAGGACGGGCATGAGCGGCATCATCCGTACGTACAAGCGCGACGACGAAGGGGTACTCCACTTCCGGGAGGCCTGGTACGACGAGGAATTCCAGCAGCTCGTGGTGAACCACGGCGTGGCGGGCCACCAGAGCAAGACCGACGAGACCGACCTCGACGACGAAGCCGCCGTGGAGGGCCTCATGGCGGCCTTTGCCGCCCAGTGCGAGGAGGACGGCTACGCCGAGATCCCCGAGTCCGAGCAGTTCTGGGTGGTTGCCCAGATCGCACTGAAGACCAAGGACGGGACCGAGCGCGACCGCTACCTCGAGCGCAAGGCCAAGGCCGCGCTGACCAGCGAACTGGCCTGGCGGGGCCTGGGCATTGTGGACCGTTCCGAGATCGGCAACTCCCGGCTCAACATCTTCTGCCTGTGCCCCGACGTCAACAAAGCCGTCAACGCCATCAAGGTGTGCATCCGCGGAGAGGATCTGGACTTCACCAAGCTCAGTATCGGAGCCGCTCCGCACGGCGATTCCATGGCATTCAGGCTCAAGTACTCGCCGAAAGCGGGTGCGGGCTTTACGCTCTAAGAAAGACCCCAAAGCACGAAGGAGGACACTGAATGTCGCCGAAGAGCAATTGGCCCGGACATACGCCGCTGCCCAAGGGACTGGCTGTGCCGGCCCGCCGAGCTCTGGCCCATGAGGGGATCGAAACCCTTGAACAGCTGGCTGATTTCGGTGAGCGAAAGACCGCCAGCCTGCATGGTATGGGTCCTGTGGCCATGGCCCAGGTCCAGGAGGCCATGGAGGAGTCCGGCATCGGCTTCGGACCCGCCTAGCCGACATATTAGCTGCGGCGGACCCTGCCGCTGCCCGGTCTTCCGCTGTGTGATGATCCCTGCCGGAACCGCCGTATAGGCTAAAAGGCATGACTGAATACCGACGCCTTGGCAATTCCGGACTGACCGTTTCCGTCGTGGGATTGGGCTGCAACAATCTCGGCCGGGCCAACACACCCACCGAATCCCAGGAAGGCACGGACGCCGTGGTCCACGCGGCACTGGACGCCGGAGTGACCCTGTTCGACGTCGCGGACACCTACGGCCGGGAACCAGGCCTGAGCGAAACCATGCTGGGCCGGGCCCTTGCGGGCCGCCGCGACGACGTGGTGGTGGCCACCAAGTTCGGCATGGACATGCACGGCGCCAACGGCAACGACTTCGGGGCGCGCGGGTCCCGGCGGTATATCGTCAAAGCGGCTGAGGCGTCACTGCGCCGGCTCGGGACCGATTGGATCGACCTCTACCAGTTCCACACCCCGGACCCGCTGACGCCCATCGAGGAAACGCTGTCCGCGCTCGATGACCTCGTGCGCAGCGGCAAGGTCCGGTACATCGGCCACTCGAACCGTGCCGGCTGGCAGATCGCCGAAGCCGAGTACGTGGCCCGGATGCAGGGCGGCGCACGCTTCATCTCCGCGCAGAACCACTACAACCTCCTGGACCGCCGGGCCGAGCTTGAAGTGCTCCCCGCGGCGCAGGCGTTCGGCCTCGGCGTGCTGCCGTACTTCCCGCTCGCCAACGGGCTGCTCACCGGGAAGTACGCCCCCGGCACGGCTCCCGAGGGGTCCCGCCTCAGCCACACCCGCACCCACATGGTGGACGACGCCGACTGGGAGCAGCTGAACCGTTTCCGGGACTTTGCCAAAGCACGCGGGCTGAGCGAGGTGCAGCTGGCTTTCTCCTGGCTCGCAGCCCAAGCCGGCGTCAGCAGCGTCATTGCCGGCGCCACCCGGCCCGCGCAGATCACCGAGAACGCCGAAGCCGTCTGCTGGGTCCCCAGTCAGGAAGAGCGCGCCGAGCTGGACGCGATCTTCCCCAGGAGCCCCAAAGTGGCGCTTTTCTGATGGAGGCGTTGCCCTGATGGAACTGGTGCCCCTGGCGGAAAAGCCGCAGGTCAGCCTGCTGCTGGACTGCGACACCGGCATCGACGACGCCTTGGCCCTCGTGTACTTGTGCAGCCAGCCGCACGTCGAGCTGGTGGCCGTGACCAGCACGCCCGGAAACGTCGATGCAGACCAGGTGGCCCGGAACAACCTCGCCCTGCTGGAGCTGTGCGGCCAGCCAGGGATCCCCGTGGCAGTTGGAGCGAGGACGCCCTTGCGGCGCCCGTTGGTGACCACACCGGAGACCCACGGGCCGCAAGGCATCGGTTATGCCGAATTGCCCGATCCGTGCGCGGCCGCCCAGACGCGCGACGCCGTCGAGCTTTGGGTGGAGGCTGCGCGGGCACGACCAGGGGAGCTCACCGCGCTGCTCACGGCGCCGCTGACAAACTTCGCCCGCGCACTGCGCGCCGAGCCGCGGCTGCCGGAGCTGCTGCGCGGCGTCGTCATCATGGGCGGGAGTTACTACCACCAGGGCAACACGACCCCCACCGCGGAATGGAACACCCATGTGGACCCGCACGCCGCGGCGGAAGTCTTCGCCGCATTTTCCGGCCAGCCGGAGGAGCGGCTTCCTGTTGTCTGCGCCCTTGAGATGACGGAACGGATCGAAATGCATCCGGAGCACCTGGCCGTCCTCGCTGCAGAGGCCGGCTGCCTGGAACCCGAGCTCGTCCTGCCGGGGCAGCCTGAAGGGCGGCGCAGCCGGGCCTCGCGGGAGCTGATCCGGCACCTCAGCGACATGCTGCGCTTCTACTTCGAGTTCCACAGTGCCCACGGCCAGGGCTACCTGGCACATGTCCATGACTACTTCGCCGCATGCGTCGCGGCAGGGACTGCGCGCTACGGCGCCCGGACGGCCACCGTCCACGTGGAAACGGAAGCGGCCCGGCTGATGGGCACAACGTTTGCCGATTTCCGTGGACTCTGGGGCGAAGCGCCAAACGCCCGGATCGTGTCTGAAAACCATCCGGAAGAAGCCTTCGCGGAACTTACCCGGGCTGTCGGGTCCCTGGCCCGGAGGGTGAACCAACGGCCCCCAGGGTGAACCAAAAGAGACCGGCCGTGG
>NZ_JAFNLL010000042.1 GCF_017368795.1 Arthrobacter cavernae | reverse complement strand
GCCGTGGCCGGAGCATTCTGCCCCGCCCACGGCCGGTCTTCAAGCAGACGGAATCAGACCGCCTTCGAGGCGACACCCGGGGCCAGGAACCGCTTGCCGTTGACGCGCTCCGACGCGCCCACACGGTCCAGGTACGGGGTGATGCCGCCCAGGAACATCGGCCAGCCGGCGCCCATGATGACGCAGAGGTCGATGTCCTCGGGCCCGGCCACCACGCCTTCGGCCAGCATGAGGCCGATCTCCTCGGCGAGGGCATCCTGCGTGCGGCGCAGGACCTCTTCGCCCGTGGACGGGGACGTGCCGAAGGACATGACAGCCAATGTCTCCGCAGGAATGACCGGGGTACCATCAGGACCCGGCACCCAGAGTGACTTCACGCCGTTGTCGATCAGCTTCTGCAGGTTCTGGGACACGGCAAACCGCTCGCCGAAGGCGGCGTGCAGGGATTCCTGGACGTGCTGGGCCACCGGAAGTCCCACCATCGCGCTGAGCGCGAACGGGCTCATCGGCAGTCCCATCGGCCGCAGGGCCGAGTCGGCCACCTCGGCCGGCGTGCCCTCGTCGAAGGCCGCGATCACTTCGCCCATGAGGCGCAGCAGTATGCGGTTGACCACGAAGGCTGCGGCATCCTTGACCAGGACTGCGGTCTTCTTCAAGCCCTTGGCGAGCTCGAAGGCGGTGGCCAGTACGGCGTCGTCGGTCCTCGGGGCCCGGACGATCTCCAGGAGCGGCATCACGGCCACCGGGTTGAAGAAGTGGAAGCCCACCAGCCGCTCCGGGTATTGCAGCTCCTCGGCCATGGCCGTGACCGAGAGAGAGGAAGTATTCGTGGCCAGGATGCACTCGGCGGAGACGATGGCCTCCACCTCGGCGAAGACCTGCTTCTTGACGTGCAGTTCCTCGAAGACGGCCTCGATGACGAAGTCGGCGTCGGCGAAGGCGTCCTTGGAAACGGAACCGGTGACCAGGGCCTTGGTGCGGTTGGCGGCGTCGGCCTTGATCCGCTTCTTGTCGAGGAGCTTGTCCACCTCGGCGTGCACGTAGGCCACGCCCTTGTCCACGCGGGCCTGGTCGATGTCGGTCATGACCACGGGGACCTTGAGCTGGCGGGCGAACAGCAGGGCGAGCTGGCTGGCCATGAGGCCGGCGCCCACCACGCCGATCTTCGTCACGGGGCGGGCCAGCTTGCGGTCCGGTGCGCCGGCAGGGCGCTTGGACCGCTTCTGGACCAGGTCCAGGAACGCGTAGACGGTGGAACGGAACTCATCCGTCTGCATCAGCCCGGCGAGGGTTTCACATTCGAGGTCCGCCGATTCCGCCTGCGTGATGGTGCGGTTCGCCTCGAGGATGTCCAGGACCTTGGCCGGTGCGGGGGAGGCATTGGACGTCTTGGCCTCCACGAACGCGCGGCCCGCGGCGACGGCCCCGGCCCAGCGTTCGGCGACGGCCGGCTCGGCCGGATCCACGGCGTTGGCGCGCTCCGGCGTGATCTCCCCGGCGATGACCCGGGCGGCCCAGCCAATGGACTGCTCCACGAAGTCCGCCGGTTCGAACATGGCGTCCGCGATGCCCAGCTGGAACGCCTGCGGACCGCTGAGCGTGCGGTTGTTGCTGAGAGGGTTCTCGATCATGACCTTGACGGCGTTCTCCGGCCCGATCAGCCGCGGCAGGATGTAGACGCCGCCCCAGCCCGGGACGAGCCCGATGAACGCCTCGGGCAGCGCAAGGGCCCCGGCGCCGGTGGAGACGGTGCGGTACGTGGACTGCAGGGCGATTTCGAGGCCGCCGCCCAGCGCCACGCCGTTGATGAAGGCGAAGCTCGGCACACCAAGATTGGCCAGGGTCGCGTAGACGGCGTGACCCAGCTGGGCCATCCAGAGGCCGTGTTCGCGCTCCTTGAGTGTCTTGACCGCGGACAGATCAGCCCCGGCCACCAGGTAGTACGGCTTGCCGGTGACGCCGACGCCGGCGATCTCGCCGCGCGCGGCGCGCTCCTTGAGGCCGTCGAGCACCTTGCCCAGCTCCACGAGCGTGTTGGGGCCCAAGGTGGTGGGCTTGGAGTGGTCCAGGCCGTTGTCCAAGGTGATGAGGGCAAAGGTGCCCGGGCTCCTGCCGCCGACGGGAGGCAGCGCGATGTCCTGGACGTAGGAGTGGGTCACGGTTTCATCCGGGAACAGCCCGGCGAGGGTCTGGAAATCGGTGGCGCTCATGCTGCGGCCCCTTCGGATTCGGCGTCGGTGGCGGTTTCGGTGGAGGTCCCGGAGAGGTAGCCGGGGTGGTGCGGGTTTTCCCAGATCACGGTGGCGCCCATGCCCAGGCCGATGCACATGGTGGTGAGCCCAAAGCGGACCGTCGGGTCTTCCTCGAACTGTCGCGCCAGCTGGTTCATGAGGCGAACGCCCGAGGACGCCAGCGGGTGTCCGACGGCGATCGCGCCGCCGTAGCGGTTGACCCGGGGGTCGTCGTCGGCGATGCCGAAGTGGTCCAGGAAGCTCAGCACCTGGACGGCGAAGGCCTCGTTGATCTCAAAGAGGCCGATGTCCTCGATGCCCAGGCCGGCGTTCCTGAGCGCCTTCTCCGTGGCGGGCACGGGGCCGATGCCCATGACCTCGGGCTCGACGCCGGCGAAAGCGTAGGAAACCAGGCGCATCTTCACGGAGAGGCCCAGCTCCTCGGCGGCCTCGGCGGATGCCAGGACGGCCGCCGTCGCGCCGTCGTTCAATCCTGCGGCGTTGCCCGCGGTGACGCGGCCGTGTGCACGGAACGGCGTGCGGAGGGCGGCGAGGTCGTCCACCGTGGTGCCGGGGCGTGGTGGCTCATCCACCGTGTTCACGGTCCAGCCCTGCTCCGGCTTCATGGTGGCCACGGGGACCAGGTCCGGCTGGATCTGGCCCTTGGTGTACGCGGCGGCGAGCTTGGCCTGCGAGGCCACGGCGTAGGAGTCCGCGCGTTCCTTGGTGATGGCGGGGAAGCGGTCGTGCAGGTTCTCGGCCGTGTTGCCCATGTTCAGCGCGGCCGGATCCACCAGGCGTTCGGACATGAACCGCGGGTTGGGGTCGGCATCCACGCCCATCGGGTGGTTGCCCATGTGCTCCACGCCGCCGGCGATCACGACGTCGTAGGCGCCGAAGCCGATGCCGCTCGCCGTCGTCGTGACGGCCGTCATGGCGCCCGCACACATGCGGTCGATCGCGAAGCCGGGAACGGTGCGGGGGAGGCCGGCCAGAAGTGCCGCGGTGCGGCCGATGGTGAGGCCCTGGTCTCCGGTCTGGGTGGTGGCGGCGATGGCCACCTCGTCCACGCGCTCGGCCGGCAGGGCGGGGTTGCGGCGCATGAGTTCGCGGATGCACTTGACCACGAGGTCATCGGCGCGCGTGCCGGCATAGATGCCCTTGTCGCCGGCCTTGCCGAACGGGGTGCGCACTCCGTCCACAAAGACGACGTCGCGGATTGTCCTCTGGGTCCTGCTGCTCCGGTGTGGACTCATGTGTAGCTCCTCGTTGAGACATGGGTGCCGGGGCCCGTTTCAGGTGGACGTCCGGTCGGCGTTGATAGCCATGTTACTAGCCAGTAACTTAGCATGCAAGGAGCGCGGGGCGGGGCGTGTCCGCAGACGCGGAAGGCCCGCCTCCGGACCATCGGATGTGGTCCAGGGGCGGGCCTTGGGAGCGGGCCTCGGAGATGGGCTCGGGAACCCGGATCAGTCGGCGTCCTGGGGCTGCTTGCTTTCCTTGGGCGGGAGGGGCTGAGGGTTCAGGCACGCCTCCACGAGGATCGGCGCGGCGATGCCGATTTGCCATGCGCGGGCACCCAGTTCCCTGAGTTCGGCCGTGATGGATTCGAGCGAAATCTCCGACGGCGGCCGCCAGGTCACCCGGCGCAGATAGTCCGGCGTCAGCAGGTTTTCCACGGGCAGCTTGAGCTCATCCGCCCTGGCCTGGAGCAGCGGGCGGGCCGTACTGAGACGCTCCGCGGCGTCCAGGTCGCGGTCCGCCCAGACCCGGGGCGGCGGGGGTGCATTGGTGGGCAGGTGCAGCGGCGGCAGCTCCTGGACGGTCCGGGCAGCGGTGATGCAGCGCAGCCAGCGCGGGGCTTCGCGCTGGGCGGCCCTGCCGTGGAAGCCCTTCGTGGCCAGCAGTTGCGGCACCGTGGTGGGCAGGGCCTTGGCGCCGGCCACCAGTGCGGAGTCGGGGATGAGCCGTCCGGGCGCCACGTCTCGCTTGCGGGCGAGCTGGTCGCGTTCGAGCCAGAGTTCACGGACTGCGGCGAGCTGGCGGCGGTCCCGGATCTGGTGCAGGCCCGAGGTCTTGCGCCACGGATCCACGCGGGGCGGCGCGAGGCCTGCGCTGAGGATCCCGGCGAATTCCTGCTCGGCGAATTCCAGTTTGCCGTCGGCTTCGAGGAGTTCGATGAGTTCCTCCCGGAGTTCGGCGAGGACCTCGACGTCGAGGGCGGCGTAACGCAGCCACGGTTCGGGCAGGGGGCGGGTGGACCAGTCGGCGGCCGAGTGTTCCTTGGCCAGGCCGAAGCCCAGGAGCTGCTCGATGACTGCCGCCAGGCCCACGCGGGGGAGTCCTGCCAGACGGGCCGCGAGTTCGGTATCAAAGAGTTTGTCCGGCCACATGCCCAGTTCGGACAGGCAGGGGAGGTCCTGCGTGGCGGCGTGCAGGATCCATTCGACGCCGCGCAGGGCGTCGTTGATGATGTCCAGGTTGTCGAAGGGCTCAGGGTCGATCAGCCAGGTGCCGGCGCCTTCGCGGCGGATCTGCACCAGAAACGCGCGCTGCCCGTAGCGGAAGCCGGAGGCGCGTTCGGCGTCGACCCCGGCAGGGCCGGTGCCGGCAGCAACGGCGGCGGCGCACCGCTCCAGGCCGGCCTGTGTGTCGATGACCAAAGGGACGCCTTCGCGCGGCGCATCCAGATCGATGACGACGGGTATGGGGCTGTCAAAACCCTCGACTGTGATGTGGGGAGTGGGATCAGCAACCGGATCGCCGGCTGTGGTGTGTTCCAGGTTTTCAGGGGTCATGATGCCTTAAGTTTAGCGACTTTGCCCGTGGCCGGTTCCGGCGGGGATTCCGGGGCCCTTAAGTGAGCCTCCGGCCGCGCAGCGGCGTGACACCGGGCGGCAAGGGCGCGAGTCCCGCGAACGTGCAGACCATTTCGGACCAGGCTTCCAGATGGTCCTTGACGTCGGACGATGCCGGGGTCCAGGAAGCGCGCAGTTCGATGTCGACGGTGTCCGGACGGTCCGAAAGGGTGCCGAAACTTTCGGACAGGATGCGCGTTGCGGTGCCGCCAGCCGCACGGTACGCCGCGGAGTGTCCGTCCAGGGCCTCCACCAGCCAGTCCCAGGCCACGGAACCGAGCATGGCGTCATTGCCCATCTCGGCGTCCATCTGGGCACGGATGTAGGTGACGATCCTGAATTCCCCGTCCCAGACCGCCGGACCCTCGGGGTCATGCAGCAGGATGAACCGTCCGGTGGCGAGTTCGTCGTCTTCGTCATCCTGGGTGTCGCCGGGGTGTTTACCGGCAAAAGCCTTGGCCGCGGGGCCGTGGACGGGCACGCGGCGGGTCACTGCCGCTTGACAGAAGACCTCGGCCCCCAGGGCGACGGCGTACGGGGCGAGCCGCGAGGGGGCCGGAATCTCGTCCAGCCGCAGTTCGTTGCGGCACTGCGCTTTTCGAAGCGTTCCCAAGGCGTGGAGAAAATCGGCGGGAACCTGTGCAAGGGCGTTCACCATCGTAGATTATGTGTCCGGGGCGGCGAATCTGTGCAGGCTCGCCGCCCCGGAGTATCTATCCGGCCGCCAGTTCCCGGGTGATGGCGGAGACGAAGGCATCAATGTCCTCTTCAGTGGTGTCGAAGGAGCACATCCACCGCACTTCACGGGCAGCCTCGTCCCAGTCGTAGAACGTGAACTGCTTGCGCAGCCGGTCCGCGACGCCCGCCGGCAGGACCGCGAAGACGCCGTTGGACTGGGTCTGCTGGGTGGGCTCGACGCCGTCGATGGTGTCCACCGCAGCGCGCAGGCGGGCGGCCATGGCGTTGGCGTGCTGCGCCGAGCGGAGCCACAGCCCGGACTCCAGGAGCGCTATGAACTGCACGGAAATGAAGCGCATCTTGGAGGCAAGCTGCATGTTCATCTTGCGCAGGAACTTCAGCCCGTGGGCGGCTTCCGGGTTGAGCGCCACCACCACCTCGCCGAACAGCAGGCCGTTTTTGGTGCCGCCGAAGGACAGGATGTCGACGCCGGCGTCGCGGGTGAAGGCCCGCAGCGGCACGCCGAGGTGGGCGGCCGCGTTCGCCAGGCGGGCGCCGTCCATGTGGAGCTTCATGCCTTTGGCGTGGGCGTGGTCCGCGATCGCACGGACCTCCGCCGGCGTGTAGCACGTGCCCAGTTCGGTGGTCTGCGTGATGGACACGGCCAGCGGCTGTGCGCGGTGTTCGTCGCCCCAGCCCCAGGCCTCGCGGTCGATCAGTTCGGGGCTCAGCTTGCCGTCCGGGGTGGGGACGTGCAGGAGCTTGATGCCGCCGATCCGCTCGGGTGCGCCGTTCTCGTCCATGTTGATGTGGGCAGTGGAGGCACAGATTACCGCGCCCCAGCGGGGCAGCAGCGACTGCAGGGAGAGCACGTTGGCGCCGGTGCCGTTGAAGACGGGGAAGCATTCGATGCCCGCCCCGAAGTGTTCCTCCATGAGCTCCTGGAGGCGTGCCGTGTACACGTCGTCGCCGTAGGAAACCTGGTGGCCGCCGTTGGCCGCGGCGAGGGCCGCCAGGACTTCCGGGTGGACGCCCGAGTAGTTGTCCGAGGCAAAGCCGCGGACGGAGGGATCGTGCAGGCGCCCTGCGGCGTCCCCGCCGAGGGCGGCCGGGATTGCTTCTGTAATGCTCGTCACTTGTTCATTCACGCTTTCAGTTTATTTGGCCAGGAGAATGCGTTGCCCGTTCAGTTCCGCGGCCGGCTGATCGAACAGCCCGACGGCGGCCGCGGCCAGTTCTTCGACGTCCGTGTACCCGGGGAACGTCCGTTCCGGGTGTTCCAGCCGCATGGCAGCGTCCACGAAGGCCTTGACCACGAACACCACGGCGGCGCTGCGTTGCTCGGAAGCTTCTTCCGTGTTGCCGGACCGGGCACGCCGGAACCCGTCCGCCATGGCCAGGGTCCAGGCCTCGGCCGCCGCCTTGGCCGCCACGTAGCTGGCGGCCGCCGCGGTGGGTGCGGAGACCGACGTCGATGACACCATGGCGAAGCGGCCCGCCGGTGCAGCCGCCAGATCGCCGTAGAAGACGCGCGAGACGTTGCGCAGCGTGGTGACGGCGCCCCGTTCCAGGAAGTCCCAGTCCTCGTCCGGCTGGTCCTCGATGCCCTTGGCGCCGCGCCAGCCGCCCACCAGGTGGAAGATGCCGTCAACGCGTCCTTCCGCCCGGTGGATGGTGTCGGCGAGTTGGCGGACGGACTCCAGGCTGCCCAGGTCGCAGACCAGGGGAGTCACCCCGGAACCGGCCAGGGCGGCGGCTTCCTTGATCCGGACTTCGTCGCTGCCCACGGTGGTGACTTTGTGCCCGGCGGCGGCAAACGCCCGCGCGACGGCGACGCCGGAGGCGCTGCTGCCCCCGGCGACGAGGATGTTCAGGGACTCCATCAGGCCGCCGTCGAGCCGGTGATGCCGGTGGTGGATTCGATGACAGGGCGCATTTTCTTCTCCAGAGCCTCGTAGAACATGGATAGCGGGAATTCGTCGTCGAGGACCTGGTCGGTCAGGCCGCGTGGAGGCCCGTCCAGCGGCAGGGCATCCGGGCCCTTGGCCCAGACGGAGGCCGGGTTGGGGGTCACGGTGCCGGAGATGAGCTCGTAGGCTGCGAGCCAGTGGGCGGCCTTGGGGCGGTCGATGGAGCGCCAGTAGAGTTCCTCGATGCGGGCGCCGAGTTCAATGACGACGTCCGCGGCCTCGTCCCAGTCGATGCTGAGCCGGCTGTCGGTCCAGTGCAGGACGCGGTGCTGGTGCATCCAGGCGAAGAGGAGCTGCCCGCCCAGGCCGTCGTAGTTGCGGACGCGGCTTCCGGTGATGGCGAAGCGGAAGATGCGGTCGAAGATGACGGCGTACTGGACCAGCTTGGCGTGCTTGCGGGCGTCTGGGTCGGCCGTCTCGTCCTTCTCGATGCGGACGGATTCGCGGAAGGCGGTGAGGTCGCAGCGCAGTTCCTCCAGCGAGTACAGGAAGAACGGCATGCGCTGCTTGATCATGAAGGGGTCGAACGGCAGGTCGCCGCGCATGTGGGTGCGGTCGTGGATCAGGTCCCACATCACGAAGGTGCGCTGCGTGAGGTCCTGGTCTTCGAGGAGGGCTGCGGCGCCGGCCGGCAGCTCCAGCGAGGTGGTGTCCGCGGCGGCACGCAGGACGCGGCGGAAGCGGGCTGCTTCGCGGTCGGCGAAGATGGCACCCCAGGTGAAGGTGGGGGTTTCGCGCACGGCCACCGTTTCGGGGAACAGCACCGCGGAATTCGTGTCGTAGCCGGGGGTGAAGTCCAGGAAGCGGATGGGGACGAAGAGCTTGTTGGAGTAGTCGCCGGCTTCCAGGCCCGCGATGAACTCGGGCCAGATGACCTCGATCAGCACTGCTTCGACGAGCCGGCTGGTGCTGCCGTTCTGCGTGTACATGGGGAACACCACCAGGTGCTGCAGGCCGTTCTCGCGGTGCTGCTGCGGCTGGAAGGCCAGCAGCGAGTCGAGGAAGTCGGGCACGCCGAAACCGCCGTCGCTCCAGCGTCCGAAGTCCCGGACGAGCAGCTCAAGGTACCGGGCGTCGTGCGGGAACAGCGGGGCAAGCTTCCCGACGGCGGCGGTGATGGCGGCGACATGGGCGGCGGCGGCGCCGTGGCCGGCGGCCTCCGGGACGGAACCGTCCTGGCTCTGGAGGCCCTGCAGGGCCGTGGCGGCGGCCTTGAGTGCCGTCCAGTCCGGGTTGTCGGCGGTGATGCGGGTCAGTGTTGCCGCAGCGGTTGTGGACATCGTTGACAGGACCTTTCCTCAGGAGTTGTGTTTCTGAGGCGAGCGTAGCAAGGAGCCAGAGTCCCTAATGCAAAAGTTGGCTGAGCATAAGAAACTCTGGTGCATGGGGTCCGGCTGGGCCCGCAAGATCCAGCCCGGCAAGGGCTGCCGCGGGAACAGCCGGCCGGCTACGCGCCGGGTGCGGACTCGACAAGCTTGAGCGAAACGGAGTTGATGCAGAAGCGCTGGTCGGTAGGCGTGCCATAGCCCTCGCCCTCGAACACATGCCCCAGGTGCGAATCGCAGGTGGCGCAGCGGACTTCAACGCGCTCCATGCCCATGGTGCGGTCATGCAGGTACCTGACGGTGCCCTCGGCCAGCGGTGCCCAGAACGACGGCCAGCCACAGTGGGAATCGAACTTCTCCTTGCTGGTGAAGAGCTCGGTGCCGCAGGCCCGGCACTGGTAGACGCCGGCGGTGTGCGTGTCCCAGTACTCGCCGGTGTAGGGGCGCTCCGTGCCTGCCTGGCGCAGCACGCGGAATTCCTCCGGCGTCAGCTCCTGGCGCCACTCGGCTTCGGTCTTCTCCACACAGTGCTCCTTCTCCGGGACCTCCTGGAGCGGGACACCCGCGGAAAGGTCTGCGGTCTCGAAGTACTTCCTGTTTTCAGCGGTGCTCATGCCTACACCAACGCTCAGGAGTCGCCGATAAATCCCGAGCCCGCATAGAGATGCAGCACGGGCAGCCCCAGCTGGTCCTGGGCCTTGCTGGCCCAGTCGGTGTGGAAGGTATCGGCGATGGCATGGGGCCGGGTAACCACCACGGCCTGCGCCGCGTCGAGTTCCTTGACCTTGGCCACCAGGCCAGCCACGGCACCGCCGTCGACGATCTCGCCGGTGACCCCGCCGCCCAGTCCCTCCAGGGCAGCCAGCGAGGCCGCCAGGGCCCCGGCAGCCTCGGCCCGCTCAGACTCGAGGTCCGGGGCCGCGGCCAGCAGCTCCCGGAAGGCCTTTGCCACCTCCAGCAGCGAGAGATGCTCCAGGAAATCGACCAGCAGGTGCCGCTCCGTATTGGCAGGGACCAGCACCACCAAGGGGGCATCGCCGCCGTCCACGAGCTTCTTGATGTTGGCACGGTCGTCCGGGCCCAGGGGCTCTTCGGTCAAAATGACGATTGGATCGCTCATGGCTACAGCGTAGACCCGCAGAACCGGAGGCGGCAGGGGTTTGGCCACCGATTCTCCTGTTCCCCTGCGCTATTGCCTCGCAGCGGGGCGCGCGACGCGCGGCGGGGGCATGGTGCTGCACCGCGTCCCCGCAGAGGCGAGAATGGTTCCATGGCATCGACCACCCTGACTGCTCCCGTCCTCCCCGCGGACCACACCATGTCCACGCGCGCCAAATGGGCGGTGGCGGGCATCATTGCCGGCGGTGGCCTCGCAGGGCTGCTGGCCACCGGCTCCTCGGCGCTCGCCGCCTACTTCGCCCGCCGCGTCATCACGCCCAGCACGCAGGTGGAAGACCAAGAAGTGCTCGCCGTGGTCCGCAGCGACGACGGCCTGCAGCTCATCCTTGCCGCCACGCCCGAGTCGATCGTCGACGGCGTGTACAGCCTGTTCTTTGACGGCGGAAGGGGCCATGCGCGGATCGGCCGGATCGTGTCCTACTCGCCCGCTGAACACACAGTGCAGCGCGAAGTCGAGGCCGTCTACAGCGGCGAGCTCGCATCCGCCCGCCGCGGCTGGTGGAGCGGCGCCGCCTATGCCGATCCCGCCGCCGTGGGCCTGGCGGCGGAAGAGCTGGCAATAGACGTCGACGGCGGCCAGGCACCTGCCTGGCTGATCCGCGCCGGGGCGGCGGGGCCGGCACCGGTGTGGGCCATCATGGTGCACGGCCGGGGCGCGACGCGCCTTGAAGGGCTGCGGGCCGCGCGCACGGCCCGCGAACTGGGCCTGGACAGCCTGCTGATCTCCTACCGCAACGACGGCCTGGCGCCGTCCGCTCCGGACGGCCGGTACGGACTCGGCTCCACGGAATGGCGGGATGTGGAGGCCGCCATCGCCCACGCCCTGGCCAACGGGGCCAAGGAAGTGGTGCTCTTTGGCTGGTCCATGGGCGGAGCCATCAGCCTGCAGACAGCAGACCTGTCACGGTACCGGCACCTGATCCGTGCGATGGTCCTGGACGCACCTGTCATCAACTGGGTGGATGTGCTGGCCCACCATGCCGAACTCAACCGGATTCCCTACGCCGTGGGCCGCTACGGGCAGCTGATGCTCGGACACCCCGTGGGCCGGCGCCTGACCGGCCTGGCGGCTCCCATGGACCTCAAGGCCATGGACTGGGACGCCCGGGCCGTGGAGCTCAGGACGCCCACGCTGGTGATCCACAGCGTGGATGACGACTACGTGCCGTACGGGCCTTCGGCCAGCCTGGCGGAGAAGAACCCGGAGATGGTGACGTTCGAGCCGTTCACGGGGGCGCGGCACACGCACGAGTGGAATGTGGACCCACAGAAATGGGACCGTTTGGTGCGCGCATGGCTGCAGCGGCAGCTGGCCCCGCGGACGAATCCAGGGTCCGTGTCCTAGGGCTGAGGGCTGAGGGCCCGGGCGGCGGGCCGCCTACGCCTTGGCTGAGCCGATGGGCGCCGTCAGGGCGCCGGTAAGACGCACGAGTTCGGCCGGATCGAGTTCGATGTCCAGCCCGCGGCGGCCCCCGGAGACCAGCACAGTCTCAAAGTTGAAGGCCGATTCGTCGAGCACCGTGGGGGAGGGCTGACGCTGACCCAGCGGCGAAATGCCGCCCAGCACATAGCCGGTGCGGCGCTCTGCGGCCTTGGGGTCGGCCATCGCTGCCTTCTTCGCCCCCAGGGCGGCAGCAACGGCCTTCAGGTCGAGGGTTCCGCCGACGGGCACAATGCCGACGGCGAGTTTGCCCTCGATGTCCACCATCAGCGTCTTGAAGACGCGGGCGGGGTCGACGCCAAGCACTTCCGCGGCCTCCATGCCGTAGCTGGCCGCCGAGGGATCATGCGCGTAGGGGTGCAGCGTAAAGGGAACGCCGGCCGCAGCCAGAACGGCTGTGGCCGGCGTTCCCTGTGAAGCCAGCTTCTTGGCCATGTAGTCGGGCGGTGCCTCTCAGGACTCCAAGCGGTGTGCGGCCGCCACCTTGCGCTTGATCCGTCCCAGCATGGCGGTCATGCCGCGCATCCGCAGGGGCGTGATGGCGCGTGTCAGGCCCAGCAGCTCCGGCATGTCGTCCGGAACCGCCAGGATCTCCGCTGCCGTCAATCCGTCCAGGCCCTCGTGCAGGACACCGGCAAAGCCGCGCGTCGTCGGCGCTTCCGGGGGAGCTTTGAAGAACAAACGGTACGCCGGGGCGCCGTCGGACGCCTTCTCGGCCTCAATGGCCAGGAACAACGGCGACTGGCACTCCACAACCTGCTCCAGCAGCTCTGGATGGTCCTTCAGACGATCCGGGAGTTCCGGCAGTCCGCGGGAGAAATCAAGGAGCAGCTGCAGGCGGTCCGGCTCCGTCAGCGCCTGGAAGTCATCAACGATTTCCGCCAAAGCGGCGGGCAAGGTATTCGTATTCATCACTTCCAGCTTACGCAGAACGGGGCGGAATGCATCGTGTGGGCTTGGACACTACATGGCACGGACAGGACTACTTTCCGGCGAGTGCCGGCACCGAGCCGCGCTCGGCACCCTTGACGATGGGTACCCGCACAGCGTTGCCCCATTCGGTCCAGGAGCCGTCGTAGTTGCGGACGGTTTCGAAGCCCAGCAGGAACTTCAGCGCGAACCAGGTGTGGCTGGAACGCTCGCCAATACGGCAGTATGCCACGACGTCGTCGCCCGCCTGGAGGCCGGCTTCGCCCAGGTAGAGGGCCTCGAGTTCGGTGCGGTTGCGGTAGGTGCCGTCCTCGGCCGCTGCGCGCGCCCACGGGATGGAAGCAGCCGTGGGGATGTGTCCGCCGCGCAGTGCGCCCTCTTCCGGGTAGTTGGGCATGTGCGTGCGCTGGCCGGTGTATTCCTCCGGCGAGCGGACGTCGATCAGGGGGTTGCCGAAGTGCGCCAGGACGTCATCCTTGAACGCGCGGATCGGGGCATCATTGCGTTCGACGACGGGGTACTCGCCGGCGGCGGGCTCCGGGACATCGGTGGTCACGTCGCGGCCTTCTGCGATCCACTTGTCACGGCCGCCGTCGAGCAGGCGCACGTCTTCGTGGCCGAAGAGGGTGAAGACCCAGAGGGCGTATGCGGCCCACCAGTTGGACTTGTCGCCGTAGATGACCACCGTGGTGTCGCGGGAGATGCCCTTGGCCGAGGCCAGCGCGGCAAATGCTTCGCCGTAGATGTAATCGCGCGTGACCTGGTCGTTCAGGTCTGTGTGCCAGTCGATCTTGACCGCGCCCGGGATGTGGCCGGTTTCGTAGAGGAGGACATCTTCATTGGATTCGACGACGACGAGCTTTCCGTCGGCGAGGGCACCGCTTTCGAGGGCTGCTGCGAGCCACTCGGTGGATACTAGACGTTCCGGGTTCGCGTATTCTGCGAACTTTTCGTTTTGTTCAACGGGGTAGGACATGATCATGACCTTTCACTGACAACGGACGGGGCCAGGCCGTGGAAATCTGGTGCAGGTGGCAGCCGGGCGTGTGTCCAACAGTAACCACGGGCTGCTGCGAATGCATCCCCTTGGTCACATGGTGAAAGATGGCATTCATCACGTGTCCGTTCCGGCCATTCCAATGCCGGTATTCTTGCTGGGGACTTAAGACCAGAAGAACGGACCGCCTTGGTACAGATCGAACAACTCGCCGCACGCACCCCGGCAGTTTCCGTGGATGAGATCCTCAAGGGTTTTTACCCCTCGCCGCGGTTCGGCGAGGTGTCCTTCGACAGCTACCGGCCGGATCACTCACAGCCGAGCCAGGCTGCCGCTGTTAAGGCGCTTTCTGCCTTCGCTGACGGGGTCGGCGCCAACCACGGTGGCGGACTCTTCAGGAAGTTCTTCGCCAAGAAGCCAGCCACCCGCGCGGGCATCTACCTCGACGGCGGCTTCGGCGTGGGCAAAACCCACCTGCTGGCCTCTTTGTGGCACGCTGCACCCGGTCCGAAAGCCTTCGGCACGTTCGTTGAATACACCAATCTTGTGGGGGCCTTGTCCTTCCGGAAGACCGTGGAGTCGCTGAGCCACTACAAGCTGGTCTGCATCGACGAATTCGAACTCGACGATCCGGGCGACACCGTGCTGATGTCCCGCCTCATGCGGGAGCTCGCCGACGCCGGTGTGAAGCTCGCCGCCACGTCCAACACCCTCCCGGGTTCCCTGGGCGAGGGCCGATTCGCAGCCGTCGACTTCCAGCGCGAGATCCAGGTCCTGGCGGACCAATTCGACGTGGTCAGGATCGACGGCGAGGACTTCCGCCACCGTGGCCTGCCGGCCGCCCCGGCGCCGCTGAGGACCGAAGAGCTCAAGCACAGGATGCGTGCCGAGTTCGATGGCCGGACCGTTGCCGTGGACGACTTCCGCGGACTCATCGAGCACCTCGCAGGTGTGCACCCGAGCCGCTACCGCCAGCTGATCGCAGGGATCGACGGCGTGGTGTGGCGCGATGTGGAGACCATCACCGAGCAGGCCGTGGCCCTCCGCTTCGTAGTGCTCGCCGACCGGCTGTATGACAAGAATGTCCCGATCCTGGCCAGCGGCGTGCCCTTCGACAAGCTGTTCACCGAGGAAATGATGGGCGGCGGGTACATGAAGAAGTACTTCCGCGCAGTGTCCCGCCTCACCGCGCTGGCCCGTGAAGGCCAGAACCACGAACCCGCATAAGGAACCGGCTGCCCCACTCTACTGAACGGGTTCCCGGTCCTTGAGCATCCAGCGGACCACCAGGCCTGCGACCAGGGCCCAGAACGCCGCCCCGATGCCGGCGAAGGCCAGGACCGAGACAAAGGCGGCGATCCAGCGGCGGTTCCGCTCGGCGCCGGCTTCCTCAGCACAACACCACCGGCGCCACCAGCAGGGGAGCGGTGCCCAGAGCCTTGAATGGGGCCAGGCACAGGGACAGCAGTACACCGGCTAGCATGGCTTGGGCCAGCGCCGTCGGGATTCTGGTTGTGAGCCGGCCCAGTGGCGGCACCAGCCCGGTCAGGGCGATCAGGACGCCCACCACGAGGAAGGCCCGATGGCGGCCGGCCAACCGCCGTCGACGGTTCCGGCTCCGGCGAGCAGCGCCGCACCCGGCGTCGACCAGGCAAGCGTGACCGGCATCCTGGACTGCCAGGACAGCCACAGAATCCCAAGGCCGAAGGTCA
The DNA here is from genome assembly GCF_017368795.1 of Arthrobacter cavernae. GTDB lineage: Bacteria > Actinomycetota > Actinomycetes > Actinomycetales > Micrococcaceae > Arthrobacter > Arthrobacter cavernae. The sequence continues at coordinate 2,277 of NZ_JAFNLL010000042.1, read as the reverse complement.
GGGTCAGGGCCAGCAGCCCACTGGCAGCCTGGGCGCTCGCGCCCACGGCCTTGAGCCCTGCGAGGATACGGGCACGTCGCCCTACGTTACCGGAGCTGCGGTTGCCTGCTTAACAGGATCCAATGGGGTACTCCTTAAACGCCAAGGGCACCGGCGTCGCCTCGCGGCGGGACCGGTGCCCCGTTGACGTAACTGTAAGGGATCCCAGACCGGCAATGCCGGCTACTGAGCCTCACCTTCGGCGGGAGCCTGCTCGGCATCACCGTCGATCTTGGCCACGAAATCGGAAGCGGCATCCTGCACTGCGTCAACCTGATCGGCGAACTTTCCACCGGTCTTTTCGTCGACGAAGTCGCCGGCCCTTTCGATGCCATCCTTGATGGCTTCTTCGTTGCCCTCGATGAGCTCCTGAGCCTTGCCCTTCAGGTCGTCAAATAGTCCCACGGGCACCTCCCTTCATTCGCGGAGCCAGATCGCTCCTCCGCCTCGACACTAACACCGGAGGATGGGCCTGCCAAGGGCCCTTGTGACGCGGCTTGTCAAGGGATTTCCCGCGTCCCGTCAAAGCATCTTCATGGCGCCTCAGGATATCCGGGCCTTGCCAAGGTGCCGTGGACTGTGAGGGTTCATGAGCGAGTGCTTCCGGCCGTAGCCGAAGTAGATCACCAGGCCCGCTACGAGCCAGACGCCGAACCGCAGCCAGGTCTCCCAGTGCAGCTGTGCCATGAGGAAGGCGGAGGCGAGGACACCGAAGGCCGGCACGAGAGGCATGAACGGGAGGCGGAAGGTCCGGGGCGCATCGGGCTTCTTGTAGCGGAAGACGATGACTGCGAAGCAGACCACTACGAAGGCCGCGAGGATGCCGATGTTGGTCAGGTCTGCCACGGCCTTGATCGGGAAGACACCGGCCAGCAGGGCGGAGGCGATGCCGGCGATCCATGTGACGCGCTGCGGCGTTCCATGCTTGTCCGTGCCGGCGAACCAACGCGGCAGAAGGCCGTCACGGCTCATGGAGAACCAGACGCGGGTGACGCCGAGCAGGAAGGTCAGCATCACGGTGAGGATGGACAGCACAGCGAAGACGGAGATGATGGTGGCGATCACCGGAAGCCCCACGCCCTGGAACGCCGAGGCGAAGCCCGCCGTCGGGTTGATGTCCTTGTAGTTCTGCATGCCCGTCAGGACCAGTGTGGCGGCGACATAAAGGAGCATGGCAATGACGAGGGAGAGCACGATGGCCTTGGGCATGTGCTTCTTCCCGTCCTTGGCTTCCTCCGCGGCGGTGCTCATGGCGTCGTACCCGAAGACCGCGAAGAACACGGTGGCGGCGCCGGCCAGCACCGGGCCGAAGCCGCTGGGCATGAACGGGTTGAAGTTCTCGGCGTTGATATAGAAGATGCCCAGTCCGATGATGAACAGGATGAGGATCACCTTGATGGCCACGGCCACCAGCTCGAAGCGGCCAAAGGCCTTGGTGCCGCGGGACAGGATCCAGGTGACCAGGAGGCAAACGAGGATTGCCGGAAGGTTGATGATGCCGCCCTTGCCCTCCTCCGCCGTCGAGGTCATCCAGGTCGGCATGTGGATGCCGATCCCGGACAGGAAGGTGTCGAAGTAGCCGGAGATGCCGATCGCGACGACGGCCACGATCGCAATGTATTCAAGCAGCAGGTCCCAGCCGATGAACCAGCCGATGATTTCGCCAAGCGCCACGTAGCCGTAGGTGTAGGCCGATCCTGCCCGGGGAATCATGCCGGCGAATTCGGCATAGGAGAGGGCTGCCGCGGCCGATGCGAGGCCTGCAACGAGGAACGAGATCAGCACCGCCGGGCCGACGGCGGGGTTGTTCGCGTCACCATGTGCCACCAGGCCTGCGAGCGAGAAAATCCCGACGCCGATAATGCCGCCGACGCCGATGGCCGTCAGTTGCCACAGCCCGAGGCTCTTGAAGAGGCCGCCGTGCTTGACATCTTCCTCAATGTCGTCGATCGGTTTCTTTCTCATGACGGACAGCGATGAGGTTTGTTGGATCATGGGGGCTCCTGCGGCGTGGAAAGGGGATTGCTTCGAAGTACATTATGCGAGGCGGATCACATTAGATAAAGCGACTTCTTCTTAGCGGTATCGGTTGGTTCTGCTGATGAATCTTGTCGTCCGGGAGTTTGGGGGCGGAAGATTTCTGTGAGCTGTCTTCCGGCATAAAAAAAGCAGCTCCGAGGAGCTGCTTTTTCATCTGGAGCGGACGACGAGATTCGAACTCGCGACATCCACCTTGGC
>NZ_JAFNLL010000041.1 GCF_017368795.1 Arthrobacter cavernae | reverse complement strand
AGGCGGCCGATGCGGCCGAAGCCGTACAGGACGACGTCGGTACTGGTGCGGTCGTCCGCTCCGTGGCGTCCGACGACGGAAGCCAGTTCGGCGCGGAGGAATTCCTCAAGCGTGGCACCGTTGCCCTGTTCCTTGAATTTTTGGTTCAGGCGGGCGATGTCGATCGCGGCCGGGCCGAGCTCCAGTCGCGCCAAAGCGTTCAGCAGCGGGGCAGTCTCCTCCACGAGTAATTCGTCCTTGCTGATCCGGCGCGCGAAGCGGTGGGCCTTGAGGATGTTCATCGTGGACTTGCTGGTCAGGCTC
>NZ_JAFNLL010000040.1 GCF_017368795.1 Arthrobacter cavernae | reverse complement strand
AAGCGTTCAGCAGCGGGGCAGTCTCCTCCACGAGTAATTCGTCCTTGCTGATCCGGCGCGCGAAGCGGTGGGCCTTGAGGATGTTCATCGTGGACTTGCTGGTCAGGCTCCGGCCATGGATGCTCGTCACCACATTGTTTTCGCGGTACAGCCGGCCGATCACGGGGATCATGGCCTCGGCGAGAGCCTCCCGGCCCATCCACGTATCAAGACAAGAATCTGAGGTTTGTAGCATCGGGCTGCCTTTCCAAATAAGGGCCGGGTCTGTTTGAGCTTCAGCTCCGGAGATGCTCCAGGAATTTGACGGCTCCATGCTTAGGTTGTGCCGCCCTGCTGTTTTTGGCCCGATGCGATCCTGACCGGATGTCCAAGAATGCCCCTCTCCTCTCCAGCGGTGGGGCCTGGCATCCATCCTCCCGTCATTTGCAGGTAGGGGAAACGCTAATTCTGGATGGTTTTAACTACCCGTATGGGTAGTCGGGGGATACGCGTCTGCTGCAGAGCGCGGTGAGTGCATGCCGGCACGGTGATCAGGTGATTTGAACGCGGTGGTGTACAGCTCGGTGACTGTGAGTCCACCTGGCCAGGCGGGGATCAGGGCGCGGGGCGCCGGAATGTGCGGCAGGAGTATTGGAGCTCGTGTGGCGGAGGAGTCTAGACGCCGGCCTTGATCAGAAGTGCATCAACCATCATGAAGAACAGGGTGCGGGGATCAGTAGCCTTCGGGTCGGTCATGTACTGAATGGCCGCTCCGTCGTAGATCATCAGGAAGGCCCTTACCAGCGAAGGGATGGCTATGGTGCACTGATCACCGCTGCCTTGTGCCGCGGAAGAGAATATGTTCCCCAGCTCCACTTCATAGGCGGGATAGATTTTTTTGGCCAGCGGGCTGACGGCGGCATTGCGTGTTGCCCACAGAATGAGTTCGATTTCAGCAAGTATGTTAGTGGGCTCTTCCTCCAGTGCGCGCCAGTAGCCTTCGGCTACTTGTTCCACGGCCTTACGAAGTCCCAAGTGCGCCGGGACGTCGCTGGAAAAGCGGCTCAAGTTCTTGAACCAAGCCTCGGCGGCCGCGTCCATGAGCTCTTCTTTATTGCTGAAGCAATAGTGTGCCGTAGCCAAGGGGGCATTAGCCTCCTTGGCAATAGCCCGAATGGTCACCGACTGAACGCCCTCACGGCGCATAAGTTCAACTGTCGCTGAAATCAGCTGTTCTTTTCGTTCTTCTGAGGATATCCGCATAGCTCACTCTCCAATCTCCCGGTTTCGGCCCGGCAGGGACACTTCCACAAGACTATTGCTTCGGTCGTAGAAAAAGGTTCCACACCATCATCTCGAACGATTGACTTGAACGTCCGTTCGTGTCAAAGTATTGACACCGCGGTGACCTGCATCACGATGATGCGATGTCACCTAGATTCACCAGAGCGTGCCGCAAAGTAGATTCCCACTGAAGAAACGGTTAAACACAATGGTCACAACCACCCCTCAGCCCCCGACGACGGGGGAAGCGATCGACTTCTGGCCAGCGCAGTCCATGAAAGCCATGAAGGACAAATGGCAGGGTTTGCGCTGTAGGTTCATAAATTCTAATCCTGTAGGCCCATGGGACGACTTCATACTCTCCGAGTGGGAGCTGGAGGCCTGTGCCTGGGAGGACTTCCACCCCCACACCGAGACGAACTTCGTGCTGGAAGGCGAACTCCACATCGAGTCCGAAGGCGAGACTGTCATCCTGAGGCCGGGCGACTCGGCGCGCGTAAATCCCGGACGAATCGGCCGATACTGGGCACCTGTCTACGCGCGGATGGTCACCATTTACGGCCCCAACCCGGATGGTGTGGAGTCACACTCCTTCCGATACTCCGAAATCTGAGTGGTCCTAGACCGACTGAGAACAAAACCTCTATCGGCAGCAGCGACTGATAGCCCACACGAAAGGCAAGATAATGACCAACAAGACAGCCTCCATCTCAGCCCAACTCATCCGCGATGCGGGAAACATGGGGGAGCTGGACGATTGGGGCCCTTGTCCTGAAGCGGCCGGGCAGAAGATGGACACTCGCGGAAGCTACCTGTGGAAGGGCGAGAACGGTGCTGAAGCTGGCATCTGGGAATGCACTGAAGGGCACTCGCGCTGGGTACTTGAGACAAACGAATTTGTGCACGTTCTTTCAGGTTCGATGACTATCACCCCCGACGGCGGCGAGCCCGAGTTCGTTGGCCCTGGAGACACCGTCTTCATCCCTCGGGGCTGGAGCGGTAACTGGGAGCTTCACGAGACACTGCGTAAGCTCTACGTGATCTTCTGACAGCCACGAAGGCAGGCCTTCCGAGGCGAAACCGCCCCAAATCTCGAACAAACAAGAATGGCCGCCTGGATCTCGATTCCAGGCGGCCATTCCTCATTCGACGCTCAAGAGCTGTCTCGTCGTGGAGTGCACGGCAACACCAATCACACGGAGGCCACGCACCCGTCCGGACCGCGTCTTGGCGGACAATGGTTACACGCCTAAGGCAAACCGGCCCGTAATCCGCTACCACGACGGCGAACCCGTCGCCTCCGATCTGCTAGGTCCAGAATGACTGCACCGTCGATATCACCTGGAAGTTGGAGCCTTTTCCAGGTCTTCGGCATCGTTATCTGAAACGTTGTCCGAAGAGTTGGCAGTGGCTGCATCGTCGTTCCAGCGCCTCGATTCGCGCTGGGAATAAAACCAAATGGGTATGTAGAGCGACAATACGAGGAAGCCGAGCCAGGTTGAAGTCCAGCCAATTTCCTGGCTGTTCAGGTAGACCACGCCGATCAGACACAGAGGCAGATTGAACAGGCCAAAGGTCAGGGCGACGTTTTTCCAGCCCCTGGGGGCTTTGAAGGGCCTTTCCAGGGTGGCGAAGGCAGGGTGTTTTTTGGCTCTGACATAGGCGAACAGACTGATGCCGTTGGCACAGGTATAGCCAATGGCGGCGGCCGCAAGAATTGCAGCGAGGGATCCCATGGAAATCAGGACCATGTTAAATGCCGCGGTGACGAGCAAGGCAACAAAGGGAGTTCCGTGGCGATTCGTTTTGCCGAAGACCTTGGGAAGGTTCCCTTCCGTCGTCATGGAGTGCATGGCGCGGGAGGACCCCAGGTAGGCCGTTTGGATGATGAGGATCATGGCCGCGATCAGCATGATGATGGTGATGATTGAGCCGGCTTCTCCAAAGACAGCCTGGGCCACTGGGATCAGAGGCGATACAGGCTCCGCCATCACACCTTCAACACCAAGCACGCCGATTACTGCAGCTTGCACCAGTACGTATGACAGGAAGCAGATGATGCCGCAGGCAAACAGTGCTTTCGGGACATCTCTTGACGGGTTTTTGTATTCAGGGGCGTAGATGGCTGCCGTTTCCCAGCCGCAGGCACTCCACTGTGCAATCGCAAAGATGCCAAAGAGAATCAGGATGTGGTGCATGTCCCAAGCCCAGTCAGCAGGCCACCAGTTGCCGGTGATATTGGCCAGGTCAACGTGTCCGGTAGCAAAAGGCGCCATGGTAAGGATAACCAGCGGTATCAGGGATACGGCCGCCAGAACGTAACCCAGGATGGCGCCATCCTTGAGGCCGAACCAGTTGACTACGAACAGTCCGGTGAAGATCAGCAGACCTGAGATCAATGAGAGCTGATACTCGGTGAAGGTCTCGGCTAGAACCGGAAACAGCCCATGAAGGTAACCGCCGACCAGGATGGCGAAGATCGCCAGGACCGGGTTCCAGGCAAACCAGTAGCTCCAAGCGGAGAAGCCGCCGATCAGTTTGCCCTTGTCGTACTTGCCTTTGAAGTTCTCGGTGCGAAATACATGCTGCGCGAAACCTGGCAGACCGGAGGCCTTGGGAAAGGTGGTAGCCATTTCAGCATAGGCAGCGTTCTGTATGAAACCCTGGATGACCGACAACCCCCAGACGAGGATTGCTGCGGCAGCCATATACATCGGCAGGTAGCCCAACGATGGCAGTATCAGCAAGGGCACGCCCAAAGCAATGGCTAAACCCTGCTTCCAGTTGATCGACCTTTCCAGGTGACCAACGCCATCCGAAATGTTTTTACTCATAACAGTCTCCTTAGACGACAAGCGTCTGGTCTTTTAGGTTGAATAACTAGATTCGTGAGTCTGAAGTGGCTGCGAGATACATGCCATTCCGCGCGGTATATACCACCGTGAAAGGATGTGGAAAGCTCGAGGCATGCGGGCGCATATGGGCAGGCCGTACATTGGTATTTTCAAACGCTTGAGGCTCGACTAACTGCAACCGCGATCTGCAGTTGCATGTATTACCGTCGACGAGTATGAATTCTGGCGCGTGAATGTCCGCGCATTGACCTCAGGGCGGAGAGGGTTTCCGGGGTCTAAAGATGCGAAACAAGATCACGCCTGACCCGTCCGACGGTGTATTGATTCGCAGAAAGGCAGGAGCACTCATCGTTGTGCTTGAGGTTAGTCCTGCGGGGTCTTAGCCGAATTTCGAACGACTACATCGACGCGTAGGCGATTGTGTCGTCCGGGGTCGTCAGTTCGGTCGAACTGGGTGTGGCGGATTTGGCCGAAGGTGGCGTGCAGGAGTCTAAAGCTCAGATTTCGTAGTATCGGAAGGAGTGCGACTCCGCGCCATCGGGGTTGGGGCCGTAGATGGTGACCATATGGGCGTAGGTGGGTGCCCAGTATCGGCCAAGTTGTCCTGGATTTACGCGTGCTGAGTCACCGGGTCTCAGGATGACAGTCTTGCCTTCACTCTCGATGTAGAGTTCGCCTTCCAGGACGAAGTTCGTTTCGGAGTGGGGGTGGAAGTCTTCCCAGCCGCAGGCATCCAGTTCCCATTCCGAGAGTCTGAAGTCCTCCCATCGGCCTACGGGATCCGCGTTTATAAACCGGCAGCGCAATCGCGGCCATTCGTCCTTCATGGCCTTCATGGACTGCGCTGGCCAGAAGTCGATCGTTTCCCCCGTCGTCGAGGGCTGGGTGGCTGTGGCCATAGTCTTTCACCGTTCTTCAGTTGGAAGCCTGCTTAGGGAACTTTCGGTGAATCAAAAATCAGTTGCATCAACGTGATGTGGATCACTGATCTTCAATACTGTGACATTGACAACCGTCTCAGTCAATAGTCCATGAGAGGAAGATGGGACGTTTCTCAGCCGCGGATCTGAGTGTCAGTTCTCAAAAGATTCTCCTAGAAAATTTTCCTGAACGATTGACTTGCACGGCCGTTCATGTGAGAGTCAGTGGACGATCAAACGTGATTCACTTCACACCGGTACAGATCAAGGTGGAGCTCAACCGGTCCGTTGAGAATCAAGAATGTCGGATTTGCAACCATTCCTCCCGGAGCCATAACCCGGTTTCAGAGGTGACCTTCAATGCAGTCCCTTATGCGCTAAAAGCGCCATCCCTACGGCTATTTATGCCCTAAATGAACAGTTCTGAAGAACTCTTCACCCAATTCACAGGAGTAATCATGGAAACCACCCTCGTAGGAACACTCAGCAAGGCCGGATCCATCCACAAAGTGGAAGGCGGCTTTCTGGGTCTGCCGTCGATGAATGAGCCTGGGACGGTCGCTGCGATCGGTGACTCCCTTCACAACCCCGCCGGGTCTGTCATGTGCGCCGGCTTCTTCGAGCTGAAGGCCTCCGAACCCTTGGTGTACACGTACACCTACGACGAAATGAAGGTGGTCATCCAGGGTGAGTTCATCCTCACCGACCAGAGCACCGGGGAAGTGACGCACGCGAAGGAACGCGATGTGCTGTTCTTCCCCAAGGGCACCACGGTGAAGTTCGAGACCCCTGAGTATGGTCTGGGGTTCTTCGCCGGCGACCGCACCTTCGCACCCTAGGACCCACCGTGCGTTCGCTGGATGGGAGATAACCCTCTTGCGCGACGTGGCCGAAGACCGAGAGGAACAGCCCAGTACAAAGGCACCAGCCGCTACCGGAACGCGGCATCCCTTAGTTGCTGGCTTGATACGCAATCCAACTCACAACGCCGCACACCAGCGGCCCCTGAAAATTTGGAAGAGGAAAGCAGCATGACACTTCGAGTCGGAATCATCGGTGCTGGCCCCAGCGGCTTGGCACAACTGCGGGCATTCGAATCAGCACGTCAAAAAGGGGCCGACATCCCCGCAATCATGTGCTTTGAAAAACAGGACGAATGGGGCGGGCAGTGGAACAATAGCTGGCGTATTGGGCTGGATGCTCACGGCGAGCCGGTTCACTCCAGCATGTACCGCCACCTCTGGTCCAATGGGCCCAAGGAGTGCCTGGAGTTCTCGGACTACTCCTTTGACGAGCACTTTGGCCGTCCTATTTCTTCCTTCCCTCCTCGCGAGGTTCTCTTCGACTACATCAAGGGCCGTGTGGAGAAGTCCGACGTCCGCAAGTATGTCCGCTTCAATAGCGTCGCGCGGCACACCAGCTACAACGAGGCCACCCAGGAATTCACGCTGACAGTGGAGGACCTCAAAACCAACCTCACTGAAACCCACGTGTTCGACAAGCTCGTGATTGCGACCGGACACTTCTCCGTCCCTTCAGTCCCTGAGTTCAAGGGCATAAAGACTTTCCCGGGCGAAGTCCTGCACGCCCATGATTTCCGCGGAGCCGAGCGGTTTTATGGCAAGAAGTTGCTCATGATCGGCAGCAGTTACTCCGCAGAGGACATTGGCATGCAGGCCCACAAAATGGGTGCGGCGTCCATCGCCCTGAGCTACCGCACGACCTCAATGGGCTATGACTGGCCGGAGAATACTGTGGAGCGCCCGCTTGTCACCCACTTCCAAGGCCGCACCGCACACTTTAGTGACGGCACCCAAGGTGAATTCGACGCCGTCGTGCTTTGCACCGGATACCAGCACAAGTATCCGTACCTGCCCAGCGAGCTGTCACTGAAGTCGTCGAACGTGCTGTACCCGGGCAACCTCTACAAGGGCGTGGTGTGGCAGCAGAACACTAACCTGTTCTACCTGGGTGCGCAGGACCAGTACTACACATTCAACATGTTCGACGCGCAGGCCTGGTTTGCCCGCGACGTCATGACCGGCGTAATTGAGCTGCCGTCCCTTGCTGAGCGCCAAAAGGACATCGCAGCCTGGCTTGAGCGCCAGGCCGTGCTGCCAAATCACGATGCCGAGGCCGATTTCCAGACGGACTACCTGCGGGAGCTCATCGATGCGACGGATTACCCGTCCTTCGACCTGGACGCTGTTTGCCAGTTGTTCAAGGACTGGATGCACCACAAGAAGACGGACATTCTGGGATACCGCGACATGCTCCACCGCTCCGTGGTCACCGGCACAATGGCGACCAAGCACCACACCCGCTGGATCAACGCCATGGACGACTCCATGGAGCGGTACTTGGACGGCCCGTCGCAGGATGTGGACACCGGCTCGCCTGCCGCTGTGGCCGACATCTTGGCCGCGAGGTAACTACAGGCATCCCCGTGGGCCAATCTGGAAAGGTTCTAGATTCTGGCAGGCTGTCCTGACCATTTGGAGGGCTTCCGGCGCTCCGGACCGTATCCTGGCTGTTGCATTGACAGCCAGGATACGGTCTTCGGTGGTAACAAAATCCAGCCTGGGCGATGAAGATGTTGCTTCATCTCGGCTTGCCGAGCAATAGTCTTTAGTAGGCGTCCGTGCGGGGGTAACCGTGGAGAGTGGAGAGTGGTCTATGCGGGTTTCCGCTTCGGAACGAAAAGAACAGCTGATTTCAGCGACAGTTGAACTTATGCGCCGTGAGGGCGTTCAGTCGGTGACTATGCGGGCCATTGCCAAGGAGGCTAATGCTCCATTGGCTACGGCACATTATTGCTTTAGCGATAAAGACGAACTCATGGACAAGGCCGCCGAGGCTTGGTTAAAGAACCTGAGCCGCTTTTCCAGTGACGTCCCGGTCCACCTGGGTCTGCGTAAGGCTGTGGAACAAGTGGCCGAGGGCTACTGGCGCGCATTGGAGGAAGAGCCGGCAAGCATACTTGCTGAGATCGAACTCATTCTGTGGGCAACACGCAATGCCGCCGTCAGCCCGCTGGCTGCGAAAATCTATCCCGCCTATGAAGTGGAGCTGGGAAACATATTTTCTTCCGCCGCCCAGAGCAGCGGGGATCAGTGCCTCATAGGCTTTGCCACGCTGGTGAGGCTCTTTCTGATGATTTACGACGGAGCGGCCATTCAATACATGACCGACCCGAAGGCCACCGATCACAGCGCCCAGTTCTTCATGATGGTTGATGCACTTCTGATCAAAGCCGGCGTCTAGGGGGTGTTTCCTCCGACGGGCGAAACAGCCGCGACCTCAACCTCAACCCCTGCGTACCGGAACGTCGGCACCTGACCGCGTCGGCACCTGACCGCGTCGGCGCCGTCGTCCGTCATCAACGTCCACGGCAGCGCCAGCCGCGGCCAGGCAGCCCACCTCGATGCTGCTCTGCTCCGAGCCCCCCAGGAAGCCCACAAGCTGATGTACGTCAAGGCGGCCACCCCCTAGTCTTGGCACATGACAACAACGGCCAACGCCATCACAGCCCTTGTTACAGGCGCCACCGCCGGCCTGGGTGCGGAGTTCGCCCGCCAGCTCGCGCAGGACGGCCACCACCTTGTCCTCGTGGCCCGCGACGCCGGCCGCCTGCAGGCGGCGGCAGACGTCCTGGAGCGCGATTACAGCATCACGGCTGAGGTGCTGCCCGCGGACCTGACGGACGACGCCGGGGTGGCCGCCGTCGTCGGGCGCCTCACGGACCCCGCGCGGCCGGTTGAAGTCCTGGTGAACAATGCCGGAATCGGGTTGCTGCATTCCTTCGAAAACAACTCTTTGGAGGATGAGCGGAGGCACCTGCGCCTGCACGTGCAGACCCCCATGGAACTCTGCCATGCCGCGCTGCAGGGGATGCTGGAGCGGCACTCCGGCAGGATCATCAACGTGGCCAGCGTAGCCGCCTTTGCCAACCGGGGCAGCTACTCGGCCGCGAAGGCCTGGCAAGTCACCTTCAGCCGCTGGGCCAACCTGGCGTATGGGCCCAGCGGCGTGCATGTGACGGCACTGTGTCCCGGATTCACGCACACCGAATTCCACGACCGCATGGGCATGGACAAGTCGGTGGCCCCGCGCTGGATGTGGCTGCGGGCGGACTGGGTGGTCCGGGACGGCCTGGCAGACAATGCCCGCGGGAAGGGCGTCTCGATCCCCACCAAACGCTACAAACTGGTGGCCGCCATTGCGCGCGTGCTGCCGGCGCGGTTTACTTCAGGGCCGCCGCGGCGCCCGAAGCAGTACCCTTCCGCCGTACCCTGACGGCTGAGGGCGGACAGCCACCACCACGACGATACCGATCACGGCGCCCACGAAGGTTTCCACCGCGCGCTCCATGACGAGCAGGCCCGGATCCGCGGGCGCGGCGAGCTGGGTCATGAGCAGGATCACCGGCGTGAAGAACACCATGGCCCAGCCGTAATGCCGCGCCATGAAGAGCTCGGTGGGGAACTGGAAGCCGATCACCAGCAGCGCCAGCACGGCGGCGGTATGGCCCGGGAAATACTGCAGCGGGGACAGAGGCCCCGGGAAGAGCACGACGGCGACAATCGCCAGACCGATGAACGTCCCCACGATCCGGTGGATCCCGCGGTGGACCCGGCTGGGCAGGTCCGCACCGGCGAGCGGCACGGCGGCTGCGGCCATGGCCCAGTGCGGGTGGCCGCTGCCGCTGAGCACCCCCAAGGCGCCGGCGGCACCGACGGCCAGTACATAGCGGGCGGCGTGGACCAGTGCGGCCTGCCGGAGTTCACCGCGCAGACGCGGAACATCACGGACGGCGCCGGGCTGCCAGGCCCGGACCCGCAGCCAGCCGGCGAAGCCCACCAGGATCGAGAACGCGGCCGAGGCCGCGCCGATCAGCACCGCCGTCAGGAACGGAACACTCGTGGGGACCGAGGCGCAGGCGCCCAAGGCCAGGATGCCGAAGAAGGGCCCGTTCGGTTTGAGCCGTACTTTGTCGGAAAAGAGGGAACCAGCACCCGCCAGCAGGGCCTCCACCAGCACCAGCCACCAGGACTGGAGGTGGTTGGCGGACAGGAACACGCCCACCGTGATGCCGCTGATGAGGACGAGCGCAGCCTGGGCCTGGTGCTTGAGGCGCAGCTGGTGGGATTCCGAGCGTCCGTACATGCCGGTCAGGGCGCCGAATACCGCGTACATGGTGAGCTCCGGGCGGCCGATGGCCAGGAGGACCAGGGAAGGCACGGCCACGCTGAGGGCAACCCGCACGGCCGAGAGCCGGTCGTTGTTCGCCGGGCCCAGCGCATGCAGGGAGCGGGCATGGGCCATGACTCTGCGCACAGCCAACACCACCTATCCGTCCAAACCCTCCTTCGAAAATTAGCAGAAGCCCGGAACGGCCACCATTAGCTGGGTCACAGGGCGCAGTCTAGGGCGGGCCTGGGAAGGGCAGTGTCTGGCAGGATCGAGGGATGCCTGTGTCCTTTGTTTGCCGCACCCATTCACCACTGGAACCCCAGCAGCTGTTCGACCTCTCCCGGAGCGTCGATGCGCACGTGGGATCAATGGCGCGGTCCAAGGAGCGGGCCATCGCCGGCGTGGTGACCGGGCTCCTGGAATGGGGCGACCAGGTGACCTGGCGGGCCTGGCATTTCGGGGTGCCGATCCGCATGACCAGCCGGATCACGCAGATGGACGCGCCGTCGTCGTTCACGGACGAGCAGCTCAGCGGGCCGTTCCGCTACTTCCGGCACACCCACGAATTCCTGCCCGACGGCGGCGGCACCCTCATGATCGACCGTGTCGCCTTCGCGGCGCCTTTCGGTCCCCTGGGGCGTCTGGCGGAGAAGCTGTTCCTGGGACGGTACCTTCGGCGGCTTATCGAATGGCGGAACGCGTTTCTGGCCGGGCACGGTGCGGACGCCTGACCAGGATCCGGCATGCGGCCCAGGCCTCAGCCCCGTCCAGCCTCAGCCCAGTCCTGCTTCCGCCAAAATGGCGGGTCTGGCTCCGAGGCTGAGCAGCCGGGCCGCGATGGCGGTGCGCGCCTGCTCGTAGGGGACGCGGGAGCCGTGCAGCAGGGAGCGGGTGTTTGATTCGTTGAAGAGGGCGTTGATCTCGAAGGCCAATTGCTCGGCGTCCGTGAGTTCCGGGAGCTCGCCTTGCTCCATGGCGTATCCAATGGATACGCCGAGGTAGCCGTCCCACGTGGCGAGGGCGCGGATGAGGCCGTCACGCACCGGCCCGGGCTTCGAGTCGCATTCCACCGATGCTGCCAGGAAGAAGCACCCTCCCTCGAACACGCGGTCAGCGGAGTAACCGAGCCAGAGGCGTACCAGGGCGCAGACTCTGCGGAGGCCGCGCGGGTAGGCCCGGGCGGGCTCGATCACGGCTTCCGCAAATACGGCACTGGCGGCCTCGATGGTGGCCAGCTGCAGCTGCTCCTTTGAGCCGAACAGGGCAGCAACGCCGCTCTTGCTCGCCGAAACGTCGCTGGCCAGGCGACCGATGGTCAATCCCTCGAGACCATCCACTGAGGCGATGTCGATGGCGCGGGCCAGCACCGTGCGGCGGGATTCGTCGCCCCGGGCTTTCCTTCCATCCATCTGTTGCATGCTCCCAGTTTAGTAGTACGATCGTTCGTATAGATATTAGAACGATCGTGCGTATTGTTTGATTCCCGCGTACGCCCGACTCCGATCGAAGCAGCCGCCCGCAAGGAGTCCACAATGTCCATGACTCTTACTGCCGCCCGCGCCGTGCTTGCGGCCGCAGGGCGCCTGTCCCCGCGGCTCGCAGCCGAACTCGCCTTTCCGCTTTTCATGCGCGTCGGTCGCTGCGTCCCGGTGCGCGACGAGGACCGTGCCACGCACGATTCCGCCAGCCGCCGTGACATCACCGTGGATGGAAAGCGTGTTGCCGTGTATGAGTGGGGTCGCGGCAGCAAGACGGTGTTGCTGGTGCATGGCTGGCACGGCCGTGCTTCCCAATTCGCGACGCTAGTGCGGGAACTGCGAGCCGAGGGCCTTGCGGTGGTGGCATTCGACGCCCCTGCTAACGGCGACTCACAGGGGCGCGGCACCTACATCCTCCACTACATGGAGGCCATCCGGCAGCTGCAGCCCGACGGGGGGTTCCATGCGATCGTGGCCCACTCCTTTGGCGTCCTCGCCGCGCTCTCGGCCGTCAGCGAGGGCGTCGAAGCGCACCGCATGGTGGGCATTGCCGGTGTCTCCGACGCCAGCTACCTGGTGGACAGCTTCGCCGCCCAGCTTGCGCTCCGGTCCGGTGCCACCGCGGCGTTGCGGCAGGTCTTTCAGCGCCGTGTCTTCCCGGAAGGGCCCGACATCTTCGAGCGCTTCTCCGGCGTGCGCAACCCGTTGCCGGCAGGCGTCCCACTGCTCCTGGTCCACGATGAGGCGGACGCAGTGGTGTCCCCAGATCAGTCACAGCGCCTGGCCGAGGCGCACGTGGGGCGTTCGGAGCTGCTGGCTGGGAGGGCGCTGGGCCACACCCGCATCCTGGCTGCTGACCTGACCCTTGAGGCAGTCACCCGCTTTGTCGTCGAAGCCGAACCGGCGCCCAGGCCCCTGGCGGCCAGCTCCACCTCGTAGCCGTCGCTGTTCACGAGTCATCACACCCGCAAGCGCGACTGTACTTCTAGCCGGCTTTGACGGCCACGATCATTTCGACCTCCACCGCGGCCCCCAGCGGCAGGGACGCTACACCGATGGCCAGCCGCGCGTGCTCGCCGGCGTCACCGAGGCGGGCCAGGACGACGTCGGAGGCTGCATCCATGACAGCGGCCTGCGCCGTGAAGTCCGAGGCCGAGGCGACGTAGCCGTTGAGCTTGACGACGAAGTCGACGTTCTCCAGCGAGCCGAGTTCGGCTTCCACCACGGCCAGGCAGTTGTTGGCACAGGCCTCGGCGGCCTCACGGGCCTGGTCCACGGTCACGGTGGCACCAACAATTCCGGTCGCCACGAGCTCGCCGCCGGCCAAGGGCAGCTGCCCGGAGACGAAAAGCAGGTTCCCGGAGCGGCGGACAGGAACAAACGCCTTGCGGGCGGCGGTGGTTGAAGTCGTCATGGTGACCTTCTCTCTGAGGTTGGGCAGCGTCTGCGGCGACGGCTACGCCACTTCTTGGATTTCGTTCAGGTAGTTGTAGATGGTGAAGCGGGAAACCTGCAGGGCTGCGGCAACGGTTTCCGTGGCGTCCTTGACGAGGAAGAACCCGGCCTTCTGCAGATCGGAGACAACGGCCACCTTGTGTTCCTTGCGCATGAGTTCCACTGGCACGCCGGTCTTCTCAATGGCCCGGCGGATCAGGAAGGACGCCAGTTCTTCAACATCCCGCGGGAAGTATTCGGAGCTTGACGGGCGATGGGTTCCCGCCTCGCTGCTTGACGCCGCTTGCTGCGGCGCCCGCCGAGGGAGGGCGCCGGGGCCCACCATGTAGCCGTCCAGGATGGCCCGCGCGGCAAGCCACGATGAGACGTCCGAGTTCAGGCAGAGTGCCGCGGCCGCCTTGCCCGCGGAGTCCCGGAACAGGATGGTGGTGCAGCGCAGTTGCCGGCCATCCGGCAGGGAGGACGCATAGCCGATCTGGTGCTCAAGCCTGCCCTGGGCCACATGCTCCAGGAGAAAGTCCGTGGGCGGGTCACCGACCTGGCGGCCCGTGACATTGCCGGCGATCGCACGGACCGTGTTCGGCACCCGGGTGAGGTCATGAAGGACAACCTCCACGGGCTGGGGAAGGGCGCTCTGCAGCGGCTCCACCAGCACCTCCAGGACAGTGTTGATCGTCTCGGCATCCAAACCGGACAGGCGGCCGGCAAGCCCTGCCAGCCCGGCGCCGTCGTCGTGCGAAAGTCCGGATACGTTAGCTGGCAGCATGGGTGGCTTCTTTCCAAGTGGTGGTGGAGGCGAATTCCGGCACGTACTCCTGGCCTCGGACGAGAACCGCCAGGATGTTCCGTAGCACGCCCAGATCGGACAGGGGATTGCCGTTGACCACGATCATATCCACCTGCTTTCCCGCGGCAAGGCTTCCCGTGACGCCGTCCAGCCCCAGTGACTCCGCTGCGGTGATGGTGGCCGAGGCCAGCACTTCGCCGTTGCTCATTCCGAGGCTGGCCATGGCTTCCAGGCCGGCAACATATTCAACGTGCGGTGTGTCATTGATGCCGGAGTCGGTGCCGGCAACCACCTTGACCCCCTGGTCCAGGAGCTCGCGGAGCATCTTCGGCGCTACCGGCCGCCCTGACGTGATGTAGGGAACCCAGCCCAGTCCCAGGGTCTTGCACACGTAGATACCCTTCGCCGCGGCCGCCGCGATGAGCTCGGGGTCCTCCTTCATGTTGCCGGCGCTGTCCTGGAAGGTGAAGTGTTCCAGGCTGTCCACCCCGGCCACGATGGAGCGGCGGATGCCTTCCGTGCCATGCGCATGGGACGCGACCTTCATTCCGTACCTGTGCGCTTCGTCGACGATCGCGCTCAGTTCCTCCTGGGAGTACTGCGGTTCCGAGGGCCGTGTCCCGGCGGTCATGTTGCCGCCGGTGGACATGATCTTGATGGTGTCTGCGCCGGCCTTGCGCGCCTCCCGCACCCGCTTGCGGACTTCGTCGACGCCGTCGGCCTCGGCCCCGAAGAACCAGCAGTGTCCGCCGGTGACCGTCAGGGGAGCGTTGGCAGTGACCATCCGCGGGCCACGCGCCAGCCCGTCGCGGATGGCGTCCCTGACCGTGATGTCCAGGAGGCCCGGCGCTCCAAGGTCGCGGGCCGTGGTGACGCCGGCGCTCAGCAATTCGCGTGCACTCTTGAACATGATGGCCAGCTGGCGTGCAGCGTCCACGCTGCGGACCACGCCCACGGGGTCGGGGCTTCCGTCGAAGGCCAGGTGGACATGGGTGTCGATCAAGCCCGGCAGAACGGTGGCGTCGGGGCCGAAGTCGCGGCGCTTTGCCTCGGGGGCGATGCGGCCGGCGTCGAAGTCGGCAACAGTGCCCACCCACAGGATCTGCTCGCCGTCGAACAGCACCCCCGCCTCGTGCAGTACTTCATCCGCCTGCTCGGTGATGACAGTCCCTGCGCTGTAGAACTCCGCCATGGTGATCGCCTTCCTGTTGTGCTTCGTTGCATCCGCCCGGCCCGGGCCGGAGGATCGATCCGTTTCAACGCTCTGTGGCAAGATTTGCACGACCGGTTGAAGTAGTCAACCGGAAGGTTCAAATCCCCGCGGAATCCTCGCGGAATCGCGGAGTTCTTCATCGTTTGAGACGTGGCTCACGGAATTGTTGCAACTTTCTCTTGACTCACCTCAACTGATATGTGAATAATCTCACTCAGCAGTTGCAATGATGCAACAACGAGTTGAAATGGAGTTCAGATGGCCAACGCGATCAGCAATGACACACAGGCTGCCCCGCTCGTAACGCCCTCCCCGACATCGGGACGCATTCCACGACGGCAACTGGCCTCAGCCGCCGTCGGCAACCTGATCGAGTGGTTCGACTGGAACGCCTATGCCTTCCTTTCGATCTACTTCGCCACCCAGTTCTTCCCCAAGGACGCCTCACCGCTGGTTGCCTTGATGGGCACGTTTGGCATTCTGGCGGTCGGCTTCCTCGTCCGGCCCCTGTCCAGCCTCATCCTCGGCAAGGTCTCGGACCTGGTCGGACGCCGCTTCACCCTGCTGATCACTGTCTACGGGATGGGCATCGGCAGCCTGATGATTGCCGTGGCTCCCACCTATGAACAGGTCGGCGTCCTGGCCCCCGTCCTGCTGCTGCTGGCACGCATCATCCACGGCATCTGCATCGGTGGCGAATACGGGGCCATGTCGGCTTTCGCCATGGAAATCGCGCCGCAAGGAAAGCGAGGACAGATTGGCGGCATGCTGAACGCCGTCGCCGTTCTTGGCCAGATCTTCGTCGTGGTCCTGGTCCTGGGCGCCGCCTGGATCCTGCCGGCAGCGGACATGGTCGAGTACGGCTGGCGCATCATCTTCGGCATTGGCGCAGCCCTGTCCCTGGCCGGCATCTGGATCCGCCGCGGCATGAAGGAAACCGCAGCGGACCACAGCTCCGGGGACAAGCCGGGCCTCTTCACCGCCTTCGCCAAACACCCCCGGCAGGCCGTGCAGGTGGTCGGTCTGACGCTCGGTTTCACCGCCATGGTCTATGTGTGGGGCAGCTACATGCCGGCCTACGCCAAGACTTACGGCGGACTGGACCCCAAATACGGCATGATCGCCACGCTCGTCAGCCTGGTCGCGGCATTGGTAGGAGCCCTCATCGCGGGCCCGCTGTCCGATAAGTATGGCCGCAGGAAGACGATGCTCGCCGCCGGCGTCATACTCGCTGGTGGCACCATCCCGGCGATGGGCCTGATCAGCGATTCGCTGGCCACCCTCATGATCCTGCAAAGTGCGGCCATGCTGGTCCTCGCACTCCTGCAGGCCAGCTCCATGGCAGCCTATTGCGAACTGTTCCCCCGCAAGGTCCGCGCCTCCGGCATCGGCTTCCCCTACTCCCTCACGGTGGCACTCATCGGAGGAACAGCACCCATGGTGGGCACCCAGTTCGCAGCCTGGAACATCGGTGGAGCCTTCCCTTGGTACGTTGCCGGACTCATGGCCGTCTCCGTGTTCTTCTACGCCACAATGAAGGAAACGGCCTTCAAACCGCTGCCGGAATAGCACGCTCACGAACCACCCAGCACATGCAGGACATCAACAAAGAACGGAAGACCCATGGGATCTTTTGATTTTGACAGCCTCACCGAGGTGGAGCTCCGGGCCCGGAAAACCGTCAAGTGGAACTGGTACAAGCCGGACGTGCTGCCCTTGTGGGTGGCGGAAATGGACTTCCCCACCGCACCCGCCGTCATGGATGCCATCCGGGAAGCTGTCCAGACCGAGAACTTCGGCTACCCGGCCTTCGGCGATCCCGAGCTCGGCCAGGTGACGGCCGAGTGGTGCGCCAGCCGCTACGGCTGGTCGGTCAACCCCGGCTTCATCCACGACGTTCCGGACGTCCTGGACGGGCTGCGCCTAGGCATCGAAGAGTTCACCGTGCCCGGCAGCCCGGTGATCCTCCCGACGCCGGCCTACCCGCCGTTCTACGACGTCATCCGTTTGAGCGGACGCCAGGCCATCGAGATTCCGCTCGTGGAGGTCGACGGCGTCAGCACCCTGGATTTCCAGCGCATCGACGAGGCATTCTCCGCCGGGGCCGGCAGCATCATCCTGTGCAACCCGCACAACCCCGCCGGCCGGGCCTTCACCCAACAGGAGCTCACCACCCTGAGCACCATCGTGGAGCGCCATGGGAAGCGTGTCCTCGCCGATGAAATCCACGCCCCGCTGGTCTTCGGCCGGAAGCACATCCCATACGCAAGCGTCTCCGCAGCCGCCGCCCAGCATACGATCACGCTCACCGCAGCGTCCAAGGCCTGGAACCTGGCCGGACTGAAGTGCGCGCAGATCATCCTCACCAACGAGGAGGACGAGAAGACCTGGAGTGAGCTGAGCCTGGTGCAGACCATGGGCGCCTCAACGATCGGCATCGCGGCTTCCATCGCCGCATACCGGCATGGCGGGCCGTGGCTGGACGAAGCCATGGCCTACCTCGAGGGCAACCGCGCACTGCTGAAGGAGCGGCTGGAACGCGATCTCCCCGGGGCCCGCCTCATTTTCCCGGAGGCCACCTACATGGCGTGGATCGACTTCTCAGGGCTGCACCTGCCCCAGGCTCCGTACAACCACTTCCTGGACGCCGCCCATGTGGCGTTGAAGGAGGGGGCAGAGTTCGGCCCCGGCTACGAAGGTTTTGCCCGCATCAACTTCGCCACCACACGCAAGATTCTGGTCCAGGCACTCGATGCCATGGTCCAGGCTGTACCGGCAACCACTGCCTGACAGCACACCAAGTAAAGAACATAAGGAGATACACGTGCCGTACCACGCACCGTCAGACATGGGTTACATCAAGAACGTCCGCAAGTCCACGCCGGATGCCTTCGCAGCCTACGCCCAATTCGACGAGGCCGCCCTGCGCAACCCGGACAAGGTCATCCCCCGCAAGTACACCGAGCTGATGGCCATTGCGGTGGCCCTGACCACGCAGTGCGTCTACTGCATCGACGCCCACGTGGCCGCCGCTAAGAAGGAAGGCGCCACGGAAACGGAGCTGAGCGAGACGGTCATGATCGCCACCGCCCTGCGCGCCGGCGCGAGCCTGGCACACGGCCTCATGGCCATGAAGATGTACGAAGAAGGCCCCCGGACCGGCCTGGCCCACAGCCACTAAGCCGCACAGGCAGGAGCCCCGGCATGCACTCGTGGCATGCCGGGGCTTCTGCGTCCCAAAACCGTAGGACCGCCGTCGGGCAGTCCTCATCTGGCGACACCAGACATGCCTTACTCCCCGGCGACCAGCTCCACCTCGTAGCCGTCGGTGTTCACGAGGTACGCCGCATAGTGGTCCTGGCCGCCAGCGTGGGGGTACTTGCTCTCGAACATCACAAACCAGCCGAAATCCGCGCCCAGCCCCTGGAGCCGGTCCACGTTCTGCCGGCTGCCGGCATGGAAGGCGAGATGGTTGACGCCCGCCTCGGTGCGCCGGTGGGTGCTTCCTGTCAGGGCCGGCGACTGTTCCACCACAATGTACGTGCCGCCGGCCTTCCAGCTGCAGCCATGCTCCCATTTCTGGAACGGCCGGTACCCGAGCTCCGCGAGCAGCCAGCCCCATTCGGCATCGGCACGCTCAAAATGCGGAACCCAGATCTCAACATGGTGCAGGGAGCCCAGCGGATTCTCGTCCATCAGGAGAGTCTACGTCCGGCACCGGTACCGGGGAACGGGCAGGGGCCGCTGGGCCGATTCGCGCAGGAAGTAGATGACCACGCCGGAATCGAGAGTCGGATTCCGTATTTTAGGGCTGGTCTGACATTTTTATCGCGCGGTTGGCCCCGGGATGACACGGATTTCCGACGCTCAGGGGTACCGTTGCCAAAATTTTTCTTGCGCGGTGCCAAAAACCGGACATTTGACCCTGTTGAACCGTTTGGCGGCGCGTCATACTGTGTGAACGCGGGTCCGAATCTTTCCGAGGGGTGGTCCAGCATGGACTACGTAATTGGCGGTCTGCCACTGCACGTGCTGCTGGTTCATGGCACCGTCGTCATCATTCCCGTGGCGGCCCTGTGCACCGTGCTGAGCATCCTCTGGCCGGCAGCCCGGCGCCGGTTGGGAATCGTCACCGTTCTCATCGCCCTGGCAGCGCTCCTGATGGTGCCTATCACGCAGGCGGCCGGAGAATGGCTGCTGCTGCGGATCGACCAGACGCCTGCGGTCTCGGCGCACGTGACCCTCGGCCGGGCGCTGTTGCCGTGGGTTATCGGCGTATTTGCTGTGGCGTTGGGCCAGTGGCTCTGGTTCCGGTACGGTGCGACGACGGCAGGCAAGGTGCGTACGACCCTCGGCGCCGGCGGATCCCGGATCGCGGCCGGCCTCGTGGTGTTGCTCGTACTCGCCGTCTGCGGCGGGACCACTGCTGCTGTCGTACAGATCGGCGACACCGGTTCGCGCGCGGTGTGGGAAGGCAGGTTCAGCGAGGAGCCCGTGCTGCCGTAGCCGGACCTCCGGCCACCACAGTGGCGTCGAATTCTTCGGAATGCTCCACCCTCGCAGCCAGCCCCACGCGCTCGGACAGCGCCGCCGTCGTCGGCGCCTGCCGCACGCTGGTTTCGATGAGCAGGTGACCGCCCGGGGCCAGCCATTCCAGAGCCCCTTCGGCAACCCGCCGCTGCACGTCCAGGCCGTCCGCCCCGCCGTCGAGCGCTACCAGCGGTTCGTGGAGCCGGGCCTCCGGCGGCATCATCCCGACCTCCTCCGTGGGCACATACGGCGCGTTGGCCACCAGCACGTCAACGCGGCCGCGAAGCGTGGCTGGCAGCGCAGCGTAGAGGTCGCCTTCAAAGACCTGCCCTCCGACGGGCACCACGTTGCGGCGGGCACAACGAACAGCGGCGGGATCGACGTCGGCGGCGTACAGCTCAATGCCGGCGACGGCGGCAGCCAGGGCGGCGCCTACGGCACCCGAGCCGCAGCAAAGATCGACGACGACGGCGCCGGGCCGGGCGAGCGCGGCGGCCTGGCGGACGAGGTACTCCGTGCGTCGGCGGGGGACGAAAACGCCGGGACCCACCGCGATCCGGCGGCCGCAGAACTCGGCCCAGCCGAGGATGTGCTCAAGGGGCAGGCCGGCTGCGCGCTGGTCCACCATGTGGTCGAGTTCGTCCGGGATTCGGGCGGCCGAGATGAGGAGGCGGGCCTCGTCTTCTGCGAAGACGCAGCCGGCGGAACGGAGCCGGGCCGTGACGTCGGAGTGGGAAGGGTGAAGCGTGAATGCTGACATGGGCGAGCCTTTCGGGATACCGGGGGCTCTCCGGTCCGCCTGGTTCAGGCTCGCCGCGGGGTATGGAGGGAGCACCCGTGCTTTGCTGCGGTAATGGGTCTCACCTCCTTGGCTGGGGGACTCAGTGCGAGTCGCTCAAATTGCCATGCTAGCTGAGAGTACATGCGAGGGCTACAGGTGCGGCGACGCCCTCTTCGGAAATCCTGGGGTTCACAAATGCGGCCCGGAGTGCCTAGGGTGGACCCATGGGAACACTGATTTTTGAGTAGACCGGCCGGTCTGGCCCGCTGCCGCTGGTGGCCGCGCGCCGTCCCGCTGTGTTTCATAGGACAACAATCCATGCCTGTTGAGGCTCAGCCTCCACGCCGTTCCTCCCACTGCCAACCGTTCAAGCTCCGGTCAGTGGACGCCATGGTTCCGGTCCTCTTCAAGGCTTCATACACAAAGGAGTCCACTGCATGACTACGAGCAAATCCGAAGACAACACCGCCGCCGCGGAAGCCCCGGCAGGCGGCATCAAGTCCAAGCTGACGGACGCCCAGAAAGCAATGCTTGCCCGCAAGTCCGGCGGAGGCGCCGCCCCCGGATGGCAAAGCACCGGGGGCGGCCAGAAGCCCACACACTCGAGCGGCAAACAGGCGAAGGCCCAGAAGAAAGTCCGCTGGTAAATCCTGCAGACAAGCAGACCTCGCCCACCTAAGATTGAAAATCCCTTCGTTTCACCGGAGAAAGGAAGAATCATGGTTGCGAAGCACCCTGAAACAGCCATCAGCCCCGAGCTCGCCAGCCACCTTGCAGAGTCCATGGACATGGCGCCCATGCCGGCCCCGGCAGCCGTGGCCGTCGCCCTGGGCGCGAACAAGGGCCAGCAATGGCCTGACGGGAACGGCAAGCAGAGGCACCCACGCGAGCGCGGCATCAGCCACGGACGCATGGGCCAGGCTGCCGCCGTGACGGCGGTCCACCGGACCGGCCGCCCGCAGATGCCCCACTCCTCCTAAGATCCCGGGACGCGCCTGTCCCTGGATGACGCGCAGATTGCCCGGCGACACCCGAATTCCGGTGTCGCCGGGCAACTTGCGTGTCGCCGGGCAACTTGCGCGTCGCCGCGGGGCGCTGGCCTCAGCCGGGCCCCTGCACGTCCTCCGGGGACTTGTCCGGCCGCCAGCCACGCCACACGGGATGACGCATCCGGCCGCTGCCCGTCCAGTCGCCGAACGTCACCTCCGCCACGAGCTCGGGCTCCACCCAGCGGGCCGTGGCCGCGTCCTCGTCCGGGATGTCCAGGAACGGGGACGCTCCCGAGCCCCGGGATTCGAGTTTCTGCAGGATGTCGCGCAGCTGCCAGTCCCTGAAGCCGGTGCCCACCCGGCCCGCGTACCGCAGCTTCCCGCCGTCGGGGATTCCCACCAGCAGCGCCCCGATGGTCCCCAGCCGCGCCCCGGCACCGGGCCGCCAGCCGCCCACCACCACCTCCTGGCTCTGTTCGAGCTTGAGCTTCATCCACGAGCGGCTGCGTTTGCCCGCGAGGTAGCGGCTGTCGGCGCGCTTGGCCATGACCCCCTCCAGCCCCAGCTCGGCCGCGCTCGCCAGGATGTCGTCCAGATCGTGCTCCAGGACCTCGGACACCTGGACGGGGCATCCGCCGCGCAGCTCCGCCGCGAAGGGGCCCAGCCGGGCACGGCGCTCGCCGAGCGGCATCGCGCTGAGGTCCGTTCCGGCGTCGTGCAGGAGGTCGAACAGCATGAGCCGCACGGGAACGGAGGCACGGGCGTGCTCGACGTCGGCGGGCTTGCTGAGGTTCATCCGCTGCTGCAGCCGCTCGAAACTGGGCAGTCCGCTCCGGTCCATGGCCACGATTTCGCCGTCGGCCACGAAGTCGCGGTCCGGCCAGCACGCCGGGTCGGTGAGCTCGGGATACGTGGCGGACATGTCGTTCCCCCGCCGGCTGATCAGCCGGATGGTGTCCCCGGAGCGCTGGACCAGGGCCCGGATGCCGTCCCATTTCAGCTCGAAGAACCAGTCCCCGCCGGCGACGTCGGCCGCGGTGCCGGCCGTGGCCAGCATCGGCGTGAAGGCCGGCAGGGGCTGGGGACTGGTGGCCGCGGGCATGATCGCCGTGTGGTGCCCGGGCCGGTCCTTCATCAGGTGGATGAGCCACTGTTCGCCCGTGTTGATGAGGGCGAAGCGTTTGGTGCCGTGCAGTCCGCCGCCCGGTTTGCCCGTGAGCGTGGCGATGACTTCCTTGCCGTCGCGCCATTTTTCGCACTCGAATTCGCCGCTGTCCCAGATGCTGACCGTGCCGGCACCGTATTCGCCCTTGGGGATGATGCCGGTGAACTGCGCGTAGTCCAGGGGATGGTCCTCGGTGCGCACGGCCAGGTTGTTGCGCTCCGGGGTCTCCGGAACTCCGCGCGGCAGGGCCCAGGAGACCAGCACGCCGTCGTGCTCGAGCCGGAAATCGAAGTGACGCCGGCGTGCGTTGTGTTCCTGGATGACGAAGATCCCGCCCGGCGGGTTCGGGGCGCCCTGGGGTGGCTGGTCGCTGCCGGACGCGGGGAAAGGCTCCGGCGTGCGGCCCGGGTCGCGCTTGTCCACATAGCTCGCCAGCCGCGGGTCGACGCCGGACCCTCCGCCGCGTGAGCCCACACCGCCGGTGCGCGGACCGCCGCCGGGGGAGCCGCCGCCGGGGGAGCCGCCGCCGTCGTCCCCGTCCTTGCCGTCACCGCCGGGAACGCGCGCCGGGGCATGTCTGCTGCGGTCCGCCGAGACGGCCGCGAAGGGGTCCTTGCCGGCCTTGACGCGCTTGAGGACCGCGGTGAAATCGAGGTGCTCCAGGGTGGGGGAGGCGAGCTCGCGCCAGGTGCGGGGCGCGGCCACCATGGGGTGAGCGCGGCCGCGCAGCGAGTACGGCACGATGGTGGTCTTGTTGCCGCTGTTCTGGCTCCAGTCCACCAGGACCTTGCCGCCGCGCAGGGTCTTCTTCATGTCGCTGACCACAAGATCCGGGTGGTCAGCCTCGAGGGACCGGGCCAGTTCGTGCGCGAACTCCGAGACCTGCTCCCACTTCCGTGTGCCGTCCAGCCCGGCGTAGAGGTGGATGCCCTTGCTGCCGCTGGTCACGGGCACGGGGTCCAGGCCGATGTCCTCCAGGATGGCGCGCGCCAGCTTGGCGGCCTCCACGCATTCGGGCAGCCCGGCGCCCGGGCCGGGGTCGAGGTCCAGCACCAGGCGGTCCGGCGGCAGCATGGTCCCGGCGGCGTCCACCTGCCACTGCGGCACGTGGATTTCCAGGGCCGCGATCTGCGCCAGCCAGGTAAGGGTGGCGAGGTTGTTGACCAGCGGGTAGTCGTTGCTGTGGTCCTTGTGCTGGATGGTCACGCGGGGAACCCAGGGCGGCGTGGAGTCGTCCAGGTTCTTCTGGAAGAACATCGTCCCCGGCTCCTGGGCGGTCCCGACGCCGTGTACCCAGCGCTTGCGGGTGGCCGGCCGGTTGGCGGCGGCGGGGATGAGGAAAGGGGCGACGGCGGCGTAGTACTCGAGCACTTCGGCCTTGGTGGTGCCGGTCTCGGGGTAGATGATTTTGTCCAGATTGGTGATGGTGAGTTCATGGCCTTCAACGTCCACGCGTTCCTGCCGCTTGCCTGCCACCTCTTCACCTCCGCCTTGATGTGATGTTCACTTGGTGCATGAGGGCCATTTGGAAGGGTTCCATCGCGTTCGGGCTCGTCAACGTGCCCGTCAAGCTCTACAGCGCCACGGAGGACCACGACGTCGGCCTTCACCAGGTCCACAACAAGGACGGCGGCCGCATCCGTTACCAGCGGAAGTGCGAAATCTGCAGTGATGTTGTGGCTTTCGAGGATATCGACAAGGCCTACGAAGAGGAAGGCCGCACGGTGGTCCTCACCGCGGCCGAGCTGAATTCGCTGCCGGAGGAAAACAGCCGCGAGATCGAAGTGGTGGAGTTCATCCCCGCCGAGCAGCTGGACCCCATCATGTACGAGCGCAGTTACTTCCTGGAGCCGGACTCCAAATCACCCAAGGCCTACATGCTTCTGCGCCGCACGCTCGAGGACACGGACCGCGTGGCTATCGTGCAGTACGCCCTGCGCCAGAAGACCCGGCTCGGCGCCCTGCGGGTGCGCGGCGACGTCCTCCTCCTGCAGGCGCTGCTATGGGGGGACGAGGTCCGCGAGGCCGACTTCCCCTCCCTGGAAACGGACATTGCGGTCACCGACAAGGAACTCGAGATGTCCTCGGCCCTGGTGGATTCCATGGCCCACGACTTCGACCCGGAACAGTACACGGACGACTACCAGGTGCAGCTGCGCCAGCTCATCGCGGCCAAGATCGAGAAGGGCGACTCCCTGGACACCGAGGCCACGTTCGGGGCGCAGGCGGGCGAGGGCGAAGGCGGCGAGGTCATCGACCTCATGGAGGCCCTCAAGCGCAGCCTCGAGAAGAAGCGCGGCAAGGGTGAGGGGGCCGGCGAGGGCGCGGAAGAGCCCGACGCCGCGGCTGCCGCGGACAAAGCCGCCAGCAAGCCCCGGGCGCGGGTCAAGAAAGCCTGAGCACCGCCGTCGGGCAGATGCCTGGGGTGGCCCGCCTGCCCTCCTGACCCTGTTTGGGACGCCAACCGCCGCGACACACCCTGAAGGCGTGTCGGACCCTGCTGGGATTCAAGGAGGGTCAGCACGGCCGCGGGTGAAGGTCAGTTTGCGGCAGGCCTTCCAGGCCGCCACGCCGTGTGGGACGATGCGGCTATGGGCGAAAAACCGGAACCGAAGACATCTGCCGGCGGGGCCGCACAGGGCAGGCGTCCTGCCCTGATCGACTATGCCGGATCTGCAGCGAGCCGTGAACAGCGCGAAATTGCGCGACGCCGGATGGAGGCCGAGCGCAAGCTGGCAGAACACCTCAAGGAAGCAGCGAGGGCAAGCAGGGTTAGGGATCGCGAAGTCGCATTCCACCAACTCCAAGGAGGAGGACATGAGCCAGGACAAGCCGCACGCACACCCCGAAGACGAGTTTGGGGGCTACGGGACGCCGACTCCCGAACAGGAGATGGGCCCCGGGCCGCAGGCTGAGCCCGTGAAGCAGGCTGAGCCCGTGGATGAGGAAGGGCCCGTGAAGGAGGGAGGGCAAAGGGGTGATTCAGGCTTCGAAGCAATCCCCCACGACCCGGGCACGCAGCATCATCCGGGGGAGAACCCCATTCCGCGTGACCCCGATGTATTTCCCGTCCCCCACCATCCGGACGAAATTCCCGAGCCCTGGGACCCGGACGTCAAGCCGCACAGCCCGGAACCCGGTCCTCCGGGGCCGCCTGACCCCAACAACCCGGATGCAGGCACTGGGACCGCCGAGCCGCGCAATACCGCTTGACCCAGGTGGCGCCGTCGGGGTTTGTTGCCCTTGGGGTTTGTTGCCCTTGGGCCTGCCCTTCCTGACCCTGTTTGGAACGCCAAGCACCGCGACATGCCCTGATTCAGGCGTGTCGGAGCGGGCTGGAATCCAAAGAGGGTCAATGCGGGCGCGGCGGACTCCGGGTCCGGTTCGGCTACCCGGCTATGCAGCAAGCAGGACTAAACCGTGTGGCCCCTCCGGCCGGAAACGAAGCTGAGAAGCCAGCCGATGGCGGCCACCAGCAGAAGGACGATGCCTACCCACAATAGCCAGTTGAGTGCCTGGGTGAAGCCGCCTACGAGCAGGAGGACGATTGCGATGACGCCTGCGATGATCAGAAGCGTGTTCATAGTCAACACCTTCCTTTGCTAGCGGGAATCCGCGCTGAATCGGCAGACTCCCTCGCGATGTATTCCGACTGCCAGTCCAATTTCGGACTGCTGGCCCCGCGAGGTGCCTCCAACACCACAGGGTGCCTAGGCCGCCGTCGGCTCCTGGCCCTGTGGTTTCGCTCGGGCCGGAATGTGATCGGCAACACCGTTAACGATACTAAGCACCCTTACGAAATGTAAGGTGTCGCCGGCTGTATGCGCGTCGGGCAGCGGCAGGCGGACCTGCAGGCGGACTACTCGGCGTCGTGGTCCGTTTCCAGGATCTTCACGAGGCTGTCCAAAGCCTGGTCGGCTCCGGCGCCCTCGGCGCGGAGCACCACGACGTCGCCGAACGCGGCTCCGAGGCTCATGAGGGACAGGATGCTGGCGGCGTCCATGGCGTCGTCGGCGGGCTCGCCGTCGCGGGCGATGGTGATCTCGAGGTCAAGTTCACCGGCGGCTTCGGCGAAGATGGCGGCCGGGCGGGCGTGCAGGCCGACGCGGCTGGCGATGGTGGCGGTACGTTCAGACATTGATGCTCCTTGCTTGCGGGTGGTTGAAAGTCTAGAGGCCGAGTTCGTCCAGGATGGGGAGTTCGGCCCGGACGGCGGCGCGTGCGGCGGCGGCAGACGGTGCCGCCAAGGCAGTGGCGGCAAGCTGCTGGGCCTGCGCCACGGTGACCGTCGCCAGGACGGCGGCGACGGCGGCCAGTGCCCGCGCGCTCATGGACAGCGTGGCGACGCCCAGTCCCACGAGTACGACGGCGAGGGCCGGGTCCGCTGCAGCCTCACCGCAGACGCCAACCGGCTTTGCGGTGCCGGTGGCGCCGCTGACCAGGGCTGCGCCGTCCGCGGTGAGCTTCACGAGCTGCAGCATGGCGGGCTGCCAGGGGTCGTTGAGCGTGGCCAGCGGGCCAAGCTGCCGGTCGGCGGCCATGGCGTACTGGGTGAGGTCGTTGGTGCCGAGGGACGCGAAGCCCACTTCGCGCAGCACCGTTGCAGCGGTGAGGGCCGCGGAGGGCACCTCTACCATCACGCCCGGGGTTGTGAGCCCGGCGGCCGCGCAGAGCGAGGCGAAGTGCGCTGCCTCGTCCGCCGTCGAGATCATCGGTGCCATGACCCATACTTCGGCCCGGTTGGCGGCCTCCGCCGCGGCGATCGCCTCGAGCTGGCGCTCCAGGACGCCGGGGGAGGTCAGGTCCGTGCGGTAGCCGCGCACGCCGAGGGCGGGGTTGGGTTCGTCGGCATTGGTGAGGAACGGCAGGGGCTTGTCAGCCCCGGCGTCGAGCGTCCTGACCACTACCTTCTTGCCCGGGAACGCGGCGAAGACGGCGCCGTAGGCGGCGATCTGCTCCTCCACCGTGGGTTCGTCGTCGCGGTCCAGGAAACAGAACTCGGTGCGCAGCAGGCCCACGCCCTCGGCTCCGGCGTCGGCGGCCTTGACCGCGTCGGCGCCGGTGCCCACGTTCGCGAGCAGCGGTACCCGGAAGCCGTCCGCCATCACGTTGGTGCCGCTGAAGGCGGCCAGTGTGGAGGCCTGCGTGGCCCAGGCCTTGGCGGCCAGACGGAGGTCCTCGCCGGGATCCACGGTGATGGCACCGGCGGCGCCGTCCACGTAGACTTCGGTGCCGTCCGCGATATCGTCCACGCCCTGGGCGGCGACGACGGCGGGCAGGCCCAGCGCGCGGGCCAGGATGGCCGTGTGCGACTGCGGGCCGCCGCTGGAGGTGATGAGCGCGATGACCTTGGCCGGGTCCAGCGTGGCGGTGTCGGCCGGAGCCAGGTCTTCCGCGGCCAGGATGAACGGGACGTCCGACGCCGGGATCCCCGGCGCGGGCAGCCCGCGCAGCTCCGAGACGATGCGGGCGCGGACGTCCAGGACGTCCGCGACGCGCTCGGCCATGTAGCCGCCGAGGGCCTTGAGGGTCTCGGCCACCGAGCCGCCGGCCTCCCAGATGGCGCGTTCCGCGGTGCGGGCGCCGCCGGGGGCCTCGGGGGAGAGGAGCTTGATGGCCGATTTCACCAGCATGGGGTCGGCGGCCATCAGCGCGGTGGCTTCCAGGACCTCTTTGCCTTCGCCGCTGGCGCTGTCGGCACGGGCCCGCAGTTCCGTTTGAACGGCCTTGGCGGCATCCTTGATGCGCTGCCCCTGCGATTCAACCGTCACGTCGGCAGGAATATTGACGGCGCCCTGCAGCGGAGCTGCGGGTTCCTGCACCGGCTTGGGCATCTGCCGCACCGGCCCCAGAACACGTCCGGGGGCGACGCCTACACCTGAAAAGGTCTGCATGGATCTGATCCTCTACTTGCTTACGTGATGACTGTTCGCGCGCTCAGGCTGCTGCAACGGGAACCGGCTCGGCCTCGACGGGCTTCCTGACTGCCCAGCGCTTCAGGGCAAGAAGAATCAGGGCCGTCACAATCACGCCTGCCACGATCGACAGGACGAACATGAGCACGTTGCCGATGGCGAAGAAGACGAACAATCCGCCGTGCGGCGCCTGGGACGTGACGCCGGCCGCCATGCTGAGTGCACCGGTCACGGCACCGCCCACCATCGACGCGGGAAGCACGCGGAGCGGGTCAGCCGCGGCGAACGGGATGGCGCCTTCGGAGATGAAGGACGCACCCAGCAGCCAAGCGGCTTTGCCGTTCTCTCGTTCGGCCAGGCTGAAGCCCTTCTTGTTGAGCACGGTGGCCAGGGCCATGGCCAGCGGCGGAACCATGCCGGCGGCCATAACGGCTGCCATGATCTGCAGCGGAGCGGGGTTGGCCAGGCTGCCGGCACCCAGGCCGGCGACGGCGAAGCCGTAGGCCACCTTGTTGACGGGGCCGCCGAGGTCGAAGCACATCATGAGGCCGAGGATGACGCCGAGGATAATTGCGGAGGCGCCGGTCATGCCGGTCAGCCAGGTGTTCAATGCCTTGGTCAGGCCGGCAATCGGACCGCCCAAGACAAGGAACATCAGGCCGGACGCGACGATCGAGGCCCCGATGGGAATGATCACCACGGGCATGAGGCCGCGCAGCCAGCGGGGTACGTTGAAGCTGCCGATCCAGTGTGCCGTGACACCGGCCAGCAGGCCGCCCACGATGCCGCCCAGGAAGCCGGCGTCCATGAACGCGGCGACCGCGCCGGCAACAAAGCCGGGAGCGATGCCTGGACGGTCGGCGATGCCGAAAGCGATGTAGCCTGCCAGCGCCGGGACGAGGAAACCGAAGGCCAGGGCGCCGATCTTGAAGAGGACCGCCCCCAGGTAGGCGCCAAGGGGGCCCCAGGCCTGTGCTGGGAACTCGCTGGGAAGGTTGCCCAGGGTGTTCTCCGCCAGGATCTTGTTCGCAACGCCCGCAATTTCGTAGCCACCCAGCAGGAAGCCGAGGGCGATGAGCAGGCCGCCGCCGGCGACGAACGGGATCATGTAGCTGACGCCCGTCAGCAGGACCTTCTTGAGCTTGGTGCCGAAGTGCTCGCTGGCTGCTTCCGCGGCGTGTTCGGCGTTTTCTTCGGCGCCGAAGTGCGGCACGCGGTGGGCGTTGGGGTCGCTGGCGGCCGCGAGTGCCTCCTGCACCATCTTGGCGGGCTCATCGATGCCGCGCTTGACCGGGGCGCTGATGACCGGCTTGCCGGCAAAGCGCTCCTTGCCGCGGACGTCGACGTCGACGGCGAAGATCACGGCGTCGGCTGCGGCAATAACCGCGGGGTCAAGCGGGGTGACGGCACCGGAACCCTGGGTTTCCACCTGAAGGTCCACGCCGGCTTCCTTGGCTGCTGCCACGAGGGAGTCGGCCGCCATGTAGGTGTGGGCAATGCCGGTGGGGCAGGCCGTGACGGCGACGATGCGCTTCGGTGCGGCAGGTGCGGCAGGTGCTGCGGCCGCGACAGGTGCTGCGGCCGCGGCCGGAGCAGCCTCGGCAGGGGCGGCAGCCGGGGCTGCGTGGGCAGCCGGCTTGTCGGCCAGCGCGCCATCCACCAGCTCCACGATTTCCTCGGGGGAGCTTGCGGCGCGCAGGGCTGCGGTGAAGTCCTTCTTGATGAGCGAGCGGGCCAGCTTGGAGAGCAGCTTCAGGTGCTCCTGGTCGGCCCCTTCCGGTGCCGCGATGAAGAAGATGATGTCGGCGGGGCCATCTTTGGCGCCGAAGTCCACCTTGTGGGACAAGCGGGCCATGGCCAGTGCCGGCTCGGTCACGGCGGCGGAGCGGCAGTGCGGGATCGCGATGCCGCCCGGGACGCCGGTGGCGGTCTTCTGCTCACGGGCGAAGGCGTCTGCGAAGAGCCCTTCAACCTCGGAAGCACGGCCAGCGGCGGCGACTTTGCCGACCAGGAAACGGATGACGTCGGCGGGGGCGTCGCCCAGGTTCTGGTCGAGGGTGACCAATTGGGGGGTGATGAGCTGGGTCACTGTTAGTCCTTCTGGAGGGCCGTGATGGTTACGGCGTCGGGGGTTGTCTGGTGGACTGCAGGGACAGTGGAGCCCGGCAGCGAAGCAGCAGCGGCACCATGTGCCACGGCCTGACGAAGGCAGTCCTGCGCGGACCTGCCCTGGGTAGCGGCCAGCAAGTATCCGGCCAGCGCGGAATCTCCGGCGCCTACCGTGCTGACGGCCTTGATCGGCGGATGCGTGGCGAACCACGCGCCGTCGGCCGTCACCAGGACTGCGCCCTTGGAACCGAGTGTTGCGAGAACGGCGCCTACACCGCTGGCGACGACGGCGGCGGCGGCTTGGGCCGCTTTGGCTGGGTCCGCTTCCAGTTCGTCAGCCGTGGAGACGTTGCTGAGGCCCGCAGCGGCGGCGAGCTCGGCGAGCTCCTCAGCGTTGGGCTTGAGGAGATCCGGCTTCCCCACGGCCGCACCCCTCAGGGCGGCAGCGAGCGGGGCTCCGGAGGAATCGATGGCGATGCTCGGGGCAGCCGTGCCGTCGTTTCGCGAACGAAGCCGGCGGGCGATCGTGGCGTAGAAATCCGCAGGCACTCCTGGTGGGAGCGAACCCGCGAGAACCACCCAGCTGGCGCCACGGGAGCGCTCCAGCAGCAGCCCGATCAGGGCCTCCTGCTGTTCTGCGCCCAGCTCCGGGCCGGGTTCGTTGATCTTGGTGGTGACGCCGTCCGGTTCGGTGAGCGTCACGTTGCTGCGCAGCGCCTGGCCGATCGGCAGCGCCGCAAACGGCACACCGCCGTCGTGCAGTCCTGCAAGGACGGGGTCCGCATCCGCGCCCGGCAGCACCGCCACGGTCTCGAGGCCGGAGGCCACGAGCGCGCGGGAGACGTTGACGCCCTTGCCGCCGGACTCCTGGTGGACGGCGACGGCGCGCTGGACTTCGCCGCGGGCCAACGGGCCGGGCAGGTCCACCGTGCGGTCGAGGCTGGGGTTGGCGGTGAGCGTGACGATCATACGATCACCACATCGACGCCGGCATCGGCCAGGGCGGCCGACAGCTCTGCGGAGGGGGTGTTGTCTGTGATCAAAGTGTCCACATCTTTCAGGGCGGCGAACTGGACCAGCGTTTCGGCGTCCAGCTTGGAGGAGTCGGCCAGCACCACAACGCGGCGGGCAGACTTGACGAAGGCGGCCTTCACGGCGGCTTCTTCGGGGTCAGGAGTGCTGAGCCCGAACCCGGGGTGGATCCCGTTGGCGCCCACGAATGCAATGTCCGGGCGCAGCTTGTAGGCGGCTTCCACGGTGGCCTGCCCGACGGCGGCCTGGGTGAGTCCGCGGACGCGGCCGCCCAGGATCTGCAGGGCAATGCCAGGGGTGTTGGAGAGCTTGCCGGCGATGGGGATGGCGTGGGTGATGACCACGAGTTCGCCGTCCGGCCCGGCCGTGGTGTTGCGCTGGGCGAGGACCTCGGCCAGGGTCTCGGTGCTGGAACCGGCGTCCAGGAGGATGCTGCCCGATTCCGGGATCATGGCCAGGGCGGCGTCGGCGATCCGCAGTTTTTCGAGCTTCCGCTGGATGGTTCGCTCAAAGATGCTTTCCTCGCGGGTGCTGAGGCGGTCCGAGGAGACGGCCCCGCCATGGACGCGGCGCACCTTGCCTTCGGTTTCAAGGGCGGCGAGATCCCGGCGCACAGTCTCGGTGGTGATGCTGAAGCGGTCGGCCAACTCGGTGACGCTGACCCGGCCGCGCTCGCCGACCAGACCGGAAATGAGCTGTTGGCGCTCCTCAGCGAACACGTACCCTCCATTGCGTAGATTCAAGGCCGGACCATCCGTGACAGTCATCACATGATGTGGAATTGCTTGACTCTATCTTTGTTTGTGTTGGTAAGTCAATAGAAAACAACATAAACGCAGATTGCGACTTGGTGGGGAGGGTGGGTGGGTGGCGGGGGTGTGGGTTGGCGGGTGGGCTCGTGGTGGCCGGGCGGCGGATTCTGCTCAATCATTCGCGGATTGCCGATCCGGAGCCGCGGATTCCGGGCCCGGGGGAATTTGTCCATTCGAATGATTGAGCAGAATCGCACGCGGGCCTGGCTCACGCGAAGGCCGGGCGCGCCCGCCGCGGTCCGGCCCCTGCGCCACCGGCGCGGGCGCCCGCTAGGCTAGCCCCCATGGAAACGGTGGTCTGGTCCAAGCCCGAGAACGAGCGCGCGGGAACCCCGCTGCTGGTGATGATGCACGGCTACGGCACCGACGAGCAGCGGATGGTCAATCTGTTCCCGCAGTTGCCGGCCGAGTTCAGCTGCGCAGCGCTCCGCGGTCCCATGGAAATCGGCGACCATCATGGCTGGTTCCTCCTGGACTATTTCCTGTCCAACGACTTCGCCGATGTGATCACGTCCACTAACAAGGTCTTCGCCTGGATCAACTCCGTCAAGGACAACCACAGCAGCGTCAGCCTTCTCGGCTACTCCCAGGGCATGGCGATGGCCAGCACGCTCCTGCGCCTGCGCCCCCACGAATTCAAAGCCACGGTAGGCCTGTCCGGCTTCGTCCTCGAGAATGACCTCCTCGCGCTCAGCGAATCCTTCGACACCCCGCCACCGTTCTTCTGGGGCAGGGACAAGGCCGATCCCGTCATCAACGGCGACGCCATCGAATACACGGCTGAGTGGCTCAACGCCAACATGGCCTTGACGGCCCGGAGCTACCCCGGCATGGGCCATCGGATTGAATCCCCGGAACTGTCCGATGTAAGCGCCTTCCTGCGCCACTATGTCCTCCGCTGAGGGCCTGCGCCGAGCCCGCGCCGGCGCTCCACGCCCCACCCTCCCGGTGAGGCCCACGTCACAATTCCGCAATCAGTTGAAACCCCCTTGATTGTAAAAATTGTAAACGCTTACACTTTTTCGGACGGTGCATCACAGCACCGTGAATCCAACCGTGAATCCAGCAGAGAAAGGGTTGAGGCCGTGTTGCATGGTTAGGGCTCACCGCGCCACCATCCAGGACGTCGCTGTCCTGTCCGGATTGTCCATCTGTACCGTGTCCCGGGCGCTGCGGAATCTGCCGAATGTCTCGGAAAAGGCGCAGCGCCAGGTGGCCGACGCCGCAGCCAAACTCGGCTACAAGGCATCCTCGGCAGCGTCCCGCCTGGCCGGCGGCAGCACCGGGTCCATCGCCATCATCGCCCCTACGGCCACGGCATGGTTCTTTGCCCAGGCCGTGGAAGCGGCGGAGGAAGTGTTCGCGGACAGCGGCTACGACACCGTCTTGATCAGCCTCCGCAATAAGGCCAGCGTGCGCCGCAAGGTGCTGGGCGACCTCAGCGGCCTGGCGCAGCGGGTGGACGGCGTGCTCCTGCTGAACGTGGAGCTCAGCGACGATGAGATCGCGGACCTGCTGGCCTCCGGTCTGGCCGTGGCCAGCGTCGGGATGAGCAAGGTGCCCTGGGACAACGTGGGGATCGACGACGAACACGCGGCCTGGGCGGCAACCTCCCACTTGCTGGGGCTGGGCCACTGGGACCTGGCCGTGCTGGCAGGGCGCGAGACGCGCGGGAATTCCGTGCTCACCTCGGGCGACCGGCTCAAGGGCTTCGGCCGGGCCCTGGCCGAGCACCACCTCACGGTGCATCCGGACCTGGTCATCAGCGCGGACTCCAGCATCGACGGCGGTCGCCGGGCCATGACTGAACTCATTGCCCACCGCAGCGTGCCTAGCGCCATCTTCGCGGAGTGCGACGAAGCCGCGTTCGGTGCGCTCATGGCACTGCGCGAACACGGCCTCTCGGCGCCCAAGAACGTCTCCATCATCGGCATCGACGACCACCCTATGAGCTGGTTCCTGGGCCTGAGCACCGTGGCGCAGCCCGTGGCGGACCAGGGCGCCTTCGCCGCCAACCTGCTGTGCGAACGCCTGCAGAATCCGGGGGCCCCCCACCAGGCCGCCAACCACCTGCTGGACACCAAACTCATCGAACGCAAAACCACGCGCCGCAAGCGCTGATCGGACCACCGCATCATGACTGAACTCCGCACTTCCTGGACCGGCGCCGCCGCGCTGCTGTTCGACCTCGACGGCGTGCTGACGCCCACCGCCGTCGTGCACGAACAGGCCTGGCAGGAACTCTTTGACGGCTACCTCGCCGAGACCGGCCACACGCAGGACTACCAGGAGAGCGACTACTTCGACTACATCGACGGCAAGCCGCGCTTCGACGGCGTCCGCGACTTCCTGGCCTCGCGCGGCATCACCCTGCCGGAGGGCCCGGCGGACGACGACCCCGCCCACCCCACCGTGCAGGGGCTGGGCAACCGGAAGAACCTGATCTTCAACGAGATCGTGGAATCCCACGGGGTGGTGCCGTATGCCGGCTCCGTCCGCTTCATCGACGCCGCCCTCGCGCAGGGCCTGAAGCTCGCCGTCGTCTCCTCCTCCCGCAACGCCCCGGCGGTGCTGAAGGCGGCCGGACTGGACGGCTACTTCCCGGTGGTGGTGGACGGCCAGGTGGCCGCCGACGCCGGGCTCCCGGGCAAGCCGGACCCCGCCACGTTCGACTACGCGGCCGGGCTGCTGGACGTCCCGGCGGAAGACTGCATCGTCGTCGAGGATGCGGTGTCCGGCGTGCAGGCCGGCAGCGCCGGGCACTTCCGGGCGGTGATCGGCGTGGACCGCGGCGCGGGCCACCAGACACTGCTCGACGCCGGCGCAACGTTCGTCGTCGACGACCTCAACGACCTCCTCTGACCGGGCCTTCCAAGGAGCACCCCACCCATGGCACTCATCAGTTCCGACCGGCTGCGCTTCCCCTGCGAGCCCTGGAAGCTCGTGGAAAGCATCCACGTCCCCGGCGACGCCGGCACCCTGGAGACCCTTTTCGCGCTCGGCAACGGCCACCTTGGCATCCGCGGCGCCCACCCGAGCCACGGGGACGCCGAACTGCCCGGTACCTTCATCAACGGCTTCCATGAAACCTGGGACATCAAGCACGCCGAGAACGCCTACGGCTTCGCCCGGACGGGCCAGCGGATCGTGTACGTTCCGGACGCCAACAACTTCACCATCAGCATCGACGGGGAGCAGCTGTCCCTCGCCGAGTCGGCGGTGCAGGACTACCGCCGCAGCGTGGACTTCGCCACGGGCGTGTACGAATGCGCAGTTACGTGGGCCTGCCGCTCCGGCGCGACGGTCACCACGGTGGAACGCCGGGCCGTCGGCTTCGACTCCCGCGGCTGCCTCGGCATCGAGCTGTCCCTGACGGCGGACCGCGAGGTGTCCGCGGACATCACCTCCGCCGTCGTGAACCGGCAGGACCAGCCTGTGGAGGACCAGTCGGCCCACGACCCGCGCCGTGCCGGCAGGCACGCCGGCCGCGTCCTGCTGCCGCTGCACCTGCACGGTTCCGACGGTTCGCTGCGCCTGGCCTGGGAAACCGCGGAATCCCGGCAGCGCATCGCCATGGCCGTGGACCACTGGATCTCCGCCGATCAGCAGCCCTTCGAGACAGTGGTGGGGGAGGACGAGTCCACCGTCCGCTACGTCCTGGCAGTGGACGGCGGCGAGACATTCCGGCTGGAGAAGTCCGTCAGCTACGCTGTGGCCGGCCCGGATGCGGATCCCGGGCGCGGGGAGTCCTTGGCCGCCGAGGCCGAACTTGCCCTGGTAGCCGTCGGGACGGTTATTGCCCAAAGCGCAGCCCACTACGGGCAGTACTGGACCACGGCGGACATCCTGGTGGGCGGGCAGCCCGAGCTCCAGCAGGCCGTGCGCTGGAGTCTGTTCCAGCTGGCCCAGGCCACCGCGCGTGCCGGCGTCGCGGGCATCCCCGCCAAGGGCGTGTCCGGTTCCGGCTACGAGGGGCACTACTTCTGGGACCAGGAAATCTACCTGCTGCCCTACCTCACGTACACCAACCCCGGCGGGGCCAGGAAGGTCCTGGAGTCCCGGCACGCCATGCTGCCGGAAGCCCGCGTCCGGGCCAAGGAACTGAGCGTGGACGGCGCCCTGTTCCCGTGGCGCACCATCAACGGCCTCGAGGCCAGCGCCTACTACGCCGCGGGCACGGCCCAGTTCCACATTGCAGCGGCCATCGCCTTCGCGGCCAGGCGCTACGAATGGGCCACCGGCGACGCCGGCTTCCGCTCCGAGATGGGCGCCGACCTGCTGATCGAGACGGCGCGCATGTGGGCGTCCCTCGGCTTCTTCGGCAAGGACGGCCTCTTCCACATCCACGGCGTCACCGGCCCGGACGAGTACACGGCCGTGGTCAACGACAACCTCTACACCAATGTCATGGCCCGCTTTAACCTGCGCGCCGCCGCAGCTCTGGACCACCCCGGAATCACTGACACCGAGCGGCTCCTGTGGCGGCAGGCCGCCGAACGCATGTCCCTGCCCTACGACCCGCACATGAAAGTCCACGGCCAGGACAACGACTTCATGACCCTGGAGCCGTGGGACTGGTCCACGCCGCGGTCCAAGTACCCGCTCCTGCTGAACTTCCACCCGCTGGTGATCTACCGGCACCAGGTCCTCAAACAGGCCGACACCGTGCTGGCCATGTTCCTGCAGTGGCAGGACTTCACGGCCGAGGAAAAGCAGCGCGCCTTCGACTTCTATGACCCCATCACCACCGGCGACTCCACCCTGTCCGCCTGCGTGCAGGGGATCATGGCCGCCGAGGTGGGCTATTCCGACATCGCGCTCAAACACTTCACCGAGGCGCTGTTCATTGACCTGGACAACTTGCACGGCAACACGATCGACGGCGTGCACATCGCCTCCACCGGCGGGATCTGGAGCTCCCTCGTGTCCGGTTTCGCCGGCATGCGGGACCAGGGGGAGCTGCTCCATTTCGACCCGCGGCTGCCTGCGGAGTGGGACGGCCTGTCCTTCCGGCTCACGATCCGCGGCCGGCTGCTGGCCGTGGACCTCGCGCCCGGCGCCATCAGCCTCACGCTGGTCGAGGGAGCAGCGTTCGACGGCGGCCCGCTGGAGACCGGCCCGCTGGAGGTGAGCGTGCGCGGCCAGCGCGTCGTGGTCACGCCGGGCGGCGTGACGGTGCCGCTGGAGGCGGTCCCCGTGCCGCCGCCGTCGGTGTTCCCGAGCGTCTTCCCGACGGCGGGGCTGCCCATAGTGCGCCCGTAACCCCGCGCTTCCCCCGCGCAACTGGGTCGCAGCAGATGTCGTTTTGAAGCCTCAGAACGACTGTGGAGTCTCACGACTTAATAGACACTTATGTCTCATGACTTCGTGGACAGTGTGTCTCAGGACCTTGTAGACACTCGGGGCGGGTTTGCTCATGGTTCATGAGCAAACCCGCCCCGAAGATCTCTGTCCGTCATGCCGTGGCTACGTGGCCGGCCGATGCCCCGCGTGGTGCTGTGAGCGCGTTCTGCGAGGAACATGGGGTCTCGCGGGCCTGGTTCTACAAAGTCCGGGCAGCGGCTCAATGCGTGGGACCGCTGGTGCCTTGGAAACGAAGCGCCCGGTCCCGTCGACCAGCCCGGGAGCGACGGCGCCGGCAATGGTCGAACTCCTGCTGAGCACCCGGGCCGCGTTGGAAACCGACGGGCATGACTACGGTCCGTTGTCGGTGATCGCGAAGCTGTCCCGGCAAGGCTTCGCCCCGCCGTCCCGGGCGACGGTGGCCAGGATTTTCACCCGGGCCGGTGTCGTCATCCCGGAACCGCGGAAGAAGCCCCGCAGCGCCTACCAGCGGTTCGTCTACCCGCAGCCAAACGCCTGCTGGCAAATCGACGCCACCGAATGGCCGCTCGCCAACGGAAAGAAAGTCGTGATCTTCCAACTCCTCGATGACCACTCCCGCCTTGCCCTGGCCTCCCTGGTCGCCACCGGCGAAACGAGCGAGGCCGCGATCGCCATCGTGACCTTGGCCCTCGAACGCCACGGCGTGCCGGAGAAATTCCTCTCCGACAACGGCGCCGCACTGAACCCGAGCCGCCGCGGACGCACCGGGGCGCTCGTTGAGTTCCTCAAGGCCCATGGTGTGGAACCGATCACCGGCAGACCGGGCAAACCCACCGCCCAGGGCAAGAACGAACGCTTCCACAGCACCCTGCACCAGTACCTGCGGAAGCAGCCCCCGGCCGCGTCGATGGCCCTCCTGCAAGCCCAGGTCGACACCTTCGACCGCTACTACAACACCGAACGCGAACACCAGGCCCTGCCCGGGGGCCGGACCCCGCAAGAAGCCTGGGACGCGACACCGAAACACCGGCACCAGCCAGGCCGGACCCGGCCATCACCGTCCCGGCACAACGCCAAAGCCTCCAACGGCGCGTCACCAAAGGCGGGTCTCTTTGCAATTCCGATCCTCGGTGCGGCCGTCGTCGCCGCTGGAGTGCTGCTGATAGCGGGCTGGATAATTAATCCGCCTCAGTTCAGCATGCCCAGAATCGATGATGCCCCACGTCTTGTGGATACCCGCAGCTCGAACCCGGGCGGGTCAGGTGGAGGATCCTCGGTGCCGGTCCCGGCCTCGGAATTCCCGGCCGTGCATGTGCCCGGCGACATCTTCGTCTCCTACCCGAGTAGTTCAGTCTGGTCTGCAGGAGCAAACACCGGATACCAGGCTGCCTCGCCAGGGCCCTCGGTCTTCAGCTCGCCAGCCTCACGTCAAGGCGCACAATCAAGCAACAACCCGGGCGACGCGGACCCAGGACCAGCCCTCGCAGCCCAGAACGCCATCATGCACGCCGCTAGTGAGGAGGCCACCCGCACACTCGGCAAGGAAGGTCTCTCGACTGCTGCGGCGGCCCACTCCACCATTCTGGGACAGAACATGGGGGCGGCCGGAACGTCTCGACCAGCGGAGACCGCGGCGCACCACATCGTGGCCTGGAACGCGAAACGAGCCGCATCTGGCAGAGACGTGTTGTCCACATTTGGTATTGGCATTGATGACGCCGTGAATGGCGTCTTCCTACCGCGAAGTTCAAAGTCATCGAATCCTACGGGCGCTGCTGTACACTCTCGCATCCACACGAAGGACTACTATGAACAAGTGAATGACCTGTTGCAGGGTGCCTCATCGACCGATGAGGTAATTGATGCGCTCGATTATGTTCGCTCCCGATTGCTATCCGGCGGCTTCCCGTGACCGAAGCTTCTCATCCTGTGTACACGACAACGGCTTCAGACGGATATGAATGGGTGTTGCCTTTGGACAGCACCAACCACCGTCTCTTCCGTTCACTCTCGGGAAGTCCAGCGGAGAACTGGCAAGCGCCTGAAATGTACCTTCTAAAAAGCGACGAGGGTCAACAGTTCGCTCCGGCATTTCTGCCATGGTTGGCTAGTGGTCTACTGGTACTTCGAGACGAGGCAATCCAATCAGTAGGTGACCTCCTAAAGCCGTATGGTGAACTTTTGCCACTACGCTGCGCCGAAGCGGATCTTGCGTTGTTCAACCCGCTTCGGGCCATTGACGCATTGAACGAGGAAGAGTCGACCATAGTCCGATTCGGCTCTGGAAAAATCATGAACATCGAAAAAACCGTCTTCCACGGTGACCGGCTCAAAGGACTTGGCGCCTTTAAGCTCGCAAATTATCTCCAAGGCAAGCTCTACCTGAGTAAAGCCCTTACCATGAGCATCCAAGAAACCGGCTACGCCTCCGGAACGGACTTCAAACTAGTCACATGAGAAGCATCAGCCGTAGCAGGCTGATGCTACATTGCCGCAGGGACTGCCCCAGTTCGGGCCAGGACCAGAGCGTTTAGTCCCAGCTCACCGCACGCGAAGTCGGGTTCTCCCCCGGCCTGCCACGGCCGCCGACTACCAGTGCTACAGCTACGACCATGCCTCACGGCTGGCCGCCGTGTGGACACCGTCGGCGAAGAACTGCGCCACGGTCCCGGTCTCGACGGCCACCAGCATCCCGGGCCTGGGCGGTGTGGCTGCGTACGCGCAGACCTACACCTATACGGGGTTGCCGTAGTGCCTGGGAAAAATCGGGCGGATATGGTCGGCCGGTGGTGGTCCTAACCACCGTTGTCCGGGGTCAGAAGAGGGTGTCGCGTACCCGTAGCGGCCGGTAGCCGGTGGGGCCGAGTTGGGCCAGTTCGCCTTCGATGTCGACGTCGATGGCTCCGAAGAAGTTGATGTTCTCGCTATGTGCCGGGGAGATGTGGGCCAACACCTCTTCATCGATGCGCCGCCCGGTCCGGCGCATCGATTCCACTGCCAGGCCGTAGTATTCCGTTGTCCAGGTCACCACGGCGTTCGTGACGAGTGTGCGGCACCAGGCTTGTTCGGTTTGTTGTTCGAGGTGCCGGGCCCGGATGGTGCCTTCGTGGGCGTAGAGCAGATCCCGTTTCAGGGCGTGCAGCGACTCTCCCTTGTTCAGTTGCCGTGAGCTTGCGCCGGTAGGCCGGGTCGGCCAGGTAGCGGGCGGCGTAGATCGTGCGGCGCAGCGCCCCGTACTCCTTCAGCGCCGCGGCCAGCGCGTTCTGCCTGCCGGATGCTTCGACGCCCGCGGCACCGAGATCATCACGCACCCACGACCAGTGAAAGGCACCCGCTACATCGGAAACGGCAGACCCTCAGGCGTTGCAGCCGACCCCGCCGGCGCCCGCAGGAAACGAACAAAATACCCGCCCCTCACCGGCCGCCGGAAAACACCGAACAAGGAACTGTCCACGAAGTCATGAGACAAGAACTGTCCACACAGTCCTGAGACAGGAAGTGTCCACGAGGT
Source organism: Arthrobacter cavernae (assembly GCF_017368795.1). Classification (GTDB taxonomy): domain Bacteria; phylum Actinomycetota; class Actinomycetes; order Actinomycetales; family Micrococcaceae; genus Arthrobacter; species Arthrobacter cavernae. The sequence goes on along the minus strand of NZ_JAFNLL010000040.1, from coordinate 35,628 downwards.
CCTGAGACATGACAAAGCCTCAGAACGACATCTGCTGCTACCTAGTTGGGCTGAGGGACGGCTATTTGGGCGCGAAGTCCGTGGTGGTCAGGCGCAGCCAGAGCCAAAACCGTTTCTGAGGGCTCATGAACAGGGTCATCCTGCCCCAGGCCATGCGCGTCGTGCTGCCGCCCACCGGCAACCAGGTCATCTCGATGCTCAAGGGCACCTCGCTGGTCAGCGTGCTGGCCATCTCCGATCTGCTCTACTCGGCCCAGATCATCTACGCGAACAACTACCAGACCATCCCGCTGCTCATCGTCACGTCAGCAAGTCAGCACCGAGCTCGCCCCCAGCCCGGCAGGTCCCTACTCCCAGGCCATCGCCGCCAACGGATTCTTTTACACTGCGGGACAGACACCGCACCACCCCGTCACCGGGGAGACCGTGGGGATCACCATCGAGGAACAGACCATCCAGGCCATGAACAACCTGGGTGAGGTCCTCAACGCCCACGGCCTGGACTTCTCCCACGTGGTCAAGGCAACGGTGCACCTGCACCACCCCGGGCGGGACTTCGACGGCTTCAACGCCATCTACGAGAAGTACGTCGTTGCTCCCTATCCGGCACGAACCACCGTGGGCTCTTTCCTGGGCGACTTCCTGGTGGAGATCGACGTGGTCGCGGTTATCCCGTAGACCGCTGTAGCTGGTATTTGTGGTCGTTCGGAGGAACGACCACAAATACCCGTCAGCTTCGCGCTGTGGATGAGGTCTGGGCCAAGGATACTCGCGGTCATTAGACGTTCATCTGTTGAATGAGACGTTCAATTCTGTAAGAATCGTGGGACGAGCGCCAATGAAGGAGTCCCGCCATGCAGATCGCCCGAGCCTGCGGACCGGGATACCCGGCCCAGCGCGACGGACGGGCCTGAGCAAACGCCTTATCCGGCGTTGCCTGCTCCGTTCGGCAACTGCCCCGGCTGCAAGTAAGCTCCTGAAGACATCCACCACCCCGCACGGCAGCTAGCCAGGCGGGCACACTTTTTGAAAGGACACCATGGAAATGCTGTGGGAAATCGCCGGATGGGCAGGCGCAGTTCTGATCCTGACTGCATACCTGGCTGTCTCCATGGGTTGGCTGAAGGCGGGCAGGCGCTTCCAGACGGCAAACCTCATTGGCGCTTGTGCCTTCATTGTCAATGGCGCGGTCCACGAAGCATGGCCCTCCGTGGTCACGAATATCGCTTGGTTCCTCATTTCCGCCGTCGCGCTTCTTCGCATGCGTTCGGCGAGCCAACCGCCGGTAGCGGCCGTTGATGCTCCACAGGTTCAATTTCCCGGCGTCCCCGACACTACCGGCCAACTCGCTGTTGTTGAGGCGATTACCGCTGCCGTTCATGGCGACGTCGATGGCCGCAGGGCCGAGTGCCAGGCCAGTTTCCGCGACGGGCACGCTGAGGACTCCGGCCCCTTAAACGGCACTGCGGGAAAGCCCGCAACGAGCTTCCCCGCAGACGCGGTGTGAACTACGAGGGTTCAGTCCGCCCGGCCTTCCGCCACTTTGGTGAACGGCAGGACGAGCCGGGAGTGGTGGGCGGCGTCGCGGCCCTGATACGTGCATCCGCTGATGCTAGTCGGTTTCCGGACCCTGGCAGTAGGGGCACTGATCGTCGCAGTCCGGGCCCATTGACTCGGCGTTGACGGCTGCGAGGGAACCGACCAGCTGGGGACGGTTTTCCCTGCTCCGAGTGGTTTTGCGGTCCACCAGGGCTGTTCTGGATTTCATGATGGGATTCCTATGGGGTCAGGCCGAGGCTCCGACGGTCAGGGCAAGCGCCTCAGCGCCAGCGGATGCCACCGCATGGTCGTCTTCCACGGTGCTGCCACTGACGCCGATGGCGCCCACGATGACCCCGTCGATGGTCAGCGGCAGGCCGCCGGGGAAGGAGATCAGGCCGTCGTTGGATACCTCGATGCCGAACAGCGGTCCGCCGGGCTGGGACAGGGATCCGATGTCGCCGGTGGGCATATCGAAGTAGCGCGCCGTGCGGGCTTTCTTGATGGAGATGTCGACACTGCCCAGCCACGCGCCATCCTGGCGGGCGAACGCCTTAAGGTTCGCTCCGGCGTCGACGACTGCCACGTTCATGGCCAGTCCCCGCGCAGTCGCGTCAGCCAGGGCTGTAGCCAAAACGCGTTCGGCCTGCTCAAGGGTGATGTCAGTCATTGCTTGGTTTTCCTTTTGGTTTGGATTGAAAGATGTACGACGGCGGTTCGCGGCTTAGGCGTTCGACGTCGCCGGAACGGCGGCAGCTTGGGCGGCTTCGAAGGCGGACAAGAGGCGTTCGGTGTCCTTCATCTGCTCGAGCCAGGTGTCGCGCACGATGTCGATCCGGTCCTCGGACTCCTGCAGCCCGGAGACGTAGGCGCCGATGTTTCCTCCGTTGTCGCCTGCGCGGTTGTGAAGGGCGATCATCTTCGCGACGATCTTGGCCTGCATGCCGTAGACGGGAATCTGCGGGCCGCGGGGGGCGATCATGCCCACGTAGTAGAGCTTTTCCAGGCCCTCGGGCAGGATCCCTGCGCCGTAGCGGATGGGTGCCTCGGCCCTGCGCGGAACGAGTTTGCTGTCAAGGAACGGCAGGCTCGAGTGGAAGCCCGTAGCCCAGAGGATGGTGTCGTACTCGCGGGCTGAGCCGTCGGTGAAGTGGACGGTCTTGCCTTCGAAGCGCTCGATGCCCGGGACGATACCGACGCGGCCGTGGTGGACCCAGTAGAGCAGGAGGTCGTTGACCACGGTGCTGCCCTCGGCGAGGGTGTGGTGCTTGGGTTCGGGCATGCCCGGGTAGTTGTTCTACTCGCCGAGGAGACACGGGCCAGGAGCCTGTTGATGAGGTCCTGTTCGTCGGGCCGGAAGCCGGCGAGGAACTCGACCTCCTGGCGGGGCTTGCCGAAGTAGCTTTTGGGCTGGAAGTAGACGCCGTCACGGATCACGATGTCTGCTTCGAAGCGGTGCTGGGCGACGTCCACGGCGAGGTCGCAGCCGGAGTTGCCGTTGCCGACCACCAGGACGCGCTTGCCCTCGATGTCCTTGACGTTGGTGTACTCGCTGGAGTGGAGCTGCTTGCCGGTGAATTCGCCCGGGAACTGGGGGACCTTCTTGTCCCACAGGTGGCCGTTGGCGACGATGACGCCGTCGTAAACTTCCGAACCGCGCGAGGTGGTGACGGTCCAACCGGCCGAACCAGTAGCACCATCGGTGGGAACCGGGGCGACTGAGAGGACCTCGGTGTTGAACTGGATGATGTCGTAGTGGCCGTGCTTGCGGGCGTAGGACTCGATGTAGTCGCGGACCTGGTCCCGGCGGGGGAAATGCGGGTAGTGGGCGGGCATCGGGAAGTCTTCGAAGTGGGTCATATCGCGGGACGTAATGAGGTGCAGCGCCTCGTAGTCCGTGTGCCAGTGGCCTCCGACTCGGCCGCTCTTTTCGAAGCAGTCGACGTCATGGCCGGCCTGGCGGAGTTGCTGGAGTGCTGAGATGCCGGCAGCGCCGGCGCCGGAGAGGGTGACGGTTTCGCCGGTCGTGAAACCAGCGGTGTCACTGCCCGTGAGGAGCCAGGCCCATTTAGCGATTTCCTCGGGCTGGGCCACGCGGCCCACCGGAATGGCGGCCGCAGCGGCTTCCATGCGGCCGGTGGCGCGGTTGCCGGGGGTGTCCACCCAGCCGGGGGCGATGGCGTTGACGCGGATCTTCCGGTCGGCCAATTCCAGGGCCGTGGCCTTGGTGATCATGATGACGGCGGCCTTGGAAGCCCCATAGACCAGCTGGCCGGGGGAAACGTGGTAGCCGTCCACGGAGGCGAAGTTCACGATCGCGGATCCTTCCGGCATGGAGCGCGCTGCGGCCGCCATGACGTTCATGATGCCCAGGACGTTGACGTCGAACACCGAGCTTGCCGCACCGCTCAACCGGATCGCCGACTCCCTCCGGAACGCGAGCCTCCCCTTCTACAAGAGCAGTGCCCTGGTCATCTTCACCGAGGACTGCACGGGCCGGCCGCAGAAGAAGGCCGGCGAGGAAGGCATCGTCAGCCGGGTCTCCATCACCGAACTCGACCGCTTGCGCTCCGCACTGCCAAGTGGGGAATCTTCCAGCAAAGAACCTTGGCGGACCAAGGCCGTCATTGCCGGGCAGGAGCGCGAGGTGCTGGCTATCAGCTACCCGCTCAGCCAGGCCCTTCTCGTGCTGACCGACCCCGCGCCCGTCGGGGGATCCATGGACGGACGCGAGGCGTACCGCCTCCTGAACTATCTCTGGCGATTAACCGCACGACGGATCCAGGAGAAGGTGTCTGATGCGCCGCCGTCGTACCTTTTGGAGTCCCGGGCGGCATCCGCTGAGCGGATCCGCGTAACGGCGGAGCTGATCGACCAGCACTCCACCACGCTCGAAACGCTGCTCGCCGCCCTGCGGTCAGCGTCAATGGACGACGCCGCGGCGCGCGCCTCCGTGACCGACCTCGCCGTCAAGGCGCTCGTGGACCTGCGCACGCTCAGTGACCGCACCAGCGACCTGGTCGAGGAACCGGTGACGACGGCGTTCGGGCGGCTTCGCGAGGGCCTGCGGCCTTTGATGCACTTCAGTAACATCGACATTCAAGTCATCGAGCCGCCCGCCAACGGCCGTGCGCTGCCCGGCGAGGTTGCGCACGCGGCCCGCGCTGTTGTTCGCGGGCTTGTGCTGGCGATCGCCGAGCAGCCGGATGTTCGCCGCGTGCGGGCACAATGGGATTGCGACGGCGAGAACCTGCTGATCAACGTCCGCGACGACGGGCGGGGTGAGCTCTCGGCTGATGCTCCGAACATCGCGAGGCTGCAGCAGCGCGTGCAGGCGGTGGACGGGAGGATGTCCGTGGATGTCATGCCCGGCTGGGGAGCCGACATTTCAGTTGTCCTCCCACTCGATCCGCCGGCCGTCCCCACGGGAGATGTTGCAGCCTGGGGTCTCGCCTCCCGTGAGCTGGAGGTCCTCCAGCTCCTCACGGCGGGCCAGCGGAACCGGTCGATCGCCTCTGCCCTGCACATCAGCGAAAACACCGTGAAGTTCCACATCCGGAATCTTTTCCGGAAACTCGATGTGCGTTCCCGGACCGAGGCGATCGCGCTAGCGCACAGTGCCGGGATCCGGTAGGGGACAAGACCGTGCGATGGACAACGCGTTTTAAGGTCGTCACTCGTATAACCCCGCCATCAACCCAACAACCTCCTCCCGGTTCCGCGGTGGGTCCTTCTTCGACCACGCCGCGTAGACGGGGACGGGCGGCGCGTCACGCACCGGACGGTAGACGACGCCCCGCCGTCGATATTGATGCGCCGTCGAACCGCCAGTAATGCCGCGCGCCGCACCGCTGCCGATCACCGTCAGCCAGTCGTCGACGTCGTGGATGGCGATCACTTCCGGGGGGCGCCCATGCTCGGGCCAGAGCTCAAGGGTGGTACTGCCCGTGCGGAGATCCATCGCCACCGGCCGCTCGGCGATCTGCGCGAGCGTCACCGAGCGCCTGGGCGCCAGGGGATCGTCCGAGGACATGGCGCAGTAGCGCTTTTCGGCGCCGATGCGGACGTGCTCGACGGCGGCCGCTTCAGGCAGGCGCCGAAGGATGGCGAAGTCTGTGGTCCCGTCGGCGAGTCCCGCCGTCGGGCTGTTGGAGCGGATGAGTTGCAGTTCGGTGGTGGGGAACGTGGTGGCCCAGCGTCGCTGGAACTCGGTGGTGTGCTCGCCCAGGGCGGACCACGCGTAGCCGATCCGGACTTTTCCGGTGCCGGCGCGGGCCTCCCGTTCCAGATCGCCAAGGAGCGCGAGGATGCGCCGCGCCTTGGCCAGCACGCGCTCGCCGCTGGGGGTGAGGCCCACGCTCCGGGTGGTGCGTTCCACGAGCCTCACGCCGAGCCCTTGTTCCAAGGCGGCGATGTTTCGCGACACGGCTGCCTGGGAGATTTGAAGGTCAATGGCGGCATCGGTGAAGGTGCCCTCCTCCACTACTGCCAGCAAGCACCGCAGCTGCCTCAATTCGACGTCCATGGAGCCCATCCTATTCATGCGCGCAGCGTATAAATAGGGCCGTCCATGCATTTAGTGGATGTACGCTTCGGGCGCAGAATTCCCTCATGAGCGAGAGCAGCGCAGTAATCGGGTCCGGAGGGTTGCCGTCGCGGAAGGCGGGCGGGGCGGCCACGCTGCTCGCGAGTGCACTCTCCAGCCAGCTGGGAGCGGCCAGTGGCTCCCTTGCCTTCCCTGTGATGGGGCCTGTGGGGGTCGTCGCCGTGCGCCAGCTCGTAGCGGCCGCGGTGCTCCTGCCGATCGTCCGTCCGCGGCTGCGCGACCTCAGTTGGCGGCAATGGTGGCCCGTGCTGCTGCTGGCCCTGGCCTTCGGGACCATGAATCTTGGCCTGTACGCCTCGATTCAACGGATCGGCCTCGGCTTGGCGGTGACCCTCGAATTCCTCGGCCCGTTGGCTGTGGCATTGATCAGTTCGCGCCGGAAAGCCAGCGCGCTCTGTGCGGTGACCGCCGGCGTCGGTGTTGTGGCGATTACCCAGCCGGACGCGTCCATGGACTTCGTCGGAATCGGCCTTGGACTAGTGGCCGCATGCAGCTGGGCTTCCTACATCCTGCTGAACCGGACCGTCGGCCAGCGCATCCAGGGGATCCAAGGGACAGCAGCCGCAACCGGAGTGTCAGCCACCCTGTTCCTGCCGGTCGCCGTCGTGATCTTCCTGAGCCAGCCCGTGGACGGGTTCGCTGTCCTGTGCGCGGTGGGGGCGGGGCTCCTCGCGTCCGTGTTGCCGTATGTGGCCGACCTGATCGCGCTCCGCCGGGTTCCCGCCAACCTGTTTGGCGTCCTGATGAGCATCAACCCCGTGTTCGCGGCGATCATAGGCGCCATGGTCCTGCACCAAGAACTCGGAGTGGGGCAGTGGGCCGGGATTGCGCTGATCGTGGCTGCCAACGCGGGCGCGCTGTTGCTGCGGCCGCGCCATGCCTGAGGTGACGCCAACCCAAGTAAGTCGCAGCAGGTGTCGTTCTGAGGGCTCAGAACGACACCTGCTGCGACTCAGTTGGGCTATGAAAACGCTGCCCGGAAGGCCGCCAGCGCGGCGTCGCCAGCTTCGATGCCCTGGCCGCCAATGGCGCCGGCCTCCAAGCCGATCACCCCGGAGTAGCCGGCCTCGTTGAGGGCCTTGGCGACGGCACGGTAATTGATCTCGCCGGTTCCCGGTTCGCAGCGGCCGGGGACGTCGGCCACCTGGATTTCCCCGGTCCACGGCTGGGCCGCCCGCACCAGCTCGATCAGGTTCCCCTCGCCGATTTGGGCGTGGTAGAGATCCAGCATCATCTTCACGTTGGGGTGGTTGACGGCCTGGACGAGTGCAAGAGTGTCTTTGGCCCGGGCCAGGGGGATGCCCGGGTGGTCGAGGATGGTGTTCAGGTTCTCCAAGGCGAAGGTGATGCCGTGCCTTTCGCCCAGTTCGGCCAGCCGTTCCAGCGTGCGCAGGCCGGTCAGCCACATCTCGCCGGTGGCGCGTTGCGCTGGCCGGACGGCGACGCCGCCCTCGCCGAGTTCCGCAGGGTGGACCACCATGCGCTCGACGCCCAGCTCAAGGGCCGTGGGGATCAGCTTCTCCGCCGAGGCCAGGACCTCATGGGCATTGGCGGGGTCGATCACGCTGCCGCCGAAGTAGCCGGTCATCGACGAGAACCGGGCACCCGTGGCTGCCAGAGCTGAAATGTCGCGGCCGCGGGTATCCCAGAGTTCCACCTCGAATCCCTGCTCGTGGATCCGCCGGACACGGTCGAGCAACGGCAGCTCGCCGTAGACCATCTCGGCGCAGACGGCCAGCCGGAAGTTCATGCTCCCAGCCCTGCGGTCTGGAGCTGTGCGGTCTGGAGCTGTGCTGCGAGTTCGAGCCCTGTGGTCCGGGGCGCGGCTTCGGCGGCGCGCAGTTCGGCAACGTCCGACACCTCAACGGGCAGCCCGGTTTCGGCCGAGGTGAAGGCCGCCAGAGCCACGGCCAGGGCGTTGCGGGCGTCGGTTCCGCCGGCAGCGGCCGGCGCGTTTGCCGCCGTCGTAATGTCCGCGGCAGTGCCGCTTCGGCGCATCTTCACGGCGTCGGCAAAGTGCGCGAGTTCTGCGGTGTAGGCGTCGTGGAAGAGGTCCACGTTCAGCCGCACGGTGTCCGAGCCGATGCCTGCTGCCGTGTAGCTGGTCGCGTTGCTTGCCTGCGGGCCGCCTGCCGTTACCATTCCGGCGGAGCCGAACACCTCGCCGCGGACGTCGTAGCCGTAGAGGGCATTGAAGTTGGCTTCGGCCACGGCGATGGCGCCGTTGCTGTAAGTGACGGTCACCACGGCCGTGTCCAGGAGCCCGCCGGCCTTGGCTTCGGGCGCCACCAGGGCGTCGGCCACGGCGTGGACCTTCACGGGGGTGGCCCCCGGGTTCAGCCAGTTCAGGGTGTCGAAATCGTGGATGAGGGTCTCCAGGAAGATCGTGCCCGGGGCGATACGCTCCGGGTTGTTGAGTCCGGCCTCGGTTCCGGGGTCGCGGGTGAGGGAGCGGAGCAGTTGCGGTACGCCCACGGCGCCGTCGTCGATCAGCTTGCGGGCTGCTGCGAAGTCGGCCGAGTAGCGGCGGTTGAAGCCGAAATGAAGCACGACACCGGCAGTGTCTGCCGCTGCGATGGCGGCGTCCAGTTCCGCGATGGTCCGTCCGCCGGGCTTTTCGCAGAAGACGTCCTTGCCGGCCTTCGCGGCCGCCGCGATCAGCTCGGAGTGGAAACGCAGCGGGGCTGCGATGAGGACGGCGTCCACGTCCGGGTCGGCCAGAACATCGGCGGGGTCGGTGCTGATCTTGCTGACGCCGAGCCGGCCGGCCAGGGACTCCAAAGCTGGGAGGACGGGATCGGCGATGGCTTCAAGGCGTGCGTGCGGGAGGCGGCGTGCGATGGACTCGGCGTGGAAATTGCCGATCCAGCCGGCCCCGATCACGGCAATGCGGACGGGCCGGTCTTCGTTGGCCGGGTGCTGGAGGTACGTCATGGGGCTCCTCGATTCAGATGGCTAGATCGTTCTAGTGAATCCATGGTTGCATGCTTGCCGGACTGGTGTCTAGATCGATCTAGTTAGATTAATGCGCGACGGCGGCCGCTCGCCGACCGCTGGCCCGCCGTTGGCAGCAGGGCCGCCTGGATCGTTCTATAGACTGTGTGGGACAGAGGAGGACCATGACCGGGAAGCGCCGCCCCACGTTGATGGACGTGGCCGAGGCCGCAGGTGTGTCCAGGGCCTTGGTCTCGATCGTGATGCGTGACGCGCCAGGGGCCTCGGACGCCACCCGGCGCCGGGTGCAGGAAGCAGCCCAAGCACTCGGCTACCGGCCGGACAGCCGCGCCAGGCTCCTTCGCAGCAGCCGCACACGGCTGCTGGGTGTCAGTTTCTCCACCTCGCAGCCCTTCCATGCCGAAATCGTGGACGCCGCCTATGCCGCCGCCCAAGTGCGCGGCTATGAAATTGCCCTCAGCGCAGTGGCCAATGGCCGCCCCGAATCGCGTGCCGTCGAGGCCCTCCTCGATCTTGGCTGCGAGGCCCTGATCTTGATTTCCCCGACGCTGGGCGAGCAGGAACTGGCAGGCTACGCGGCCCGGATCCCCGTCGTCAGCCTGCTGCGCGACGACGCGGGCGAGTCCGTCGATTCCGTCAGCAGCGACGACCACGCAGGCATCCGGATCGCCGTCGAGCATCTCACTTCCTTGGGGCACCGACGCATCGCCCACGTCGACGGAGGGGATGCCGTTTCGGCCGCCCAGCGGCGGGATGCCTTCCGGCAAGAGATGCTCGCGCGGGGGCTGGAACCCTGGAATATTCCCGGCGGGCCATATGAAGAAGCCGGCATGGAAGCCGGGAAACAGCTGAGGGACAAGCGGCCAACCGCCGTCGTCGCCTTCAATGACAGGTGCGCCCTCGGCGTCATGGAGAGCCTCCGTGCCGTGGGGCTTCGGGTCCCGGAGGATGTCTCCGTCCTGGGTTACGACGACAGCCAGTTCGCGCGGCTCAGCTATGTGCAGCTGTCGTCCATCAGCCAGGACGCACCCCTCCTGGCCGCCGCCGCCGTCGAACGCGCCATCGACCGGCTGGAAGGCTCCGGCCCGCCGGCCCACCTCGTGGGAACGCCGCACCTTGTCCTTCGCCAGACCACGGCGCCGCCCAGCAGCAAGAGTCAACCGAACGGTTGATGCCCGGCCGCGGCGGCGCCGGAAGACTTGAAGGGTGAAAAAACTCCTCTACGCTTCCTTCAGCTACGCCGCCGCCGGGGTGCTCTCCGGCCTCTACTACCGCGAATTCACCAAGATCAACAGCTTCTCCGGCGACTCCCAGCTCGGCCTGGTGCACACTCACTGGCTGGTCCTGGGCTTCATCGTCCTGCTCATCGTGCTGGCACTCGAACAGCTCTTCCGGATCTCCGCCGCGGCGCCGAAGCTGAGCGCCTGGTTCTTCGGGACCTGGAACGCGGGAGTGGTCATCACCGGCGGCATGATGCTCGTGAAGGGGTCCATGGTGGTGGCCGGGGTGGATGCCTCGTCCAAGGCGCTGTCCGGCATCGCCGGTATGGGCCACATCCTGCTCACAGCCGGTTTGGTGCTGCTTTTCCTGGCGCTGCGCAAGGCCGTGCTGGCTCTCCCTGCTAAGGCAGGAACCCCGAAGGCCGACGACGACGGCGCCCGCGTGCCGTCGTCGAACCTCACCTGAGGCTTCACCACCGCAGCGGCTACTTCGTGGCGATGGCCCGCATGCTGTTGTTCCGCTTCTCGTGCGTGAGTTCGGCGAGGCCGAGCGCCTCCAGCAACGGCGGCATGTACATGGCGAATCGGCCGCGGTAGCCCTTGCGGAGGCCGTACCAGCCGCCCACGGGATTGCCGGCGTCGCGGCCCCAGGCTTCGACGGTGCCCTCGGCGGCATCCTTGCCCTCGTCCGCGGCGCCGAGCGGGACCCAGTCGCCCTGCTCCGTGAGCCAGGCGTGCAGGTCCTCGATGGCCCGGAGTTGGTACAGCAGCTTGGTGGACCCCACCTGGCAGACGAGTGCCGGAGGGTCGGCGGCTTCGTCCTTGTACATCGTGTAGTCGGAGGAACCCGGCGGCGTGGTCAGCATCCAGGGGTCGTCCTTGGTTCCATCGGCCATGTGGCAGGTCCTTCCGTGCAGGGGTGCGGCGATGGCTTCAGGCTACACAGCGCGGGGTGGAGTATCTGCACCTGCTCCCATGCCGGAGGCGAGGCTTACATCCTGGTCCGCAGGGCCCGGCTGTAGCTCTCCGGCTCGTTCCGTGTCACCGCGGAAACGACGAGGTGGCGGCGGCTGATGTGCTTGGCGAAGTAGCCGGCCTAGGGCAGGACGATGACGGTGTCCATGCCGCTCTCCCACGCGGGGATCAGGTCCTGAAGGCTACGCCGCTCCGCGGGCGAGGGAAAGGCCGGGATCAGGGAGGAATCCCATTTGCTGAACGCGGCGTAGTCCAGGCCGTCCATTCCGTATTCGGATGCCCAGAACGGTGGAATGAGGGGGTTGAGCTCCTGCCCTGGCTTGGTGGCTTCCCGGATGAACGCCGGCGTGACCAGCTCTTGCTGGCTGTGATCCTCGATGTCGAACCAGTCCCACGCCCGCTTCCAGGCGGTTTTCCAGCGGGCCTCCCACACCGCGGCCCCGGGCGGCTCCGGCATCCTGGAATTTCCAGGGTCCGGGACGGGCCATAGCTCCGGGATGTCGGCCTCGGTGGCGATCGACCACGCGTGGCGGACAAACAAGAGCATGTGCAGCTGCTGCGGGTGATCGTTGACCCGGATCGCCATGTCGCGTGGCCACGGATTTCTCCATGGCGCCTTCCCAAGACCCTTGATCCATCGCATGCTGGCCCCTCCCGTCTGCGCGGTTGCCCTTACGCTACGCGACGCCCTGCACCAAGGTCACGGTGGATCAGTCGCGGGAGCGGGCTACCTCCGACTCGTCCTCGGGGTTGCTGCTGGGAACATGACCCGGTGCGGTGTCCAGCGGGTTCTCGATCTCGTCGTGCATCATGCGCGCGGCGAGCAGCGCCACCACGGCCATGATGGGGCACACCAGCCCGGCGCCCAGGAAAATCAGCCAGATCGGCACCACGGCGGCGGCCGGTCCGGACAGCGCCATGGACACCGGCATGAGGGCCAGGGATACGAAGAAGTCCAGGCTCGACACCCTGCCCAGCAGATGCGGCGGCACCCGGCGCTGGAGCAGCGTGCCCCAGATGACCATGCCCACGCCGCCGGTGGCGCCGAAAATGAACAGCGCGGCGGCCAGCACCCAGAAGTTGTCCATGATCCCGACGGCGGCCAGCGGCAGGGTGCCGACGCCCCAGGACGCGATCATCACCGTCAGGTACCGCCGGGGGAGCTTGAACGAGGCGGTCGCGAGGGACGCCGACGCCCCGCCGACGCCCATGATGGCAAGCAGGAAACCGAACATGCGCGAGTCGCCGCTCAGCTGGTCCCTGACGACGAACGGGATCAGGACCTCGATGGGCCCGATCAGGAACAGCACGGACAAGCACGCCCAGATGAGCGTCCACAGCAGCCAGGGCGTGCGGACCGTATAGACAACGCCTTCGCGCAGGTCATGGAAGAACGAGGTCTTCGCGGGCTTGCCGCCGGAAGATCTGCCACCCAACGATCCGCCGTCGACGGCGCCGTTCGGCGGAGCGTCGAGCGCGTGCCTTCCGAGGAAGTTCAGGATGATGAACGCCAGCAGGTGGCAGGCCGACACCCCGGTGACCGCCCACGCGGGCGAGAACGCCGCCACCGCCACACCGGCGACGGCCGGACCGGCAGCCTGCTGCAGGATGGGCCGCATGGTGCCCTCCATGCCGTTGGCTGCCAAGAGGTCGTCGGCGGGGAGGATGCGCGGCAGGATGGCGGAGTACGCGGGGAAGAAGAACGCGGCACCCACGCCCAGGACGAACGCACCCACGGCGAGGTGCCAGAGCTGCAATGCGCCCGTCATGGCCAGCAGGCTGATGGCGCCGATGACGGCCAGATTGGTGCCTTCGACGGCGATGATCAACAGCCGTTGCGGCACCCGGTCCGCGGCGATCCCGCCCGCGAGCACAAACGCGACAAGTCCGACGCTCGCGGCGGTGGCCACGAGGGACAGCTCAAGGGGCCAGCCGCCGAGGTGGATCACCTGGTAGACCATGGCCACGGCCCACATGCCGGAACCGAAGATCGAGATGGCCAGCGCTGCGATCAGCACGCGGTATTCGCGGTGGGCGAAGGGCCGGAGGGCTCTCAAAGCAGCCATTGCTTCAGTCTAAACGTGTGGTCTGCCGGGGAACATGGCCGCGTTCTGCCGTGTTACGCCGCGAGGGCCCGCTTGGCCTCGTCCTCGTCCACCACGCCAGCGTTCACGAGCCATTCGATGGCGCGGCGACGCATGGCAGAGTTGTGGAAGTCGAACCATTGCTGACGCAGATCAGGGAATTCGAAGAGCGTGTCCTTGAACCGGCGGAAGGCGCCCTTGCCAGCAATCGCGCGCAGGAGCGGGTCCCGGGCGCGCTCATCCTGGACGTCCGCGATGAACGATTCCATGTCGCGGTAGCCCTCCCAGGACTCCATCGGTTCTATGCGGATGGCGCCCCGCTCGTCAGGATCCGCCCCGGCCTCGTCGTCCCCGTATGCAGCGTCCGAGGACCAGAATCCGATCTCTCCGGTCTTGGGGTCGAGCCAGGAGAAGCTGTCGTAGTCACCCTGGTACTCAAGCGCCATCGCCAGTTCTTCCAGATCGACAGCATCCAGTGGCAGCATTGCGCTCCCTTCTATCGCATGGCCAGTCAAGGCCCAGCCTAAAAACGTGCGGTTTGCCGGAGGGACATGTTGCCCACGGAAGCGGTCAGGCAGCCCCGGCCACCTCGAAGCGGACGTCCACCTGGTCGCCCACATCGATGCCTGCTGCCACCCGGATGGCCTTCTTGACGGGCAGAAGATAGGAACTGCTCTTACTGTCGGGGAAGAGCGACGTGGACCAACCCTGCCCGGAGACGGTGGCCGTGACCTTGACGGAGCCGAAGCCGCGACGAAATGGCGCCGTGTCCTCCCGGATCTCTGCTGCAAGTTCCTCCGGAAGCGTGAGGAAGTACCATCCGGCTTCTTCCGGATAGTGCCACAGTCTGGCCTTGAACGAATACGTCAGCGCCATGGCGTCAACGGTAGAAAACCGTCAACTCTCCTCGGGCCCCGCATCCGCTTCCGGGGCGTCGTCGATGTCCGGGCCCTCGGCGGGATCCTGGCTGTGGAGGCCGGTGTCATGCGAGACCCAGCCCTCCGTTTCGCCTTCGGCCGGGGCGTCGCTGTGGTGGCGCACGTCGTTTGAATCGCTGGTCTTGTTCATTCCGGATACTTCCTGTCCCTCGGTGGACTGCTCCCGTGAATGCACCCCAGTCTACGCCGGGAAGGCGGCCAGTGGCCTAGGCTAGGCCAAGGAAAGCATGCCAATCCGCAGACGTCCAAGGCAGGGGGAGACGATGGCCAAGCGCCCCAACCCGGCGGTGAAAATCGCCCAGGAGACGGCCCACAGCGCTGTCTTTGACGCGGACGGGAACCCCAAGCCGGGCGTCCACACCGTATTGCTGCGCGCCGTCGAGGTCCAACGCCCGCTGGTGCTGGCCAATCTGCGCCGCCTGCAGCGCAGGCACCCGGACGCCACCGCCGCACAGCTGGCCGCCAAACTGGAGCGTGACTACCTGGCCGCCGTCACCGGCGGGGGTGCCGCCGTCGGGGCCACCGCCGTCGTTCCCGGGATCGGTACCGCCGCGTCGCTGGGACTGTCCGCTGTCGCGACGATCGGCTTCCTCGAGGCTACCGCCCTCTACGCGGCGTCCCTGGCCGAACTGCACGGCATCCGGCTGGTGGACCCGGACCGGGCGCGGACCATGGTCATGGCCATTATGCTGGGCGAGGAAGGCACCGCCCTGCTGGGTGCGCTGAGCGGCCAGTCGCTGGGCCGGGGCGCCGGAGTGTCCAACGCCTGGGGCAAGACCCTCACCAAAAAACTTCCGGGCGGCGGCTTCGGTCTGGTCCGCGACGCCATCCAGCGGGCCTTCCTGAAGAGCCTGGTCAAACGGCAGGGCACCGCGTTCCTGGGCCGCGCGCTGCCCTTCGGGGTGGGCGCGGTGGTGGGCGGCGCCGGCAACCTGGTCATGGGCCGCGCGGTCGCGGCCACCGCAAAACAAGCCTTCGGCCCCATGCCGGACACCATCCCGGGCGAGCTGTTGCCAGCCGCCCCCAAACCCTCGCTGGAAGGCGGAAACAATGGATCTTAACGCTGATCTGGGGGAGTCCCTGGGCTCCTGGAAGATGGGGGACGACGCCTCCATGTTCCGCATCGTAAGCAGCGCCAACGTGGCCTGCGGCTTCCACGCGGGCGACCCCCTGACCATGCTGGACAGCTGCCGCGTCGCCTTCGAGCGCGACGTCCGCGTGGGCGCCCACGTCGGCTACCGGGACCTGCACGGCTTCGGCCGCCGCTCCATGGACATGTCCTTCGACGAACTCTTCGGCGACGTCCTCTACCAGCTCGGCGCACTGGACGGCATGGCCCATGCGGTGGGCGCCTCCGTGGACTACGTGAAGCCGCACGGCGCCCTCTACAACAGGATCGTGCACGACGAGGGGCAGGCCGAAGCCCTGGTGGCCGCCGTCCACGCCTACGACCCCGGGCTGCCCGTCCTGGGCCTTCCCGGCTCCGCGCTGCTGCGTATTGCCGAGGAATCCGGCCACCCGGTGTTCCGGGAAGCGTTCGTGGACCGCGCCTACCGGCCGGACGGCACGCTGGTGCAGCGCACGCAGGAAGGTGCGGTGCTGCACGACGTCGGAGCCGTGGTTGCGCAGGCCGTGCGCCTTGCGACTCGGGGCGAGGTCGTCGCGGTGGACGGAACGGTGCTGCCGGTCCGGGCGGATTCGCTCTGCATCCACGGGGACACGCCCGGCGCCGTGCAGATGGCTGCGGCCGTCCGAGCCGGGCTCGAGGAAGCCGGTGTGGGGATTGAAGCCTTCGCCTGAGTTCGCTGTGACCGGTGACCCGCGCGGCGGTGCGATAGGCGCCGCCTGATGGGTGCCGTGGTGATGGACCCGGGCGCCCTGACCCTGGTGCTGGGCGCCGGCAGGGCCCTCGACCGGGCGGCGTTGCTCCTGGCCAATGCGCTGCTCGGCAACCCCGGGACTGCGCCAGGGCTTGAAGTCCTTCTGGGCGGGCTGCGGCTGCGGTTCGTCACGGCGTCCGCCGTTGCGGTCACGGGAGCCGAGGGCATGGTGCAGCTCAATGGCGCTGAAGTGCCCTTGAACCAGCCCGTCCGGGTGGCACCGGGATCGGTCCTGGACTTCGGGCCCGCCCTGTTTGGAATCCGCTACTACCTGGCCGTCCAGGGCGGCATCGAGCCTGGACTGGAGCCGCTGCGCGCCGGGGATTCCCTGGCGTTCGGGCGGCCGGCGGGGGCCAACCCGGTTGTGGCCAACCCGGCGGTGGCCGAGCCCCACAGCCACCTGGCCCGGCGTGCCCCGGACCCCGGCCGTCCCATCGTGGTCCGTGTGGATCCCGGTCCGCAGGCCGGGGAATTCGATGCCGATTCCTGGCACCGCCTCACCAACGAACCGTGGACGCTGTCGCCGGACTCGGACCGCGTGGGCGCACGGCTGCTGGGCCGGCCGCTGGCGCCGCACCGGACGCAGGCCCGGACTCAAGTAGCCGCCTCCCAAGGACTGGTTGCAGGCGCAGTCCAGGTCCCGCCGTCGGGCCTTCCGCACATCTGCCTCGCCGACCACCCGGCCACGGGGAACCACCCCGTGATCGCCGTCGTGCAGGACGCAGACCTGGACCTCCTGGCACAGGCGAGGCCCGGGCAGGCGGTGCACTTGCTGGGGTAGCCCCGGGGTTTATGTACAGCTCCTGCCCTAAGAGCCCCCAAATTTCTTGAGGTATTTCCCGAAGTGGTCTTCGATCCGCTGCCACGCCTCCGGGGAAGCCTCCGGGTCCGGCTTGATGCCCATGATTCGGTTCAGCGGACGCAGCAGTTTCGGTCCCCCTTCAGCGTCGTTCATGAAGGCGTGGCCGGAGGTGGGAAACTCCCTGACGTCATTCTCGATTCCAAGCCCGTCGAGGGCGGACTTCAGCCTGGCGGCCGCGCCCGGCAGCATGTGGTCCTTCCCGGCGTAGTTGGCCACTACGGGACAGGCGCCGCGCAAAGACTCCTCGACGTGCCTGGGGAGTTGCCCGTAGTTCACGGACGCAGCATCAAAGCCGTCCCTGGCCACGAGCAGGGCAAAGCCGCCGCCCATGCAGAAGCCGATCACACCTGTCTTGCCTGTGCTGCGTTCCGAATGGCTGAGCCAGGTCCGTGCGGTGGCCAGATCAGTGAAGGCCTTTCCGGTACCAGAGATCATGGCCCGCATAGTGCTCACAAGGCAGCGGCGGGCGCCGCCGTCGCTGTAGAGGTCTACGGCCAGCGTCAGGTAGCCGGCTGCGGCCAGCCGGTCCGCATGGCGGCGCATGATATCGTCCACGCCGAAGGCTTCGTGGATCATCAGGACGGCCGGAAAAGGGCCGTCGCCTTCAGGCTCGGCTAGATACCCGCCCAGCTGGCGCGAGCCGCCGGCTTTGGCGCTCGCATCGCTCAGATCGATGTATGCCATTGCGCTGGCCTTCCTAGCCGAACAGCAGGTGCGCCACCGTGAAGATCACCAGCCCCGCCAGGGCACCCACCACGGTGCCGTTGATGCGGATGTACTGCAGGTCCTTGCCCACCTGGAGTTCGATCTTCTGCGAGGTTTCCTCGGCATCCCAACGGGCCACGGTGTCCGAGATGACGCCGGCGATGTCCGAGCGGTAGGTGGTCACGAGGTACCCGGCGGCGTCGCCGATCCAGGCGTTGACCTTTCCGGCGAGTTCGTCGTCGTTGACCAGCCGGGAACCGAAATCGCGCACGGCGCTCTTGAAGCGCTGCGTGAGCTCGCTGTCAGGATCCTCCACGGCGCCGAGCAGGGCGTTCTTGATGGTGCCCCAGGTGCGGGACGCCAGTTCGCGGACCTCCGGATCACCCAGGATCTGGGCCTTGATGCCCTCGGCGCGTTCGATCATCACCGGATCGTGCTGGAGGTCCTTGGCCAGTTCCGCGAGGTAGGTGTCGATGGCGCGGCGGACCTGGTGGTCCTGGTCCTGCTGCACCGCGTGGACGAACTTGGCGAGCTCGAGGTAGACCTTGTCGCCCACCAGGTCATCCACGAAGGACGGCACCCAGAGCGGCGAACGGTCGGACACCAACCGGTTCACGGCGGCGTGGTTCGCATCCACCCAGTCCGCGGTGCGGTCCACCAGCAGGTCCACCAGCTTGTGGTGGTGGCCATCGGCGAAGATCCGCTCCGCCATCCTGCCCACGGGCGGCCCCCACGGCGGGGTCAGCAGGTGCTTGCGGACCATGCCCTCGATCACGGCCTGGACGTCGTCGTCGTTCAACACGGTGAACGCGCCGCGGATCAGCACTGCCCCCTCCTTGGCCACGCGCTCGGCGCCGCCCGGTCCGGACAGCCACGTCCCCGCCTTGCGGGCGATGTCGATGCTGGCCAGCTTTTCCTGCACCACCTGCTCGGACAGGAAGTTGGTCTCCACGAAGTCGCTGAGCGAGGCGCCGATCTGGTCCTTGCGCCGCGGAATGATGGCGGTGTGCGGGATCTTCAGGCCCATGGGGTACTTGAACAGCGCCGTCACGGCGAACCAGTCGGCCAGCGCACCCACCATGCCGCCCTCGGCCGCCGCCCGGACGTATTCGAGCCACGGGTACTCCTTCTGGAAGGCGTACGCGAGGGTGAACACCACCGCCATTCCGACCAGGAGCGCCAGCGCCACGGTTTTCATCTTGCGCAGCGCCGCGGCCTTTTCCGCGTCGCCGGCAGAGAGCCCGACGACGACGGCGGCACCTGCCGCTGTACTGGGACCTACCGGGGGTGGTCCTGCCGTGCCGGGTCCTGCCGGGGGAGCATCGGCCGCAACCGAGGTTTGTTCAGAGTTCACCTGCATGTGCCCAGCGTAGCCCCGTGTGCGCGGGGTGTTGGGCTACCGTGTCAGCATGACAATCGACGACTCCGATCCGCTGGGTCAAAACTCGCGGCCCAAGGTCTACGCCCACCGCGGGGCCAGCTCCGCCTTTGCCGAGCACACCCGCGCCGCGTACCTGAAGGCACTTGCCGACGGCGCCGACGGCGTGGAATGCGACGTCCACCTGACCAAGGACCAGCACATTGTCCTGCTCCACGACCCCAACCTGGACCGGACCTCGGACGGCACGGGTCCGGTGGCTGACCGGACCCTTGAGGAATTGCGCGCCCTGGACTTTTCCTCCTGGAAGGGTGCCCGCATCCCGGATGAGTACGGCGGCATCGCGGACCAGCTGCTCACGCTCGATGAGCTCCTCGACATCCTGCGCGGTGCGGGCCGCAGCATCGGCCTGGCGATCGAACTCAAGCACCCCAGCCCATACCAGCTCAAGCTCGAGGACCGGGTCCTTGAACTCCTGCTTGCCGAAGGCTGGACCCCGGATGACTCCGTGCTGGAGAACATCCAGGTCTCCTTCATGAGCTTCAACCCTGACTCCGTAAAGCATTTGCTCCAGACGGTTCCCGCCGAGCACATCTGCCAACTGGTGGATAACGTCACCGTTGAGGAGGTGCGCCAGGAACTTGGCCTGGGGCTCCTGACCGGCGGGGCCGTGGCCAACGTCA
The DNA here is from genome assembly GCF_017368795.1 of Arthrobacter cavernae. Taxonomy (GTDB): domain Bacteria; phylum Actinomycetota; class Actinomycetes; order Actinomycetales; family Micrococcaceae; genus Arthrobacter; species Arthrobacter cavernae. The sequence goes on along the minus strand of NZ_JAFNLL010000040.1, from coordinate 15,803 downwards.
TGAAGGCCGCGCAGCTGGAGGGCGAACGAATCCTGGATGACTGCGAGGTGGGGATCGCCGGCCCCGGAATCGATTATGTGCGCCAGCATGCCAGCACCGTGCAGCGCTGGCTTGAATCGGGCCGCCGTTTCCGGGTGTGGACCGTGGATGCGGAGAAGGACGTGGCACTCTGCCAGGACCTGGGCATCCACGAAATCACCACCAACAGGCCTGCGCAGGTCCTCGCGCAGCTGTAGGCGTCCCGGCGGCCGGTTTTTTGTGGCGCCCCGGTGTGGATGTGATTGAGTGGTCCCATGTCATTTACCTGGTCCGCCCGAGCCACCCAGGCCGCGTCCGCAACGGCCCTGAGTGCGCTCCTGCTGGCCAGTGCCATGAAGCACTTCCGTGCACCGTCCTTTTTCTTCCCCGTAGTGCCGGACTACTTGTGCCGCAATGACGACGCCGGTGCGGCGGCCCTGCACAACCGCCCCTTGGCGATCATGTCCCGTGAGGAATGGATCGCCGCCAGCGGCCTGCTCGAGGCGGCTGCCGCCGTCGGGCTCCTGATCCCCGCAACCCGCAAGGCCGCGGCCGCCGGCACTGCTGCCATGTTCGCAACATTCCTTGCCGGGCATATTGATGCACTCCGCCGGGCCTACGGTCCCGACGGCACTCCGGTTGAGCGTCGAATCCACACGCTCCGGTTGCCCCTGCAGCTCCCGTTGGTGCTGTGGGCCTGGAGCCTGCGGAAATGAAGTTGCCCGACTCCCCGGCCGTCAAGGTCGGCCTGTCCATCAGCATCGCCACGGGTTTCTACGGGATATCCTTTGGTGCCCTGTCCGTGGCCTCGGGCTTCGATTTCTGGCAGACCATGGCACTGAGCCTGCTGCTGTTCAGCGGCGGCTCGCAGTTCGCCTTCATCGGCGTGGTGGCCGGCGGCGGATCCGGCGTGGCGGCCATGACCGCCAGCGCCCTGCTCGGCCTGCGCAACGGCATCTACGGGATGCAGATCAACGCGTTGCTGCAGCCCCGCGGCTGGCGCAGGTATGCTGCCGCCCAGCTGACCATCGATGAATCGACCGCCACGGCCTCGGGCCAGAGTGATCCGGATGAACAACGGCGCGGTTTCTGGACCGCTGGCATCGGCATATTCCTGTTGTGGAATCTATTCACGGCAGTCGGTGCGCTGGCGGGCGACGCCATGGGCGACCCCAAGCAGTGGGGGCTCGACGGCGCCGCCGTGGCTGCCTTCCTGGGCCTGCTGTGGCCGCGGCTCAAGGGCCGCGAACCCTGGGCCATCGCCGCCGCCTGCGCCCTGGCCACTGTACTGGCCGTGCCCTTTGTGCCCTCGGGCGTGCCCATCCTGGTGGCGGCCCTGGTGGCCGGCGTGATCGGCTGGTTCAGCCACGCCCGCAAGGACGAGGGCCTGGAACCGGATATCGACCCCTACGCCCACCCCCACCGCGGCAAGCACAAGGACGCAGGCACTGACCATCGGAGCGCCGAATGAACCTCTGGTTCTGGATCCTGGTCGCCTGCGCCCTGGCGTACCTCACCAAACTTGTGGGCTACTTCGTGCCGGCCAAGCTGCTGGAAAGCCCGCGCATCATGCATATTGCCGGCACCATGACCATCGGCCTCCTCGCCTCCCTGACCATTGTCAATGCCGTCGCCTCAGGGCAGGGGCTGGTGCTGGACGCCAGGATCGGCGCGCTGGCTGCCGCCGCCGTCGCGCTCTGGCTGCGCGCACCCTTCCTGGTGGTGGTGATCGTGGGTGCGGCCGCCGCGGCACTGCTGCGCCTGCTCGGCTGGGGCTGAGCGCGCTAGGAAACCGCCTGGCCGAAGGTCAGGCCGGGGATGTCGGACTGGGCGGGCAGCGGACGGCCGGAGCGTTCGGTGCGGATGGCGTCCTCGATCAGGGCCACCGGCCGCTCCCAGGCGCGCGAGCCGGGCTCCATGGTGTCCACCGCGCCAATGAGCATGGCGACCAGGCGGATCATGTCCTCGATGGTGATGTCGCGGCGCAGTGAGCCCTGGCCCTGGCCGCGTTCCAGCAGGGTCTCGATGGAGTCGATGAGCCCTCCGGTGATGCCGATGAGGAGGCCGCGGCGGCCCGCAACGGCGCCCAGCAGGTTGGCGTCTTCGCTGGCCACCTGCATGACGGCGTCGATGATGTGGATGAGCCCGACGGCGGCGTCCATTCCGGCCAGGGCGTCCTCGGCCACCGGATCGACATGGAGGCGGAGCTGCCGCGACAGTGCGGCCAGAACCAGCTGTTCCTTGTCGGAAAAGTTCCGGAAAAGCGTGGCAGGCCCGACGCCGGCCGTCGCGGCGATGGCCTGGAGGGGAACCTCAGGACCCTGCTCCCGGAAGCACTGCCGGGCAGCGGTGATGATCTTGTCTACATTGCGCGCAGCGTCAGCCCTCAGGGGCTTGCGTTCGGAGGGCTGGTCCATGCTGTCAGAGTAGCAACGCAGGGGGCCGCGTCCGATTGCCACGCGGCACCTGACAGTTTTGTGACATTCTTGCGCGTGAAACACTGGATTCATGTTGCTTGCATTCTCTGTTGCCCCGTCCGGCCAGCCCGCAGCTGGCGCCGCATCCACCGACGGATCGGTGCACGACGCCGTGGCCGAAGCCGTCAAAATCGTCCGCGAATCGGGTCTGCCGAACCAGACGGATTCGATGTTCACCACCATCGAGGGGGAGTGGGATGAAGTGTTCGACGTCGTCAAGCGCGCCACCGAGGCCGTGGGTAAATACGGCAACCGTGTCTCCCTGGTGATCAAGGCCGACATCCGCCCCGGTTACTCGGGCGAGCTCACCGGCAAGGTGGAGCGCCTGGAGACGGCGATTTCCCAGAAGCTCGGCTAGGGCGTACCGGAACCCGCGAAGCCATCTGGCGGTTTGTTACATTCAGTCAATTTACTGGCATTCGCCAGGCAAGTAATTGCATCCGGCTAATTGCATTTAGTTAACCTCATTTACGCAGTAAAAAAGCGGCGGACCACCCTTGTGGGGTGGCCCGCCGCCGGCGTTTTTGGCTTAGAGGCCCGGGATGGTGGGAAGCGGGAAGCTACCCAGAAGGCCCAGTGCGGTGGAAAGAAGCGAAGTGACAAGACCGAGGATTGCGTCCATTGTTTGTGTCTCCCATCTAGACATTTATTACTGACAAGAAGACAATAAATGGCCCTGCCGGCAAATTGAAAGCGCTTCTCCAAAAATTCAGAATATTTACTGACCGAATCACTTGACATGACTTTCATGTCAAGTTCCATTAATGTTCGGGCGCCGGGGTCACTGCCGCGCCTTCTTCCCCCGCAGCCTGTCCGGTGCAAGACTTGGGGCCATGATTGAACACGTGGCCGAGCCCGGCTGGGTGGCCGTCGAAGAGTTCCTGTCCGCCGTCGTCGTGCATCCCGATCCGGCCCACCAGCGGGCGCTGCGCTCCGCCGTCGAGGCCGGCATGCCGCCCATCGAAGTGGCGCCGAACGCGGGCAAGCTGCTCAGGATGCTGGTGCAGCTCTCCGGAGCGCGGCGGATCCTGGAGATCGGGACGCTTGCCGGGTTCAGCACCATCTGGATGGCGCAGGGGCTCCCGGAGGACGGCCGGCTGGTCACCTGCGAATACCTGCCAATGCATGCGCACGTGGCGCGTGCCAATGTGGACGCCGCCGGAATAGGGCACAAAGTGGAGATCCGGCTTGGCGCGGCCCTGGATTCGCTCCCGACGCTCGTGGACTACGTGGCGCGGCACGGCGCCTTCGACTTCGTGTTCATCGACGCGGACAAGGAGAACGATTCCAACTACCTGGACTGGGCCATCCGGCTCGGCAGGCCCGGAACGGTCATCGTCATGGACAACGTCATCTGGGACGGCGCCATCCTGGAACCGGAACGGGACATGATCAATGCCCCGGGAATCGTCAGCGCCCTCGAAATGATGGGCAAGGATCCCCGGCTGGACGCCACGGCCATCCAGACCGTGGGCGCCAAAGGCTGGGACGGTTTCGCTCTCGCACGTGTCCTCTAGGCCCTTGTCCACGGCCTGACAATCAGGGCATCATGGGCGCTATGGACAACAGCGTTCTCAAGATTGTCTACACGATTTTTGTCGGTGTGCTTCTGGCGCTGTTTGTCGGCCTGGGGATCCAGACGTTCTATCCGCCGCCGAAGCAGCCCGAGTATCCGATCGAGCTTAACGTCAAGGAGCCCGGCGACGAGGCAAGGCAGGCGCAGGCGGACTTCGAGAAGCAGGTGCGGGACTACCAGGACGAGAACGACTCCTACAACCGAACCGTCGCCATCGTGGCGACGTCTGCCGCGGCCCTCTTGCTCGGGCTGAGCCTGCTACTGGAGAAAAAAGGTCCGGTGCTCGCCAACGGGATCATGCTGGGCGGACTTTTCACGTTGCTGTACAGCGTGACCAGGGGGCTGGCTTCCCGGGACACCCAGACGACCTTCATCAGCGTGAGCATCGCCCTTGTGCTGGTCATGTTCCTCGGCTACCGGCGTTTCATCCTGCACGGGAACAAAGACCCCGGCTCGGGAGCGCCGCCGGTCAATTAGGGTTGAAGCATGACTGAAGCACGGCGCAACTAGTGGCGAAACGCGGCAAAGCCGGCAAATCAGACAGGTCGACGGCGGGAGTGGTCGAGGTGCCCGCAGGCAGCCGCCCGGACGGCCCTGTGGCGGGCGTCTACTCCGTGGACACCGGCCACTGCGAACTCGTGGCGGACCCGGACAACTCCAACGGCTGGCTCCTGAAGATCAACGGCGTGATGAGCTCCCACATCGACCTCGCCGATCCGCTGTTCCTGGACTTCGAGTACATGCGCTGGATCGCGGCGCTGGTCGAATCCAAATGGCCGCCGGAAGCCCGGCCCAAGCTGCGCGCACTCCACCTCGGCGGGGGAGCCTGCTCCATGGCCAGGCGCTTCCATGCCGCCTACCCGGACGCCCGCCAGGTGGTGGTGGAACTGGACGGCAAGCTCGCCGAGTACGTCCGCGGCTGGTTCGACCTCCCCAGGGCGCCCCTGCTGCGGATCCGCGTGGGCGAGGCCCGGCAGGTCACCGAGTCGCTCACTCCGCAGACCCGGGACCTCATCATCCGCGACGTCTTCGCCGGGGCTTTCACGCCGCGGGCGCTCACCACGCGCGAATTCAACGACCATGCGGACAAGGTGCTGGCGCCGGGCGGTCTCTATGTGGTGAACTCCGGCGATGCCCCGGACCTCAAGAACGCCCGCGAGGACGCCGCCACCATCGCCGATACCTTCGAGCACACCATGATCATCGCCGACCCCGCCATGCTGAAGGGCCGCCGCTACGGCAACATGGTCATGGCCGGCAGCCACGAACCCTTCGGTGACGACCCCGGACTGGCGCGCACACTCCTGGGCGGCGCCGTACCCGCCCACATCTGGGATGACGCGCAGGTGCGGGCCTTCGCGGCCGGCGCCAAGATCCGGCGGGACCCGGCCGAAGCTGCGCCGGCAGCGCCGCCGGCAGAACCGGCCCCGGCGGGCTGACCCGGGCCGGAGGATCTCCCCGAATTTCCGTGTTTTTCCCAGGAAATACCCCGACTGGCTATTTAAATATAAGTCGGTATGGTATTGGTATCTTCGTTGCAGAAAGGCAGTGATCGGAATGTCCAACAATTCTCCTCGCGGCGCAAATGCCAAAAAAGCCGGAAAAACCGTTTTGGAAAAGCGGGCTGAGAAGAAGGCAAAGGCCGCCTCAAGTGAGCTGCAGTTCATAAAGCCGCGCAAGAACCAGCGGTAGGCCACGCCCGCCGCCGGAAAGCCCTGGGTCCGCCAGCGCCGCCGGGCCCCAGGCATCCGCAATTCAGCCATCAATTCACGCAGCACTCAAAGGTTTAAGCGCCCCAGCAGCGCTTCCCGGTGCGCGGCCGTCTGCTCGCGGAGGGCCTGCGCGAAGGCGGCCACAGCCGGGCGGCGCAGGGAATCGGGCCGCAGGACCATCCAGTAGGGCAGGAGTTCCGCGAATTCGGCGGGCAGCAGCCGCACCAGATCGCTGTGCTGGTCGGCCATGTAGCAGGGCAGGAAACCTATGCCGGCCCCGGCCCGTGTCGCCTCCACATGCACGAACACATTGGTGGAGCTCAGGCCGTCGCGCATGGACGGGACCAGCCGGCGCGGGGCGTCCAGATCGTCCACCTGCAGCATTGAATCCACGAAGTAGACCAGCTGGTGCCGGGTCAGTTCCTCCGGAGTCCCCGGGATGCCGTGGACGGCCAGGTACTCGCGCGAGGCATACATCCCCAGCCGGTACTCGCCCAGCCGGTGCGCCTCGGCCCGGTGCACCTGCGGCTCGCCCACCACCACCTCGATGTCCAGGCCCGACCGCTGCTGCAGCGCCCGCCGGGTCACCGTGATGATCTCCACACTGAGCCCCGGATGCAGTCGCCGCAGCCGCGCCACGGCAGGTGCCGCGATGTACGCGCTGAAGCCGTCTGTTGCGGTCATCCGCACGACGCCGGCAATGGGGTCTGGTTCCTGCCCGCCCTCTCCCAGCGAACCCACGGCCGCCTCGATCCGTTCCGCCACCGTCACCGCGCCGGCGCCGAGCTCGGTGACCTCCCAGCCGCCCGCGGCGCGGGCCAGCACGCGGCCGCCGAGCGACTTCTCCAGCGCGGCGATCCTGCGCGAAACCGTAGTGTGGTTCAGGCCCAGCTCCTGGGCCGCCGTCGTGAATTTTCCTGAGCGGGACACTGCGAGGAGGACGAGCAGATCGTCCGGATTCGGATTCATATCTGCAATTCTGCACACACTTGGTGCCCTTTTGGTCATTGAGAGGCCTGGAATCTGCGGCAATACTCAGTGGAGCATTCCGTGCTGTGGACCACAGCACGTGTCAACGAGGACACCAAGGAGATGGACATGAGCGTAGAGCAACGCTCCGGGACAGCAGCCGGGCAGGGCGCCGGCAAGGGCTCGGGCCTGAAGAAGATCGTGGCGGCCTCGATGGTGGGCACAGTGGTGGAGTGGTATGAGTTCTTCCTCTACGCCACCGCCGCCACCCTGGTGTTCGGCAAGTACTTCTTCCCCAGCACCGGCAACGAACTGGACGGCATCATCCAGGCATTCGTGACCTACGCGGTGGGCTTCGTGGCCAGGCCGCTGGGCGGCATCGTGTTCGGCCAGATCGGCGACAAGCTGGGCCGCAAGCCCACGCTGCAGCTGACCATCGTGATCGTGGGCGTGGCCACGTTCCTGATGGGCTGCCTCCCGGGCTTCGCTGACATCGGCTACCTGGCACCGTCCCTGCTGGTGGCGCTGCGCTTCATCCAGGGCTTCGCGCTCGGCGGTGAGTGGGGCGGCGCGGTGCTGCTGGTGGCAGAACACAGCCCCAACACGTCCCGCGGCTTCTGGTCCAGCTGGCCGCAGGCCGCCGTGCCGGTGGGCAACCTGCTGGCAACTGCGGTCCTGTTCACCATGTCCAGCGTCCTGAGCAGCGAGGCGTTCCTCGGCTGGGGCTGGCGCGTGGCGTTCTGGCTCTCCGCCGTGATCGTGTTCGTCGGCTACTACATCCGCACGCACGTCACCGAGGCGCCCATCTTCCTGGAAGCGAAAGCCCAGCTGGAGAAGGAGCAGGCCGTCAGCTACGGCGTCGGCGAGGTCATCCGCAAGTACCCCAAGGGCATCCTGCAGGCAATGGGCCTGCGCTTCGCCGAAAACATCATGTACTACCTGGTGGTGAGCTTCGCGATCGTCTACCTCAAGAGCGTCCACAAGTACGACACCTCTTCCCTGCTGCTGGCCCTCCTGATCGCCCACGTCATCCACTTCCTGGTCATCCCGCAGGTGGGACGGCTCGTGGACACCTGGGGACGCAAGCCCGTGTACCTGGTGGGTGCGGTGGCCGGTGCCACCTGGCCGTTCTTCGCCTTCCCGATGTTCGATACCCGCAACGCCGTGGTGATCGTGCTGGCCGTGACCATCGGCCTGTGCCTGCACGCGTTCATGTACGCCGGCCAGCCGGCCATCATGGCCGAGCTCTTCCCCACGCGCATGCGCTACTCCGGTGTTTCGCTCGGCTCCCAGGTCACCTCGATCTTCGCCGGCTCGCTGGCGCCGCTGCTGGCCACGCAATGGCTCAAGGACACCGGCTCCTGGGTTCCCACCGCGATCTACCTGGTGGTCGCCTGCGCCATCACCACGGTTGCGGTGCTGAGCCTGAAGGAAACCCGCGGCGTGGCGCTCGAGGACCTTGATAAGGCCGACGCCGTGCGGCATGGCCTCGCGCCGGCCGGCTCACGCTGATGGAAAACAGTTTGAACGGACGCAAGGCCTTGGTGACCGGCGGGGCGAGCGGGATCGGGGCAGCCTGTGCCCGGGCGCTCGCTGCCCGGGGCGCGAAGGTGGTGGTGGCCGACGTCGACGCCCCCGGAGCCGCGGCGCTCGCCGACGAGCTGGGCGGCACCGCCTGGTCCGTGGACCTGCTGGACGTGGACGCCCTGGCGTCCCTCCAGTTGGACTGCGACATCCTCATCAACAACGCCGGTATCCAGAAAGTGGCGCCCATCGAGGAGTTCGAGCCAGCGGAATTCCGGCGCATCCTGGCCTTGATGCTGGAGGCTCCGTTCCTGCTCATCCGGGCCGCGCTGCCGCACATGTACGCCAACGGCTTCGGCCGCATCATCAACATTTCCTCCGTGCATGGGCTCCGGGCCTCCGCGTACAAGAGCGCATATGTCTCGGCCAAGCACGGGCTGGAGGGGCTCAGCAAGGTGACGGCGCTCGAGGGCGGGCCGCAAGGGGTGACTTCTAACTGCATCAACCCCGGGTACGTGCGCACGCCGCTGGTGGAGAAACAGATCGCGGACCAGGCCCTGCTGCACGGCATTCCCGAATCCGAGGTCCTGGCCAGGGTGATGCTGACGGAGTCGGCGGTGAAGCGTCTTGTGGAGCCGGCTGAGGTTGCGTCGCTGGCAGCCTGGCTGGCCTCCGACGACGCCGGGATGGTCACCGGCGCGAGCTACACCATGGACGGCGGCTGGTCCGCCAGGTAGTCCTGGGTCCGGGCGGCGACAGCAATCCTCCCCGCCGTCTCCCTAACCTCGCAAGCTCGGTTAGGAACCCTGACGGCGTGGGCCCACGCATGCTAGCTCCTTCGTCGCTTTTGACGCATGCTTCCGCATCACTATCGCCGCCCGGTGCTTGACCCCCCGGCGCCCGTCCAGTGGTTGAGCTTTTCGAAACCCGTTGACTTTTGGTGCTGGTCAGCGTGTGACTGTTGGTTGAGAATGGCGGTTAATTCACAGCCGTGGATGGCGGGTTCCCGTGGGGAAGGATATTCGGAACACGAGTTTTCCGAAGTCTGGAGTTAGGCCAAAGTCCGTGCACCTATACCGGCGCTCGTCGTCGGCCAGCTGCTCGAGGATCATTCCCGAGGTGTGGCTCTGCGATCGCCGTCCACGGCCTGAATCCCAGATGTTGTAGAAAACCAGCGAACCGTCCGTCTCAAGAACATCGATAAGGACTGTAGCCGGAGCCGAATCCGTCCAAAGGTTCAATTGAGGCGAGGTGGCGCCGGCAGCGGACAACAAGCCAGCAGTTCCCAGGAACAGACCTTGGCGCCATGAAGGATCGGCCCTCTCGAATGTCAGGCAGATCTTTTGGCCCGGGCGGATCTCCAAGGACTCAATAAGGATGGCTGGGTCCCCGCCAAGCCCTTGAACTGTTGGGCTGTAGCTCCGTGGGGGAAGCGGCGCTCGTGGTCGGGTCATATCTGCATGGTCCCATGCACGGCGACCAGCAGGATGAATTCTCATCACTGCCGACCGCGTCGAACGTTGCTAGCCATGAGCGGAGGAAGGCTAATGGATCGAGTCGAAGTTTCGTTCAGTACCCGTCCATCCACACCCACGAAGTTCACGAACTGGAGCAAGTTCACCCTTGAGCATGCCCAACGAACGGGTGCTGAACGCTCGGAGCCGCGATTCAAAAACGTATTCGTTACAAACCAGCCGGCTCATTCAAAAGATGTGAATCGCAGAGTTATCTGGTTCATTTATCGCAGCGCTATTTGGCCGGCGAGGGACCGTGAGCGTACCCGAGTGGTCGTCGCCGCAGGCCGACACCTCCATTGAAATGAGGGTAGGCAGCCGTAGCCTGTGAGTCGTTGCTATTTGGCAGTTCTATGCCAGCGGTCGGTGGCGGATCGGGTGCCGTCCGTTGCGATCCTGACGGCCGACATGGCTCTGTTCATGCGGATCGCTCGGCCGGGTTCACTCGGCTCGGTCGATCTCGCGGTCGGCGTGCAGAGCGGTGGCTTCTGCGCTCGGGGTGAACCAGCTTGCCAGGAGGGTCATCGCCTGCTCGGTAGGGGTGTTGGGTTCGTAGGTGTAGATCAGGAGGGCGAGGTCCTCGTCCTTGGAGAGGTCAAAGGATTCGCCGATGAACTGGACGTCGCCGACGGCGGGGTGGTGGTACTGCTTGAGCCCTTCCCGGTATTTGAGGACGTCGTGGGAGGCCCAGAGTTCGCGGAACTGCGCGGATCGGGTCGACAGCTCTCCGATGAGGGCCATGAGTTCGGTGTCGTCGGGCGCCCGCCCGGCCGCGGCGCGGAGGAGTGCGACTTGGTTGCGGGCGGCGCGGGCCCAGTCGCCGAAGAATTCGGGCGTGCGCGGGTCGAGGAAGAGGAATCGCGGCATGCTGAACGGCAGCGTCAGTTTCTGGGTGCCGTCGGCGTAGAGGGCGTGTCCGAGGGTGTTCGCGGCGAGGATCTCGAGTCTGCTGTTTTGGACGAACGCGGGGATCGTGATCGCGTCGACGACCATCTGAATGGTGGGTCGGATTACCTGACGTGTGCGTGATCTCGGCGCACGTATCGGTGCGGGGCGGACGGCTTCGAAGAGGTTGCGCAGGTGCTCGCGTTCGACGTCGTCGAGCTGCAGTGCCCGGGAGACGGCGTCGAGTACTTCCGGGGAGATGCCGGTGGCTTTGCCGCGTTCGAGTCGGTTGTAGTAGTCGACGCTGACGCCGGCGAGGTGCGCGACTTCTTCGCGGCGCAGTCCGGGGACGCGCCGGATGCCGCCGAAGGTCGGGACACCGGCCTGTTCCGGGGTGACGCGGGCGCGCCGGCTGGCGAGGAAGTCGCGGATCTCTGCCTTGTTGTCCATGCACCTACGGTACGGCGTTGGCCGCGCATTAGGGGTGTTCTGCCGGACCCTGGTTCCGTCGGAACCGGGGTCGCTGCGGGTCTGCCGCGCGCGGCCGCCGAATGGTTGCATGGTCAGCATGCAACGTTCGGGTTCCTCCGAACGAATCTCCCCGAAAGGCGCCGTGCCGTGACCCTGACCGATTCCCTGACGACTCGTACTGGAAGCCCGCGGCTGCCCCTGGTGGTGCCGCTGCTCGCGGTCGGGACGTTCCTGATGATCACGACGGAGTTCATCGTCGCGGGTCTGATCCAGGAGATGGCCTCCGATCTCGGAGTGGGTGTGGCGCAGATCGGCCTGCTGATCACGGCGTTCGCGGTTGGGATGATCGTGGGGGCGCCCGGGATGGCGGTCGTGACGTTGCGGTTGCCGCGACGAGCGACCCTCGTCGCTGCACTGGCCGTGTTCGCGCTGGGGCACGTGGTCGCTGCGTTGAGCACCTCGTTCGCAGTCGTGCTGGCGGCGCGGGTGCTGACGGCGCTGGTCACCGGCGCGTTCTGGGCGGTCGCATCCGTTGTCGCGACGAAGGCTGCGGGTCCGGCGGCGAGCTCGCGCGCTCTGGGCGTGATGATGAGCGGCGTAGGCTTGGCGACCGTCGCCGGTGTGCCATTGGGGTCGTGGCTGGGGCAATCGATCGGCTGGCGGGGAGCATTTTGGGCGATCGCGGTGCTGGCCACTGTAGCGGCCATCGTCATCGGCCGGTTTGCTCCCGCGGATGAGAAGGGCGAGACGGCGTCGGTACTTTCGGAGCTGAATGCGCTGCGTGACGGCCGGACGTGGCTGCTGTTCGGGGCCACGGCGCTGATCAGCGGAGCGGTGATGGCGACGTTCAGCTTCATCTCGCCCCTGCTCACGGACCGGACCGGGCTTCCGGGCTGGGCGGTGCCGCTGGTGCTCGCCGGCTTCGGCGTCGGGGCGCTGATCGGCACGAACGCCGGCGGCCGCTTCGGCGACCGGCGCCCGGTTAGGACGTTCGTAGTTGCCGCGCTCATTGCCGGTGTGGTGCTGCTCCTACTGATCCCCTTGTCGGCGTTAGCGGCGGTCACCGTCGTGCTCGTGTTTCTGCTCGGGATCTCCGGAATGGCGATCCCGCCGGTCGCGACCGGGATGGCCGTAGCCTTCGCCCGGAACGCGCCGACCCTCGCAGCCGCCCTGGCGGTGTCCGCGTTCAACGCCGGAACCGCGGTCGGATCCGTCACCGCCGGTGAGGCTCTCAAATCCGATCTCGGTGCCATCGGTCCGGCCGTGGTCAGCGTCGTCATGGTCGTCCTCGGCCTGATCCCGCTGGTTGTTCTCGCCGCGAAACAGGCCCGCCGGGACCGTCCGACGCTGGACACAGCATCATGACACCCGGATTGACTCTTCTGTTCGCCATCGCCGGAGGTGCCGCGGTCGGCAACCTCTACTGGACCCAGCCCCTGCTCGGTTTCATCAGTGAGGACCTCGGCGTGAGCACCGCGGCCACCGGCTGGCTGGTGACCGTCACCCAACTCGGCTACGCCCTCGGCATCCTCCTCGTGGTCCCTCTCGGCGACGTCCTCGACCGCCGCAAGCTCGTCCCCGCCGTCCTCGGCACAGCAGTGATCGCCCTGACGGCCAGCGCCGTGGCACCGAACTTCGGCGTCCTGCTGGCCGCGAACGCCCTGATCGGATTGACGACCGTGTCCGGCCAGCTGCTCACACCCCTCGCCGGAGACCTCGCCGACGACGCCACGCGCGGCCGCATCGTCGGAACCGTCGCGTCCGGGATGCTCACCGCCATCCTGCTCTCCCGCACCATCAGCGGACTCGTCGCCGACATCGCGGGCTGGCGTGCGATCTTCGCAATCGCGGCGATTGCCGCCGCCGTCTTCGCGATCATCCTCCGACGACGCATCCCGGCCCTGCCGGCCAAGGCGAGCATCCCGTACCCTGCATTGATTGCATCCGTCTTCCTGGCCATCCGCCGCGAACGCACCGTCCGCTGGACCCTCGCCCTCGCGGCGACCGGCTTCGCGACCTTCACCATGTTCTGGACGTCGCTGACCTTCCTACTCAGCACACCCCCGTACTCCTACCCAGCCAGCATCATCGGCCTGTTTGGCCTGGCAGGGCTCGCCGGAGTGGTCGCCGCACAACGCGCCGGACGCCTCCACGACCGAGGCTGGTCCCTGCCCACGACGGGCATCGCGTGGGCTCTCGCGCTTGCTTCGTGGATTACGGCCGCCCTCACCGGACAGTGGCTCATCGGCGTCATCGCCGTCGTCGTCGTCATCGACATCGCCATCCAGGGACTGAACTTGCTGAACCAGACCCGACTCTTTTCCGTCGACCCGACCGCGCGAAGCCGTCTCAACACCGCCTTCGTCTGTACCAACTTCCTCGGCGGGGCCATCGGTTCGACTCTCGCCGGACTCCTCTGGAGCGTCGGCGGCTGGAGCGCCGTTACTCTCACCGGGACCCTCCTCTCCCTGCTCGGCCTCGCCATCTGGGCCAACGGCCGACGCCACGCACTGCACATTCCCGACCGATCGTCGTATCACCCAGACCCCGCCGAACGCCCGACCACATCCTGATCACAGGAGCGTCCCGCGGCATCGGCCGCGCGATCGCCGAGGGACTGGCCGCCCGCGGCGCCGCCGTCGCGATCAACTACCGCGGCAACAAGGCTGCCGCCGAAGACGTCGTGAACACCATCACCGCAGCAGGCGGCCGTGCCGTCGCCGTTCCCGGCGACGTGTCCGACCTGGCTGCCGTTCCCCGCATGTTTGACCAAGCCGAAGCGGAACTCGGTCCGCTCGACATCGTCGTGTCCAACGCGGCGATCGTGATCAACAAGCCCTTCGCTGACTACACGCTCGAGGACTACCAGGACACCTTCGACACCAACACCCGTGGAGCGTTCCTGGTCCTGCAGCAAGCTGCCGCCCGAGTGCGCGAGAACGGACGGATCATCGCGATCTCCTCCGGCGGCACCCGCCTGCTCCTGACCGGCACCACCGCCGCGTCCTGGGTCACCGCTCAGAACATCGGCGCCGGCGGCGGCGTCATGTGACGGCCGCAGCGGCGCGGTTCGCGGTCGGATCGGCGTTCAATCGCATCGTCCAGATGGTGTCCACGAACGGCCGTTCGTGAGACCGCCCTGACGACTGATCTCAACTCCGGCGTGTCTTGTCAGCGCTGGCCGTTAATAATGTCGTCGGCGTTGTTATAGGCCCAGGTGACCAGTGGAACCAACAGGTCGGACAGTTCATGGCCGCGCTCGGTGAGGCTGTAGTCCACACGGGGCGGAATGACCGGCTGGGCCTTGCGCAGCACCAGCCCGTCGCGCTCCAGGGTCTTAAGTGTCTGGGCCAGCATCTTCTCGCTGATGCCCTCCGCGCGGCGCCGGAGTTCGCTCCAGCGCTGTTCACCTTCCGAGAGTGAGAGCAGGATCAGCACTCCCCATTTGCTGGTGATGTGGTCCAGGACGGTGCGGCTGGGGCACCCTGCCGGGAACACGCCGTCGGCCAGTCCATCCGGCAAGTGAGCGTGCAAGCGAGTGTCCAGAGTGCTTCTTTCCATACCCATAACTTACCAAAAGGTGAGTACCTTACTTCAAAGTGCGTACAGACTTTCAGGAAGTATTCGGCGGGATGGCTGGTTGTGGAGGGTGACCCCCTAACAAATGGTGAAAGGAACCCAACCATGAGCATTGTCATCACTGGAGCAACCGGACAGCTTGGCCGCCACGTCGTCGAGGCCCTGCTGCAGCGCAATGTACCGCCTGCCGAAATTGTGGCCGCCGGCCGTTCCATCGAGAAGCTGGCCGACTTCGCCGCACGCGGCGTGCAGGTCAGGACAATGGATTACTCGGACGCCGCCTCCGTGGCGCAGGCGCTGGAAGGCGCCAGCAAAGTCCTCCTTATTTCCGGCAGCGAGGTTGGCCAGCGCGTGGACCAGCACCGCACTGTCATTGCGGCGGCCGCGGCTGCCGGTGTGGAGCTGATCGCCTACACCAGCATCGCCAACGCTGACACCACCGGTATGAAGCTCGCCGCCGAGCACCAGGCAACGGAAGCTATCCTGAAGGATTCCGGTGTCCCGATCGCCATCCTCCGCAACGGCTGGTACCTCGAAAACTACACCGAGCAGCTGCAGGGCACGCTGGCCCAGGGCGCCCTGGCCGGGAGTGCCGGCGAAGGCAAAATCAGTGCTGCGTCCCGCTCGGACTATGCCGAAGCCGCCGCCGCTGTACTCGTTGCCGACAACCAGGCCGGCAAGGTCTACGAGCTCGGCGGGGACCACGCTTTTACCCTCACCGAACTGGCCCAGGAAATCAGCGCAGCAGCCAACAAGCCGGTGGCCTACCAGGATCTTCCGGCCAGCGACTACGCCGGACTTCTGGCCGGCTTCGGCGTGCCGCAGCCCTTCGCCGACATCCTGGCGGACTCGGACCTGGGCATTGCCCGCGGCGACCTCCTGGTCAGCGGCTCCGATCTCCGCGAACTGATCGGCCGGCCCACCACGCCGATGCCGGTGGCCGTCCGTTCGGCCGTCGCCGCCGTCTGACGGACGTCCCGACGCTCTCTCACTTTTGGGGGCATTTCCCCTGACGCTCTCTCACTTGCCCGAGAAAAGTGAGAGAGCCCCTCATCGTCAAGCTGGTTGTGAGTCATTC